>JAIYAE010000009.1 GCA_027489175.1 Rhodobacter sp.
GCGGGCGAGGTCACCGGCAGCGCCGTTGTCGAAGTTGACGGCAACATGCGGCAGCTTCCGGGCTCGGCCAATGAGATCAACTACACGATCCGGGGCGAAGCGACCGTGGTCGAGGTTCTGCCCGGCCGCTATCTCTTTGCCCTGCTCGGCGGCAGCGAGGGACGCTTCTATGCCGCCGCCATGGACCGCTTTCCAGGCATGAAGCGGCAGGAGTGGCTGCAGCGCATCCCCCACCAGACCGAACCGGTCAGCCTGCTGCCCGACCAGGTGCCGATGCTGGTGACCTTTGACGACATCACCAAACCCGAGACGGTGCGGAGGGTGGACCCGGAGGACCTTGCGGCGGTGTTTGGTGAGGGGGTGCGGTTGAAGGCGGTGACGCTGGAGATTACGCGGGAGGCGGTGACGCAGGGGCGGGTTGAGGGGGTGTTGGGGTGGTTGGGGCCATATCCGGAGCCAGCGCTAGGACCAGCTACCGGGAGAACGACAAACATACCGTTCTATCGAAAGGTGCATATGGGGGACTTCATTCGGCGTCCACTGTAGGGTGGGTGCCAACCCACCTTCCCGTCACGAATGGTGGGTTTCACCCACCCTACGATTTGGCCGAAAAGTAATCCGCGATGGTCTTCGCCATCGCCTCGGAAATCCCGTCCACGGCCTGCAGGTCTGACAGCCCGGCCCGCGCCACGGCTTTGGCGCTGCCGAAGTGTTGCAGGAGGGCGCGTTTGCGGGTGGCTCCTATCCCGGGAATGTCGTCGAGGGGGGTCAGGCTGACGGCCTTCGCCCGTTTGGCGCGGTGGGCGCCGATGGCCCAGCGGTGGGCCTCATCCCGCAGGCGCTGGATGAAGTAGAGGACGGGGTCGTTCCGTTGCAGGGCGAAAGGGCGTTCGCCGAGGCGGTGGAATTCCTCTTTCCCGGCGTCGCGGTCGATGCCTTTGGCGACGCCGACCATCGGGATGTCTTCGACGCCGAGTTCGTTCAGGATCTCGGCCACCGCCGAGACCTGCCCCGCGCCGCCGTCGATCAGCAGAAGGTCGGGCCACATGTCCGACTTCCGCTCGGGGTCTTCCTTCAGAAGACGCTCAAACCGGCGGGTCAGGACTTCCTTCATCATGCCGAAGTCGTCGGAGTTGGCCCCGGCGTCGGACTTGATGTTGAACTTGCGGTATTGCGATTTCAGGAAGCCTTCCGCCCCGGCGACGATCATCCCGCCCACGGCATTGGTGCCCTGAATGTGCGAGTTGTCGTAGACCTCAATCCGCTTGGGCGGGGCATCAAGGTCGAAGGCCTCAGCCAGGCCGGTGAGGAGCTTGTTCTGCGTGGTGGATTCGGCCATCCGGCGGGCGAGGCTTTCGCGGGCGTTCCGCGCCGCATTCTCCACCAGTTCGGCCTTTTCACCCCGCAGCGGCACGGCGATTTCCACCTTGCGACCGGCACGCGCGGAAAGGGCTTCGGCCACGAGGTCGGGATTTTCGACCGGGTGGGAGAGGAGGACAAGGCGCGGGGGATCCTTGTCGTCGTAGAACTGGGTGAGGAAGGCCTCCATGATCTCGGGCTCCTCAGCCCCTGCACCCGTCTTGGGGTAGAAGTCCCGGTTGCCCCAGCTTTGGTTGGCGCGGATGAAGAAGACCTGGACGCAGGCCTGGCCGTGGTCGAGGTGGAGCGCCACAACATCCGCCTCGGCCACGCCTTGGGGGTTGATGCCTTGGGTCTGCTGGACCTGGGTGAGGGCCTTGATCCGGTCGCGCAGGGCGGCGGCGCGTTCGAATTCCATCGCTTCGGAGGCTTCGGTCATCGACTTCGCCAGGTCGGACTGGACGGAGGTCGTCTTGCCTTCAAGGAAGCGCGTGGCATCGGCGACGAGGGTGGCGTAGCCCTCACGGCTGATCTTTTCGACGCAGGGGGCAGAGCAGCGCTTGATCTGGTATTGCAGGCAGGGGCGGGTGCGGCTTTCGAACATGGAGTCGCTGCAATTGCGGAGGAGGAAGACCTTTTGCAGTTGGTTCAGGGTGCGGTTCACGGCACCGGCGCTGGCGAAGGGGCCGAAATAGGCGCCCTTTTCGGACTTCTTGCCGCGGTGCTTCTTGATCTGCGGATAGGGGTGTTCGGCCGAGATCAGGATGTTCGGGAAAGACTTGTCGTCGCGCAGAAGCACGTTGTAGCGCGGCTTCAGCTGCTTGATCAGGTTCTGTTCCAGAAGCAGCGCCTCAAGCTCCGTCCGCGTGGTCAGGAACATCATCGAGGCGGTTTCATGGATCATCCGGGCGATCCGGCCGGAATGGCCCGAGGGGCGGGCGTAGTTCGACACCCGCGCCTTCAGGTTGCGCGCCTTGCCCACATAGAGCACCTCGGACGCGGCGTTCAGCATCCTGTAGACGCCGGGCGAGCCGTCGAGCGTGCGCAGGTAATCCTGGATCACCTCATGCCCGGTGCGAGGGCTTGGTACGGGGGCGTCATCCATGGCAGTCATGCATCGATTCTATGTCGGGTCTGCAATGAACCACGGGCCGGGGCAAGAGGAAAGCTGTCCACTCTTTCTGGGGATAACTCTGCGGAGAAGATTTCACGAGTGCGAAATTTCCGTTGTTTTCGGCCCGGTTCATTGCGTTGCCTGTTTTTTAGGCGATTTACCAAGTCACTGATTTCATGAGAAACATTTTCTCGCCTCGGGCAAATCCCTGAAAAATCAGAGGAATTATGACGTTCGTGTGAACGCGATCCCGAAAGTGGACAACTTTTCGCAATGGGACTGCGGCAGGCTATTCGACACCAAGGACATCCGGCGTTTGCCAGGCCAGATGCTGACCGCCGTCAATCGCCAGGAACTGGCCCGTAACGGCCGGGCTGTCGAGGAAAAAGCCAAGCGCCGCCGTGATATCCGACGGGTTCGCGCCGCGCCCCAGCACGGTTGCGGCACGCTGACGGGCGAAATGATCGGCCGACTGGCGCGCGCCTTGCAGGGTGGGGCCGGGGCCGATGGCATTGACGCGGACATGCGGCGCCAGGCCTTGCGCTGCGGTCCGGGTCAGCGCCCAGAGACCCATCTTGGCGATGGTGTAGCTGGAAAACTCGGGCGTCAGTTTCAGGATGCGCTGGTCGATCATGTTGATGACCAGGCCCTGGGCAAGGGGTTCGCCGTTCTCATCGGTCCGGGCGGGGGGGCACTGGCGGGCAAAGGCTTGCGTCAGGACGTAAGGCGCGCGGAGGTTGGATTCCATGTGCCGGTCCCAGCTTGCCCGGGTGGCAGTCTCGATCCGGTCGTATTCGAAGATCGAGGCGTTGTTGACCAGCACCGTCAAGGGCCCAAGGGCGGCCACAGCGGCGGGGATCAGCGCCTCCGTCTCGGCCTCGACCAGAAGGTCGGCCTGCAGCGTGACGGCGCGGCGGCCCATCGCGCGGATCTCTTCGGCAACGGCTTCGGCGTCGGCGGCTGACGACGCGTAATGCACCGCCACATCATGCCCGCGTTTGGCCAGATAAAGGGCCATCGCCCGCCCCAGACGCTTGCCCGCGCCGGTCACCAGTGCCGTCATTTCGCCTTGCCCTCGCCCGCCTTGTTACCGCAGTCACACGTCTTGCGGCCGATCAGATAGCGCCCGCATTTCGCGCAGACAGGGGGGGCGGCGCGCTTTCGCATGATGCGGGGCAGGGCCGAGGGGAACAGGGCACGGCCGATCAGGGCAACCAGCACCATAAGTCCAAGGAACACGAGGATGGTCTTGACGAGCATTCCCCTTACAGCCCGTATCGCGCCCAAAGCGCCCGGTCTTCGATGGCTCCAAGCGTCTGGTCCACCATGGCAAGGCCAAAGCGCTGCATCAGGCTTCGTTTGCGGCCGTAGGGCACCAGCTTGACCTTTTCGCCGTAAACCTCCTTCAGCTTCGGCACGATATGCGCCACTCCGTCGACCAGCCCGACGTCAGCCGCACCCTGGCCCACCCAGACATCGGCGTTGAAGAGGTCCGCCGTCGCGCTGAGGCGCGCGCCTCGGCTGGCTTTCACATGGTCGATGAAGGCCTGATGGATCGGGGTCTGCAGCGCCTTCAGACGCTCCACATCCTCGGGCTTTTGCGGCAGGAAGGGGTCGGCAAAGCTTTTCGACTTGCCGGCCGTGACGACGCGCCGTTCCACGCCCTGACGGGCCAGAAGCTCCGGAAAGCCGAAGCTGGCAAAGATCACCCCGATCGAGCCGACGATGCTGCTTTGGTCCACCCAGATGTCATCGCCCGCACAGGCCAGCCAATAGCCACCCGAGGCCGCCACATCCTCGACAAAGGCGTGGACGGGAATCTTCTTCTCGGCCGCCAGCCGCCGGATGCGGGCGGCGATCAGGCTGGATTGCACCGCCGACCCGCCCGGAGAGTTGATCAGAAGCGCCACCGCCGCAGGCTTTGACTTGAAAGCGCGCTCAATCAGCGGGGCAAGGCCTTCGTCGTTCAACCCGCGCTGGCCGGCGCTGATCGTGCCGGAAAGGCGGATCACCGGAACGGTGGCGGGTTTCGGCAGAAAGGGGATAAAGCGCTTCATGCCCCAGACGTAGGCTTTCGTTGGCTTCCGGGCAAGTGCCGCTCCGGCGGGGGCTTGCGGGCAAGGCCCGCGCCGGGGCAGGCTTCTGCCCATGATCGACAAGCTGGAAATGTTCATCGCTTTGGCGCGCGAACGCCACTTTGGCCGCGCGGCCGAGGCTTGCGGGGTAACGCAACCCTCGCTGTCCAGCGCGATCCGTCAGCTGGAGGACCAGTTGGGCGTGCAGCTGGTCTTTCGTGGCAGCCGGTTTCAGGGCCTGACGCCCGAAGGCCAGCGCGTGCTGGACCGGGCGCTGGGCATCGTGGGCGATGTGCGCGCGCTGAAGGATGAGATGCGGGTGGTGCGGTCGGGCCTGTCCGGCAACCTGCGGCTGGGGGTGATCCCGACGGCGCTGCCTATCGTGGCAGATCTGACCGGCCCCTTCACCATGCGCCACCCGAACGTGCGGGTGTCGATCCTGTCACGCACCAGCGTCGAGATCCTGACCGGCATCGAAAGCCTGGAGCTTGATGCCGGGATCACCTACCTCGACAACGAGCCGCTTGGCCGGGTGTCACAACTGCCGCTTTATACTGAGTTCTACCGCCTTCTCGTCGCCCGGGGCAGTGATCTGGCCGGGCGCGGCCAGGTCAGTTGGGCCGATCTGGCCAGCGTGCCCCTGTGCCTGCTGACCGCCGACATGCAGAACCGCCGCATCGTCAACCAGCATCTGGGCGAGGCGGGGGTGGCGGCGACGCCGATGATCGAATCGAACTCGACCGTGGCGCTTGTGGCCCATGTTCTGACCGGGCGCTGGGCCAGCGTGGTGCCAAAGCGGTTGGCGGACATGTTCCTCTTGGACGGGCGGCTGATCTCCGTCCCGATAGTGGAGCCTGAGGCGGAACATACCATCGGGCTGATCGCCGCCCGCCGCGACCCGCAGACCCCGCTCTTGCAGGCCCTGATCGATGAGGCCCTGCGCCAGTTTGCCTGAGGCCGGGCTGCTGGTTTGATAGATACTGTCAATCAACTGACGGCTTATCTATATTGATTCCCCTATCGAATTGCGTATCACGGTATACAAGCCAGCCCAGGGACGCCCGCATGCTTGATTCCGCAGACCATTCCGACCGGATCGCCGAGATTCTGGAGGCGCATCAGCACCTTGAAGGCCCGCTGTTGCCGATTCTGCACGCTGTGCAGGCCGCGTTCGGGCATGTGCCGCAGTCAGTGCTGCCGCAGATCGCCAAGGCGTTGAACCTGTCCAAGGCGGAAGTGCATGGCGTGGTGACCTTCTACCACGATTTCCGCGAAGCCCCCGCGGGCCGCCATGTGCTGAAGCTGTGCCGGGCCGAGGCGTGCCAGGCCATGGGCGCTGACCGGGTTGCCGGGGCGGTCAAGGCCGCCCTTGGTATCGACTGGCATGAAACCACCCCCGATGGCCGCGTGACGCTGGAGCCGGTCTTCTGCCTTGGCCTTTGCGCCTGCGGACCGGCGGCGATGGTGGACGGGCGGCTGATCGGGCGCTGCGATGTGTCGGTGGTGGAAGAGGTCGCGGTATGAAGGTCTATGTCCCCCTAGATAGCGCCGCCGTCGCCCTTGGGGCTGATGCCGTGGCCACCGCGATCCTGACCGAAGCCGCCCGCCGTGGGGTTGAGGTTGAGGTGATCCGCAATGGCTCACGCGGAATGGTTTGGCTGGAGCCGCTGGTCGAGGTTCTCACCGAGGCTGGCCGTATGGGCATCGGCCCGATGACTGTCGCCGATGTGCCTGCGCTGTTCGGTAGTGCGGCCCGGCATCCGAAGGCGCTGGGCCTCGTGGATGAGTTGCCGTGGATGCGCGGCCAGACCCGGCTGACCTTTGCCCGTGTCGGGGTGGTGGACCCCCTGTCGCTGGACGACTACCGCGCGCATGGCGGCCTGGCGGGGCTTGACCGCGCCAAGGCGATGAGCAAGGCCGAGATCGTGGCCGAAGTCACCGCCTCGGGCCTGCGCGGGCGGGGTGGGGCGGGGTTTCCGACGGGGATCAAATGGAAGACGGTCTCTGAAGCGCCGGGTGACCGCAAGTATATCGTCTGCAACGCGGATGAAGGCGACAGCGCCACCTTCGCTGACCGGATGCTGATGGAGGGCGACCCCTTCACCCTGATCGAAGGCATGGCGATTGCCGGTCTTGCCTGCGGGGCGACAAAGGGATTTGTGTACATCCGTTCGGAATACCCTGTGGCGATCCGGGTGATGGAGGCTGCAGTAGTCATCGCCCGTAGCGCCGGCATCCTGGGGCCGCAGTTCGACATGGAAATCCGCGTCGGCGCCGGGGCCTATGTCTGCGGCGAGGAAACCAGCCTGCTGAACAGCCTGGAAGGCAAGCGCGGGATCGTGCGCGCCAAACCGCCGCTGCCCGCGCTGGAAGGGTTCATGGGCAAGCCGACGGTGGTGAACAACGTGATCTCGCTTGCCTCGATCCCGGTGATCCTGGCCAAGGGCGCTGCGTTCTACCAGAACTTCGGCCATGGCAAATCACGCGGGACGATCCCGCTGCAGATCGCCGGAAACGTGGCGCGCGGTGGGCTTTATGAATGCGCGTTCGGTTTGACGCTGGGCGAGATTGTCGATGGCATCGCCGGGGGCACCGCCACCGGTCGCCCGGTCAAGGCCGTGCAGGTAGGCGGGCCGCTTGGGGCCTATCACCCCCGCAAGGATTTCAACACGCCCTTCGGCTATGAAGATTTCGCGGGCCAGGGCGGGCTGATCGGCCATGCGGGCCTGACCGTCTTTGACGACAGCGCCGACATGCTGGCGCAAGCCCGCTTCGCGATGGAGTTCTGCGCGATTGAGAGCTGCGGCAAATGCACCCCCTGCCGGATCGGCGCGGTGCGCGGGACGGAAACCATCGACCGCATCGCCCGCGGGGACGCCGACGCGATCCCGCTGCTGACCGACCTCTGCAACACGATGAAATCCGGGTCGCTTTGCGCCCTTGGCGGCTTCACCCCCTATCCGGTGATGTCCGCCCTGACCCATTTCCCGGATGACTTCGCCCCAGCACGCGAGGCCGCCGAATGACCGACAAAGTCAAAGGCCCCGCGTCTTACTTCCCCTCGATCGAAAAGACCTATGGCCAGCCGATGAGCCATTGGTTCGACCAGATCAAGGACAAGCTTGACCAGCCGCATATGGCAATCGTCGCTTACCTCAAAGACACCCACGCGATGGGACATGGCCATGCCAATGCCATCGTCGCCCACCAGCTGGCCGCCAAGAAAGGTTCCCTCTGATGAAAGATTTCATCATCCCCGATCGCGATTTCGGTACCCCGGCGGCGAAAAGCAAACAAATGGTCACATTGACCATCGACGGCTTTGACGTGACCGTGCCCGAAGGCACCAGCATCATGCGCGCGGCGGCC
This sequence comes from Rhodobacter sp., assembly GCA_027489175.1. Lineage (GTDB taxonomy): Bacteria > Pseudomonadota > Alphaproteobacteria > Rhodobacterales > Rhodobacteraceae > Tabrizicola. The sequence continues at coordinate 7,918 of JAIYAE010000009.1, forward strand.
GAGGCGGGGATCACCGTCCCCAAACTTTGCGCCACAGATAGCCTTGAGGCGTTCGGGTCCTGCCGCCTGTGCCTTGTGGAAATCGAAGGCCGCAATGGCACCCCCGCTTCCTGCACCACCCCCGTTGCGCCGGGCCTGAAGGTCCACACCCAGAACGCCAAGCTGAAACAGCTGCGGCGCGGGGTGATGGAGCTTTACATCAGCGACCACCCGCTCGACTGCCTGACCTGTGCGGCGAACGGCGATTGCGAATTGCAGGACATGGCAGGGGCCGTGGGCCTGCGCGATGTGCGATACGAGGCGGTAGACAATCACTTCAAGGCCAAGAACACCAGCGGCGAAGCCAACCCGCAATGGCTGCCGAAGGACGACAGCAACCCCTACTTCGCCTATGATCCGGCCAAATGCATCGTCTGCAGCCGCTGCGTCCGCGCCTGTGAGGAAGTGCAGGGCACCTTCGCGCTGACCATCGAAGGCCGGGGCTTCGACAGCCGCGTGTCCTTCGGGGCCAAGACCGACAATGCGCTGGCCTCGGATTGCGTCAGCTGTGGCGCCTGTGTGCAGGCCTGCCCGACCGCGACGCTGACGGAAAAATCCATCATCGACATCGGCACGCCGGAACGGTCTGTCATCACCACCTGCGCCTATTGCGGGGTGGGCTGCAGCTTCAAGGCCGAATTGCGGGGCGATGAGCTGGTTCGGATGACGCCCTACAAGCATGGAAAGGCCAACCGCGGCCATTCCTGCGTCAAGGGCCGCTTCGCCTATGGCTATGCCAGCCACAAGGACCGGATCCTGTCGCCGATGATCCGCGACAGCATTGAAGACCCGTGGAAAGAAGTGTCCTGGGCCGAGGCGATGGCGTTTGCGGCCAGCCGGATGAAGGGCATTCAGGAAAAGTACGGGCGGCAGTCGGTGGGGGTCATCACCTCCAGCCGCTGCACGAATGAAGAAGCGTATCTCGTTCAGAAACTGACCCGCGCCGTGTTCATGAACAACAATACGGATACCTGCGCGCGGGTCTGCCATTCGCCCACCGGCTATGGTCTGGGCCAGACCTTCGGCACCTCAGCCGGCACGCAGGACTTTGATTCTGTTGAGCATACCGATGTCGTCATCATCATCGGCGCGAACCCGACCGACGGGCACCCGGTCTTTGCCAGCCGCCTGAAAAAGCGCCTGCGCAAGGGGGCCAAGCTGATCGTGATCGACCCGCGCCGGATTGATCTGGTCGATGGCCCGCATGTGAAGGCAGCACACCACCTGCCGGTCCGCCCGGGCACCAACGTGGCCGTCGTCACCGCGCTGGCGCATGTGATCGTGACCGAAGGGCTGATGGATGAGGCCTTCATCCGGGAGCGGTGCGATTGGGATGAATTCCAGGACTACGCCGAATTCGTCAGCCAGCCGAACCATTCGCCCGAAGCGACGGAACTTCTGACCGGCGTCAAGCCTGCGGACCTGCGCGCCGCCGCCCGGCTGTTCGCCACCGGTGGCAACGGGGCGATCTACTATGGGCTGGGCGTCACCGAACACTCCCAAGGCTCCACCACCGTGATCGGGATTGCCAACCTTGCCATGCTGACCGGCAACATCGGCCGTCCGGGCGTGGGCGTGAACCCGCTGCGCGGCCAGAACAACGTGCAGGGGTCCTGCGACATGGGGTCGTTCCCGCATGAACTGCCGGGCTACCGCCATGTGAAGAACGACGCCGTCCGCAACGTGTTTGAAGAAATGTGGGGCGTGAAGATCGACAACGAACCGGGCCTGCGCATCCCCAACATGCTGGACGCCGCGGTTGAGGGGACGTTCAAGGGCCTGTACTGCCAGGGTGAGGATATCCTGCAGTCTGACCCCGATACCAAGCACGTCTCCGCTGGCCTTGCGGCGATGGAATGCGTGATCGTCCATGACCTTTTCCTGAACGAGACCGCGAATTACGCCCATGTGTTCTTCCCGGGATCAAGCTTCCTTGAAAAGGACGGCACCTTCACCAATGCCGAACGCCGGATCAACCGCGTGCGCAAGGTGATGGCCCCGCGTCAGGGCTATGCCGATTGGGAGGTGACGCAGTTGTTCGCGCAAGCCATGGGCGCGAACTGGACCTATACCCACCCCAGCCAGATCATGGATGAAATCGCTTTGCTGACGCCCAGCTTTGCGGGCGTGAGCTATGAAAAGCTGGAGGAAATGGGGTCGGTCCAGTGGCCCTGCAATGAGGCGGCGCCAGAGGGCACGCCCCTGATGCACATCGACGGTTTCGTGCGCGGCAAGGGCAAGTTCATCCGCACCGAGTATGTCGCCACGGATGAACGCACCGGCCCGCGCTTCCCGCTCCTCCTGACGACCGGGCGGATCCTCAGCCAGTACAACGTCGGCGCGCAGACCCGCCGCACGGCGAACGTGGTCTGGCATGATGAGGATGTGCTGGAAATCCACCCGCATGATGCCGAGGTTCGGGGTGTGAAAGAGGGGGATTGGGTGCGCCTTGCCTCACGCTCGGGCGATACGTCCCTGCGGGCCAAGATCACGGATCGGGTGTCGCCCGGTGTGGTCTATACGACCTTCCACCACCCGGAAACGCAGGCCAACGTCATCACCACCGATTTCAGCGATTGGGCGACCAATTGCCCGGAATACAAGGTGACGGCGGTGCAGGTCTCGCCCAGCAACGGCCCGTCGGAATGGCAGCGTGACTATGCCGAACGGACGGAAAAGTCGCGCCGGATCCTGGCGGCGGAATGACCAGCGGCGTGAACGGCGCACGGGCAACCCCCCGGTTGGCCTTCGGTCCCTCGGTGATCCCGGGCGAACGGATGCTGCCGGAAGAGGTTGCCGTAGCGCTGTCGTTCAACGGCACGACGCAAGCGGTGATGATGGCCACGCCAGAGGACCTTTTGGACTTTGGCTATGGATTTGCCCTGACCGAAGGGATCGCCACGCCGGCTGAGATTCTGTCGGTTGAGGTGGAAAGCCTGCCAAAGGGCCGCGACGTGCAGATGTGGCTTGCGCCTGAGGCTGAGTCCCGGCTGGCCGCCCGCCGCCGCACGATGACCGGCCCGGTGGGCTGCGGGTTGTGCGGGATCGACAGCCTGGATCAGGCGCTGCGCGAGGTGCCGGTGGTTCCCCCCTCTCCGTTCCGCATGACGCCTGCAGAAGTCATGGAGGCGGTCGCCAGCCTGCCCGGCCAGCAGCGCCTGCATGACGCCACCCGTGCAGTCCACTGCGCGGCGTTCTGGAATGGCCGGATCACCCTTGCGCGGGAAGACGTCGGCCGCCACAACGCCCTTGATAAACTGGTCGGTGCGATGGCCCGCAGCGGGACCAGCGCTGAAGGCGCGGTGGTGCTGACAAGCCGCGTCTCGATCGACATGGTGCAGAAGGTGGCCATGCTGGGCGCGCCGATGCTGATTGCCGTATCAGCCCCCACCGCCGATGCCGTGGCCCTTGCGGACACGGCCGGCATCACCTTGATCGCCCTTGCCCGGCCAGACCGGTTTGAGGCCTTTACCCACACTGACCGCATCTCGGAGACCGCCCATGTCGGCTGAAAAACTCGTTCACATGGCCAATCAGATTGCCTTGTTCATGGAATCAAAGCCCCATGCCGAAGGCGTGGCCAGCCTTGCCAGCCATATCAATGACTTCTGGGAACCCCGGATGCGCCGCCAATTCTTTGAGGTGGTCGATGCCGGCGGCCCCGGCCTGCGCCCGCTGGTGCTGGAGGCTGCGGCCCAGATCCGACGCCCCGCACCCGAAGCGGCGCATTAGGGCGCGTCTTTCAGCATCGCCTGCAACTGTGCCCCATAGCTGCTTTTGCCGAACACCTGCGCCCGGTCGGCCAGACCGGCGCGGTCGATCCAGCCTTGCTGGAACGCCACCTCATCCGGTGAGCCGACCTGCATGCCCTGCCGCGCCTCAAGCGTGCGGACGAAGTTGCCCGCGTCCAGAAGGCTGCCCGGCGTGCCGGTATCAAGCCAGGCAAAGCCGCGCCCCATCCGTTCCACCTGCAAGGAACCCTCGGCGCGGTAGGCCTCAAGCAGGTCAACAATCTCAAGCTCACCCCGGGCCGAGGGTTTGACCTTGGCCGCCAGGGCGGGCGCGCGACCGTCCAGAAAATAGAGGCCCGTGATCGCAAAGTTTGACGGGGGAACTTTCGGCTTTTCGACAATCGCCGTCACCCGCCCGCTTGGGTCAAAGGCGGCCACGCCATAGCGTTCGGGATCCGCGACGTGATAGCCGAACACGGTCCCCCCGCTTTCCTGCGCATCGGCCCGGGCCATCAGTTCCGGCAGGCCATGGCCGAAAAAGATGTTGTCGCCCAGCACCATGGCCGAAGGCGCACCGCCCAGAAAGTCGCGCGTCAGAAGGTAGGCCTGCGCCAGCCCCTCAGGCCGGTCCTGCACGATCCAGGTAAAGCTGACACCCCATTGCCCGCCGCCGCCCAAGAGGCGCTTGAACTGCGGCTGATCCTCGGGCGTGGTGATGATCGCAATCTCACGGATGCCCGCCAGCATAAGCACCGAAAGCGGGTAATAGACCATCGGTTTGTCATAGATCGGCAGCAGCTGCTTTGAGGTGCCCATGGTGATCGGCCAAAGCCGCGACCCTGTGCCGCCCGCCAGAAGAATACCCTTGCGTTTCATGCGCCCAACTCCGTCATCACCGTGTACAAACCTTGCCGCCAATCCGGGCGCTTCACGCCGAAACTGGCCTCGAATGCCGCACAATCCAAGCGCGAATTCAGCGGACGCCGCGCCGGTGTCGGATATTCGCTGGTCGCAATATCCTCAATCCGGGTTGCCAGCCCGGCGCGGTCCATGATCGCCCGCGCGAAATCGGCCCAGCTGGCATCTGGCGCGCCGGAAAAGTGGTGCGTGCCGCCCGCTGCGCCGGCCTGTAACGCCCGTGCGGCCGTGACCAATGCTTCGGCAATCGCCGCCGCAGGCGTCGGCCCGCCGATCTGGTCCGCCACCACGCGCAGCACGTCCCGCTCGGCCCCCAGCCGCAGCATGGTCTTGACGAAATTCGCCCCATGGGCCGAGAAGACCCAGGACGTGCGCAAGATCAGGTGCGGCCCGCCCGCCGCGCGCACGCCGATTTCACCGGCCAGCTTTGAGCGGCCATAGGCACCAAGCGGCCCTGTCGGATCATCCGGCCGAAACGCCCGGTCGCCCGCGCCGTCAAAGACGTAGTCGGTCGACACATGCAGGAAGGGCACACCCCTGTTCGCCGCCGCCCGCGCCATCGCGGCAGGGGCGTCACCGTTGACAACCGTCGCAGCGGTCTCCTCCGCTTCGGCCTTGTCGACGGCCGTCCAGGCGGCGGCGTTGATGACCACATCGGCATCCGATGCAAGCACCGCCGCCGCACAGCCCGCCGGGTCCAGCAAATCGGCCTCATCCCGGCCCAGAAACCGCGCTTCGGGCCGCAGGCGCTGCAATTCGCGCGCAACCTGACCGGTCTTGCCGAAGACAAGAAGCCTCATTTTCCGGTCATCCGATACACCAGGGTTCCAAGATGCTCTTTCAACGCAAGGTTGACGCCCAGCAGGTTCCGGTCAAGCCGCCAGATGCCCCGCCCATCCGCCAGATCGCCCGAGCGGAAATCGACCGGCCAAGGGGTGATCCCCTCCCACCCGTTCCTGACAAAGGTTTCCTGCGCGCGGGGCATGTGGAAGGCCGAGGTGACCAGAACCCAAACCTCACCCGGTTGCGGCTGCACAAGGTCGCGCGTCAGCGCTGCGTTCTCGGCGGTGTTGCGTGAGTTTTGTTCCAGCGTGATCCGGTCCTGCGCGATGCCCAGGCCAAGCCAGAGAGCGCGCACCATTTCCGAAGGGTCGGTCGTGTCCTCCTCACGCCCGACGCGGGCCGATCCGCCGGTGAAGACCAGCCGCGCCTGCGGAAAGCGCAGGGCGAGGAGGGCGGCTTCGGTCAACCGTTCCCCCGCCTCATTCACCTGCGTGCCGCCCCAGCGGCGGGTGGTGCCAGTGTCTTCCGCCCCGCCAAGGACGATGATCCCGTCAACGCGGGCCAGCGCGGGCTGGGCGGGAAACTGCGTTTCAAGCGGGCGAAGGAGGAGGTCACCCAAAGGGAACAGCGTCAGCGCCAGCGTGCCCGCGAAAAGGACGGACAGGCTGACCCCGGCCAGCCTGCGCCGCCCGCGCCAAAGGCCGTAAAGCGCAAGCAGCATCAGGAAAAGCGCCCAGCTTTCCACCCGCACCGCCATGCCTACGGTCTTGGAGGCGATGAAGAACAGGGTCTCCATCAGCCTTTGCCCAGCCGAACACCCACACCTTGCCGCTGCAACAGGGGCTCCCACCAGGCGCGGTTGTCGAGGAACCAGCGCACGGTGCGGCGCAGGCCCTCGTCAAGGGTGAGGGAGGGTTTCCAGCCCAACTCCTCACGAATGCGGCTGGGGTCGATGGCATAGCGCGCATCATGGCCGGGGCGGTCGGTGACGAAGGTGATCAGCCGGTCATGCGGGGCACCGGCGGGCGCCATCTCGTCCATCAGCGCGCAGATCGCGCGGACGATGTCGATGTTCTTCGCTTCGGCCTCACCGCCGATGCAATAGGTCCGGCCGGGCTGCCCGCGTTCGACCACGGTCAAAAGCGCCTCGGCATGGTCCTCGACGTAAAGCCAGTCCCGCACGTTTTCTCCCGCGCCGTAGACCGGAATCGGCCGGCCGTGAAGGGCGTTCAGGATGACGACCGGAATCAGCTTTTCGGGGAAATGGTAGGGCCCGTAGTTGTTGGAGCAGTTGGTGACCAGCACCGGCAAGCCATAGGTTTCAGCCCACGCGCGCACCAGATGGTCACTGGCGGCCTTGGAGGCGGAATAGGGCGAGCGCGGGTCATAGGGCGTGTCTTCGTCGAACTTGCCGGTCGGGCCAAGCGAGCCGAAGACCTCATCGGTTGAGATGTGGTGGAAGCGGAAGCTTTCCGGCTTGCCTTGCGCGGTCCAATAGGCGCGGGCCGCCTCAAGCATGTTGAAGGTGCCGGTGATGTTCGTCTGCACAAAGTCGCCCGGCCCGTCGATGGACCGGTCGACATGGCTTTCAGCGGCCAGATGCATCACCGCGTCCGGCGCGTGGGTGGCAAAGACCCGGTCCAACGCGTCGCGGTCGCGGATATCGGCATGCTCGAAACTGTAGTGGTTGGAGCCTGCGATGGGGGCCAGACTTTCCAGACAGGCGGCATAGGTCAGTGCGTCAAGGTTCACCACCTGATGCCCGCGCGCGACCGCCGCCCGCACCACGGCGGACCCGATGAACCCCGCCCCGCCGGTGACCAGGATCTTCACGCCGCACCCATCTGGAACGGGGTGCCGATGGTGGCCAGCAGTGGGGCCTTCGCGTCCTTGTCTGACAGGATGGGGGCAGTGACCCCCCAGTCCACCCCAATCGCCGGATCATCCCAGCGCACCGCGCCGTCATGGGCGGGGCTGTAGATGTCGCTGCATTTGTACTGCACCTCGACATTGTCGGTCAGCGTCAGGAACCCGTGCAGAAACCCCTTCGGCACGAACAACTGCCGCCCGTTTTCCGCCGACAGCTCCACCCCCACCCAAGCGCCATAGGTGGCCGAGCCTGCCCGGATATCCACCGCCACATCCAGGATGGAACCGCGCGAACAGCGCACCAGCTTGTCCTGCGCGCGGGGGGGCGACTGGTAGTGCAACCCCCGCAACGTGCCCTTCGCCGCCGAAAACGACTGGTTGTCCTGCACCCAAGGCAGATCCAGCCCCGCCGTCGCCATCGCGGCGGCGCTCCATGTCTCGGTGAACCAGCCACGGGTATCGCCAAAGCGGCGTGGCGTCAGGATCAGAACGTCGGGAAGATCGGTCGGTTCAACTTGCATGCGGGGTCACGGGTCAAGGGACACACTGCGGCTATTTGGCCGGTTCCCACCGGCTTTGCAATCATCCCAAGGGTGTATCGGCGCCGTCCCCCGCACCCGCACCGCATACCGCCCCTTTTCCCGACCGGCGGTTCTGCTATCAGACGGTCGGGGATAGCCGTGGGGGGACCAGACCGATGACCCATCTTTGGGTGCGCGCCGAACAGCGCCCGCATGAGGAACGCGTGGGCCTGACGCCCGAAGGCGCGGCCGCGCTGGTCAAGGCGGGCCTCCGCGTGACGGTCGAGGCGTCGTCGACCCGCGCGATCCCGATAGACGGCTACCGCGCGGCGGGCTGTGAGATTGCGGCCGAAAATCTGTGGCCCAAGGCCCCGGCTGACGCGATCATCTTCGGCCTGAAGGAGTTGCCCGAGGATGGCACGCCCCTGACCCACCGCCACATCATGTTCGGCCATGCCTTCAAGGGCCAACCTGCGGGGCGAGAGCTTTTGAAACGCTTCAAGGCCGGGGGCGGGACGCTGTATGATCTCGAATACCTGGTGAACGAGGAAGGCCGCCGCGTCGCCGCCTTCGGCTACTGGGCGGGGTATGCCGGGGCCGCTGTCAGCCTGAAATGCTGGGCCGCCCAGCAGCGCGGCACCATTGCCGGCCCGGTGCGAAAGGTGCCGTCGAAGGCGGCCCTCCTTGACCAGCTTGGGGCAGAGCTTCAAGGCCTGTCCCGCCCCCGCGCCATCATCATCGGTGCCTTGGGCCGCGTCGGATCAGGGGCCGCCGACCTGTGCACCGCGATGGGCGTGGCCGTCACCCGCTGGGACATGGCCGAAACCGCCAGCGGCGGCCCGTTCCCGGAAGTGCTGCAGCATGAGATCTTCCTCAACTGCATCCTCGCCCGCCCCGGCTGCCCGGTCTTTGTGCCCGCCAGCGCCAAGACCGACCCGCGCAAGCTGACCGTGATCGGCGATATCGCCTGCGACCCGACCTCGGACTTCTCACCGATCAAGGTCTATGACCGCGCCACCGACTGGGACGCCCCGGCCCTGCGCGTGCACGACACGCCGCCGCTGGACGTGACCGCCATCGACAACCTGCCCAGCCTGATGCCGGTGGAATCGTCCGAGGATTACGCGGCCCAGCTTCTGCCGTCGCTTCTGACGCTGCCAGACCTTGGCGCGGGCGTCTGGGGCCGTGCCAAAGCCGAATTCGACGCCCATGTCGCCAACGTTTGAGCGTGCGCAAATCTTTTCGAAAAGATTTGCAAGAATTTTCGAAAATTCTTGCCCCGCGATCCGGCAAGCAAAGGGAGAGAGACCATGACCATTCACTGGTGCGGCACCGGCCTGTCGTCCATCCCCGGCCTGCGCCGTCTGATCGAAGCGGGCCACCCCGTCGTGGTCTGGAACCGCACGGTCGCCAAGGCCAAGGCCGAAGTTGGCGATATCGCCACTGACATCCGCCCCTACAGCCTTGAGGCGATGACCGAGGCCTTGCAGCCCGGTGACATCGCCATCTCGATGCTGCCCGCCGACCAGCACGTCGCCATCGCCAAGGCCTGCCTGGCAAAGCACGCGCATTTCTGCTCCTCCTCTTACATCGCGCCGGAAATGCGTGATCTGGATCAGGCCTTCCGTGAGGCGGGGCTGGTGTCGATCAACGAGGTCGGCCTTGACCCTGGGATCGACCATCTGATGGCGCATGATCTGGTCGCCCGCTACCGCGCGTCGAAAGCCTATCACAACGACAACGTTCTCTCCTTCACCTCCTACTGCGGCGGTGTGCCAAAGATCGCCAACGCCTTCCGCTACAAGTTCAGCTGGGCCCCGGCGGGGGTCTTGAAGGCCCTGCGGTCGCCGTCGCGGTCCTTGCGGCATTTCACCGAACTCCGCGTGGCGCGGCCTTGGGACGCGATCAGCCGCTATGATGCGCCGCTGCCGCAGCCCGAAAGCTTTGAGGTTTACCCAAACCGCGACAGCTATCCGTTCATGGATGACTACCGTTTTGAGCCGCACTGGAAAGTGCGCGATTTCGTCCGGGGCACGATCCGCCTGAACGGCTGGGCCGATGCCTGGGCGCCGATCTTCGCCGAGATCGAGGGGCTGGAAGGCAAACCGATGGCAGAGATCAACGCCGCTTTGGAGGCGCGTGCGGCGGCCCTACTGAAAGACAACTCCTATGCCGAGGGGGAACCTGACCGCGTGGTCCTCTTCGTCTCGCTCAAGGCGGAACGCGACGGGCACCCGGTCTTCCATGAGACCTGGGCGATGGACGCCTGGGGCGATGTGCGCGGCACGGCGATGGGGCGGCTGGTGTCGGTTCCGGTATCGCTGGCGGTGGAATCGGTGCTGAACCGCGAAATCCCCGCCGGGGTGCATGCCGCGCCGCATGATCCGCGCCTTCTGGCCCGCTGGCTGGGTGAGGTGTCGCATCTGGCGCAGTACATGGACCGGATCGACCATCTGGCGTGACATTCGCCACCCTGTCGCGCTATGCTGACATCCGATGATCCGGGCAAACCGGGCGGATGGGGCAGCAGGCGTGGGCAGCAAGGATCGCGAAAGGTTTGGCCATCTGGCCGACAAGATGGCCGTCCTAGCCGCGCGGCGGGCGCGGCCTGCGGGCGGGTTCGTGTCGCAGCCCGAGCCGCGGTCGATGGGGCTTTTTGCCCGCGGCAAGCAGCTGGTGGCTGGCAACGTCCTGCTGGCCGGACATCTGGCCGAGGCGCCGGATACCCCCCTTTGGGACATCAGCCCCCCCGACGCGGCCTTCACGGCCGAGGCGCATGGCTTTGCCTGGCTTGATGATCTTGCGGCCTATGGCACTCCCGCTGCCCGCAAGCGCGCGCAAGACTGGACCTGGGGCTGGATCGCCCGCTATGGCGCGGCGCGCGGCCCTGGTTGGACGCCAGACCTGACCGGGCGGCGCATCATCCGCTGGATCCATCACGCCACCTGGCTGTTGTCCGGGCGCGAAAAGGCCGACAGCCATGCCTTCTTTCGCGCCCTTGCCGCGCAGGCCGTGTACCTGTCGCGCCGCTGGCCTGCCGCCGCCCCCGGCCTGCCGCAGTTTGAGGCGCTGACCGGGCTGGTCTACGCCGGCCAATCCCTGATCGGGATGGAACGTCTGGTCGCCCCCGCCACCACCGCCCTGTCCCGTTTGTGCGAGGCCGAGATTGACAGCGAAGGCGGCATCCCGACCCGCAACCCCGAAGAACTGCTTGAGGTGCTGACCCTGCTGACCTGGGCCGCCAGCGCCATGACCGAAGCGGTGCATCCCGTGCCCGTAGCCGTCTCCTCGGCCATCACCCGCATCGCACCCGCCTTGCGGACCTTGCGCCATGCCGATGGTGACCTTGCGCGCTTTCACGGTGGCGGCAAGGGGGTGGAGGGGCGGCTGGATCAGGCGCTGGCCGCTGCCGGAACCCGCCCCGGGGCCACCCCTGCCATTGCCATGGGCTTTGTCCGGCTGTCCGGGCGGCGCACTTCGGTGATCGTCGATGCGTCCTCGCCCCCCGCCGGGCGGGCGGCAACCACCGCCCATGCCTCGACCACCGCGTTCGAGCTGACCTCGGGCCGCCGCGCACTGGTGGTGAACTGCGGGACAGGTGAAACCTTCGGCCCTGCCTGGCGCCAGGCCGCACGCGCCACGCAGTCCCACTCGACGCTCTGCCTGGATGGCATGTCTTCCTCGCGTTTTGCCGGGACTGGCAGCACGCTGGACCAGCGCGCGACCGTCAGCACCTCGCGCCTGACCCAAGGCACCGAGGAGACCGAGCTTCACCTTGCCCATGACGGCTGGCTTGCCAGCCACGGCCTGACCGCCAGTCGCCACCTGACGCTGGCCCAGGATGGTCGCCGCCTGTCGGGCGTCGATGCGCTGACCGCGCTGACCGCCGAGGCCCGCCGCCGGTTCGAAGACATGATGACCACAACCGCCATGACCGGGGCCGGCTTCACCATCCGGTTCCACCTTCACCCGGACGTGGACGCCGCCCTTGATATGGCCGACACCGCTGTGTCCATGGCGCTGCGCAGTGGCGAGATCTGGGTCTTCCGCTATTCCGGAGCGGCCAGCCTGACGCTGGAACCGTCCGCCTACCTGGAAAAAGGCCGCGTCAGCCCGCGTCCTTGCACACAAATCGTGCTGCGCGCGCAGGCGCGGGGGTTTGAAACCCGGATAGGCTGGACCTTGGCGAAGGCAAAGGATACTCCGCTGGCCATCCGCGACCTTGAAAGCGCTGACCCGGACGGGCAGGGCTGACGGGGCCGGTCCCAGGGTTTCAGTGACAGGGTTTGCCAGATGACCAACCTCGTTCCCATCGGCCGCGCGCTGATTTCGGTGTCCGACAAGACCGGGCTTCTGGACCTTGCCCGCGCCCTTGCCGCACACGGGGTGGAACTGATCTCGACCTCGGGCACGCTGATGATGCTGCGCACCGCCGGGCTGAAGGTCCGCGACGTGGCCGAGGTGACGGGCTTCCCTGAGATGATGGATGGCCGGGTGAAGACCCTGCACCCCAACGTCCATGGCGGCCTGCTGGCCCTGCGCGACGATGACGAACACCTGGTCGCCATGGCCGCCCATGGGATTGAGCCGATCGACCTTCTGGTCGTGAATCTTTACCCGTTTGAAGAGACGGTGGCCAAAGGTGCCGACCACGCCACCTGTATCGAGAATATCGACATCGGCGGCCCGGCCATGATCCGCGCTGCATCGAAGAACCACCGCTTTGTCACCGTCATCACCGATCCCATGGATTATGACGCCCTCATCGCCCAGATGAAGACCCATGACGGCGCCACGACGCTGGCCTTCCGCCAGAAGCAGGCGCTGACCGCCTATTCCCGCACCGCCGCCTATGACACCGCCGTCAGCACCTGGCTGGCCGGGGAGTTGCACGACCCGACCCCACGCTATCGCAGCTTTGCCGGCAAACTCGCCCAGCCCCTGCGCTACGGCGAAAACCCGCACCAAGCGGCCGCGTTCTACACCGACGGCACCCGCCGCGCCGGGGTGGCGACCGCCCGCCAGTGGCAGGGAAAAGAGCTGTCTTACAACAACATCAACGACACCGACGCCGCCTTCGAACTGGTGGCTGACCTTGGTAAAGCGCCGTCCTGCGCCATCATCAAGCACGCCAACCCCTGCGGTGTTGCGACCGCCGACACGCTGGTTGAGGCTTACAGGCGCGCCTATGTCTGCGACCAGACCAGTGCCTTCGGCGGTATCGTCGCGCTGAACCAGCCGCTGGATGCTGAAACGGCTGAGGAAATCGTCAAGATCTTCACCGAAGTCGTCATCGCCCCGGGCGCCAGCGACGAAGCGAAAGCCATCTTCGCCACCAAGAAGAACCTGCGCCTTCTTACCACCGCATCCTTGCCGGACCCCAAGGCCAAGGCGCTGGCATTCAAGCAAGTTGCCGGCGGGTTCCTTGTGCAAGACCGGGACGCGGGCCATATCACGGCGGCTGACCTGAAAATCGTCACCAAACGCGCGCCGACCGACAAGGAACTACAAGACCTGATGTTCGCCTGGACCGTCGCCAAACACGTCAAGTCCAACGCCATCATCTATGTGCGCGATGGCGCGACCGTCGGCGTGGGGGCAGGCCAGATGAGCCGGATCGACAGCACCCGCATTGCCGCCCGCAAGGCGCAGGACATGGCCGAGGTGCTGGGCCTGCCCGCTCCCCTGACCCAAGGCGCGGTCGTCGCCTCTGACGCGTTCTTTCCCTTCGCTGACGGGCTGATTGCCGCGGCCGAGGCGGGGGCAACGGCGATCATCCAGCCCGGCGGGTCAATGCGCGATGATGAGGTGATTGCCGCCGCCGATGCTGCCGGTCTGGCGATGGTCTTCACCGACATGCGCCATTTCCGGCACTGACATGCGCCGCTTCTGGATCACCGCCGCTGCCACCTTCGGCATCGACCAGGCCCTGAAGGCCGCCATCGTTCAGGGCCTTGACCTGATCAACCGGGGCGAGATTGACGTCCTTCCCCCCTTCCTCAACCTGCGGATGGCCTGGAACTACGGGGTGAACTTCGGCCTCTTTGCCGGACAGTCCGATACGGTGCGTTGGGTCCTGATCACAATTGCGCTGGTGATCTCGGCCTGGGTCATCTGGTGGATGCGCAAGGAACGCGGCAACTGGAAGGCCGAAGTGTCGGGGGGCCTGCTGGTCGGGGGTGCCCTTGGCAACGTGATTGACCGCATTGTCTATGGCGCAGTGGCCGATTTCCTCAACATGTCGTGCTGCGGGATCGAGAATCCCTATGCCTTCAACGTGGCCGATATCGCCATCTTCGCCGGGGCGCTGGGGCTAGTCTTCTTCGCCAGCAGTGAACCGAAAGGCGGAAAACCTGCCCGCCCCCGACGCTAAAGACCCCGTGACGGGGCCTGCGCTTTAGGCTAAGACGTGGCAAAGACGGGTGCAAAGACGGGCGCGGAGGCGGCGAATGCGGGCAGCAAAGGGCAGAGCGATCATCGCGGTGACAGCGGTGCTGACGCTTGTCGCTTGCGCTGACGGCACGCCCTCGTTGATGAACCTGCGCAGTGGCCAGGGGCCGGACGAATTTGCCATCGTGCCGCCCAAGCCCTTGCAAATGCCCGAAAGTCTTGCCGAATTGCCGGAACCGACCTTGGGCGGCAGCAACCGCGCCGATCCCCAACCCTTTGATGAGGCGATTGTCGCCTTGGGTGGCAGCCCCTCGGCTGCCGGGGGCATTCCGGCTGGCGACGGCGCGCTTTACAGCCACGCCGCCCGCTTCGGGGTTGAGGCGGGGATCCGCTCGACCCTTGCCTCGGAAGACCTGGAATGGCGGCGTGACAACAACGGCCGGATTCTGGAACGGCTGTTCAACGTGAACGTCTATTACAAGGCCTACCGCAAGCAGCGGCTGGACCAGCAGGCCGAACTGGCCCGCTGGCGTGCGCTGGGTTTGAAAACCCCGTCCGCCCCGCCGCGCAAGGATGGCGAAGAGTAACAAGCCCGTTTGCAGGGCTTGAAACCGGGCCCCACGCCCGCACCTATTCCCAAAGCCTGCGCGGAGGATGCTATGCCCGGAAAACCTGGCCTGATGAATGGCCTGATGGTCGGTATCTGTGCGGTCTTCGCACTTGCGATGCCCGCCGCTGCGGAACCGGTGACCAGCTTCACCTTGGACAACGGGCTGAACGTCGTGGTCATCGAAGACCACCGCGCGCCGGTCGTTGTGCAGATGATCTGGTATCGCGTCGGGTCGGCGGACGAACCCGCAGGCCACTCCGGCATCGCGCATTTCCTGGAACACCTGATGTTCAAGGGCACCGAAAAGATCGGCCCGAACGAATTTTCCGCGATCGTCGAGGCGCAAGGTGGCGATGACAACGCCTTCACCTCCTGGGATTTCACCGCCTATTTCCAGCGCGTCGCCGCTGACCGGCTTGATCTTGTCATGGGGCTTGAGGCTGACCGGATGCGCAACTTGCGCCTGACCGAAGAGGATGTGGTGACCGAACGCCAGGTCATCCTGGAGGAACGCGGCCAGCGCACCGACAGCAGCCCCGGTGCCCTTCTCTCTGAACAGATGCGCGCGGCGCAGTTCCTGAACCACCCCTACGCCATCCCGATCATCGGCTGGCGCCATGAGATGGAGCAATTGTCCCGCGAAGACGCCCTGGAATACTACCAGCGCTTCTATGCGCCGAACAACGCGACCCTCGTCATCGCCGGTGATGTCGAACCCGAAGCGGTCCGCGCCCTTGCCGAAAAGCATTACGGCCCCATTGCCCCCAGCGACGGCATCACCCCGCGTGACCGCCCGCAGGAACCGCCGCAACTGGCCGAACGCCGCCTGACCCTGGCCGATGAGCGCGTGTCCGAGCCTTACGTCTTCCGCACCTACCTCGCCCCCGAACGCGACCCCGGCGCGCAGAAAGAGGCCGCCGCCCTCACGGTCCTGGCCGAGCTTCTGGGCGGCTCCGGCCAGACCTCGGTCCTTGCCCGCGCGCTGCAGTTCGACAGCCCGACCGCCGTCTACGCCAGCGCCTTCTACGATGGCACCAGCATCGATGACGCCACTTTCGGCCTGATCGTCGTCCCCGCCCCCGGAGTCAGCCTTGCCGATGCCGAAGCCGCGATGGACCGTGTCGTCGCCGATTTCCTTGCCACCGGTCCCGACCCGGCAGCACTGGAACGGATCCGCACCCAGGTCCGCGCTGGGGACATCTACGCCCGCGACGACGTCAACACCCTGGCCCGCCGCTATGGCGAAGGCCTCAGCATCGGCCTGTCGATCGAAGATATCGAAAGCTGGGACGACGCCCTCTCCGCCGTGACCGAGGCCGACATCATGGCCGCCGCAACCAAGGTCTTTGACCGCCGCAACGCCGTCACCGGCTGGCTGACCCGCCCAGAACCTGTGGCCGAAGCTGACGCCGAAACCGCCCCCGCAGAAGAGGCAACCGAATGATCCGCGCCGTTTTCGCCGCCTTTCTGGCACTTGCCCTTCCCGCCCAGGCCGAAATGCAGATCAAAGAGGTCACCTCGCCCGGCGGCATCACCGCCTGGCTGGTTGAGGATCACAACATCCCCTTCACCGCGCTGGAGATTCAGTTCCGCGGCGGCACCGCGCTTGACGCCCCGGAAAAACGCGGCGCCGTGAACCTGATGACCGCGCTCCTGGAAGAAGGCGCCGCCGACCTTGACAGCCGTGTCTTCGCCGAAGCCCGCGATGCGCTGGCGGCCGAATTCACCTTTGACGCCGGCACCGATTCCATCGGTGTGTCCGCCCGTTTTCTGACCGAAAACCGCGATGCCGCCGTGACGCTTCTGCGCAGCGCGCTGGTGGAACCCCGGTTCGACCAGGACGCCATCGACCGTGTGCGCGAACAGGTCCTCTCCATCCTGCGCTCGAACGAGAAAGACCCTGACACCCTCGCCTCCGAAGCTTTCAATGCGCTGGCCTTCGGCAGCCATCCCTATGGCTCCTCCGGCGATGGCACGCTGGAAACCGTCACCGCCCTGACCCGCGATGACATTCTTGCCGCCCACAAAGGTGCGCTTGCCCGCGACCGGATCTACGTTTCCGCTGCAGGTGACATCACCGCGGAAGAGCTTGGCCCCCTCCTGGACCGCCTGCTTGGTGACCTGCCCGCCACCGGCACCCCCTTGCCCGCGCGGGCCGAGCTCCTTTTGACTGCTGGCCAGACCGTCATCGATTTTCCCACTCCGCAGGCCTCGGTCCTCTTCGGCCATGTCGGCATTCCGCGCGATGACCCGGATTTCTTCGCCGCCTTCATCCTGAATGAGGCGTTCGGTGGTGGCCGTTTCACCGCCCGCCTGATGTCAGAGGTGCGCGAAAAGCGCGGGCTGACCTATGGCATCGGCAGCTACCTAGTCGGCATGGACCAGGCCGAGCTGTACATGGGCCAGTTCTCCGCCTCGAACGACAAGGTTGCCGAGGCGATTGCCGTCGTGCGCGAAGAATGGGCCCGCATCGGCACTGACGCCCTGACCGAGGAAGAGCTTGCCACCACCAAGACCTACCTCACCGGGTCCTACCCCTTGCGCTTTGACGGCAACAGCCGCATCGCCAATATCCTGGTCGGCATGCAGATGGATGACCTGCCCATCGACTATCCCGTCACCCGCAACGCCAAGATCGAGGCGGTGACGATGGACGACATCCGCCGCGTGGCAAAGCGCCTCTACCAGCCTCAGGCGCTGCATTTCGTCGTGGTGGGACAGCCGACGGGTCTTTGATCAGCCGGGGGAGCACGACTCTTCTGCGAAGACTCGGGGCTCTGCCTTGAAAGGGCGAAACCCCGAATTTTCGCAGAAAATTCGTGCCTGCCCGCAGTCAGAAGACCGCGTGCGCCCCCCGGTCATCGGTCACATCGCCGCGCAGCATCGCGGCATAGTGGTCCTCCAGCCGGTCACTGCCAAACTCGGGCGTGGCTTCCGCGTCATAGCGCGCGCCGTCCCAGATTAGCATGGACTCGGTCGCGTAATACCGCCCGATCCGCGCCAGTTCCGCCTTGGTTCGCAGCTTGGGCGACAGAACGCCCCCCAGCGACAGCCCGGCAATGATCGCGCTCATCAACGCCAGCGGCACCCGTTTGACCGGCACGGTCCGGCCCAGAAGCCGCTCCAGCATCGCCACCTGATCCAGGGGCGTGATCGCCGGCCCCGGCCCGCCCACCGGCAGCACGCGGTTTTGCAAGCTTGGGTCGGTCAGGCACAGCGCCAGATAGCGCCCAAGGTCAGCATCCGAAATCGGCTTGCAGGCCGTCAGCCGCCCGTCGCCAAAGACCAGAAACGGCTTGCCCCCCTGCACCCGCGCCACCTGGCCTGACAGTGACTTGAAGTAAGCCGTCGCCCGCACGATGGACCATTTTAGCGGGGCCGCCATCAGCTCCGCCTCAAACGCCAGCTTCGCGCGCTGAAACTCCAGCGCAGGCTTCTGCACGCAGATTGCGGACAACAGCACAAACTGTCCCACCCCCTGCGCCACCGCCGCCTTCAGCACCCCTGAGTGGGCCGCATGATCCACCGCCCAGGCATCCGCCGGCGCGCCCGTCCGGCTGGCAAGGCAGGACACCACCGCCACCGGGCGCACCGATCCCATCACCGCTGCCACATCAGCAGGATCAGTCACCAGGCCCTCAACCACCCGGCACCCGGGCACGGCCCCGGACCCCGGCCGCACCAGCGCCACCACGCCAAAGCCCGCGTCCCGCAACGCCCGCGCCGTGGCCCGCCCGATGGTCCCGGTCGCCCCCAAGAGAAGCACCTCACCCGTCATTGCCCGTCCCGTTTCATCTTTGCCCAAATATCCCCGCGCGGCGCGCACACGACCGAGCCGGTTGGCGCGGAACGCGCCAGAGGCGAGACAAAAGGAACGCGCGGCAAGCGCTCCATTTCCTTTGCCACGCCTGGGCATCGCCGCCGCATTGGAAAACTTGGTGAACACATCCTTAGCCCCGCCACCAAGCCCTTGATATCGCGGCAAACTACCAGATGTCCCTGCCCGGGACAGCCCTCAGAACCGCTCTGCCCGCAAGACCTCGGCATCGGTCACCCCGATCACCCCGATGTGCCGGTCGACCACCGTGAACGCCGCCTCCAGCAGGGTATCCAGCTTCTCCGGCCGTACCAGACAGACGACCGCGACCATCCCGCTGCGACCCACCTGCCCCTCCCGCGTCCAGCGCCCGGACCGACCCGATCCGCCCAGAACCGGCAGCACCGTGAACCCCGTCACCCCGGCCTTTTCCAGCGCGGCGGTCAGCCGGCCCTCCATCGGGGCCTCGATGATGATCTCGACCCGCTTTGCCTTGTGCGTCTGCATCTTAGCCTCCCACAGCCTGCGCCACGGCCACCCAGGCCGGAATTCCGATCACCAGATTGAACGGGAAGGTCACCCCCAGGGACAGCGTGAGGTAGACGCTGGGGTTTGCATCCGGCAGCGCCACCCGCATCGCCGCCGGCACCGCGATGTAACTGGCCGATCCCGCCAGCACCATCATCAGCGCCACGCCCCCGGTGGACAGCCCCAAGGCCATCCCCGCCGCAAGGCCAAACGCGGCGCCCACCACCGGCATCACCAGACCAAAGGCGAGCACCCCTGGCGTCATCACACCCTTCGCCCCGCGCATGCCCCGCCCGGCGACCAGCCCCATGTCCAGCAGGAACAGGCACAGCACGCCTTGGAACGGTGCCACGATGAACGCCTCGATCCGCGCCATGCCGGGTTGGCCGGTGACAAGGCCAATCAGGAACGACCCGACCAAAAGGACGATCGACCCGTTCAAAAGGATCTCGCGCCACAGGTCCGCATCCATCTTCTCCGCCCGCCCGCCAGAGCGGCTGGCGAGATAAAGCGCCGAGATGATCGCCGGAGCCTCCATCGCGGCGGCCACGGCCACCATATACCCCTCGGCCACCAGCCCGGCGCCTTGAACGACCGACGATCCGGTGACGAAGGTCACAATGCTGATCGACCCGTAGTGCGCTGCGACTGCCGCTGCGTCCGTCGCCGACAGCCGGGTCATCGCCTTCAGCAGGCCAAAGGCCACGAAGGGGATCACGAACGACAAGATCACCCCCACCGCCAGCGCGGCCAGAAGGGTTGCGTCCAGCCCGTGGTCGGCCACGGCCACCCCGCCCTTGAACCCGATGGAGAAGAGAAGGTAGATCGACATCCCCTTCGCCACGGCCTCGGGGATGCTCAACTCGCTCCGCGCCAAGGCCGCGAACAGACCCAGCGCAAAGCACAGGATCATCGGCGTCAAGAGGTTGGCCGTGGCCAATGACAGGATGTCTTGCATGTCCGTCCCCCGTTTTCCTGTCGTATGACACGGGCGCAGAATTCTGCAACCCCGGGGCCCCATAATCCTGTTTCGTTCTTCCCCGACTCAGGGCCCCCTGCTACAGATAGAGGCATGACCGTTCACACCCCCAAGATAACGGGCGCCGATGGCCGCCCCGCGATCCGCCAACTGGATGAGGCGGCGATCAACCGCATCGCGGCGGGTGAGGTGGTGGAACGTCCCGCAAGCGCTGTGAAGGAATTGGTTGAGAACGCGCTCGATGCCGGGGCAGGGCGCATCCAGATCGACATTGGCGGTGGCGGCAAGACGCTGATCCGCGTCACGGATGACGGCTGCGGGATGACGGCGGCAGACCTGCCGCTGGCCCTGTCGCGCCATGCGACGTCAAAGATCGACGGGTCTGACCTTCTGGACATCCGCAGTTTCGGGTTCCGGGGCGAGGCGCTGCCCTCGCTTGGTGCTGTGGGCCGGTTGACCATCACCTCGCGTGCCGAAGGGCATGAGGGCGCGCAGATCGCTTGCGATGCGGGCCGCCTGTCGCCGCCCCGCCCCGCCGCGCTGTCGCGCGGCACCGTGGTCGAACTGCGGGACCTCTTCTGCGCCACCCCGGCGCGGCTGAAATTCCTGCGCTCTGACCGGGCCGAGATGCAGGCCGTGGCCGAGGTGGTGCGCCGTCTGGCGATGGCTGAACCGCAGGTTGGCTTTACCCTGCGCGAAGTGGGCGACGGGGCCGAAGCGCGCGTCCTCTTCCGCGCCGATCCGCAGCCGGGTGACATGTTCGACGCGCTGGAGCTTCGGCTTGCCGGCGTCCTTGGCCGTGATTTCACCGAAAACGCTTTGCGCATCGATGCCGAACGCGAAGGCCTGCGCCTGCAAGGCTATGCCGCCCTGCCCACCTATTCGCGCGGATCATCGGCGCAGCAGTACCTTTTCGTCAACGGTCGCCCGGTGCTGGACCGGATGCTGTTCGGGGCCCTTCGCGCCGCGTATTTCGACGTCCTATCCCGTGACCGCCACCCCGCTGCCGTGCTGAACCTGATCGTCGATCCGCAGCGCGTGGACGTGAACGTGCACCCCGCGAAGGCCGAAGTGCGGTTCCGCGAACCCGATGCCGCGCGGTCCCTGATCATCACCGCGCTGAAATCGGCGCTGACCGGGGCGGGGCATCGCGCGTCCTCAACCGTAGGGGCCGAGACCCTGCAGGCCTTTCGGCCAGAGGCCCGCGTCTACCAGATGGACCGGCCCAGCCCGCAAGGCATCGCTCGCGCCTTTGCCTTCCAGGCCCCCAATCCCGGCCTGACGGGCTTTGCCGAAGCCCCGCAAGCCGCGACCTTCGCCAGCGAAGAGCGGGCGCAGCCCGACGATGAGCGGACCGAGGCGCACCCCCTTGGCGCCGCCCGGGCGCAGCTGCATGAAAATTACATCCTCGCCCAGACCGCGAGCGGCATCGTTATCGTTGACCAGCACGCGGCCCACGAACGCCTCGTCTACGAACGCCTGAAGCGCCAGATGGCCGAGACGGGGATCCGCGCGCAGGCCCTGCTGATCCCGGAAATCGTGGAGCTTTCGCCAACCGATGCCGCCCGCCTCCTCGACGTCGCCCCCGCGCTGGCCAAGGTCGGCCTCGGGATCGAACCCTTCGGCGGCAGTGCCATCGCCATCCGCGAAACCCCGGCAATCCTTGGCCCGGTCAACGGGGCTTCGCTTTGCCGCGATATCCTGGATGAGCTTGCCGACGCGGGCGATAGCCAGTTGGTGCAGGCCAGGATCGACGCCATCCTCAGCCGCATGTCCTGCCACGGCTCGGTCCGTTCCGGCCGCCAGCTGCGGGCGGAGGAGATGAATGCCCTTCTGCGCGAGATGGAGGCGACACCCCTTTCCGGCCAGTGCAACCACGGCCGCCCGACCTATGTGGAACTCAGCCTCCACGACATCGAACGCCTGTTCGGCCGCCGATGATTACCCTTTTCGGCCAGACCTATGCTTGGAACTCGCCCGAGGTGCTGCTTGTCGGCGCGGTGGCGCTGGTCCTCCTCGCGCTTCTTCTGCTGATCCTGCGCTCTGTCAGCCGGTCCGCCACGGCGGCAGAACCCCTGGCGCGGGAAATCGGCTGGCTTTCCAGCCGCATGCAGCAGTTGGGCGATGGGCAGGAACGGCTGGCCGGGGGCCTTCATCATGTGTCCGAGGCGCAGGCCGTCAGTCAGACCGCCATGCTGCAGGTGATGGAACAGCGCCTGGCCGAGGTTCAGCGCCAGATGACCGAGGCGCTGCATGGCACCTCAACCCGCACCGCGCGCAGTCTGGGGGAATTGCAGACGCGGCTGGAAACTATCGACAAGGCGCAGGCGAATATCGAGAAGCTTTCGGGGAACGTGCTGAGTTTGCAGGATATTCTATCCAACAAGCAGACCCGCGGCGCTTTCGGGGAAATCCAGCTGCATGACATCGTGCAAAAGGCCCTGCCGAAGGACGCCTACACGATGCAGGCGACCCTTGGGAACGGCAAGCGCGCCGATTGCCTGATCCACCTGCCCAATCCCCCCGGCCCCATCGTGATCGATGCGAAATTCCCGCTTGAGGCGTATGAGGCGATCCGCCGCGCCGACACCCCGCGCGGCGTGGTTGAGGCGGCGCAACAGATGCGCACCGCCGTCCGCGCGCATATCCGGGCGATATCAGAGAAATACATCATCGAAGGCGAGACCGCCGACGGCGCGCTGATGTTCTTGCCGTCCGAGGCGGTCTATGCGGAACTCCACGCCAACTTCCCCGAGATTGTGCGGGAAGGTTTTGCGGTCAAGGTCTGGATCGTTTCGCCCACCACCTGCATGGCGACGCTGAACACCATGCGCGCGGTGCTGAAAGATGCCCGCATGCGCGAACAGGCGGGCGCGATCCGCAAGGAACTGGCGCTCCTTTATGCTGATGTTGACCGCCTAGGCACGCGGGTCGAAAGCCTGGACCGGCATTTCGGGCAGGCGGCCAAGGATATCGAGGAGATCAAGATCTCGTCCGATAAGGCGGGCAAACGCGCCCGCCGTCTGGACAATTTCGACTTCGAGGAAATCGCCCCGGAAGACCCGGTCAAGGTGATCGGCCCGACCGCCGCCGAATGAAACCCCGCCCCGGACCTGATCCGGGGCCTCATCCGACGTCAGCACTTGCCGCAACGGGAGGTCCCGGGGCAAGCCCGGGACGGGTTGTCATTGTCAGAGCGGCGCGCAAAATGAGCCCATGATCCTGCGCCACCTCACCCCCGCCGACTATACCCGCCAGCCCTGGAAGAACGGGCGTGGTGTGACGGTTGAGATGTGGCGGCTGGAGGCGGATGGCCAGCTTCTGGCTCGTCTGTCGCGCGCGTCGGTGGTGGAAGACGGGCCGTTTTCGCTGTTTCCGGGGATTGAGCGGAACCTGACGGTTCTGTCCGGCCCCGGGTTCCGGCTGATGGGTGAGGGGCATGATTTCCGGTGCGATCCGCTGATCCCGGTCGCCTTTCCGGGCGATGTCGCCCTGACCGCGACGGAGACCAACGGCCAGCAATCTGATGATTTCAACGTGATGACCGCGCGGGGTTTGCCCAAACCAGAGGTCGCCTTGGCGCAGAACGACAGCTTGCCAGTCGGTGGCCTGCTTGCGCTTTACGCGCTGGGACCGGTGTTGGTGGATAGGCGCCAGCTGGAACGGGAGGACCTGCTGATAACGAACGGGCCAGTCACCCTGACTGGTGACTGGCCCGTTCTCGTCGTCCGGTTTCAGGGTCTGACCGATGCCTTCTGAAGGCCCCTGAACCCGGTATCAGATGCGGAACAACGGCTGCGCCAGACGCGGCAGCACCGACCGGAAGCGCAAGGGCGCGTCGGTTGCGGCCAGGCAGATGCAATCCTGACCGGCAAGGGCCACGGGCGTATGCTCCAGCTCTTCATCGGCAATTTCGATGTCGCCGCGGTTGAAGCGGGCATTGTCATCGGCGAAAGCGCCTTGCAGGACAAGCGTCAACTCCATCCCGCGGTGACCGTGGTCGGGCACCGCCGTTCCCGCCGGGATATACAGCAGCCGGGCCGAGGCATCGCGCCCGGTTGGCAGGATGGCCTGCTTCACGCCACCACCGATCCGCCGCCACCGCACGGCGCTAAGGTCGCCACCGATATAATCAGCCAAGGGGGCAGGGAAGATGCCTGCAGGCTTCAAAGGCTCCGCCCGGGTGGCCTGCGGCAGGCCATCAATCCGGGAGAGGGCCGCTTCAAGCGCCGCTTCGCCCATCGTCATCTCGTCAATCTCTTCAATCAGCGCGCCGCCCACGGCGTCAAACGCAGCCATCCGCGACCGGCATTCATCGCAAAGCGACACATGCGTGGCGACAACCAGATTGAAGGCTTCGGGCAGTTGTCCGGCCGCGTAGGCCATCAGCAACTGATCCGAAAGATGGTGCCGTATCGTCATTTCCGTCCAGTCCTTCACGTCATGTGGTGGCGCAGTTTGTCCAGCGCCAGCCGGATGCGCGATTTGATCGTTCCCAGAGGTAGGCCAGTTTCCGCAGCAATCTCGCTATGCGACAATTCGCCGTAGAAGGCCCTTTCGATCAAGGCGCGTTGTTTTGCGGGCAATTGGGCCAAGGCCTGACCCAACCGTTCAGTGTCTTGCTGGGCTTCCATCACCTCGGCCTGATCAGGTTCAGGCTCTGGCCCCCAGTCGAGTTCTTCCGGCTCGGCGCGGCGATCCTTGCGCAGCGCATCGATCCGCTTGTTCCGCGCGATGGTATAGACCCAGGTCGATACCGAGGCCCGCGCGGGGTCAAACAGGTGCGCCTTCTGCCATAGCGTCGCCATGACATCTTGCGCGCATTCTTCGGCCAGGGCGGCCCCGGCACCCGACTTCATCAAGAACCCCTTCACCCGGGGGGCGAAGTGGCGAAAAAGCTGCGCGAACGCCGCCTTGTCCTGACGGTCGCGCACCCTGATCAGCAGGCCTGCCCAATCCGTTCCATCTTGCGCCTTCGCCACCGGTCGATCCTTCTGCCCGGGCAACTCCTTCCCGACGGCCACAACACCTGGTTGCAGCGGGCCGGATTGCTCCGTCATAACCGGTCTGGTGGCGTCAAGCATCATGGCACATTTACGCACCCTGACGCCCGGCGGATCATTCTTAACTGTCGGCCCGGGCAGAAATCTTTTCAGGAAGACCTGTCAGAACCCTGCCGCGAAAAACCATCTGGATCGGCCGTAAAAGCTGTCAAGGGTTGGATGTCAACTTCATTTGACAGCCCAGTTTTGCCCGGCCACTGTGATCCGACCGCTGCGCTGCCGCGTAATCTTGCGGTCCTCAAGGAAAGTAGCCTGCATGCCGTTTGAGACTTTTGGTTCTGCCCGCCGCCGCGTTGCCGTTATCGGAGGGGGGATTTCCGGCATGGCCGCAGCGCATCTTCTGGCCGACACCCACGCCGTGGTTCTGTATGAGGCGGAGGGTCGCCTTGGCGGCCACGCCCGCACCGTGATTGCGGGCAAACGCAAGGACCAGCCAGTCGATACCGGCTTCATCGTCTACAACAACGTGAACTACCCGCATCTGGTGAAGCTGTTCCAGAAGCTGGCCGTGCCGACGGTCGAAAGCAGCATGAGCTTTGGGGCCTCGATCAAGGGCGGCAAGCTGGAATATGGCCTCGCCTCGGTCGATGCGATCTTTGCGCAACGGCGCAATGCCCTGAACCCGCGCTTCTTGCGGATGATCTCGGACATCCTGCACTTCAACCGCAATGCTGAAGCGATGGCGAGCGATCCGTCGATGACGATCCGCGATCTTCTGGCCCGGCTTGGCACCGGGGATTACTTCCGCGACCATTACATTACCCCGTTTTCCGGCGCGATCTGGTCCACCCCCACCTCTGGCATCCTTGATTTCCCGGCCCAGGCGCTGGTGCGGTTCTTCCGCAACCACGCGCTTCTGGATTTCGACGGCCAGCACCAGTGGTACACGGTTAAGGGCGGCTCGATCGAATATGTCCGCCGCCTGCAATCCGCGATGGTTGCGCAGGGGGTCGATATCCGCACCTCCACCCCCATTGCCGCTGTCCGGCGTGAGGCGGGGTCGGTCCTGGTCCGCGCCACCGGGGATGAGTGGGAATTGTTCGATGACGTGATCTTCGCCACCCATTCCGACCAGACCCTGCGCCTGCTGTCTGACGCAACGCCGCATGAGGCGGGAAACCTTGCCGCGATCCGCTATCAGCCGAATGAAGCGGTCCTGCATTCCGACACCAGCCTGATGCCGAAATCGCGCAAGGTCTGGTCGTCCTGGTCCTATGTCGAACCGAAAACCGGCGCGGGCGACAAGATTGACCTGACCTATTGGATGAACTCCCTGCAGCCGATCCCGCAGGATGACCCGCTGTTCGTCACCCTGAACACCACCCGCCCGATCAAGGATGCGCTGATCCATGATGTGAACACCTTCCACCACCCGGTGTTCGACGTGGCCGCGCTGGAGGCTCAGGCCGCGATCCGCGCCACCAATGGCCGCCAGAACACCTGGTTCTGCGGCGCCTGGATGCGCAACGGCTTTCACGAAGACGGTTTCGCCTCGGCGGTTGATGTGGTCACCGGCATGACCGAGCGCCTGGCGACACGGGTCGCCGCCTGATGCAGGTCCAAAGGATCCGGGCCGAGACGTTTCACGGTCGCAAGGGCCCGGTCCGCAACGCCTTTCGCTATACGGTCGACTACATCCTCTTGGACCCGGACAAGGCCTTCGGTCCGCGGCTCTTCTCGCGCAACCGCGGCAACCTCATGTCTCTGCAGGACGCGGACCATGGCGGCGTGCCGGGGCAGGGCCGGGGTGCCCCTTGGGCGCGTGAGGTGCTGGCCGCGCATGACCTGCCCGCTGACCGGCTTCTCCTCCTCGCGCAGCCGCGCCTTCTGGGCCATGTCTTCAACCCGGTCAGTTTCTGGCTGGCCTATGACCGGCTTGGCCACCTGCGCGCCGTGATCGCCGAGGTATCGAATACCTACGGTGACCGGCATTCCTACCTGTGCCATCGTGACGACCGCGCCCCCATCACGCGAGAAGATACGATCACCGCGCAGAAGATCTTCCACGTCTCGCCGTTTCAGCCGGTTGAGGGGACCTATGCCTTCCGCTTCGACATCCGGCCTGACCGGATCGGAATCTGGATCGACTACACCACTGCCACGGGCGGCCTTTTCACCAATCTGATCGGCCCGCGTGCGCCCCTGACCAATTGGGGCATCCTTGCCTCGGCCTTCCGTCGCCCCTTCGGCTCGCGCCGTGTGCTGGCGCTGATTCATTGGCAGGCCCTGAAACTGGCGCTGAAGCGGGTCAAGTTCAACGCGCGCCCAACCCCCCCCGGCGAAGACGTCTCGCGATGACCCTGCGCCAAGGCCCCGCCTTTCACATTTGCCCAAATATCCCCGCCGGAGGCCAACCCGAGCCGGTTGCGCGCTTGCGCGCAGAGGCGAGACAAAAGGCTTGCGCGGAACGCGCTCCATTTGACGGCAGCCGCCGCCACACCGCCGGCCAGCCATGACCCCCCGCCTTTACGCCTGGTCCCTCTTCGCGGCGCTGATCGCGACGGCCGGGCTGCCGATCTACATCCACGCGCCGAAATTCTACGTCGACAGCTATGGCGTTTCCCTCGCCTCGATGGGCTTCGTGCTGGCGGCATTGCGCCTGATCGACGTGGTTCAGGACCCGGCACTTGGCTGGCTGGCCGAATCCACCCGCCCGCACCGCAAGGCTGGCGTCGCGCTGGCGGTGCTCCTCCTCGTCGCGTCAATGGCCGCGCTCTTTGCCGTCACCCCGCCGATCGCGCCCTTGTGGTGGTTCGCCCTTAGCCTGACCGGCCTTTTCAGCGCCTTTTCCTTCCTGACCATCTGCTTTTACGCCGAAGGGGTGGCCAAGGCCGAAACCCTCGGCCCCGGCGGCCATATCCGCCTTGCCGGCTGGCGCGAAGGGGGCTCGCTTCTTGGCGTCTGCCTTGCGGCCGTCGCCCCCGTCGCGCTCGCTGCCGCGACCGACAGCCCCTTCACCGCCTTCGCCGCGCTCTTCGCCCTGCTGGCGGTTGTTGCCACCCTGACGATGCAAAGCCAGTGGCAGGGCCACGCGGCCGAACCGACCCCCAGCCCCTTCGCCTTGTTCGGCCCCGTCCTTGCCGACCGTCTGGCCCGCCGCCTGCTTCTCATCGCGCTTCTGAATGCGGCCCCGGTCGCTGTCACCTCCACCCTGTTCCTGTTCTTTGTCGAAAGCCGCCTTGGCCTGCCGGGATGGGAAGGGCCCCTTCTCTTGCTGTTCTTCCTTGCGGCCGCGCTGTCCACCCCGGTCTGGACAGTCTTGGCCCGCAAGCATGGGCCGCGCCGGGTGTTGCTGTCGGCGATGGTGCTGGCGATCCTTGCCTTCCTCTGGACCTTCACCCTTGGCACCGGCGACGGGATCGCCTTTGCGCTGATCTGTGCCGCCTCCGGGGCGGCTCTTGGGGCCGATCTCACGCTTTTGCCGGCAATCTTCGCACAACGCCTATCCCAGCTTGGGACCCGAGAGGCCGCGGCCTTCGGCCTTTGGTCCTTCGTCTCCAAGCTGTCGCTCGCCTTCGCGGCGGCGACCTTGCTGCCGATGCTGGACCTCGCGGGCTTCCGGCCCGGCCCGGACAACACCGAATCCGCCCTGCAAACGCTGACAGTGATCTATGCGGCCCTGCCTTGCGTATTGAAGATGACAGCAATCCTGCTGCTTGCCTTTACACCGCTTTCAGAACCCGCGAAGGGAACCACCTCGTGACCTCGATCCTCTCTGCCTTCCTTGGCGCCGTGATCATCATCACGTTGATGGCCATTCGCAGTCGCTACGCCTCGTTCCAGTCGCAGTCGCCGGCCGACTACGCGGGCCTTGGCCCGCAGTTCGACCTGCGCACTCACCTGTCCGGGCCGATCCAGTGCGAAGGCGTGATCTTCGGGCCGATGGGCCGCGTCGCCTCGCGCTTCGTGGCCGATATGGAGGGGACGTGGGAAGGCAACATCGGCACCCTGTCCGAGGTCTTCCGCTATGACAGCGGCACCGTCCAGCACCGTGCCTGGACACTGGCCCTGGCCAACACCGGCGACATCACCGCCACGGCGGCAGATGTGGTGGGTTTTGGCACCGGCCGCGTCGAAGGCCCCGGCGTCATGCTGCGCTACCGCATCCGCCTGACACCCGAAGCGGGGGGTCACGTCCTTGATGTGACCGACTGGATGTATCTGATGGAGAACGGCACGATCATCAACCGCTCGCAGTTCCGCAAGTTCGGGATCAAGGTGGCCGAACTGGTTGCCACAATGCGCCGCGTGCCTGCCGCTGATCATGGCCTTGACCTGGCCGCCGCGGAATGAGGGATTTTTCCGGGAAACGCTACTGGCTGGTCGGGGCCTCCGAAGGGCTTGGGCTGGCCTTGGCGCAAAAGCTTAGCGCCGCCGGGGCTGAACTGGTGCTGTCCGCCCGCAACGAAGCATCCCTCGCAAAGGCCATCGCCACCCTGCCCGGGAAGGCCACCGCGTTGCCGATGGACGTAGGCTTGACCGACAGCGTGACCGCCGCCGCCGCGCAGGTGGGTGATCTGGACGGGATGGTGTTCCTCGCCGGGGTCTACACCCCGATGCGCGCGCAAGACTGGAATGCCGCCGATGCCGAGGCGATGGCCAACGTCAACTTCACCGGCTGCATCCGCGCGGTGGGCGCGGCCCTGCCCGGCATGGTGGCTAAGAACCGGGGCCATATCGTCATCACCGGCTCGCTCTCCGGGTTTCGCGGGCTGCCCGGTGCCATCGGCTATGCCGCGTCAAAGGCCGGGACCATGGTCCTGGCAGAGTCGCTTTATGCCGATCTGCGCAAAAGCGGCGTCGCGGTGCAATTGGCCAACCCCGGCTTCATCCGCACAAGGCTGACCGCGAAGAACGACTTCACCATGCCCTTCATCATGGACCCGGAAGAAGCCGCCGACATCATGTTCCGTCACATGCAGTCCAACCGCTTCAAGATCAGCTTCCCGACCTTGTTCAGCTGGCTGTTCCGCGGCGGCAACTTCCTTCCCGACGCGCTTTACTATCGGCTGTTCCCGCCAAAGCCCTGACAATTTGCCTTAAATTTTCATTCTTCGTCCGCAAATATCCCACGGGAGGTCCGGAGGGTGTGAAACCCTCCGGGGCTGGGCAAGGTCACGACGCCAACCGCATTCGCGCCATGAAGAACCCGTCCATCCCGCCCGCCTCGGCCCAGTAATCCGGGCGCAGTCGCAAGCCGCCGCTGTCCGTCCACCAGCCCGGCTCCACGCCCGGCAATTCCACCCGCTCTGCCACCAGCCCCGGGTGCCGCTCCAACGCCGCCGTCAGTTGCCCCTCGCCTTCTTCCGGCAGAAGCGAGCAGGTGGCGAACACCAGCCGCCCCCCCGGCGCAAGCCACGCCAATGCCCGGTCCAAAAGCTGCGCCTGCAAGGCCACCAGACCCGCAACCTCGCCCCCGTCCTTGACAAAGGGCAGGTCGGGGTGCCGCCGCACGGTCCCCGTCGCGGAACAAGGCGCATCCAGCAGGATCGCGTCGAAGGGCGCGTCCGGTTCCCAGTTCAGCGCATCGGCCACCACCAGCTCTGCCGAAAGCCCTGTCCGCGCAAGGTTGGCCGCCACCCGCGCCATGCGCGGGCCAGAGATGTCGACTGCCGTGACCGCTGCCCCGGCCGCCGCCATCTGCAGCGTCT
Organism: Rhodobacter sp.; assembly: GCA_027489175.1. Lineage (GTDB taxonomy): Bacteria > Pseudomonadota > Alphaproteobacteria > Rhodobacterales > Rhodobacteraceae > Tabrizicola. The sequence continues at coordinate 38,817 of JAIYAE010000009.1, forward strand.
TGCCCCCCGGGGCGGCGCAAAGGTCCAGCACCCGCTCGCCCGGCTGCACGCCCAAAAGTCGCGCGGGCAGGGCGGCGGCGGCGTCCTGCACCCACCACCCGCCGGTCGCATAGCCCGGCAAGGCCGAAACCTGCCCGGGCGCGGCCAGCCGCAGGCTGCCCGTCGGCAAAACCACACCCTCTGGCGCGGCAAAGCCCTCGCGCAGCGTCAGGTCCAAGGGCGGCTCCTGCGCCTGCACCGCCTCGATCGCGGCCACTGCGTCGCGGCCATAGGCATGAACCATCGGCTGCCGCATCCAGCGCGGCAGCATTTGCGGCGGCAGGGCTGCGGCTTCCGGCAGCGCGCGCAGGACCGCGTTCACCAGCCCGGCAAGATGGGCGGTGCGCTTGCCGCGCCGTGCCATCTCGACCGCTGCATTGACTGCACCATGCGCCGCAGCACCTTGCGCCACCTCTACCACCGCAAGCCGCAGGATGTTTTGCACCGTCAGGGGCGGCGCCTTGCGCAGGTGCGGATTCAGCAACTTGTCGGCAGGCCCAAGATGCCGCAGCACCGCCCCCGCCAGCCGCAAGGCCCGCGCCCGGTCCGCCGGGGCAAGGTCCGGCCCGGCGAAATCGGCCAGCATCCGCCCTTCGCCCAGCACCCCGTCCAGGATCGCCACTGCCGCTTCCCGCGCCGCCAGACCTTCGGCCATCGCCATCCCCTTGTTCCGAACCCTGAGCGGCGTATATCAGGGACAGCGCCCGCACAAGGAATCTGGCATGGACCGCAATAGCCTTCCCCCCGCCGCCCAACGCGCCCTGGCAGAGGCTGAGGCCCGCCGCAAGGAAGCCGACGCCAAAGCCCCCCTCCCGACCGAGCTTGGCGGTCGCAAAGGCCCCGAGCCGGTGCGCTATGGCGATTGGGAAAAGAAGGGCCTTGCCATCGACTTCTGACCGTCAGGCCCGCTGCCGCGCCCCTGACCTGGCCGCGGCAAGGATGCAGTCGGTCTGCGCTGGCAAGCCCGCCGCATGTTTTCGCCCGACCGCCCAGCCCCAGAACCAGGCCAAAGGCCCGGAAATCTCGATCCGCACGCGCATTGTGGTTTGTGGCCCGGGTTCCAGCACGTGCAGCGTTTTCATCCGCGCAAGGGGCATCCGGCAAATGTCGGAATAGGTGGTCGGGGCCACGAAATCCCCGATGACGAAGGACAGGACCGGTCCGCCCTTTGGTTTCAGCTTGAACGGCACGCCCACGGCGGGAGGGGCGGAAATCTCGATCCGCTCAATGTTGTGATCCACTTCGGCCCAGCGGGCCACATCGGCCAGCACTGGCCAGATCGCCTCGACCGGAATGTCCGTGCGATGCACGAACTCATGTTGCCACATGGCGGCCTCCTGTTACTATCTCGATGACCAAGTTATCTTGATGATCGAGAGAGTCAAGCATGACAGCGCTGAATGATCTTCTGCTGGCAGTGCGCCAGATGTATGCCGCGATGGACCGGTTCGATGCCCTGGCCGCCCATCGGCTGGGCGTGGACCGCACCGCCCTGCGCGCCATCAACGCGATGGAGCGGGGCGGCGCCAGCCCCGGCAGCCTTGGCGTGGCGCTTGGGCTGTCCAGCGGGTCGGTCACCGCCCTGTTGGACCGATTGCAGCATGCGGGCCATATCGAACGTCATCTGTCGCAAGAAGATGGGCGGCGTCGAGATGCCACGCTGACCCCCGCCACACGCGCAGAGGCGCATGCGCTCTATCAGGGTTTGGGGGATGCAATCGCGCAGGCCTTTGTGGGGCAGGATGAGGCCGATGTAAGGGCCCTTGCCTCCGGCCTTCTGGCGCTGGCTCAGGCCTTTGACCGGGCCGGACCTTTGCAGCCCGGGCGGCCGAGCCCTTAGCGCAGACGGAACGTCGCCGAATCGCCAGCGCCCTGATCGACCGTAAAGCGCAGCTTGTCTGAGCCCTGCGCCTCGACCAGTTGGCAGTTGTAGTCGATGGCCATGCCGCTCCAGTCCATCTCGCGGCAGAAGTAGCCGTCCTTCCAGGACCAGGACCCGGTGATGTCCCAGCCAAGCGCGCTGCCCTTGATCTTGCCATCGGGCATCACGTTCAGCGACAGGCCGTAAAGCGAGATGCGCAACTCCCGGTCCTGCACCAGCGACAGAAAGGCGCTTTTGTCGCGCACCGGCTCAAACTCATTGGCGGCGGCCGCGACAGGCGCGGACAACATCAGGATCCCTGCAAGCAGTCGGTACATGGCTGGCCCCCCGGCGGTCACTCCTGCGTTCTACGCGGCGGATCGACGGCTGGATGACTCGTCAGATGCCCAGGACGTCCATCATGTCATATTGCCCCGGCTTCTGGCCTTGCCCCCAAAGGGCCGCCCGCAACGCCCCGCGCGCAAAGATCGCACGATCTGTCGCCACATGGCGCAGGATCACCCTTTCGCCGTCAGCGGCAAAGATCACGTCATGCTCGCCCACGATGTCGCCGCCCCGGATGGCGGAAAAGCCGATGGTCCCCGGCGCGCGGGCGCCAGTGATGCCGTCGCGCCCGGAAACCTTGCTGTTGTCCAGGCTGACGCCACGGCCCGCCGCCGCCGCCGCCCCGAGCATCAGCGCTGTCCCTGAGGGCGCGTCGACCTTCATCCGGTGATGCGCCTCCACGATCTCGACATCCCAGTCCTCATCAAGTGCTGCCGCCACCTTCTGCGTCAGCCGCACCAGAAGATTGACGCCTAGCGACATGTTCCCCGCCCGCACGATCACCGCATGACGGCTGGCCGCCTCGATCTTGGCCAGATGCTCTGCCTCCAGCCCCGTGGTGCCAATCACATGCACCGCCCGCGCCTGCGCGGCCAGGGCCGCAAACTCCACCGTCGCGGCGGGTGAGGTGAAATCCACCACCGCCTGCGCCTTGGTGAACGCCTCCAGCGGATCGTCCGTCACCTTGACGCCGATGGCAGCCCCGCCCATCGCCTCGCCGACATCGCGGCCGATCCAGGCATGCCCTGCGCGCTCCACGCAGGCGACCAGCCGCAGCTTGTCCGACGCACCCGCCAGCCGGATCAGCGTCTGCCCCATCCGCCCCGACGCGCCCGTCACCACCAGTCCTGGACCATCCGCCATGCCGCACCCTCCGCTTTCCCCTGCCTTAGCGCCGATCCGCGCCGCGCAAAAGCCCGCCGTTGCAGGGCGCCGTTGCAGGACGCGCCGAAACGGCCTAAAGGGGCGCCATGTCCAGCAATCGCCCCTCCTCCGGCCAGGGCCCGACGCAGCGCCAGCTGCGCGTCGGCGAACTGATCCGCCGCACCCTCTCTGACGTCCTCAACCGGGCCGAGATTCACGACCCCGAGTTGAACGCCATGTCCATCACCGTGGGCGAGGTGTCGATGTCGAATGACCTGAAGGTCGCCACCGTCTACGTCATGCCGCTGATGGGCTCTGTCCCCGTGCAGGACGCCATCACCGCGCTGGCCCGCAACAAGCACGAACTGCGCCACCGCGTGGTCAAGGGCATGACGCTGAAATACGCCCCCGACCTGCGCTTTCGCCCCGATGAGACGTTCGACCGCCTTGATGAAACCCGCCGCCTTTTCGCCGACCCCACCGTTCAGCGCGATCTGGAAGCGCCGGACAGCCCCGACGGGGACGATTGATGCTGCGCCTCGCGCTGTTCCTGGCGCTTGCCCCCCTTTCCGCAACGGCCGCCACCTGCCGCGACACCACCTTTGACGGCGCGGCCTATACCCTGTGCGAGGTGGCGCTTGGCGAAGACCTGCGCCTGTTTCACACCGGCCCCGATGGCATCTACGGCAGCTTCAACAAGGTGAATGCAGCCCTTGAGGCTGAGGGTCAGACCCTTGGCTTTGCGATGAACGCTGGCATGTATCACCGCGACCTTGCCCCCGTCGGCCTTTATGTCGAGAACGGCACCGAACAGGCCCGCCTCATCACCAGCGACGGCCCAGGCAACTTTGGCCTGCTGCCGAACGGCGTCTTCTGCATTGGCGAGACGTTCCGCGTCATCGAAAGTCTGACCTATCAGGCCGAGGCCCCCGCCTGCCGCTTTGCCACCCAGTCCGGCCCGATGCTGGTTTTGAACGGCGATCTCCACCCCAAGCTTCTGCCTGGAAGTGACAGCACCTATGTCCGTAACGGCGTCGGCGTCAGTGCCGATGGCAGCCGCGCGGTCTTTGCCATTTCGGATGACCGGGTGAACTTCCACAGCTTCGCCCGCCTTTTCCGCGATGAGCTTGGCCTGTCGGACGCGCTTTACTTCGACGGCAACATCTCACGCCTTTATGCGCCCGAGTTGAACCGCCACGACGCGGGCTTTCCCATGGGGCCGATCGTCGGCACCGTCATCCCGAAAGGCTGATCCCCATGGGTCGCATCAAGAAGGGCCGCGCCGTCACCGGCTGGCTGATCGTGGACAAACCCGCCGGGATCACCTCCACCGCCGTGGTCAACAAGGTGAAATGGGCTCTGTCGGCGCAAAAGGCGGGCCACGCCGGCACGCTTGACCCGGATGCCACCGGCGTTCTTGCCGTGGCCTTGGGAGAGGCCACGAAAACCATCCCCTACATCACCGACGCGCTGAAATGCTACCGCTTCCGCGTGACGCTGGGGGCGCAAACCGACACCGACGATGCCTCTGGCACAGTGACCGCCACCAGCGACCAGCGCCCGACGGATGCCCAGATCGAGGCGGCATTGCATGCCTTCCGCGGCGACATCCAGCAGGTCCCCCCGCAATACTCCGCCGTCAAGGTCGACGGCGACCGCGCCTATGACCTTGCCCGTGAGGGGGAGGTGATGGATCTTGCCGCCCGCCCCCTTTGGGTGGAAAGCCTGACGCTGCTGGGCCGCCCCGACCCGGACCACGTTGACCTGGAAATGGTCTGCGGCAAAGGCGGCTACGTCCGCTCCATCGCGCGTGACTTTGGGCTGGCGCTGGGCTGCCTTGGCCATGTCGCATGGCTCCGCCGCACCTGGTCCGGCCCGTTTGACGCCAAGGATGGCGTGACGATGGAAACGGTCGAGGCCGAAGCGAAGACCGAGGCCCTCGACACCCGCCTCCTCCCCCTGGAACTCGGCCTTCAAGACCTGCCCGAATTCCCCGCCACCCCCGAAGGCGCCGCCCGCCTGCGGAACGGAAACCCCGGCATGGTTATCGCCAATGCCGAGTGGGGCAGCGAAGGCTGGGCCAGCCTGAACGGCCAGGCCATTGCAGTCGGCCACTATCAGGGTGGAGAGTTGCACCCAAGCCGCGTCTTTAACCGCTAAAACTTGTCTAAAATTGTCTTTCTCTTCCCCAAATATCCCACGGGGAGCGCGAGGGGTGTGAAACCCCTCGCTCCCACGCAGGGGCAGCGCCCCGAGCCAAAAGAAAAAGCCCCGCGTTCCCGCAGGGCCTTTCCAAATTCAAAGGTCTGAAACCCTCAGACCAGCGCGGCTTTCGCCTGGCCGGCGATGGCGTTGAACGCCTCGGGCTCATGCACGGCCAGATCGGCCAGAACCTTGCGGTCCACTTCGATCCCGGCTTTCGCCAGACCGTTGATGAAGCGCGAATAGGTCATCTCGGCGTCGAACAGCCGGACGGCGGCGTTGATCCGCTGGATCCACAGCGCGCGGAAGTTGCGCTTGCGGGTCTTGCGGTCGCGGGTCGCGTACTGGTTGGCCTTGTCGACAGCCTGGGTGGCCGTACGGAAGTTGGTGCTGCGGGCGGCGTAATAGCCCTTTGCAGCCTTGATCACCTTGCGGTGACGGGCGTGGGTAACCACACCGGATTTGACGCGTGCCATCTGTGGGCCTCCTTAGCGGTCGTAGGGCATGTACTTCTTGACGATCTTGGTGTCCGAGGCGGACAGCAGCATCGTTCCAGAAGCATCGCGAATGAACTTGGTCGTCCGCTTGATCATGCCGTGCCGCTTGCCGGCAACGCCAGCCTTGGCCCGACCGGAGGCCGTGAAGCTGAAGCGCTTCTTCGCCGCCGACTTGGTCTTCATCTTGGGCATTTCCATCTCCGTGGTTTCAGGCACGACTCGGCATGCCACGTAGGCCGGCCGTGCGGGTATTGAAGCCGCTCCTATAGAAGGGGAGGCGGTCCGGCGCAAGGGGCTCTGGGCAGGCGACGCCTAGCTTGCCAGCCGGGCAAGAACGCCCAGCATCACGCTTGGCACCTCGGAAAAGCTGTAGCCGCCGGGCCGCGTCATCAGCGCCCCGACAATCATGCCCAAGGATGCAATCGCCATGACAGAGGCAACCCGTGGAACGCGCTGTTCCACCCAGGCTGACAAGAGCGACGGCACGGTCAGGACCAGCAGCACAATCCCGACCGTCAACACCAGATCCGTATCCATGATACCCCCGGCAGCAGGCCCGGGGTCAAGTTTACTCAGGGTCAACCCGTGAAATCAACCGCTCATCACAGGGGGCCACGCGCAGGATGTTGGTCGTGCCCTTCACGTTGAACGGCACGCCGGCGGTGACCACGATCTGGTCTTCCTCGGTCGCAAACCCGTCATCCCGAGCGGCCTTGACCGCGGCCAGCACTGCGCCCTTGAACCGGTCCTGCGGCGGGGTGATCACGCAATGCGCGCCCCAGGTCAGCGCCATGCGCCGCGCGGTCGACATCAGCGGCGTAAGCGCGATGATCGGCACATGCGGGCGTTCACGCGCCACCAGCGCCGCCGTCGTACCGGTCTGGCTGAAGCAGCAGATCGCCTTGATGTTGGTCGCCTCGGCAATCTCGCGCGCCGCCGCGACGATCCCGTCAGCCACCGATTCGCGCCGCACCTGGCGGCTTGCTTCGATCACCGAGCGGTAGGTTGGGTCCTTCTCGACGCTCAGCGCCACGTTGTTCATCGTGGTGACCGCTTCGATCGGGTATTTGCCGGCGGCGGATTCGGCCGACAGCATGATGGCATCGGCGCCCTCATAGATCGCCGTGGCCACGTCGGACACCTCGGCCCGCGTCGGAACGGGCGATTCGATCATGCTTTCCAGCATCTGGGTCGCCACGATCACCGGCTTGGCCGCCGCCCGCGCCCCGCGCACCAGCCGCTTCTGGATCGGCGGGACCGAGGTCACGGGCAGTTCGACGCCAAGGTCGCCCCGCGCCACCATGATCCCGTCGCTGACCTGCAGAATGGCATCATAGGCCTTCACCGCCGCCGGCTTCTCGATCTTCGACAAGATCGCCGCCCGACCCTTGGCCAGGCCGCGCGCCTCGATCACATCCTCGGGGCGCTGCACGAACGAGAGCGCCAGCCAGTCCACGCCCAGCTCACAGGCGAACTCCAGGTCGCCCCGGTCCTTTTCCGACAGAGCCGCCACCGGCAGCACCACGTCGGGCACGTTCACGCCCTTGCGGTTCGAGATGGTTCCCCCGACCTCGACCGTGCATTCGGCGAAATCCTTGCCGCAGGCGTTCACATGCAGGCGGATCTTGCCGTCGTTCACCAGAAGGCTGGTCCCGGGTTCAAGGGCTGCAAAAATCTCGGGGTGGGGCAGGTTCACCCGGGTCACGTCGCCGGGGGCGCTGGACAGGTCCATGCGGAAGGCCGCACCTTCCACCAGCTCTTCCGAGCCATTGGCGAACACGCCCACCCGCAGCTTCGGGCCCTGAAGGTCGGCCAGAATGCCGATTGGGCGGCCAAGGTCCTTCTCGACCTGGCGGATGATCTCGTGGCGCTTCCTGATGTCATCATGGACGCCGTGGCTCATGTTCAGGCGGAACACATCGGCCCCGGCCTCGAACAAGGCACGAATCATCTCATAGCTGCTGGATGCGGGGCCAAGCGTGGCCACAATCTTCACGTTGCGGTGGCGGCGCATCGCCATCCTCCTGCTGATATTTCGGTTCATGTGGGCCGCGTGCCTTATGGCGCAATCCGGAAGCTGCCGCAACGCTTTCCCGCCGCCTCTGCCCGGCTTTCGGGCGCTGGTTGCTGGCATCGCCTGCAGAACGACCGTAAGGTTGCGGCAAGCATCCCGAAGACAGGTTCCCCCGTGCCCTTCCACATTGATGGAGAACACCGCCCCGGCCGCTTTCTGGTCACCTGTGACCACGCCACGAACCGGGTGCCGGATTGGGTGAACGGCGGCTCGCTTGGCATTCCTCAGGCGGATATGGCCCGCCATATCGCCTGGGACGTCGGTGCTGCCGGCCTTGCGCGCGCCTTGGGCCAGCATCTGGACAGCCCGGTGATCTGTTCAGACTTCAGCCGCCTGGTGATTGACCCCAACCGGGGCGAGGATGACCCAACCCTGGTCATGCAGCTTTATGACGGCACGATCATCCCGGCCAACCGCCACATCTCGCCCGCAGCGGTCGAGGAACGGCTTGACCGGCTTTACCGCCCCTATCACGCCGCCTATGCGCGGCTTGCCGCACTCCATCCGCAACGGGTGATCGTGGCGATCCATTCCTTCACGCCATGCCTGCGGGGCCGCCCACCCCGGCCCTGGCATGTGGGTGTCCTTTACAGCCATCTGGATGAGAGGCTGTCAAAAGCCCTGATCGCCCGCCTTATGGCCGAACCCGACCTGTGCATCGGCGACAATGAACCCTATTCCGGCCATCTGCCCGGCGATGCTATCGACCGCCACGCCCTGCGTCTTGGGCGGCACAATACCTTGGTTGAGCTGCGCAATGACCTGATCGACACATCGGACCAGCAAGCCCACTGGGCCGCGCGTCTGGCCCCCATTCTGCAAGTAGCCGCAATAGACGCCGGGGCCTAAGGGGGAAAAGCCCCGGCGTCGCAACCGCCCCTCCGTTAACCGGAGTGGACAGTCGTCCCGAAGGCCGGCTGACGCACGCGAAGCATGTCGGTCACCACAAGGCCCAGAAACATCAGCATCGCGAACACCGCCAAAAGCGATCCGATGATGACGACCGGCACAAACCTTTCGTCATGCCCGGCTGACAGGTAAAGTCCAAGCCCACCCGCCATCAGCGCCGCCCCCAGCGCGCCGCTGCCCACCTGCAGCCAGCCCGCCAGCCCGGACACCCGACCGATGCCGCGATGGTAGAGGCCGTAAAGCGCCATGGTCACCCATCCCAGCAGGTTCACATGGGCGTGTGACGGCGCAAGGGTAAAGTCCTGCACAATCCCCATGAAGATGCCCAGCGCCATGCCCCCAAGGGCGCAGGTCGCGGCGATGATGAAGCAGAAGTCACTGATCCGCATGTTCTTGCCTTTCCGGCGCACCCTTTTGGCGCGCATGCTGTCCGAAAGTTGCCGTTGTGCCGCGCCATCCGGACGGAAGGGCAGCGATCCATACCTGCTCAGATGCATGGCTCACCCCGCAAATCCGCCTGCAGCCAGCCAGTCAGCCTCTTCCTGGGTGGTCGTCCGGCCCAGAATCGGGTTGCGATGCGGAAAGCGCCCGAACCGCTGGATCGTCTCGCGATGCCCGCGTGAATGGCTTGGCCCCGGCTCTGGCAGAGTGGCGCAAAGCGCGACCGACCGGTCCTGATCCGGCAAATCCTCGGAATGGGCGAAGGGCAGGTAGAAAAAGCCGCGCAAAGTGGTGTCAAACGCCTGGTCATGGCCAAGCTCCAGCGCCGCATCCGCCACGATCCGCGCCAAGGGGTCGGTCGCATACATGCGTGACGTCCCCCGGAATGAGTTGCGCGGGTACTGGTCCAGCAGAATGACCAGCGACAAGGCACCCTCTGGCGTGCCAAGCCACGGCATCAATTCCCCCCGCGCAGCGGCCCCATGTTCGGCGATGAACGCCTGGCGGAACTTCTGGTCAAAGACCGGGTCCTTGCCGAACCAGACCGCATGGCCGAGCGGTTTCCAAAAAGCGGCAACCGCGCCGGGGTCGGAAATATGCGCCCTCAGGCGCAGTGACAAAGTTGTGTCGAAAAACATCTTGATCCTCTTTCTTGCGTCGGGCGCATGCATGCGCCGGTTGTAAAGGGCTTACGCCTCCACCAGGTCATGCAGCGGCGTGAAGGTCAGTTTCGGGCGAATGCCATCGGGCAGATGCGGGGCAACCGTGGTGGCAAAGAACCGGGTGGCATCGTCGCGCGTCTCCCAGATTTCCACGACCCGCCAGCCGCCCTCGGTCTCGTGCGAGGTGTGCAGCAGGAACCCTTTGGCGGATTTGAGCAGTGGAATCAGCATGGCGCCAAGGCTGTCATAGCCCTGCCGGGTCTGCCCCGCCGTTTCCGAAATCATCATGACTGGCATCATCGGCCTCCTTGTGATCGGCGACCCGGTGGAAGGCAAAAAGCCGCCCAGCCGGTCCGTGGGCCGTCATATCCCCGGTTCCCTGCGCTGAATCCAGTGATACGATTTCACTGATATGCTGAATCAGATTGATCTCTCCCGCACCGACCTCAACCTCCTCGTCCTGTTCGAAACCGTGTTGAAGGAGGGGAACGTCGGCCGCGCCGCATCCGCGCTGAACCTGTCGCCCTCGGCGGTCAGTCACGGCCTTGGCCGGCTGCGACGGCTGTTGAACGACCCCCTCTTCCTGCGCACCCCGCGCGGGATGATCCCCACCGACCGCGCCCTTGGCCTTGCCCCCCAGATCGCCGAGGTGCTGCACGGCGTGCGCAAGGTCCTTGAAGGTGCGGGCGGCTTTGACCCCGCCACCTCGACCCGCCGCTTCCGGCTGGGCGCCGGGGATGCGTTTCTTTGCACCCTCGGCCCCCCGCTTGCCACCCGCCTTGTCAGCGCCGCGCCCTCAGTTGGCCTGTCGGTCCTGCATATCGTGCCGACCTTCCGCCAGTCGCTGGACGAAGGCCCCTGGGACCACGTCCTTGCCATGCTGGAAAGCCGTGAGCTTGACCTCGCTCTCCTGCCCTGGATCACCAGTCCCGCCCGCTTTGCCACCCGCCCGGTTGCGGGCAGCGAGGATCGGCTGGTCGCCGTCACCCGCGCCGACCACCCCTACGCCAGCGATCCGTCCCTCGACACCTACTGCGCCGCCCGCCACCTTGTCGTCTCGGTCCGCGGCGACCCGGTCGTCGCCACCGATGCCACCCTGGCCGAGCTTGGGCGCAGCAGAAGCGTCGCGATGACCGCGCCAAACTTCACCTCAGCCCTGTTTCTTGCCGCCGAAAGTGACCTTGTGGTGTCGCTGCCGCAAAGCCTGATCGCCGCCCATGGCGCGCGCTTTGGCCTTGTCGCCACCCCGCTGCCCTTTGACGTGGCCGCCAGCAACATCGTTGCCGTCACCACCCGCGCCGCCTTGCAGGACACGGGCGTCGCCTGGCTGGTCGATCTGGTCTGCGGGATCAATGGGGTGCCGGCCAGCCCTTGACCCGACCTGCCCCACGGCCCACCTTCCCGGTGAAGGAGACCGCCATGGACCCCCAGATCGACCCGCAGATCGACCCCCAGACCCGGATTGAGCTTGAGGCCGCCGCCTTCCGCGCGCTGATGCATCACCTCTTGGACAAGCGCCCCGACGTGCAGAACATCGACCTGATGACCCTGGCCGGCTTCTGCCGCAACTGCCTGTCGCGCTGGTATCAGGAGGCAGCGGCAGACAAGGGAATCACCCTGTCCAAGGACGCCGCGCGCGAGATCGTCTATGGCATGCCCTATGCCGATTGGGTGGCCCAGCACCAGACAGAGGCCGACGCCGCAAGCCAAGCCGCCTTCCAGAAGGCCTTTGCCGAAAACGTCGCCCCCAAAGGCTGACCTTTCCCGCAAAGCACCCCGGAATTTTCAAAAATTCCGGACCGGAGCCTTCAAAGGCTCCGGCGCGATTTCTTTGAAGAAATCGCTTTCCCATCCGTTCAATGCCGCGAAAAGTTGATCGATACCGCACGCTTCGCCGGATAGGCGTGGGGTCGGGCCTCTGCTATCCTCGGCTGATGCTTCTGTCAGCCCGCCAAGGATATTCCCGCGCCGAATGGATCAGCGATGCTGTCGTCCATGTGCTGGGCGTCGTCGCGGCGCTGATGGCGGTCCCGGTCCTCATCACGCTGGCCATTGTCTTGCGCGGCGATGCGCCTGCTGTGGCCTCGACCACGCTTTACGGTGTGGCGCTGATCGCGATGCTGGTCTTTTCCGCACTTTACAACATGACCACGCGGCCCCGGCCCCGGCGCATCTTCCGCAGCCTTGATCACACCTCGATCCTGTGCCTGATCGCTGCCACCTACACCCCCCTCGCCCTGCTGTCCGGGGCCGAGGCGACATGGCTTCTGGCCGGGCTCTGGACAGCCGCGCTGATCGGTGCGGCCTTGCGGGCCTTTGCACCCGACCGTTCGAAAATTGCCGCCGTGGTGCTGGCGCTGGGCATGGGCTGGGCGGGCTTGCTGGCAGGGGGGGATGTATTCGCCAACCTCTCCACCCCGGTGATGGCGCTGATCGTGACCGGCGGGCTGCTTTATACCCTTGGCGTGGCCTTCTTCCTCTTTGACAGGCTGCCCTTCCACTACACGATCTGGCATGTCTGCGTGCTTGCCGCCAGCGCGGTCTTCTACGCCGCCGTCACCGTGCAGCTGGTGCAAACCGCCTGACGGTCCGGCTTATACGCCCGCCCACCGCAGCACCGCTACGACGATCACGCCCAGCAAGGCAGCCGCCACGTCATTGCGCAGAATCAGCGTCAGCCCGACGACTGAGGTAAGGGCCAGCGCCTCGGCCAGACCACCCGCCTGCAGCGCCAGCACCGTGATGGCCGCCATCACCGCAAGCGGTGTCGCCCGCAGCGCGGCTTCGACCCGGCTGGACACGGGAACAAACCGCATCAGCGTGAATCCGGCGATCCGGCAAAAGAAGGCGGCCAGCGCCATGGCCGACAGGATGATCGGAAAGCTGTCGGTCATGCGGGCCCCCGGTGCATCACGGCCGCCACCGCGCCGCCCGCCAGCCCCGCCGCGATGATCGCCGCCGCCGGGCCAAGCAGCCCCGCAACCACCAGCGCCGCCCCTGCGCCAACGGCCACGGGCACAAGATCGGTCCGGCGCTTGACCATGGCCGTCGTCATCGCGGCGGCAAAGGCTGGCAGCATCAGATCAAACCCAAGTGCTTCGGGCGCGGGCAAAAGGCGCACCGCCCCGGCCCCGATGGCCGTACCGCTCAACCAGCCTGCCAGCATCGGTGCGCCGGTGCCCGCTAGATAGGCGCGGTCGGTCTCGCCCTCGGCGATGGCGCGCATGCAGAACATCCAGTTGGCATCGCCCAGAAGCAGAAGGCTGCCATAGGCTTTCGGGGCGCTTGTCTGGCCCAGCCAGGGCTGCAGGGCCGCGCCAAACAGGATGTAGCGCGCATTGACCACCAGAATCGTGGCGAAGAGGGCCCAAAGCGTCGCCGATCCGCTTTGAAGCAGGTTCACCGCTGCCAGTTGCGCCGACCCGGAATAGATTGCAGCGCTGGTCGCAACTGCCTTGGCCACGCCAAAGCCGGCCTGCGCCGCGACAAGGCCGAAGCCAAGACCATAGGCAAAGATCGGCAGGCCCAAGGGCAGGCCATCGCGCATCCCGCGCCAAAAGCCGTCTGCGGTAAAGCGGGCGTCAGCCATTCTGTCGGCCGGGGCCAGCCCCGGCTCCCCGGCAAAGTGTTAACATATCCTGAAAATGGCGCGGCAAGTCATTGAAAAGGCTTGACCCGTGTCGTGTCCCTGCCCGGGACACCTCAGCCCAGAGCACGTTAAATTGCCGCCTTCCGCATCTCGTCCAGATAAATCTCGCGCAGGCGGGTGGCCACTGGCCCCGGCTTGCCGCTGCCGATGGGCTTTCCGTCCAGCTCGACCACCGGCATCACGAAGATCGACGCCGCAGTGCTGAAAGCCTCATCCGCCCCTTGCGCCTCGGCGGCAGTGAAGGCCCGCTCCTCCACCTCGAACTGGGCCTCGGCGGCAAAGCGCAGGACGGCGGCGCGGGTGATCCCGTGCAGGATATCTGTCCCCAGCTGGCGGGTAATGATCCGGTTGCCCTTGACGATATAGGCATTGTTCGAGGTGCCCTCGGTCACATGGCCTTCTTCATCGGTGAACCAGCTGTCATCCACCCCCGCCTTCTTCGCCGCCATCTTACCCATCGACGGGTAGAGAAGCTGCACCGTCTTGATGTCAACGCGGGACCACCGCAGGTCGGGGATCGTGATGACCTTGAACCCGGTCTTCGCGGCCGGGGCGTCGGCCAGGTTCGGCACGTTCTGGGTAAATGCCACGATCGTCCCCGGCAGGTTCGGGTCCGGGAACATGAAGCTGCGGTCGCCCGGATTGCCGCGCGTGACCTGCAGGTAGATCATCCCTTGGTCGATCCCGTTCCGCGCCACCAGCTCGCGATGCATTGCCAGCAGGTCCGCTTCCGACACCGGGCAAGTCATCTCCAGCTCCCGCAGCGACCGGGCCAGCCGCTTCACATGGCCGTCAAAGTCGATCAGCTTGCCATCGAGGACCGAGGTCACCTCATAGACCCCATCCGCCATGAGGAATCCCCGGTCAAAGATCGAGACCTTCGCTTCGCCCTCAGGCAGGTAGTCGCCGTTCACATAGACGGTGCGGGTCATGCGTTCATCCCCAAAGGTTGGCGTCGGACGGGTGGACCCCTTCGGTGTCGTACCAAAGGGGGTGTGGGCGGTCTTCGGACAGAAGGAGCGGGCCGTCAAGGTCTGTCCAGTCGGCCCCCTGCGCCAGAAGGACGGCCGGGGCCATCGCAAGCGATGATCCGACCATGCAGCCGACCATCACCTGAAAGCCCATCTGACGGGCAAGGTCGCGGGTCAAAAGGCCTTCGGTCAGCCCGCCGGTCTTGTCCAGCTTGAGGTTCACCATGTCATATTTGCCCCGCAGCGCTGGAAGGGAAGCGCGGTCAAAGCACGCCTCATCCGCGCAGACGGGCAAGGGGCGGGCGATCTCGGCCAGCATGTCGTCCTGCCCGGCGGGAAGGGGTTGTTCCACCAGCGCCACCCCCAGCCGCACCAGATGCGGGGCAAGCTCGGCATAGACCTCCGCGCTCCAGCCTTCGTTGGCGTCGATGATCAGGACCGAGCGCGGGGCCCCCTGCCGGACCGCCTCAAGCCTTGGCATATCGTCGGGGGTGCCAAGTTTGATCTTCAGGATCGGGCGCCAGGCGTTTTTGGCGGCGGCGTCGCGCATTTCCTCCGGCGAGCCCAGCGACAGTGTGAACGCGGTGGGTACCGGACCATGTGCAGGCAGGCCGGCCACGTCCCAGACGCGCTTTCCGGCCAGTTTTGCCTCAAGGTCCCAAAGGGCGCAGTCAACCGCGTTGCGGGCCGCACCGGGGGGCAGGGCGGATTGCAGCGCCGGGCGGGTGATGCCGTCGGGAAGGCTGGCGATCTGGGCCCGCACGCTGTCCAGCGTTTCGCCATAGCGGGCGTAGGGAACGCATTCGCCCTGGCCAACAGCGCCCCCACGCTGGATGCGGACGGTCAGCACCCGCGCTTCGGTCTTTGACCCGCGGCTGATGGTAAAGGTCTGGGCAAGGCGGAAGCGGTCTTCGGTGACGGTGAGCATGGGGATTCATTGCCGCTGGGGCGCGGCTGCGCAAGGGGCGCCTTTGCTGCACCTGCGAAATCTGCTTGCGGTTCGGCGCGCAAGATTATATCGCAGGCGCAGCATCCTTTGAAACATGATTGCCCGAAGGCCCGACCTGATGAGCTTCCGCCTGCAGCCCCCCGCCCCAGCCCGCCCGAACCGTTGCCAGTTGTTTGGCCCCGGCTCGCGGCCCGAACTGTTTGCCAAAATGGCGGCGAGTGCTGCGGATGTCATCAACCTTGATCTGGAGGATTCGGTCGCGCCTGCGGACAAGCCGCAGGCGCGGGCCAACATCATAAAGGCGATCAGTGAGGTGGACTGGGGCCGCAAGACCCTGAGCGTGCGGATCAACGGCCTCGATACACCCTATTGGTATCGCGACGTGGTGGACCTTCTGGAACAGGCCGGACCCAGGCTTGACCAGATCATGATCCCCAAGGTCGGCTGTGCGGCGGACGTTTATGCCGTGGACGCGCTGGTGACAGCTTGCGAAGCGGCGGCGGGGCGTGAAAAGCGGATCAGCCTTGAGGTCATCATCGAGACAGCCGCCGGCATCGCGCATGTCGAAGAGATTGCAGCCAGTTCCCCGCGCTTGCAGGCGATGAGCCTTGGCGCAGCGGATTTCGCGGCCAGCATGGGGATGCAGACCACCGGCATCGGCGGGACGCAGGAAAACTACTACATGCACCGCGATGGGGCGAAGTACTGGTCCGACCCCTGGCATTGGGCGCAAGCCGCCATCGTTGCCGCCTGCCGGACGCATGGCGTCTTGCCGGTAGACGGACCCTTTGGCGACTTCAGCGATGAAGAGGGGTTCCGCGCCCAGGCTCGGCGGTCGGCGACACTGGGGATGGTCGGCAAATGGGCGATCCACCCCAAGCAGGTTGCCCTGGCCAATGAGGTGTTCACACCCTCCGAAGCAGCGGTGACAGAGGCGCGCGAGATCCTTTCGGCAATGGAGGCGGCGAAGGCCGCAGGCCAAGGGGCGGCGGTCTACAAGGGCAGGCTCGTGGACATCGCCAGCATGCGCCAGGCCGAGGTGATCGTGCGGCAGGCAGAAATCATCGCTGGCGTGTCATGAATCGTTGACAAACTGCCCGCGAAAAGGGCAGCTTTCCCTCGCGTCAGCCTGCATGTCGGGCAAGATGAAAAGAATACCAGAGCCGCGCACCAGGGGAGGGGAGGCCCCGCGCGGCGAATGGGAGGATGCACGCCCCGGACCGATGGTCCGGGGCGCTGCTGTTTTCTGGGGGTCAAGGCGCCAATGCCCGCGCGCGGGCAAGATGCCCAAACCATGACAATCGCAAGCATCCAAAGCCAGGCGGTCTAGAATTTGTGAACACGATCTATGGTCCGGTCAGGGTGAGGGCGTCTCAAGACTCTTGACCAGCCGTCTCATATCCAGCGCGAAATCGACAAAGGACTGCGGGACCGACTCTGCTTCAGTCCACAGATCGACATCGTCCGGGATGTAGTAGAGCGCGCGCGAATAATCGATGCCGATCACGTCATCCACAACGGTGAGGTTGCAAGACCAGTTCGGTTTCGGAAACTCCCATCGCACGCAGCGTGCGGCATACCGAAAGCCGTTCTGGTCTGGCGTTCTGCCGTAGGCAAGGACATCGAATGACCCAAACCTGTCTTGTTGCGTCCGGCGGACTGTCATTCTTCCATCGGGTTCCGCCAAGGACCGCAGGCTTTTGCCAACGATAGAGTCCCAGTCGTCTCGATGCCGATGCAGTTTCACGCCGTAAACCGGACCGAATGCAGAAAGGGAATTGGACAGGTCGGATGAGGAATCCAGACCGAAGTTCTTGGATCGCGGACCCTCATGGAGACTAACTGTCGTCGCCTCGTAAGGCGGCGCTCCTAGGACGGCGGGCACGCAAAAGACCAATGGTGCGCCGGGTTCGGCATTCGGCGCTTCCTCGCTTTGGACATTTTTCGCCATGTTGTGGCCATGAATGCGCACATCCGTATTGTCGAGGACGGGAACTGTCAGCAAACGATCACCGATCTTGATGGGCAGAGCGTCAAGACTAGTGCAGTCCTGCCAGCGCTGCGCCTCACGCTTCGACTCCAAGAATATCTGCGTGACGGGAACCAGGATTCCGAAGCTGACGCCGAGCATCAGGACAAAGAGAAGGTTCAGCCCGGTCTTCATGATGTTCCTACCAACGAGCACGTTGAGTGTAAGGAATGGCAAGAGAACAGCAAGTTCACTGAGAGTCGCAGCCAAGCAGATGGACAGGGCCGAAGTTTTCCTCCGGCCCTGTTCCTTTAGCGCAGCGGTAAGCAGACCTCGGTCACCAGCGCCTCTGGCGCGGTGTCCATTGGGCTGTTGAGGTAGACCTCGAACATCGGGGCGTCGGCGGGAACCTCGCCCGAGGCGGGTAGCCAGACGCCAAGCAGTTGGTCATAGGCGGCGGGCAGGCCGGCGTAGGGGCCGGTGAACGTAAGAACAGCATGGCGACCGGCGGGAAGGCGCACTTCCTCCAGCGGCGGGTCAAGGGCCATGTCGACGGGGGCTTCCAGCCCGGCATGGCTGCGCAGGTCGGCGGGTTTCACATCGGCGGGACTGTCGTAGTAGACCCCGACCATATGGCCGAACCGGCCGTAGAAACCACGGGCGGCGACGGTGGAGCCTAGTTTCTCGAAGGCGCGCCCAATTTCTGGGTAAGGCCCCTTGTGCGGGACGGCTGCAAGGCGGCGTTCGGGGTCGATGCGGATGATGACGGGGAACATGAGGGGGCCTTTCCTGGCAAGAAGCAGGGGGAAGGGGCGAAGTTCGCCCCGATTGCGGAAGGCAGCTGGGGTCAGGCCATAGTGGCCAGCGAAGGCGCGGTTGAAGCTGGCGATCTGCGGATAGCCGACCCGTTTGGCGATGGTGCCTATTGGGTCGGTTCCCTGCACCAGTGCCACGGCGGCCCGGTGCAGCCGCATCCGCCGCACGGTGTTGGCGGCCGTCTCTCCCACCACGGCGTTGTAGACGCGGTGGAAGTGGAACCGGCTGAGGGCGGCTACGTCCGCCAGCGCATCCAGCGACAGATCGCCCGCCGGATGGTCGTGGATATGGTCCAGCACGCGCCTGAGCCTGCGTTCGTAATCGTTTGCCATGGGCCTGTCCCGTTGCTGCCCGCCCCTGATGCCACGGCCCGCGCATGAAAATCTTGCCGAGTTGCATCATGCCAGACCCGAGGGCATATAGGGCAAGTCCCCGGAGGTACGCGCGATGAACTACCTTGAGTTTGAAAAGCCACTGGCCGAGATCGAAGGCAAGGCCGAAGAGCTGCGCGCCATGGCCAAGACCAGTCCGGGGATGGATGTCTCCAAAGAGGCGGAAGCGCTGGACCGCAAGGCGGAAACCGCGCTGCGTGATTTGTACAAAAGCCTGACGCCCTGGCAGAAGTGTCAGGTCGCGCGGCACCCGGACCGGCCGCACTGCAAGGATTACATCGAGGGGTTGTTCAGCGAATACACCTCGCTGGCCGGGGACAGGGCCTTTGCCGATGACCATGCGGTGATGGGCGGCGTTGCGCGGTTTCAGGATCAGCCGGTGCTGGTGATCGGCCACGAAAAAGGCAATGACACGAAGACCCGCATCGAACGCAACTTCGGCATGGCGCGGCCCGAGGGCTATCGCAAGGCGATCCGCCTGATGGACCTTGCCGACCGGTTTCGCCTGCCGGTGATCACGCTGGTGGACACCCCCGGTGCCTATCCTGGCAAGGGTGCGGAAGAACGCGGTCAGGCCGAGGCGATTGCCCGGTCCACCGAAAAATGCCTGGCCATCGGTGTGCCGCTGATTTCGGTAGTGATCGGCGAAGGCGGGTCAGGTGGGGCGGTGGCCTTTGCCACGGCGAACCGGGTCGCGATGCTGGAACACAGCGTCTATTCGGTGATCAGCCCGGAAGGTTGCGCGTCGATCCTGTGGAAGGATGCCGAGAAGATGCGCGAAGCGGCCGAAGCGCTGCGCCTTACCGCGCAGGACCTGCAAAAGCTGGGCGTGATCGACCGGATCATCAAGGAACCGATGGGCGGTGCCCAACGCGCGCCAAAGGAAGCGATCGACGCCGTCGGCAAGGCGATTGAGGCGATGCTGAAAGAGCTGTCGGGCAAGAAGCCCGAAGCGCTGGTCAAGGACCGGCGGCAGAAGTTCCTGGATATGGGGACGAAGGGCCTGGCGGCGTGAACCCCTGGCTTGTCGTCGTCATCGCCGGGCTGATGGAAACCGGCTGGGCGCTGGGCCTGAAATACTCGGAAGGCTTCACCAAGGTGGTGCCGTCGGTCGTCACCATCGTCCTTGCGCTGGGGTCGTTCTACCTGCTGTCGCAAGCGATGAAGACACTGCCGGTCGGCACGGCCTATGCGGTCTGGGTCGGCATTGGCGCGGTCGGCACTGCGATTGCGGCGGTGTTCCTGTTTGGTGAGCCGGTCAACGTGATGCGGGTCCTTGGCGTGCTGTTGATCCTGGCCGGGATCGCGGCGCTGAAATTCGCATGATCCGGGCGGGGCTCTTGATCCTTGCGATGGCGGTCCCTGCGGCGGCGGGTACGCTGGAAGGGCGGCTGGTCACCTTTACCGTCGAAACCTGGGACGAGCGCGAGACGCCCCTCCTGGCGGCGCGGGGGCGGACGGTCACCGTGGGGCAGGGCGTGGAATTCGGGCTGGAGCCTGAAGGCTTTACCGGCGGGCTGGATGTGGTGCCGGTGACAGTGGAAATCGGCCCGACGCGGATCGAGCTGAGCTATCCCCGCGGGATCGGGCGGTTCTACGACGCAGCCTTCAACGGCTATGTCCTGCGCTTCGAGACGGAGTGCGCCTTGTTCGAGAAGGTCGCCATCGATCCGGCAGGCACCACGATGCCGGTAACCGAAGTCTGGGCCGAAGCTGGGGCGCTTTACATCAACGTCTCTGGCCTCGGCTATGGGCCGACCTCCACCCTGGCGCTGGACCTTGAGGTCGCAGACTGCCCGTTAAGCTGACACCCCCTCGTTCGACGTAGCGTCCTTGTTGGGCGCGGTTGCACTGAGTGGTGACATCATAGACGCGCCCCCGCTGTCACCACATCGTCAGCGCTGCACGGCCGGGCCAATCTGCATCATAAGCCTGCCCGTCGATCCGGCCTTCCGTGATCTCGCGCAGCATGTCACCCACGGTGGGCAGGTCTGCGGAGGGGGCGGAAGCGGTCCAGAGGGCCGAGCGGATGAGGGCGCGGGCGCATTGCGAATAGGCTTCGGCAATGCGGATGACGATCACGGTGCGGGGCTGTTTGCCATCACGGTCAAAGCGGGCGCGAAGCGTGGAATCGGCGGTCAGCCGGGCGGTGCCGTTGATCCGCAGCGCATTGTTCGCGCCGGGGATCAGGAACATCAGGCTGACGCGCCCGTCACGGACGATGTTGCGCAAGGAATCGATGCGGTTGTTGCCGTGCCAATCGGGCAGGGCAAGCGTCCTGTCATCCAGCACTGATACCACCGGCCCTTCGTCGCCGCGCGGCGAGCCGTCCGTGCCTTCGGGCCCAACGGTCGAGAGCACGCAGAAACGGGACCGCTCCACCCAGATGCGATAGGCCGGCGTAAGATATGCGGTGACCTTGACGGTTGCGGCCTCGGCCGGCTGGCCATACTGCGCATGCAGGTCGTCAAGCGTGGTGATCCAGTCCATGTCGTGGTGCCTTCTGCTGACCCCGGAGGGTTTCACACCCTCCGGACCTCCCGTGGAGTATTTCTCAAAAGAGCAAGCAAATTTGAATTAAATCTTGGGTTTCTTCGGTTTCGGTGCGGGCAGGTCGGCGGCAATGCCGCGCAGGGCCGTGATTAGAAGGTCCGGGTCATCAAGGGCGCTGTCGGCGTCGATCCAGTCCTTGGCCCCGGGGAAGGGTGCGGCGCGCGGGCAGTCGGGCAGGCTGGCCAGACCAGCAGGCGTGGCCTTCAGCCAAAGCCGGTCATCGCCGACCACGGCCACAACCTTTCCCTCCAGGTAAAGCACATACTCCCCCATCATCTTGCGGTGGGTCAGGGGCAGGTCCGCCAGAACATCAAGCACATGCGAGAGGGTCTCGGCGCGGCTGCCCATCAGACCGGAAAGCCTGCTTCGGCCATCAGGCGGTTGGAGTGGAGTTCGACCTCAGCTTCCAGACGGGTCATGAAACTGGGCACGGGAAGCCCGGGGGCGATCGGGGGCAGGAATTCGACAACGGCTAGGCCGGGCTTTCGCAAGATGCCGCGCTTTGGCCAGAAAACGCCAACGTTCGTGGCGACGGGTACGCAAGGTTGCGCCAACTGGTCGTAGAGAAGGCCCGTGCCGACCTTGTAGGGTTTGGCATCCCCCGGTGCGACGCGCGTGCCTTGCGGGTAGATGATCAGCTGGCCGGGTTCGGCAGCACCTGCGGCGACATCCGCCTTCATCTTGGCGATGGCCGCGCCACGCTTGCCGCGGTTGACCGGAACGCAGCCGATCCGCAGCGCGTACTGGCCCAGGAAAGGCGCATACATCAGTTCACGCTTCATGATGAACTTGCCGGCCGGGACAGCGTTGAAGATCAGGATGATGTCAAGAAAGCTTTGGTGTTTGGCCGCGATGATGCACTCAGCCGTCGGGGCATGGCCGCGGACTTCGCTGCGGGTGCCGCACAGGATACGCAGCGTGAAGATCACCCAGCGGCAATAGGTCTTGCAGGCCGCGCGCGCGCCTTTGGGCGAAAAGAGCGCCCAGGGCGCGAAGACCACGGCAAGCACGGCCATGGCCAGATACATCTGAACCACGAACACCAGCGAAAGAACCCAGCGCAGGGCGATCATGTCAGCTCCTTCAACTTGGCAAGGGCGGCGCGGCGGGTGGCAAGGAAGGCGACAAGTGCTGCAAGGGGCGGCAGGATCAAGGGCCAAAGCCAGCCTTTGCCGGCAAAGCCAAGCCCGGTCAGGAACCCGCCCGCTGCATCGGCGGCCGGCAGGGCCGCGACCCCGGCCATGCCTGCGGCAGCCCCCACGGTGGCACCGGCCAGCGTGCGCAAGGTGAAGCGGCGGACGAAGGCGCGGGCAATGTAGCTGTCCTTTGCCCCGACAAGGCGGAGAACGCGGATCACCTCGGTATTCGCGGCAAGGGCGGCGCGGGCGGCAAGGGTGATCATCGCGGCCATCGCCGCGCCGATCAGCACGATGGACAGGACGCCCAATAGGCGGATGCGGCTTGCTGCTTCGGCCAAGGGGCGACGCCAGCGGGTATGGTCGTCCAGCACGGCCCCCGGGGCCTCGGCCAGCAGGCGTTGGCGCAGGCCTTCGCTGTCATAGCCGCGATTGGCCTCGACCACCTCGAACAGGCGGGGGATCGGCAGGGCCTCGACCGGCAGGTCCGGGCCGAACCAGGGTTCCAACAGGGCGCGGGCCTCGGCATTGTCGATGGCGCGGAAGCTGGCGATGCCGGGGGTGGTGGCCAGCGCGGACAGGATCGCGTCGGTCTGGATCTGCACCTGATCGGCCGGGGCGGACAGGCGGATGGTCGCCGTACGGGCAAGGGCCTCCGACCAGCGGTCGGCAAGGCGACCCGAGGCGAGCGACAGGGCCAGCGCGAAGACGCAAAGGAAAGTCATGGCGCCTGCGGTAAAGGTGGTCAGCCAGGCCGTGGGGCCGGAAGGCGGCACCACCTGCAGCGCACGCGTGCTGGGGCTGGCGGGCTTGGCGGCGGGGAACTTCACAGATCCGCCCCCGCCAGTTGAACCCGGTGCTTGGCGATACGCAGGACGCGGGCCTGGATCTGAGCTTTGGCCTGACGGATCAGGTTCAGGTCATGGGTCGCAACCAGGATTGTCTTGCCCATACGGTTCAACTCGACCAGCAAGGTCAGGATACGCAGGGACATTTCCCAGTCGACGTTGCCGGTAGGCTCATCCGCCAGGATCACGTCCGGATCAACGATCACCGCGCGGGCAAGGGCCGCGCGCTGGCGTTCGCCGCCCGAAAGCTGCGGCGGCAGGGCGTCGGCAAGATGGTCCAGCCCGACCCAGCCCAGCAGGTCCTTCATGTCCTGCGGATCGCTTTCGCGGTCCGACACGGTGAAGGGCAGCGCCATGTTGGCGGCCAGCGACATGTGATCCAGAAACTTGCAATCCTGATGCACGATGCCGATGCGGCGGCGGGTGCGGGCCACGTCATCGCGCGACAGGCTTTTGACGTCGCGGTCAAAGAGGGTGACCTTGCCCGACGTGGCCTGAAGCTCGGCGTAGGCGAGTTTCAGGAAGGTCGACTTGCCCGATCCGGACGGCCCCGTCAGGAAATGAAACGATCCCGGAGCCAGCCGAAGCGAGACATCGGACAAGAGGTCCCCGCCCCCATAGCTGTAGGCCACGTTGTCAAAGGCGATCACGACAGTCCCTCTGGGGTTTCCTTGGCCGGTTTGCCGGTCTTGATGCTGGTTTGGCCGCAACCCGTTGGTCTGCGACTGCGCTTTCCATCGCACAGGCGTCAAGGATTGCACAAGAGCACGCTACAAAGCCTTGGAACAACAGGAATTAAGGTTTACAAAGCAGCTTGGGGGAGCCGGGAACAGGCTTTGAGGGACAAGAATGCGGTTGGTTTGCCCGAATTGTGAGGCCAAGTACGAAGTTCCGGAAGATGCGATTCCGGACATTGGCCGGGATGTCCAATGTGCGAACTGCGGACATTCGTGGTTCCAGATGCGGCCACGCCCCGCGTCTGCAGTGGCTGATCCGGCCCCGGTCGCCGAAGCCGCGCCCGCGCCGGCCGAGGAGGCCAGTCCCGTAGTCTCTGCCGCCGCACCAGAAGTGCCCGCAGCCGATCCCACTGTCGCCGAGGCGGCGGCTGAAGCTCATGTGGGTGGCGCCGTCGAAGCGGCCGTCGCGGATGACGACAGTGCCGCAGCAAAAGCGGATGATGTCGCACAGGCCAGCCCTGCGGAAGGCGCCGCAGATCCCGTTGCGGCGGATGTGGCCGGGCCCGTTGCCGTGGCCGTCGATGATGCCATGCCCGTCGCAGACGCTGCGCCGGTCGCAGACACCCCCCTTGTCGAAGACGCTGCGCCTGTCGAAGATGCCGCGTCCTTGGACCCCGTAGACAGCCCTGCCACCGCGGACGCCAAGGCCGATGACCCGTCAGCCGCGCAACCCGCCGAGGCGGAGCTTGAGCCGGAAGCGGTTCTGGCGGCTGAGGCGGTTGCCGTCGATGCAGAGCCTGAGGCCGAAACGGGCCCTGCAAACGACGCCAAGGATGCTGACGAAGCGGAAATCGACCCCGCGCCCGCTGCCGCAGCTGCTGCGGCCTATGCGGTAGATGAAAGTGTTCTCGCGATCCTGCGCGAAGAGGCCGAGCGTGAGGCCCAAGCCCGCCGCGCCGAGGCCCGCCCCCTTGAAAGCCAGACCGATCTTGGGCTGGATTCCGCGATGCCCGGCCGGTCAAAGCCGGTCTTGGTGGCAACCAATTCCGTCACATCGGACCATGATGGCGATGCCGCCCTGAAACCCTCGGCCCGTCGTGATCTTCTGCCGGACGTGGAAGAGATCAACTCTACCCTGCGCCCCTCGGAAGTTCCCACTGAGGATTTCGTGCAGCCCGCCCCCCCGCCGGGCGAGGCCAGAGGCTTCCGCAGCGGTTTTCTGATGGTCATGGCCATCGCCATCATCGGGGCTGCAATCTACACCGCAGCGCCCCGACTTGCCGTCATGGTGCCCGCGCTGGCCGGCCCGCTTGAGGCTTATGTCGGTGCCGTGGACAGTCTGCGCCTGTCGCTGGATGGCATCATGCAGTCGGCCACCGTGGCGATCAACGGCAGCTAACCCCACAGGGACCAATTCGGCTTGCCCCTGCGCGGTCGGGCCATTATCGCTGGGGCGATGCCATAGCCTGCCCGATTGCTTGCCAAGGAGCCGCCATGACCAACCAGCGTTTCGACAAGTCGAAGCTTCCCAGCCGCCATGTGACCGAAGGTCCGGCGCGTGCCCCGCACCGCAGCTACTTCTACGCGATGGGCATCACCGAGGAAGAGATCCATCAGCCCTGGGTCGGCGTGGCAACCTGCTGGAACGAAGCCGCCCCCTGCAACATCGCGCTGAACCGTCAGGCGCAGATCGTGAAGCATGGCGTCAAGAAAGGCGGCGGCACCCCGCGCGAATTCACGACGATCACCGTGACCGACGGCATCGCCATGGGGCATGAGGGGATGCGCTCCTCGCTTGCCTCCCGCGATGCCATCGCCGACACCGTGGAACTGACGATGCGTGGGCATTGCTATGACGCCATCGTCGGCCTTGCGGGCTGTGACAAGTCGCTGCCGGGGATGATGATGGCGATGGTTCGCCTCAACGTGCCGTCGGTGTTCATCTATGGCGGGTCAATCCTGCCGGGCCGCTACAAGGGCCAGGACATCACCGTGCAGGACATGTTCGAAGCCGTGGGCAAGCACCAGGCCGGCAACCTGTCGGACGCGGAGCTTGAGATCATGGAGCGGGTGGCTTGTCCCTCCAGCGGTGCCTGTGGCGCACAGTATACGGCGAACACGATGGCCTGCGTGTCCGAGGCGATTGGCCTCGCGCTTCTCAATTCCTCCAGCGCGCCCGCGCCCTATGAAAGCCGCGACCAGTACGGCGAGGCGTCTGGCGTTGCCGTCATGCACCTGATCGAAAAGAACATTCGCGCGCGGGATATCGTGACGCGGAAAGCGCTGGAAAACGCCGCACGCGTGGTGGGCTGCACGGGTGGCTCCACCAACGCGGCGCTGCACCTGCCCGCGCTGGCCAACGAAGCGGGGATCGACTTTGACCTGTTTGACGTCGCCGCCTGTATGAAGGACACGCCCTATTTCGTCGACCTGCGGCCGGGCGGAAAATACGTCGCGAAGGACCTGCACGAGGTTGGCGGCGTGGCCGTGGTGATGAAGGAACTGGCCAAGGAAGGTCTGCTGCACCTTGATTGCATGACCGCCTCGGGCAAGACGCTGGGCGAGTCCCTCGACGAAATCCGCGGTGAGGCGGATGGCCGGGTGATCTATCACATCAGCTCACCCATCACCAAAACCGGGGGCGTGGTCGCGCTGCAAGGGAACCTTGCCCCCGATGGTGCCATCGTGAAGGTCGCCGGCATGACCGAGGCCGAACAGGTCTTCACCGGCCCGGCCCGCGTGTTCGAGTGTGAGGAAGACGCGTTTGAGGCCGTAAAGCAACGCGCCTACAAGGAAGGCGAAGTCATCGTCATCCGCAACGAAGGCCCCGCAGGCGGGCCGGGTATGCGGGAGATGCTGTCGACGACCGCCGCCCTGTCTGGCCAAGGCATGGGCAAGAAGGTGGCGCTGATCACCGATGGCCGGTTCTCAGGTGCCACGCGCGGGTTCTGCGTTGGCCACGTCGGGCCTGAGGCCGCGCATGGCGGGCCGATTGCCCTGCTGCAGAACGGCGATGTCATCACGCTGAACGCTCTGACGGGCGAGATTTCGGTGGCCGTGTCGGATGAGGAACTGGCCCGCCGCAAGACCGAATGGAAAGGTCCGCGCAAGACGCAATACACCTCGGGCGCGATCTACAAGTTCACCCGTCTGGTCGGCGGCGCGCGCTGGGGGGCGGTCACGCATCCTGGGGCGAAGGGCGAAAGCCACGTCTACATGGACCAATAGGGCACGCCCATGGCCGGGCGCCTGTCGCAGCTTCTGGACCAATGGCGCCTGCGCAAGGTGCAAGAGCGTTGGTCCAGTGCAGCCGATGAGGCGCCCGGGATGGAAGCCTTTGCCCTGCGCCGTTTGCGGGCCGAGGCGCGAACGATGCGTCGCCAGATCGACCGGGTGATTCACACGGCCGATTACCGTTTGGGCACCCCGGCACTGGGGGCGGCGCTGCCGCGCATGCCCTTGGGCACCGATTGGATCTGGCGCCCGGATGCCTGGCGCGGCGCACTGGCCCTGCACGGGGCGGTTGCCGCGGCCGGGCGCACCGCGATCAGCGACGACCTTGCGCTGTTTCACGATTGCCCCTTGGGTGAGGTGGCCCTGCGCCAGTCCCGCAACCAGGGCGAGGCGGACCGCGCGCCCTTCGGGGTGTCGGTGGATGTCTTCGGCTTTCAGGGGTCTTTCCTGTCCCTGGCCATCGGCTTTCCGCCCGAAGCGGTGGCGGGCTTGCGCGCGCGCCATATCCTGCGGATCGACGCGCTTATCTCGGGGGGTCGCCCGCTGTCGGCTTTTGCCCGGTTGAACGTGAAGCACGGCCCGAATCTGGCCCAGCTGGTGCAGGATATTCCGCCCAGCGGGGGCAATGTGCTGGTGGAATTCGACCTGGCCTATGCCGGGTTGGATGAGACGCGGATCGAACATCTGTGGCTGGATGTGATCTTCACCGCTCCAGCCCTGGCCCGCGTGGCCGTAAGCGATCTGGTTGCCAGCCGTCGCCCCCGCGCCGAATTGTGAGGTCCTGATGCACGACACATCGCCCCCGACCTTGACCCAGACCCGCATCACTGCCGGTGTCTGGGAAGCAGAGCTGTCCGGGGTCGACGGACCACCCCCGAAGCTTGAGGCGCAGCATCTTGACGTGGTGCTGGACGGGTTGTCCCTGACGCCGATCCCGGGCCGGGCGGGCAGTTTCGCGGTCCGGCTGCCGATCCCGTCGTCGGTGCTGGGCGAAGGCGTGCAGACGGTGCTTCTTGTCTTGGCGGGGCAGGTCTTGGCCCATGTCACCCTGGTTGTCGGCGTGCCGCTGGAAGATGACCTTCGCGCCGAAATCGGCCTGTTGCGGGCGGAACTTGACCTGTTGAAGCGGGCCTTCCGGCGCCATTGCGCCGAGACAGCGGGCTAAGGCCCAAATTCCCTACTCAAGGAATTTGGGGATCACCCCCAAGTGGGAAAGTACTTGCCCGCTGGCGAGGCGGTGAAGATTTCACACCCCGTGGCGGTCACGCCAACTGAATGCTCAAACTGCGCCGACAGGGATTTGTCGCGGGTGACCGCGGTCCAGTCATCAGCCAGAACCTTGGTTTCCGGGCGGCCAAGGTTGACCATCGGTTCGATCGTGAAGAACATGCCTTCCTCAAGCACCGGGCCCGATCCTGCGCGGCCATAGTGCAGCACGTTCGGCGGCGCGTGGAACACCCGGCCAAGCCCGTGGCCGCAGAAATCGCGGACGACGGACAGCCCCTTGCCTTCGACATAAGACTGAATGGCATGGCCGATGTCGCCAAAGGTGTTGCCGGGCTTCACCGCCGCAATCCCGCGCATCGTGGCTTCATGCGTCTCAGAGATCAGGCGTTCGGCCATGCGC
The DNA here is from genome assembly GCA_027489175.1 of Rhodobacter sp. GTDB lineage: Bacteria > Pseudomonadota > Alphaproteobacteria > Rhodobacterales > Rhodobacteraceae > Tabrizicola. The sequence continues at coordinate 67,532 of JAIYAE010000009.1, forward strand.
GCCAGCGTTCCCGCCGCATACATCCGGCTGGTGTCGCCAAACCAGCCATCGGCGATCACCGTCACATCGATGTTCAGAATGTCGCCATCCTTCAGCGCGTCATCCTTGCGGCGCTTTTCCAGATCGCGCGAGATCGTCTCGGACTTGCTCATCGGGATCGGCGCGCCGGGGATGCCGTGGCAGACCACATGGTTCACCGAAATGCAGGACGCGTGGCGATAGCCCTTGTAGCCGATGGTCGCCGAGGTGACGCCATGGCGCTTGATCTCATCGGTGATGAAGGCGTCAATCGCGGCGGTGGTGGTGCCGGGCATGACCATCGGTGCAACCGCATCCAGGATCTCGGCCGCGATCCGACCTGCCGACCGCATGCCGGCGAAATCAGCATCTTCATAGATGCGGATGCCATCCCGGGTGATCCGTGCGCGAACGTGGTCCAAGTCAAGTCTCCTGTTCGCCCTATTTAGGCGTCCTCGGCGCAATTGGCCAGAGCCACGGGCTTTGAAACCCGCGGCAGCGGGGCTATACCCGCGACTGTGAACAGAGGAAGTGGCCAGATGACCAATCCAACCGCCGCGATGCTGGTGATCGGCGATGAAATCCTGTCGGGGCGCACGCGCGATTCGAACATGCACCATCTGGCGCAGGAACTGACGCGGATCGGCATCACCTTGCGCGAAGCGCGGGTCGTGGCGGATGTACATGCCGACATCGTGGCCGCGGTTCGGGCGCTGTCGGCGGCCCATACGCATGTGTTCACCAGCGGAGGCATTGGCCCCACGCATGACGACATCACCGCCGATGCCGTGGCCGATGCCATGGGGGCCACAATCGACCACCGCGCCGATGCAATGGCGCTTCTGCAAGCGCATTACGACCGCGCCGGTCTCCCGTTCAATGAGGCCCGGCAGCGCATGGCCCGCATCCCGGAAGGCGCCACGCTGATCGACAATCCGGTGTCTGCTGCGCCCGGCTTCACCCTTGGCAATGTGCATGTGATGGCCGGTGTGCCGAACATCTTTCAGGCGATGGTCGCGAGCGTGCTGCCCAAGCTGACCGGCGGCGCGCCGCTGCTGTCGCAATCCCTGCGCGTCAACCGCGGCGAGGGCGAGATTGCCGGTCCCTTCGGCGCGTTGGCGGCGGAGTATCCTGACCTCTCGATGGGGTCCTACCCCTTCATCCAGAACGGTGCGCATGGCACAAATCTGGTGATCCGGGGCACCGATCCAGCGCTTCTGGATGCGGCGATGGTTCGCCTGACGCGGCTTTTCGGATGACGCCTGACACCCTCGCTGCCGTGATGGAGGCGACATGGCCCGCCGCGCGCCACTGGCAGCAGGGGCCTTTCCGGATGCGGGACGGTGCGGGCGGCGGCAAGCGGGTATCTGCGGCCAGTCTGGCCGGGCCGTGGGACGAGGGGGACTTGGCCGTGCTGGAAAGCATGCCCGAACCGCTGGTCCTGATCCGCGACACCGACACGGCCCTTGATGCGGCACTGGCAGCGCGGGGCTGGCAGATCATCGACCCGGTCGTCGCTTATGCCGCCCCGGTTGCCGCTCTGCAGGCCGAGCTGCCGCCCCTGTCCGCCTTCCCGCACTGGCCGCCCCTGCACATTGCCCGCACCTTGTGGGAGGAAGGTGACATCGGCCCCGCGCGTTTGGCGGTGATGGACCGGGTGACCACCCCGAAGGTCGCACTTCTGGCCCGCTTGGGGGATCGGCCCGCCGGGGTGGCCTTTGCCGCCCTGCATGAGGGAACGGCCATGCTGCACGCGCTGGAGGTGCGCCCAGCCTTGCGCCGTCAGGGCGTTGGGGAAACCTTGATCCGGGCGGCGGCGAACTGGGCGGCGGCGGAGGGGGCAGCCCAATTGTCGCTGGTGGTCACCGCGCGGAACATCGCCGCCCGCGCGCTCTACACTCGCATTGGGATGCAAGCTGTGGGACAGTATCACTACCGAATGAAGTGATCGCGGAAAGCGTCCCCCGGCAGTGCGGCAGACAGGACCTTGGATGGCGGTGGTGTGCTGGGGCCTTGCGGCCTCGCCCGCGCTTGCGCTGACGCTGGACTTGCCCGCCAACGTGATCGGCGAGGAACGCCGCAGCGAGGTGCCGGGCAGCTATGCCTTGCCGCTTGGCCCCTTTGACGGCAGCACCGTCCCCGCGCGGTCGGTCGAAGGCGCGCTGGACCAGCGGGCGTTTCAACTGGATGCGCCGGGCCAGACGACGCTGGCGGTGATGGCCCCCTTGCGGGATCAGGTGCTCGCGGATGGCTACACCATCCTGCTGGATTGTGATGCCCGCGCCTGTGGCGGCTTTGACTTCCGCTTCGGCACCGAGGTGATGCCCGAGCCTGACATGCATGTCGACATGGGTGACTACCGCTTTCTGTCGGCCGAACGGGGCGAGGAGGCGTTGTCGATTCTGGTCAGCCGCTCCGCCTCATCGGCCTTTGTGCAGATCACTCGGGTCACCGCCGCGCCCGAGGCTGCGGTGATCGCACCATCCGAAGACCTGGCCGTGGTCGACCTCGATGAAGTTGAAATCCCGCGTGGAATCGAGATGGGTCCGGGCGTTGCGACCGATCTTGATGCGCGCGGTAGCGCGGTCCTGGATGATCTGGTCTTTGCCAGCGGTGCGGCGACGCTGACCAAGGGTGACTATCCTTCGCTTGCTGCGGTGGCCGCCTGGCTGCAGGCGAACCCTGATGCCACGATTGCCCTGGTCGGGCATACCGATGCGTCCGGCAGTCTTGCGGCGAACATCGCCCTATCCGAACGGCGGGCCGAGGCTGTCGCGCAGGCGCTGGTCGATCTGCACGGCGCAGACCCGGTGCGCATTGCGGCAGAAGGCGTGGGCTTCCTTGCCCCGCGCGACACCAATCAGACCGAAGAGGGTCGCCAGAAAAACCGACGGGTCGAGGTCATCGTGACCTCGACCCGCTGAAGGCCCCGGAAGGGGGAGAACCGGGTCCTTCTGTTATTCGCCCGCTCTCTGGTCTTCACCAGTTGTCGGGGCCCTTTTCCATGTAGCGCTTCGCCAAAAAGTCGATGAAGGCGCGCACCTTAGGCTGGGTGAACCGGCCCGGCGGATAGACTGCATAGATGCCAAGGGTTTCCACCGGCAGGCCGGGAATGGCCTCTTCCACCAGACCCTGCCGCATGGAATCGGCGTAAAGGAAGCTGGGCAGGTAGGCGATGCCAAGGCCCGAGATGGCCGCATTCAGCAGGGATTGCCCATCATTCACCGTCAGCCAGCCCACCGACCGGACCTGCCGCTTTTCGCCCGAAGGTGCAGTGATCTTCCAGACGTTGCCGTTGGCCTGGTTGGAATAGTGCAGCAGCTTGTGGTCGTTCAGATCGTCGATCTTCTGCGGCCGCCCGAATTTCTGGAAATAGCCCGGCGCGCCGATCATCCGCTTGGTCGTTTCCGTCAGCTTGCGGGCCCGAAGGCTTGAGTCCTCAAGATCGCCGACCCGAATGGCCATGTCGAAGCCTTCGCTGATCAGTTCGACGTATCGGTTGTTCAGGACCATGTTCACAGTGATGTCGGGATATTCCAAAAGGAAGTCCCCCAGGATCGGCGACAGTAGGTTCACCCCGAAATCCGTGGCCACCGACACCCGCAAAAGCCCCGACGGCGCGGATTGCATGGAGGTCACCAGCGCATCCGCCTCGCCTGCGTCATTCAGCACCCGGCGGGCGCGGTCGTAGTAGGCCAGGCCAATCTCGGTCGGGCTGACGCGGCGGGTCGTGCGGTTCAGAAGCCGCGCCCCAAGCCGTGCCTCAAGCGCGGACACATGCTTTGACACCGCCGATTTCGAGATACCCATCTTCTTCGCCGCATCGGTGAAGCCGCCTTGATCCACCACGGTGGCAAAGGCCTCCATCTCGGTCAGTCGATCCATCTTTGCCCTCGTTGTGGCATCACGCACGCCTTTATGACGCTTAGGTGTCGTGGGGAAATCAGGCAGGATGGCGGCAAACGCGCGACCTATCCGGGGTATTGTGTGGGATCGTTCATGGCAGAGAAACGGCTGTCACCCTTCCCGCATGCCCCAGCGGAACCGGCAAAGCCTTGCCTGATAGGCTAGGCTTCATTGGCGAAAAAAGGGTCATCGCCGGGACACCAGCGGAAAGACGTTCTGGAAAACTCCCGGTTTGTGCGGTTGACCGTCGCCAAATCGGGGGATGGGCGATCCCCTCTGGAACATCCTCCCGGCTCTGACCAAGTTGCTGGCAGGGGTGACGAACACTCACCCTGCAACTGTGGATAGAAACAGGAGACATCCATGAAACGTTTTGCCCTTGCACTGGCCCCGCTTGCCCTTGCCACTGCCGCCTTCGCCCAGACGGAACTGCCGGACGTGGCTGATACCGACGGCAACGGCACCTGGTCGCTGGTCGAACTTCAGGCGGTCTGGACCGATATGACCGAGGAGGGCTTTGCCGCCGTCGACACCAACACCGACGGTGAGGTCGACACGACCGAGCTTCAGGCCGCGCTCGACAACGCCGTGCTGACCGTGCCGGTCACCGGCAACTAAGCCCCGGTCGTTAAATCCGGGCAGCCAGGCGCGCGGCCTGATCAATCGCGCGCTTGGCATCTAGCTCGGCCGCCACATCCGCCCCACCGATCAGATGGTGGGGGATGCCGGCCCGGGTCAGCTCTGCGGATAGCCCTCGTTCCGGTTCTTGCCCGGCGCAGAGCACCACGGCATCGACCGCGAGCAGCTCCGGCCGTTCGCGGTTCGGCCCGTGGCTGATCTGCAGCCCTTCGGCGGTGATCCGTTCGTAATTGACCCCGCCGATCATCCGCACGCCCTTCATCGCCAGACTGGCGCGGTGGATCCAGCCCGTCGTCTTGCCCAGACCCCGCCCCGGTTTTTCCGCCTTGCGCTGCAGAAGATGCACTTCACGCGCCGGGGGATGCGGTGCCGGGCCGTCTGGGGCGAGACCGCCCCGGTTGTCCCAGGGCGCCGAGACACCCCATTCCGCGCGCCACAGGCCCGGGTCCAGCGTCGGGCTGGTGCCTTCATGAACCAGCGTTTCGGCCACGTCAAAGCCGATGCCACCCGCCCCGATGATCGCCACGCGGCGGCCCAGATGCGCGCCTTTCAGCACGTCGATATAGCTGACCACCGGCGCGCCGGGATCGGTTGCAATGCCGGGATCGCGCGGGGTGACGCCAGTGGCAATAATCACCTCGTCAAAGCCCTGCAGGTCCGCCACCGTGGCCGCGACCCCCAGTTTCAACGTGATGTTGGCATGGTCCAGCGACCCGGCGAACCAGTCGACCAGCCCGTGAAACTCTTCCTTGCCCGGCACCTGTTTGGCCAGGTTCAATTGCCCACCGACCTGCGTTGCCTTGTCGAACAGGGTCACCTCGTGCCCCCGCCCGGCGGCGACGATGGCCGCCATCATGCCGGCGGGTCCTGCCCCCACCACCGCCATGCGCTTGGGTGCGGGGGTGGCAGAATAGGTCAGTTCGGTTTCATGGCAGGCGCGGGGGTTGACCAGACAGCTGGTCAGCTTGCCGCTGAATGTATGGTCAAGGCAGGCCTGGTTGCAGGCGATGCAAGGTGCGATGTCGCGCGCACGCCCGCAGGCGGCCTTGGCGATAAACGCTTCATCGGCAAGCCAGGGCCGCGCCATTGACACCATGTCCGCCACCCCGCGCGCCAGCAGGTCTTCGGCCAGTTCGGGCGTGTTGATCCGGTTCGAGGTGATGACCGGGATCGTCACCTCAGGCCGCAGCCGCGCGGTCAGGTCGGCAAAGGCCGCGCGGGGGACAGAGGTGGCAATGGTCGGCACCCGCGCCTCATGCCAGCCGATTCCGGTGTTCAGGACCGATGCCCCGGCCGCCTCGATCGCGCGGGCCAGTTGCACCACCTCGTCCCAGCTTGACCCGTTTGGCACAAGGTCGATCAGCGAAATCCGGTAGATGAGGATCGCCTCCGGCCCCATCGCCGCACGCACGCGCCGCACCACCTCGACCGGCAGGCGCATGCGGTTGGCGTAATCGCCGCCCCAGCGGTCTGTGCGGCGGTTGGTATGGGTGACCAGAAACTGGTTCAGGAAATAGCCTTCCGACCCCATGACCTCGACCCCGTCATAGCCCGCTTCACGGGCACGGGCGGCGGCTGTGGCAATATCATTGATCTGCTTTTCGATGCCCGCCTCATCCAGTTCCTGCGGCGGAAAGGGCGAGATCGGGGATTTGATCGCCGACGGGGCGACGCAGTCCTTGGAATAGGCATAGCGCCCGGCATGTAGGAGCTGCATCACGATATGGCCGCCCTCGGTATGGACGGCATCGGTCACTCGGGCATGGTTGGCAATGTCCGTAGCCGAATACAGCCCGGCCGCCCCGGCAAAAACCCCGCCCTCGCGGTTTGGGGCCATGCCGCCGGTCACGATCAGCCCCGCGCCGCCCCGCGCCCGCGCAGCGTAGAAGGCGGCCACACGGCCCCAGTCACCCGTTTCTTCCAGCCCGGTGTGCATCGACCCCATGAGGGACCGATTGCGCAAGGTCACCCCGGCAAGGGTGATCGGGGCCAGAAGGTGGGGATAGCCGGACATGCGCGTCTCCATTTTGGGGCAGAATGGCCTGCCTGCCGCCAGCCGTCACGCAAAACGCGGCGTCACCCCGGCGCTTTCCAGGCGGCGATCCGGGCGGCCAACACGTCATGGGTGACGCCGGAGGGCAGCGCCGCGTCCGGGATCACCAGCGCATCCGCGGCCGAGAAATGGACCAGCGTGCAGTCTTTCCAGCGCGCCAGCCACGACACCTCCGCCCAGGGCAGGGTGCGGGCGGCCAGGGTCACCCCCTCCGGGCCAAGCTCGATCCCCGCCGCCCGCCGCCGCAGGGCCGAGGTGGCCTGAATGCCCATCGTCCGCCGCCCAAGGCTGCGCCGCACAAGAATGAAGCCGATCGCCGCGCCAATGAACCCATAGCCGCCGATCAGCGCTGCCTCGAAGAGGTCCACCCCTACCAGCCAGCCGATAGAGGAGGCCAGGATAAGCGCCCCGACCAGCGGCCCGACCAGGACCAGAACCCGCCGCGCGGCCCCCATTTCCCGGCTGACGATCACATCGGCGACCCGCTGCAGCAACTGCGGCGATGTCACCACCTGCAAGGACAGCGGCTGGGGGAGTTCGGTCATTCCGGACCTCGCATCAGGGTGACTAGGGTCTCGCCATAGCGGCGCTGATCGATCTGAACAAAACCCGCGGGGGGCAGGGGGGGCGTGCTTTCCTCCCAGACGATCATCGCTCCGGGGGCAAGCCACCCGCCGGCGACCGCAAGGGGCAGGACGGCCTCGCCCATCGCCTTGCCGTAGGGCGGGTCCAGAAAGACCAGCGTGCAGGGCGGCCCGGGGTTTGGCGGCAGGCGGCGGGCATTCTGCCGCAGGATCCGGGTTTCGCCCTCCAGCCGCAGCTTCGCGACATTGGCCCGCAGAAGGCGCTGGGCCACCGCACCGTCATCGACAAAAGTCACAAAGGCCGCGCCCCGGCTGATCGCCTCCAGCCCCAACGCCCCGGTCCCGGCAAAAAGGTCAAGCACCACCGCCCTCGGCAGCGGATTGCCATGCGTGCCGTTGACCAGCAGGTTGAAGATCGCCTCGCGCACCCGGTCTGACGTAGGGCGCAGATGTGCCGCCGGATCGCCAGCGCCGACCTCGGCCAGGATGGTGCCCCGGCGCGTGCCGCCGATGATCCTCATGCCTTCAAAAGCGCCTTCAGATCGGCCGTCCCCACCACAAGGTCCGGTGCCGGGGACTTGCCCCCCTCGATCAATCGCTTGCCCACCATGTAGGCGCGGGCATCGTTCATCGCGTCCACCGCCAAGAGCGTTTCACCCCGGTAGTACCAGAAACTGACCGCCTCGCCCTCGCCCGGGCGGGTGACGACGCGGTCATAGCTGGTGTTCAGCCCAGCGATCTGCAGTTTCAGATCAAACTGGTCCGACCAGAACCAGGGCATGGCCTCATAGGGCTGGGCTGCCCCAAGGATGTTGGCGGCCACCGCCTCGGCCATGTCGATGGCGTTGCCGACCGATTCCAGCCGCAGCCGCCCGCCCTGCCACGGGAAGGACGCACAATCCCCCGCCGCCCAGATGGCGGGGTCAGACGTGCGGCCAAAGGCATCCGTTGCAATCCCGTTGTCGAGGGTCAGGCCCGCCGCTTCTGCCAGCCGGGTGTCGGGTGTAATCCCAACGCCGACAATCACGAAATCGGCGGGCAACACGCGACCGTCCTTCAGGACCGCGCCTGTCACGCGATTGGTTCCCTCCAACCGGTCAAGACCGGTCGCCTCCAACAGGGTCACGCCATGGGCCTGGTGCAGCGCGCGCATATGGGCGCTTGTCTCGGGCGAGGCGACGCGCTGCAGGATGCGTGGGGCCATCTCAAGGACGGTCACCAGCAGGCCCAGCTTGGACGCGACGGCTGCCGCTTCAAGCCCGATATACCCGCCGCCGACAATGATGACCCGGCGGCTGGGCTGGAATTCCGCCCGCATCGCATCCACATCCGCAAGGGTGCGCACGGTGTAGACGCCCTCCAGCCCGCCGCCGATCGCGTCCGGCAGGCGGCGCGGGGTTGATCCGGTGGTCAGCGCCAGATGGTCATAGGCCAGCGCCTCGCCTCCGACCATCACCGTCCGCGCTGCGGGGTCAATCGCCGTCACCGGCTGGCCAAGCCGCAGGTCGATGGCAGTGTCGGCCCAGAACTCGGGCGACCGCAGCCAGAGACGCTCTTCCTCCATCTCGCCCAGAAGGTAGGCCTTTGACAGGGGCGGGCGCTGGTAGGGCGGGGCTGGTTCGTCGCCCAGCATGACGATCTCGCCCTGATGGCCAAGCGCCCGCAGCTTTGCCGCCAGCGCAGCCCCCGCCTGTCCGGCCCCGACGATCACCACCCGCATTGCGCATCCCTCTGGTATCCCTCGCGGCGGACCCTATAACCCAACCGGTAACCGGTGCAACGCGCCTAGACGGAAGGATGAGGGAAATGACCATCGCAATCGGAACGACACTGCCCGACGCCACGCTCTTGCAGATGGGCGCCAACGGGGCCGAAGGGGTCAAGCTGGCCGACCGCCTGAAGGGCCGCAAAGTGGTCATCTTCGGGCTGCCGGGCGCCTATACCGGCACCTGCTCGACCGCGCATGTGCCCAGCTTCATCCGCACCGCTGGCAAGTTTGCCGAAAAGGGCGTGGATGAGATCATCTGCGTGTCCGTGAACGACCCCTTCGTGATGAAGGCCTGGGGCGAGGCGACCGGGGCCACCGCCGCCGGCATCACCATGCTGGGCGATGCGGATGCGTCCTTCACCAAGGCGATCGGCATGACCTTCGACGTGCCGCCCCTCGGCTTTTTCGCCCGGTCCAAGCGCTATTCGGCGCTGGTCGAGGATGGGGTGGTGACGCAGTTCAACCCGGAAACCGGGACGGGCTGCGAAATCTCGGCCGGGGAACACCTCTTGTCGCAACTCTGATCGACGGCTGTTGAACGGAGCCTGTGCAAAGCCAAGGCTTTGCACAGGCGCGCTTTTTGCCTCGTCGAAGCGCAGGGCGCTTCTCCTCGCGTTTGGGCCCTATGCCTTCCGGGCGTGCAACTCGCACAAGGACATGACGGGTTCGCCGTGGTTGCGCTGCACTTCGGCGCTGCCTGCCATCCGGTCCATGGCTTTCGCAAGTTCGATGTCCAGCGGACTTAATCCATGGCAGTCATGCGTGGACAGGGTCACGTCCACCACGTTGTAGACGTTTTTCCATTCCGGGTGGTGGTTCAACTTTTCCGCCACCAGGGCCGCGCGGGTCATGAAGCCCCAGGCTTCCGAAAAGTTCCTGAATTTCAGGATTTTGCGGATGGCATCCCGGTCCGGCACCGCTGCCCAGCCGGTTTCGCCAAGGGCGGGAAGCTGGGTGGACCGGTCGTCTTGGGAAAGAAGCTCTGCCATCGGGGTCTCGCTTTCTTGGGTTCAGTCCTGAGGTTCGCCCCGTTTGAAGGGGCCATAGGCGGTCAGAACCTCGATTTCCTGGCCCACCGCCTTACGCTCGGCTTCAAGGTAGCGCGCCACGGCCTTGCGGAAAGCGGGGTCGGCGATCCAGTGGAGGGAATGGGTTTCCACCGGCAAGTAACCGCGGGCGAGTTTATGTTCCCCCTGCGCCCCCGCCTCAACCCGTTGCAGGCCGTTCGCGATGGCCCAGTCGATGGCCTGATAATAGCACAGCTCAAAGTGCAGGCAGGGGTGATCCTCGACGCAGCCCCAGTAGCGGCCATAGAGCGTTTCGCGCCCAATGAAGTTCAGCGCCCCCGCCACTGGGCGCGCGCCGTCGAAGGCGAGGACCAGAAGCATGTCATCGCGCATCGTATCGTGCAGCCGGGTAAAGGCCTTGCGGGTCAGGTAGGGCGTGCCCCATTTCCGCGCGCCTGTGTCCTGGTAGAACTGCCAGAAGGCATCCCAATGCTGCGGTTCAATCGCATCGCCGGTCAGGGCGCGGATCGTCAGGCCCCGGCCCTGCGCCGTTTCCCGTTCCTTGCGGATCATCTTCCGCTTGCGGCTGGAAAGGTCGGACAGGAAATCGTCGAACGTCCCATAGCCGCGGTTCAGCCAGTGAAACTGCTGGGTGACGCGGTGGAGCGTGCCGTCGATGCCCTCCAACAGCTTTGACTCGCCCTCCGTGCAGAAGGTGGCGTGAAGCGAGGAAAGGCGGTTCTGTGTCGCCACCCCGATGGCCGCGCGCAACAGTGTCTCAGCATATTCCGGCGGGCCAAGGAAGCGGCGGCCGGTGGCGGGGGTGAAGGGCACGGCGATCTGCAGCTTGGGGTAATAGCGCCCCCCGGCCCGGTCCAGCGCATCGGCCCAGCCGTGGTCAAAGATGTATTCGCCTTGGCTGTGGGTCTTGACGTAAAGGGGCGTCGCGGCAAGGAGCCGGTCGCCATCCTGCAGGACCAAGGGCCGGGCCTGCCAACCGGTGCCGGTGCCGGTGGACCCCGACGCCTCCAGCGCCGCAAGGAACCGGTGGGTGGTGAAAGGGTCCAGCGGTCGCCCGGTTGCCTGTTCGGGTGCCGCGATCGCGTCCCAGGCGGTGGGCGGAATCTCGGCCAGGGTTTCACGCAGGGTCAGGTCGGCCATCGGTGCTTTCGGGGCTGGCGAAGTGCCGGGGGTTTTGCACCCCCGCACCCCCGCAGAGTGTTTGTCAAAAGAGCAAGCTGGACCGCAGGGCCCTGAGGTCAAGCCGGAATGGCGGCGCGGTAGCCTTCGAAGGTGACATTGTCGGCGACATGGCGGGCCAGCGCCTCAGCTTCGGGCGAGCGGATGGTCCAGCACAGGATTGCGGCACCCTGGGCCTTGAGGTCGGCCAGGCGCGGGCGCGACAGGTCGCCTGCCTCGTGGCTGACGAAACTGGAGCCAGTCGCCTCATAATCCGGGATCTCGCGCAGGCGGGCGCAGGTGTCGGCCGGGAGGGGCGCCCAGTCGTCGGGGTCATAGGCCGAGGTGGTCAGACCGCGCGGGACATCAGGTGCGAGGCGGGCCATGTGGTGGATGGCGGAGGGGTTGAAGGACATCACCGCGACCGGGCCTGGGTAGCCTTGCAACGCTTGGGCCGTTGCCGCCTCCAGCCGGCCATCAGTGGCGCCCATGGTCAGCGACTGATCTTTGATCTCGATCAGCAGGGGCACGCGGCCGGCGATCAGGGTCAGGACATCGGTCAGGGTGGGGATGGTGTCGGTGCTGTCTTTCAGCCGGATGCGGGCCAGGTCGGCGGCGGTGCGGGCGGCGACGGGGCCGGTTTCATCAGTCAGCCGGTCCAGGTCTTCGTCGTGGAAGACCATGGCGACGCCGTCTTGCGACAGTTGGAGGTCAATCTCGATCCCGTAGCCCGCCTCAACCGCCGCGCGGATAGCGGTGGGGGAGTTCTCGATCCGGCCCGCGGCGCGGTCATGCAGGGCGCGGTGGGCGATGGGGATGTCGCAAAAGGCGTGGGGCAGGGGGGCATGGGTCATTTGAGCTCGAAGATCGCTTCGATCTCGACCGCGACGCCGAGGGGGAGCGAGGCGGCGGAGACGGCGGACCGGGCGTGGCGGCCAGCATCGCCAAGGATGGCGACCAGAAAATCGGACGCGCCGTTGATGACCTTGGGCTGGTCGGTGAAATCGGGGGTGGAGTTCACGAAGCCCACCAGCTTGACCGCGCGGGCGAGGCGGGTCCAGTCGCCGCCGCAGGCCGCCTTCAGCTGGGCGAGGAGGGAGATGGCGCAGCGCTGGGCAGCCTCGGCGCCCTGTTCCACGGCAAGGTCTTCACCAAGGCGGCCCTTGATCAGGCCTGCCTCGTTCTGGCTGATCTGGCCCGAGATGTAGACGTGGTTGCCGGTCACCACGAAGGGCACATAATTGGCCGCCGGGGCGGGGGCGGCGGGCAGGGTGATGCCGTGGCTGGCGAGACGCTCATCAATCGGGTGCATGGGGCGGGGTCCTTTGCTTTCAGGGCGGACGGTAGCTTGCGGTTCTGGGCAGGGCAAGGGGCCTGTCCACCGTGGACACTTCATTTAAGCCATTGAAAACAAATGTATGACACTGATTTGTTAAGGATTTGGAAAGGTTTTGCCCGAGGAGAGCCCCCCGCCCCGCCTGCCATCAGCTTTCGCGCAAGGCGCGGGTGAAGTAGGCGGTGAAAGGCTCCAGCAGGTAGGCAAGGGGCGTGCGGCTGCCGGTTTGGAGGAAAACCTCAACCGGCATGCCGGGCAAAAGCGCGCGGTCACCAAGGCGGGCGCGTTCGCCCGGCAAAAGCTCAACCGTCGCCAGATAGTAGGCGTGGCCGGTCTGCGGATCGGCCAGCGCGTCGGCGGAGACCATCGTCACGCGGCCCAGAAGGCGCGGGGTGTCGAAGGCCGGGAAGGCGGAGAACAGAAGATCAGCCGGTTGGCCCACCGCCACCGCATCCACCTGCAGGGGTGGGATTCGGACGGTGATCGACAAAGGCCGATCCTGTGGCACGATGAACAGGGCCGGTTCCGCCGCGCGCAGCACGGCCTGCGGGGTAGTCACCGTCAGCCCGATGACGATGCCGCCCGCCGGGGCGCGCAGCGTCAGGGTGCTGATCCGCTCCCGCAGGGCGCGGTGGGTTTCCGTCAGTTCCAGCACCATCGGGCCGATGTCGCGCAACTCGGTCGCCGCCGCCTCACGCTGGCGGGTGAGGAGGGCGCTGATCTGAATCTCAACCTCGGTCATCTGGTCGCGGGACCGGGCGAGGGCAGCAGAGAGATCGCCGATCTGCCCGTGCAGCCGCGCCTCTTCCCGCCTTAGGACAAGCAGGCTGGACTGCGGCACAAGGCCCTTGTCGAGAAGGGTTTGCTGGCTGGCCCGTTCTTCCGCGATCAGGGCGGCTTGAGTTTCCAGAGCCGTGCGCTGGGCGATGATGCCGTCGCCTTCGGCTGCGATCTGGGCGATGCGGCGTTGCAACTGGCCCCGCGATTCGTCCAGCGTGGCGCGGCGGGCGGCGAAGAGACGGGTCTGCCCGTCGATCTGCGCCGCGATGTCGGGCGCGGTGGCGGCGAGGGCCAGAAGATCGGGCGGATAGTCGGGATGGGGGGCGCCGTCGCGTTCCGCCGTCAGCCGCGCGGCGCGGGCGGAAAGTTCGGTCAGGCGGTCCTGCACGATCCGCAGCTCGGACTGCAGGCCGCGGTCGTCCAGTTGCAGAAGGACGTCGCCAGCCGCGACCCTGTCGCCGTCCTTGACCAGAATGGCGGTGACGACGCCGCCTTGCGGGTGCTGTACAACCTGACGATCCGCCGCCCCCGCGATCTGGCCTTGGGCGAGGATGGCCCCGGCAAGCCGGGTCTGGGTGGACCAGAGGCCAAAGCCCGCCAGTAGCGCCAGCAGTGCGGCCAGACCAAGCAGGACCGGGCCCCGGAACGACAGCGCGGTCATCCCGCGGCCCCGATGGCGCGGGCCACGTCGCCCGCGTTCTTGACCGCATCCCGCAGGACGGTGTCACGCGGGCCAAGGGCGGTGACCGCGCCGTCCTTCAAGACCATCAGCAGGTCACATTCCTGCAGGGCGGCGGGCCGGTGCGCCATCAACAGCACCGCCGCGCCCGTCGCCTTGGCCGCGCGGACGGCGGCGTTCAGCGCCTGCGCGCCGTCAGTATCAAGCGCGGCATTTGGTTCATCCAGGACCAGCAGCACAGGGTCGCCATAAAGGGCACGGGCAAGGCCAAGGCGCTGGATCTGGCCGCCGGACAGGCGGTTGCCGCCGGGCGAAAGGCGCGTGTCATAGCCGTCAGGCAGGTGCAGGATCATGTCATGCGCGGCGGCGGCCTGGGCTGCCGTCATGATGCGGGCGGGGTCGGCGTCGGGCTGCAGGCGGGCGATATTCTCGGCCACTGTGCCGTCAAAAAGCGCCACGCGCTGCGGCAGGTAGCCGATCCATTGGCCTAGGGCGTTGGGGTCATACTGGTCCAGCGTCGCGCCGCCCAGCCTTATCCGCCCAGCCGTTGGCAGCCAGACGCCCACCAGCGCGCGGGCGAGGGTGGACTTCCCCGAACCGGAGGGGCCAATGACCCCCATCGCCTGCCCCGGGGCCAGAGTGAAGCTGACGCCGCGCAAGGTGGGGGCGGTGGCGCCGGGGGGGATGATGGTCAGACCCTGCACCTCAACCCGCGCGGCGGGGCGGGGGAGGGGGGTGCGGGGGGCTGCGGGCGGGGTGCGCGACAGAAGGTCGGCCAGCCGCGCCTTGGCCTGTGCGGCGCGGGTGACCGTGGACCATTGGCTGACCGCCTGCTCCACCGGCTGCAGCGCGCGGCCCATCAGGACCGATGCGGCGATCATGGCGCCTGCCGAAAGCTCTTCCCGCAGGACAAGCCAGGCGGCTAGGCCCAGCATTGCCGATTGCAGGAACAGGCGGAAGGTGCGGGACAGGACGGACCAGCCGCCGGTGGCGTCCGAGGCGGTCAGCCCGGCGAGGGCGGCGCGGGTTCGGCCCTTTTGCCAGCGGGTGAAGGCGGCGGGGGACATGCCAAGGGCCTGGATAACCTCCGCCTCGGTCTTCATGGCGTCGACCTCACGGTCGGCGGACAGGGTGGCGAGGGTGGCGGTCTGCAAGGGTTTGTCGGTCATGCGCTGGTTGGCCCAGGTGACGGCGATCAAGACCAGCCCCCCGGCGATGGCGAACCAGCCTAGCCAGGGGTGGAAGACGAAAAGCGCGGCCAGGAACAGCGGCGTCCAGGGCGCATCAAACAGGGCGAGGAGGACGGGCGAGGCCCAGAACCGCGCCAAAGCGTCAAGGTCGCGCTGGGCGGCAAGGGCGGCGGTGTCCTGCGGGGCAAGGGTCAGGCGGCGGAAGGCGGCGTCCAGCACCCGGCCATCCAGCGTCAGCTGCAGCCGCGCGCCGACACGGGCCATGATCCGGCTGCGGGCGTGGTCCAGAAGCCCCATCAGCAGGAACAGGAAGGCGGCAAGGAGGGAGAGGGTGACCAGCGTCTCCTCAGACCGGGAGGTGAGGACGCGGTCGTAGACCTGCAGCATGTAAAGGGGTGCGGTCAGCATCAAGAGGTTGACGGTAGCCGAAAACCCGAAAGCGACCGCTATGGCACGGGATAAGGCGGCGCGGGCCGAGGCAAGCTCAGCCCGTCCGGGGCTGGGGTCAGAGAGGGGCGGTTGTGCCATTCTTGGTCCCTTGGGCGTCATCCCGCCATGCGCGACGTATCGGCCACGCTTGGGCGTTGTCTTCGGCAAGTCCGGGACTTATGCCTTGTCATCCGCCCTGCGGGGCTATGCTAAGCTTCGGCAGGTAGCGGACGTTAGGATCATGGGTCTGAAGATTTCATTTATGACGGCGGGGGTCGTGCGGATTTCGGCGCTGGTTGCGACCGTGTTGTCCCTGGCCGCCTGCGCCGGGGCGCCGGGGCCGGACGGGATCAACGACCCCTATGAAAGCACGAACCGCAGCGTCCATGCGTTCAACCGCGGGCTGGACCGGGCGCTGGTGGGGCCGGCCTCCAAGGGCTATGGCTCGGTTGTGCCGGAGCCGGTGCAGCGTGTCGTCGGCAATGTGGCGGGCACGCTGGACCTGCCGGGGGACATTGCGAACAACCTCCTCCAGTTCCGGATCGGGGACGCCGCGCAGAACACGCTGCGGCTGGCGGTCAACCTGACGATGGGGGTGGGCGGGATCTTCGACGCGTCAACCGCCATTGGGCTGCCGGGAAAGCCGACCGATTTCGGCGAGACGCTGCATGTCTGGGGCGTGGGCGAGGGGGTTTATGTCGAGCTGCCGTTCGCGGGTCCCTCGACCGCGCGGGACACGGTGGGCATCGCGGTGGATGTGGCGCTAAACCCCGTCCGCCTGGCCCTGCCCGAGCGCGAGGCGATGGCGGCGACGGTGATGAAGGTCTTCTCACGGCTTGGTGACCGGGACCGCTTCTCGGAAACGGTGGAATCGATCCTATATGATAGTGCAGACAGCTATGCTCAGGCGCGGCTCTTGTATCTGCAGAACCGCCGGTTCGAGCTTGGGCAGGACAGCGCACCTGCCGCAGACGGTGCCGCAGACGACGGCTTTATCGACCCCTATGAGGACCCCTATGCCGAATGACACCTTCCTTTCGCGCCGTGGCTTTGTCGCGGGTCTGGTCGCCGGTCTGACTGTGCTGGCCCTGCCCCGCAGCGCCGCTGCCTTCACGGTGGAACAGGCGCGCACGCTGGTTGACAGCACGGTGGCCGACATCAACAAGATCATCAGCTCGGGCAAGGGCGAAGCCGGGATGCTGCGCGATTTTGAGCAGCTGTTCGCGCGCTACGCCGATGTGCCGACAATCGCCCGTTCGGCCCTTGGTCCGGCTGCGCGGCAGGCGTCCAAGGCGCAGCTTTCGGGCTTCACCAAGGCGTTCCAGGGCTACATCAGCCGCAAATACGGCCGCCGCTTCCGCGAATTCATCGGCGGGCGGATCGAGGTGAACGATGCCCGCCCGGTGAAAAGCTACTTCGAGGTGATCTCGACCGCCTATCTGCAGGGGTCTTCTCCGTTCGAGGTGCGCTGGCACGTCAGCGACAAGTCCGGCAAAAGCCTGTTCTTCAACATCATCATCGAAGGCGTGAACATGCTGGCGTCCGAGCGGACCGAGATCGGCGCGCTTCTGGACCAGCGCGGCGGTGACCTCGACCGCCTGATCGCCGATATGGCGACGCTTTAGGCCGGATCCAGCGGTAGGTCTGGCGGAACGGTTGAGGGCCTGCGGTCCGCAACGGTCAGCTCATAGCGCAGGCCATCCTCACCCAAGGTGCGGGTGGCCGTTCCGCGCAATTGGGTGGGAACGATGGTATCAAGGATCATCGACCCAAAGCCCGTGCGACCGGATGCGGTGACGGTTCTGACGCCACTTTCGACCCAGCTGAATTTGAACCCGTCCTGTTTGTGGCCCGACCACGCCACGTCCAGCCGGCCATCGCCGCCCTGCAAGGCACCGTATTTGAGCGAGTTCGTCGTCAGTTCGTGAATGGCCATCGACAGCATCTGCGCATCGCTGGCACCGAGCAGGATGTCCGGGCCGCTGATCCAGATCTTGTGGGCGCGATCCGTGCGTTCCTGGTCAAGCTGGCGCGTGACGATCTCTTGCAGGGACATCCGGTTCCAGTTGCTGCCGACAAGATAGGAATGGGTCCGCGACATCGACTGAATGCGTTCGTCGAACTTTGCCAGGAAGCCCTGCAGTGTTTCGGCGTTCTGCGCGGTGCGGCGGGCGACGATCTGCACCAGGGTCAGCAGGTTGCCGACGCGGTGCTGCATTTCAGTCGCGATCGCGTTGCGCATGTTTTCAGTGCGGACCAGATCCGAGATGTTTTCGGTGATCTGGATCATGTAGTTGACGCTGCCATCCGGCCCGACCACCGGGTTGTGACGGCAACGCCACCAGACCTCGGTCAGGCGGGTCCGGTCGTCCGGGTCGGGGATGGCATAGTACAGGCGGTCAATCCCGTTCCCCTCACCCGCAAGGGCCCGGCGCATCGACTGTTCCAGCGGTTTGCGCCGTTCTTCGATCTCGGGGAAGACGTCGAAGATCATGCGCCCTTTGAGATCGGCCATCTCAAGCCCGACGGTATCAAGATACATCCGGCTGGCCGCGACATATTTCAGGTCGCGGTCTAGCACCATGACCGAAGCGGGCATATCGACAAACAGGGAAAAGTCAGGATCGGCAGCGACCATGGCAATCAGGTTCCCAGTGCATGCCCAGCCGGGCCGATCACGGACAAATCCAAACACACAACTCAGAGTAAATCACAAATTCGTCAATGCAAGGACAGGAAAGCGAGGTGCGCTTACGTCACCCTCAGTTTCCGATGCCCAGAAGATCCTCAACTTGCGCCGCAAGGCCGTTGTCCACTGGTCCAAGCAGTTCTGACCCCGGGGCTGGCGGGCCATCGTAGACCGGGATCGCCTCACCCGTGACGGGGTCGATGTAGACACTGTCGTAGGCCGGGGCCGTTGGATCGTCGAAATAGGGCACGTCCTCGGCCGCGACCGCGCCACCGCTGCTGGCACCGACGGTGTTGCTGCTGGTTTCAGGCGCGAAGGTGGATGCGTCAAAGTCCATGTTCAAGGGCTTGGCGGGCAGGCCTTCGTTGATGCGCAGCATCACCTCATGCCAGATTTCCGCTGGCAGGCCGCCGCCGGTGACGCCGGTGAGGGGGCTGTTGTCGTCATAGCCCATCCAGACACCCACCACATAATCGGCGGTAAAGCCCACGAACCAGGCGTCACGAGCGCTTTGCGTGGTGCCGGTCTTGCCTGCGGCCTGCCGGTCATCCAGCCGCGCGCGGGCGCCGGTGCCGGATTCCAGCACCTCATGCATCATGTATGTCAGGGCGCGGGCGGCGTTTTCGGAGATCACCCGTTCGCCAATGCCGCCGCCAGCCCCGAAAAGGGGTTCATCCATCCCCTTCAGCCGCAATGCCGAAAGGCCATAGGGCGTGACCGAGGACCCGCCGTTCAGGATGCCCGCGAAGGCCCCGGTCATGTCGATCAGCGTCGATTCCGACACGCCAAGCGCAAGGGCTGGGCCATCGGCAAAGTTCTGGGCAAGGCCAAAATCGGTGGCGACCTGTTTGACCAGATCACGGCCCACCGCCTCGGACACGCGGACCGCCGGGATGTTGCGGCTTTCGGCCAGGGCCTGGGTCAGGGTGATCTGGCCCTTGAATTCGCGGTCATAGTTCTGCGGGCACCAGTCGCCCGACCCCGGCGTGTAAAGGCACAAGGGCGTGTCATCGACATAGTCGAGCGGGTTGTAACCCAGATCCATCGCCACGGCGTAGATGAAGGGCTTGAAGGTGGACCCGGTCTGCCGCAGGGCCTGCGTCGCGCGGTTGAAATCGCCCGCGTTCGGGATGTTGCGGCCACCGACCATGGCACGGACGGCACCATCCGCGCTCATCACCACAATGGCGGCCTGGGCCTTGGAGCCGGCCTTGACCTTTTCCGAGAAGATGTAGGCCAGCGCCTCTTCGGCGCTTTTCTGCAGGTCCTGGTCGAGGGTGGTTTCGATGATGACATCCTCGGTCGTGTCGCGGGCAAGGTAGTCGGGCGTCGTCTCCATCACCCAGTCGGCGAAGTAGCCGCCGGATTTCTGCGCCGCTGCCTCGGACAGGCGGGCGGGGTTCTGGCGGGCTTCCTCGGCCTCGGCGGCGGTCAGGTAGCCTTGCGCTTCCATCAGGCCGATGACCACGGCGGCGCGGCCTGTGGCGCGCTCCATGCTGGCGGTGGGGGCGAAAGTTGAGGGGGCTTTCAGAAGGCCCGCAAGCATGGCGGCCTCAGCCGGGGTCACGTCCTTCGCCGACTTGCCGAAATAGCGCTGGGCGGCGGCTTCAAACCCGCGAGCCCCGGCACCCAGATAGGCGCGGTTGAAGTAGATCGTGAGGATTTCTTCCTTGGTGTACTTCGCCTCCATCGCCATGGAGAACGGGACTTCCTTCAGCTTGCGCCAGATGCCGCCCTGACGGCAGTCCTTTTCGTACTCGGCTTCCGACTTCCACTGCGTCGCGTCATAGGCGACGCCAAGGCACAGAAGTTTCGCCACCTGCTGGGTGATGGTCGATCCGCCGTTGCCCTCCAGCGGGCCGCGGCCTTCGGCCATGTTGATCCGGATGGCGCTGGCGATGCCGCGGGGCGAGATGCCGAAATGCCAGTAGAAACGCTTGTCCTCGGTCGCGACCACGGCGTTGTGCAAGTGGGGGGACACGGTGTCGGCGGCGATGACGCCGAAGGTTTCCCCGCGCCAGGCGAAGACGTTCCCCTCACGGTCCTGCAAGGTGACGGACCCGCGCGCACGGCCGTCGATCAGGTCGGCCACGGGCGGAAGTTGCGCGTAGAAGTAGTAGACGATGCCCGCCAGCACCAAGGCCCCGATCGCGGTCGCGCGCCAGGCCAGGGCCCAAAGCGCCCGCCACAGGAAGAGGAAGCTGCCCAGAATCAGCCCGTGTTGCCGCCGGGGTTTGCGTGGGCGGCTGGCTTTGCGCGGAGGCTTCGGTGCCGCAGGTTTGCGCGGCCCGCCCGAGGCCGCCTTTGCGCTGCCCGAAGAATACCGCCTGTCGGCGACAAGGGGTTTCCCCCGGTTACCTGCTGCCATGCCTACTGCCCGCCATTGGTGACGATGGCCGATTTCCGGCCCGATTGACCCGCAGAATAGCAGCTTTCCCGGGAAAGCGAAGGTGGGGTTGCCACGATTCGGCTTCCACTGCTGCCTAATTTTAAGGCGAAATCCGGAATAAGTGCAAAAATTGTGCAAAAAGCCGCAAAACCCATCACGGAACCGTGGCCCGCGTCTTGTGCTGCGCCTGCATTGACCGCCCTGATCAGCGGCGAGGGTCCCGCCCCAAGGGTGCCTGCCAAAGACCGAAAGGGGAAGAATGTGAAGCTCATCATTGCAGCAATCAAGCCGTTCAAGCTGGAGGAGGTCCGCGAAGCGCTGACTGCCATTGGCGTGCGCGGGATGATGGTCACCGAGATCAAGGGGTTCGGCAGCCAGTCGGGCCACACCGAAATCTATCGTGGCGCCGAATACGCCGTGAACTTCGTGCCGAAGGTCCGGCTGGAGATCGTGGTCAGCGATGCGCTGTCGGACCAGGTGGTCGCCACCATCCAGAAGACGGCCAAGACCGACAAGATCGGCGACGGAAAGGTTTTCGTCCTCGACGTAGAACACGCCGTGCGGGTGCGCACCGGCGAAACCGATGACGATGCGCTGTGATGCGCGTGGGGAAGGGGAATTCACCGAAATGAGCAAGCTGATGAAATTCGCTGGCCTTGGCGCGCTGGGCGCGTCCTTGTTCGCCAGCCTGCCCGCCTGGGCGCAGGAGGCCACGGCCGAGACGGCAGAAGCGGCAACGGATGCCGCCGCGCTGGTGCCGTATGTCTATGAAAAGTCGGTCAACAATGGCGACGTCGCCTGGATGAGCATTGCGACCGTCCTGGTGCTGCTGATGACCGTCCCGGGCCTTGCGCTGTTCTACGGCGGCCTGGTGCGCACGAAAAACATGCTGTCGATGCTGACGCAGGTCTTTGCGATCTCTGCCGTCGTCTGCATCATCTGGGTCGTCTATGGCTACTCGCTCGCCTTCTCCTACGGCGGGTCGATGGACACCTATGTGGGCGGCTTCTCGAAGATGTTCCTGGCCGGGGTTGATGCGACCACGCTGGTCCCGACCTTCACCAACGGTGTCTGGCTGCCAGAATACACCTTCATCGCCTTCCAGATGACCTTTGCGATGATCACGCCTGCGCTGATCGTCGGGGCTTTCGCAGAACGCTTCAAGTTCTCGTCGCTGCTGGTCTTCTCGGTCCTTTGGGTCACCTTCATCTACTTCCCGATGGCCCACATGGTCTGGTGGTGGGGCGGTCCGGACTTCCTGGCCGAACAGCAGACGCTGAAACTGATCGCCGAAGCGGCTGGTGACACTGCCGGGGCCGAAGCTGCCGCTGCGAACCTGGCTGCCAACGGCCTGCTGTGGAACTGGGGTGCGCTGGACTTTGCGGGCGGCACGGTCGTTCACATCAACGCCGGGATCGCGGGCCTTGTCGGCTGCATCCTTCTGGGCAAGCGCATCGGCTATGGCAAAGAGTCCATGGCGCCGCATTCGCTGACCATGACGATGATCGGCGGCGCGCTGCTGTGGGTTGGCTGGTTCGGGTTCAACGCCGGGTCCAACCTTGAAGCGAACTCCATCACCTCGCTGGCCATCGTGAACACCTTTGTCGCCACGGCCGGTGCCGGTGTGGCCTGGATGTTCGCCGAATGGATGCTGAAGGGCCGTCCGTCGCTTCTGGGTCTGGTGTCGGGTGTGGTGACCGGTCTGGTCGCCGTGACCCCCGCGGCAGGCTTTGCCGGGCCGATGGGTGCGCTGTGCCTGGGCCTGTTCGCCGGTGTGGCCTGCTTCTTCTTCGTGGCCTACGTCAAGAACATGTTCCAGCTGGACGACAGCCTTGACGTGTTCGGCATCCACGGCCTGGGCGGGATCATCGGTGCCATCGCGACCGGCATCCTGGTCAACCCGGCGCTGGGTGGTGCGGGTGTGCCGGACTATCTGTCGGTCCCCGGCACGCTGCAGGTGGCCGCCTATGATGGCGCGTTCATGATCACGGCGCAGATCAAGGCGGTTCTTTTCACCATCGCCTTCTCGGGGATCGGGTCGTTCATCCTCTTCAAGCTTGTCGACCTGACCATGGGTCTGCGCGTCAAGGAAGAGATCGAGCGCGAAGGTCTGGACGTCGCCGAACACGGTGAGCGCGCCTACAATATGTAAGAGATTGCCGAGGGGCGGCGCGAGACGCCCTTCGGAGACTGCCTGAAAGACCTCCTCCCCTTTCAGGCAAGACGGCAGCGGCCCGTGGGTCCTCCCCCCACGGGTCGTTCGTTTTTTTGCGCTTTCGGACTGTCGGGCGCTGGCAGAGGCGGGTAAGTTCGGGCGTCAGCGGAGGATCAGGATGGAGCGTAAGGGCAGCCCGTTGCGTGGCGTGGCGCTGGTGGTGGGGGCGACGCTCCTGTTCGCGATGGCCGATACGCTGGGCAAGCATCTGGCCGCGCTTTACGCGATCCCGCTAATTCTGGCCGCGCGCTACGCGGTGAACCTGGCCATCGTGACAGCTGTGATGTGGCCGCGCCACCGCACTGCGCTGTGGCAGACGCGGCGCACGGGGCTGGTCGTGCTGCGGGGGTTGTGCCTGGCGCTGGCCTCGATCCTGATGCTTCTGGCGATGCGGGTCATGCCGGTGGCCGAGACGGTGGCGATCATCTACATCACGCCGGTTCTCGTCATGCTCGCCTCGGGGCCTTTGCTGGGCGAGAGGGTCAGCGTCTGGGGCTGGATCGGCGCGGCGCTTGGCTTTGCCGGGGTGCTGTTGGTGGCACGGCCCGGCAGCGGGCTTGACCCGCTGGGCGTGGCGCTGGCGCTGGGCAATGCGGTGCTGGCAAGCGGCTACCATCTTCTGACGCGGGTGCTGGCCCGGACCGAGACGACGATGGCCCTGATGTTTTACACCGCTTTGGCCGGGGCGGGGGTGTTCCTTGCGCTGGTGGTGGGTCTGGCGGCGCTCTGGGGGGTGGGGCCGGTGCCGGGGCTGCAGGACATCGGGCTGATGGTAGGGTTGGGGGCCTTGGCCACGGTGGGGCACCTGATGTTCACCAGCGCCTACCGTGAGGCCCCGGCGGCGACGTTGGCCCCGGTCAACTACCTGCACATCGCTTTTGCCACGGTGCTGGGCTGGCTGGTCTTTGCCCAGATCCCCGATGCGCTTGGCTTTGCCGGCATGGGCGCGATTGCGGCAGCGGGGCTGCTGGCGGCGTGGCGGGCCAGCCGCTAAGGGCTGGCGACGGTGATCAGCGCGGTGCCGAGGACGGCCAGTGCCGCCCCGGCCCAGGCCGCAAGGCCCGGCGCGCGACCGGTGACGAACCAGACCATCGGCAGGATCAGGATCGGCGTCGTGGCGCTGAGGGTCGTGACGATCCCCACATCCCCCACCGCCAGCGCCGCCATCAAAAGCGACATGCCAAGGAAGATGCCCGAGAAGGCCGAGGCGCCGATCCTGCGGGTGTCAGTGGTCAGTGGCCGCGCCGCAGGGCGCAGCGCGGGGATCGCAAGAAGGCTGATGAAGAACAGCGCCCCAAGGCCGGACCGGATGGCCATGGCCGTGAAGGGTTCCGCCCCCGCCAGCATCGCCGGGCGGGCCAGAAGGCTGCCGGTCGCCTGCCCCAAGGCGGTGATCGTGCCAAGCGTCAGGCCCAGACTCAAGGCTTTGGGGCCGCGCATCCCCTCACGCCCGCCGGGGCCAAGGATCGCCAGGACGATCCCGGCGAGGATCAGCCCCACGCCAGCGCCTTGGGTCAGGTTCACCGTCTCGGCCCGGAACGCGTAGCCGAGGATCAACGCAAAGGGGGCCGACAGGGTAAAGACCAAGGCGTTCAGCCTTGGCCCCAGAAGCTGGATCGTCGCGACGTAGGTTGTGGTCGCCAGCATGATCCCCGCTGCGGATGACCCTGCCAGCCACAGGAACTGCTCCACCCCGATCGTCCGCCAGCCGCCCAGCACCAGCGAGGCGCTGGCGGTCATGCCGAAGGCCAGCGCCATCTGCCAGCGCGCCAGTTGCAGGGCACCGACCCGCCCGGTGACACTGTCGATCTGCATCGCCGACAGCGCAAAGGTGGCTGCCGCCGCAAGGGAAAGCGCGACGGCAAGCATGTGCGGTCAGATCACCCCAGCAATCGCCGCGGCCAGGATCGGCACGGTGCGAACGTTCAGCCCGGCGATGTTGATCCGGCTGTCGCCGACCATGTAGATGCCGTGATCCTCGCGCAGGCGGGTCACTTGGGCTTCGGTCAGGCCAAGGCGGCTGAACATGCCGCGGTGATGAGCGACAAAGTCGAAGCGGTCGGAGTTGGTGGCGCGGCGGAGTTCATCGGCAAGCGCCTTGCGCAGGGTCAGCATGTTCTGGCGGACATCTTCCAGTTCAGCCTTCCACTCAGCCGTCAGACTGGCGTCTTCCAGGATCATCGTCACCAGCCGCGCGCCGTGGTCGGGCGGAAAGCTGTAGTTCTGCCGGTTCAGGAAGTTGAGGTTGCCCTGCACCACCGCCTTGCGGTCGGGTGAGGTGAGGGCGATCAGAATGCCCGTCCGTTCGCGGTAGATCCCGAAGTTCTTCGAGCATGAGGCGGCGATCAGCACTTCGGGGAAGGCCGCCGCGATCTTGCGGGTGGCCTCGGCGTCTTCGTCCAACCCGTCGCCAAAGCCCTGATAGGCCAGGTCAACGAACGGCACCGCCCCCTTGCGCTGCAAAAGGGCGATCACCTGATCCCACTGGCCTGCGTCAAGGTTCGCGCCCGTGGGGTTGTGGCAGCAGCCGTGCAGAAGGACGGCATCGCCCGCGGCCACGCCCTCAAGGTCGGCCAGCAGCCCCGCAAAGTCGATGCCCGAGGTTGCGACGTCGAAATACCGATACTCGGCCATCGGCATGCCCAGGTATTTGATGATTGACGGATGGTTGGGCCAAGTCGGGGCCGACAGCCAGACGCGGGCCTTGGGGTTGGAGAGCTTGATCAGCTCCAGCGCCTGACGGATGGCCCCCGTGCCACCGGGGGTGGCCACCGAAGCCGCACGGTCGGCGAAACCGTTGCCCAGGATCATCGTCACCATCGCGGCGTTATAGGCAGGCTCACCCGCCAGACCGGTATAGGTCTTGGTCGTCTCCACTTCCCACAGCTTCTTCTCGGCCGCCTTGACCGCGCGCATCACTGGGGTCAGGCCGGTCGCGTCCTTGTAGACGCCGACGCCAAGGTCGATCTTCGTCGACCGAGGGTCATCGCGATACATGGCGATGAGTTGCAGGATCTTGTCCTGCGGCTGGGGGTTCAGGGTTTCAAGCATCGTATCCTCTGGGCGTCACGGCCCGGTTGCGACCTTGAGGTCGTCGTACATGCCCCATTCGGCCCAAGAGCCGTCATAGAGCGCATGGTTGCGGTGGCCGATCCGTTCCAAAGCCAGCGACAGAATCGCGGCGGTCACACCGGACCCGCAGCTGGTGATCGCCGGCTTCTTGAGGTCAACCCCGGCGGCTTCGAACGCGGCTTTCAGGGCGGGTGGGGCTTTCATCGTGCCATCGGGGTTCAGAAGATCGGCGTAAGGCAGGTTCTTCGACCCCGGGATATGGCCCGCGCGCAGGCCGGGCCGGGGTTCGGCCACCTCACCGCGAAAGCGGGGGGCAGAGCGGGCATCGATGATCTCAGCCTCGCCCAGTTTGGCGGAATGGGCGACTTGGGTCACGTCTTTCACCAGATGGTTCTGGCGCGATACGGTCATGTGGCGGTCGCGGACGATGGGGGGCATATCCTCGATCTCGCGCCCCTCGGCCCGCCATTTCGGGAAACCGCCGTCCAAGACGGCCACATCCATCTTGCCCATCAGCCGAAAGGTCCACCAGACGCGGGCGGCGCTGAAGATCCCTGCGCCGTCATAGACCACGACCTGATGCCCGTCACCCACGCCCATCGCCCGCATCCGGCTGATGAACTTTTCCGGCGGAGGGGCCATGTGCGGAAGGGAGGAGCGTTGGTCCGAAATCTCGTCAATATCAAAGAAGCGCGCACCGGGGATGTGGGCAGCGGCATACTCAGCCTTCGGGTCGCGGCCCGCGTCGGGCAGGTACCAGCTGGCATCCAGAATGCGCAGGTCGGGGTCGCGCAAATGGCGCGCGAGCCAGTCGGTTGAGACCAGCGTCTTGGGGTCATCCTGCGGTGATGGGGTCATGTCGGGCCTCCCGGGATCACCGGGGTATAGCCGTGGGCAGCGGGCGGACGCAAGCGCGCCCAAAAGGTTGGGTTTGGGGCGCGGGAATGCCCCCGCGCCCCAAAAGTTCCGGGTCGTTACTTGACCAACGCCTTCTTCACCATGCCAAGGATGGCGGTCAGCACCGCACCGCCGATACCGCCACCGGCGACCGACTGGATGATGGCCGCAAAGTCGAGGTTGGCGACCGCGCCGGCCGCAGCCCCGGCGTCACCGCCAAGCATGCCCATGAGAAGCCCGCCAAGGCCGCCACCCACGGCACCCGCGACGGAATTGCCCGCCGTGCCCAGGCTGAGGCCCTTCATCCCGGCCCCGGCAGCATTGCCGCCGATCAGGCCAGCGATGATCTGAATGATCAGTTCCATACCCATTACAACACCTGTTCCCTCTGCGCCGGGTTCAGTTCCCTGGCCCGGCTTTTGCCCCGGACTTGCTGTCCGGTAGCGTTAACCATGCCAGATATGGGGGGTTCCGGCAAGAAATGTCTGGATATGGTGGGGCCTCAGCCCTGGTGGTTCTGCTTCATGATGCGGGCTTTCTGGCGGTCCCAGTCACGCTTGGCGCTGGTTTCGCGCTTGTCGGCCAGCTTCTTGCCCTTGGCGATGCCGATCTTCAGCTTCACCACGCCCTTGTCGTTGAAATACATCTTGATCGGCACGATGGTCATGCCTTCGCGGCCCACGGCGTTCCACAGGCGCGACAATTCCTTGCGCGAAACCAAAAGCTTGCGGCGGCGGCGTTCGTCATGGCCCCAAGTCTTGGCGGGCAGGTAGGGGGCGATGTAGCCGTTGATCAGCCAAAGCTCTCCGCCTTCAACGCTGGCGTAGCTTTCGGCGATGTTCGATCCGCCCTGACGCAGGCTTTTGACTTCGGACCCCAATAGCATGATGCCAGCCTCAAGATCGCTTTCGATGTGGTAATCGAAACGCGCACGCCGGTTTTCGGCGATGAGTTTGGAGTTGGGATCAGATTTTGCCACCATGATCGGTGTCAGATAAGGTCTGGGACGCGCATAGTCCAGAAGGGTTGCCATGCTGGTTCAGATTGCCTTGGGAACGGGGCTTCTATTGGTCAATGTGCTGGTGATGGCGATGGCCGCCCTTGCGCTTGAGGTGGCGTTCCGCCGCGCGCACCCTTGGTTGATCGCGCCGCCGCAGCGGTCAAAGCTGTTGCTGATGCTGGTCGGCGTTGGAATCTGGGTGCTGGCGGTGATCACGATGGGGGTGTGGATCTGGGCCTTCGCCTTGCGCGGCCTGGGTGCTTTCGCCACGCTGGAAGAGGCAGTCTATTTCACGCTGGTCGCGTTTTCCACGCTGGGCCTTGGCGATGTCCTGCCGCCGCCGGAGTGGCGGATCATGGCGGTGATGGCGGCGGTGAACGGGTTCCTCAGCTTTGGCCTTCTCACCGCGCTTTTGGTCGAGGCGCTGCGTCAGGTGCGTCTGTCGCAGTTGGAGCAGGAGCGGAAGGATTGATCCGGCCCTCGCAGGCGTGCTCGGGCGTTCAGCGGGAAAACAGTCCACTGGACTGTTTTCTGATCCGCTTCACCCCTTAAGTTCATCCGTGATCCGCACCGGGCCGGGCGTGCCGTTCAGCTTGGCGCGGTAGATCACCACACCTTCGACGACGCGCATCACATAGGTGCGGGTCTCGCCGAAGGGGATCGATTCCACCCAGTCGACCACATCCACATCCGGGCGGCGAGGGTCGCCGAACTCCTCGATCCAGCGGCGGGGGCGGCCGGGGCCGGCGTTGTAGCCAGAGGCGACCAGCGCGATCGAGGGGCCGAATTCCTCGACCATCTCGGCCAGGTAGGCGGCGCCCATCTTCACATTATGGGCGGGGTCGCTGGTCAGCTTGCTGGCCTCATGCGCGACGCCCAGTTTGGCGGCCATCAGCTTGGCCGTGCCGGGCAAGACCTGCATCAGCCCCCGCGCATCGGCGGTGGAGCGGGCGGCGGGGTCAAATTCGCTTTCTCGCCGGGCAATGGCCAGCGCCAAGGCGCGGCTGACGCTTAACCCATCGGGCACGAAATCGGGCACCGGGTAATAGGCGGCGGGCAGGATGATGCCACGCTCGGCGGCGGCTTTGCCCAGAAGGACGGCAAGGTTGGGCTGGTTCCAGTCCGTCACCATGTCAGCCATCTGGGCCAGACCCGTGGCATCCTGACTTTCTGCCAGATGCAGAAGGAACCGCCGCGCCTGGGGCAGGTCACCCACCTGCAACAGAAGGCGTGAGGCGTCCAGCACCGAAGACCCGGCGAAACCCGCCCCTTGCCAGTCTGGCGCGCGCTTGGCCTCCAGCAGGCCCGCGTCCAGCGTCAGGCCAAGCCGTTCAGCGGCCAGAAGGCCGTAGTAGGCGGTCTGGTGCCGGGCCGCTTCCCGGTAGCTGGCGGTGGCGTCACCCCCCGCAGCCTCAATCGCGCGGGCCAGCCAGTAATGGCCACGCGCCAGGCTGATCGGGGTTGAGACACCGGCCAGCAGCCGTTCGAAATGGCCCTTCGCGGTGGCCGGATCATTCAGCCGCCGCAGCGCGATGAAGCCCGACAGAAACTCCAGGTCCGCATATTCGGCACCCGCGGTCAGGTGGTGGGTTGCGGCCACCCGATACGCCTCGGCCGGGCGACCCTGGCGCATCAGCCAGCGGGTCAGGATGGCGCGGCGTTGGCCCCAAGCCTCGGGTCGGCCCAAGGCCTCGGCACTGGAGGAGCGTTCAAGGATCAGGGGCAGCGCCTCATCGTAAAGATCGCGCTTCATCCGCCAGATGAAGCGGTCAAAGGCCAGCCCCGCATCGCCCGCGCGAGCCTTCGGCACGGCGTCGATCAGGGCGGTCACGCCCTTTTCTTCGTTCTGCAGCGCAATCCGGGCGCGGGCGAGGGCGCGCACATCCTCAGGCACGCGGTCCAGCATCCGGGTGGCTTCCTTCACCCGGCCATCCCACAGCAGTGTTTCCAGCCGCAGTTCATGCACATAGCCAACCGCGTCGGGCGCAAGGTCGGAAAGGGCGGCCTCTTCCTCGGGCGTGAAGGAAAGTTCGGCCCAGGCGCGCATCGCCTCGGTCTCGGCCTCGGCGGCACGACCCTCGGCCAAAAGGGCACGGACATGGGCCACGGCCCCAACGCCGGTCTGGGCCGGGCTGGTGGCAAACCAGCGCAGGACGCGGGCCGGATCATCGGACCGGGCAACCGCCGTCTCACCCTCTTGCCGCAAGAGGGCGAGGCCCGGCCAATCCGGGCGGCGCTGCAGGAAATCTTCGTAATCGCCAAGGCGGCCTTCGCCCGCGCGCAGGCGCTGCCAGTCGATGATATCACGGCCTACACCAGACGGGGCCACGGCAAGCGCGCCGTCCCAGTCGCCGCTGCGGGCCACCTCCAGCGCGGTGCGCATTGCCTGTGCGGTATCGGCCGCCAAGGGGGCCGCGTGCAGCGATAGGGCAAGAACAATTGCCCGGGTCAGTGATCTTGTACCTGTCATGCGCCCGAATCTGCCCCAGCCGTTGCGGGGCCACAACCCACGACTGCGTTAGCGGCAACTCTTGGCTTTGCACCGGTCGCAAGCTAAGACGACTGCGCATTTGCCGGGCAATCCCGCCCCAGACCAAAAGGAGAAGCGTCATGATCAGAGGGTCCCTTCCTGCCCTGGTGACGCCGTTCAAGAACGGCGAGCTGGATCTTGCGACGCTGAAACACCTGGTGGAGTGGCACATCGCCGAAGGCAGCCATGGCCTTGTGCCGGTGGGCACGACCGGGGAAAGCCCCACCCTCAGCCATGCCGAACACCAGCGGGTGATCGAAGAGGTGGTCGCCGCCGCTGCAGGCCGGGTGCCGGTGATCGCCGGGGCCGGGTCGAACAACACGGTCGAAGGCATCAGCCTGATGCGCCATGCCGAAAGGGTGGGGGCGACGGCGGCGCTGGTCGTCACACCCTATTACAACAAGCCCACCCAAGCTGGGCTGATCGCGCATTACACCGCGCTGCATGATTGCTGCCAGTTGCCGATCATCATTTACAACATCCCCGGCCGGTCGGTCGTGGACATGACGCCCGAAACGATGGGCACGCTGGCCAAGCTGCCCCGCATCATCGGCGTCAAGGACGCCACCGGCAAGATTGAGCGTGTCAGCCAGCAGCGCGCGTCCTGCGGGGCGGATTTCATCCAGCTGTCGGGGGAAGACGCGACCGCGCTTGGCTTCAACGCGCATGGCGGGGTGGGGTGTATAAGCGTCACCGCCAACGTCGCCCCGCGCCTGTGCGCGGAGTTCCAGGAGGCGACCTTGCGCGGCGATTACGCCAAGGCGCTGGAGTATCAGGACCGCCTGATGCCGCTGCATGAGGCGATCTTCATCGAGCCTGGGCTGGTGGGGGCCAAATATGGCTTGTCGCTTCTGGGCCTCTGCTCCGACGAAGTGCGCCTGCCGCTTGTGGGTCTGACCGACGGGACGAAGGCCAAGATCAAGGCGGCGATGGTGCACGCCGGGCTGATCTAGCGGCCCCAAATTCCTTCGAAGGAATTTGCAAATCTTTTCGAAAAGATTTGCGCCCGGCCTGTCAGGCGGGGCGCAGGTCGCCGTCATTCCCCTGCGCAGATTGCGCTGACCTGAGGCCGTGATGACCAGTCTGACCCTGACCGACAATCAGCGCGGGGCGGCGTTCATGACCGCCTCGATGGCGGGATTCGCGGTTGAGGATGTGTTCGTGAAGGCCGCAGCGCAGACCTTGCCTTTGGGGCAGGTCCTCTTGACCATCGGGCTTCTGGGCATGGTGACTTTTGCAGCGATGGCCGCCCGGATGGGTGAGGCGCTGTTGCCCCCCGCCTTCCTGTCGCGCCCCATGCTGATCCGGTCGGCATTCGAGGTCACGGGGCGGCTGTTCTACGGGCTGGCGATCACGTTGACGGCGCTGTCCACCACCTCGGCCATCCTGCAGGCGACGCCGCTGGTCGTGGTGGCAGGGGCGGCGCTGGTTTTTGGCGAGCGGGTGGGCTGGCAGCGCTGGCTTGCGGTGGCGGTGGGGTTTGCGGGCGTGTTGGTGATCTTGCGGCCGGGCGGCGATTTCTCGGCCTTGTCCCTGCTGGCGGTGGTGGGTCTTCTGGGCTTTGCCGGGCGCGATCTGGCCACACGCGCGGCACCGAAGGGGTTGTCGAACCGGCAGCTGGGGGCCTTGGGCTTTGCCATGCTAGCCTGCGCCGGTGCCATACTGTTGGCCATCAACGGTGGGGCTGTCGTGCCCGATGCCATGGGGCTGGGCTATCTGGCCGGGGGCACGGTCTTCGGGATGCTGGGCTACCACGCGCTGACCTATGCGATGCGGACCGGCGATGTCTCATCCGTCACGCCATTCCGCTATACGCGGCTGATCTTTGCGATGATCCTGGCCATGGCGCTGTTTGGCGAGCGTCCCGATGCCGCGACCTGGGTCGGGGCCGCGCTGATCGTTGGGTCGGGCGTGTTCGCGCTGACGCGGACGCGGTAGGGCGGGCTACACCCGGTGATAGGGTGACCCGGCAAGGATCGTCGCGGCGCGGTAGAGCTGTTCCGCTAGCATCACCCGGACCAGCATGTGCGGCCAGACCATCGGCCCCAGACCCAGCACAAGATCTGCCCGCTGGCGCAAGGCGGGGTCCACGCCATCTGCCCCGCCAATGACAAAGGCAGCGTCCTGCCGCCCGCCATCGCGCCAGGCGGCAAGGGATGCGGCGAAGTCTGGGCTTGAGAGCTGACGCCCCCGTTCATCCAGCACGCAAAGGGCGGCACCATCGGGCACGACCTTGGCCAGCAGCAGGCCCTCTGCCACTTTGCCACCGCCGCGCTTGTCTTCAACCTCATGCTCGGTCACCGGGCCTAGGCCAAGGGGCCGCCCGGTCCGGTCAAGCCGTTGCAGGTAATCGTCCACCAGATCGCGTTCCGGGCCCGCCCGCAGGCGGCCCACGGCGCAAAGGTGCAGACGCATCAGGCCTCGGCGCTACGGGCGGCCGCCGGGACCGCGCCTGCGGGAAGCCACATCTTTTCCAGCTGGTAGAAATCGCGCACTTCGGGGCGGAAGACGTGGACGATCACATCGCCCGCATCGATCAGCACCCAGTCACCGGTTTCCTTGCCTTCCATGCGCACCAGGATGTGCATGTCCTGCTTCAGCCGGTCCGCCAGCTTTTCCGAAATCGCCGCCACCTGACGCGATGACCGGCCCGAACAGATGACCATGTAATCGGCCACGTCCGACCGGCCGCGCAGGTCGATCTGCACGATATCTTCGGCCTTGTCGTCATCGACGGACTTCAACACCAGGGCCAGAAGCTCATCAGCGCTGTGGCCGTCCGGGCTTGAAGCCTGGCCGGGGGCGGGTTTGGTACGCGGGCCAACCGGCAGGCCGGTGGCGGGATCTGAATGCGACAGGACGTGGTCCTCCAACGAAGACGCGGACCAAGGGACCCCCGCGCCGGGCCTTGCGGTCAAGCCTACCACCCGTGGGCTGCAATCTCAACCGAAGGCGGGCGGGTACGCCCTATTCCGCGCCTTTGCAAGGCTCGATGGCGGCCAGCACCTCTGGGCCCAGCAGATCGGCAAGTTTCCCCTCACGGATCAAGGGCAGAAACGGTCCGCCGTCGACGAGGCGGATCAGGACGGTGCCGACGGCATCCGGGGCCGGCCCCGCCCCGATGGCGCAGCCGCCAAGCCCAAGGCCGAGGGAGCCCTTGGCCCCCCCTTCGCGCTTCCATGCCGCAATTTCGGCCTGCAGGGCGCGCATCCGATCGGCATCGCCGGGTGTCAGCGCAAGGGCCAGCGGCGTGGCCCACATCGGCGGGGTGATCCCGGCGGGCAAGGGCCGATCTTCCAGCGCAAAGCTGCCGGACCGGGTTTCCGCCCCGCGCGTCGCGCCAAAGGCCAGCCGGGCCGAGCCGGGAACGATCGACAGCCCCGGGGGCAGAAGGATCACCAGTTCCAGCGCCGCGGGATCGGCAGTCAGCGGGTCCAGTGTCGCAAGCCGGGCCGCAGTCGAGGGCACCACGGCGCTGCAGGACGCGGCCAGAAGCGCCAAGGCGAAGGGAAGGAAGGGTTTCAAGTCGAATCTCCTTTGACAGCGAAAGTTTATTGTTTTACATTAAATATCCATCTTGGAAAGAGGTTTCCATGCAAGACCAGACCCGCCTGTCCCGACTGTCCGACACGCTGTACTGGACGGTCCTTGTCCTGTCCGCCGCCCTGCCGATGCTGGCACTTTTCTATGCCGGCATGGGCGTGCTGGACCCTGCGTCGCTTTTGGTCCGCGCGCCTGAGGTGGCGTCGGACACGCTTGTCACCCGTGGCCAGGCCGGTCTTGTTGCCGCCGTCACGCTGGTGTCCGTGCTGCCGATGGTGGCCGCCCTGCGGGCCATGGCCCGGCTTTTTGACCGGTATCGGACGGGCGACGTGCTGAGCCAAGGCAATGCCGACACGATCCTGGGCATCGGCCGCGCCCTGACCCTTGTGGCGATCTTCACCATACTGACCCCGACGGTGCAGACCCTGATCCTGAGCTGGAACGCCGACCAGCGGACAGTGAAACTTGCGCTGGATGGCGGCACGCTTGGGTTTCTGATCGCG
The DNA here is from genome assembly GCA_027489175.1 of Rhodobacter sp. Taxonomy (GTDB): domain Bacteria; phylum Pseudomonadota; class Alphaproteobacteria; order Rhodobacterales; family Rhodobacteraceae; genus Tabrizicola. The sequence continues at coordinate 101,938 of JAIYAE010000009.1, forward strand.
GCTGGCCTCTTGACCGTGATCGGCTGGGCGATGCGCGAAGCCGCCGAGGTCAAGGCCGAGAATGAGGGGTTTGTCTGATGGGGACAGACCTTGCCATCGTCGTGCGGCTGGACGTCATGCTGGCCCGGCGCAAGATGCGGTCACGCGAGCTGGCCGAGCGGATCGGGATTACGGAACAAAACCTGTCCTTGCTGAAATCCGGCAAGGTGAAGGGCATCCGCTTTGACACCCTTGCCGCGATCTGCGCGGTGCTGGACTGTCAGCCCGGCGATATTCTGGAAGCGGAACGCCCCTTTCCACCGGCGGGAACCTGATGGAGCAGCCGCGCATGCGCGCGCGGCTGCAAGCCTTTTGTCTCGCCTCTGGCCGTTCCGGCCAACCGGCTCGGGCGGTCGCTCCTCCTCAAAGGCGAGGGGCTGGCCCCTCGCCTTTGAGGAGGAGCGGCACGCGACGACGAGGCAGAAGGGTTGCGCCATCTGGCGCGCCGTTCTGACGACGCTTGATTGACCGGGCTGAAAGGCGTATTTCGCGCCTCATGATCCGCTTTTTCGACATTGCCGACCATGACCGCCTGCCGTGGCGGTTCACCGCGCTGACCCGGTCTGTGCTTGCACGACTTGCCTGACGCCTGCCCAAGCGTCACCCGTCCCCTTTTCGCCAATCAGATGAGATGAGCCATGACCGCTCCGCGCACGCTTTATGACAAGATCTGGGATGACCATGTCGTCCATCAGGCCGAAGACGGCACCTGCCTTCTGTATATCGACCGCCACCTCGTCCACGAAGTGACCTCTCCGCAGGCGTTTGAAGGTCTGCGGATGACCGGCCGCAAGGTGCGCGCGCCGGAAAAGACCATCGCCGTGCCGGATCATAACGTGCCGACGACGCTGGACCGCGCCAATGCCGCGACGATGACGGAAGACAGCCGCATCCAGGTGGCGGCCTTGGACAAGAACGCCAAGGACTTCGGGATCAACTATTATCCGGTGTCCGATGTGCGTCAGGGCATCGTCCACATCGTGGGCCCCGAACAGGGCTGGACCCTGCCGGGCATGACGGTCGTCTGCGGCGACAGCCACACTGCCACCCATGGCGCGTTCGGGTCGCTGGCCCACGGCATCGGCACGTCGGAGGTGGAGCACGTGCTGGCCACCCAAACGCTGATCCAGCGCAAGGCCAAGAACATGAAGGTTGAGATCACTGGGTCGCTTCGCCCCGGTGTCACCGCCAAAGACATCACCCTGTCCGTCATCGGTGAGACCGGCACCGCCGGCGGCACCGGCTATGTCATCGAATACTGCGGTCAGGCGATCCGTGAGCTTTCGATGGAAGGCCGGATGACCGTCTGCAACATGGCCATCGAAGGCGGTGCGCGGGCTGGCCTGATCGCCCCGGACGAAAAGACCTTCGCCTATTGCATGGGCCGCCCCCACGCGCCGAAAGGGGCGAAGTGGGAGGCTGCTTTGGCCTACTGGAAGACGCTTTACACCGACGAAGGCGCGCATTTCGACAAGGTTGTCACGATCCGTGGCGAAGATATCGCCCCGGTCGTGACCTGGGGCACCTCGCCCGAAGACGTGCTGCCGATCACCGGCGTTGTGCCGTCGCCGTCCGAATTCAGCGGCGGCAAGGTTGATGCCGTGAAGCGCAGCCTTGACTACATGGGCCTTACGCCCGGCCAGAAACTGTCCGAGATCGCCATCGACACCGTGTTCATCGGCAGCTGCACCAATGGCCGGATCGAAGACCTGCGGGCGGCGGCGGCGATCCTGAAAGGCAAGAAGATCGCCGTAAAACGCGCGATGGTCGTGCCGGGGTCGGGCCTCGTGCGGGCGCAAGCGGAAGAAGAGGGGCTGGCGCAGATCTTCCTTGATGCCGGCTTTGAATGGCGGCTTGCGGGGTGTTCGATGTGCCTGGCGATGAACCCGGACCAGCTGGCCCCGGGCGAGCGGTGTGCCGCAACCAGCAATCGCAACTTCGAAGGCCGTCAGGGCCGCGGTGGCCGCACGCACCTCATGTCCCCCGCGATGGCGGCGGCGGCGGCGATCACCGGTCACCTGACCGATGTCAGGACGTTGATGGGAGAGATGGTCTGATGGAAAAGTTCACCACCCTGACCGGCATCGCCGCCCCGATGCCGCTGGTCAACATCGACACCGACATGATCATTCCCAAGCAGTTCCTGAAGACGATCGAACGGTCGGGCCTGGGCAAGAATCTGTTCGACGAGATGCGCTATACGCAAGACGGGGCCGAGATCCCCGATTTCGTGCTGAACCAGCCCGCCTATCGCAAATCCCAGATCATCATCGCCGGGGACAACTTCGGCTGCGGCTCGTCACGCGAACATGCGCCTTGGGCACTGCTTGATTTCGGCATCCGCTGCGTGATCTCGACCTCATTCGCCGACATCTTCTTCAACAACTGCTTCAAGAACGGCATCCTGCCGGTGGTGCTGCCGCAAGAGGCGGTCGATCATCTGATGGATGACGCAAGGAAGGGTGAAAACGCGCGGGTCACGGTGGATCTGGACAGCCAGACCGTCACGGCCTCGGACGGGAAGAGCTTCCGGTTTGAAGTGGATGCGTTCAAGAAGCATTGCCTCTTGAACGGGCTGGATGACATCGGCCTGACGATGGAAAAGGCCAGCGCCATCGACGCCTATGAGGCGAAAACCGCCGCAACCCGCCCATGGGCCTGAAGACAGCTGCACCGGTTCTGCCGGTGCAGACTTTGGCATCTTTCCCTGCCCTTAGCGCAGATTGACCCTGAAATGGCCACAAAGCTTTGGCAAGGCTGCCGCAAGAAGTGGCAGTCAGACGTGGCAGGTCGGTGTTGGACAGGATTGATTCCATTCGCAGCAAGATGCGTGGGCTGACCACCGGTCGGCTGCAGTTTCGCATCGTGTCGTCCATCGACGGCGCGGCGCGGACCTGGCTGAACCGGGCCACCGGGGCGGCGGTGCGGGCATTCCTTGTGATGGTGCTGATCGTGCTGCCATCGGTCGTGCTGCCCGATGTCGGGACGGATACCAAACAGATCGTGGCCCTGATGGCGCTCTTTGCCGGGACGCTGGTCTTTGTCGAATACAACGCCGTCTATCCCAGCCTGGTGGAATTTCGGGATGGCGCCCCCTTCAACCGCATCCGCTATCTCATGCTGCTGGCGATCGTGCTGTTTTTGTCGGTCATCGTCGCCAACCGCGATGATCCGACCACTGTTTCGCAGCTGTTTCACGCGCTGGGCGTCGTGATCGGTGACGCATTGGACTTCCCCTATTCGCCGGTGCGGCTGGCCACCTTCATGCTGGCCGATACGGCCACGGCCGATCAGGTGGAAAGCCTGCGGACAGCGGCGGGGACGGCTTATCTCATCTCGCTGGTGTCACTGGCGGTGTTCGTGATCGTGCTGAAGATCGCGGGCTGGCCCTCGACCAAAAGCGCGTTCAACGTCTGGGTGAACCTGCCTACCTTTGAACCGACCGCCGGCGGCGACGTGGTTGACCGGCTTGAGCGTGATTCGCGGGTGAACCTGGCGGTGGGGTTCCTGCTGCCCTTCGTCGTGCCGACGGCCATCGCGGTCTTGACGGCCGGCCTGCCGACGACAACCGTAACGTCGTCGCAGACCCTGATCTGGACAATGGCGGCCTGGGCCTTCCTGCCGGCCAGCCTTCTGATGCGCGGGGTGGCGATGGCGCGGGTGGCCGACATGATCCGCACCAAACGCGACCGCAAGATTGCCGAGGAAGAAGCCGCCGCCGCCGCCGACCGCGCCGACCGGGGGCGCGACAACTGATCCGTCTGGTTGCAGCACTGCTGCTGCTATCCGGCGCGGCCTGGGCTGAGCCGTTGCGGATTGCCACCTGGAACGTCGGGCTTGACCGCACTGGCCCCGGCCTTTTGGTGCAGGACCTGACCAAGACCGACCACCCGCAGCTTGACGCCGTGGTCGCCGTCATGGTGGCGCTGGATGCTGATGTGATCCTGCTGACAGCGGTGGATTATGATCGGGGCGGCGTGGCATTGGGTCTGCTGGCCGACCGCTTGGCCGCGGCAGGCGCACCCTATCCGCACCGCTTTGCCTTGCGCCCCAACACCGGGCTTCAGACCGGCTTTGACGTGGATGGCAACGGTCGTCTGGGTGACCCGCGCGATGCGCAGGGCTTTGGCCTTTTCTCGGGTCAGGGCGGCATGGCGATCCTGTCGCGATGGCCGATTGACGAAGCCGCCGTGCGCGATTTTTCGGGGTTTCTCTGGACAGACTTGCCCGGCGCGCTGCTGCCCGATGGCAGTGATCCGGGCCTGATGGCCGTGCAGCGCCTGGCGACAACGGGGTTCTGGGATGTGCCGGTGCTGACCGATGCCGGTCCCCTGCACCTTCTGGCCTGGCACGCGACGCCCCCGGTCTTTGACGGCCCCGAAGACCGAAACGGCAAGCGCAACCATGATGAGGCAGCCTTCTGGCGGCTTTATCTGGAGAGTGCCCTGCCGATGCCCCCGCCCGAGGCCCCTTTTGTCCTCTTGGGCGATGGTAACCTTGACCCGGCGGATGGCGACGGATTGCGGGACGGCATCGGCGCGCTCTTGTCCCATCCGGCCCTGCAGGACCCAAAGCCGAAAGGCAGCCATGGCCGGGTTGAACCGGCACAGCTTGGTGACCCGGCGCTGGATACCGTGCTTTACGACGATCTTGGCGGCTTGCGGCTGGACTATGTCCTGCCCTCCTCTGCCCTGACCGTCACTGGGTCCGGCGTCCTGTGGCCCGGCCCTGATGACCCCCTTGCCGCCGACCTGACCGCCGCCTCGCGCCATTTTCCGGTCTGGGTGGATGTGACGCTGCCCTAGGCCAAATTCAACGCCTTCAGATGCGCCATGATCACCTCATCCAGCGGGGTGTCGCGGTAGTCCGGCAGCCAGCGTTGCAAGGGGCCGGGGTCCAGCTGGTGGGGAAAGCGGTTCAGATACAGCATCTCCCGCAATTCCCGCGCCAGTTCCCAGAACGGGCTGACAAGGGTGAAGAACCACAGCGGGAAATGGTTCACTTGCATCGGCTTGCCCGTCAGCCGCGCGACCCGCGCCGCCAGATCGTTGATCGTGAAAGCATGGCCGGCAAAGGGAATGTCGGCATAGGCAGGCAGGGCGTCCCCCAGTGCGACCAGCCCGACTGCGGCGCGGGCCATGTCGGGCAGGTAGGCATAGGTATGCAGCACGTCCGCCGGGCCCATTGCGGTGATCTTGCCCTTGGCCGTCTTCGCCAGGATCATCCGGTTCATCAGCATCTGCGGCGCTTCGGGCAGCAGGAAATCACCCCCGCGTAGCAGAATGCAGCGCGGCCCGCCGGTTTCGGCCGCGTGACGGTAGGCAGCCTCCATCGTCGCGCGGATGCGGCCTTTGCGGCAGACCGGGCGGTGGGGGGTGTCGGGGCCCCAGGGGCCAGGCTCCATCCCGTAGGGGTAGACGTTGCCGGGCACCAGGATCGCGGCGCCGCTGGCCCGCCCTGCCGCGATGACCTGCGCGGTGATCTCGGGGATCAGCCGGTCCCAGTCGTGATAGCCGGGCGGGTTCAGCCCGTTGACGATCAGCCGCGCGCCCTTGGCCGCCGCTGCCATGTCGGTGCCGCGCTTGTAGCGGGTGACGGTCCAGCCCGCCGCTTGCAGGGCCAAGGCCACCTGCCCGCCGAACCCGCCCGAGGCGCCCAGAACCAATGCCGTGTTGTCCATGATGTGGTCTCCTTTCCCCATCATATCGACCTCCGGGAACAGATTTGGAATTGCATGAATGCGGGCATTGTCTATTCATGAATGAATGGAAAAGCTCGACTGGTCCCTGATCCGATCCTTCCTTGCCGTGGCCGAGGCGGGGTCGCTTTCCGCCGCCGCCCGCGCGACCGGGATCAGCCAGCCCACCCTTGGCCGCCACATCCACCAAGCCGAGGCGGCGTTACAGGTCCGGCTCTTCACCCGAGTGCAGCAAGGTCTGGTGCTGACCGAGGCCGGGCAGGCCCTTTTGCCCCCTGCCCGCGCGATGCGGCAGGCGGTGGCTGATCTGGCCCTTGCCGCCGCCGGACGAGCCAAGGGGATTGAGGGCACCGTCCGGATCACCGCCAGCCGCGTCGTCTCCTCCGCGATCCTGCCGCCGATCCTTGCGCGCCTTCGGGTTGAGGAGCCGGGGATCGAGATTGACCTTGTCCCCTCGGACACGACCGAGAACCTCCTGCTGGGCGAGGCGGATCTTGCCCTGCGCATGTACCGGCCGACGCAAGCAGACCTTGTGGCGCAAAAGCTGGCCGAAATGCCCCTGGGCATTTACGCCGCCCGCACCTACCTTGACCGCAAGGGCCGCCCGGACAGCCCCGAGGCGCTGATGCAGATGGATTTCATCGGCCAGGACCGCGAGACCCAGATCATCCGCGCCATGGCGGGCGTGGGCATCACGGTCAGCCGCAGCTTCTTTCCCGTCCGCACCGATGACCCGCTGGTCTATCAGGACCTGATCCGGGCTGGGTGCGGGCTTGGTGGGCTTCTTTGCCACATCGGCGACGCCGACCCCACATTGGAGCGGATTGACGGACTTGTCACCCTGCCCGCCCTGCCGGTCTGGCTGGTCGCCGCGCCGGCCCTGCGCCAATCACCCCGCCTGCGCAGGGTGTGGGATGCGCTGGCCTCCGCATTCGCCTCTCCAGCCTTCCGAGCTTGAAGTTTTCAGGCCGAAGGGCTAGGCGAAGCCCGACACTTCTGCAGGAGCATCCGCGTGGCAAACCCATCCCTTCTTATCCTCGCCGGTGACGGCATCGGCCCCGAAGTCATGGCCGAGGTGAAACGGATCATCGCCTGGATGGGCCAGAAGCGCGGCGTCCATTTCGACGTGAGCGAAGACCTTGTGGGCGGGGCCGCCTATGACGTGCATGGCGTGCCCTTGGCGGATGCCACGATGGCCAAGGCGCAGGCCTCAGATGCCGTGCTGCTGGGCGCGGTCGGTGGGCCGAAATACGACAAGCTGGATTTCAGCGTGAAGCCGGAACGCGGCCTTCTGCGCCTCCGCAAGGAAATGGACCTCTTCTCCAACCTCCGCCCCGCGCAGTGCTTTGACGCTCTGGCTGATTTCTCCAGCCTGAAGAAAGAGGTCGTCGCCGGTCTGGATATCGTCATCGTCCGCGAACTGACCTCTGGCGTCTACTTTGGTGAGCCGCGCGGCATCTTCAAGGAAGGCAACGAACGCGTCGGGATCAACACCCAGCGCTATACCGAAAGCGAAATCGCCCGCGTTGCGAAATCAGCCTTTGAGCTGGCACGGAAGCGGTCGAACAAGGTCTGCTCGATGGAGAAGGCCAACGTGATGGAATCCGGCATCCTGTGGCGCGAGGTGGTGCAGGAGGTGCACGACCGCGACTATCCGGATGTGGAACTGTCGCACATGTACGCCGACAATGGCGCGATGCAGCTGGTCCGCTGGCCCAAGCAGTTTGACGTGATCGTCACCGACAACCTTTTCGGCGACGTGCTGTCCGACTGCGCCGCGATGCTGACCGGGTCGCTTGGGATGCTCCCCTCCGCCTCGCTTGGCGCGCCGATGGCCAATGGCCGTCCGAAGGCGCTTTATGAGCCCGTCCACGGTTCCGCCCCTGACATCGCGGGTCAGGGCAAGGCCAACCCGATCGCTTGCATCCTGAGCTTCGCCATGGCCCTGCGCTACAGCTTTGACCTTGGGGATGAGGCGACGCGGGTGGAAAAGGCGGTCGAGAAGGTCTTGGCCGATGGTGTCCGGACCGCTGACCTGATGGGCCCCGATGGCGGCACGCCCGTCACCACCACCCAGATGGGCGACGCGGTTCTGGCGGCGCTGGACGCAAGCCTTTAAGGCCCGCACCCCGGGGCGCTGCGCCCCGGACATTTCTGCCCGGAGCGCGTGATGTCCCCTGCTTTGAAAGGTGTGCTTTGCGGGCTTCTGGGCTTCGGCCTTTTTTCCTTGGCTGATGCCACGATCAAGTTTCTGGGCGGCACCTACAGCCCGGTGCAGATCGTGGCCTTTGCGGGCCTTTTCACCCTGCCGCTGATCGGCCTGCTGTGGCTTTCCGCCCCAGTTTCACTTCGGCCGGTCTATCCGGGCCTGATGGCGGTGCGCACGGCGGCTTTGATCGGCAACGGCCTGCTGGTGACCTACGCCTTCACCGTCATGCCATTGGCGCAGGCCTATGCGATCTTCTTCACGCTGCCGCTGATCCTGACGCTGCTGGCCTGGCCGCTCTTGGGTGACCGCGTTGACCTGATCGGCGCTTTGGCCGTGGTCATCGGACTTGTCGGCGTGATCATCGCGCTGAACCCTGGGCGGGTGGAGTTTGGCATCGGCCACATCGCCGCTGTCGGCGGCGTCGTTTTGGCGGCAGTCCACTACCTTATCGTCCGCAAGACCGGCGGGGCCGAGGCGAATGTGCCGATGCTTCTGTACCCCATCCTCGGCCAGACGCTCTCGGCCTTCCTCTTGCTGCCTGGCCGCTATGTCCCGATGCCCCCGGCCGACTTGGCCGCAATCGCCGGGCTGACGCTGGCAGGCTTCACCGGCACGCTGATGATGATCGCGGCTTATCGCGCCGCCGCCCCGGTCATCGTTGCGCCGACCCAGTATTCGCAAATCGCCTGGGCCGCCCTCTTTGGCGCGCTGTTCTTTGACGAGCCGATGACCGCCCAGACAGCCCTTGGCATGGGGGTCATCGCCATAGCAGGCGTGCTCATCGTCGCCCGGCAGAACCGCGGGACCAACACCTGAGGAAATTGGCGAAGACCGCCGGTCCCGCCCTTGTGGCCATCCGCATTCCGGGCGATGGTGAACACGCAAACATCCGCGCCTCCCTCATCGCGGTCCAGGCAGGCTGACCATCATGCATTCCAACCTTCGCGGGGCGCTTCTGTCGCTTGCCGCCTTTGGTGCCTACGCGACCCATGACGTCGTGGTAAA
>JAIYAE010000030.1 GCA_027489175.1 Rhodobacter sp.
TGGAAGAAGACCGGGGGTGAGTTGGGGTCGGAAAGCGAAACCGTCGCGGGCGTGAACGATGGCGAGATCTACGCCGTCTGCGCCGATGGCACGCGGGTGCAGGGCACCTTCATCATCGGGTCAGGCACCGCCAGCGGCACCGGCCGCGCGACCGATACCAATGGCAACGTCTACAAGCTTTTGTTCTGACGCCTTCTCTGGCCTTCACCGCCCCGCGCGCTAGACCTTTGGGTCAGGCAAGGGGGATTTGTGATCCGCGTGGTGATTTGGGGCCTTTCGATCCTTGGGGTCAGCCTTTTCGGGTTGGCGCTGTGGCTTTACACCCCCGACCGGCCCAGGGCGGCGCTTGAGGCGGCCTATTTGGGCGCGCCTTCCGATCTTGTCGACATCGCCGGCGTTCGCCTGCATCTGCGGGATGAGGGGCCACGGGACGCGCCGGTAATCGTCCTTCTCCATGGCGTCGGGTCCAGCCTGCATACCTTTGATGGCTGGGCCGAGGGCTTGGCCACCACCCACCGCGTGATCCGCTATGATATGCCGGGGGCGGGTCTGTCCGGCCCCGACCCGGACCGGAATTACAGTGACGCGCAGGGGGTGGCCCAGCTTCTTGCGGTGCTGGACCATTTCGGCATCAACCGCGCCACCATCGCCGGCAACTCCATCGGCGGGCGGCTGGCCTGGCGCTTTGCCGCCGCGCATCCTGACCGGGTTGAGCGTCTCGTGCTGATCTCGCCCGACGGCTATGCCAGCCCCGGCTTTGACTATGGCAAGCCGCCATCCGTGCCCTTCGTGCTTGAAGCCATGAAATACGCCCTGCCGAAATGGGCGCTGCGGCCGAACATCGCCGCGGCCTATGCCGACCCTGGCAGCCTTAGCGATGCGGTGGTCGAACGCTACCACGCCCTTCTTCTGGCCCCCGGAAACCGGCAGGCGATGCTGGACCGGATGCGCCAGACCGTGCTGGTCCCGCCGGAACCCTTTTTGCAAGGCATCACTGTGCCGGTGCTGCTGCTGTGGGGTGAGAAGGACGCGATGATCCCGGTGGCCAATGCGCAAGACTACCTTGCAAACCTGCCCGATGCGCGGCTGGTGGTGCTGCCGGACCTTGGCCATGTCCCGCAGGAAGAGGCTCCGGCCATCAGTCTGCAGCCGGTGCTGGCGTTTCTGGGGCCTTAGCGGCTGGCCAGCGCGTCCTGCAACAATTTCAGGACGGCATCGCCCGGCACATCCTCGGCCACAAAGGCAGCACCTATCCCGCGCGCCAGGATAAAGCGCAGGCGGCCGTCGATCACCTTCTTGTCCTGCCCCATCAGGGCAACCAGAGCCTCAGCCCCCGGCAGATCGCCCTTGATATCGGCCAAGTCCACCTTCATCCCCATGCTGCGCAGATGCGCGCGCACCCGGCTGGGGTCTTCCTGAGAGCACAGACCAAGACGCGAGGAGAGTTCGAACGCCAGCGCACAGCCGATCGCCACGCCTTCACCGTGAAGGAGGCGGTCAGAATATCCGGTCGCCTTCTCAAGGGCATGGCAGAAGGTGTGGCCCAGGTTCAGCAGGGCCCGCTCGCCTTCTTCCGTCTCGTCGCGTGAAACGATCCCCGCCTTCATCTCGACCGACCGGGTCACCGCGCGGAGCCGGGCGGCCGTATCGCCGTGACGCAGGGCGGGGCCGTGGGTTTCAAGCCAGTCGAAGAAGGCGGCGTCGCCCAGAAGCCCGTATTTCACCACCTCGCCATAGCCAGAGAGAAGGTCACGGTCGTGCAGCGTGTCCAACACGCCGATATCGGCCAGCACCAGGCTTGGCTGATGGAAGGCGCCGACCAGGTTCTTGCCTTGCGCGGTGTTGATCCCGGTCTTGCCGCCGACCGAACTGTCGACCTGCGCCAAAAGCGTCGTCGGTAGCTGCACAAAGCGCACGCCGCGCCGCAGGATGGCGGCGGAAAACCCCACCAGATCACCGATCACACCGCCGCCAAGGGCCAGCACGACATCCCGCCGTTCAACCTGCTGTTCCAACAGCCATTCGGTGCAACGGGCAAGGTTGTCCCAGTTTTTCGTGCCCTCGCCCGCTGGCAGGGCCAAGGACGAACAGGCGATGCCCTCGGCCTGCAACGCCGCCGTCAGGGCCGGCAGATGGGCGGCGGCCACGGTTTCATCGGTGACGATGGCCACGCGCTTGCGCCGCAGAAGGGGGGCAATTTCGGCCCCGGCCCGCGCGATCAGGCCCGTGCCAATCCTGACGTCATAGGACCGGGCCCCAAGGTCGACCGCCACATGGTTCATCGCTTATCCTTCCAGCACGTCCGGCCGGGTGCGCAACGCTTCCCGCACCCGGATGGCCATGTCTTCCACTGACAATTCGGCAGCGCTGTCCACGGCCAGATCGGCCTCGGCATAGAAGGGAAGGCGCGCCTCGTAAAGCGCGCGCAGGGTTTCGCGCGGGTTCGCAGTGCGCAACAAGGGGCGGGTGGTCTTGTGGCGGACGCGCTGCCACAACAGGTCAAGGTCGGCGCGCAGCCAGACGGATACGCCAACCTCATGGATCAAGGCGCGATTCGCTGCCGACAGGAAAGCCCCGCCCCCGGTCGACAGCACACAAGGGGTGCCGCGCAGCAGGCGGGCGATCACCTCGGTCTCGCGGGCGCGGAAGAACGGTTCGCCGTCGCGTTCGAAGATTTCGGCGATGGTGCGATTGGCGGCGCGGGTGATTTCCTCATCGGAATCACGGAACTCTACCCCCAGAAGCCGCGCAAGCGCAGTGCCGACGGCCGTTTTGCCCGCCCCCATCATTCCGACCATGACCACGGTCTTCGTCAACTGTGCCATTGCGTCCATCTGCCCGAGCCCGCATGACCTTGCCGAAAGCACGCGGGAAATATTCCCCCCTGAATGGCGTGAAGTCTTGCGGAATGCTATATAGATTGTGCATCACACCCGCTCTGGGCGCGCAATCTGCGTCTGGTGCGGCAAGAAAAGTCGGGCGGATCAAGCTGCCCCACGCCAAAGTCGAGGAAGGGCAACGCCATGGGTCGGATCATCAAAGCACTGGTTTTGCTGGTGATAATCGGGTTCATCGGCTTGGCGGGTTATGCGTATCTCGGCGATCTTTCACCCGTCCAGGGTGAGGTGACGAAGCCAGTGGTGTTGAATGCGGATTAAGACGGCGGGTCTATTGGTGCTGCTGGCTGGGACGGCTCCGCTTGCCGCGCAAGAGGGCGGCGGCCCCCTGTCGGCCATCGACTGGCTCTCGCAATCGGTGGCGACGCCGGCTTCCGAGGATACCGGCGGCATCGCCATGGCGATTGATGAGCCGCCGGTGACCGGCCAGGGCGGCGCCCTGCCGCAGCCGGTGGCGACCACGGCGCTGGACGGCCCGTCGCCGGATGCGGTGGGGCTGATCCCCCCGGCGGTGTCGGGCTTGCCGCGCAACCTGTGGGGCCAGGGCCTGACGGCCGAGATTGCGGCACGGCTGGTCAGCCACAGCGACGACGCGCTGCCCGCCTTGCGCCAGTTGTTCCTGACGATCCTGCTCGCCGAGGTTGAGGCGCCGGTGGATGCCGGTGGCCGGGGCGACCTTCTCCAGGTGCGGATCGACAAGCTTCTGGCGCTTGGGGCGCTGGAACAGGCGGCGGCGCTGATCGAGGCTGCGGGTGCCACCACACCCGACATGTTCCGCCGCAGCTTTGACGTGGCCCTTCTGACCGGGGCCGAAGATCGCGCCTGCGAGGCGATGGCGGCCTCGCCGCATCTGGCCCCCACCGTGCCCGCCCGCATCTTTTGCCAGGCGCGGCAGGGCGACTGGGACACAGCGGCCCTCACGCTCCACACGTCCGAGGCGTTGGGCGAGATCACGGCCAATCAGGCCGCCTTGCTGGCCCGCTTCCTTGACCCTGACCTTTTCGAAGGCGAAGCGCCGCCCCCTGCCCCCAGCCCGGTCACGCCGCTGGACTGGAAGATGTATGAGGCGATTGGTGAGCCTTTGCCCACCGAAGGCCTGCCCGTCGCCTTTTCCTATGCCGAGATTGGGCCAAAAGCCGGCTGGAAGGCCCAGATCGAGGCGGCAGAACGCCTGACACGGGGTGGCACTCTGCCGCCGAACGTGATCCTGGGGCTTTACACCGAACGCAACCCTGCCGCGTCCGGCGGGGTCTGGGACCGGGCGGCGGCCTTCCAGAAGTTTGAAGCGGCCCTCGCCTCGGGCGATGCGGCGCGCGTCGGACAGGCCCTGCCCGAGGTTTGGGCCAAGATGCAGGAAGCCGAACTTGAGGTGCCCTTTGCCGTCCTGTTCGGCAAGGCGCTGCTGGATCTTCCCTTGTCTGGCGAGGCGGCGGCCATCGCCTTTCGGGTGGCCCTGCTGTCGCCCTACCGGGATGCCGCTGCCAGCCGCCACAGCCCTGCCGACGCCGAAGAGGCGTTTCTTGTCGGGCTGGCCCGGGGCGACCTGACCGGAATTGTCCCGCCCGACAGTCTGGGCCGCGCCATTGCCGCCGCGTTCCGCGCACCCGCCCCGTCGGTCGAAGCGCAGACCCTGCTGGACGGCAACCGGACGGGGGAAGCGATCATCGTCGCCATCGACAACATCGGCCGCGGTGTGCAGGGCGATCTGCGGGGGGTGACTGAGGGGCTTTCCCTGATGCGGATGGTTGGTCTCGACGGCATGGCACGCCGCACCGCGCTGGAACTGATGATCCTGGAACGCAGGGGCTAGGCGATGCCTGACCCCGACTCCAGCCGATGGATTTCCACCTTTCTCGACGCCCGCAGCGCCGATGCCGGAGCCGCGCGCAACACGCAGCTGGCTTATGGCCGTGATCTGGTCGATTTCGCCGACTGGCTGGCCGGGCACGGCAGCACCCTGTCCACGGCGGGCCGCGCAACGGTTGAGGATTACCTGATCCATTGCGACGCGCAGGGCCTGTCTAAGGCCACCCGCGCGCGCCGTCTGTCCGCGATCCGCCAACTTTTCCGGTTCGCGGTCGAGGAGGGTTGGCGCGCCGACAACCCGGCCTTGCGCATTTCGGGCCCCGGCCGCGCGGCAAGTCTGCCGAAGACCCTGACCGTGGACGAAGTCACCCGCCTGATCGAGGCCGCCCGCACCAAGGGCCGCAGCCCGTCTGACCGCTTGCGCAACGCGGCCCTCTTGGAGCTGGTCTACGCCGCCGGCCTGCGGGTCAGTGAGCTTGTCGGTCTGCCGATCGCCGCCGTGCGGGGCAACCCGCGCATGATCCTGGTGCGCGGCAAGGGTGACAAGGAACGGATGGTGCCGCTTTCGGCCCCCGCCCGCACCGCGCTGGCCGATTGGCTGGCCTGCCGCGACGAAATGGATGCAGCGGCTCGGCTTGAGGGGCGACCGGTGTCAAAGTTCCTGTTCCCCGGCGACGGGCGCGAAGGCCACATGACCCGGCAGCATTTCCACCTGATGCTCAAGGATATCGCCGTGCTGGCGGGCCTGTCGCCTGCCCGCGTCACGCCGCATGTCCTGCGCCATGCCTTTGCCACGCATCTTCTGGCCGGGGGCGCCGATCTTCGGGTAATCCAGACCCTTCTCGGCCATGCCGATGTCGCCACGACCGAGATTTACACCCATGTGCTTGACGACCACCTGCAAAAGCTGGTCCTGACCCATCACCCGTTGGCCCGCCCGCCTTTGGCAAGCAAAGCCTGACCTGCAAGAACTGGACCCCCCGATGGATGCCGCCCCCTCTGCCGCACTCGATACCGCCTTCTGGCTGACGGCCGCCGCCATTCTGGGGCTCTTGGTCATGTCCGCTTTCTTTTCGGGGTCGGAAACCGCACTGACTGCCTCCTCCCGGTCAAAGTTGAAGGCACAAGCCGACAAGGGCGCGCGTGGGGCGGCCAGCGCCATGAAGGTCACCGAAGACCGTGAGCGGATGATCGGCGCCCTGCTGCTGGGCAACAACATCGTCAACATCCTGTCAGCCGCACTTGCAACCGCCCTTCTGACGCGGATGTTCGGCGACAGCGGCGTGGCGATTGCGACCTTCGTGATGACCGCGCTGGTGCTGGTCTTTGGCGAGGTGATGCCGAAAACCCTTGCCATCACCTATCCCGAACCCGTGGCAACCCGAGTGGCCCCGATCATCCGCGTGCTGATCGTGATCTTCACCCCGGTCGTGTCACTGGTCCGCACGCTGGTGCGCGGCCTTCTCTACCTCTGCGGCGTGCGCCCGAACCCCGGCGGTGAGATGCTGGCCCTGCGTGAGGAAATCGCCGGGGCCATCGCGCTTGGCCATTCCGAAGGCGCGGTGGAGAAGGAAGACCGTGACCGCCTGCTGGGGGCCCTGGACCTCAGCCACCGCACGGTGGACGAGATCATGCGCCACCGCCGCCAGATCGAGATGATCGATGCCAATCTGCCGCCCGGCGAGATCATCACCCGGGTCCTTGCTTCCCCCCACACCCGGCTGCCGATCTATCGCGACAGCGATGACAACATCCTTGGTGTGGTCCATGCAAAAGACCTCTTGCGTGAGGTGGACCGTCTGGTGCGGGGGGAAGAGGGGTCCGTCGAGGGGATCGAGAAGCTGGACATCGTGAAGGTGGCGATGAAGCCCTACTTCATCCCCGACACCACCAGCCTAGACGAACAGATGCGCGAATTCCTTGCCCGCCGCACCCACTTCGCGCTGGTCGTTGATGAATATGGCACCCTGCAGGGCCTGATCACGCTGGAGGATATCCTTGAGGAAATCGTCGGAGACATCACCGATGAATTCGACGTGGTGCTGAAGGATTCCCACCTTAGCCGGACCGAGGACGGGGCCTATCTGATCGACGGCGCAATGACGATCCGTGACCTCAATCGCGCGACCGACTGGCGCCTGCCCGATGATGAGGCGAACACCATTGCTGGCCTCGTGATCCACGAAGCGCAGATGATCCCGAACGAGGGCCAGGTCTTCAGCTTCCACGGCTTCCGGTTCGAGGTGGTCCAGCGCCGCGAAAACCGGATCACCCGGCTGAAGCTGCGGCCGCTTTAGGGCGTTCGGCAGTCGTACTGCCGTTGGCCCAGGCGGCCACGGCAGCCCCAAAGGCCTGGAACAGCGGGCGCGACACGGGGTCATTGGCCGCGTTCCATTCGGGGTGCCACTGGACCGCAAGGGTAAAGCCCGCAGCACCCTCGACATAAATCGCCTCGGGCGTGCCGTCAGGGGCGACACCGTCCACCACGACGCGCGGGGCGGCACGGGCGATGCCTTGGCCGTGCAGCGTGTTGGTCATCACCTCGCGCGCGCCCATCAGGCGGTGAAACGGGCCGCCTTCGGAAAAGCTGACCGGGTGGCGCAGGGCGAACTGTTCTTCCAGCGTGCCGTCCGGCGGCATGCGGTGGTTCATCCGGCCCGGCAGGTCGCGGATTTCGGGGTAAAGCGTGCCACCCATGGCCACGTTCACCTCTTGGAAGCCCCGGCAGATGCCCAGGAACGGCTGGCCCCGGTCCACGCAGGCGCGGATCAAGGGGAGTGTGATCGCGTCGCGGCAGCGGTCAAAGCAGCCGTGCGCTGGCGTCTCATCCTCACCATACTCGCTGGGGTGGACGTTTGGGCGACCACCGGTCAGCAGGAACCCGTCGCACAGGTCCAGAAGGTCATCGACCGACACCAGCCGCGGGTCGGACGGGATGATCAGCGGCAGGCAGCCGGCCACTTCGGCCACCGCGACGGAATTCATCGTCCCGCCGGAATGCACCGGGTAGTGGTCATTCACCATATAGCTGTTGCCGATGATCCCCACCACCGGGCGCCTGCCCCGTTTTGCCACCTTGCCCACGCCTGTCCCTTGGTTTTCCACGGCCCTTACCATAGCGCCGCCCTCCCCCGGCGAAAAGCCCCGGGACAGGGCCACAAGCGCACAGGACAGGCAACAGCCCCGCACACTGCCTTGCAAAGTGGCAGCTTCACGGGGAAATGACTTCCCACGACCAGAACCTAGGTTCAGCTATCGGGTGACGCCTTCCATGGAGATGCCGATGCCCCGCCTGACCCCGATCCTTGCCGCCTGCCTGGCCCTTGCCCTTCCCGCCATGGCGCAAGAGGCGACGACTGGCCATGAGGGGCATTCAATGACCGGCATGGCCTATGCCACGCCCGCCACGCAGGCCTTCATAGCCGCGAATGACGCGATGCATAAAGGCATGGCGATCGAATTCACCGGTAACGCAGATGTCGATTTCGTCAGGGGCATGATCCCGCACCACCAAAGCGCGGTGGATATGGCGCGGATCGTGCTGGAGCATGGCGCCGACCCCGAAGTGCGCAAATTCGCTGAAGGCGTGATCGCCGCGCAAGAGGCCGAGATCAAGTGGATGACCGACTGGCTGGCCGCGAACGGCAGCTAAGGGTCAGGCCCGCTTGCTCAGGTAGTCTTCCGCAATCGCAACCATCCGGGCGCGGGTCATCTCTGGCCCGTGGCCGCCGATCACCAGACGGCAGTCCAGCTGGCGCAGGCGGTCCATCGTCGCCAGATAATCCTGGATCGAGGCCCCCGGCAGATCGTCAAGAATGTCATCGTCATAGATTGCATCCCCGGACAGGAACAGACCATCCTCCTCATCCAGCAGGCCGATCCCGCCAGCGGAATGTCCGGGCAGGTGCAGGACGGTGAACTGCCGGTCGCCAAGGTCGATCCGGTCCCCCTCCGCCAAGGTGCCGGTCAGGGGCGCGGGGGGCAAGTGCCAGTCGGCCACGCTCCATCCCGGCACAGGCGGGTGTGAAATTAGGTCAGGCCAGCCGCGAAATTCATCCGCGAAGGTCTCCACCCCTGGCAGGCCGGCAAACCCCGCCGCTTCCGAGGCGTGGCCCAGACGGTCCGTGAACTCATGAAACCCGCCGATGTGGTCGACATGGGCATGGCTTGCCACCGCAATGACCGGCCCGCCCGAAAGGGGCAATGCCGGGCGCAAGGTGGACAGGCCACAGCCGAAATCAAACTGCAAATCCCGCTCGCGGCCCCGGACGGTGACCATGGCCGCGCGGAACATCTCGGCTACGGCGGGCTCATGGGACACAAAGACCCCCAGTTCCAGCGCGCGGGTCTGAAACCAGTCCATCAGGCCCCTTTCGCCACCACTTGCGTGGCCGCTGCCAGCGCCCCAGCCCCATGCGGGATGCCAAGGGCGACCATCCCAGCCTCCATCACCGCCAGCGCGCCAAGGGTCATATGGGCGTTGACATGCCCCATATGCGCCACCCGCAGAAAGCCGTGATAGGCCGGGTCGGTGGACGGGGCCATGCCAAGCCCGATGCCAAGCGTGACCCCGGCCTTGTGTTCGCACCATTCCCGCAACCGTGTGGCATGCGGCGCGCCAAAGCGAGCGGCAGTGACCGACCAGCCGCGATCGCCCGCCTTGGCCACGTTCATCCCGATGGCCGGATTGCCCGCAGACCAGGCGTCAAAAGCGGCCCAGACCGCGCCTGCAAGCGTGTGGTGGCGCTGCCAGACCTGCGGCATGCCTTCTTCGCGCAGCATGTCCAGCGCCTCACGCAGACCGTAAAGGTGGCTCGTGGGGGCGGTGCCGTCCCAGATCTGCCAGAACTCCACCGGTTCGGCGCGCGGACCCCAGGCCCAGTAGGGCGTGGCCAGGTCCGACCCGGCACAGCGCTGGCGTGCGGCTTCCGAGAACCAGACGAAGGCCATGCCCGGCGGCGTCATCAGCCCCTTCTGGCAGGCGGCGACCATCACATCGACGCCCCAGTCATCCATCCGGAACTCATCACAGCCAAGGCTCGCGATGCAGTCGACCGCCAGAAGGGCCGGATGCCCCGCCGCATCCATCGTCGCCCGCAACGCCGGGATGTCGGTCTTGATCGAACTCGCGGTGTCCACGTGCGTGGTCAACACGGCCTTGATCTTGTGCCCGGTATCGGCCCGCAAGGCCGCCTCAACCCGCCCCATATCCACCGGGGTGGATTTGCCGAAATCCAGGACCTCAACCTCGATCCCCATCGCGCGGGCCGAATTGGCCCAGCTGAGGCCGAACTGCCCCACCGCCAGCACCAGGGCCTTGTCGCCCCGGCTGAAGAGGTTGGCATTCGCCGCCTCCCAGCCCGCGTGGCCATTGCCGATATACATCGCCACATGGCCCGTGGTGCCCGCCACCATCCGCAGGTCGGGCCACAGGCTTGCGACCATATCGATCAATGGACCCTCATAAATGTTGGGCGAGCCTTGATGCATCGCGCGCAGCACCCGGTCCGGGATGACCGAGGGGCCGGGAATGGCCAGATAGGGGCGGCCGTGGGCAAGGCTCATGCGTCTCTCCTTTACTTGCCCGCCATGGCTAGGCCTGCGCGCGCGCCCCGTCAATCCGCCGGGGACGGCCATGTCACCGCACCCCGGCTTGAGCCCATACTTGAGACCCCCCGCCTTTCCGGCTACACCGCCGCGAAGACCCCCGAAAGGCCCCTGCCCCTTGCAGCCCACCCGCCCCTACCAAAGCCGTGAGCTTTTCCTGCGTTTCTGGCGCAACTATCTGCGGCCGCATGTCGGGCTTCTGGCGCTGGCCTTCCTTCTGATGGCGATCGAAGGGTCAACGCTTGGGCTTCTGAGCTACATGATCGAGCCTTTGTTCGATCAGGTCTTCGCCCCCGGCGGCGGCGATGCGCTGATCTGGGTGGGCCTGGCGATCCTTGGGCTGTTCGTCCTGCGCGCCACAACATCGGTCCTGAACCGCTGGCTGATGACCAAGGTCAATCAGGCGGCAGCCGGGCAGATGCAGGTGGACCTTCTGCGCCACCTTCTGACGCTGGACGCCAGTTTCTTTCAGGAAAACTCACCCGGGCAGCTGATTGACCGTGTGCAGGGCGATACGATGGCGGCCCAAGGGGCGGCGACCATGGTCGTCGCCGGGGTGGGGCGCGATCTTGTGGCGCTGCTGGGCCTTTTTGCCGTGGCCCTGTCGATTGACCCGGTCTGGACCGCCGCAGCCCTGGTTGGCACGCCCTTGCTGCTTTTGCCGGCCCTAGGCCTTGCCCGCTACATCCGCCGCAAGACTCTGCACATGCGCGAACAATCGGGCCTGCGCGCCACGCGGCTGGACGAGATCTTCCACGGCATCCAGGCCGTCAAGCTGAACCGGATGGAAGAGTATCAATCCTCCCGGTTTGAGACCATCATCAACCGCATCATCCGGGCCGAGGTGAAATCCGCCCTTGGCCGTGCCGCCATGCCGGGACTTGTCGATGTGGTCACCGGGCTTGGCTTCTTCGCCGTCCTGATGCTCGGTGGGCGTGAGGTGGCCGAAGGCACGCGTACCACCGGCGAATTCATGGCCTTCTTCACCGCCATGGCGCTGACCTTCCAGCCGATCCGCCGCCTTGGCGACCTTGCCGGCCTCTGGCAGGTCGCCGAAGCAAGCCTTGAGCGGATCTTCACCCTGATGGACGCCCAGCCCACCGGCAACCGCCTGGCCGTCAGCCGCGCGCACCCGGCCCCCGGCGCGCCGGAAATCCGGTTTGAGGATGTGCATTTCACCTACCCTGACCGCCCGGTCCTGAACGGCCTTTCCTTCACGGCCGAGGCGGGCAAGGTCACCGCCCTTGTCGGCAGTTCCGGCGCGGGCAAGTCCACGGTCTTCCAGCTGATCTCGGCGCTGATCGAACCCCAGTCCGGCCGCATCCTGATCGGCGGCGTCGATGTGCGTGAGCTTAGCCTCTTTGACCAACGCGCGCTTCTGGCCTCGGTCAGCCAGGACGCGGCGCTTTTTGATGAAACCTTGCGCGAAAACCTGCTCTTGGGGCGCAGCGATGTGGACCCGGCCCGCCTGACCGCAGCCCTGAATGACGCTGAGGTTTCAGGCTTCACCGCCCCCCTGCCCCTTGGCCTAGACACCCCCGCCGGGCCACGCGGATCGGGCCTTTCAGGCGGCCAGCGCCAGCGCATCGCCATTGCCCGCGCGCTTTTGGCCGACGCGCCGGTGCTCCTTCTGGATGAGGCAACCTCTGCCCTCGACACCAAGACCGAGGCGGCCGTGTCCGCCGCCCTTGCCCGCGCGCAGGCGGGGCGCACCACGCTGGTGATCGCGCACCGGCTGTCCACTGTGAAAGGCGCTGACAAGATCCTGGTCCTCGATCAGGGTCGCGTCGTTGAAGAGGGTCGCCATGACGTGCTGATCGCCAAGGGCGGCATCTACGCGCAACTCCATCAGGCACAGCTGCGTGAGTGACCTTTCACTGGGCGCGTCGCAGGCATACTATCCGGCTATGACCACGACACCCCCAGGCGAAGCCGCCCCCGACCGCACCCTCTGGTCCGTGACCGGCGCAGACGCGCTGGCCTTCCTGCAGGGCCTCGTCTCGAACGACCTCCGCCCGCTTGAGGGGGCGGATGGCATCGTCTGGTGCGCCCTTCTGACGCCGCAAGGCAAGTATCTCGCCGATTTCTTCGTGGTCCGCAGCGCGGGTCACCTGTTGATCGACATCGCCACGCCCCTCGCCCCGGCCACCCTGCGCCGGTTGACGATGTACCGCCTGCGCGCCGATGTGCAGATTGCGCCCGCTGACCTGCACGTCCAGCGCGGCCTTGGATTGCCACCCGCAGGCGCCCTGCCCGACCCTCGCCACCCCGCGCTTGGCTGGCGCGCCTATGGCGACGAAGGCGGCCCGGCGGCAATTGACTGGGACGCGATCCGCGTCGCCCACCTCATCCCCGAAACCGGGGTCGAGCTGATCCCCGATGACAACTACATCCTAGAGGCCGGGTTTGAGCGCCTGCACGGCGTGGACTTCCGCAAGGGCTGCTATGTCGGCCAGGAAGTCACCGCCCGGATGAAGCACAAGACCGAGTTGCGCAAGGGCCTCGCCCGTGTCGCAATAAGCGGCAGCGCCCCGGTCGGGACCGAGATCCTGTCCGACGGCAAGCCCGCAGGCACGCTTTTCACCCAAAGCGGCGGCGAGGCGATTGCCTACCTTCGCTTTGACCGGGCCGAGGGGGCACTGACCGCAGGCTCCGCTTCCCTGCAGCTTTTGCCGGGCTGACCGCCCGGGTCAGGGTTTCCCTCCTGTCGCCCGCGGCTGTTGCGGGCTACGCCGCAGGTGAAACTATGAGGGGTCGCTCATGCCCGAGACGACCCCCTTGCCGCAATACGGCCTGCCGAAGATCCTCGCCATCTGGTGTGCGGCGGCAATGCCGATGCCGATCCTGGGCTTTCTGGTCGCGCCAGAACTGGCAAGGGCCACCGGCCTGCTTCCCGGCATCGCGGTCTGGGCGATGTTGATCCTGGGGATGGCCTGGCAATTCATCCTGTCGGTCCTGCTTCTACGGCCCGAGGCGGCGGCGGCCCGGCAGACCGGCTGGGCTGCCCGCCTCTGGCTCCAGACCCCGCGCGATGCGGCGGGGCGGCCGCGGCTGCGGCTTCTTTGGTGGGTCTTGCCGGTGATCGCCGGCACCGCCCTGATCGAGCAGACGCCGCTTGCCGACCACCTTGCAGCACTACTTCTGTGGCTCGCCCCCGCGCTTGCGCTGGTTCCGGCACCTGACCTGGCCGGTCTTGCCCAGCCGCAATTCGTCGGCGCTTGGTGGCTGATCCCGATGGCGCTGGTGTCCTGTCTTTTCAACTATGCGCTGGGGGAAGAGCTTCTGTTCCGCGGCGTCCTTCTGCCCCGGATGCAGGGCGCGTTCGGGCGCTGGGACTGGGTGGCAAATGCGGTGCTGTTCGGCGCCTATCACCTGATCCGGCCGCTGACCATTCCAGCGATCATGCTGTCCACGCTGCTCTGGACCCTGCCCGCCCGCCGCACCCGCAGCATCTGGTTCGTCCTGATCCCGCACGGGATCGAGGGGCTGTTCATGCTGGCACTGGTCCTGGGGCTGGTCAGCGGCGCGCTGGTTTAGGCGCGCTCACTGTATTCCATCAACTCGGTATGGACGATGATCATCTCATCGGTGTTGATGAAGGGCGGCACCATGATCCGCACGCCATTGTCCAGCACGGCGGGCTTGTAGGATTTGCTGGCGGTCTGGCCGTTCTGCACCGGTTCGGTTTCCACCACCTTGCAGGTCACCTTCTGCGGGATGGTGACGTTCAACGGCTCCTCGCCGAAATACTGCACCGACACGGTCATCCCGTCCTGCAGGAACGGCCGCCGGTCGCCCAGAAGCTCGGCGTCCAGTTCGATCTGCTCATAGGTCTCGTTGTCCATGAACACCAGGCGCCCATCGGTTTCATACAGGAACTGCTGGTCCTTCATCTCCAGCTCGACCTGCTCCACCTTGTCTTCCGACCGGAAGCGTTCGTTCAGCTTGCGCCCGTCGCGCAGGTTTTTCAGCTCCACCTGCGCGAAGGCACCGCCCTTGCCCGGCTTGACGTGGTTCACCTTCACCGAGGCCCAAAGCCCCCCGTCATGTTCGACGATGGTTCCGGGGCGGATTTCGTTACCGTTGATCTTTGCCATGTGACACGCGAAGCCTTGGTGAAATGGTTGAAAATGTCTGAACGGCTCCTATATCTGGGCCGTGGTTGTCCGGCAAGACGACTAGATACAGTAGCATCCGGTTCCAGCCATGCACAGTATGCATAGCGGTTATGTAAAAGCTGACCCCCCGAATCGTGTCCAAATCGTTACAAACCACGGACACCGCGAAAGACAAGAGCAAGAAAAAAGGAACGTCCGATGCTGGATACAATCGACAGCACCGCTTTCAACTTCGAGCAGGGCCAGCGCGCGCGCAAACTTTTTGCCGCCGTTGTTCTGGCTGCTCTTGATGATGCCATCGCTGATGACAAGAAATACGGCAACGGCCCGGATCAGATTGCCCGCTGGGCACGGTCGCGCGACGGGCGTGAAGTGCTGTCCTGCGCCGGGATCGACCCGAACGAACGCGTCGTGAAGGGCCTGATGGAGTTTGTCTCCAAGGGCGTGCGCACCTCGGTCGCCCTCAGCCGCGAAGAATCCGAACGGCGCCACGCGCTGGAATCCGAGACAGCCGAAGCCGCCTGAACAAGCGCTTCCCTACACTGAAAAACGCGCCCTTCCGGGGCGCGTTGTCATTTGGTCGACAGGGTTTGGAACGGTCCGCCGACGTCAATCCAACGATCGTGCGGTCAGGGCGCGGTTGATTTCCGCACGGACCAACTTGCGGACGTTCTGCGTGATCCGCTCACCCAGCACGCCTTGCAGTTCTTCGCGGATCAAGGCGCGGACGATCTCGTTCAAGGCGTCCTCATCCAGCACGGTGACCGGATTGCCATCGGCATCGGTCAACCCCTCCAGCCCCTCCACCAAGGGGGATCTCGGTGCTTCGGCAGCGGGCTTCGGCGCGGGACTGGTCGTTTCCTCTTGCGCCCAGGGCGCGGGATCTGCGGCGACCACTTCCGCTTCCTCGGCCCCAAGCGCGATTTCCGCCAGCGCAGGCTCAGGCTCGCTCCAGAAGGCGTCTTCCCATTCACCTTCCATCACATGCAGGTCGGTGTCCGTCACTGTACTGACGGCAGGGTCGACCGGGGCGGATGCCTCCTCTGGCGCGGCCAGGCTGGCTTCGGCCTCGTCCATAACCGCCACCGGGTCAGCCTCTGGCACAGCGGCCTCAAGCACGGCAGGCTCGGTCACTACAGGTTCGGGCACCAGATCGGCGACCAGCGCAACCGTAGTGTCTTCAAGTTCGACCGCGCGCTCCGTCAGGATCAGCGGCTCAACGCGAGGCGCCTCAACCGCGACCTGCAAGGACGGTGTCAACACCAGCGTGTCCAGCCGAAGATCGCGTGAGACGACGCGTGGCCGTGCCTCGGGCGAAACCAATCGCCGGACCGAGGACAAGACGTCCTCGATGTCATCTGTACCAAGTGCCTCTGACATCTGCGCCTTCCGTTGTCGTCCGCGCATTCCCCGGCAAGAGCCTAACCCGCCAACCCCATGCGGAGCAACGAATTTCTTGCCAGAGACAGACAGATCAGGCCTAGTCGCCGATCTTGTCGAGGATCCGGTCCAGCTTTTTACCCTGCACCGAATGCGCCGGGGCTTTCTTCACGGCGTCGAAATAGGCCTCGGGGTCATAAGTCGCGATGCCAAGTTGCAGATGATCGACCGTCAGAAGCCCCATTGTCGACAACACCTGATACACGCCGACGTAGCGCTGCGCCTCAGCCTGCAGCCGGGCGTTGCGTGCATCCAGAAGCTCTTGTTCGGCGTCAAGGACGTCAAGCGTGGTGCGCGCACCCGCTGCCGCCTCTTCGCGGACCCCGTCGAACGCGGTCTGTGCGGCGCGGATCTGCTCATCCGAGGCCTGGATGGACGCGGCCGAAACCGCAAGATTTGCCCATGCGACGCCCACGTTCTGCAAGATGTTGACCGCCGTCTGTTGCAGCGCCGCGCGCGAACGGTCCTTGCCGGCCAGTGATTGCCGCAAGAGGGCCGAGAGCCGCCCGCCCGCATAGATCGTCTGGTTCAAGTTAAGCCCGAAGCTTTGCGTGCCATTTCCATCCTGATCAATCGCCACCGATGCCCCGACCCCAATCGTCGGCTTGGTCGCGGCTTTCGCGAGGTCAACCTGCAGGTCGGCAATCGTCACCAGGCGCTGTGCCTGCAAAATAAGCGGATGGGTGGACCGCGCCACGTTCTGCGCGTCTTCCAGGCTGCGCGGCAGTGCCGGCAGCTTCGGCAGCGCGGCCAGACGGCCCGGATAGGCCCCGGTCGCAGCCTTGTAGGATTCGCGCGCGATCATCAGATCGCCTTCCGCCGTCGCCAAGGCCGAACGTGAGGCCGCCAGCCGGGCCTGCGCAATCGCGACGTCGGTCCGTGTCGTCTCACCCACGTCAAAGCGTGCCTCGGCGGCGCGCAGTTCCTGGGTGATCAGCCGCAGGTTGCTTTGCCGCAGCGCCACGACCTCTTGGGCCAGGCGCACATCGACATAGGCCGAGACTGCGGCCAGCAGCACCTGTTGCTCCACCTCGATCAGCGCCTGACGGGTGGCCAGCACGCTTTCGCGGGCGATCTCGATGCCCAGACGGTTGCGGCCAAAGTCCAGCAGCGTCAGATCCGCGCTCAGCGTCAGGGACGAGCTCAGCCCTTCAGAGACATCCGGCCCGGCAAGGGTGTCAATCTCGGCCCGCCGCCAGCCGGCTTGCCCGGCAAAGGCTACCACGGGCCGCAGGGACGATACCGCCAGCGCCACATCTTCATCCGCCGCCCGCAACACGGCGCGGTTCTGATCCAGCAGGTTTGAGTTTCGATAGGCCGCGATCAGCGCATCGGTCAGGGTCTCAGCCCCGGCCATCGGGGCCGCAACGACCCCGGCCACCGCCACCACCATTGCCCTACACCAAGCGCGCATCACATCTGCCTTTCAAGAACCCGCACACCGGGTGCAGGCGATCCAATCCCGAAAGTCCGGACGGGTCAATCCCGGGCCGGACAGGGCACGCGCCACCCTAAAGGGTAAAGCTGCGCGCCTTGCGAAAACCGGCCAATACGGGGGCCGTAGCATTGAAGACCGGTCGCCAACTGACGCCGGATGCGGTCTTGAAACCGACCATGGCCGTGCCAAGGGCACCGGTCATGAATACTGCTCCGATCCGGCCACCGTCCTTGATCTGGGACAGGATGGCATCGGGAATGGTCTCGACGGCGCCTTGCAGCGTCACCACGTCATAGGGGGCATGTTTGGCCGCCCCGGCGGCAAGTGGGCCAGCGATGACAAGGGCATTGTCCACACCCTCTTCCGACAAAAGCCGCTGCGCCTCGGCCGCAAGGGTGGGGTCTTCTTCAACCGCAACCACGGTATCCGCCAGCCGCGCCAGCACCGCGGCCGAGTAGCCAAGCCCGCAACCCAGGTCCAGCACCAGCTCATCCGGCTGGATGTCCAGCGCATCCAGGATCTTGGCCAGCGTCCGCGCCTCAAGCATCACCCGGTCGGTGCCGATATCAAGGTTCTCGCCGACGTAGGCCGCCTCGCGCCGATCCTGCGGCACATAAAGCTCACGCGGGACCGACAACATCGCGTCAATGATCGGGAATTTCGTCACGTCTGACGGGCGGACCTGCGTGTCAACCATCATCACGCGGCGGCTGCTGAAGTCGCTCATTCTGAACTCATTGGTCCCTATATCCCTGTCCACGTCTTGCCATAGAACCCAGGGCGTCGCAACGGGCGATCAGGACACGGTCATGGATTTTGCGGGCAGGAAAAGCCTTGAGAGGTGACCTGCCCGTCCTTTCAGCTTTCCTGCGCCGCGCCGGGGCTGGGGCCAGGGCCGGGGGTCGGGCGCCAGCCCACGGCCTTTTCCCCCAGCTTGCGGAACTTGTCCGAGGCTTGGGTCAACCGCCCGCGCCATTCGGCGTTCGGTTGCTGGCCTTCGGTGACCTTGAAGAACACCTGCAGCATGCAGGCGACGGCAAAGGGCTCGATCAGGGCCGCCTTGACGGCCCAAGCGAAGACAACTGCGAAGACGAACATCCCCGCACTGCTTTCGCCCGGCAAAAGGTAGACCACCGCCGCCGCCGGGGCGAGCATCAGAAGGAACACCAGCGCCGCCAAAAGCCAGGTGATCAGGGTCAGCCAGGCCGCATTGACCAGCATCGCCCGGCCGTTCTGCGCGTAAAGGACCAGCCCGTCATGCGCCGCTTCCCAGGCGTTTTCAGACCGGGTGCGGATCGCATGGCCCAGAATCACCTCATCCACCAGCCCGACCGCCAGCCGCAGATAGGCTCGCAGCGCCCCCATCAGCCGGTCAAGCCCCGGGATCGGCAGGATAGAGAGCAGCCCCTCCATCAACCCGGTGACGACATTGATCACCCCCTTGATCAACTGATCCAGCGCGAAGAGGGCCGAGGATTGGCCGAAGCGCTCCGTCACCACGCCCTTGGCATAGGCAATCTGACCCTGCCCGCCCGGCACCGGCTTGCCGTCCATCAGTTCGACCATCACCGCAATGTGCCCGGCCTTGACCAGGTAAAGGATGTAGTCGCGGAAGAAGAAGATCACCCCCGCCGTCAGGCCAAAGCCCGCAGCGCCGCCCCAGAAAGTGCTGGAGGCCTGAAAGTCGGCATCCCCGAACAGCCCCACGCCATAACCGACGCCCGCGCCGGTTCCGGTCACGATGATCAGCGCCGCGGTGATGCCGAAATAGACCACCGCGCGAAAGATCACGAAAGGCGCGGTCTGCGCCATAAGTCCCAAAGCCTTGAAAACGCTAAAATCCCACATGACAATATCCCAATACCCTGCAAGCAGGGTGACCGGGCTGCCCGCAAAAATCAAGCGTCAGATCGCCTTGGGCCGCTGCAGGGGCACCGGCTTCTGGGCCAGCTTCAACGCCAAGCCGCGCAAAGTTTCGGCAATATCGGCGGCGGTCAGACGGGCCTCGGCATACATCTGGGCAGGGCTTGCCTGGTCGATGAAGCTGTCGGGCAGCGTCAGCGTGCGGATCAGCCGCCCCCGGTCCAACCCGCCTGAACCCGCCAGGTAGTGCAGCACCTGCGCGCCAAATCCGCCTTGCGCGCCTTGCTCCACCGTCACCAGCGCACCATGTTCGGCGATCAGCAAGTCGATCAGCGCGGTGTCCAGCGGCTTGGCGAAACGTGCATCGGCGACAGTGACGGCCAAACCTTCCTCGGCCAGCATGTCGGCGGCCAGCAGCGCCTCGGACAGATGCGCACCGAAGGACAGGATCGCGAGCGTCCCGCCCTCCCGCACGATCCGGCCCTTGCCAATCTCTAGCGGCACGCCTTCGGCCGGCAATTCGACCCCGACCCCTTCGCCCCGCGGATAGCGGAAGGCAATCGGCCCTGTGTCATGGGCGGCGGCGGTCGCCATCATGTGAACCAGTTCCGCCTCATCGCCCGCGGCCATTACGGTCATGTTCGGCAGGCTGGCCAGAAACCCGATGTCAAAAGCCCCGGCATGCGTCGCCCCGTCCTGCCCCACCAGGCCTGCGCGGTCGATGGCAAAGCGGACCGGCAGGTTCTGCAGCGCCACATCATGCACGATCTGGTCATAACCGCGTTGCAGGAAGCTGGAATAGATAGCGCAGAAGGGCCGCATGCCGGATGCTGCCAGCCCTGCGGCAAAGGTCACGCCGTGCTGTTCGGCAATGCCCACGTCAAACACCCGCGCCGGAAAGCGCTTGGCCATCACGTCAAGGCCCGTGCCGCCCGGCATCGCCGCCGTGATCGCCACGATACGCGGGTCGCGGGCCGCCATCTGGGTCAGCCGCTCGCCGAACACTTGCGTATAGCTGGGCGCGTTCGACTTCGACTTGACCTGCGCGCCGGTGGCCACGTCAAACTTCGCCACGCCATGATACTTGTCGTCGGCGCCTTCCGCCGGAGCATAGCCCTTGCCCTTGACCGTCACGCAATGGATCAGCACCGGGCCGGATGCGCGGGCCTTCGCAGCCCGCAAGGTGGCCAGAAGCTGGCCCATGTCATGCCCGTCAATCGGGCCGATGTATTCAAAGCCGAATTCCTCAAACAGCGTCCCGCCGCCGGGCGTGCCGGTCACCAAGGCCCGCGCCCGGCGCGCGCCGTCACGGACCGGGCCGGGCAGTGCGGATTCGATCCCTTCCGCCGCCGCGCGCAACATCGCCAGCGGGCCCTTCTCGGCAATGCCGTTCAGATAGGTCGACATCGCGCCCACCGGGGGGGCAATCGACATGTCGTTGTCGTTCAGGATCACGAACAGCCGTTTCTTCAGGTGCCCGGCATGGTTCATCGCCTCATAGGCCATGCCGGCGGTGATCGCTCCATCCCCGATCACGGCGATGGTATCGCCGACAGGCATCCCCATCTCGCGCCCCATCGCAAAACCAAGGGCGGCGCTGATCGAGGTTGAGGAATGCGCCGCACCGAACGGGTCGTATTCGCTTTCCGACCTTTTGGTGAACCCCGACAGGCCCCCCTTCTGCCGCAGGGTCCCCATCGCCTCGCGCCGACCGGTGATGATCTTGTGCGGATAGCACTGATGGCCCACGTCCCAGATCAGCTTGTCAAACGGCGTGGTGAAGACGGCATGGATCGCCACCGTCAGCTCCACCACCCCAAGGGATGAGCCGAGATGCCCACCGGTGCGGCTGACCGTCTCGATCGTCTCCTGACGCAGCTCATTGGCAAGGGTGCCAAGCTCGGCATCGTTCAGACGCTTGAGGTCGGCCGGACAGGCTACGCGGTCCAGGGTTGGGGTGCGGCTGTCTTGGGTCATCTTGCGCCTCCTTTGGGGGAAAAAAGTGCCGTGTGAGGGTGACCCACACGGCACCAGGTCCCTGTCGCCAACAGGAAGGGAACCGGGCTCATGGTCTTGCGCCCCGGATCCGGGCTGGCAAAGGCCCGGATGGCATGCGGGGGGCGGGGTTTGGCCCGCCCCCCGGTTCATTGTCAGGGCTCACCGCGGTCAATGGTGTCCCAGGTGTTCGGATCCGGCGTGTCGCGGCTTTCCGCCGGCAACAGCAGGCCGATGCCGTACAGCACGCCGAGGACCAGACCGATCGTCACGACAAAGGCTGCGGCCATACCGGCCCCCTTCATCATCTGGCCAAGTCCCCAGTACGCGATGCTGGCAAAGCGCCCTTCTCGGAAATAGTCGTTGTCAGACATCACTCTCTCCTCAATCCAGCGGCGCGTAGCCGTGCTCCTGTGCCCAGACAAACCAGTTGTCCACCACAGTGCCGGTCAACAGGATGCCGATACCGCCAGTCAGCGTCACCAGGATCGCGAACCACCAGGCCCAGCGGTGAATCCCCTCCATCGTGGCATTGAACCCCATGGTCCAGCGCCAGAAAAGGGCCGCACGTTCCGAGGCGGTGCCCCGGTCGGCGATCTGCTCAAGCTCCCGGTCGCCACCAAAGCGGCTGACGGCCAGGATCGTCGCCCCGTGCATCGCAAACAGCAGCGCCGATCCGTAGAGGAAGACAATGCTAAGGGCGTGGAACGGGTTGTAGAACAGGTTGCCGTAGGACAGGCTGAAGTTGTTGGTCCAATCCAGGTGCGTGAAGATGCCGTAGGGCACCGCCTCGCTCCAGGATCCCATCAGGATCGGCCGGAACAGGCCAAGGACCAGGAACAGCCAGATCGCCGACGCAAAGGCATAGCAGACATGCTTGCCCATCCCCAGGGCTTGCGCCCGAAGGTAGCTGCGCACCCACCAGGACAGCACGCTGACCAGAAGGAAGAACGAGGCGATCAGGAAGTAGCCGCCTTCCGCAATCGGCGGGAAGCGCAGCCCGTAGGAGGCATCCGGCGGATCAAGCGACAGCCAGAAGAGGTCGCGCAGGAAGACCGCCGGATTGTAGCCTGCCTGATCCCAGAACCAGGCGCCGACCATGAAGAACCAGACAGCGCCTGCGAACAGCGAAACCACCCCCATCGTGCCCAGATAGACGGGCCCAAGCTGGGCGTTCCCGAACCAGCCAGCAAGGGTGGAGAACCGCGCCCCCCGGCCCCGGCTGGCCAGGTCCACGCCCTCGACCATCCCCATTTCGGGGGCGCCGCGAACCTGCACCTGGGTAAAGATGTTCTGATACTCAGCCATTTACGCCTCCCGCAATGTCAGCCCACCACGGCAGCTGCAGCCACCAATCCCACCAGACGACCCATTGGTCGAACCAGATGGTTCCCGAGATCACGATGCAGACCGCGCTCCAGAAGCCCGCGTTCAGCGCCAGAAGCAGCCCCAGGCGGTGGATGCCCAGCGTGCCGACCGAATAGCCGATGAAATCGCGGAAGAACGTGTCTTCATGTTCCGGCGTCCGCATTTCGCGGCCCTTTTCAGGGTTGGCGGCCGACAGGATCAGCGCGCCATGCAGTGCCAGCGCCAGCGCGTTGGTGAAGAAGAAGCTCACCGCGATCATATGCGCCGGGTTGTAGTGGAAGTTTCCGTATTGGTAGCCCGTGTTCGACACCCAATCGAGGTGCGTCCAGATGCCGTAGGGAAAGGCATAGCCCCAGGCCCCCATCAGCACCGGCCGGATCACGACCAGCGTCACATAGGCGAAGATCGCCACCCCGAAGGCGAAGGGCACGTGGTAGCCCATCCCCAGTTTGCGGCAGATTTCCACCTCACGCAGCATCCAGCTGACAAAGGCGCAAATCGCACAGATGGTGACCAGCTGCCAAAGCCCGCCTTCCCGCAACGGCGCGAAGGCCAGACCGTTTTCAACCGCTGGCGGATCGATCGAGATCAGCCAGGGATTCCAGACCCCTTCCAAAGCGGTCCCGTAGAAGATCAGGATCGTGCCAAGGGCCGCAAAAAAGAACGTCGTGACGCCAAAGAAGCCGACATAGAAGGGACCCACCCAGAAATCGAACAGGTTCCCGCCGACCAACGTGCCTCCCGGCACGCGATATTTTCGTTCGAAGCTGAGCAGTGCCATGCTTCTTTCTCCGCTAAATCCGGGGCGTGCATCGGGCGCGAGACGCTTGGCCTGCCGGAAGGTGACTGTCCCTATAAGTGTCGCGGGCGGCGGCGGTCAGACCGCCGCCCACAACGATGGCCATGGAGGGCCATGGGTCTACTCGGTCGCAGCAACGCCTTGTGCGGCCAGCGCACGGGCACCGGCTTCTTCAAGCCAGTTGTAGCCAGGGGTGCTCAGGAGCACGAGGTGGATCATCGCGGCCAGCAGGAACAGGAAGACGCCCTGGGCAACGAAGACACGGCGAGGATCGAAGATCAGCCAGATTTTGTAGAACTTGGACATTTCTCTATCTCCTCAAAACCACGGGCGCCAGATGTACACAGCCAGGTGTGCAACCACGGCAACTGCCGTGAAGAGCACGAGCCCGCTCATGTAGACGGAGTGCAGCTCTTGCGCCTGCTCGTCGGTAAGACCTGTGAAGCTCAGGTCGGTTCTATCAGCCATAGTATCCTCCGAAGGGGTTGACTGAGCCGCATACCCTGCGGCTGGGTTCACGGGTTGGCGGAATGCCTTCCCGAGTTTCTCCGCACCCCCCCTCACGAACAGTGGGGATGCAGTGAATGGCAATTCTGGTGGGCGTGGGCGCACAGGCCACCAGAGGATCGAGCTGCCGGGGTCCGGATCCGGCAGAGTGCACCCCCCGCGCCCTTGGGGCGCGAAGCGTGAATATTGGCGGCCTTACGGCCGGAAGATTGCCGGGGTGATCGCCCCAGCTTCCCGCCAGGCGCGGGCCAGGGGCCCATGTACCGGCAGATGACGGTCGCGGATCAGGGCGAAGGCCCAGGCCAGGGCGGCGAAGGGGATCGCCACCAGGAAGATCAGCGCGAAGTAGACGTAGAATTCGGCCCGGGGCGTCCGGTGGCCGTGGCTTGCACCATGGCTGTCGTGATGGCCGCCTGCAGTGTGATCACTCATTGGACCTCTCCCTTGTTTGTCTTTTGGGCCGCAGCCGGGCGCTGTGCGCCCAAGGCCGCGACGAATTCGAAAACCACCCGTTCCGCCCCTTGATCGAGGGCAGATTTCTCTGCCGCGTCGCGCAAGGTCCGGGCCGCGGAAATCCGCGTCAGGATGGGATGCTCGGACACGATCCGGTCCAGCTCGGCCTGCGCATCGACATCCCAGGGGAAGTCACGGCGCAGCGTGGTGGGGGTGGCGGCGGTGCTGTCCATTTCCGTGCCCAAGGGCAGGATGTGGAAGAGCGCGTCGAACAACCCGTTGCAGACTTCCTGCAGCAGATAGACCGCCCCGGCGTAGCCCATGAAGGGCGTGCCCGTGGCGCGGCGGATGGCGGCACC
Source organism: Rhodobacter sp. (assembly GCA_027489175.1). Taxonomy (GTDB): domain Bacteria; phylum Pseudomonadota; class Alphaproteobacteria; order Rhodobacterales; family Rhodobacteraceae; genus Tabrizicola. Next base: position 24,651 of record JAIYAE010000030.1, read on the forward strand.
GGGGAAGCTGGCCGGGATGAAACTGGGCGCCGGCCCGTGCCCGCCCTTCAGTTCCGCCAGATACATCTTTTCGTTGATCGACCCCATGACGATCAGCGGCCGATGCTGGCGCAGACCTGCGCGCACGGCTTCGTTGTTCGTCTTGGTGCCCGCCACCCGCGCCACGGCCAGGGCGCACGGCAGGCCAAGGTCCGTCTCCAGATAGTTGCGGATGCCGCGGGTGTAGGTCTCGTTCGCCACGATGGCGAAGCTGGCCGTCGCAAAGAAATCCTGCGTGACGGACCGCCAAAGGTCCCACAGGGGCTTCAGCGTCGAATGCTTTTCCTTGGCGATGAACGGCTCCGGGTCCAGACCCAGCATCTCGCCCAGCTGGCGCAGGAATTTCGTCGTCGATTCAAGGCCGATGGGCGCTTGCAGATAGGGCTTGCCCAGACATTCGGCGAGGCCGCGGCCAAACTCACGATACATCACGATATTCGCGTCGGCGTTGACCAGATTCCGCATCTCAGCCAGGTGCGCGCCCAAGGGCATCACCATGTTGACCTCGGCCCCGATGCCTTCGACCAGGCGGCGGATCTCATGCAGGTCGCTGGCCATGTTGAAGGTGCCGTACATCGGCCCCAGAATGTTCACGCGGGGCTTGTCTTGCGGCTCCCGCGCCTTTTCGGGCGGCATCCGGCCCTTGGTCATCCCGAATTCGGTGAAGATCCAGGTCATCGCCCGGTCGGCGCATTGCCATTGGTCTTCGTCAATCGTGCGCGGCAGGAAGCGCTGGATGTTGGTGCCCTGCGGCGTGACCCCACCCCCGATCATCTCGGCTATCGACCCGGTGACCACCACCGCCGGCAGCGCCGGGTCCAGGGTCTTCCACGCCCGCGCCATCGAGGCTTCGGTGCCCGAGGTCATCTCATCCTCACCCAAGCCCGTCACCACGATCGGCAGTTCATGCGGCGGCAGGGCGTCGGTGTAGTGCAGGACGGAGGTGACAGGCAGGTTCTCACAGCCCACCGGCCCGTCGATGACAACCTGCAGGCCCTTGACCGCACAGAAGGCATAGATCGCCCCCCAGTAACCGCCCGCCCGATCATGATCCTGGATCAGCATCAGATCATCTCCTCGGCCTTGGCGGCTTTCGCGGCCTTGTCGAGCTTCTTCTGATGGATCGCCCGGAAATCGGGACGCAGGTTCGGCGCGCCTTCCCAGATCCCCGAGGTATCGCCTTCGCCGACACCGGCGAAGAACTCCTTCATCCCTTCCATCCGCTCCTTGCCCGCGATGGCGGCATTCACCACCTGCGCCAAGGACCCAGCGCCCGCAGGCCCCATCAGGGGCCGGGCTGAAATGAGGTTCGTGAAGTAAAGCGATGGAATGGCAAGCGCTTTTGCCTTCTGGACCAGCGGAGTGGTCCCGATGGCCAGATCAGGCTTGAAGCCCTCCATCGCCGCGAGATCATCCTCCAGGCTCGCGCGGAACTTGATCGCGACGCCCTTCGCTTCCAGCCACTCCCGATCCGCCGCCGACCATTCGTTGCGCGCACAAGCCGTGCCCACATAAGGCACATCCGCGCCGCTTTCGATCAACAGGCGGGCGACAAGAAGCTCGCTGCCTTCATACCCGCTCAGCGTGATCCGCCCCTTGATCGGCATTGCTGCCAAGGCACCCTTGATCGCCGGGCCAAAGGCGTTCTGCGCTGCAGCCACCTTTTCGCCAGCAATTCCATAGGCTTCGCCGATGGCCTTCAACCATCCCATCGTACCGTCATACCCAACCGGAGCAGAACCAACCACAGCCCGCCCAGCCGCCTGAAACTCGCGGATCGCGGCGGTGTAGAACGGGTGGATCGCCGCCACGACCCCGCAATCGAGTGCTGCATAAAGCTCGCGCCACTCACGGCACGGCACCACGGGACCAGCGGCCAGCCCCATCGGCGCCAGCATCGCGCCGATCATCATCGGGTCAGCTGGGAACATCTCACCCAGCAGGGCCACGGCCGGACGGTCTGACCGCCCTTGCGCCGGGGCCGCGACCGGGCCCGCCATGATCTCTTCGCGGGCATACTTCAGCATCGCCCCGGCCAGCACATCCTTGGCCTCGGCATGGGTCGGCACCCCAAAGCCCGGCACGTCGATCCCGACGATGCGGACACCGTTGATCTCGGACGGCAGCAGCTTCAACGGAACCCCGGAAGCCGTTGGAACGCAAAGGTTTGTCACCACCACCGCGTCATAACGGTCGGGATCTGCCAGCTCATGCACCGCGTCACGGATGTCTTCGAAAAGCTTCCCCGTGACCAGGCTTTCGCTGTTGAAGGGCACATACCCGACCGACCGCCGCGCGCCGTAGAAGTGGCTGACAAAGGTCAGCCCGTAGACGCAGCAGGCCGACCCCGAAAGTACCGTCGCCACCCGCCGCATCCGCAGACCCACGCGCAAGCTTCCGAAAGCCGGACACATGGATTGTGGTTTGTCATGCGGGCCTTGCGGGTAATCCTTCGCGTAACCGTCAAGGAGTTCGGAATTCCCCGCCGCCCGCGCCGCGGCTTCCATCTGGGTCGCCCCGGAATGGCACCCCATGCCGTCTGCCAACCCCTGGGCATCCCCCCCGGCAGCAGGGCCTTCGCCCCCCGTCAGCGGAGCGGCAACCAGTGTATGGCGCAGGCCTTCGGTCATTTGCCGGCCTTCCGGGCTTCCAGCGCCTTCAGCGCGGCTTCCAATGCGGCAAGGGCGTCCAGATCACACATTATCATAGACCACTTCGAGCGAGGGCTTCACCGCGGCGTTCTTGCCACGCATGTCGGCGTCGGTTGCGGGCATCAGGACAAAGTCTGCTCCCGTCGCTTCGGCACTGAAGAGGCCCAGAAGACCGTCTTGCGACAGGGGCGCTGGCCGCACCGGCGGCGCTTCGGCCACCGCGATGCCAAGCTGTTCGAACATCGGGCCCCACTGGCTTTCGTACGAACCAACAATCTGATAATTCGCGGATTTCTTGCGCAAATCGTCGTCCTGCGGGATGGCTGCCAGCACCGGGATGCCCACGGCATCGGCGAAAGCCGCCGCCTCGCCCGTGCCGTCATCCTTGTTGATCACGAGCCCCGCGATGCCGACATTGCCACCCAGCTTGCGGAAGTATTCCACGGCCGAGCAGACGTTGTTCGCCACATACAGCGACTGCAGATCGTTCGAGGCGACCAGGATCACCTTCTGCGCCATGTCGCGGGCGATCGGCAGACCGAACCCGCCGCAGACCACGTCACCCAGGAAGTCGAGCAGAACATAGTCGAAGTCCCAGTCGTGGAACCCCAGTTTCTCCAGCAGTTCAAATCCATGGATGATCCCGCGCCCGCCACAGCCACGGCCCACTTCCGGCCCGCCCAGCTCCATCGCGAAGACGCCGCCGCGCTTGAAGCAGACGTCGCCGATCTTCACCTCTTCCCCGGCCAGCTTCTTGCGGGTCGAGGTTTCGATGATCGTCGGGCAAGCCTTGCCGCCGAAAAGAAGCGACGTTGTATCCGACTTCGGATCGCAGCCGATGAGCAGCACGCGCTTGCCCATCTCGGCCATCATGTGGGACAGGTTGGCGAGCGTGAAGGATTTCCCGATGCCGCCCTTGCCATAGATCGCGATGATCTGGGTTTTCTTCGACGGCGGGTCCTGCGGGATTTCCAGCGTCGGCTCTTCATGGGCTTCATCGCGCAGGCGGGTGGCGAAGTCCTTGAGGTTCGGTACGTCGTTCATGCGCGGGCGCTCCAATCGAGGATCATTTTCAGGCAGCCCGCATCGGTAAAGGCGGTTTCATACGCCTCAGCGGCATCAGCAGCGGGGCGGCGGTGGGTAATCAGGCCGTCAAGCGACAAGGCGCCACTTTCGATCAAGGACCGGGTGGCGGTCAGGTCTTCCGGGGCCCATTCGGCGGCGATGCGGATGCGCGCCTCTTTCATAAAGGCGGGCGGAAAGGCGAAGGCGACGGGTTCTGTGTAAAACCCGGCCAGAACAATCTCGCCCCCTTTGGCAAGGCGCATGACCAGCTGGTCAATTAACCCCTTGGCACCTGAGGCGTCATAGATCGCGCGATAGTCGCGGCGGGGGTCGTCTTCCGGGGCAATGACGCTGTAGCCCACAGCCCCGGAGTGGCGTTCGGGGTTGGTGTCCCAGACCGTCGGCGCTGGGGCACCGGCGGCAAGGGTCAGGCGGGCCAGAAGGCGGCCCAGCGTGCCATGGCCGATGATCAGGTCCGGCAGCGCGGTATTGAACCCGGCCAAGGCATGACGGGCCGTTGCGGCCAGCGCCAGAAGCGCGCCTTCCGCCCCCATCCCGGCATCAATCCGGGCGACGCGGGCGGCCTTGGTCACCAGATGCCGCGATGCGCCGCCAAAAAGGCCCTTCACGTTGCCGGTAAAGCAGTTCGCACCCGGCACAAAGACCGTCTCACCCACACGGAAGCCCGTGTCAGCGCCAGCCTCAACCACCTCGCCCGCGGCCTCATAGCCGGGGACCAGGGGATAGCCCATGCCGGGAAAGGGCGGCATCGTGCCGGACCAGAAGAGTTTTTCCGTGCCGGTGGAAATGCCCGAGTGCCGAACCTCGACCACAAGATCCTGCGGACCGGGCGCCACAAGACCCAGGGCTTCCAGCCCCAGTTCCCTTGCCCCCTGCAGGATAACGGCCGTCGTCTGCACTGCTGTGTCCCCCAAGGCTGCGACAATAGGACCCAGTTGTCCCTCTTAGCCCCTGTTGTAAGTTTAGCCTTACAATCCAGACTGTCAATTTAATTAGACAGTTTCGCCGATGAATCTGCAGGCACCGTGGCGGACAGGGCAGAAGTCACGAAGGGGCGCAGGCTGCGGACCGGGGCAATTGCGGTAAAACCGGCCTTGTGCAGCAGCGCTGCGATCTCGGCGCCCGACCGGGTGCGCCCGGTCTGCATCGCCAACGTGTAAACGGTGAAGTACACATCCGTCGCCGGGTCCGGCCTTGCGCCGCCTGACATCGGCTCGGAGATGATCACCCGCCCGCCCGGCGGCAGCGCCTGCCGGACATTGGCCAAAAGGGCGGCCACAGTGGCATCGGCGTGGTCGTAAAGCACCCGGATCAGGCTGATGGCATCGGCGCCCGGCGGCAAAGCCTGGTCCCGAAAGCTGCCGGGAAGAATCGTCACCTCCGGCCCCAGCCGGGCACGCGCGCCGGATACGACGGCCGGAAGGTCAAAAAGCGTGCGCCGCATCTGCGGATGCGCACGGCCAACGGCAGCAAGGAAAGCCCCGGTGCCGCCGCCAACATCCATCAGATGGGTGATGCCGCGAAAGTCGACCAAGCGCAGCGTGTCCTCGGCGACAAGGCCTTGGCTGTCGGCCATCAGATCGGAATAGCGCGCGGCCAAGGCAGGATCGGCCGCCCCGCCGGCGCCAAAGACATAGGGCCAGAACCCGGCCAATTCAGGCTGGGTCTCGCCGCGAAAGAAGGCCACGGGATCGGCAAGGTCGCGGTAAAGGACGGGGTGATGGCGCACCATCGCCTCCAGCCCCGGCACGGCCAGGAACGCAGCCCCCCGCGCGGTCAGCCGCCAGAGATCACCCTTGCGGTGAAGAAGCTTCAGCGCCGCCCCGGCCTGACAAAGAACCGCCATCCGCTCCACCGGCACCCCGGCCAATTGGGCCAGCCTTGCCGTGGGTTCCGCCGTTTCCGCCAGCCGGTGCAGGACCCGCAACTCGACCAGGGCCAGCAGACACTGGCTGCGCACAAAGCCCGAGACGACCTCGAAAAGCGCGTCCCCTTCCTTGCGCGCAATGTGGCGCAGACCGGGGATCCGCGCGCAAAGCCGGTGAAACCCGGGGCTCAGCGCCAGTCTTGCCGCCCAGCCCGGACCCGCCGCCTTGCGCGGCAGGCTGTGGCCAAGGCCGGTTTCGGTCATTTCGCGCCCGTCGCCCGCACGCGCTGTGCGCCCAGATCGACGGGGGTCATCTTTTCGGCATAGGCGCGGACGAGGCCAGCCAGCTGCGCCTCACCCGGGCAGGACGGGATCGAGGCGATGGCCCCGCCGAGGATATCCTTCAAGTGGCGCACCGCACCCTGCACGCCCATCAGATGCACGGCGTTCGGACGGCCATGCACGGCGTCCTGCCCAGCGGGTTTGCCGGTCTCGCTCTCGGTCAAGAGCGCGTCCTTCAGGTCATCGGCCACCTGGAACGCCTCGCCAATCCGGGCGCCAAGCTCTTCCCATTGCTCCGGCTCTTGCCCGGCCGCGATGGCCCCCATCTGGGTGGCAGCGATGAAGAGTGCCCCGGTCTTGGCACGGTGGTAGGCCGAGAGGTTGACGGTCGCCTCCGACTCCCACCCCTGCCCCGCACAGATTCCGCCCGGCATGCCGGTGCGCTGCGACAGCACCTGCACCAGCCGCAGCGCGCGCAAGGGCTGGTCACCCGCCGCCCGCGCCAGCATCTCGAAGGCAAGGACGATCAGACTGTCCCCGGCCAGGATCGCCACCGGTTCACCAAAGGCGCGGTGAACGGATGGGCGGCCACGCCGGGTATCGGCATTGTCGAACGCAGGCAGATCGTCATGCACCAGGCTTGCGCAATGGATCAGCTCAAGGGCCGTGGCTGCCGCCGAAGACAGCGCCGGCCGGTCATCCCCACAGGCCATGGCGACCGAGAGCAGGATCGTCGGCCGGATCCGCGCCCCGCCTGCCATCGTGGCATGATCAAGGGCCGCAGCAAGGCGCATCGGCACCTGGTCCGGCCCGGCAAACCCGCCACTGGCCAGTTGGATCGCTTCGGTCACGGCGGCTTCGATTCGGAAGGAAAGCGGCATCTTGCACCTCGATCAGCGCCGGGAAGCCCGGAGGTCGGGCCAAACGCGGCACCTTGCGATCAATCTTGCACTGGCGCGGCCCTATGTAAACTAAAACTTACACCCGGCTGTTCGCATCTGTTTACAACTGTGGGGCCTTGGCTAGACTGGAGCCATGGAAAGCCAGACCAGACCTGTAGTCGTGATCGGGGCCGGAATGGGGGGGCTTGCCTCTGCCATAAGGCTGGCCGCAGCGGGCTGCGCCGTGACTCTGGTCGAGGCGGCGGCCACCCCCGGCGGCAAGATGCGCACCCTGCCCTCACCCGCCGGGCCCGTCGATGCGGGGCCAACCGTCCTGACGATGCGGCAGGTCTTCGATGACCTCTTCGCCTTGGATGGCGAGCGGTTGGAGAACCACCTGACCCTTCTGCCACAAGCCATTCTGGCCCGGCACTGGTGGGACGATGGCAGCCGCCTTGACCTCACCGGCAATCCTGACACCGACAGCGCCGCGATCACCGCTTTCGCTGGCCCGCGCGAGGCCCGTGCCTTTCGCCGCTTTGACCGCCTTGCCCAAGGTCTGCATCAGGCCTTTGACGCCCCGGTCATGCAGGCCCCGAAGCCGAACCTTGCCGCGATCCTGCGCGCCACCCTGGCCCGCCCTGCCATCTGGCGGGCGCTGATCCCGGGCCTGTCGCTGGCGGGCCTCCTCGGCCGCCAGTTCCGCGATCCGCGGCTTGTCCAGCTTTTCGCCCGTTATGCCACCTATGTCGGCGGCAGGCCGACGCATGCGCCGGGCGTCCTCGCCCTGATCTGGCGGGCCGAGGCTGAGGGGGTCTGGGCCGTTCAGGGCGGCATGCATCAGCTTGCCCTGGCGCTGGCGGACCTCGCGCACAGGCTGGGCGTGGACCTGCGCCTTGCCACGCCGGCACGGCGGATCGTGCGGCAGGGCGGGCGGGTGACCGGGGTGCAACTGCACGACGGCCAGACCCTGCCTTGCGCCGCCTGCGTCTTTGCCGGCGACCCTGCGGCCCTCGCCGCCGGGCATCTGGGTGAGGGGCTTGATGCAGCCGTGCCCGCCCGCGCCACCCAACCCCGCAGCCTGTCGGCCTGGGTCTGGTCCTTTGCCGCCACCGTCGAAGGGCCGGTTGCCGCCGACCTCATCCACCACAACCTCTTCTTCTCCGCCAACCCGAAGGCCGAGTTTGGCCCCTTGGGCACCGGCGACATGCCCGAAGCCCCCAGCCTTTACCTCTGCGCCGAAGATCGCGCGGCGGGTCGGGTGCCAAGCGGCCCCGAACGGTTCGAGATCATCGTCAACGCCCCCCCGGGCCGCCCTGACCATCCGAAGGATTTTGCCGAATGCCACGCCCGCACCTTTCAACGCCTGCGCCAGATGGGGCTGCGCTTTTCGCCCGAACCGGGCCCCGAAGCGCTGACCACGCCGGCGATGCTGGACCGGCTCTTTCCGGGGTCCACGGGCTCGATCTACGGGAGGAGCCCGGAGGGAACCTTCGCAGCCTTCGCCCGGCCGCAGGCCCGGACGGCCCTGCCGGGCCTTTATCTGGCGGGGGGCGGGGCGCATCCGGGGGCTGGGGTGCCGATGGCGGCGCTCTCCGGCAAGCACGCGGCGGCGGCGGTGCTTCTGGACCTGACTTCGGCGTCCATGTCGCGCCCGACGGTTACGCCTGGTGGTATCTTGACGGGGTCTCGGACGACGGGACGCGCGCCGTCTCGGTGATCGGGTTCATCGGGTCGGTCTTCTCGCCCTGGTATCGTTGGTCGGGCCGGAAATCGCCGCAGAACCACGTCTGCCTGAACGTCGCAACCTACGGCCCCGGGGGCCGCTTCACGATGACCGACCGGGGCAAGCCCGCCTTGCGGCAAAGCCTTGACCGGCTGCAGATTGGGCCATCCTCCATGCACTGGACCGGGCGTGAGCTGGTCGTGGAGGTGAATGAAATCTCCTCCCTCCCCATGGTCGGCCGGGTGCAAGGCACGATCACCCTGACGCCCGAGGCGCTGACCAATGTCGAGGCGCGGCTGACCCCCGATGCCAGCCACACCTGGCGGCCCTTTGCGCCGATTGCCCGGATCAAGGTGGATCTTTCCCAAGGCCACACTTGGGAAGGCCACGGCTACTGGGACGCGAATTTCGGCACGGCGGCGCTTGAGGCAGACTTCCGGTTCTGGACCTGGGGGCGCTTTCCCCTGAAGGACCGGACCGTCTGTTTCTACGACGCCACCCGCCGCGACGGTTCAACCCTCGCCCTGGGGGTAGAGGTTCTGCGCGACGGGACCGTGCAAGAGATCGCGCCACCCCCCGTCACCCCCTTCCGCCGCAGTCTCTGGGCCGTCCGGCGGGAAACACGGGCGGACCCGGGCTTCCAGCCCAGCCAGACCATGAGCCTTCTGGACGCGCCCTTCTACTCTCGCAGCCTGGTTGAGACGAAGATCGATGGTGAGGTGACGACCGGCGTGCATGAGGCGCTGGACCTCGTCCGCTACCGCCAACCCTGGCTGAAACCGATGATCGCAATGCGCGTGCCAAGGCGGCCCGGCTGGACCTTCAAAGATTAAGCAAGGGTGAATCGGCTGGCTAAGCCATTGATTTTGCGCCCGTCGCGCAGTGTCCCGGCCCGGGACATCAACGTCACGCCGCCACCGGCCCCCGCGCCTCATCCGGGTTCAGCCGCACCAGCGCCAGGTTCAGGGCCCCGGCGACGGTGACCCAGACCACATAGGGCACGAACATCAGCCCGGCCCAGACATCGACCGTGAAGAAGGCGATGCAGGTCGCCGTCACCGACAGCCACAGCCCCGCCATCGGCACCAGCGCCGCCCGCATCCGCTTCAGCCCGAAGAACACCGGCGTCCAGAGCGTGTTGAAGGCGATCTGCACCGACCAAAGCGCCAAGCCAACCGCCGCCCCTTCAAACATTGAAGCACGGGCAGCCGCCGCCGACATCAACAGGTAAAGCGACATCCAGGCCACCGGGAACAGCCAGTTCGGCGGGGTCCAGACCGGCTTTTTCAGGGCCACATACCAAGGCCCGGTCGGAAACAGCGCCCCCGTGGCGGCAGCGGCCCCGCAGGCGGTGAGATAGATGAAGAACAGGCCGTAATCCATGATCGGCACCCCCTGCCAAGGCAGATAGGCCGAATTGCCGCCCGTCACAACGCCGTTGGCGAAGGTTAGGCAGAAAGACCGCGATCGCGCGCCTCAAGCTGGGCCAGAACGCCCAGCAGCGCATCACTTCTCCCGCGCGAGGCCGATTTCTGGGCAGCGGCCTGCACCAGGAATGCCACCTCGGCGACCGGGGGGGCATGCAGAACCGCCGCGCGCGGCAAAACCGCCGTGCCAGCAGCCTTGAGCGTGGCGATCCCGAGCCAGCCAAGTTTCTTCCCGCGCCCGGTGCGGGCGCGGGTGCTGATGCTGTCATGGTTGTTGCGCCGAACCGCCTTGCCGATGCCAGCATAGATCATCCGCGCGGCAAGGATACCGGGGCGGCAGCCCAGCGGCAGGGCGGCAACGCCCGCCTCAGAGCGCCGGTAAAGACGGTCCGCCTCGGCCAGAAGCTGGGCGATGGCAAGGCGGATGGCCGGGGTGGCGGCGGGGTCGGCCAGGAAGGCATCGGGGTCAACCCCGGCTCCGGTCAGCCAGTCCTGCGGCAGGTAAAGGCGGCCCGCGCGGGCGTCTTCACCCACGTCACGGGCGATGTTGGTCAGCTGCATCGCAAGGCCAAGGTCACAGGCGCGGGCCAAGGCATCGGCGTCGCGCACCTGCATCAGGACGCACATCATCGCCCCCACCGCCGCCGCGACCCGGGCAGAGTAGGCAAGGACCCCGGACAGATCGTCATACCGCCGACCGGTCGCATCCCAGGCCATGCCCTCAAGCAGCGCATCGGGCAAGGCGCGCGGCATCTGGAAGCCGTCGACCACGCCCGCAAAGGCGCGATCGGCGGGCGCGTTGAAGGGGCGGCCTTCGTAGACGCGATCAAGCCGGTCGCGCAGGCGAAGGACGGCGGCGGCCTTGTCAACGCCTTCATCAACCGCGTCATCGGCCAGACGGCAAAAGGCATATAGCGCCAATGCCGGATCACGCACCTTCGACGGCAAGAGGCGCGAGGCAGCGTGGAACGACAGCGACCCGGTCCGGATCGCGGCGCGGCAGGCCTCAAGATCAGCCGGGGCGATCATTCGGCGGCCATCGGCAGCGGCAGGTCAACCACCCTGACCGCAGGCGCGGGGATCAGGCCCGCGGTGATCTCGGCAGTGCCGATCACGCCCGGAACACCAGCACCCGGATGTGTGCCCGCGCCGCACAGGTAAAGGCCGGGCAGTTCTTCCGACACGTTATGGGGGCGGAAATAGGCAGATTGCAGGATACGCGGTTCAAGCGAGAAGCCGGCCCCAAAAGGCGACAGATAGCGGTCGCGGAAGGTTTCCGGGGTGAAGGTCACCTCGGCGCTGATCTTGTCGCGAAAGCCGGGGATCAGGCGCTGTTCCAAAATATCGGCCATGCGGTTGCGGTAGGTCTCAGTCTCCTCCGCCCAGTTGGCGGCGTTGTGGCCAAGGTGCGGGACGGGGCTGAGGACGTAGAAGGTGTCATCACCTTCGGGCGCCGCCGATGGGTCGGTGACGGTGGGGCGGTGGACATAAAGGCTCATGTCCTTGGCAAGGTGGCCGGAGCGGAAGATGTCGCGGATGTGGTCCTTGTAGCGGGGGCCGACGACGATGGTGTGGTGCCCGGCATCCGGCCACATCCCCCGCGTGCCCTTGGTGCCGAAATACCAGACGAAAAGGCCCATCGACCAGCGGGCGCGGGCCATGCGCTTGTCGGTCCAGCGGCGCTTGACGTGGTTGCGCAGCAGCTGGCCGTAGGTAAAGCCCGGGTCGGCGTTCGACACCACAACCTCAGCGTCCAACTTGCGGCCGTCTTTCAGCGTGGCCCCGGACGCACGGCCCTGGGTCACCGTGATCTCATCCACCTCGGTGCCCAGGATCACCCGACCGCCCTGCCCCTCGATCACCGCCACCATGGCATCGGCAATCGCCTGCACCCCGCCCATCGCGTAATGAACGCCAAACGACGCCTCAAGATGGCTGACGAGGGAATACATGCTGGTCACGCGGAACGGGTCACCCCCGATGAACAAGGGGTGGAACGATAGCGCAAAGCGCAGATGCGGGTCCTTGACGCGCGCGGCAGCGTGGGAATGGACGGATTTGTCCGCCCGCATAAGCGCGAAGGTCGGCAGAACCTTGATCAGGTCCCACAGCTTGTGCATGGGGCGGCGGCCCAGGTCTTCGAACCCAAAGCTGTAGCGGGCCTTGGCGTCCTTCAGGAACCGTTGAAAGCCCGGCAGGTCGGACGGGGAGACGCGGGCAACCTCAGCCTCCATCGCGGCCTGGCCGGTGCGCATGGTGAACCGCTCGCCGTCGGCAAAGCGGATTTCGTAGAACGGGTCCATCGGGCGCAGGTCCACGTCCTTGTGGAAATCGCGCCCGCAGGTGGCCCAAAGGTCGCGCAGAATCTGCGGCACGGTGATGATCGTCGGGCCCAGATCAAACCGGTGGCCGCCCTCGGTGATCGACGATCCACGCCCACCGGGGCGGTCCAGCCGGTCCACCACGGTTACGCGCCAGCCCTTGGCGCCAAGGCGCATCGCGGTGGCAAGGCCGCCAAGGCCAGCGCCGATCACCAGCGCCTCGCCTTGGCCGGGCTGGGTGGTGGTGCGGGGTCGGAGCGGATGTGCTGTGGTCATGAACCCGGATGATAGAGTGTCTATTCAGATTTACAACTCTGCAGTTGATGCGGCAAAACAGCCCCTTTTCGTGCAGCACTTTTGCGGTAGAGTGTAAGCACAGCGTTACACCGGACCAGCCATGCCCACCACCACTCTAAGCCTGTTCCGATTTGAGGGCCTTGGCCCCAAGCTGTGGGTCATCGGCCAGATGGCCGCTGCGCGCTTTTCCTTAAGCCGTGAGCCGCATCTGATGTTCTGGAAACTGTGCGGGTCCGGCACCGGCGAAGGCTTCACCCCGAAACCGAACTGGGGCGTCTGGGCCATCCTTGCCGCCTGGCCGGATGAGGCGACAGCGCGCCGGCAGATCGCGCAAAGCCCGGTCTGGCAGCGCTGGCGCGCCCATGCGGCTGAGGCGTGCAGTGTCTACATGTCCCCCCTTTCGGCGCGCGGGTCCTGGGCCGGGGTCAACCCCTTCGTGCCCGAAACCCACCCCGCCGATCCCGAAGGCCCGTTGGCCGTGCTGACGCGCGCCAGTGTGAAACCGGGCCGGGCGCTGCGGTTCTGGAAGCGGGTGCCCGACATCTCTGCCGTGATCGGGGCTGACCGGAATGTCCTCTTCAAGATCGGGATCGGTGAGGTGCCGCTTTTGCACCAGATCACCTTTTCCATCTGGCCCGACACGGCCAGCATGGCCCGTTTCGCGCGAGGCGACGGCCCGCATGGCCGCGCCATCCAGGCCGTGCGCGCCGAGGGCTGGTTTACCGATGAACTTTACGCCCGCTTTCGCGTGCTGGGGTCTGAAGGCTGCTGGAATGGCGGGCCTCTCCTGGCGGATACCGATCGTGCTGGCGGCCGACCCACTCTCACGTCAAAGGACGGACCTGACACCATCGCCGCCCTGGCGATGGCGCCATCCGCTGTCGTCCCCGATCGATCCGCCTGCCCCTGGTCACCCCAGACCTCTAGCCCTGCCGAATGAGGCCCCCGATGACCAAGCCCCACACCCCCCGCCAGCCCTTCCCGTTCTCGGCCATCGTCGGGCAAGAGGATATGAAGTCTGCGATGATCCTGACCGCCATCGACCCCGGAATTGGCGGCGTGCTGGTCTTTGGCGACCGGGGCACTGGAAAGTCGACGTCGGTGCGCGCGCTGGCGGCCCTCCTCCCCCCAATCGAGGCGGTGGAAGGCTGCCCGATCAACGCCCCGCGCCGCGACCTTTCCCCCGATTGGGCGCAAGGGGTGACCGACCGGATCATCACCAAGCCCACGCCCGTGGTCGACCTGCCGCTTGGCGTGACCGAAGACCGGGTGGTCGGCGCTTTGGACATCGAACGCGCCCTGACGCGCGGGGAAAAGGCGTTTGAGCCTGGCCTTCTGGCCCGTGCGAACCGGGGGTATCTGTACATCGACGAGGTGAACCTGCTTGAGGATCACATCGTGGACCTCCTCCTCGATGTCGCCCAGTCCGGCGAAAACGTGGTGGAGCGGGAGGGGCTGTCGATCCGCCACCCGGCGCGGTTCGTGCTGGTAGGCTCGGGCAACCCGGAAGAGGGCGAGTTGCGCCCGCAGCTTCTGGACCGGTTCGGGTTGTCGGTGGAAGTGACCTCGCCCAAGGACATCGAGACGCGGGTCGAGGTGATCCGCCGCCGCGATGCCTATGAAAACCAATACGACAAGTTCATGAAGACCTGGCGGGTGATGGATGCAGGCCTGCGCAACCAGATCCTCGCGGCACGTGAAGCCTTGCCGAAGTTGAAGACCCCCGGCGTCGTCCTGCACGACTGCGCGGCCCTGTGTCTGGCGCTGGGGTCCGATGGCCTGCGGGGCGAATTGACGCTTTTGCGCACCGCCCGCGCCTTGGCGGCATTCGAAGGCGATACCACCGTCCGCCGCACCCATCTGCGCCGGGTCGCCCCGATGGCCCTGTCGCACCGCCTGCGCCGTGACCCCCTGGATGAGGCGGGATCGGCTGCCCGCGTGGGCCGGACGCTGGCGGAGGTCTTGCCCTGACCGAGATGTCTGCCATTGCCGATCCCGTCGTGTCCTCACCCGCCTGGGAAAGGGTGCGTCTGGTCTTGATGGCGCTGGCGGTTGATCCGGCGGGTCTGGGCGGCCTTTGGCTGCGGGCGCGATCAGGCCCCGTGCGCGATGCGGTGACCGGGGCCTTTGGCGCGCTGCCCCTGCCGCTGCGCCGCCTGCATCCCTCCCTTGGGGATGAGGCGCTGTTTGGCGGCCTCGATCTGACGGCGACCCTGGCAGAGGGTCGGCAAGTGCGCACCCTGGGGCTTTTGGCCGAACCGTCCGCGCTGGTCCTGACCATGGCGGAACGCTGCCCGGCTGGCTTGGCGGCCCGGCTGGCGCAGGCACTGGATGCACCGAAGCACTGCCTTCTGGCGCTGGACGAAGGGGCCGAGGCGGAAGAGGCGCTACCCGCCGCTTTGGCCGACCGGCTAGCGATGTTCCTTTCGCTTGAGGATATCCCTTTGTCCGAGGCGTTGCCTTTGGCCCTGGACCATGCCCAGATCATCGAAGCCCGCGCGCGCTTCCTGCGGCTGCGGGTGCCGCCGAAGGCCGCGAGAACGCTGGCCGGTGTGGCCATCAGCCTTGGCATCGACAGCTTGCGCGCTCCGCTTCTGGCCCTGCGGCTGGCACGGGTGGTCGCGGCGCTACGCGGCCATCAGGGCGTCAGGGCCGAGGATGTGACGACCGCCGCCGAACTCGTCTTCGCCCACCGCGCCACACGCTGGCCTCAGGCCGGGGACACGCCGCCCCCGCCAGCCCAGGAGCCAGAAACCCAAGGCGATAGCGACGGCGACAGCCGCCCCGACCCCGGCGACATCCCGGAAGAACTGGTGCTGGAGGCTGTCCGCGCCGCCCTGCCCGAAGCACTTCTCGACCGCCTTGCTATCGCCCGCGCCGCCCGCGCGACCGGGGGGGCCACCGGTTCGGGTGAGGCGCGACCGGGTCACAGCCACGGGCGGCCCCTTGCAGCGCGGCCGGGGCGGCCCTCGGCGGGATTGCGGCTGGACCTGATCGCCACCTTGCGCGCCGCGGCCCCTTGGCAGGGGATGCGCCGCAAGACGGCCCTGCAGGACCGGCTGGTGCACATCCGCCCGTCCGACCTGCGCATCCGGCGGTATCAGGAGCGGAACGAAAGGGTGCTGATCTTCGCCGTCGATGCCTCCGGCTCCGCCGCATTGGCGCGATTGGCTGAGGCGAAGGGAGCGGTGGAACTCCTCCTCGCCCGCGCCTATGCCCGCCGCGACCATGTGGCGCTGATCGCCTTTCGTGGGGCGGGGGCGGAACTGATCCTGCCGCCGACGCGGTCCCTGGTGCAGACCAAACGCAGGCTGGCTGGGCTGCCTGGGGGTGGGGGCACTCCCTTGGCGGCCGCCCTGCAGATGGCGCAAGAGACGGCGATCCGCGCCCGCGCCAAGGGCTTGACGCCAGTGCTGGCATTGCTGACCGACGGACGGGCGAATATCGCACTCGACGGCACACCAGGCCGCGCGCGGGCCGAGGCCGAGGCCGAGGTGGCGGCAAAAGCCTGGCGTCGGGCCGGTTTCCCGGGCGTGGTGATCGACACCGCCAACCGCCCGCAAGACGGGCTGCGCGCGCTTTCAGCCATTCTCGGGGCGGCCTACCTGCCCCTGCCCCGCGCAACCGCCGAGCGCCTGTCATCAGCCCTTGAGGCGGCGTTGGCGCCGATGGAAGCTGGCTGAATGCCGAACACCCTTCCCCCCGACTGGCCGTTCCGGGCCGAGGCGCGCCAGATCCGCGCCCGCCCGCATGACTGGTGCGTGATTGATCACGGGACCGGCCCCACGGTCTTGCTGCTGCACGGCGCGGGTGCCTCGGGCCATTCCTTCCGCCACCTGATCCCGGCCTTGGCTGGCTGGCGTTGCATCGTGCCGGACTTGCCGGGGCAAGGGTTTACCCGCGCCGGCAGCCGCACCCGCTTTGGGATCGAGCCGATGGCCGAAGACCTTGCCACTCTCCTCGCGCAAGAAGGCTGGCAGCCCGAGGTGGTGATCGGCCATTCCGCCGGGGCGGCGCTGGCGCTGCAATTGTCCACCCTCATCCCTTTGCGGGCGGTGGTGGGAATCAACGCAGCGCTGGGGCAGTTTGACGGTGCGGCGGGGTTCCTGTTCCCCCTCCTCGCGCGGGCCTTGTCGCTCACACCGTTTGTGCCGTCCGTGATCAGTCGGCTTTGGGGCACGGAAAGCAAGATCCGCAGCCTTCTGGATGGGACCGGATCGCCCCTCGACGCCGAAGGCGTGGCGCAATACCTGACGCTGGTGCGCAAGGCCGATCATGTCGATGGTACGCTGGGCATGATGGCACAGTGGCGGATTGACCGGCTGATGGCACGGGCATCGCAACTGGCGGTGCGGACACTGCTTCTGGCGACGGCGGGCGACAGGATCGTGCCGCCGCGCGTGTCGAAAGCGGCGGCGGCGATGCTGCCCCGCGCCGATTATCTGGAGCTGCCGGCCTTGGGGCACCTTGCGCATGAAGACCACGCCGGGGCCGTGGCAGAGGCGATCACCGCCTGGCTGGCGCGCTGACCGTTCGGGCCAACGGCAAAAGTTTTCGAAAACTTTTGCCAAATTCCTTCGAAGGAATTTGGGTCCAAACGGCTAGCGCAGGCTTCCTGCCAGCGCACCGAAGATGCGGTCCATATGCTCGGTCAGGTAAATCCGCAGCCAGGGGGTGAATTGGTCGGGCGTGCGCAAGACCTCGGCCGAGAGGTCGTAAAGGTCGACCCAGCGCACGGCCTGCACCTCGGACGGGTTCGGCTGGATGCGCAGATCAGTTGCGGCTTCGGCGACGAAGATATCGACCAGCTCATGCTCGATCAGGCCTGATCCCACGTCGGCGCGGTATTCGACGCGGCCCGCGAAGGCGGGGTATAGGCCGGTGATCCCAAGCTCTTCCCGCAGGCGGCGAATGGCGCAGGTGGCGGGGTCTTCCTCCCAGCGGGGGTGGGTGCAGCAGGTGTTGGCCCAAAGGCCCGGCGTATGATACTTGCCCGCTGCGCGCTGCTGGATCAGGACCCGTGGGCCGTCCAGCACGAAGACCGACACTGCCTTGTGTCGCAACCCGCGCTGGTGAACCTCAAGCTTCCCAAGGGGTTGCAAGCGGCCATCGACCCAGACGGGGATCATTTCCTCAAGAGTGCCGTCCATCGTCAGACCCAGCCGGGCTTCACCCAGCCCATCAGATGCGCCACGTTCTTCACCCCGATCTTCAGATGCGCCAGGGGCCGCGCGGCGACAAGTTTCTTGTTCATGTAAGCCTCAAACGTCAGCTTCTGCACATCCACGTCATGGCAGAGGCTGACAAAGCGTTCGCGCCGATCGTCGGACTTGTAATAGGCGTCCTGCATCGACCGCAAGACTTTGAACACGGTCTTGTTGTCCTTCATGAACAGCTTGCGGGCCAGTTTCAGGTCGCGGGCCTTGCCTGAGGCGAGGCAGGCCTGCGCCGCCGTGGCGGCCACCCGGCCCCCCAGCATGGCGTAATAAATCCCCTCACCCGAACTTGGCGCCACCACCCCGGCAGCATCGCCCGCAAGCACCACGTCGCGGCCATTGTCCCACTTGTCCAAGGGCTTCAGCGGGATCGGTGCGCCTTCGCGGCGAATGGTTTCGCAACCCGTCAGGCCGGCCGAGGCGCGCAGCGCGGCGGTGGCTTCCTTCAGGTTCACGCCATCAATCCCGGTGCCCATGCCAACGCTGGCCTGCGCGCCATGCGGGAAGACCCAGCCGTAGAAGTCAGGCGAAATGCGGCCGTCATAGATCACGTCGCAGCGCCCGGGGTCATAGTCGGCGTTGGCGGCGGCGAGCGCCTCGGGGGCCTTGATGATCTCATGATAAGCGATGACGTAAGGGATGGTGTCGCCGCCCGGAACCTCATCGCGGGCCACGACGGACCGCGCGCCATCGGCCCCGACGATCAGGCGCGTCAGGCTGCGGCGTTCCTCACCCGACGCTTTGTCGCGCCAGACGACATGGGTGCCGGCACTATCACGCTCGATCCGCAGGTAGGTGCCGGTCAGGCGGTCCGCCCCGGCTTTCACTGCCCGGACGCGCAGGAATTCGTCGAAATGCTCACGATCCACCATCCCGACATAGCCGTTCTCGATATGGATATCGACGGACCTTCCCGTGGGTGAGATCATGCGCGCGGTGTTCACCTTGGCGACGATGTATTCATCCGGGATCGCGAAATCCTTGATGGCGCGGGGCGGGATCGCACCGCCGCAGGGCTTGATCCGACCATCGCGGTCCAGCATCGCCACGCGCTTTCCGGCGCGGGCAAGGTCTTCCGCCGCCGTCGCCCCGGACGGCCCGCCGCCCACCACGAACACGTCATAGGTCATGGTCATTCTCCCGGAACCAGCTGGGGGGAGCGGGCGCTGAGGCGACCGCCATCGATGATCCGCCAGGCCATGAGGCCCGCCGCAAGAAACAGAACCGCCTCGGCCGCGAAGACCAGGCCGAAGGCATCCGCCGTGTCGCCAGAAACGCGCAAGACATCGACCAGCGCCGCCCCGGCAAAGCCGCCAAGGCCTTGCGCAATGGCCTGCGATGCGCCCCAGACACCCATCCGCGTGCCCTCACGCCCGGAACGCCCCTGGCCCGCCAGCTGCATCATCGCCCCGATCGAGGCGATGGCGAACATGCCGGAAAAGACGCCCAACACCGTGACGGCCGGGGTCAGGAACCCGATGCCAAGTTGCCCAAGTGCGGCGATCAGCGCCAGCATCACCGCTGACCCGACGCAGCCCGCGGTGACCCAGATCCGCAGCGTGCCGATCTTCAGGAACGACACCGCGATGCCCACGGCCAGCATGCCGACAAACATACCGCCATGCTGCGCGCCCGAAAGACTGGTCGATTGGCCGGGGGTGTAGGCAAAGACAAGGCCCGCATAGGGTTCAAGGATCAGTTCCTGCAGGAAGAAAGCGGTCATCGACAGGAAGATGAACAACGTGAAGACCCGGGTGCGGGTTTCGGACCAGACCTCGGCCAGGCCCTTGATCAAGGGGGTCTCATCGGGCAGGCGGGTCGGGATGACCTTGCGCTCGATCCCCCAGATGGCGGCGGCGGTCAGGGCCACGGCGCCAAGGGTGACGACGGCCACGATGACCATCAGGCGCTGCGGGGAATAGGGGTCCAGAAGCGCACCGATCACGCCACTGGTGACGGCAATCCCGAAGATCATCATCAGCCAGGTGATCGTCGCCGCCGCAGCCCGCCGCTCTGGCGCGCAGCCACTGGCGAGAAGCGCCAGGAGTGAGGTGCCAGAGGCCCCGGCCCCTAGCCCGATCAGCACATAGGCCAGGACCGAAAGCCCCAGACCAACCCCCTGCCCGGCGATCCCGAGCGCCACCATCAGCGACGCCAGGAACGCGCCCGAGGAGAGAATCGCCATCCCGCCGATGATGAACCGCGTGCGGTTGCCCTGCGCGTCAGACCAGAAGCCCCAGCTGGGCCGGGTGATCTGCACAAAAGAATGAAGCGCCACCAGCGCGCCTGACAGCATGGCCGGCAGCGCCAGTTCGACCGACATCAGCCGGTTGAGGGTTGAGGTCGTCAGCACCACCACCGCGCCAAGGCACAGTTGCACCAGACCCAGCCGCGCGATCTGGGTCCAGCTGAGGGTCATGCCAGCCCCCGCAACGCGAAGGCGGTGACCATCATGCCCGCGACGTAAAGGACAACCCCGGTGCCGTTGTACCAGGGCGCCTTGCCCTTGGGGTCACGGAACAGGACCCGCATCGCCATAATCTGCGCTGCCAGAAGGGCCGTGACCGCCAGCGCGTGCCAGGGCTTGTCCAGCACCAGCAGGAAACAGATGACCAGGGCCTGCGCCATGCCCATCACCGTGCAGGCAATCTTGGCCGCAACCTCCGGCCCCAGCACCACGGGAAGCGAGCGCACGCCATGCTGACGGTCGCCTTCCAAGGCCTTGAAATCATTCAGCGTCATGATGCCATGCGCGCCAAAGGCGTAAAGGGCGGCCATCATGACGACTTCAAACCTTGGGGCCGTGCCCAAAAGCACCGCCGCGCCAGTGAACCACGGCAGACCTTCATAGGACAGGCCGACAAGCCCCGGACCCCACCAGCCATTGCGCTTCAGCCGGATCGGCTCGGCCGAATAGGCCCAGGCGGCGATCACGCCGACCACGGTTGCGCCAAAGCCCCAGGGACCAAGCAGCCAGCCGACCGCCAGCGACAGCCCCGTCATCGCCAGCGCGATCCACAACCCCCAGCGGCCGGGGATGCGGCCCGAGGGGATTGGCCGGTCGGGTTCGTTCACCGCATCGACATGCCGGTCGCACCAGTCATTCGCGGCCTGGCTCATCCCGCAGACGATTGGGCCGGCCAGCACCATGCCCAGAACGACCGTGGCCCAGTTCGCGCCAAGCGGGATGCCCGAAGACACGGCACCGCACAGAAAGGCCCAGATCGGCGGGAACCAGGTGATCGGCTTGATCAGCCGCAGCATGGCGCGCGGTTCAGGATACTGGCGGACGGGGATGATGGAGCTGACAGTCATGTGTCAATTAAACATTACAGTTGCCCGCCAAGCAAGCGTTGCTTTGTCGCGGGGGGCGGGAATCGGGGGGCAGTAAATCGGGGCCGCTCGTCCCTCCCTGCGGTCAGTCCTCGCTGGCGGCGGCGAAGAGGCCACAATTGGGCATGATGAGTAGCGGTTAGCGCGGACGAATCACGAAGCGGCTGATGCGGCGGTCTTCGGTCGCCTCGACACGGGCCGCGGGCCAGACCAAAGCCCGGTACAGCCGGGTGAAGACGGCGGCATGCCAATGGCAGGGTCGCCCCAGACCCGGGCTTAACGGGTTGTCGGCAATCTCTATCGTCACCGGGCGATGCGCGGTCACCGCAAAGCGCCCCGATCCGGCAAAGGTCCAGGCATGGCGGGTGATCGCGGCGGTCAAGAGCCTTGCGCCAAGGGGCGCGGGCAAGGCCCGGATCAGCGCCTTGGCCGGGCCGGGAATCCGGTGGGCCAGGATGTAATCAGCGGTGGCAGTGCCGGCGCGGGTCATCAGCGCGTCGGCCTTGTCGGGCAGATCACGATACACCGTCAGATGCACCGCGCGGCAGGCGGCTTCGGGCCACATCCCCGCATCTGGCGGAGGAACCACCTGCCCCGCCGCCTGCATCACCCCGTCGCGCGCGGCCCCGCCAAGCTGATCGTCCAGCACCGCCACCAACTGCAGGATGGCGTTCGGCCCGATCCGCGCCCCTTCACCCGGATGGGGGAACCCGCCGTCCATCTATTCCGCCGGTTCCTGCATCTGCTCCCGGCTTCCACCACAGGCCATGGGCGTCAGGTCGGGCACTGCACGACCCTTCGCACGCTCTTTCATCTGGGCGCGCACCGCCTCTTGCCGCTCTTTGTGCTTGGCGACCCGGTCGGCGCTGGCCTCCCAGTCCGCGACCTGCGCCTCGGCGATTGTGCGGGTTTCGTCGAAGTGGAAATCCACCTTGCCCTTGGTCTGCGGCCCCCAATAGCCCGCCTTGCCAAGGTCATAGAAGGTGCGACCGACCCCGGCCTTGAGGAAGGCCTTGAGGCAGCCCAGAAGATAGCGCCTGCGGAACCCCGTCCCGCGCCAAGGGTAGTGGAAAAGCGCCTTGCGCATGTAGAACCGGCGGTAGTTCTTCATCACGCCATCCAGCAGTTCCCCCCGCGTCATCGCTGCGGGCTTCATGATCGGCGTGACGAAATTGTATTTCGAGAAATCAAAGACTTCGACCTGATCCTTGATCTCTTGAAAGAGGGGCGTGAAGGGCCAGGGCGTGTACATCGACCAGTTGGCCAGGTCCGGCTGCCAGTCCCAGGCCATCTTGAAGGTCTCTTCCAGGGTCTCCGGCGTCTCATTGTCGAGGCCGACGATGAACTGCGCCTCGGTGAAGATATCCGCCTCGCGCAGAAGGCGGATCGCTTCCTTGTTTTCCTCGACCTTCGTCTCCTTGTTGAAGAGGTCCAGCTTCAACTGCGCCGCTGCTTCGGTGCCCAGGGACACGTGGACAAGGCCCGCCTTGCGGTAGAATTTCAGCAGGTCGCGGTCGCGGTAGATGTCGGTGACGCGGGTGTTGATGCCCCATTTCACCCGGTCGTTGAGGCCGCGGTCGATCAGCTCCTGGCAGAATTCGACGAATTTCTTCTTGTTGATGGTGGGTTCTTCGTCGGCAAGAATGAAGAAGCCGACGCCGTGGTTGGTCACCAGATCCTCAATCTCATCCGCCACGGCCTTCGGGTCACGTACCCGGTAGTCGCGCCAGAACTTCCACTGGCTGCAGAAGCTGCAGGTGAAGGGACAGCCCCGCGCCATGTTGGGGATGGCGACCTTCACGCCAAGGGGAATGTAGATGTAATGCGGCCAGTCGATCAGCGTCCAGTCGGGGCGGATGCTGTCAAGGTCCTTGACGGTAGGGGCTGCTTGCGTCGCCACAATCTCATCGCCATCCAGAAACGCGAGGCCCTTGATTTTCCTCCGATCCTCCGGCCAACGGCCATCGCGAACGGCCTCAGCCAAGGCGAGCATGATCTCTTCCCCCTCGCCCCGCACGATCACATCGACCCAGGGCGCTTCGGACAGGACCTGACGGAACATGAAGGTCGCATGCACCCCGCCAAGCACCCGCACCGCCCCCGGCACCGCCTCAGCCGCGATCCTCAGCACTTCCTCAGCGGCGTAGATCGACGGGGTGATCGAGGTCACGCCGATGATATCCGGCTGCAACTCCACCAGCCTTTTGCGCAGCTCCTCCGCTGGGATATGCATCGTCATCGCGTCGATGAAGTGGATGTCGTCAAAGCCCTTGGCCTTCAGCGCCCCCGCCAGATAGGCGACCCAGGCGGGCGGCCAGTTCCCAGCAATCTCGGCCCCGCCGGAATGGTAGTTCGGATGGACGAAGACGATGCGCATGGCGGCTCTCCCTATGTCAACCAAAGTTGACAGGCGCGCCGCAGCTTTTCATTGATTTAGGTCAAACGGGCGTGAAGCGGGGCTATTCGCCATCGCGGTTCAGGATGCCGTATTTGCGCAGCTTCACATAAAGCGACTGGCGTGACAGACCCAGCATGTCCGCCGCCGCAACGCGGTTGTTGCGCGTCAGCTCCAGCGCGGTCTCGATGCACATCTTCTCGATCACATCGGTGGTCTCGGCGACGATGTCTTTAAGGGTGGAGGACCCCACCAGCTCCATCACCGACCGCGAGCCCTCATCCGGCATGCCACCGTTCGCGCGTCGCAGCGTCTCGGCGCGGCTGGCATCACGGATGACCAGCACCAGCACCGGATTGGGCCGGTCGTTCAACCAGCTAGCCGACAGTTCCACCGCGATCTGGCCGGAAAAATCGGTGGTCAGGCGCGTGGCGTAAAGCCGGATCTGGCCAGTGCGCTTGACGTTGTCCAGAAGCACCCGCAGATCGACCTGCCCGCGCACAAGGTAATCCGCGATCGACCGGCCACGCACGGCAGCAATGCCGCTGGCATCCGTCAGGTTCAGGAAAGCCTCGTTCGCGGCGCGGATGACGCCATCGGCATCGGCAAAGACGATCCCGTCAACGCCTTCATGATAGAGGCGCTGCAGGTTTTCGCCCAGCTCGTCCGAGGCTTGCGGCGCGCGGTCGGCAGGGTCGATCAGGCACAGAAGAATGCGTTCGCCCGCCGCCCGGAAAAGTTTTGGAGTCACCAGCACCCGGCGCTGCGACCGCCGCGCCGTCACCTCGACCGGGGCGGTGGCTTCGGCGGTGGCCATATTGGACAGGGCTTCCAGAAACTCTCCCCGGCGGCGGCCGTCGAATTCCTGCGCGACGGCGGTGCCGATCAGTTCGGGCCTTGTCCCACCCAGCAGGCCCGCCGCAGCGGGGTTGAGGTCGGTGATCTTGCCCGACGACATCGACACCAGCATCACCGGGTCGCGCGTCATCTCCATCAGGACACGGTAGCGGGTGTCGAGCTCGCGCTGCGCTTCATAGTCGCGCTCGAGCGCCAGTTGCGCGGTAACCAGTTGCTGCTGCACTTCGGCCAGGGGGCGCAAGTCGCGGCCCAGCATCAGAAGTGACCCATCCGGCCCCATCCGGTGCATCGAATAGCGCACCGGGAAATCCCAGCTTTGCTGCGAGGCGTGGTTCAGTTCCACCGAAAGCCCGCGCCGCCCGCCGTCAAGATCGGCCAGCCGCAGGGCCAGCTTGCGCTGGCTTTCCTCGCTCAGGATATCGGGAAGCTGCATCCCCTCCCAGTCGGTCAACTGGCCAAAGGCCCGGTGCGACGGGTTCACCAGCACGGCCACGATGCGCAGGCTCGGGGCCACCAGCAGCGTGATATCCGCCGCCGTGCTGAGAATCTCGGTCATCAGGTCTGGCGGCAGCACCGGCAACTTGCCCGAGCTGAGCAGGTGTCGACCGTCCGTGGTCACAGCGCTGCCAACCGGCTTCCGGTTGCCTCCACCATCCCGGCCTGAACTTGAACTTGCCGGCCTGCAGCAAGCGCCGCACCCCCGAGCACTTCGGACGGGTCATTGGTGGCCATATCCGCGCCGGTCAGGCCAAGCACATCTACTTCGCGGTCCAGCACTGCCCCCCCTACCGCAACCCAAAGCCGACCCTCAGAGCCGTCCTTCAGCGTTTTGACAAGCTTTCTGGCAGGGTCAAGACGGTCTTCGCTGCCGACCGAGATCAGCGCGCAGTCGTAATGGCGGTCCTGCACCAGTCTGCGCAAATCGGCCGGCCGGGGGCCGATTTGCAGATGAACGGCCAGACCTTGCCGCCGCAACTGCCCGGCCAGAACCTGCACGCCGAAACTGTGCTGTTCGCCATCCGGCAGGATCACCAGAACAGATTCCGCATCCGCCGACGTGCTGCCATCCCAATCAAGGCCGATCTGGTGCACCAGGGACTGTAGCCGCGCCATGCCGATGGTCACCTCGGCCCAGCCGGCGCGGTCTTCGGCCCAATCGCACCCCAACTGGCGCGCCACGGCGGGAAAGTAGCTGTCGACAAGGTCAATGTCGCCAATGCGAGCCCGGCGCAGGTCAGGGCGCAGCGCGTCAAAAAGGGCCGGATCACCCGCCCCGACGGCCCGGGTGATGGCCTCCACCAGATCGGGGTCAGCCGCGCGCGAAACCCGCCCGCCCCGCGCAACCAGACGGGCAACCACGGTGCGCGCCAGAGCGGACAAATCGTCCGTGCTGCGCCCGATGGGCCCGCCATGCTGGCTGTCGCGCATTCCGCCACTCCAACCGGACCGCGCCCGGCGTGATTGCCGGCCTTCAGCCCAGGGCCGCGCCGGGATCATCCCACGCAGCGTTTCCATCACTTTCCGCCATGGTCGGGGCAATGTCAAAGCAAATTGACACTTCTGACGGAAAGCCAGCACTCCATGCGCCGATCACCGCCGAGATCGCTGAAATTCTCAGCATTTCAACGATTTTTCGGCGGTTGTGCACCAAAGACCCGCGGCAGCCTCTGGCCCACAGGTGTGTAAGTTTTGATTGACACTTCCGCTGACCTGTCTAGTCTTGGCGACAGATCACCGCTTGTGACAGCACCTTGGGGACAACGTAAGCTCAATGCAGATGACCCAGACCACAAGCTTGCCGGCAGGCACGGGCTCTCGGCTCTACACCGCCGAACAGCGCGCCCGGCGTGATGCGTCACCCTGGACACTGGTGCAAGGCATTCTCGCCCCGGCGCAGTTTCTGGCCTTCGCGGTGTCGCTGGTTCTGGTGCTTCGCTTCCTGTGGACGGGGGACGGCTACACTGCTGCAACCATCTCGATCCTCGTGAAGACCGGGTTCCTCTACCTCATCATGGTGACCGGCGCGATCTGGGAGAAAGTGGTCTTCGGCCAGTATCTTTTCGCCCCCGCCTTCTTCTGGGAAGACGTGTTCAGCTTCGCCGTCATCGCCTTGCATTCCTTGTATCTTTGGGCGCTGTGGACCGGGTCGATGTCCCCGCATCAGCTGATGTTCGTGACGCTGGCCGCCTATGCCACCTACGTCATCAACGCCGGGCAATTCCTGCGCAAGCTGCGCCTGGCGCGGCTGGATCAGGCCTCAAACCAAGGGGTCGCAGCATGAGCCTGGATACACCGTTCCGCAGCTGCACCGACACCCCCGTTCTTAAGGAGCGCGGCCAGCGTGAGGTGTTCTGCGGTCTGACCGGGATAATCTGGCTGCACCGCAAGATGCAGGACGCGTTCTTCCTTGTCGTAGGCTCCCGCACCTGCGCCCACCTCCTGCAAGCCGCCGCCGGGGTGATGATCTTCGCCGAGCCGCGTTTCGGCACGGCGATTCTCGAAGAGAAGGATCTGGCCGGCCTTGCGGACGCCAATATGGAGCTGGACCGTGAGGTCGCGCGCCTTCTGTCGCGCCGCCCGGACATCAAGCAGCTGTTCCTTGTCGGCTCTTGCCCATCCGAGGTAATCAAGATCGACCTTGCCCGCGCGGCGGAACGGCTGGATGGAATCCATGCCCCGAATGTGCGGGTGCTGAACTTCTCCGGCTCCGGGATTGAGACGACGTTTACCGAAGGCGAAGACGCCTGCCTCGCCTCCATGGTTCCCGGCCTGCCGCACACCGAAGCGGCGGAACTCCTCGTCGTCGGCGCGCTGCCGGATGTGGTCGAAGACCAGATGCTATCCTTGCTGGCCGCCATGGGCGCGGGCCCGGTCCGCACACTGCCTGCCCGCCGGTCAACCGACCTGCCCGCCGTGGGCCCGAACACCCGTTTCATCCTGGTGCAACCTTTCCTTGGCGCGACCCACGCCGCCCTGATCAAGCGCGGCGCCACGCCAATCTCCGCGCCCTTCCCGTTTGGCGCGGAAGGCTCCACCCTCTGGTTCCACGCGGTCGCCGATGCGCTTGGCCTTGACCGCACCCACGTTGACGCCGTCCTTGCCGCCCCCCGCGCCCGCGCGCAAAAATCCGTGGCCGCCGTGGCCGAAACCCTGCGCGGCAAGTCGATCTTTTTCTTCCCCGACAGCCAGCTGGAAATCCCCCTCGCCCGCTTCCTGGCCCGCGAATGCGGCATGATCCCGGTTGAGGTCGGCACCCCCTATCTGCACCGTGAGCTGATGGCCCCGGAACTCGCCCTTCTGCCGGAAGGCCCGGTGATCTCCGAAGGCCAAGACGTCGAACTCCAGCTTGACCGCGCCCGTGCAGCGCGGGCGGACCTGACCGTTTGCGGCCTTGGCCTTGCCAACCCCTTGGAGGCTGAGGGGCTGGCCACCAAATGGGCCATCGAGCTTGTTTTCACCCCGGTCCACTTCTACGAACAAGCCGCTGATCTGGCTGGCCTTTTCGCACGCCCCCTGCGCCGCCACGCGCTTCTGACGCCGGAGGCTGCGGAATGAAACTGACGCTCTGGACATATGAAGGCCCGCCCCATGTCGGCGCGATGCGTGTCGCGACCGCGATGAAGGGCTTGCACTACGTCCTCCACGCCCCGCAGGGCGATACTTACGCCGACCTTCTCTTCACGATGATCGAACGGCGCAATCATCGCCCGCCGGTTACCTACACGACCTTCCAGGCCCGCGACCTCGGCGCTGACACCGCGAACCTTTTCAAGGACGCCGCCCGCGACGCCTACACCCGCTTTCAGCCCCAGGCGATGATCGTCGGGGCATCCTGCACTGCCGAGCTTATCCAGGATGATCCCGGCGGTCTGGCCGAAGCCCTGAACCTGCCGATCCCGGTCATTCCGCTGGACCTCCCCTCTTACAGCCGCAAGGAAAACTTCGGCGCGGATGAGACGTTCTTTCAAATCGTCAAAGCCCTCGCCAAGCCGATGGCACGCACCGAAAGCGTCACCTGCAACCTGATCGGCCCGACCGCCCTTGGCTTCCGCCACCGCGACGATGTGACGGAACTGACCCGCCTTCTTGGCACCATGGGCATCACCGTCAACGTCTGCGCGCCCCTGGATGCAACGCCCGCCGACATCGCCCGCTTGGGGGCCGCGCATTTCAACGTGCTGATGTATCCCGAAACGGCCGAAACCGCCGCCCGGCACCTGGAAAAGGCGCTGAACCAGCCCTTCACCCGCGTCGTCCCCATCGGCACCCACGCCACCCGCGATTTCCTGGCCGAAGTTGCCACGATCACCGGCCTGCCCCTTCCGGCCGAAACCGGCCTGCGCCAGCCCTGGTACGCAGCATCGGTCGACAGCACCTACCTGACGGGCAAGCGCGTCTTCATCTTCGGTGACGGCACCCACGCCATCGCCGCCGCCCGCATCGCCGCGCGTGAGATCGGGTTCGAGGTTGTGGGCCTTGGCTGCTACAACCGCGAACAGGCCCGCCCGGTCCGCGCCGCCGCCAAGACCTATGGCCTGGAGGCGCTGATCACCGATGACTACCTTGAGGTTGAGGCCGAGATTGCCCGCCTGCAGCCCGAGCTGATCCTTGGCACGCAGATGGAGCGTCACATTGCCAAGCGTCTGGGCATCCCCTGCGCGGTGATCTCGGCCCCCGTCCATGTGCAGGACTTCCCTGCCCGCTATTCGCCCCAGATGGGGTTTGAAGGCGCGAACGTGATCTTTGATACTTGGGTTCACCCGCTGGTCATGGGACTGGAAGAACACCTCCTGACCATGTTCCGCGAGGATTTCGAGTTTCACGACGCCGCCGGCCCCAGCCATCACGGTGCCAAGGCAAGTGCGCGGCCCGAGGCACTGGTTGCCGAGGTGGAAGCCTCCGGCGGGGATATTTCCGCCAGTATGAATACGCCAGAACCAGAGCCCGTGACGGGCGAAGTCATCTGGCTGGCCGATGCGGAACGCGAGTTGAAGAAGATCCCCTTCTTCGTGCGCGGCAAGGCGAAACGGAACACCGAGAAATTCGCGGCTGACAAGGGTGTGACGGCGATCAGCATCGACACCCTTTACGAAGCAAAGGCCCATTATGCGCGATGACCGCCATATTGAGGCCCTTGTGGGCGGCGCTGCCCCGAAACGGGCGCCGCGCGCGCCGTCCTATCGCTTTGTAATCCTCACGCTTGATTCCCATGCCGCAGGCCCCGCCGCCCGCATTGCGCCGCGTCTGGCCAAGGATTTCCCGGGGATCGAGGTCTCCGTTCACGCCGCTGCCGAATGGGCCGAAAACCCTTCGGCCCTCGCCCGGGCCAAGGCCGCCGTGGCCGGGGCCGATATCGTCGTGGCGAACCTTCTCTTCATTGAGGAACACATCACCGCCATCCTGCCAGACCTTTTGCAGGTGCGTGACCGGCTGGATGCCTTCGTCGGCGTGATCGCTGACCCGCAGATCGTCAAGCTGACCAAGATGGGCGATCTGGACATGTCCAAGCCCGCCTCGGGCGCGATGGCGCTGCTGAAAAAGCTGCGCGGAACGAAAGCGCCCGGGGCAGGCTCGGGCCAAAAGCAGATGGCGATGCTGCGCCGGTTGCCGAAGATCCTGCGCTGGATCCCCGGGAAAGCGCAGGACATGCGCGCCTGGTTTCTGTCGATGCAATATTGGCTTGGCGCCTCGGACGACAATCTTGAAGCGATGATCCGCTTCCTGATCGGCCGCTACGCGACCAAGCACGGCTGGAAGGGTTCTGCGGCCCCGGCCCCGGTCGACTATCCGGAAGTGGGTCTTTACCACCCGTCGCTGAAGGCGCGCATCACCACCGAGGCCCGCGACATGCCACGCCCGAAAGGGGCGACGGCGACGGTCGGCCTTCTGATGCTGCGCAGCTATATCCTTGCCGCCGATACCGCCCACTATGACGCCGTCATTACCGCGTTTGAGGCAAAGGGCATCGCCGTGCTGCCCGCTTTCGCCGGGGGCCTTGATGGCCGCCCCGCGATTGACGCCTACTTCACCGGCCGGGTGGATGCGATGGTGTCGCTGACCGGGTTCAGCCTGGTCGGAGGCCCCGCCTACAACGACAGCCCAGCGGCGGTTGCGGCGCTGACGGCGCTTGACGTGCCCTATGTCGCGGCCCACCCGCTGGAGTTTCAGTCTCTGGCGCAGTGGCAAGCCGCCTCCGGTGGCCTCGGCCCGGTCGAGACCACCATGCTGATCGCCCTGCCCGAGATTGACGGCGCGACCAACCCCACCGTTTTCGCCGGTCGTCACGACCCCGAAGGCTGCAACGGCTGCGGCCGCAACTGCAAACCTGCATCGGTTGAGGCGGCTGAGACCCGCGCCATGGCGCCCTGCCCCGAACGGATCGAGGCGCTTGCCGACAAGGTCGCGCGCCTTGCGCATCTGCACCGCTCCAAGACCGCCACCCGCAAGCTTGCGATTGTGCTCTATGGCTTCCCGCCCAATGCAGGTGCCGCCGGCACCGCCGCCTACCTTGGCGTGTTCGAAAGCCTTTTCAACACGATGCACGCAATGAAGGCGGAAGGCTACGACCTGACACCGCCCGACAGCGTCGAGGCCCTGCGGGAGGCCGTCCTCCACGGCAACGCCGCCCGCCATGGCCAACCCGCGAACGTCCACGCCACCGTTCCCGCCGCCGAGATCGTGGCGAAGACCCCCTGGCTGGCTGAGGTTGAGGCCGCCTGGGGCCCCGCCCCTGGCCGCATCCAGACCGATGGGCGCGGTGTTCACGTCCTAGGCCAGCAGTTCGGCAACGTCTTCGTCGGCCTCCAGCCGGTCTTCGGTTATGAGGGCGACCCGATGCGGTTGCTCTTTGAAAAGGGCTTCGCGCCGACCCATGCCTTCACCACGTTCTACCGCTGGAT
Source organism: Rhodobacter sp. (assembly GCA_027489175.1). Taxonomy (GTDB): domain Bacteria; phylum Pseudomonadota; class Alphaproteobacteria; order Rhodobacterales; family Rhodobacteraceae; genus Tabrizicola. Next base: position 55,929 of record JAIYAE010000030.1, read on the forward strand.
CCGCGAAGATTTCGGGGCTGATGTCCTCCTCCACTTCGGGATGCATGGCGCTTTGGAATTCATGCCGGGCAAGCAGGCCGGGGTTGGCGCGCAATGCTGGCCCGACCGGCTGATCGGCAACCTGCCGAACGTCTATCTTTACGCCGCGAACAACCCGTCCGAGGCGACGCTAGCCAAGCGCCGGTCGAACGCGGTGACGGTCACGCACCTGACGCCCCCCCTTGCCCGCGCGGGCCTCTACAAGGGTCTTGTCGACCTGAAGGACACCCTCACCCGCCTCCGCGCGACCGATGTTGACGCCAACGACTATGCCGAGCTTGCAGCCCTGGCGATGGAGCAGGCGAAGGCCGTGGACCTGAAGGGCGACGTCGACACGCTGTGGCTGAAGCTTCTTGAAACCGAAGGTGCCCTCATCACCGACGGCCTCCACGTCCTTGGCCGCACCCCGGATGCGGCGGCGATGGCGGAACTCCTGTCCTTGATCCCCGAAGAGGCGCGGGCCGAGGCCGCCCGGCATATGGCGCAAGACACGGAAATCCCGGGCCTTCTGCGCGCCCTCTCGGCCCGCTACATCGCCCCGGTGCCGGGGGGCGATCTGATCCGCAGCCCCGCGATCCTGCCAACGGGGCGCAACATCCACGCCTTTGACCCGTTCCGCATGCCCACCGCCTTTGCGCTGGCCGATGGGGCCGCTCAGGCGCAGCGCCTCCTTGACGCCCACCCCACCCTGCCGCAATCGGTGGCGCTGGTGCTCTGGGGGTCCGACAACATCAAATCGGATGGCGGACCCATCGCCCAGGCGCTTGCGCTGATGGGCGCGCGGCCGCGGTTTGACCATTACGGCCGGCTCTGCGGGGCCGACCTGATCCCCCTGGCCGAGCTTGGCCGCCCGCGGATTGACGTGGTGATGACCCTGTCCGGCATCTTCCGCGACCTTCTGCCCCTGCAGACCCGGATGCTGGCCGAAGCTGCCTTCAAGGCCGCCAGCGCCGATGAGCCCTTGTCCCAGAATTTCATCCGCGCCCATTCGCTGGCTTACGCGGAAACGATGGGCGTGGACCTTGAAACCGCTGCCCTGCGCGTGTTCTCGAACGCCGAAGGTGCTTATGGCGCGAACGTCAACACCCTCGTCGGCTCTTCCGCCTTTGGCGAAGAGGATGAACTCGCCGATGCCTATGAGGCCCGCAAGAGCTTTGCCTATGGCCGCAACGGCAAGCCGGTGAAGCAGGCGAAACTCCTCCAGCAGGCCTTGGGTGACGTGGACCTGGCCTATCAGAATCTGGAATCGGTGGAACTGGGCGTCACATCCGTCGACCACTACTTCGATACGCTGGGCGGGGTGGCCCGTGCCGTCCGCCGCGCGCATGGCGGAGGCGCGGATACCCCGGTCTACATCGGCGACCAGACGCGCGGCGGTGGTCAGGTGCGCAGCCTGAAGGACCAGATCGCCCTGGAAACCCGTGCCCGCAGCCTGAACCCGAAGTTCTACGAAGGTCTCCTGCGCCACGGCGCCGAAGGCGTGCGCCAGATCGAGGCGCATGTCACGAACACCATGGGCTGGTCGGCCACCACCGGCCATGTCGACCCTTGGGTCTATCAGCGCCTGTCGGAAACCTTCGTCCTCGACGAAGCGATGCGCAAGCGCCTTGCCGACCTGAACCCCGAAGCTTCTGTCCGGATGGCGGGTCGCCTTCTTGAAGCGTCGGACCGCAACTACTGGACCCCGGATGCAGCCACCCTCGCCGCCCTGCAACGCGCGGCGGATGAGCTGGAAGACCGGATGGAAGGGATCGCTGCCGAATGACCAATGATTGGACA
>JAIYAE010000008.1 GCA_027489175.1 Rhodobacter sp.
CCGTTCAGAATGCGTGACCATCAGAAGGCTCGCCCCCGCCTCGGCCACCAGCCCCAGCATTAGGCCCATCACCGCATCGCCCGTCGCTTCATCCAGGTTCCCCGTCGGCTCATCCGCCAGGATCAGCGCCGGCCGCCCCGCCAGCGCCCGCCCGATGGCCACGCGCTGCTGCTGGCCGCCCGACAGCTGCTCGGGATACCGCGCCAGAAGGCCGGTCAGCCCCAACCCCTCCGCCAGCCGCGCCGACCACTCCCGGTCAAACCGCCCCGCCAGCCGCGCCTGAAACGCGAGGTTCGCGCCCACGGTCAGGGACGGGATCAGGTTGAACTGCTGAAACACCAGCCCGATCCGGTCGCGCCGCAACCCCGCCCGCCCCGCATCGTCCAACCCCGCCAGCGCCGTCCCGCCAACCGTGATCGCGCCCCCGTCCACCGCATCCAGCCCCGCCACCAGATGCAGAAGCGTGCTTTTCCCGCTGCCCGACTCCCCGGTCAGCGCCAGGCTCTCCCCCACCCCAAGCGCCAGAGTGACGCCGTCCAGCACCCGGACCGGCCCCTCCGCCGTCTGGTAGGATTTCATGACCTGATCAACCTGCAGCACCGGCGCGCATCCTTATCCAACCATCACAGGTATCTAGCGCCCACGCTCCTACCTCAACCCGCTTTCCTGCCGCAGGGCCGCGTTCTGGCTATAGCAGGTGGCGCGCTCTGGCCCTAAGGTCTGCAGGCCATATCCCCGATGATGGGGGGTAATCATTCGAAAGGACGCGCCATGGAAGGCCTTGCAGGACTGAACGACATCGCATCCGTGGTCGAGGCTGACCGCGCCCATGTCTGGCACCATCTTTCCCAGCACAAGCAATACGAAACCGTCGACCCCCGTGTCATCGTCGAAGGCAAGGGGATGCGCGTCTGGGACGCCAAGGGCAAGGAACACCTTGATGCCGTCTCGGGCGGTGTCTGGACCGTCAACGTCGGCTACGGGCGCGAATCCATTGCCGATGCGGTGCGCGACCAGCTGGTCCGGATGAACTACTTCGCCGGGGCCGCAGGGTCCATTCCGGGCTCGATCTTCGCCAAGCGCCTGATCGAAAAGATGCCTGGCCTGACGCGCGTCTACTACTCCAATTCGGGGTCTGAGGCGAACGAGAAGGTCTACAAGATGGTCCGCCAGATCTCGCACCGCCATCACGGCGGCAAGAAATGGAAGATCCTGTATCGTGAGCGGGACTACCACGGCACCACCATCGCAGCCCTCGCCTCTGGCGGGCAAAAGCAGCGCAACGCCCAGTACGGGCCGTTCCCGGACGGGTTCGTGGAGGTTCCGCACTGCCTGGAATACCGCAAGCAGTGGGATGTCGAAAACTACGGTCAGCGCGCGGCGGACGCCATCGAAGAGGTGATCCTGCGCGAAGGTCCCGACACCATCGGCTGCCTTGTGCTTGAACCCGTCACCGCAGGCGGCGGCGTCATCGTGCCCCCCACCGGCTATTGGGAGCGGGTGCAAGAAATCTGCCGCAAATACAACATCCTCCTCCATATTGATGAGGTTGTCTGCGGCGTGGGGCGCACAGGCACCTGGTTCGGCTACCAGCACTACGGCGTCCAGCCGGACTTTGTGACGATGGCCAAAGGCGTCGCCTCCGGCTACGCCGCCATCTCCTGCACGGTGACGACCGAAGCCGTCTTCAACCTGTTCAAGGACGACGCCTCGGACCCCATGAGCTACTTCCGCGACATCTCCACCTTCGGGGGCTGCACCGCAGGCCCGGCAGCGGCGCTGGAGAACATGAACATCATCGAACGCGAGGGGCTTCTGGCCAACACCGTCGCGATGGGCGACTACGCTTTGGACAGCCTCTCGGCCCTGATGGACAAGCACAAGGTCATCGGCGAGGTCCGCGGCAAGGGCCTGTTCCTCGGGGCTGAACTGGTGGCAGATCGCAGCACGCGTGAGCCTGCCGAGGAGAAAAAGGTGCAAGCCGTCGTCGCCGACTGCATGGCGCAAGGCGTGATCATCGGCGCGACGAACCGGAGCGTTCCGGGGTTCAACAACACCCTGTGCCTGTCGCCCGCGCTTATCGCGACGAAGGACGACATCGACCAGATCACCGGCGCGATCGGGGCGGCGCTGGGACGGGTGTTTGGGTAAACCCCACAGTCCGGGCGGGATCAGCGACGCGACCCGCGTCGCCCCGCCCGCGCGTGACGTCTCCACCGGAAACGGTTCAGCCAGCACAACAGAGGCCAGCGCCCGTCCCGGCGGGCGAGAAGCGCCCGCCATGGGCGGGGCGGGCGCTGGCCGGGGGCTTTGAGCCCCCGGCTGGCTAAGTTGAACCGTCAGGCGATGGCAGAGGCGATGGCCTCTGCCAAAACCCTGAAAATGCGAGTGCATAGGTCTACTGAGAGACCTCCGTTGATATGCTTCAGCGGCAGGTTTCTCCCGTTAAGAGGTGAATTGGTTATGGAAGACCTTCAAAGCCCACCGCCCGAGGAACTTGCGTTCCTGCGAGTGCTGAAACGCAAGTCAGACGCAAGAAAGCAACTTGAAGCTCAAGAGAAGGCTTTGAAGCTGTCAAAGGAGCTTCGGCGCCTATACGGCTCGTCGGACCGCTGATCCTTTCTCGCCCGGAATCAAGGCGCTTTAGCGCCGCCGGGCAGCGCCCGACCGCCCCCTTGGGCGGGCGCTTTGCAACCTCACCAGCAGAACTGCGGGGGGAGGGGTTGCACCATAAAGTACCTAGAACAGGCGTTGCTCGCCCACCCGGCGGTCGGGCGCTGCCCTGTGTCATCACCGTAGGTCGGGGCTTGCCCCGACTTCTTTCTTGCCGATCCTGCGCGATTCGACCGGCATGGTTAACGCCTTGTGATCTCCACGCGCGTAGAGACGGAAGGAAGACAGGATGAAGACGGGTAGAAGACGCCAATTCCACCCCAAAAACCGCCCGGTAAATCCAGCGTTCTCAGAGGCATAGATATGCAGAAGGGGGCCGTTGCGGCCCCCCTGAACTTTTCCGACGTAACTGTTTCTTAACCGGGGAGTCGGGGCCGAAACCCTCACGCACCGCCATAGCGTTTGCGGGCATCCTTGAAGCTCATCAGCTTGCCCTCGACCGTGTCCCAGAGGTGCAGCCGTACCGATTGCAGGCTCTCGCGCAGGGTCAGGCGCTGGGCTTCGGCCAGGGTGGCATGGTCGCGGATCACCTCGGGCAGGCGGTAGAACGGGATGCGGGAGTAGAGGTGGTGGACGTGGTGGATCCCGATGTTCCCGGAAAACCAGCGCAGGGGCTGCGGCAGGATGTAGTGGGACGACCCCTCCAGCGCCGCATCATGAAGCTGCCAATCCTCGCCCTTCGACCAGTGCGTTTCCTCGAACTGGTGCTGGACGTAGAAGAGCCAGACTCCCAGCGTCGCCGCGATCAGCGAGGTGGGCAGGTAGATCAAGAGCACCGGCCAAAGGCCGCCGAACCAGACGATCAGGCCAATCGCGATGCCGATCATTGCATTGGTGCCCATCGCGCTTGTCCAATAGCGCCAGCCGGATTTCATCAGGCCGAATGGCAGGCGATTTTGCAGCAAAAACAGATAGCTGGGACCAAGGACGAACAGCACGACCGGGTTGCGGTAAAGCCGGTACATCAACCGCCCAAACCAGCTTCGCGCGCGGTATTCCTCAATCGTCAGGGTCAGCACATCGCCGATCCCGCGCTGGTCAAGGTCGCCGTGATGCGCGTGGTGGATCGAATGGGTCCGGCGCCAGACCGCATAGGGCGTCAGCGTCAGCACACCCAAAGCACGGCCCAGCCAGTCTTGCGCCGTCCGGTTCGCCAGAAACGCGCCGTGGCCGCAGTCATGCTGGATGATGAAGATCCGCACCAGAAAGCCGCCATTTAGCATCGCCAGACCGAGGGCGAGCCAGGGGCTGACGGACAAAGCCATCCAGGCCAGCGCCCAAAGCGCAAAGAACGGCACAAGGGTGACCCCCAGCTCCCACAGGCTGCGGCGGGTCGAGGGTTCGCGGTACCGGGCAAGCACGGACAACCAGTCGCGGGCCGACAGAGGCGCGGGGCGGGGGGAGGCGGGTCTTTCGGGCATCAAGGCCTGTCTGGTTTGCCGGGATCGGGGCGGTTGCTGCAATTTACGCCGTCGCAGCAAAGCCCCAAGGCAGGCGGACTATTCCGGCCCTCCTGAGGTAGTCGCTGCCGCCGCAGGTTTCAACCGTTTTGATGCCGCAGGGGGATGGGCGGAGGGGGCGCTTGACTTCCGGGCAACGGTTGCGGCTTGATCCGGGGCTGTCACTGGACCCGGGTGCTGATGGCCATTCCTGTCGAAGCCTTTTACCTGACGCCCGGTGCCGCGGGCAGCCTGCAGCAGCAGATCCGCAGCATGGTCACCCAAGGCATTCTGGCCGGGCGCTTGCGTCCCGGGCAGCGGATGCCGTCGTCGCGCGGGCTGGCCGCGCATCTGGGGATCAGCCGGATCACCGTGACGCTGGCCTATGCCGACCTTGTTGCGGGGGACTATCTGACCTCGGCCGGGCGGTCGGGGTATTTCGTGTCCGAAACCGCCCCGCTTGCGCCCGAGTTTCCCGCCGCAGCCCCCCGCGCGGAAGCGGTGGAGTTTCGCGCCCTGACCGGCGGGCGGTTCAGCCGGATGGCAAAGGTGGCCCGGCCGGAAGATTGGGACCGGTACCCCTATCCTTTCATCTACGGCCAGGCGGACCCCACCCTTTTTGACCACCAGAACTGGCGGCAATGCGCGCTACGGGCCTTGGGCAAGCGGGATATTGCCGCCCTGACCAGCGATTACTACGAACGCGATGACCCGCTTTTGGTGCAGGAACTGCTGCGCACGATCCTGCCGCGCCGGGGGATCGCCGCGCGCGAGGATGAGGTGCTGCTGACGCTGGGCGCGCAGAACGCCCTGTGGATCACGGCGACGCTGCTCCTTGGTCCGGGGCGGCGGGCGGGGGTGGAAAACCCCGGCTATCCCGCCTGGCGGTCGGTGGTGGCGGCGGTCGGGGCCACGGCGGTGCCGGTCGATGTGGACGCCATGGGCCTGCCGGTTGACGGGGTGGCGGCGGATGTGGTTTTCGTCACGCCATCGCACCAATGCCCGACCAACGCGACAATGCCGGTTGAGCGGCGGGTCGCACTGCTGGACGCGGCCGAAGCGCAGGGCTTTGTCATTGTCGAGGACGATTACGAATTCGAGATGAGCTTTCTCAAGCCCGTTGCGCCGGCGCTGAAATCCCTCGATCGGGGCGGGCGGGTGATCTATGCGGGCTCGTTCTCCAAGTCGGTGTTTCCGGGCTTGCGACTGGGCTATCTGGTGGGGCCGCCGGGGTTCATCGCTGAAGCGCGGGCCTTGCGGGGCCTGATGCTGAAGCACCCACCCGGCCATATCCAACGCACCATGGCCTATTTCCTGGGCCTTGGGCATTACGACGCCCTGGTGAACCGGATGAAAGGTGCCTATCGCCGCCGCCGTCAGGTGATGGCCGAAGCGATTGCGGCGGAAGGGTTGGAAGTTGCGGGGCAGGGCGGCTTTGGCGGCTCCAGCTTCTGGATGCGCGCGCCCGAGGGGGTGGACACCGAAGACCTGGCGCTGCGCCTGCGGGGCGACGGGGTGCTGATCGAACCGGGCCGGGCCTTCTTTGCGGGCGAGGGGCCAAGAAACTTCTACCGGCTGGCCTATTCGTCGATCCCGTTGCCGAAGATTGCCGAGGGCATCGCACGGATTGGCCAAGCGCTGCGGTGAGAGGCCCAGACTTGAACGGCCTTGCCGCCTGAGGCGCGGAGATGAAGGGGCCGCTGACCTACGGGCGCGGTTCAAGCTGTGGCAGGTAAGGCTTAACGGCCGGTCTTGCGTCGCGCGCAACGTGGTGGTCGGTGAGGCCAGCCTTGGCTGGTCGGGCTTCTGCGGCAGCGTGTTGATCGGCAGACCGCTCGTCGATGACTGCGTCGCTCCGCGCCGCCGTGCGCTGCCGAGGAAGGGAGTTGTACGGCGAGGGTTGCCCTGGATATAGCGTGGCGTGAGAACTGGCCCTAAGGTCAGGTTGGTTGCGGCAGTAGGGTGCGTTGCAACGGCTTTGCGAGCCTGTATCAGGATGGAGACCCACGATGAAGATGACGACCGAGGAAGCCTTTGTAAAAGTGCTTCAAATGCACGGGATCGAGCATGCGTTCGGGATCATCGGGTCGGCCTTCATGCCGATCTCGGACATCTTCCCCAAGGCCGGGATCACCTTCTGGGACTGCGCGCATGAAGGCTCGGGCGGGATGATGGCGGACGGGTTTACCCGCGCGTCCGGCAAGATGTGCATGATGATCGCGCAGAACGGGCCGGGGATCACCAACTTCGTCACGGCGGTCAAGACGGCCTACTGGAACCACACGCCACTTCTCCTAGTGACCCCGCAGGCCGCGAACAAGACCATCGGCATGGGCGGTTTCCAGGAAGTGGAGCAGATGGCCCTCTTCCAGGACATGGTGGCCTATCAAGAGGAAGTGCGCGACCCCTCCCGCGTGGCTGAAGTCTTGAACCGCTGCATCCTGAACGCCAAACGGATGAGCGCCCCGGCGCAGATCAACATGCCACGGGATTTCTGGACGCAAGTGATCGACATTGAACTGCCCGCGATGGTGGAGTTCGAGCGGCCGGCCGGCGGTGAGGCGGCGATTGCTGCAGCGGCAGAGCTTTTGTCGGGCGCGAAATTTCCGGTGATCCTGAACGGCGCGGGCGTGGTTCTGGGCGGCGCGATCCCCGCCAGCATGGCGCTGGCCGAGCGTCTGGATGCCCCGGTCTGCGTCGGCTACCAGCACAACGACGCCTTTCCCGGCAGCCATCCCTTGTTCGCGGGACCCCTTGGTTACAACGGGTCGAAAGCCGCAATGGAGTTGATTTCCGGGGCGGATGTGGTACTCTGTTTGGGTACCCGGCTGAACCCGTTCTCAACGCTTCCCGGATACGCGCTGGACTACTGGCCGAAGACGGCCAAAATCATCCAAGTCGACATCAACCCGGATCGGATCGGGCTGACCAAAAAGGTTACTGTTGGCATTGTCGGCGACGCGAAAAAGGTCGCCGAGGCGGTTTTGGCGCGACTTGCCCCTACCGCCGGTGACCATGCGCGGATGGAACGCAAGGCCCGCATTGCTCAGGTGAAATCGGCATGGGCGCAGGCCCTTTCCTCGATGGACCATGAGGAAGATGACCCCGGCACCTCGTGGAATGACCGTGCGCGCAAGGCCAAGCCCGACTGGATGAGCCCCCGGATGGCCTGGCGCGCCATTCAATCCGCGCTGCCGCGTGAGGCGATCATCTCCTCCGACATCGGCAACAACTGCGCCATCGGCAACGCTTACCCGACCTTTGAGTCAGGGCGGAAATACCTTGCCCCCGGTCTTTTCGGCCCCTGCGGCTATGGCCTGCCGTCGATTGTCGGCGCGAAAATCGCTTGCCCGGATACGCCGGTCGTGGGCTTTGCCGGGGACGGAGCCTTTGGCATCGCGGTCACGGAACTGACCGCCATCGGCCGGCCGGAATGGCCCGCGATCACCATGGTCGTCTTCCGCAACTACCAGTGGGGCGCGGAAAAGCGGAACTCAACCCTTTGGTATGATGACAACTTCGTTGGCACGGAGCTGGACACCCAGGTCAGCTATGCCGGGATCGCCAAGGCCTGCGGCTTGCAGGGTGTGCAGGCGCGGACGATGGACGAGCTGACGGCTGCCCTGCGGCAGGCGATCACCGACCAGATGGCAGGCAAGACCACGCTGATCGAGGCGCTGATCAACCAGGAACTGGGCGAGCCCTTCCGCCGCGACGCGATGAAGAAACCGGTAGAGGTGGCGGGGATTTCCAAGGCGGACATGCGGCCGCAGGTCGTCTGATGCCTTTTGACCTTGGCCCGGGCGCGCTGACCTGGCTTGGCGCGGCCTGCCTGATCGCCGGGTTCGTTCGGGGCTATTCGGGGTTCGGTTTTTCGGCGCTGCTGATTGCGGCCTCAAGCCTTGTGACCAACCCGCTGAATTTCGTCGCCGTCGTGGTCATCCTTGAAACGGTCATGTCGCTTCAGGCCGCCAAGGGGGCCGGGCCGGATGTGGACTGGAAGCGGGTCTGGTGGCTTTTGGGCGGAGCGGCGATTGGGCTGCCCATCGGCCTTTGGATTCTGACCGGCGTCAGTGAGGATACCGCGCGGGCGGTGGTGTCGGGCTATGTCCTTCTGATGTGCGGGGTGCTGCTGGCAGGCTGGCGGCTGCGGGCCGAGGTTGCAGGCGCGGGGAACGGGGTCGCGGGCCTGGTCTCGGGCCTTGCCAACGCGCCGGGAATGGGGGGGCTGCCGGTTGCGGCCTTCTTTGCGGCGCAGCCGATGCCCGCAAACGTCTTCCGCGCCACTCTGATCGCCTATTTCCCGCTTCTCGATATCTACTCGGCGCCGCTTTACTGGTACGCGGGGCTGGTCAGCTGGGACACGCTTTGGGCCGCGCTGATCGCCCTGCCGCTGACGCTTTTGGGCAATTGGCTGGGGGGGCGGCACTTCTTTGGCACCGACCCGCAAGAATTTCGGCGCTTTGCCATCGTGCTGCTGGCGGGGCTTGCGCTTCTGGGTCTGGGGAAGGCGCTGATCTGATGTTGCTGATTGTGAACGCCGGTTCCTCTTCGCTAAAGCTGGCAGTCTATGATGGGCCGAATCTGGTGGCGCGTGAGGCGGCAGAAGAGATCGGCAGCGATGGTCACGCCGCAGCCTTGGACGGCGCGCTGCGGCGGACGGGCATCCCGACCTCGGCCTTGCAGGGTGCCGCGCACCGGGTGGTGCATGGCGGGCCAAGGCTGACGGCGGCCTGCCGGATCACGCCGGACATCCACGCCGAAATCACCGCAGCCGTGCCCCTTGCCCCGCTGCATAACCCCGCGGCTTTGGTGGGAATTCAAGCCGTTGCGCGGCTGATGCCGGACCTGCCGCAATACGCCGTCTTCGACACCGCCTTTCACGCCACGAACCCCGAGGTGGCCACGGCCTACGCCCTGCCATTTGCGGAGCGGGCACGGGGCATCCGTCGCTATGGCTTTCATGGGCTAAGCTACGCAGCCCTGGTGCGCATCCTGTCGGCCCGCGGGCCCCTGCCGCGGCGTCTTCTGGCCTGCCATCTGGGCAACGGCGCCTCGCTTTGCGCGATTGTGAACGGGCGTTCGGTTGCGACCACAATGGGCTATTCGCCCTTGGACGGGCTGACGATGGGCACACGGACCGGCCAGATCGACGGCAACGCTGTCCTGCGGCTGGTTGAGGATCACGGGCTGGACCGGGCCAAGACCATTCTGAACCGGGAAAGCGGGCTTCTGGGGCTTGGCGGGTCCAGCGACCTGCGCAGCCTGCATGCCGCCGGGACGCCCGAAGCGCAGTTCGCGCTGGAGCATTTCGCCTATTGGGCCGTGCGACATGCGGGCTCAATGGTGGCGGCGATGGGCGGTCTTGACGCGGTGGTCTTCACCGGCGGCATCGGTGAGAACGACGCCTGGATGCGGAAGGAAATCCTGTCCGGCCTTGCCTTTCTGGGAGTATCTTCCGACCCCGCCGCCAATGGCCGGAACGAAACTACCTTGCACGATCCGACCAGCCATGTCGCTATCTGGATTGTGCCGGCGGACGAGGAGCGTCAGATTGCACTGGAGGCGCAAGCCGTCATCGCCGGGGAGGGCGCATGAACGACCAGCCGAAGATTGACCTGTCGCGCCCCGTGTCGGACGAGATTCGCCAGACGACTTGCTACATGTGCGCCTGCCGCTGCGGGATCAACGTGCACCTTAAGTCTGGGGTCGTCACGTATATTGAGGGCAACCGGGATCACCCGATCAACAAGGGTGTCCTTTGTGCCAAAGGCGCCTCCGGCATCATGCAGGTCACCGCGCCAAGCCGCCTGAAAGCGCCGTTGCGGCGGGTGGGGCCACGCGGATCGGGCGCGTTCGAAGTGATCTCGTGGGAGGAGGCGCTGACGACGGCGGTCTCCTGGATGAAACCCCTGCGCGAGACGGCGCCGGAGAAGCTTGCGTTCTTCACCGGGCGTGACCAGTCGCAATCCCTCACCGGCTGGTGGGCGCAGAACTTCGGCACGCCGAACTATGCCGCGCACGGGGGCTTTTGTTCGGTAAACATGGCAGCGGGGGGCATCTACACCATCGGCGGGGCTTTCTGGGAATTCGGCCAGCCGGATTGGGAGCGGACGAAGCTGTTCGTCATGTTCGGCGTGGCCGAAGATCATGACTCGAACCCCATCAAGATCGGACTGGGCAAGCTGAAGGAACGCGGCGCGCGGGTGATCAGCATCAACCCGATCCGCACCGGCTATTCGGCGGTGGCGGATGACTGGATCGGGATCACGCCGGGCACCGATGGGTTGCTGATCCTGTCCCTGATCCATTGCCTCTTGGAGGCGGGGCAGGTCGACCTCGACTATCTGGCACAATGGACCAACGCGCCTTTGTTGGTGAACGGGGCGGAGGGGGCAGAGAAAGGCCTGTTCGTCCGCAATGCCGAAAGCCAGCCCTTCGTGATCGACAAGACGTCTGGTCACCCGGCACCCTGGGACGGGAAGGGCGTGCAGCCCGACCTTGGGGCCGAATGGCAGGGCAACCGGACGGTGTTCCGCCACATGGTCGAGGAATACCTGAAGCCGGACTATGCGCCCGAAGCGGTGGCCGCGCGCTGTGGCGTGACGGCGCTGCGCATCCGGCAGCTGGCGGCGGAACTGGCGGAGGTGGCCTTCGATCAGGCGATCACGCTTGACCGCCCCTGGACGGATTTTCGCGGCAACAAGCACGCAGGCATGCCCGGCCGCCCGGTCAGCTTTCACGCGATGCGGGGGATTTCGGCCCATTCCAACGGCTTCCAGACCGCGCGGGCGCTGCATCTCCTCCAGATCATCCTTGGCGCGGTGGAAACGCCTGGCGGCTACCGGCTGAAACCGCCATACCCCAAGCCGATTGAGGCGCACCCGACGCCGCATTTCGTGACCACGCCCGGCAAGCCCCTGACCGGTCCCCATCTCGGCTATGTCCGGGGGCCGGATGACCTGTGTCTTCTGCCCGACGGCTCCCCCGCCAGGATCGACAAGGCCTTCAGCTGGGAAAACCCGTTCTCGGCCCACGGCCTCATGCACATGCTGATCCCGAATGCCCATGCGGGCGATCCCTACCGGATCGACACGTTGTTTCTCTACATGGCCAACATGGCGTGGAATTCATCCATGAACTCCGCCCGCGTGATGGAGATGCTGACCGAAACCGGCGCTGACGGCGAATACCTGATCCCCCGGATTATCTACTCCGACGCCTATGCCAGCGAGATGGTGGCCTTTGCCGACTTGATCCTGCCCGACACGACCTATCTGGAACGCCACGACTGCATCAGCCTTCTTGACCGCCCGATCTCCGAACCTGACGCCGCAGGAGACGCGATCCGCTGGCCGGTGGTGGAGCCTGACCGCGAGGTGCGGTGCTTCCAGTCAGTGCTCCTCGACCTTGGGGCGCGGCTTGGGCTGCCGGGGATGGTGGCCGAGGATGGCAGCCCGAAGTTCAAGGACTATGCCGATTACATCGTGAACCACCAGCGCCGCCCGGGTGTCGGGCCGCTGATGGGCTTTCGCGGGGACGGCACCGCCACAGGACGCGGGGCGCCGAACCCTGAACAGATGGCAAGCTACATCGAAAACGGCGCGTTCCATCAGGCGCATGTGCCGGAAGAGGCGGCCTTCATGAAGCCCTGGAACGCCGCCTATCAGGATTGGGCGGTGAAGCTGGGCCTCTATGAGACGCCGCAGCCCTACCTCTTCAACATCTGGTCCGAGCCGATGCGCCGCTTCCAGCTGGCCGCCGAGGGCTTCGGTCCCCGCCAGCCGCCCGACCACCTGCGCGCGCGCCTCAAACAGGCGATGCACCCCCTGCCGATCTGGTACGCGCCTTTCGGGGACGAGGATGCGGCCTTCGGCTACACCGTCCACGCGCTGACCCAGCGGCCGATGGACATGTACCACTCCTGGGGCAGCCAGAACGCCTGGCTGCGGCAGATCAGGGGGCGGAACTCCTTGTTTCTGCCGACAAAGATCTGGGAAGCGCAGGGGTTCATGGAGGGCGACTGGGCGCGAGTCTCCAGCCGCGCCGGTGTGATCACCGTGCCGGTCGCCCATATGGCAGCACTGAACGAGAACACGGTCTGGACCTGGAATGCCATCGGCAAGCGGAAGGGGGCATGGGGCCTTGACGCGGACGCGCCAGAGGCGACAACGGGGTTTCTCTTGAACCACCTGATATCGGAACTCCTGCCCGACAAGGCTGAGCATGGGGGCCATCGCCTGTCAAACTCTGACCCGATCACCGGTCAAGCGGCCTGGTTTGATTGCCGCGTGCGGGTGGAACGGGTCGCGGCCGAGGACCTTTCTCGCGACGAGGTGCAACCCGCTTTCGCCCCGCTTCCCGACCCCCCGCGCGCCGGCGGCGGGCGTGACAATTCTTCTGCGAAGAATTGGGCGCAGAATTTTCGCAGAAAATTCGTGGATGTCGAAGGGTCCGACCGATGACCGCCCTGCCGCAAACCACAGACCGCAAACTGGGCCTCGTGATCGACCTGGACACTTGCGTTGGCTGTCAGGCCTGCGTGACCGCCTGCAAGGGCTGGAACGACCAGGGCGGCGGCCTTTCCGACCAGGACCCCTATGGTGCGGATCCCTCGGGCACCTTCCTCAACCGCGTTCATTCCTATCAGGTCGCAGTCCCCGACGCCCCGCCGCAGATCGTGAACTTCCCGCGCTCCTGCCTGCATTGCGAAGATGCGCCTTGCGTGACCGTCTGCCCGACAGGGGCCAGCTACAAACGCGCTGAAGACGGGATCGTGCTGGTCAACCCCGACAGTTGCATCGGCTGCGGCCTTTGCGCCTGGGCCTGCCCCTATGGCGCGCGCGAGATGGATGCCGATCAAGGTGTGATGAAGAAATGCACCCTCTGTGTCGACCGGATCTACAATGACACGCTGCCCGAGGAAGACCGCGAACCCGCCTGCGTGCGCACCTGCCCGACGAACGCCCGGCATTTCGGCGACTTCGCGGACCCTGACAGCAAGGTGTCAAAGCTGGTGGCCGCGCGCGGCGGCTATGACCTCATGCCGGATATGGGGACCAAGCCCACGAACAAATACCTTGCCCCCCGCAAGAAGGGCCCGGGCGAGGCGAGCCTCTTGGCCCCCCTTCTTGACATCAAGGCCACCGGGGTTGCCGGGTGGCTGGACAAGATGCTGGGGAAGCTGCCCGGATGAACCCCGCACCCTCCGTCATCCTGTTTTCCACCCTCTCGGGCCTCGGCTTCGGGTTTCTGGCCTTTCTGGGTTTCGGGGTGCTGGTCCCGTCCGGCTGGGCGGCGTTCTTCCTGTGGGGCCTTGGCTACGGGTTGGCCGTCGCGGGATTGCTGGCCGCCACGTTCCACCTTGGCAACCCGAAGAACGGCCTGAAAGCCTTCAGCCAATGGCGCACCAGCTGGCTAAGCCGGGAGGCCTGGGCTTCGGTCGGCACGCTTCTCCTGCTGGCCCCGGTGGCGCTGTCGGACTGGCTGGGCCTTGGCCTGCCACGGACCTTTGGCTGGCCGGGTGCGGCGTTGGCGCTGGGCACGGTCTTCACCACCGGCATGATCTATGCCCAGATCAAGGCCGTCCCACGCTGGCACCATTGGCTGACGCCGGTGATGTTCCTGACCTTTGCCCTTGCAGGCGGGGCGCTTCTGGCGGGGTCGGCGCTGGCCCCCTTGGCGCTCGTCGTGGCGGGTGGGGTGCTTCTGGCCCTCTGGCGCGTTGGTGACGGGGCTTTCGCGCGGGCCGGGCAGACGATGGGCACGGCCACGGGGCTGGACCGGATCGGGACACCTTGGGTGTTCGAACCGGCCCATACCGCCGGCAACTACCTTCTGCGTGAGATGATCCATCTCGTCGGGCGCAAGCATGCGCAGAAACTGCGCTGGATCGCGCTGACCCTGGCCGCGATCCTGCCGGCGCTGGTTCTTTTGCTGCCGCTGGGCTGGCCCGGGCTGGCGCTGGCGGCGGTCCTGCATCTGGCGGGGGTCTTGGCCGCCCGCTGGCTCTTCTTTGCCGAGGCCGAGCATGTCGTGGGCCTTTACTACGGCGCGCGGGGGTGATCCCTTGCGCGGATGAGCCCGTTCAAGCGCTATGACATCCGTGGCCGTCTGGGGATTGACCTGGATGAGGGCACCGCCCACCGCATCGCCGGCGCCTTTGCGCGCGTGACTGGGGCGGATGCCGTGGTGCTGGCGCGCGACTGCCGCGAAAGCTCACCCAGCTTGGCCAATGCGGTGGCGGCAGGGCTGATGGCGCAAGGGGTGCGGGTCCTTGACCTTGGCCTTGCCGGAACCGAGGAGATGTATTTCGCCACGGCCCATCTGGGGGCTGGGGGCGGGATCATGGTCACCGCCTCGCACAACCCTGCGGATTACAACGGGATGAAGCTGGTCGGGCCGGGCGCCGTGCCGCTGGAAGACACCGCCTTTGCGCAAGTGAAGGCGCTTGCCGACGCCGACCCTGACCGATTGCCCGGCGGCAGCATTCAGGATGCCAGCGGTACGCGCGCCGCCTATGTGGCGCGTGTGGCAGCCCTGGTCGGGCCGGTCGGGCCGCTGCGGGTGCTGGTGAATTCCGGCAACGGGGCAGCGGGTCCGACTTTGGACGCGCTGGCAGAGGGGCTTGCCCGGAACGGCGCGCAGTTGGACCTTTTCCGCATGCACCACGCTCCGGACGGGGGGTTTCCGAACGGCATCCCCAACCCTTTGCTACCGGAAAACCGACCCGCAACCGAAGCTGCGGTCCAAGCGGCCAAGGCCGACATGGGCGTGGCCTTCGACGGTGACTTTGACCGCTGCTTCCTGTTCGACGGGCAGGGCGGTTTCCTGGACGGGGAACATGTCGTGGCCCTTTTGGCCCGGGCGCAACTGGCGCTGCATCCGGGGGCTGCAATCGTGCACGACCCCCGGGTGATCTGGGCGGTCGAGGATGCAGTGCGCCAAGGTGGCGGTCGGTCGGTTCTGGCGCCGACCGGTCATGTCTTTCTCAAGGCCGCGATGCGCGACAGTGGCGCGGTCTACGGCGGAGAGCTGTCCGCCCACCACTACTTTCGCGATTTCATGGCCTGCGACAGCGGCATGATCCCCTGGCTGCTGGTCGCTGGCCTGATGACCCGCAGCGGCCGCAGCCTTGCCGACCTTGCCGCGTCCTTGCGCCGCAACTTCCCGTCCTCGGGTGAGATCAACTTCACCGTTCCCGACACCGCCGCGATGGTGGCGCGGGTGCGTGCAGCGCTGGGGCCAAAGGCCCGGGCAGAGGACTGGACCGATGGCCTCGCGCTCGACTTTGGCGATTGGCGGCTGAACCTGAGGGCGTCGAATACCGAACCGCTCCTCCGCCTGAACGTCGAGGCGCGGGGGGATGCCGGGCTGGTGGCGGAAGGCGTGGCCAAGGTGCGGGCGCTGATCACCGGGTGATTCATGCGCCGCCGCTTTCTTGGGCGGTTTGCCTGGAAAGCGTGCGCCTGTGGGCCATCCCTTCCCCTGCTGATCCGCCAGTCCCGGGGCGTCATTGTCATCCCCCGCCAACCGCGCGGAAAGTCAGCGCCAGGGGGCCAAATGACCGCATTCCAGCCGATTGAGACGATGCAGCGCGCCAAGGGTGAAGCCCTGGTGACGCTTGACGCAGATCGCCTGGTCCGGCTGCGCACCGAAGGCTCGGCCAAGGCGATCCTGCCTGAAGGCGCACAGGGGCGCGAGGTGGTGTTCCTGAACACTTCCGGCGGGCTGACCTCGGGCGATCATTTGCGCTTCGCGCTGGAGATGTCGGGCCGCGCGGTGGCCACGACCCAGACGGCGGAACGCGCCTACAAGGCCACCGGACTGCCCGCCCGCATGGATGTGCGGCTGACCGTCGGGACGGGCGGCTGGCTGGACTGGCTGCCGCAGGAAACCATCCTTTTTGACCGCGCCGCGCTCGACCGCCGCACCGTCATCGACCTTGCCCCCAGTGCGGGCTGTCTGGCACTGGAGGCGGTCGTGCTTGGCCGTGCAGCCATGGGCGAAACCCTAGCCGAGGTCCGGTTTCGTGACCGGCGCGAGATCCGTATCGACGGCCAGCCCTTCTGGATCGACCCTCTGGCGCTGGACGCCTCGGCGCTGGGCGGACATGCCACACTGCAAGGCGCACGCGCCTTCGCCAGCATCGTGATGACAGGCGAGGCCCCGCTTGACCCCCTGCGCGCCGTGCTGGATGAACCCGGCGTGACCGGGGCCGCCAGCGCCTTTGCGGGCCGCACGGTGCTTCGCCTTCTGGCAGCTGATGGCTGGCCTATGCGCCGCCAGATCATCCGCATCCTTCACATCCTGCGCCAGGGCCGCCCCCTGCCGCGCGTCTGGCAGATCTGAGGCCCAAATGAACCTGACCCCGCGTGAGAAAGACAAACTTCTGGTCAGCCTGGCCGCCATGGTCGCCCGTGGTCGGCTGGCGCGGGGCGTGAAGCTGAACCACCCCGAAGCCATTGCGCTGATTACCGATTTCGTCGTCGAAGGCGCCCGCGACGGCCGGTCCGTCGCCGATCTGATGGAGGCAGGCGCCCATGTCATCACTGCCGAGCAGTGCATGGATGGGATCCCGTCGATGATCCATTCGGTGCAGGTCGAGGCGACGTTCCCCGACGGCACCAAGCTTGTCACCGTCCACCACCCCATCCGCTGAAAGGACCGCCCGATGCCCGCGATTGCCAAAGCAAGCCCCTTGCCGCGCCCAAGGCCATGGCTCCTTTTGCTGCCGCTGATCGGTCTCGCGCTTCTATGGCCGGGGCTGGCGCTGGCCCATGTCGGCGTGCATGAGGCGGGGTTCGGCGCCGGTGTTGCGCATCCCTTGGGCGGGGCGGATCATGTGCTGGCCATGCTGGCGGTGGGCCTTTGGGCCGCGCTGACCGGCGGGCGGGCGATGTGGGCGATGCCGCTGGCCTTTGTCGGCGCGCTGCTTGCGGGCGGTGCCATGGGCGCGACGGGGATCGCGCTACCGGGGGTGGAGCCGATGATCCTTGCCTCGATCCTTGTGCTTGGCGGGGCGGTGGCGCTGGCGCTGCGCCTGCCCTTGCCAGTGGCTCTGGCGGGGATCGCGGTATTCGGCCTTGCGCATGGCTTTGCGCACGGGGCCGAGGGGCCGGCGGCGGGCTTTGCCGCTTACGCTGCGGGCTTTGTCCTGGCCACGGCGGGACTCCATATTGCGGGCCTTGTCGCGGGCCTGGCCCTGCGCCGGGCGGTTCCGGTCACGCGGGCGTTGGGCGCGCTGACCGCAGCTGCAGGGGCTGCGCTGGCGCTTGGGGTGACGCCGTGATCCCCGGAGAGATATTTCCCGCTGCGGGCACGCTTACCCTGAACGAGGGGGCCGAGGTGACCGTCCTGATGGTCGCCAATACCGGGGACCGTCCGGTGCAGGTCGGCAGCCACTACCATTTCGCCGAAACGAACCTCGGCCTGTCCTTTGACCGCGCCGCCGCCCACGGCAAGCGGTTGGACATCGCAGCGGGAACCGCCGTGCGGTTTGAGCCTGGCCAGACCCGGGAGGTGCGCCTCGTGCCCCTGTCCGGCGCCCGCGTCGTCTATGGGTTCAATCAGAAGGTGATGGGGCCCTTGGGATGACGCTTGACGTGAGGGCAGGGCGGGCCGACGGTTGGTCCACCATCAACAAGGGAGACTGACCAATGTGTGACGCCTGCCTGATCGAAAGCATCAAGTCCGACATGCTGTCGCGCCGTTCGCTGTTCACCGGCGCTGCGGCAACCACCGCGGCTGTCCTGGCCGCAGGATTGACCACGGCGAAGCCAGCGCTGGCACAGGCGGCGGGCAAGGTCGTGGACCTGACCCACGCCTATGACGGGGCCTTCCCGACCTTCGACGGCAACCCCGGAATCCTGTACGAACCGGCAGTGAAGTTTGAAGGCAACGGGTATCAGCTTTGGAAGCTGACCATCTTCGAACATACCGGCACCCACATCGACGCGCCCCTGCACTTTACCGCCGACGGCACCTCGGTCGCCGACCTTGCGCCCGAGCAACTCGTCTGCCCGCTTTGCGTGATCGACCTGACCGCCAAGGCCGCCGAGGACCCGAACGCGATGGTGGAGCCTGCCGATATCGAGGCCTGGGTTTCGGCCAATGGCAAGATTCCGGCGGGGTCTTGCGTGGCGATGAACTCGGGCTGGGGGGCCAAGGTTGCCTCGCCCGAATTCCGCAATACCGCCGATGGCAAGCTGGCTTTCCCCGGCTTTTCCAAAGCGGCGACCGATATGCTGGCCGGGCTGAACGTGGCCTCCATCGGGGTGGACACCCTCTCGCTTGATCCCGGCAACTCCGCCGATTTCGCGGTTCATTTCAGCTGGCTTCCCGGCGGCCGCTTCGGGATCGAGAACATGGCCAACCTTGACCAGCTGCCCGCTGCGGGCGCGACCGTCTTCATCGGTGCGCCGAAGCACAAGACCGGCACCGGCGGCCCGGCCCGCGTGATGGCGGTGGTCTGATGGCGACGGTTCGCCTCTTAA
This sequence comes from Rhodobacter sp., assembly GCA_027489175.1. Lineage (GTDB taxonomy): Bacteria > Pseudomonadota > Alphaproteobacteria > Rhodobacterales > Rhodobacteraceae > Tabrizicola. The sequence goes on from JAIYAE010000008.1 coordinate 18,608, forward strand.
GCGATGAGGAGGCGGGGGCCGAGGCCCTCGCCACCTTCAATGACATCCGTGCCAAGCGGCAGACTGACTATGTGAACAACTTCTGGCGCGCCCTCGCGCATGACCCGGCGCTGCTGAAAGCGACCTGGGACCGGCTGCAAACCGTCATGGCCCCCGGTGCCTTGGAACCGATGGTCAAGGAGATGGTTTACCTTGCGGTCTCTGTCGCGAACGGCTGCACCTATTGCGTCCATTCCCACACGGCAGCGGCGAAATCAAAGGGCATGACCGAAGCACAACACGGCGAACTTCTGGCCGTCATCGCGATGGCAAGCCAGACCAACGCCCTTGTCACAGCTTTGGGTGTGCCCGTGGACGAAAGGTTCATGGCGTGAAGAAATACATGATGACCCCGGCCGAGATGATGGCCCTATCCTTGCGCAACTCCCGCATGATGTCCGAGGCGGGGATGATCGTCTCGATGCGGATGCTGGGGATGGCGGGGATGTGGCGGGTCAACCCCGCTGAAAACGCCCGGATGGTTGAGGAAAAGCTGGCCGCCGTGACCGATGGCGCGATGGCCGCCACCCGCGCGGCGCTGCGCGGGGCCAAGGCCACGACGATTGCCGAAGCCGCGATGAAACCGGTCCGCCGCACCACCGCCGCCAATGTCAAACGTCTGGCCAAGCTTGGCCCCGGCAAGCCCACCTGACCGAACGCCCCTAACCGGAGACTGCGATGCCCGCCACGATATCCCGCAAGACCTATGCCGACATGTACGGCCCCACGGTGGGCGACAAGGTCCGCCTTGGGGATACCGAACTCATCATCGAGGTTGAGCGGGACCTGATCGCCGAACGCAGCTCCGGCACGGCCAATGCCCTGCGCTATGGGGATGAGGTCAAGTTTGGCGGTGGCAAGGTGATCCGCGACGGGATGGGGCAGTCGCAGCTGACCCGGGCGGAAGGCGCGATGGATACGGTCATCACCAACGCGCTGATCGTGGACTGGACCGGGATCGTGAAGGCCGACGTCGGCCTGCTCGATGGGCGGATTGCCAAGATCGGCAAGGCCGGGAACCCCGATACCCAGCCTGGGGTGGACGTCATCATCGGTCCGGGGACCGAGATCATCGCGGGCGAAGGGCGCATCCTGACGGCGGGGGGGATGGACGCCCATATCCACTTCATCGCGCCGCAACAGATTGATGATGCTCTGCATTCCGGCATCACCACCATGCTCGGCGGCGGCACGGGCCCCGCGCATGGCACGCTGGCCACCACCTGCACCCCCGGCCCCTGGCACCTGATGCGGATGATGCAGGCGGCGGATGCGTTTCCGATGAACCTGGCGTTCGCGGGCAAGGGCAATGCCTCTCTGCCCGCCGCATTGGAAGAACAGGTCCGCGCCGGGGCCAGTTCGCTGAAGCTGCACGAAGACTGGGGCACCACCCCCGGCGCCATCGATTGCTGCCTGACGGTGGCCGATGCGATGGACGTGCAGGTGATGATCCACACCGACACGCTTAATGAATCGGGCTTCGTCGAGAACACGCTGAAAGCCATCGCCGGCCGCACGATCCACGCCTTCCACACCGAAGGCGCGGGCGGGGGGCACGCGCCCGACATCATCAAGGTCGTGGGCTCGCAGAACATCCTGCCATCGTCCACCAACCCGACGATGCCCTACACGGTGAACACGATCGAGGAACACCTCGACATGCTGATGGTCTGCCACCACCTTGACCGCCGCGTGCCCGAAGACGTGGCCTTCGCCGAAAGCCGCATCCGGCGCGAGACGATTGCGGCCGAGGATATCCTGCATGACCTTGGGGCGTTCTCGGTCATCTCCTCCGACAGCCAGGCGATGGGCCGGGTCGGTGAGGTCATCACCCGTACCTGGCAAACCGCGCACAAGATGAAGGTCCAGCGCGGGCGGCTGGAAGGCGAGGCGGGGGACAACGACAACCTGCGCGTCAAGCGCTATGTCGCGAAATACACGATCAACCCGGCCATCGCCCACGGGGTGTCGCGGCACATCGGGTCCATCGAGGAAGGCAAGCGGGCCGACCTCGTCCTCTGGTCCCCGGCGTTCTTTGGCGCCAAGCCCGAGATGGTGCTGATCGGCGGCTGTATCGTGGTGGCGCAGATGGGCGACCCGAACGCCAGCATCCCCACACCGCAGCCCGTGCATACTCGGCCCATGTTCGGGGCCTTCGGCGGCAGTGTGACCCGCAATGCGGTGACTTTTGTCTCGAAGGCGGGGCTGGAGGCTGACATCAAGGGCGCCTACGGTCTTGCCAAGCAGACCATCGCCGTTGAAGGCACGCGCGGTTTGGCCAAGCGCGACATGAAGCTGAACTTCGCCACCCCCCATATCGAAGTGGACCCTGAAACCTATGAAGTGCGGGCGGATGGTGTCCTTCTGACCTGCGAACCCGCGCGGGAGTTGCCGCTTGCGCAGCGCTATTTCCTGTATTGACCGGTCAGGCAGACGCCGTGCTGAACAGCTTGACCCTGGGCACCGACCAGGCCGGGCGGAAGACGGGCACTTTGGGAAAGGCGTGCTCCAACGAGGCGAGGGTCCGTTCGCGGCGTTTCAAGAGGGCAATTTCCTCACGGATCGCCTCAAGCTCTTCCGCAAGCACAAGACGGGGTTTCATCATCACGGTCCTCCTTCGTTCGTCTGTTCCAAAGTGCCGCTGATTCCTGAAGACTTTGCTAAGAGGGCCCGATGACCACCCCCGTTGCCCAGACCTTGCACCGCGCCGGACACTGGCCCCGCCTTGCCACAGCGCGGGTCGTGCTTGGCTATGACGAACGGTTTCTGCGCCGCAAGCGGCTCGTCATGGCCTCGGGTGAGGGGTTCATGGTCGATCTGGCCGAGACGACGAACCTTTTGGCGGGCGACGCGTTCGAGCTGTCCGATGGTCGGCTGGTCGAAATCGCCGCAGCGGAGGAGGCGGTGCTGATCATCAAGGGCGATCTTGTCCGCTTGGCTTGGCATATCGGCAATCGCCACACGCCCTGCCAGATCGAGGCGGACCGTCTGCTGATCCGTGCCGACCATGTGTTGGCCGACATGCTGCGCGGCCTTGGCGCATCGGTGACCGAGGCCCAGGCGCCCTTTACCCCGGAAGGCGGCGCCTATGGACTGGGCCGCACGATGGGCCATGCGCACTGACCTTCTGACGCTGGTCCAGTGGCTGTCCCCGGCGTTTCCGACCGGGGGCTACGCCTATTCGCACGGGCTTGAGGCGGTGATGGCCGAAGGTGAGCGGACGGCAGCGGGCTTGCGTGCCTGGATCGAAGGGGTCTTGCGCCATGGCGCGGGGCAGGCGGATGCGGTGCTGCTGGCTTGCGCCTTGCGGGGCGACGACCCGTCCACGCTGGACGCCGTCGCGCGGGCGATGGCCGGATCAAGGGAACGGCTGAGCGAGACGGTGGAGCAAGGTGCCGCCTTCGCCCGCACCGTGTCGGCGTTGACCGGGCGGGACTTGGCCCCCCGCGCGCTGCCGGTGGCGGTGGGTGAGGCGGCCTTGCCCTTGGACATTGCCGCGGACGAGGTGATTGCCGTCTACCTCCATGCATTCGCGGCGAACCTCGTGGCCTGCGCCACCCGCTTTGCGCCTTTGGGCCAGACGGAGGGGCAGGTGATGCTGGCCGCGCTGCATCCGGTGATCCATGCGGTGGCCGGGGCTGCGGTGGGGGCTGAGATCACAGCGATCGGAACCGCCGCTTTCGGGGCGGAACTGGCGGCGATGCGGCATGAAGCGTTGGATGTGAGGATCTTCAAGACATGAAAAACGGGCCGTTGAAGGTGGGGATCGGCGGGCCAGTGGGGGTGGGCAAGACCAGCCTGACCGAGGCCTTGTGCCGCGCGCTGGCCGGGCGCTGTTCCATGGCGGTGATCACCAATGACATCTACACCCGCGAGGATGCGGAATACCTGATGCGGGCGCAGGTGCTGCCGTTGGACCGCATCCGGGGGGTGGAAACCGGGGGGTGCCCGCATACGGCGATCCGCGAGGATGCCAGCATCAACCTGGCCGCGGTGGCTGACCTGCGACTGGTGCATCCGGACCTGGACCTGATCCTGATCGAAAGCGGGGGAGACAATCTGGCGGCGACGTTCAGCCCGGAACTGGCGGACCTGTCGATCTATGTGATCGACACGGCGGCGGGGCAGGACATTCCCCGGAAGCGCGGCCCGGGGGTGACGCGGTCGGACTTCCTGGTCGTCAACAAGACCGACCTTGCCCCGCATGTGGGGGTGGACCTGGAGCTTCTGGAAGCCGACACCCGCCGGGCGCGGGCCGGGCGGCCCTATGTGATGGCGCGGGTGCGGCAGGGCGTGGGGGTTGCAGAGGTTGTGGCGTTTCTGGAGACGGAGGGTGGGTTGACCTTGCGGGGCTGAGGATCTGTCCACGCTGGACTTCAGCGCAGGATCAAGCAAAAACAAGGGCTTGCCTGTAGGCGCTAAGGATTTGTTAGGGTTTTGCCGGCATGGGCTTTGCAGGTTCGGTTGGAGGCGGAGCCTTCGCCCTGCTTGGGGAGGGCGGTGATGGAGCGGGAAGTCGGACTGGCCTTGCAGGCCTGGGGGGTGGGATTGCTGACCTCGGCGCTGGTCGTCCTGCCGGGATTGACGGTGCTGGATGGCATTTTCACCGACCCATTCTTTGAAACACTGCTGCCGCGCATTCTGGCGTTTTTCGGGATGATGCTGCCGGGCGTCCTGATGACATTCACCATCGGCATCGTGTTGAGCCTGCCGTTCTTTCTTCTGGCGCTGCTGACTGCCCTCGTGTTTCGGCGGCACATCGCCCGGCATCCGCTGGTCTTTGCTGCCCTTGCCCCGCTGGTCACAGTCTTGCTTGTGGCCGCAGCGATAACGGCGATGCAAGACACGTGGCCAAAGGGTTTTCTTCCGGCCCTGCAGGATGCCCTTCGCGCGGCGATGCGTGGCGGGGAGGGCTGGATTTTTGCGTTGCCCATGGCGGCCGCGAGTTTCTTTTACTGCCTGCGTCTGGCGCGGATGGAGCGTTCCGGGGATCCCGTAAACGGGGCGTGACCTGAGGGACCGGTGGCGCCCGGGTCCCACGGGTGCCAAATGGAGCGCGTTCCGCGCGTTCCTTTTGAGCAGCCTCTGGCCTTGCGGCCAACCGGCTGCGGTGGCGGGGTTTTCCACCCCGCGCCCCGGAAAGTATTTGGGAAAACGGCAAGCTGGGGGTGGGGGAGGCCCTGCATGGGGCCGACGCTGTGGTGTGGGGAAGGGGGCGGCAACAGAGGCTGCGGGGCAAAGGAAAGCCCCCGGTCGCGCGGCGACCGGGGGCTTCGCTGAGTGGTCAGTTGACCGCTTGGATCAGTTCGTCGCAGGGGCCGCTTCGGTTGCTGCACCTTCTGCCGGAGCGGCAGCGCCATCAGCGGCGGCCGGGGCCGGCGAGAGCGAAGCAATGTAGGCCCAGACGTTGGCGGCATCTTCCGGCTTTTTCAGCTTGAACGCCATCTTGGACTTGGCCTTGTCGTCGCCGAGCTTGGCTTTCAGGAATTTGGCCGGGTCCTGGACATATTCGACGAAGTTCGCCTCATCCCAGACCAGACCGGTGGCGCCAAGGGCGACGATCGATTCACCGTACTTGAATTCGGGGTAGGTGCCGACCACGCGGCCCGGCAGGCCAAACAGGTTCGGACCGGTCTTGGCGTTCTTGCCGGCAAGCACCTCACCCGCTTCGTTCTGGACGACGTGGCAGGTCTGGCACTGGTTGAAGGTCTTGGCCCCGGCTTCGATGTCTTGCGCGAAAGCTGGCGCTGCAAGGCTGGCGAGGGCAAGGGCGGTAAGGGTAAGACGCATGGAATCCTCCGGGGTTTCTCTGGCCCTGTATACTGTTGTCCACGGGGCGTTTGGCAATACCCCGCTTGTGCAAATTCACGCGACTGCGTGGGAAATCGCGCAGCGGCTCCAGAGAGAATGGAGTGCGGAGACCAGTTTTTCAATGTCGGCCTCGGTGTGGTGTGGGCCGGGGGTGAGGCGCAGACGCTCGGTCCCCTTGGGGACGGTGGGGTAGTTGATCGGCTGGACGTAGATGCCCCAGTCTTCCATCAGGATGTCCGAGATCATCCGGCATTTGACCGGATCGCCGATCATCACCGGGATGATGTGGCTGTCATTGGCCATGTGCGGGATGCCGGCGCGATCCAGTTTCCGGCGCAGGAGGGCGACATTGGCCTTTTGCGCGGCGCGTTCGGCGGCGCTGACCTTCAGGTGGCAGATCGAGGCGGTGGCAGCGGCGGCCACCGACGGCGGGATCGCGGTGGTGAAGATGAAGCCGCTGGCGAAGCTGCGGATGAAGTCGACGAGGGCGTTGGAGCCGGTGATGTAGCCGCCCATGCAGCCGAAGGCCTTGCCGAGGGTGCCTTCGATCACGTCGATCCGGTGGGCGAGGCCGCGCTCTTCTGTCACACCGCCGCCGCGGGGGCCGTACATGCCGACGGCGTGGACCTCGTCAATGTAGGACAGGGCGCCGTGGGCTTCGCAGACCTCGACAATTTCGCGGATCGGGGCGATGTCGCCGTCCATCGAATAGACGCTTTCAAAGGCCACGATCTTGGGGCGGTCGCCGACGGAATGCAGCTTGCGGTCAAGGTCGCGCCAGTCGTTGTGCTTCCACAACACCTTGTCGGCGCGGGAATGGCGGATGCCTTCGATCATGCTGGCATGGTTGCCTTCATCCGACAGGATCATCGCCCCCGGGATGCGGGCGCCAAGGGTGGAAAGGGCGGCCCAGTTCGAGACATAGCCCGAGGTGAAGAGAAGCGCCGCGTCCTTGCCGTGAAGGTCGGCAAGCTCCCCCTCAAGCGCGCGGTGCTGGATGGTGTTGCCGCTGATGTTGCGGGTGCCGCCGGCGCCCGCGCCGCAGGCCTTGGTCGTTTCAACCATGGCGGCGATCACATCCGCATGCTGGCCCATGCCGAGGTAGTCATTCGAGCACCAGACCGTGACTTCGTCCACCGTGTCGCCGTGCCGATTGGCGCGGGGGAAAGCGCCGGTCTTGCGCTCGATATTGGCGAAGGTGCGGTAGTTGCCTTCGGTTTTCAGCGCGTCAAGCTGGCTTTGGAAGTGGCTGGCAAAGTCCATGGGGATCACTTTCTGGTCGCAAGACCGGGATGAGCGGTCAGTTTGGGGTCATGGGCGGCGGGCACTTCGGGAAGCATCCAGCGCCAAAGCTTCTGGTCGGGCAGGGGCAGCACCATGAACCAGTGTTCAAGAAGGGCGAGAAGGGTGAGGGCGGCAAGAAGGACATGGCCGGCCTCGGCGGCAGGGGTTGGGGCGGCCATGGCGCGTTCAAGCCAGCAGGCGGCGGCGAAGGTGAGGAGGGTGACCGAAATCGGGAAGAGCCAGTTCATCCGGGCATGGCGGAAGTGGCTGGCGAGATGGGTCAGCGGCTGCGGCAGGAATTCGGTGTTGATCCGCGGGACGCCGAAGAAGAGGTTCAGCTTGGCCGAGGCGCGGGCGAAGAAGAGGACGGCGAAGGTGTAAAGGCCGAAGGGGTTGGCGGCGTGCCAGGCGGCGTAGGACAGAAGGGCGAGGGCCGCGATCAGCACCGCTTCGTGCCAGAGGATGGTCAGGGTGGCTTGGGCGAAACGGTCCCAGCCTTGGGCGTTGGGCGTGGCGGGGGTGGTGTTCGGGCCGGTGATGATGCCCGAGAGGAACGCAAGTTCGATCCAGCCCCAGAGCGCGAGGGCGGCGAGGAAGGCCGCGTAGGTGGCGGCGGCGGTCGTGTCGTCCAGCGTCACGCCAAGGCCGTAGATGCCGCCGACCAAAAGGGGCAGGCCCCAGACAACGGACATGAGATGCGCCGCCCCTCCGGCCCGGTCGGCATGGCGGACGCGCCAAAGGATCGCGCCGGTGGAGAACCACCAGACAAAGAGCGCCAGAAGGGCTGCGATCCAGGGATTGGTCATGCGCGGCACCCCCCGAAAGGGGTGCCGCACCGGCGGGTGGGACGCGCCCATCCCCCCCGCCTACCCGCTGCCGGAACAGCGGTATGGGAAATCACGGTCAATACGTCGGCTCCAGCCGCACGGAGGCGGGCAGGGCGTGGCGTTTGGCCGGAATGGTGTAGAGGCTGGCGAAGGTGAAGGCCGCTTTTGCGCCCGCAGCCCAGCCTTTCAGCTTGCCCGCGATGCCGCCCTGCCGTTTGGCCGCATCCATCGCGAGGAACGCACGGTTCATGCGTTCCAGGTTCGGGATCCAGCGCGGGTGGTCGATGTCCAGCTCGATCGGGAAGATCTGGCGGGCGATGGTCGAGGTCTTGCGGAACACCTCCTGGTCGTACCAGCTGATCTCCACGCCAAGGGCCTTGTGAAACTCTGGCCGGGCATGGTCGCGGACCCACATGGTGGAATAGACGGCGGTCAGGAAGAACTTGATCCAGAGCTTGTTGGTGAAGCTTTCCGTCAGCTTGGGATCGGTCTTCATCAGCAGGGCAAAAGCCTCGCCATGGCTGAACTCATCGTTGCACCATTCGCGGAACCACTTGAAGATCGGGTGGAACCGCTGGTCGGGGTTCGCTTCAAGGTGGCGGAAGATCGTGATGTAGCGGGCGTAGCCGATCTTTTCCGACAGATACGTGGCGTAGTAGATGAATTTCGGCCGGAAGTAGGTGTACTTCTTGGCCTTGGTCAGGAAGCCAAGGTTCACCGCCACCCCCGCCTCGCGCAGGGCGTCGTTGATGAAGCCGGCATGCCGCGCCTCATCCCGGGCCATGTAGTTGAACAGCTCGCAGATGTCGGCGTTCGTGCCGCGGCGCTTCATTTCCTTGTAGAGGACGCAGCCGGAGAATTCGGCCGTGCAGGACGACACGAGGAAGTCGATGAATTCACGCTTCAGGGGCGGATACATGCCGTCCCAGTCGACCGTGTCCCAGGCGTCGGTCTTCTTGAAATGGCCCTTGTTCGGGTCCGATTTCATCTGGGCGATCAGCTTGTCCCATTCCGCGCGCACCGGGGTTACGTCGATCTTGTCCATCTCGTCAAAGTCGGTGGTGTAGAACCGCGGGTTGAGAAGCGTGGTTTCCGTGGCCATCGCGGTGGTGTCTGGCGGGGCCATCCCGGCGGCGACTTCGGCGCCAGAGTCGGGGTACAGGTCCATGGGTGTTGCGTTCATAGCTTGATCTCCTCAGAGAAAGAGAACTCGCACAGTTCCATGAAGTCGAAATCGCCGGTCAGGCGGGTCCACTGGCGTTCCAGCCAGGTGGCGCGGGTGATGGTGGCGGTGCGGTCTTCAACAATGACCTCGCCATAGGCGGCGAGGACGGGCGCGCCATGCACCAGCACCTCATCGCCGGGATAGACGACCGCGCCGTTGTTGAAACGGACGTGGGCGTGCAGGCTTTCGAAACGGTGGCTGACCTCGACGGTGCAGGGCACCTTTTCCTTGGTTCGCGTGAAAAGTCCCATGATCGTGGTTCCCTATTTCTGATCCAGAAGCCGTTCGAACGCGGCTTTGTTTTCGGCCCCGAAGGCGTAGAGCTCGGCGCTCCACCCGGTTGCGGGGTCTTCGGCCACAAGGCGGCCATTGGCATATTCGACGATCCGCACTGGCAGGGTCTGGTCGACCTTGTGCTTGCGCCGTTCGGTGAAGATGCCCGACTGGATGACAGTGATAAAGCCACCATGTGGCAGGTCGAGAAGAACGCTGCCATCGGTGTTGCGCACGATGACGGCTTGTGCCGAAAGGCCCTCCATCACGACCCACTTTTCGCGGACCATCTCGGCGGGCTGGGGCTGGGCCACAGGTTCGCGTCCGGTGACCACGGCGAAGGTGGTGATGGCAAGGCTGGCAAGGGCCAGCGCCAGCATGCCCCGCAACAGCATGCGGGGAACAAGTTCAGGGTCGCGGCTGCGGTAGCCGGGTTCGTGGATCAGGGTTTGACGGTCGGTCATGGCTGGCCCCCTATTCCGCAGCGACAGTGGCAAAGCCCGCCGGACGCGAGATCTGCGGCTGAGAGATGCGCGCTTCGGCGGCATCGGCAAAGAGGCGGGCGATGCGCGCGGCATCCGGGATCGACCGCAGCGCGGGCTGGGTCTTGGCCCAAAGGCCCGGGCGCAGATGCGGCCAAGCGACAAGGACGGAAATCCGCGTCTCACCCAGCGTGTCAAAGGCGATGGTGCCGGTGCCGTCGCGGCGCAGGTCAAGGTTGGCCGCGCCGATCTGCAGGAACGGCAGGTTGAAGGTGACGGGCAAGGCCGCGCCGATCCGCAAGACAACGCGGGCGGTGGTCAGCGTATAGGTGGTGGCGCGGGCTTGCGCCCAGGCCAAAGCAAAGACGACGCCCAGGCCAAGCACGGCAAGCATCACATAGGGCAGCCCCATGGCGGCGGCGAGGGCGACCCCACCGTCGGTAAAGCCAGCCGCCGCACGCCAGAGGATGACGATGGCGAAATAGGCGGCGATCCAGCGGATCTTGTAGGCGTCACGGGCAAGCGACCAGGCGTCAGGCCGGCCTTGCCAGAGGATCAGTTCACCCTGCGGGGGCCGTTCCGGCAGACCTGGCAAGGCGTCGAAAGCGAAATCGTCATGGCCTGACATAGCAGACCCTCCATGCTGATGTGAAAGGCGGGGCCCGGGCGCGGGCCCTCGCCTGTCAGGTTTTCAGAACCCGCGCTTGCGCTTGGGGGCGTCATACATCCAGCCCGAGGCGACATAGGCCGAGATCTTGTCTTCCTCGAGCTTGGTCACTTCGGTGGCGGACCGGGTAGTCGGAATGCCGGCAAAGCTGTCCGAGGCCAGGAAGTTGACCCGCACGCGGTCTTCCCAGATCCGTGCCAGCGTCAGCGGCACCAGCCGCTTGCCGCCCGAGTTCAGCTCAACCTCGACATAGCGGACCAGCTGTTCCGGGGCGTCGACCCAGACATCCGACACGCGGCCGACAACCTCAAGATCGGCGGCCTGCACTGGCAGTCCGCGCGGGTCACGCCCGGCGGTGACCATGAAGCCTTCAAGGCGTGACATGGGCACCATCTTGTTGTGGCCGTGGCCATCCAGTTCCGGCTCATCCCGGCGGGGAACCCAGGCGGCGGGGCCGACGCCATCGGCCATCGGGTTGCCGGTGGGCGCATGCGGGAAGCCTTCCGACAGCGAGGTGCGGGCAAGGGCAAGATTGCCCCGGCGATGTGCCGCCTCATTGTCGGCCGAGGGAACGGTAACCTCGCCCTTGCCATGCGGCAGGCGGAAGGTCTTGGGCTTGGGCACCGGGAAGGGGCCCTGGTTCGGGGCCTTCAGCCCATCCTCGGTCTCCAGAGGATAGCCTTCCCGCATGTTTTCGGTCTGCAGGTAGTAGATCAGAAGGGCGAAGAAGCCCCAGAACAGCCAGATCGACAGACTGGCGAGATCGAAGTTGCCGAAGAAGTTGACACCTACCATTGCGGTATCCTCCGTGGGTTAGGTGGGAAATTCGACGATGCCGAAGCGGTCGTCAGCGGTGGGTTTGGGCGCGAGCGGGGCGACCCGGACCAAAGGCCCGAGCGCGACGAGGGTCAGAAACAGAAGGCCGATCTCGGCGTGGTAGACAAAGGTGTAGCCAAGGGTCGGGTCGGTGAGGGCGGGGCCAAGGACCCCGTTTTCGGCAAGATGGCCGGTGATGTCGCGGATCGCTCCGCCAAGGAAGATCGCAAGGCCTGCAGCGGTGGCCTGTGCCGCCCCCCAGGCCCCGAGCGCGATGCCCGAGCCTGTGCCCGACGTCTTGAGCGCCATTGCAGCGGTCAGGGTGGACACGGCAAACAGCCCCGCCCCAAAACCGATGACAATGGCCCCAACGTAGAACAGGGCGGCACTTTCAAGCGGCCCGGCAAAGATCACCGCGCTGAAGGCCGCGATCCCCGACAGGATGCCCCGCGCCGCGATGCGGAACGGATCACGTCCCGCGCTGAGCCAGCGGGCAGCCAGGACAAAACCCACCAGTGCCCCAAAGGCATAAGCGGCGGTCAGAAGCGTGGTCTTGCCGACAGACAGTCCCAGCACCTCACCGCCATAGGGCTCCAGCAGGACGTCCTGCATGTTGAAGGCGAGGGTGCCGAGCACGACCACCGACAAAAGCCGCCCGGCCGAGCCGCCCGACATCAGATCTGCCCAGGCGTCGCGAAAGCGCGGGCGGGGGGCCTCACGCTCTTCCCGGGTCATCGGGCGGACCTTTTCCTGCTTCCAGAGCGCGATCAGGTTCAGGATCAGCGTCGCCGCGCCACAACCCTGCACGACACGCACCAGGGTGATCGGGTCATAATCGCGCAAAAGCCAGCCGACGATGACTGCCGAAATCCCCATGCCGATCAGGAACATCACATAGAGCAGCGCCACGACGCGGGGCCGGGTTTCGTCATCCGCGCGGTCCGACGCAAGCGCAAGACCCGCGGTCTGCGTCATATGGAGGCCGATCCCGGTCATCAGGAACGCCAGCGCCGCCAGCACCTCACCGGCCCAGGCCGGCCCATGCACCTGATCGCCCGACAGCACGATCAGCGCGAAGGGCATGACCGCAAGGCCACCCATCTGCCAAAGCGAGCCGAACCACAGGTAAGGCACCCGCTTCCAGCCAAGGGCAGAGCGGTGGGTGTCCGACCGATGGCCCAAAAGCGCGCGGAACGGGGCGACCAGCACCGGAATGGCGATCATCAGCGCCACCACGATCGCCGGAACCCCAAGTTCCACGATCATCACCCGGTTCAGCGTGCCCAAAAGCAGCACCGTCGCCATCCCGACCGAGATCTGGAACAGCGACAGCCGCAGCAGTTGGCGCATCGGCAGCCCTTCGGACGCCGCATCCGCGAAGGGCAACCAGGACGCATCCAGCGCCTTGATATGCTTTTTCCGCAGGATCATGGCCGATACTCCATGCAATCCGAGATGTAGAAACCGCGCGAGACCCGGCCGATCTTGGCCAGACCCGGACCCGTGGCGCGGCCAAGGTCTTTCAGGTCATGCGGGATCATGACGGGCGACCGGTCACTGCGGGGGAAGAGCTTGCCCGCGTTCCACATCAGCATCAGAAGGGGCGTGCGCGGGGCGACGGTAAACACCACTTGCCCGGCGCGTTGCCCAAGGGCGTGCAGGGTGCGGGCGATGTCGGCGGCGTCGTAATAGATCAGGCTGTCCATCGCGAGGACGAAGTCGAACCGCCCCAGCGCCGGGTCGGTCATGTCACCGGCGTGAAAGCTGACCTGCGGGCGCAATCCTTCAGGCAGGCGGTCGCGGGCGATCTGCACCAGCTTTGGTGAGATATCGGCGGCCATCACGGTCGCGCCGCGCATGGCCAGTTCTTCGGTCATCGCCCCGGTGCCGCAACCCGCATCAAGCACCCGTGCGCCGCGCAGGTCTTCGGGCAGGCGCGACAGCATGAGGGCGCGCATCCGGTCCCGGCCTTCGCGTACCGTCTGACGGATGCGGCTGACCGGCGCGTCCGAGGTCAGCCGCTCCCACGTCTTGGTGGCGGTGCCGTCGAAGTAGCTTTCGACCCGGTCGCGTGTTGCCGTGTAACTGGCCATCAATCGAACCCCAGCAGTTCAAAGATCTCACGGTCGGGCAGCGACTCGGGGAAGCTTTCCGGCAGGCTGACTGATTTCCACAGGGCATCGGCCAGGCGGATGTATTCGGCGCGGGCCATCACGATGTCCTGCTCGTCATCCATCGCGAACAGGGTCTTCTTCTTCAGGCGGCTGCGGCGGATCGCGTCAATGTCGGGCATATGGGCCAGACGGTTGAAGCCGACCTTGCTGCAGTAGCGGTCGATCTCGTCGGTGTCCTTGCTGCGGTTGGCCACGCATCCCGCCAGCCGCACCTTGTAGTTCGAGGATTTGGCCTGCACCGCCGCGATGATCCGGTTCATCGCATAGATGCTGTCGAAATCGTTTGCCGTGACGATCAGCGCGCGGTCGGCGTGCTGAAGGGGGGCCGCGAAGCCACCGCAGACCACGTCACCCAGCACGTCAAAGATCACCACATCGGTGTCGTCCAGCATGTGGTGCTGCTTCAGCAGTTTCACCGTCTGGCCGACGACATAGCCGCCGCAGCCGGTGCCGGCCGGGGGACCCCCGGCCTCCACGCATTTCACGCCGCCGTAGCCGATGGTCACGAAATCCTCGGGCCGCAACTCCTCGGCGTGGAAATCGACCTCTTTCAGGATGTCGATCACCGTCGGCTGCAACTTGCCCGTCAGGGTGAAGGTCGAGTCATGCTTCGGGTCGCAACCGATCTGCAAGACGCGCTTGCCCATCGTGGCAAAGGCGGCGGACAGGTTGGACGAGGTGGTCGATTTCCCGATCCCGCCCTTGCCGTAGACCGAAAACACCTTCGCGCCCTCGATCTTCTGCGACGGGTCCAGATGCACCTGCACCGAGCCGTCTCCGTCCATGCCGCGCAGGCTGGGAATTTCGTCACGTGGGCTCATGGCTTTGCGCCTTTCATTCTGGTGCAAATATCCCGGGGTCCGGGGCAGCGCCCCGGTCCG
>JAIYAE010000012.1 GCA_027489175.1 Rhodobacter sp.
ATCGCCTCACTGGTGTATTTCAGATCGTGATGCTCTTCGAAATGCGGCTTCAGACCCATCAGGATCTTGATCGCATCCGGCACCGAAGGTTCGTTCACGTCGATCTTCTGGAAGCGCCGCGACAGGGCACGGTCCTTCTCGAAGTGCTGGCGGAATTCCTTGTAGGTGGTGGAACCCATGCAGCGCAGCTTGCCGCCTTGCAGTGCGGGTTTCAGCAGGTTCGAGGCATCCATCGCGCCGCCAGAGGTTGCACCTGCGCCGATGACGGTGTGAATTTCGTCGATGAACAGGATCGCGTCGGGGTGATCCTCCATCTCTTTCACGACGGCTTTCAGGCGTTCTTCGAAGTCACCGCGGTAGCGGGTGCCAGCGAGCAAGGCGCCCATATCAAGGCTGAAGATGGTGGCCTTGGAGAGAACTTCGGGCGTCTCACCATTGACGATCTTGCGGGCCAACCCTTCGGCGATAGCAGTTTTACCGACGCCCGGGTCGCCAACCAGAAGCGGGTTGTTCTTGCGGCGGCGGCAGAGCACCTGAATGCAACGCTCCACCTCAGCCTCACGGCCGATGAGGGGGTCAACGTCGCCCTTGCGGGCCTTCACGTTCAGGTCGACGCAGTATTTCGACAGGGCGGATTCCTTCGCCTCACCCGCCTCGGCCTTGGGCGTTTCATGCGGCTCATCCGCGCCCTGCACGGGGCGGGCTTCGCCGTAGGACGGGTCCTTCGCCACGCCATGCGCGATGAAGTTGACCGCGTCGTAGCGGGTCATGTCCTGTTCCTGCAAGAAGTAGGCAGCGTTCGATTCGCGTTCGGCGAAGATGGCCACCAGCACATTCGCCCCGGTCACCTCTGTCCGGCCCGAAGACTGGACATGGATCGCGGCGCGCTGGATCACGCGCTGGAAGGCGGCGGTGGGCACAGCCTCAGACCCTTCGACGTCGGTGACGAGGGTGGAGAGGTCATCATCGATGAAATCGGTCAGGGTCTTGCGCAGTTCGTCCAGGTTGACGGAACAGGCCTTCATGACCCGCGCGGCATCTGGTTCTTCGATGAGCGAGAGCAAGAGATGCTCCAGCGTGGCGAGTTCGTGGCGGCGCGAATTGGCCAGGGCCAAGGCCGCGTGAATGGCTTGCTCGAGTGTGGTTGAAAACGAAGGCACGTTGGGTGCTCCTGTCCTGCGGGTCGGAGGGGCGTCATGGCCCTGTCCAACCGTGGCCTCATAAGCTTAAAGATCGGTTTTCCTCGCCGCACTTCAAGCGGTATTTCGCGGCTTTTGGTCTTTCCCGGCGGTCATCACCACATTTGTGATAGGGAAGCCTTAAAACCTGTCTTTTCTGGCCCGGATTTCGGTAAAAACAGTGGCAGCGTCGGCATCCGGAAGGCCGACTGACGCTTTCACGGCGGGCAGGTGGGCCCGCAGGAAGGGGTTGGTGTCCAGTTCGGTCGACAGACGGACGGGAACGGTGGGCAGGCCCTTTGCGCGGAAATCCGCAACGGCTGTGACCCGAGAGATAAGCTGCGGATTGTCGGGTTCAAGGGTCACCGCAAAGCGCAGGTTCGAGGCGGTGTATTCGTGGCCGGAGCAGATGAGCGTTTCCGGTGGAAGCGCGGCGAGCTTTTGCAGGCTGGCGTGCATCTGGACGGGCGTGCCTTCAAACAGGCGGCCGCAGCCGGCGGACATCAGGCTGTCACCGGTGAAGGCAAGTTTGCTGTCGGGGAAGTGAAAGGCGATGTGGCCTACGGTGTGGCCGGGGACGTCGATGATGCGGACCTTCTCAGACCCGATGGCAAAGCTGGCTTCTTCGGTCAGGGCATAATCCAGCGGGGGCAGGCGGTGGGCGTCGGCGGCAGCACCAAGGACCATTGCCCCGGTCGCAGTACGGAGGGCCTCGACGCCAGAGATGTGGTCGTCGTGGTGGTGGGTCAGAAGGATGTCTGAGAGTTGCCAACCGCGGGTATTCAGCTCGACCAGGATCGGGGCGGCGTCGGGCACGTCGATCACGGCGGTCTGGCCCGAGGCGGCATCATGCACCAGATAGGCATAGTTGTCGGTGCGGCAGGGGATGGTCACAAGTTCAAGGGACATGGTTTTTGCACCGGGTTTGGATATGGTGGCCAAGGATTGACCGCCGGGTAAAGGATCGCAATGCACCTTGATGTGCTGGACCTGAGAAACTTCTACTACCGCACGGCGCTGGGCCGGGTGGCGCAGCGGGCTATCCGGGATCAGGTGGTCAAGCACTGGCCTCCCGGGCCGGGGCAGACGGTGGTGGGGTTCGGCTTTGCGGTGCCGCTTCTGCGCCCCTACCTTGCGCCGTCGCGGCGGGTGATCGGGTTGATGCCGGGGCCACAAGGTGTGATGCCCTGGCCTGCGGGAATGGAGAATGTCAGCGTCTTGTGTGAGGACACCGCTTGGCCGGTGCCGACCGGGCTGGTGGACCGGCTGATCCTGATGCACGGGCTGGAGACATCGGAGAACCCTTCGGCGGTATTGGAGGAAGCGGGGCGCGTTCTTGGCCCCGGGGGCCGCGCGCTGGTGATCGTGCCGAACCGCACCGGCCTTTGGGCGCGGAGCGATGCGACGCCCTTCGGCTTTGGGCGGCCCTATTCGGTGGCGCAGCTTGAAGCGCAGTTGAAGCGCCACGGCTTTACCCCGGAACGCAGCCAGTCGGTGCTGTTCGCGCCGCCGTCTTCGACCCGGTTCTGGCTGCGCACGGCGGATTTCTGGGAGGCGATCGGCCGCAAGATGCCGTGGCTGGTTGGCGGGGTCTTGATGGTCGAGGCGTCAAAGCAGGTTTACGCCCCCACGCGCGGCGGGCTTGGCGCAGCCGTGCGCCGTCCGTTGAAGGTGCTGGAAGGCATGGGCCAGCCCGCCCCTGCGCCCGCCCCTGGCGGCGGATAAGGGCGGGCCAGCCGGATCACCGAAGCGGGATCAGAGCACGCGAACCTGCGTGCCGATCGGGCAGAGGTCAAAAAGCTGGGCAATGTTTTCGTTGTAAAGCCCGATGCAGCCGTCTGATGACCGTCGCCCGATCTTGCGGGTGTCATGGGTGCCGTGGATGATGTAGGCCGGCCAGCCAAGATACATGGCATGGGTGCCAAGCGGGTTTTCCGGGCCGGGGCCGATGGGCTTCCAGTCGGGATAACGCTCCATCTGCGAGGGGGTGGGGGTCCAGGACGGGCCGACCTTCTTGCGCACGATCTCTGTATAGCCGCGTTTGGTCAGCTCATCCGAAATCGGGACCGAGGTCGGGAAGATCCGGTGGCTGCCATCCGTCGCATCCCAGAAATGCAGCGCGCGTGAGATGGTGTCGGCAACGATGACGCCTTTGCCAAGGCTGTCAAAGTGATCGCGCCAGTCCTGCATGCGGAAGCTGGAGGTGTTGTTGCTCACCGCGGCAGTCTCGGCAAGCGCGCCGGTGGTGCCGAGGGCCGCGGCCCCAAGGGCGGTGCTGATCAACCCGCGTCGGGTCAGGGTCATGGCGGGTCCTTTCGATGTATCATTCGGGCGGGACCCTTTCGGCCGGGGCGGCCAAGGTCAACCGCTGCTGCCCCGGCCTGACGGGCATGTGAGAAGACGTGAGAAGCCGCAGGGGGCGGTTTCCGTCCGGTCTGGCGGTGATTGCAGCCGGCCGGGGGCAGGGGTGGGGTGCCCCGGTGACCGGGGTGCCTGCGGGGTCTTGCGATGGCCCCTTTTCGCAAAGCCTTGCCCCCTGAACCGGTTCCCTGTCGCGCAGCGGGTTACGGCCTTTCTGCACCGCGACACTTTCGGCGACAAAATCGGCCTGCAACCCGGTTGCGGGGTAGTAAAGCCTCTGCTAAGGACGCCCCCGAAGACAGGCATCAGCGCCCCAAACCCGTTTGCGGCGCATGTCATGGGTCAGCCCGGTCCAAAAGGGCCCAGGGCAACAGGCAGCGGAAGGTTTGACGTGTCAGAAACGGCTTCGATCTCACTCGGCATTGCCACACGCTACGCGACGGCCGTGTTCGAACTGGCCAAGGACGGCGGGGCGCTCAAGGCGCTTGAGGCCGATATTGCCGCGTTGTCCGACGCCCTGTCCGTCAGCCCCGAGTTGCGGGCGGCTATCGCCTCGCCGGTGGTGACGCGGGAAGACCAGGGCAACGTCATCAAGGCCATCGGCACGAAGCTGGGGATCAGCGCCCTGATGGCCAATACGCTGGCGCTGATGGCTGAAAAGCGCCGCCTGTTTGTGCTGCCGCAGCTTCTGACCAACCTTGCCGACCAGATCGCGGTCGAAAAGGGCGAAGTCACCGCCGAGGTGACCGCCGCCCGCGCGCTGACCGCCGCACAGTCGAAGAAACTTGCCGAGACGCTGAAGGCTCGCGTCGGCAAGACCGTGAAATTGAATACCACCGTCGATGAATCCCTTATCGGCGGTCTTGTCGTCAAGCTCGGCTCGACCATGATCGACACCTCGGTCAAGGCGAAGCTCGCGGCGCTCCAGAATGCAATGAAAGAGGTTGGGTGATGGGAATTCAAGCTGCCGAGATCTCTGCGATCCTCAAAGAGCAGATCAAGAATTTCGGCAAGGACGCCGAAGTG
>JAIYAE010000018.1 GCA_027489175.1 Rhodobacter sp.
CCCGATGCGCGAAACCGCCGCTGTCCTTGGACCCGGGACACCGGGGCAGTAGCTCAGTTGGGAGAGCGCGTCGTTCGCAATGACGAGGTCAGGGGTTCGATCCCCCTCTGCTCCACCAAGGATACCATACGATCTTGAAAGGGCGCGACAATCCGGGGTTTCTTCGGGTTCGTCATCCTTGATCCCCACCATCTTGCGCGGCGTGGTTGGTCGCGGGTCCGCAACCGGACCCTTGCCGTTGCACCCCGAAAGCCACTCGTCCCACAGCCTGTTCCAGGCCTTGAGGGCCTTGGTTGAGGGCCCCTGACGGGACGCGGCCACCGACCTTACGTCAGCTCATGGACAAGGGTGCCTGCGAACACCTCGCGTGCCACGTTCTGGATGATGCTGGTGATCAGGTGGGCGGCGTCGTCGGCGCTGTGCTTGCGGATCACCAGCCCGATCGAGCGCAAGATGCGCGGCCCTTCAAGCGGGACGATGGTCACGTCGCGGTCGTCCGGACCAATCTCGGACCGGATGTATAGGGCGGGTAGAAAGGCAATCCCCATGCCCATGCCGACCATGAGACGGATCGAGTCCAGGCTGTTGCCTTCGTAATCCGTGCGAAGCTGGGCGCCGAGGGTTTCGCACAGGTCGATCACCTGCTGGCGCAGACCGAAGGCTGGCCCAAGCGCAAGCACGGTCTGGCCGCGCAGTTCCTCTCGGCGGATGCGGTCGCGACCCGCGAACGGGTGGTCCCGGGCGACCACCACCTGTAACGGCTCACGGAAGAGCCGGATCGGCGTGGCATCGCCGCGGATGGGCAGTTGCACTAGGATCATGTCATAGTCGCCGCTGGCCAGCCCTGCGGCCAGCGCCTCGGGCGGGCTTTCGCGGATATAAAGCTGCAATTCCGGGTGGCGGGCATGCAGCCGCGCGATGACATGCGGCAAAAGATAGGGCCCAAGCGTGCCTGAAGCGCCAAAGCGGATGGTTCCGGAGAGGCCGTTGCGCGGCAGGTCGAAGCGGTTGACCATGGCTTGCGCGGCATCAAGGATCGCACGGGCGCGGTCATGGACCTCGCGCCCGGCGAGGGTGGGGATCACCCCCGCCCGGCCCCGTTCCACCAGCCTTTGTCCCAGCCGCTTTTCCAGCGTGGCCAGCTGGACCGACAGCGAGGGTTGGCTGATCCCGCATCGTTCGGCCGCTGCGCGGAAGCTGCCGGTCTCGACCAGGGCGACGAAGTATTCAAGCTGTCGCAAGCTGGGAAGATCGCGCATCCTTACAGGAACTCATCCTCGCCGCCGCCTTCGTCAAACGACGGGGGCGGGGGTGGCGCGCCTTCGGTCCCCGGCGCGTCGGACCGGAACAGCTCGTTCGGCAGCCAAGTCGCCATGTCCGGGAAGATCCACAGCACGGCCAGGGCGATCAGCTGGATCACGATGAACGGCACGACCCCGCGATAAATCATTGGCGTGGTGATGCTGCGTGGCGCCACCCCCCGCAGGTAGAACAGGGAAAAGCCGAAAGGCGGCGTCAGGAATGAGGTCTGAAGCAGCAAGCCGATCATCACCCCCAGCCAGATCGGATCGACGCCCATGATCAGAAGGATCGGCGCCGTGATCGGCACCACGATGAAGATGATCTCGAACGTGTCAAGGAAGAAGCCCAGCACGAAGATGATCAGGAACACCACGAACAGCGCACCGAACTGGCCGCCCGGCATGTTTTCGAGGAAGCCCTGCACCATCGCGCTGCCGCCCAGCTGGGTGAAGACCAGCGCGAAGGCCGTGGCGCCCAGAAGGATGATGAACACCATCGAGGTGATCGACATGGTCGACTTCGACGAATAGAACAGCGTGCTGAAGTAGCTGCGCCGCAGGTCGCTGCGGACGGCGATGGCCAACAGCGCCAGCGTCAGAAGCACCAGCATGGTGTTCAGAAGGCCCACCGCGCCGAAGAACCAGGCCGTCGTGGCCAGCGCAATCATCGCCACGAGCCAGAACCAGAACAGCCGGATGTCACGCCGGGGGTCGCCCTCGGCGCCAAAGTAGACATCCGCCAGCAGTTTCACCGCCGCCAGGAACAGCGCACCCACCGCGCCGACGCTGGCGCTTTCAGTAGGCGTAGCAACGCCCGTGACGATGGAGCCGAGGACCGACACGATCAGCAGCAGGGGCGGAATCAGCGCACCGACGATGCGCAGGCCAAGGCCCGCCTTCTCGGCCGGGGTCATGGCGACGGGCGGGCAGGTTTCGGGGTGGAAGATCGCCTTCCAGACGATGTAGAGGATAAAGGCCGCGACCAGCACCAGGCTGGGCAGGATCGCTCCGGCGAACAGGTCTCCGACCGACACAGTGTCGGGCGAGAAGTTGCCAAGCGACAGCTGCGCCGCCGAATTCGCGCCCTGCAGGATGTCGGCAAGGAAGATCAGCACGGTTGACGGCGGGATGATCTGGCCCAAGGTGCCTGCCGCGCAGATCGTGCCGGTGGCAAGCTTGGGGTCATAGCCCGCCCGCATCATGGCCGGCAGGCTGAGAAGGCCCATGGTCACCACGGTCGCGCCCACAACGCCCGTCGCTGCGGCCAGCAGCGCGCCGACCAGCACGACCGACAGCGCCAATCCGCCGCGAAGCGAGCCGAAAAGCTGGCCCATCGTGGTCAGAAGGGACTCGGCGATGCCGGATCGTTCAAGGACGACGCCCATGAAGACGAATAATGGCACCGCAACAAGGACGGGGTTGGTGATCACCCCCCAGAACCGGTTGGGCAGGGCCGCGAACAGTGCCTGATCGAAGGCTCCGATGGCGATGCCGGCAAAGCCGACCAGGATCGCCAGACCGCCAAGCGTGAAGGCCACGATATAGCCCGACATGAGGAAAAGGATGATCAGCAGGAACAGTCCTGCGGCCATCAGCTGGCCAAGAAGCGCCGCGTCCATGGTATCTCCTATGGCCTAGTGGTTTGCGTCGGCGCCGTGGCCGCCGTGGTTCAGGGCGTAGCGTTCGTGCCCGGCAAGGACCATCAGCCCACGCAGGACAAAGGCCAGGCCCTGCAGGCCGATCAAAAGGACAAAGCCGAGGAGCGTCGCTTTCAAGAGCCAGTAGTTGCCCATCCCGCCGGGGTTGAGCGAGCCTTCGTCAGAGGCGAAGGACGAACTCCAGAACGTCCACACGCCGATGCCAAAGATGATCAGGAACGGCAGAAGCAGCAGAAGCGTCATTGCCATGTCCGACAGCGCCCGCTTGCGCACCGACCAGTGCGAATAGAACACGTCAACCCGCACGAAACCGCCGGTCATCATCGTGTAGCCTGCGCCCATCACGATCACGACGACATGGGTCCAGATGTAGGCCTCTTGCAGCCAGATCAGGCCGGTGCCCATGACATAGCGCAGGTAGACCGTGGCAAAGCACAGGATCACCGTCGCCAGCGTAGCCCAGGCCACGATGTAACCGCTCCACCGGCAGATGCCGTCAATCACGCCCACGGCGCGCGCCGACGCGCGCACCCAGCCGGGCTCGGCCCCGGCAACTGGAATTGCCATCTGTTCACTCCCCCCTGTCGCGGGCCGGGCCAGCCAGTCTGTGCGGCGATCCCGTTACGCGGTTTTCCCTGTTGGCCGGACGCCGGAACGCCGAAACCTTTGCGCTAGATTGCCGCGGCCTTCGGGAATGCAAGGGTCTGGGATAGATTTTTTTAAACGAAATAGGGCTGACCCATAGGAAACGATAGTTTTCTCCTAACGGGCCATTTTCTGGCCACCCGGCGGTTGCTCTGCGTCAAACCGTCTCCACTTCCACCCGCATCGTGGCGGGCCCGAGGGGGGGCCGGGCCGACGGCAAGACTGTCATCAACGGGAGGAACGAATGAAGAGACGCGACTTTCTGACCAAATCGGTGCTGGGTGGTGGTGCTGCCGTGGCAGCCACCGCACTTGCGGCACCGGCCATCGCGCAGTCGGTGATCGAATGGCGCATGGTGCACAGCTGGCCCAAGGGCCTTCCCGGCGTGGGCGTGGGGGCCGAGCGTCTGGCGCGGCGGATTGAAACCATGTCCGGCGGGCGGATGAAGATCAACGTCTTCGCCGCGGGTGAACTGGTCCCCGCGCTGGGCTGCATGGACGCGGTCATGGACGGCACGGCCGAGATGGGCCACGACGCCAGCTTCTACCACGTCGGCAAGCACCCGATGCTGGCCGCGTTCTTCGCCGTGCCCTTCGGGATGACCGGGGATGAACAGGCGGCCTGGCTTTTGCACGCCGGTGGCCAGCAGCTCTGGGATGAGCTGAACAGCCAGTTCGGCATCCTGTCGATCCCCGCGGGCCAGACCTCGGCCCAGTCCTTCGGCTGGTTCAAGAAAGAGATCAACACGCCTGAGGATTTCAAGGGCCTGAAGATCCGCATGCCGGGTCTGGGCGGCAAGATGGTGGAAAAGCTGGGCGCGACCCCGGTGCTGCTGCCGGGTGGCGAGATTTTTGCGGCACTGCAATCCGGCGCGGTCGATGCGGCCGAATTCATCGGGCCGGTGAACGACTTGCCGATGGGCTTCCACCAGGTGGCCAAGCTGAGCTATGGCCCCGGCGTCCAAGAACCGGGCGGCACGGTGCAGGCGATGTTCAACACCGCCAAGTTCCAGGAGCTTCCCGCCGACTTGCAGGAAATCATCCGCGCCGCCTGCCATGCCGGGCATGAGGACATGAAGGTCGAATACGACCTGCAGTCCGGCCGCGCGATGGAGACGCTGCGGGTGGAACATGGCGTTGAATTCCGCCGCCTGGAGCGCCCGGTGCTGGAAGCCCTTGGCAAGGCCGCGGGCGAGGTGATCCAGGAATCCTACGATGCCGGCGACGATCTGACCCGCCGCATCTGGGACAGCTATCTGGCCAGCCGTGCCGACACGATGCGCTTCCTGCGCTTCAACGAGCAGGCGTTCCTGAACGCCCGCACGCTGGAGTTCCCGTTCCCGGGCCCGCAGGCAACTTGAGGCGGCCATCCTTTGCAAACCAACTGGCGCACCACATCGTGGTGCGCCTTTTTCCATCTTTGACGAGGCCTTAGGCGCTTGCACCCGCCCGGATCAGCCGCAGCATCGCCCCTGCGCACAACGGCGGGCGGCGGTTCATGGTCCAGTTGGTGGCTGGAAATCTGCGCCCCCAACGACCGTTCAATCCCTGATGTCACGGTCCTGGCCACTGGCGAGCCCCCCCGTTCACCCCGCATTCCTGCAGCGGCTTGCCGACAGGCTGCCGTCCATCAAGCCGACCGAATGACACGAATTTGCCGCACAAGTTTCGCTTTCCCGGCAAACCGGTCTGATCTTATTCAAATTTGATGGACTTGAGGTCAACTGACCGCCAGAAAGAACCACGGGACGGTAAGCCTTTGGCACAGCGTGGGTTTTGGGTGATCTTCAAGTCTTCGTGAATTAAGGGTGGCGGGCGCGCAAGCGCTTGCTTTTGCTATGAAAACAGGCGGTTGCCGAGTTCCGGCACGGATGGGGCAAGTCAGATGAACAAGCGCACCAAGATCCAGCAACCGGTCACCTCGGTCACGCCAGAGCGAAAAGGGAACGCCACCGCCTATTCGGTGATCGAGCCGCGGGTCATGCTGGACGCAAACCTTGGCTGGACCATCGACGCCAGCGACAGCCTGACCGACGCGCTGCAAGGGGTCAGCGACCTGCTGGACGACTTCGCGGCTTTTGACACCTTCGTTGACGGGTTTGAGACCACACTGGATGCCATCGCCCCGACCGTGGACGATGGTGACAGCGTCCTGGACGCCCTGTCCAAGACCGTGGCCGCATTGCGCGAGTCTGCCGATGCCCTGAAGGCTGGCGCGGACAGCATTTTGGACGGTCTGGTCACCGACAGCTTCCACATCGGCGTCAGCACCGCCTTTGCCAACTGGATCGAAACCAGTGCCCCCAGTCTGAACGCTGGCCAAAGGTCTGCGGTTGCCGCGCAGATCACGGTCAGCCTGGTCGAAACCGCCTTCGGCAAGGATGATTTCCGGACCGGTGCGATTGACGCGAACCTGAATGCGCTGGTTGACGGCCTGACGGTGCCGTTAAATGACAATGACCTGCTCGCCTTCCGGGCGATGGCCAAGGCGGCCCTGGCAGACCGGATTGAAACCGCGCTTGGCGGTGATGTTGACACCACGCTGGCCGTCGAACTGACCGACCGCAGCGTGCTGGGCAACGACCTGACCTTCACCATCGGCACGACGGCGGACGAAGTTGACGTCGCCATCGACCTGCCGGATCTGGAGCTGGATTTTGCAGCACTTTTCGCGAAGGCCTTGCCGGATGCGACCCTGCCGGCCGATCTGTCGATGCTGGGGGCGGCTGGAAGCCTGAGCTTCACCTTGCAGACCACGACCTCATCCCTGGCCGTCGGGATCAACGCGTTTGATTTCGACCTCGACAATCTTCTGACCTTTGGCGGCAACTTGACCGCGCCGGGAAGCAGCCTGTCGCTGGGCCTGTTGGAACTGTCGATCGACGGCGTGGAAACTGCTGAGTTCGCGCTGGGCATCACCACTGCGGCGGGCATGACCCTTGGGTCGTCGGTCAATCTGGCGACGCTGGCGGTGACCACCACGGCCACGAATGCCACGCTGACCGGCAGCCTAGAGATCAATGAGGCGGGCGGGCCGGACACCTTTGTCGAGGTTGTCGCGGACGCCGAATATGACCTGATTGCGCTTGACCTATCGGGCACGACCGCTTTCGTCACCGGCCTGACCGCCACCCCCGATGACAAGGCCTTTGTCGCGGCGCTGACGGTTTCGGGCGTGCTGAAATCCTCGACCGCAAGCACCACCACGGACCGGATCACCGCCTTCCTGGCCAGCGTCGGCACCGGCTTTGACGTGGACCTGTCGGCCAGCGTGCCCGACCCTGCGACGCGGGCGGGCATGGAGGCGGCGCTGGAAAGCCTGGCCCAGCTTGGCACGGAAGAGATCTTCGGGTTCCTGGCCGATATAGGGGCGGCGACCCAGACCATCCTGACCGATGCGGCAATGGACGTGACGGTGCCATTCACCGACATCAGCCTTGCCCTTATGGCGCAGGCCATTGCCGATGTGTTTGCCAACCTGCCGCAAAGCTTCCTGATCGACCCGACGCAGCTTGGCTTTGCCACCGGCGCGCCGGGCGCGCTTTATGGCGCAGAGGCAAGCTTTGTGCAGTCCGGCACCGCGATGACGGCGGCGCAGATCGACAAGCTGCGGACCATTGGCGTGGTTGAATTCCGTATCGCCACCCAACTGGCCGAAGCCACGACCGAACAGTTCACCGCGGTGTCGATTGACCTGACCAACAACGCCATCCTGCAGAACGCCGCCTCGACCCAGGATCAGGTGCTGGCGGAATTCGTGCGGCTGGTGAATGCCGCGATCAAGGTCTACGGCATGGCGGCCAGCGTGGTCAGCAATGTGCTGACCTTCAGCTCACGCTATCCCAGCAATGACCCGGCAAACACCCCGCCGACCCTGTCACTGGTCGGCATCCGTGAGCGGGGGGCCACGACGAATGACGATACCTTCAGCCTGGCTGATCTTGGCTTTGGCGGTGCGGATCTGAACACCAATGCAGCCGGGCTGTCGACGGGTGCGGCCGATACGCTGGCCCAAGGGTCAGAGACGAAGATCCGGTTCGACCAGCGCGCCGGGATCGAGGCCATCGTCGGCCCGACCTTCGCCCAGATCACCGATGGGGCGGATGCAATCAAGTTCGTCGTGACCGTGGGGACCACGCCGACCACGATCACGGTCAATGAGCCGGCCAGCGGCTGGCTGCTTGCGGATGGCACGCCGAACATGGCGGGCCTTCTGACCAGCCTGAACGCAAGCCTGACCGCCGCGTCGGTCGATGTAACGGCCTCGTTGAACTATGACGGAACCGGCTTCCAGCTGGTGCCCGACACCGCCGGGACCGCGCTTGCCATCGCGGCAGAGCCGCTGGCCCCGCTGAAATCCACCATTTCGGCGGCGCTGAACGTGCAATCGGCCGAAGTGCTGCCGGGCGCCGATGTGGCGGCCCTGAAAACCCTTTCCAATCTGGACCTGCGCGTTGTCACCGGCGAAGTGGACAGTGAGGGCAATGCGGTCGTCATGCCCGTGACCGTCGATCTGACCGTCGCCCCGGCCAATGCCGTACTGACCAACCCCGACGCCACCGATGCCGAGATTCTGGACGCAATTGCCGCCGCTTTGGACACTGCCCTTCAGGCGTTCAACATCGACGTCGTGATCGAGAATGGCGCCTTCAAGGTCACCAGCGCCTTCCCGGATGGCAACAGCGCCAACCCGCCATTGACCTTCGGCATCGTCGGCGCCGACCTGCGCGGCGGCGGGTCTGATGACAGCGTGTCCCTTGCCACGCTGGGCTTCGGGCTGACCTCGCTGGACCTGCCCGAGGATTATGAGCTTGTCCCCGGTGAGACCGATGAATTCGTGCTGAGCTTCCTCGGCAATTCCTCTCAGACCCTGTTCTTTGGCCCGCGCTTTGCCGAAGAGATGATTGGCGTGCCCGAGCTGATGTTCACCGTGACGGTCGGTGGCGAAGACCACGCGATCCGGATCGAACGCCCTGTGGCGGGCTGGGTGACTGCAGGCAACGTGCCGAACTATGCCGACATCGCGGCGGCCTTCAACACGGCCTTCACCGATGCGGGCTTTGCGCTGAACGCCACGGTTCTGGCTGGCAATGCGGGCCTGTCCTTCGGCGTTCCGGCGGGGACGGACGTGGCTTACGGCTTTGGGATCGACCCCAACAAGATGGTGCGCGCCCTGTCGATTGATGGGCTTTTTGACTGGGTCAACGTCGAGCTGAACAAGATCGAGGTGCTGGAAGGCAGCAAGCTGATGCTGTCCGAAGAGGGTGAGCTGCTGTTCCAGTTCCCCGACATCACCCGGTCCGCGACGATTTCCAGCGCCAGCCAGCTTTCGGGCCTGCAAGTTGACCAGCTTGGTCTGGGCGAGCTGGAAAATGTCCAGCTGTCGGCGAACCTTGAGGCGACGCTGACCGGCACGCTGAACATGGTGGCCGGCATTGACCTTGTCGCTGTCGCCGCGGGCCTGCTGGCACCGGGGCCGGTCGACATGGCGCAGCTGATGTCGGACAACACCTTCCTTGACGATGTGGACTTTGTCGTCGACCTGACCGGCAAGGCCACCGAGGTGACCGGCTCGGCCCAGATGGGGCTCTTCGGGATCGACATTGGCGGCACGGATGCCAGCCTGAATTATCTGGCTGTGAACACGCAGCTTTATGTCGGCATCGTGGGCGAAGACACGAACGGCGAAAAGACCGCGCAGGTTTCGATCACCAACATCCGCGAGGCGTTCGAAGAGGGCCGGGTTGATGACCTGATCGGCCGCTATGAACTGCAGGGCGGTATCCTGACCGAAGACGGCGCCAACGCCTATGATACCGCAGGCGACCGCGCCACGATCGACACGCTGCAGATCCTGACGGCGCATGACGCGGTCGTGGGGCCGGACGAAGAGCTGGTTATGCTGTTCGCCACGCTGGGCGACATCCGCATCAACGCAGGCGAAATGACCGGGCTGAACGAAGGCCTGATCGACGGGATCAACATTGCCATTGGTGACGGGCTTGACCCGCTGAACACGGTTTCGGTCGCGGTCTACAGCAATGATGCGGCGTCTCAGGAGGCGATCGACAGCCTGTCGAACCTGGAAGACGGCGACATTCTGGACACGCTCAGCGCCATTGGCCACACGCTGCAGCTGGTGGGCGAAAAGCTGAAGACCGACCTGCCGTTCCTGGATCAGGACATTCCGCTGTTCAACTTCTCACTGCTGGACGGCGTTGATTTTGCGACGGAATTTGTCGACACGCTGCGCGAGGTGCGCGACAATCCGCAAGCCACGCTGGACAAGATCGAAGAGTTTCTGGAAAGCATCTTCGGCGCTGACACCATCGAACTGGAGTGGGTGGCGGCTGAACAGACCATCACCATCGCCATGGAATTTGGCTTCCTGCAGGACTATCAGGAAGAGCTGGCCTTCAGCCTTGATCTTGATGAACTTCTGGCCGGCAACTTTGCCGGTGCAGGCATCGCGGCTGACGTGGCCGAGTTGATCAGCGGTATTGCGGACGTGTCGGGTGACGGCACGCTGGTCTTCGACCCCGACCTGACGCTGCGGATGAAATTCGGCATCGACCTGCGCCCGACGCTGAACCCGCCGACGGACCTTGCCACCCCGGACCTGACGCTGGAGCAGCTGGTCAGCGGGTCCATCGTGTCGACCAACGCCTCGGGCACCGATGACATCCAGATCACCTGGAAGGACCTGCGCAATCCGGGCGCCCCGGTCGAAAAGATCTTCGGCGTCGATCTGGAAGGCCTGACCACGCTGGCCGAAATCGTCGGTGCGATCAACGCAGCGCTGGAAGATGGCATCGGCGCGCCTGCGTCGGACACGGTCAGCTTCACCTATGACGAAGCAACCGGCACGATCACCTTTGTCGACACCGAAGGCTTCAAGATCGACACCACCGGCGTCGAGGCGCTGTTTGGCGCAGCTGAAGAAACCTCGGCTAGTGACCCGCGTGTCATTGCCTTTGATCCGGCGTTCACTGCGTTTGCGGCCGCCCACAGCTTTGATCTGGTGCTTGGCGCGGATGGCGACGGCTTCCCGGTCACCGTGGCCCTTGCCGCCGATGCCGCCCGCGACACGATTGAGGAATTTGCCGCCGCCGTGAACGCGGCGCTTACCGCGCTGAGCGTCTCGCGCGACGTGCTGACCGATATTGCCGGGCCGCTGCTTGAGGTTCGCGTCAGCCAGCTGATCAAGGCCGAGGTTGTGGCCGGTGCCTTGCGGCTGGTCGAGACCAACTATGCCGAGGCGCTGGGTTATGAAGCCCGCGACTTCGCCGTGCGCGGCGTGGATGCGTCCGAAGCGGTCTTCCTGTCGATCCAGTCACTGGGCGAATCCAACATCGCCTCGGTCCTTGGCTTTGGCGATGTGGAAGGGGTGGCCATTCAAGGTAAGATCACCTCGGAAGCGCTTTACGAATACAGCGCCGTTGCGGCACCCCGGGTCTATCTGGACACGGCCGAAAGCGCCGTCTTCGCCGAGATCAAGGCCGGGATCGAAAACAGCCTGAACATCACCATCGGCATCGGCCCGCTGGAAGTGAACGTGGTCGACGGGTCTGCCCTGCTGACCAACGGCAAGGGCAGCACCGACCCCGCCCTGTTCGGCTTCAGCTTCATCGACAT
Organism: Rhodobacter sp.; assembly: GCA_027489175.1. Taxonomy (GTDB): domain Bacteria; phylum Pseudomonadota; class Alphaproteobacteria; order Rhodobacterales; family Rhodobacteraceae; genus Tabrizicola. The sequence continues at coordinate 11,239 of JAIYAE010000018.1, forward strand.
CGACGGCGATGATTTTGACGAACAGTACGACCTGCGCGACCTTTTTGATCTGGTGAACGATCCCGACCGCGGCGTCCTCGACATGATCCAGATGGATGTGCAGGTCGGCATCCTGGTGGACCTGCCGCTGTCGGACAGCCTTGGCATCTTCAACCCGGCCACGGACGGCATCGGCTACAGCGCCGACCTGCTTTTGTCGATCGACAACCAGCCGCTGTCGACGTTCGACATTGACCAGGTCGAGACCCATTTCGAAGGCGACCTGATCGCGCTTTACAACGGTGAGGCGGTCGATCCGGACAACCTGGAAGTCAGGCTGCCCGACCTGGCGGAACTCTTCGCCAACTTCAACTATCTGGCCTTCCTGAACGATCCCCGCGCGGTGCTTGCGGCGCTGGATACGATCCTGAACCAGATGCAAAGCCTGTTCGACAGCTATCTGGCCGACATTGACCTGCCGGTGATCGGCGACAAGATCGGCGCGGGCGTCACCTTCTTTGACGATTTCCGGTACAAGGTGCTGGAAGCGATCAAGATCAAGGCCGAAACGCCAGACCCGGTGACCGGCAAACTGCCGACCACGGTCGATCTGTTGACCAACGAGGTCAACGCACTGATGAACGACCTCTTTGACACCAACGGTGTCACCTACATGCAGGCCTATCTGGATACTTCGGGCACCGCCGAGGAAAGCTATCTGCTGGCCAGCCTGAACTTTAACGGCATCATCTTTGACGAAGACCTCGCGGTTGATTTCGAATTTGGTGTGCCGGGCCTGGATATGGAGGTCACCGAAGGCTCCAAGCTGCGGATGACGCTGGACTATCTGGTGAACATCGGCTTCGGGATCGACAAGAACGGCTTCTTCCTGCTGAACGACACCGACGACAAGGAAATCGGCATCACCTTCACGGTGGACGCGGGCACCTTTGAGGGGTCGGCCAAGGTGCTGGGCGTCCTGGGGCTGGAAGCCAAGGCCGTGACGCTGGATGATGATGGCAACATCACCTCAACCGATGAGGGCGTGGCCGTTGTGTCGGCAACGCTGGGGGCTGACCTCTTCTCGGACCAGGGGCTGGAGATCATCGACAGCGGCACCGCTGGCGAGGGTGAGATTGTCCGCAACTTCGGCGACATCGCGCTTGCAGACGCGCTTGGCAATGAGCTGACCTTCGAAAAGCTGATCTATTTCAACCAGATCGACTATGGCAACCTGATCACCTTCGAATTCGGCGCTGACTTTGAGCTGCAGGTCTCGCTGTCCGGCAGCGTGCTTGACCCCACCACGGGCGAGCCGATCCGTATTGGCGGCGTGGCCATCCTGCCGACGGTGGCCACCGAATTCTGGGTCAAGGGCAGCTATGCCTATGGTGACGGGCTGAACATCGAGCAGCTCTCGTTCGAAAACGTCCGCCTGAACATGCAGGAACTGTACGAGGCGGTGCTGAAACCCGTGCTCGACCCGATCATGGAGGTGGTGAACCCGCTGGCGGACTACTTCCGCTGGACGCAGGAAACGCCGTTCAAAGAGGCGCTGTCGGTTGCAGGTTCGGCCTTCCCGATCATCGGGATTGCCAACACCGTGATCACCATCGGGCTGCAGGTCACCGACATGGTCAACAGCTTCGCCGCGACCGGCGGCATGCTGATCTTCGGTGACTATGACTTCAGCGGAAACGCTGACGGCATCACCTCGGGCGAAAAGACCGTGGCGCAAAGCAGCAGCAGCGTCACCTTGAAGAAGAACAGTTCCTTCGCGAACGCCGGGGGCGCGGCGGGCAATCCGTTCGGCGTCTTTGGCAACCTGCAGTCGGGCATCGCGATCGAGATTCCGCTCTTGTCGGACCCGTCCAACATCCTTGACCTCATCATGGGCAAGTTCGACCAGGTTGATCTGGTCGAAGTCCACATGAACCTGTTCAACTTCGACACCGGCAAGATCGACCTTGTGGATGAGATCCTGTCCGGCGTCGGCCTGCCAGGTTGGGCCCGCAGCGCGATCAAGAGCGCGTTCCAGGCCGAGATGAGCCTGAAGTTCAAGGCCGGATTCTCGGCCGGGTATGACCTTTCGGGCATCGTCAACTTCGTCAACACGCTGGATGCGGTGCGGCTGCTGGATGGGGTATTCATCGATTCCGCCCCCGGCGCGCTGGTCAATGTCGATATCTGGGGCCGTTTTGCGCTGAATGCGTTCATTGCGGGCGCATCAGGCGAAGTGGGCGCCGGGGTCAAGATCAGCTTCAACGACCCCAATGCCGACGGCAAGTTGCGGATTCCGGAAATGATCGCGCTGGTCGAAGCGGCAGCGGATGCGCTGGCTGCGGGCGATGTGGGCGAGGCGCTTGGGCTGATCTTTGTCGGCGAGGCCTATTACAAGGCCAAGCTGTCGGTCTGGGCCGGGATCAACCTGCCTTGGCCATTGCCTGATCTGAAGTGGAGCACGACCGTCTTTGACATCGGTGACACGATCAGCTTTGGCGGCAACCCCGTCCCGGCGCGGATGGTGACCGACCTTGATGCTGGCGAAACCGCCTTCCTGAACATCGGCGCGCGCAGTGGCGATTCGATGACCAAGATCACCGGTGACGGCAATGACCGGCTGGTGCTGACCGGCGGCGGCAGCGGCAATTACACCGCGGTCTATACGCAAGGCGCCAAAAGCTTTACCGGCAGCTTTGCCAACATCGGCTCGTCGCTGGTGATGCAGGCGGGTGAGGGCAACAACGTCATCGACCTTTCCGGCGCATCGGGCGCCTTGCCGACCGTGACCTACACCGGCGGCGGCACCGACACGATCGTCCTGCCGTCGACCGGCCTGCATGTGGTCTTTGCCGGGAACGGCAACGACACGATCAGCACCAATGCCGGGTCGTCGGGCACCTACATCATCTTTGGGGAAGAGGGTTCCGATACCATCGACATCAAGGGCGGCAACGTCATCTACATCGGCGACGACAGCTTTGGTGCGCGGGAACGGTTCCAGCAGATGCTGGCCACCTCTGGCGCGACCGAGGCGTCGATCCGTGCCTTCTTCGGCATTGATGCCAATGGTGTTCCGCAGGCCGGGGCGACGCAGGCCAACTTCGTGGTCGGCGGGGTTGCCAAGAACCTGCACGCGCTGATGGCCGGCTTCACGACGGAAACCCAGCTTGCCGCAGGCAGCGATGCCGACAAGGTCACGCTGGGGGGTGGCAACCATGTTGTCCTGACCGGCAGCGGTGCGGACGACATCAAGGTGAACGGCACCGCAGGCGTCGGCACCATGACCATCCTGTCCGGCGCAGGTAGCGACCGGGTTGAGGTGACGGACGGCCTTTCCGTCACGGTCGAAGCTGGCGCGGGCGGGGACCGCGTCTATGTGAACGCCAGTTCGTCAACGATCTGGGGCTATGGGGCCGCAGGTGGTCAAGATGGCCTGATCGGCACCGAGGCCGCGACCGGGACCGATGCCCTGGCCATCCGCGACAGCATGGACATCCTGATCGGCGGCAATGGCGCTGACCAGATCTTCGGCCAGCTGGGCGGCGACTACATCGAAGGCGGCAACGGCGATGACACGCTGGTCGGCGGCATCGGCGAGGACATCATCGTCGGCGGCAAGATGATCCTGGCCGACAAGGACGGCGCGGCGATCATCCTGCGCAACCTGATGCCGAACGCGCCCTTGCAGAACGGTCTGACCATCTCGGTCGAGAATCTGGCCGATGGCAATGACGACATCACCGGCTCGGCAGGCCTTGATATCCTCTTGGGCGGCGGCGGCAACGACACCATGCGCGGCAATGCGGGCAGCGACGTGCTTCTGGGCGACTTCGGCACGGTCGGCCTGTCCTCCAACCTTGTGGCGCAAGAGGTGTTCACGCAGTTCGACACCTCCAGCTTCAACGGCACCGATGTGCTGGATGGCGGCTTGGGGGGCGACGTGCTTGTTGCGGGCGGCGGCATCGTCGGGCAGACGGAATCGATCACCGACCTCTTCGGGTCGAACGTGGTTCTGGGCGACTTCGGCAAGGCTGCAGGCGCGCGAATGCTGGATGCAGTGTCGCTGGTGGAATCCTTCGCCTCGACCAACGGGTCAAGCGACAGCATCACCACCGGTCGCGGCAATGACATCCAGATCGGCGGCGAAGGGAATGACACCCTGAACGCCGGCAGCGGTGGCGACATCATCATCGGTGACCTTGGCCGCGTGAACCCGGGCAACGCGCTGATCGAGTCCATGACCTCGACCGACAGCGGCGACGACACCATCACCACTGATGCGACCGACAACGTGTTTGACATCGTCATCGGCGGCGGCGGGTCTGATACGGTGACCGGTGGGCTGGGGGGCATGGTCTTCCTTGGCGACGATGGCACCCTGACGCTGGATGGCGTGGCGCTGTCGATGCTGCTGGCCTATGAGGCCCCATCCGAAACCGCGACGCCCGAAGAACTGGCCGCCGACGAGGTGACGCGCGCGCGGATCGCGGGCATTGCCAAACTGGTCGAAGGCCAGGTTGACGCCAGCGCGGGCGACGACAGCGTCACCATCGACGGCGGCATTCTGGTGGCCGTGCTTGGCGGCGGCAACGACTTCGCCTCAAACTCCGACGCGGCAGACTTCGTCTATGTCCTTGGCGACAATGGCAAGATCAGCATCGAGACGACCGGCACCAAGATTGAATCCGACAGCGACGCGTCGGACGGCAATGACACGATCACGCTGGGGTCGGGCAATGACTGGATCGTCGCCGGCAGCGGCGATGACAGCGTCGATGCAGGCGATGGTGAAAACTTTGTGCTGGGCGACAGCGGATCGTTCGACGGCACCGATCTGATTTCCGTGCGCACCGTGCGTGACGGGTCCGACACGCTGGTCGCGGGCAGCGGCAATGACTGGATGATCGCCGGTGGCGACGCTGACAGCATCACTTCGGGCGATGGCAACGACGTCATCCTTGGCGACAGTGGGACTTATGACGGGCTTACGCTCACTTCGGCCCTGAACGAAGGCGACGGCAATGACACGGTCAGCGCTGGTGGCGGCAATGACTGGCTGATCCTCGGCCAAGGCGATGACGACGCCAACCTGGGTGAGGGTCTGAACCGGGTGCTGGGCGATAGTGGGGAGATCACGGCGGGCCTCATCACCTCGACCCAGAATGGCGACGGCGGATCGGACACGATCACCGGCGGCACCGGCACTGACGAGATCATCGCTGGCGCTGGCGCTGACAGCATCGCGGCTGGCGATGGGGAGAACCGGATCCTGGGCGATTCCGGGTCTTATGACGGGATCACCCTGACCTCGGCCCTGAATGCGGGCGACGGGAATGACACCCTGACCTCGGGCAGCGGGAATGACTGGGTCATCCTTGGCCAAGGCGATGACGATGCCAATCTTGGTGCGGGCAACAACCGGGTGCTGGGCGACAGCGGTCAGATCACCGCTGGCCTGATCACGTCCACCCAGAACGGCGACGGCGGGTCGGACACGATCACCAGCGGCGGTGGCAATGATGAAATCCTGGCGGGTGCCGGGGCTGACAGCATTGTGGCCGGCGACGGCAACAACCGCATCCTGGGTGATTCCGGGTCTTATGACGGGGCAGACCTGATCTCAGCCCTGAACGCGGGCGACGGGAATGACACCGTCACCTCAGGCACCGGCAATGATTGGGCGATCCTGGGTCAGGGCGACGACACCGCAGACCTTGGCACCGGCAACAACCGCGTGCTGGCCGACAGCGGGCGGATCACGGCGACGCTCGTCACCTCGACCGAAAATGCCGAGGGCGGTAATGACAGCATCACCACCGGCAGCGGCGATGATGTGGTCCTTGCTGGCGCGGGCGCTGACACCGTGGCGGGCGGCGACGGCAACAACGTCGTGTTGGGCGATGCCGGCAGCCTGGACGAAACCGACTGGACCCTGACCTCGGCCCTGACGGACGGCGATGGCAATGACCTTGTCACCACCGGCACCGGCAATGACCGGGTGATCCTGGGCCAGGGCGACGATGACGCGAACCTTGGCGCCGGTAACAACCGGGCCATCGGCGACAGCGGCGTGATCGTCGATACGGCGGCGCTGACGCTCGACACCACCTCCATCCTCGATGGCGGTAACGACACCATCCGCAGCGCCGGGGGCGATGACATCCTGATCGGTGGCGCTGCCAGCGATTTGGTTGAGGCGGGCAACGGCGACAACACTATACTGGGCGACAACGGCAATGTGACCTACGACCCGGCAGTGACGTCGGGCATGACCTCGGTCACCACGGTTGTCAGCACGGGCGGGGCTGCTGATACGCTGACCACCGGCGATGGCCGTGACGTGATCCTGGGCGGCGAAGGCGGCGACAGCATCACCGCCGGGGACGGGGCTGACCTTGTCCTGGGTGATCAGGGCGTGGTCACCGGGTCGTCGTCGACGCGCTTTGGCAGCCTCACGTCACTGGTCAACGAAGTGCCGGGCGATGACGTGATCAACCTGGGCGGCGGCAATGACGTGGCGCTTGGCGGGCTTGGCAATGACAGCGTCTATGCCGGGCAGGGCGAAGACATGGTGCTCGGTGACAGCGGCCTGGTCCGCTTTTCGGGCCTGTCGGCGATCGAAGAGATCGTGCTGCAGGATCAGGACCGTGGCGGCAATGACTTCATCACTGCGGCAGGCGTCGGCGGCGACAACATCCTTGTCGGCCAGTTTGGCGCGGACACGGTTGAAGGCGGCACCGATGACGACGTCATCTTGGGTGACTTCGCGTTCTTCACCTTCCTGCCGGGCGCGGCTGGCTATGTCGGCCAATCCTCGGCCGACCGGATGCAGGTGATGACCTCAATCCGGGTTGATCTGTCGTTCAACGACGTGCTGCAGGGCGACCTTGGCAGCGACTTCATGCTGGGCGGCATGGGCGACGATCTGCTGTATGGTGACGCCGGTCAGGACTTCATGATCGGCGACATGATCATCTTCACCCGCAGCTGGGAAGCCGGGCCATTCGGGTCGATCTTTGAAGAAACCACCGTCGACACGAACTTTGCCTTTGTCACCGGCGGCTATGACCAGTTCTTCAGCGGCGAAGGCCCGGATGTGATGATTGGCGGCCTTGGCCCCGACCTCTTCTTCGGCAACACCGAGTTTGACCTGATCTATTCGGATGCCTACGCGGGCCTCTTCTACGCCACCTGGGCCGATGGCTTTACCGGTGACACGCCGCAGCGCTTCCTGATCAAGTCCAACTTCGCAGGCCCGGGCGCGATCGACGTGGTGTCGGAATCGCAGCAGAACTCGTCCATCGGAAGCCCGCTGGACCTGCGCAACTTTGGCTTCAACGCCAACTCCGGCGCGGGTGAGGCGGATGCGATGGACCGTCTGGCAGGCCTTCTGGCCGGCAGCACGATCCCGCACATGGCCAGCATGGTGATCGACATCCTTGGCAGCTATGACATCGTCAAGGCGATCTCGGCGCTGGTGGCGGCGGGGATCGATCCGGACGTGCTGGTCGACGCCTTGCTGAATGAGGTGATGCAACAGCTTCTGGCGATGGACAGCCAGAACCTGATTGTCGCCGAAATCATGATCGAACGCATGATCCGGCTGTATCTGGCCCAGGCGGGCCTTCTGCCCGCTGCTGACGCCGATACCGATGATGATCAGGCGAATGCCAGTGACGACGGCGCCCGGCTGTGGAAGATTGCGGCGGAGTGACCGGTGAAAACCCTGAGGATCAAAGAATGACCGACAAGAAGCCCGCCCGCGTGGCAAATGCGACCCTGAATGGCATGACCATCAACTGGGACGACAGCAAGATGGAGAGCGTCTACTCCAACGTCGGCACGGCCACGGCCAACCGTGAGGAGTTTTTCCTGCTGTTCGGTACCCACCAGAACTGGCGCGGCACGGATGAGGAACGCAAATCCATCGATGTGGCCCTGTCCAAGCGCATCGTGATGAGCCCCTTTGCCGCCAAGCGTCTGTCGCTGATCCTGAGCCATTCGATCCAGGCTTACGAAGACCAGTTCGGCAAGATCGACGGCTAAGCCCCCTATCACTGAAGGCGGGCAGGCATGCTCGACAAGCTAGAGGCGGTCATTCAGTTCGAACGGCCCGACGCCTGGACCGTGGTCTTCGGGCAGGCGCCCGATGCTGCCTTGCGGGCCGAGCTTGCCAAGACCGCCCAGGCCCGCCCTTCGGCCCGCAAGCTGCGCGAGGGGATGGTGATCTCGGTCCCGATGGCGGCAGAGCGGTGGCTTTTGTGGCAACTCTCCGAAGTGCCGCCGGTCAGTGACTTGGCTGCCGTGATGGCGCGCCTGCAGGACCTGAGCCGGGGGTTGGACCGCTTGCTGGGTGACGGGCCGCGGTCAGCCGCCCTGCCAGCGCCCGCCGGGCAAGCGGCATCCGGTCCCGCAGCGGCAGACGGCGTGGCAGGCCTTGCCGCGCGGCTGCGGACTGTCCTGAACGGGCAGGCAAAGCCCAAGCCCGCCCTCGTCGCCGCCAGCCTTTTGGATATCCTCGTCGAACACGGGGCCATCGACGGCGGCATGCTGGTGGAATTCACCCAGACCGGTATCCGGAAGCATTGGCTGTCCGACAGCCGCTACCGCAGCCACGCGGCCGAGATGCGGCTGGTGGCCAAAGCCCTGCGCACAGCGGACATCCGCTCGCTGGTGGTGCCCGCAAGCGGCGAAGAGGCCGAGTTTCTGGAAGCCGCCCTATTGGCCCGCCAGTTCGGATCGCAGAACGCGGTCCTGCTTCTGCCGGGGACCGGGACGCATGGCTATGGCCTGTTCACTTACGGCACCAAGGAGGACGCGCTGCCGCTTTTGGCCGGGGCCATCGACCTGGCCACGATCCTTGCCCCCCCGCGCACCCCGGCGTCGGAGCGGCGGCGCTGGCTGCGGCGCGGGCTGGTCTGGGGCCTCCTCGCCGCCCTTGCGGTCTGGCTGGCCCTGCCCGCGCCGATTGCCGTCACCGCCACGGGTGAGGCTGTGGCGCGCGACCTGATCATAGCCGCCATGCCCAGCGACGGGTTCTTGAAGAAAATGCACGTCCGCCCCGGCGACCGCGTCGCCATCGGCGATGTGCTGGCCGAATTCGACTCCCCCAGCTTGCGCGACATGCTGGCCGAAGAGCAGCTGAACGCCACGATCGAGACCCTCAGCGCGCAGGCCGCTCTGGCCGAAAACCGCTATTCCGACTACCAGATCTCGACCGAGCGGTTGAAGATCGTCACCACCCGCATCGCCCAAATATCGGACCGCATCGCCGGCCTGCGCATCGCCGCCACGGCGGAGGGTGAGGTGATCGAAGCGATGCCCGACAGCACCACCGGCGCATTCGCACGCACGGGCGACAAGGTGGCCGCCATCCAGACGTCAGACGCGATGCGCATGAAGCTGACCTTCGCACGGCTGGATGCCCGGCTGGTCATTCCCGACATGACCGGCACCGCCTATTTCCGCGGCACTGCCGGGCGCACCTTCGATCTGCGCGTGATGACCCCGGCCACGGTGATCGAAGACCCGCGCAGCGGCAATGAGGTGATCGAGGCCGTCGCCGAAATCACCGATCCCGAAGGCGTCATCGCGGGCATGTCGGGCGTGGCCACGCTGGACGGCCCCCGCGCGCCCCGCATCGTCAGCTATGGCCGCTATGCCTATGAATTCGTCAGAAGGGTCGCATGGACATCCCTCGGCCTGAAGCTTTAAGGCAGCTGCGGCTGACCCTGTCGAGTGAAGGTCAACGCCTGGCCTTCTTCCTCTCGGACTTGTCCAGCGGCAAAATCGTGTCAATCCCGCGTGAGGCGGCGCTTGGCGTGCAGCGCCTGCAAGACCGGATGGCGGGCCTGGATACCGCTGAGATCCCGCGTGAGGATGTTGAGGCGGGCGTGAAGGCGCTGGGCTACGTCACCTCGGTCCGGCGGGCGGAGCGGGCGCGGGCGACCAAGTTCAACCCCTTGTTCATGCAGATCCCGCTCTTTGACGTTGGCCCCTGGCAGCCGGGGATCACCCGGTTTTCCATCTGGTTCGTCGGGCTGCCGCTTGCCATCCTGATGCTGGGCCTGACGCTGACCGTCCTGACCCTGGGCATCCGCAATGACTGGGCCATCCGGTCGGAATTCGTGGGCATCCTGCGGATCGAGACGCTGCTGACCTTCGGCCTGATCGCGCCCTTCCTGAAGATCATCCATGAATTCGGCCATGTCGTCGCCGCCACCGCCGCCGGGGTGCGGGTGCGGCAGGCGGCGCTGTCCCTGATCGCCCTATACCCCCTGCCATCCGTCGACTGCTCCGAGGCGGACGTGACCGCCAGCCGGGGCGGGCGCGTGACCATCAGCCTGGCCGGGATCGTCACCGATTTCATGATCGGGATGATCGCCTTCATCTTGTGGCATCTGGTGGAAAGCGACGCGGCCAAATCGGTGGCGGGGCAGGTGGTGGTCTTCTCCACCCTGAATTCGCTTCTGTTCAACGCCAACCCATTGATGAAGCTGGACGGCTATTACGCCATCGTCGACATGATCGGCCAGCGCAACCTTTACACCCGCGCGGGCCAGCGCTTTGCCGAACTGGGCCGGGGTCTGGTCTCGCTTGGGGCGGACGGCGGCCTGCCGCAGGGCGCGGGCGGCTGGGGGCTTGCGGCCTATGGCGGGGCGACGCTGGTCTACCGGCTGATGATCTCTTTCACCATCCTGACGGCGATCCTGCCGCAGTTTCTGGGGCTTGGATTGGTTCTGGGGGCCTGGGGCATGTATGCGATGTTCGTGTCCCCGCTGCTGGCCGATCCCACGCCAAAGGCGGCCAGCAAGGTCTCAAGACAGCGGTTGTGGCTGGGGCGGGGCGGCTTTCTTGCCGTGCTGGCTGCGGTGATCCTGCTGGTGCCCTGGCCCTTTGTGCTGCAGCTGCCGCTTCGGCTGGATACCGCAGGCTACTATGCTGTCACGGCAAAGGCCTCGGGCTTCGTGGCGGGACGGTCCCGCGCTGCCGGGCAGGCCGAAGCGGGCGCGACGCTACTCGATCTGACCAACCCCGAAACCGACCGCAGGGCCCTGATCCTGCAAATGGAACGGCAAGAGGCTGACCTTTTCCTGCAAAACACCCAGTCCATCGGCCTGGCCGAGGCGCAATTGGCCGAAGAACGCATGCGCTCGGTCCTCGCGCAGATCGCGGTGGTGGAAACTGAACAGGCCGCCCTGACGGTCCGGATGGAGGGGGAGGGCTATTTCATCGCCGCTTCGGGCCTGACGCCGGGCCGCTTTCTTGCGGCGGGTGACAGCGTAGGCCATGCCTATCCCATGACGGGCTCTGCCTGGGCGGTCGGGGCCTTTCCCGAACGCTGGGTCGAAGAATACCAGACCCGAACACCCACGGGCGAGGTGCGCCTTGGCACCCGCTACATCACGCTCAAGCCGGGCAGTCTAGGCCTGACCGACGGGGCGACCACCGATGCCGCCACCGGGCTGCGGTCGATCCGCCTGCATGTTGATATCCCCGTCGCCCCGGCCGATCTGGTGGGGCAGGATCTGCAGATCCGCCTGCATTTCGGCAACCGGCCGCTTTGGGACCATCTGGCCTTCTGGGCCAGTGGCAAGCTTGCGGCCTTCCGCGACGCGCAGATTGTGGATCGTGAGACACGGATTGAACAATCCAATTAACCAAACGCTCTCTGCGATTGGCAGGGCCGCGCGGATAGGGTAGCGACACATAAGGTTGTATCACGCCACCGTGTTGATACGCATACTTTGGGGGACAACGTGGTGAAAAGCCAAATGGCAGTCGGGCTCAGCCTGGCAGGTTTGATCTTCATCGCAGGCTGCGGGGAACGCCAGACCACAAAGGCGACCACGGAACGTCTGAACGGCCTGCTTGCCACGGGCATTGACGGCGAAGACCGAACCCGCGCGGAAGAGCGTCTGCAAAAGACCCTCAACAAGGAAAACGCCACCGGCGCGCTGGCCGACAATTTCGGCAGTGCCACAGGCGGCGAAGGCGCGGTCACGCTGGACCAGCTTCTCGCCAGCACGCTGGAGCGCAACTCGGACATCGGGCGCGCTGCCCAGGCGATCAACCGGGCCGATGCCGAACGGATGAACGCCATTTACGGTTACCTTCCCCAGGTGTCGGTGTCCTACACCTATACCAACGTCGATCAGGAAGTGGTCGAGACGGATAACGTCGTGTTTGAAGAAGGCCGGGCGAAGTATCCGGTCACGAACCTGGGCGTGGAAATCCGCCAGCCGATCTTTGATCTCAGCCGCATCTACGGCATCCAGCTGCAGAACACCGCCCGCTCGGTCGCTGAGGTGGAATATATCGCGGCGGTCCATGCGGCGGCCTATGAAACCTATGACGCCTATTTCGTCGCCGTCCAAAGCAAGGCCCGGGGCAAGGCGCTGACCGCGAAGATGCAGCTGGTCAGCCGCCAGATCTCGGCTGAAAGCGCCATGGTCAGCGAGGGTCTGTCCACCGACATCACCGGCCGCACCTATGCCGCCGAACTGGCCTCTCTCGCCGCGGATGAGGCGGTTGAAGCCTCGCGCTACGCCGATGCGCTGTCGAAGCTGTCGATGGTGTCAGGGCTGGTCGTGTCCGATGTGTCGGACGTGTCGCTTGGTCGGCTTGGCCGCGGGAATGAGCTGTCGCCCGAAGCCGCGATTGCCAAAGCCGAAGCAAGCAACCCCGCCCTTCTGGGCAGTGCGATCACCGTGGTCGCCACCGAACTTGGCCGCCGTCAGGCCTTGGCCGCCGACTTTGCCCCGGTCATCGACGCCTTCGCCCTCTATGAGGATGAAACCCGCGAAGGGTCCCGCTTCGGCGGCGGGTCGCGCACCGTTGACACCACCGTCGGCGTGCGCCTGACCATCCCGATCTTCAACGCCGAAGGGCAGGGTTACGCCTCCACGCTTGAGACGGTTGACCTGCGCGACGCGGCCTTGCGCTACTACGGCGACAAGCGCCAGTTGGAGACCGAGATCCTCTCGACCATCCGCCGCCTGCAGGAACTGTCCACCGCGATCGGCCAATCCTCACGCGCGCTGTCGGCGATCACGGCCAACGTCAACGACGAACAGGCCCGGGTTGAGACCGGCGAAAGCGTTGATCTTGCAGTGCTCAGCCGCCGCCTGGCACAGGTCTCTGCCCGTGAGCGTCTGGAATTCCAGCAGATCGAATACCTGCGCGCCTGGGGCTTGTTGCAGTACCTGACAGGAGAGGACCTGCGCGAACTGGCGCGGCAATGATCCGAACAGCGGTCCTTCTTGGTCTGGCGGTTGTCTTCCCGGCACAGATGACCTTTGCGCAAAGCGCCGCTCCGGGTGCTGGTCTGGCCCCCGCGCTTGGCAACGTGCCGGTCAACTGCGCCATCCGGCCCTTGCAGGTGGTGGAACTGGCAGCCCCGTTCGCAGGCGTGGTCCGCAAGGTCTTTGTCCGCCCCGGTCAGCAGGTTGCGGCTGGCGACCCGATTGCCGAGTTTGACGATGACCTGACCCGCGCCTCCTATGAGGCGGCTTTGGCCCGCACCACCCTGTCCGCCGCACTGGAAGCCACCCGGCGGCAGCAAGAGGCGCTGGCCCGCAAGGTGGAACGCCTGCGATCAGGCGTTGAACGCCGCATCGTCAGCCAGGCCGACCTTGAGGCCGCCGAACTGGAACTTGCCCAGGCCGAAGGCGCCGTCGGGCGTGAGCTTGACCTCTTGCAGATGGCCCGGATCGAGGCGGAACAGGCCAAGATCGCGCTGGACAAGGCAGTGGTCGTCAGCCCCGTCGCGGGCCAGATCGGCGAAGACCTGATCGACCAGGGCGAAGCGCCGACGCAAAAGCCCATCGCCGTGATCTACGTCAACGATCCCCTGCGGGTTGAGGCCTTCGTGCCCACCGCCGGCCTGGCCGCCTTCCTCGCGCGCGACAGCTTTGAAATCGTCGTCAATGGCAACTTCGCCCAGCCGGTTCCAGTGACGCTCGACTATGTTTCGCAGGTGGCGGATCTGTCCTCGAATTCCCAGAGTGTGTATTTCATTCTGGACGCGCCGGGCATGATCCCCGGCTATCAATGCGTCATCCCGCCGATGGGTGGCTAACGTGACCGCAACGCCGGGCACAAAGGGAAGAAGGGTTACGGGATGAAGCTGACGACACGCGCCCTGGTTCTTGTGACGGCCTCTGTCGTGGCCGCACCGGCCCTTGCCCAGGACGGGGGGGCTGCGTCGATCTCGACCGGGGCCGCCTATTCCAGCCAACGCGGGGCCGTGGCCTTTGTGACGCTGGATGGCCGCGACATCCTTGGCAGCGGCGTCGATCTGCGCTTTTCCTATGAAGCGGGCGAGGATGACGAAGCCGCCGAACTGCGACTGCGCAAGGTCTGGCAACTGGGCCAGACCAGCCTTGGGGCCAACAGCTTTGTCGCCCTGACGTTGGGGGCCGAGAAATCCGATATCAGCGCGCAGCAGTTTTCCCTGACGCAATACGCGCTGGACCTGACCTTTGGCGCGGATCTGGCGCCTGCAGCCCGCTATTCCGTGTCGCTTTTCCATCTTGACGATGATCTGGAGGCAGCCGGCGCCGATGTCTCGCCCTTGATCATCGCGGAAAGCGGCAAGACCACCGCAACCGGACTGGCCCTTGATCTGACCTATTCGACCTATGACCGCGAAACCCTGCCCCAGTCAGGCTTCAAACTCGGCGGCACGGTCGCGGGCACCTTTGCCGGGGATCGGGATTGGGTTTCCGCCGCGGTGAATGCCGGGCTGGCGCAGCCGATCGGCACCGCCACCCTTGCCCTGCGGGCCGAAGCGGGCGTCATCAACGGGCGCGGCGGGCAGGCGGTCAGCATCCTCGACCGGGCCTATCTTGGCGGCGACGCGCCGCGCGGCTTTGCCTATGCCGGAATCGGCCCGCGCGATGTTACCGCTGGTGGCGTCGATTCCGCTTTGGGCGGCAACCGCTATGTGACCGCCTCGGTCGAAGTGCGCGCGCCGACGCGGATGGACAACCTGACCCTGGGCGCCTTTGTCGATGCGGGCTCGGTCTGGGATCTTGACGTGACCGCTGGCGGCGCTTCGGGTGTCATAGATGACGCCTATTACTTGCGTAGCGCGGCCGGCCTGTCGGCCTATTGGCAAACCGGCATCGGCCTTGTGCAGGTGAACCTTGCCACGCCCCTCGCGCGGGAAAGCTATGACAAGGACGAGGTCTTTTCGATCGGCCTCAGCGCCAGGTTCTGACAGCGGCGCAAGCCTGCGTCAGTCAGCGCCAGCCACCCGCACTTCGGTGCCCCAGTCCGCGCATTTCCGCATCAATTCGGGCGGCAAGGGCAGGTCGGTGAAGAACGTCGCAATCTCTGACAAGGAGGCGAGCCGCGCCGGGGCCGACCGTTCCAGCTTGGTATGATCCGCCACCAGATAGACCTTGCGTGATTGCTGGACGATGGCCTTGGACACCCGCACCTCGGCCAGGTCAAAGTCCAGAAGGTCGCCATCGCGGTCCAGCGCGGACACGCCAATCACTGCGTAGTCGACCTTGAACTGCTCGAAAAACTGCGTGGTCAATTCCCCCACCAGCCCGCCATCGGTGCGGCGCAGCGCCCCGCCCGCAACCACGATCTCACACCCTGGGTTGGCCACCAGGATATTGGCCACGTTCATGTTGTTGGTGATGACGGTGATGTTGCGATGGCCCAGAAGGGCATGGGCCACCGCCTCGGTCGTGGTGCCCAGGTTCAGGATCAGGCTGCAATTGTCGGGGATCGCGGCGGCGCAGGCGCGCGCAATGGCGGCCTTGGCGCCTTCGTTCATCCGGCGGCGCGCTTCATAGCCGATGTTGGTGACACCGGTGCGCAAGGTCGCCCCGCCATGCACCCGGTCCAGATGGCCTGCATCGGCAAGGTCTGACAGGTCGCGTCGGATCGTCTGCAAGGTCACGTCAAACCGCTGCGCGAGGTCTTCAACCATCACCCGGCCTTCAGCGCGGGCCAGCTCCAGAATCTCGGTCTGCCGGAAATTGAGCGCCACCCGGCCTTCCCCTCACACTGCGTCATTGGCCCCCCTTTTGCCACGCGAAAACCCGTCTGTCAGCGTCCATTTCAGAGGCGCGCGCATTTTCGGTTTTGTGCGACTGCAGCATTTCGGCGCTGCAACTGCAGCATTTACGCTGCATCACTGCGCGCGGATGTTCGCTTTGCAGAAAAACGCGTCCAAACGAAAGAAAGCCGTTGACGGACCTGTGACAATCGGTTGAGTTGACGGCCGGGGGAGGAACCCAGGTGAAAGACATGCAGGCCGGGGTCGTCAGCGACCTCTTTATCATCGGCGGCGGGATCAACGGCTGCGGCATTGCCCGTGACGCCACCGGCCGGGGTCTATCGGTCACGCTGGCCGAACAGGGGGACCTGGCGCAGGGCACGTCCTCGGCCTCGACCAAGCTGTTCCACGGCGGCCTGCGCTATCTGGAGTATTTCGAATTCCGTCTGGTGCGCGAGGCGCTGGAAGAACGTGAGACGCTCCTCGTCGCCATGCCGCACATCAGCTGGCCGATGCGCTTTGTGCTGCCCCTCTCGCCCGAGATGCGGTTTGAGACGACGACCCCCACCTCACGCCTTCTGCGCTGGGTGATGCCTTGGGCCAAGGGGCGGCGGCCGGACTGGCTGATCCGGCTGGGCCTTTTCATGTATGACACGATGGGTGGCCGCAAGATCCTGCCTGCGACCCGCAGCCTTGACCTGACCCGCGATCCGGCCGGCAAGCCGCTGAAACCCAAGTTCCGCAAGGCGTTTGAGTATTCCGACTGCTGGGTCGAAGACTCACGCCTTGTGGTCCTGAACGCCCGCGACGCCGAGGCACGCGGCGCGAAGATCATGACCCGCACCCGTGTCGTCTCTGCCGAACGGCAGGGCGATCTGTGGCACATCATCACCGATGGCCCTCGGGGGCGCGCGCAGCATCAGGCCCGCGCGCTGGTCAATGCTGGTGGTCCGTGGGTTGAGGACATCATCCGCAACGTGGCCCGCATCAATTCGTCCGAAGGCGTGCGGCTGGTGCGCGGGTCGCACATCGTGACGAAACGGCTTTTCGACCACGACCGCTGCTATTTCTTCCAAGGCTCCGACGGGCGGATCATCTTTGCGATCCCCTATGAGCAGGATTTCACCCTGATCGGCACCACCGACAAGGACCACACCGGCGCCCCGAAAGAGGCCCACTGCACGGATGAAGAGCAGGACTATCTTCTTGCCTTCGCGTCGCAGTATTTCGCCAAACCCGTTACACGCGATGATGTCGTGTGGACCTATTCCGGCGTGCGCCCCCTGTACAACGATGGGGCCAAATCGGCCACAGCGGCGACGCGCGACTATGTCCTCAGCCTTGATACCACCGGCGCGCCGCTCCTGAACGTGTTCGGCGGCAAGATCACCACCTACCGCCGTCTGGCGGAATCCGCGCTGGCGAAGCTGACCCCCCATTTCCCCCAGGCCAAACCCGCCTGGACCGCCCGCGTGACGCTCCCCGGCGGCGATTTCCCGCATGATGGCGTGGCCGCGCTGACGGCAAAACTGGTCGCGCAGTTCCCGTTCCTCACGCCCTACTGGGCCGGCCGCATGATCCGCGCCTATGGGACGGAAGCCTTCACCATCCTTGGCAATGCGGGCACCGCCGAGGCGCTGGGCCAGGACTTCGGCGCCACCCTGACCGAGGCTGAGGTACGCTGGCTGATGACCCGCGAATACGCAACGACGGCGGCGGATGTCGTCTGGCGCCGGTCCAAGCTGGGCCTGCGGCTGACCGCGGACCAGATCGCGCGGCTTGACCACTTCATGGCGGATGCCGCGTCGCGGGCGATCAGCCCGGCAGCGGAATAGGGGGCGGGGAATGGCGCTGGAATTGCAGGGGGTCTCACGGTCGGTCTCGGGGCGGGTGCATATCCATCCCCTTGATCTGACACTGGAAAAGGGGACGATGAACGTCCTCCTTGGCCCCACGCTTTCGGGCAAGACCAGCCTCATGCGCCTGATGGCGGGCCTCGACAAACCCTCAACCGGGCGCATCCACTGGCAGGGGCAGGACGTGACCGGCCAGCGCGTGCAAGACCGCAAGGTCGCGATGGTCTACCAGCAGTTCATCAATTACCCGGCGATGAGCGTTTACGAAAACATCGCTTCGCCCCTGCGCCTGATGGGCAAATCCGGGGCCGAGATCGACCGCGCCGTCCGCGAAACCGCCGAGATGCTGCGTCTGACGCCGATGCTGCAACGCAAACCGCTGGAGCTTTCGGGCGGCCAGCAACAGCGCTGCGCTTTGGCCCGCGCCCTGGTCAAGGGGGCAGGGCTGGTCTTGCTGGACGAACCCCTCGCCAACCTTGACTACAAGCTGCGCGAAGAGCTGCGGGTCGAAATCCCCCGCATCTTCGAAGCCTCGGGCGCGATCTTCGTCTATGCCACCACCGAACCGGAAGAGGCGCTGCTCTTGGGCGGCAATACCGCCACGCTTTGGGAAGGCCGCGTCACCCAGTTCGGCCCGACACCCAGCGTCTACCGCCTGCCCGCTGATGCCCAGACCGCCCGGGTCTTCAGTGATCCGCCGATGAACTTCGTGCCCTGCCACAAAGACAGCCAGCGCCTCACCTTTGCCGAGACCGCCCATGCCCCAGCCGGAAAGGGCGTGGCCCAACTTGCCGACGGCCCCTACACCGCAGGCTTCCGCGCCAACCACGTCTCGCTTCATCGCCTGTCTGGGGACGCGGTTGAATTTCGCTGCACCGTTGGCGCGACCGAGATCACGGGGTCGGAAACCTTTGTCCACCTGCACCACGGTGCCGACCGTTGGGTTGGCCTTGTCCATGGCGTGCATCCGCTCGAGGCAGGCGCGCCGGTGTCGATCTATCTTGATCCGGCGCATGTCTATCTCTTTGATTCTGCGGGCCGCCTTGCCGCCCCCGCCCCTTATGCAATGGCGGCCTGAATGTCCCGGATCACCCTTTCGAACCTTGCCCACAGCTACCTGCCCCAGCCGAAATCCGATGCCGATTTCGCGCTGAAAGAGATGGACCATGTCTGGGATGACGGCGGCGCCTATGCGCTTCTGGGCGCGTCGGGCTGCGGCAAGACCACGCTTCTCAACATCATCTCGGGACTTGTGCGGCCCTCACAGGGCCGGGTCCTGTTCGGTGACCGCGACGTGACCGATGCCGAGACGACTGAACGGAACATCGCCCAGGTGTTCCAGTTCCCTGTCGTCTACGACACGATGACCGTGCGCCAGAACCTTGCTTTCCCATTGCGCAACAGGGGGATGGACCCAGCCTACATCGCCCGCCGCATCGAACAGATCGCCGCGATGATCGGGATGGAGGCGATGCTGGACAAAAAGGCCCGCGGCCTGACCGCCGATGCCAAGCAGAAGATCAGCCTTGGCCGTGGCATGGTGCGTGAGGATGTGAATGCCATCCTCTTTGACGAACCCCTGACCGTCATCGACCCCCACATGAAGTGGGAGCTGCGGACCCAGCTGAAATCGCTCCACCGCGAGTTTGGCCATACGATGATCTACGTCACCCATGACCAGACCGAAGCGCTGACCTTCGCCGACAAGGTCGTGGTCATGCACGAAGGCCGCGTCGTGCAAATGGGCACGCCCGAGGAATTGTTCGAAACGCCCGCCCATACGTTCGTGGGCTACTTCATCGGCTCGCCGGGGATGAACCTCTTTGACGCCGAAGTGTCAGGTGCGGAGGCGCGGCTGGGGGGCGTCTCGGTGCCGCTGGGTGCGGTCTATGGGCCAACGTCGGGCCGCACCCAGATTGGCATCCGTCCTGAATATGTGACCCTGTCGGATCAGGGCCTGCCCGTGACCGTCAAGCGGGTCGAGGATGTGGGCCGCCACCGCATCTTGCGGGCCGAACTGGGCGGCCAGCCGCTGAATGCCATCCTGGGTGAAGGAATGGCCATCCCCGCCGACCCCCGCGTGACCTTCGCGCCGGCCCGGGTCAACGTCTATGCCAATGACTGGCGCATCGCGCCGCAAGCAGCCGGTCGGGGGGCCTGAGACATGGACAAGACCCAGAACAACAAGGCCTGGTTCCTCGTGCTGCCCGTGCTGGTGCTGGTGGCCTTCTCGGCCGTGCTGCCCCTGATGACGGTGGTGAACTACGCCTTCAACGACACGTTCGGGAACAACGAGTTTTTCTGGGCGGGGCTGGAGTGGTTTGAGGATATGGTCACCTCGGACCGCCTGCATGACGCGCTGGGCCGGCAGATCCTGTTCTCGGCGATCATCCTGACAATCCAAGTGCCGCTTGGCATCTTCATCGCGCTGAATATGCCGAAAAAGGGGTTCTGGGCCAGCCTTGTGCTGATCCTTATGGCGCTGCCCTTGCTGATCCCGTTCAACGTGGTTGGCACGATCTGGCAGATCTTCGGGCGAGTGGACATCGGCCTTTTGGGCCACACCCTCGCCGCCCTTGGCATCGACTACAACTACACCAACGACCCCATCGACGCCTGGATCACCGTCGTGGTGATGGACGTCTGGCACTGGACCTCGCTGGTGGCCCTTCTGTGCTACGCGGGCCTGCAGTCCATCCCCCAGGCCTACTATCAGGCCGCCAAGATCGACCAGGCCACCCGGTGGAGCGTCTTCCGCTACATTGAGCTGCCGAAGATGAAGGGCGTCCTTCTGATCGCTGTCCTCCTGCGGTTCATGGACAGCTTCATGATCTATACCGAGCCTTTCGTCGTCACCGGCGGCGGCCCCGGCAACTCTACCACCTTCCTCTCCATCGACCTGGCGAAG
The DNA here is from genome assembly GCA_027489175.1 of Rhodobacter sp. GTDB lineage: Bacteria > Pseudomonadota > Alphaproteobacteria > Rhodobacterales > Rhodobacteraceae > Tabrizicola. Next base: position 32,003 of record JAIYAE010000018.1, read on the forward strand.
ATGGCGACCGGCCAGTTCGACCTTGGCCCCGCCGCCGCCTTCTCCCTCATGTACTTCTGCGTCATCCTGTTGATTTCATGGGTCTTCTACACCGTGATGACCAACCTTGACCGTGAGGAGAACCGCTGATGCGCATCAAATCCTCAGCCGTCGTGATGACGCTATACCTTCTGTTCCTGCTGATCCCGATCTACTGGCTGATCAACATGAGCCTGAAGACCAATACCGAGATCACCTCGACCTTCACTCTCTGGCCGCAGAACCTGACCTTCCAGAACTACATCACCATCCTGACCGATCCGGCCTGGTACATGGGCTATGTGAACTCGATGATCTACGTCACGATGAACGTGGTCATCTCGCTCGCCGTCGCCCTGCCTGCCGCCTACGCCTTCAGCCGCTACAGCTTCATGGGCGACAAGCACCTGTTCTTCTGGCTCTTGACGAACCGCATGGCCCCGCCCGCCGTCTTTGCCCTGCCGTTCTTCCAGCTCTACTCGGCGATCAACCTGATCGACACGCACATCGCCGTGGCCCTGGCGCATTGCCTTTTCAACGTGCCCCTCGCGGTCTGGATTCTGGAAGGTTTCATGCGCGGCGTCCCGAAGGAAATCGACGAGACCGCCTATATCGACGGCTACTCCTTCCCGAAGTTCTTCGTGAAGATCTTCATGCCGCTCATCGCCTCTGGCATCGGGGTCGCGGCCTTCTTCTGCTTCATGTTCTCCTGGGTCGAACTCTTGCTGAGCCGGACCCTGACGACCACCGACGCCAAACCCATTGCCGCCACGATGACCCGCACGGTCAGCGCGTCCGGCATGGACTGGGGCGTCCTTGCCGCCGCCGGGGTGCTGACCATCGTGCCCGGCGCGCTCGTGATCTACTTCGTCCGCAACTACATCGCCAAGGGCTTCGCCCTGGGGAGGGTATGATGACCACCACCCGCTGGACGCCGATCTACCTGACCCTGGCCCTCTTGATGGGCGCGATCCTGGCACTTCTCCTTTGGGCCGTTCCCGTGGATGGCGATGGCGTGCGTGACTGGACCGGGTCCCTCATCCCCGGCTTCTGGATGGCCTGGACCTTCCCGGTCGCCCTCTTCTTCTGGATCATCGCCAGCTTGCTCATCACTATGACCGTGCTGGCGATCCGTTACCCCGAAACCCCGCGCGTCGGCATCCTGCGGATTGAGACCACCCGCGGCGACCGGCTGTTCATTTCGCTCTTGGGCTCGGCCTTCATCAACCTTGGCTGGCTCTTCTTCTTCGGCGCCCCCCTCTGGGGCGCGCTGATCCTCTGCCTCGTCTATGCCTTCGCGGTGTTCCGCTGGGTCTGACGGGGAAGCAACGGGCCATCGGGCGGATGAGGAGCCGCCCCCTGGCAAGACAAGACCAACAATTGCAACATTCTGGGAGGAATCACATGAGACTTCGCACAACCGCAACCGCCATGGCGCTTGCGCTCATGGCCACAGGCATCCCCGCCTGGGCAGACATCGAGGCGGCGAAAGCCTTCCTTGATGCCGAGATCGGCGAGTTGTCGACCCTCGACCGCGCCGCGCAAGAAGCCGAGATGCAGTGGTTCATCGATGCCGCCGCACCCTATGCAGGCATGGAAATCAAGGTCGTGTCCGAAACCATCGGCACGCATGAATACGAATCCAAGGTCCTCGCCCCGGCGTTCGAAGCCATCACCGGCATCAAGGTCACCCATGACCTGATCGGCGAAGGCGACGTCGTCGAAAAGCTGCAGACGCAAATGCAGACCGGCGAGAACATCTATGACGCCTACATCAACGACTCGGACCTGATCGGCACCCACTGGCGCTATCAGCAGGCCCGCAACCTGACTGACTGGATGGCCGGCGAAGGCGCTGCGGTCACCAACCCCGGCCTCGACCTGGCTGACTTCATCGGCCTGTCCTTCACCACCGGCCCGGACGGGAAACTCTACCAGCTGCCCGACCAGCAGTTCGCCAACCTCTACTGGTTCCGCTACGACTGGTTCAACGACCAGAAGACCAAGGACGATTTCAAGGCCAAGTACGGCTATGACCTTGGCGTTCCGGTCAACTGGTCGGCCTACGAGGACATCGCCGAGTTCTTCACCGGCCGTGACATGTCCTATGCGGGCGGCCCGGCAACCGGCGTCTATGGCAACATGGACTACGGCAAGAAGGACCCATCGCTTGGCTGGCGCTACACCGACGCGTGGATGTCGATGGCCGGGATGGGCGACGTGGGCGAACCGAACGGCCTGCCGGTCGACGAATGGGGCGTCCGCGTGGACGAAAACTCCCGTCCCGTCGGCTCTTGCGTGACGCGCGGTGGTGCGACCAACGACGCGGCGGCGGTCTATGCCGTGACCAAGGCGATCGAGTGGCTGCAGAAGTACTCGCCCCCGGAAGCCCAGGGCATGACCTTCGGTGAAGCGGGCCCGGTTCCTGCCCAGGGCGCGATTGCCCAGCAGATGTTCTGGTACACCGCCTTCACCGCGGCGTCTGTCGTCGAAGGCACCCCCGTGATGAACGAGGATGGCACGCCCAAGTGGCGCATGGCCCCCTCGCCGCACGGCGTCTACTGGCAGGAAGGCCAGAAGATCGGCTACCAGGACGCTGGCTCTTGGACGCTGATGCAGTCGACCCCGGTTGACCGTGCGCAGGCCGCCTGGCTTTACGCACAGTTCGTCACCTCCAAGACCGTGGACGTGAAGAAGGCCCATGTCGGCCTGACCTTCATCCGCGAATCGACGATCCAGCATGAGTCCTTCACCGAGCGGGCCCCCAAGCTGGGCGGCCTGATCGAATTCTACCGCTCGCCCGCCCGTCTGCAGTGGTCGCCCACCGGCACCAACATCCCGGACTATCCGAAGATGGCGCAGCCCTGGTGGCAGAACATCGGCGATGCCATGTCGGGTGACAAGACCCCGCAGGAAGCGCTGGATGCCCTCTGCGAAGAGCAAGAGAAGGTGCTGGAGCGGATCGAGCGTTCCGGCGTGCAGGGCGACATCGGTCCGAAGCTGAACGAAGTGGTCGATGCGCAGTACTGGCTGGACCAGCCTGGCGCACCGGTTGCCAAGCTTGAGAACGAAAAGCCGATGGGTGAAACCGTCAGCTATGACGAGCTGATCAAGTCCTGGCAGAACTGATCCACGGGCGGGCGGTGCCAGACGGTGCCGCCCGCACCGATTTCTTCAAAGAAATCGGGCCGGACTTTTTGAAAAGTCCGGGTCCCGGTTTCCACGCCGCGCCAGGGCTGCAAAGATTAACGCTTCCTGAAAACGCGTTTCCAACCCATTGATTTTCCTGACCCCGACCCCCTGTCCCTGCCCGGGACACCCGCAAGCAGGCCCGACCAACATGACCCATATCCTCGCCATCGACCAGGGCACCACCTCCTCCCGCGCGATCCTGTTTGATGCGGCCCTCAGGCCCGTCGCGCAGGCTCAGGAAGAGTTTCCCCAGTCCTACCCCCGCCCCGGCTGGGTGGAACATGACCCGGCTGACCTTTGGTCCACGGTCGCCGCCACTGCCCGCGCCGCGATCGAGAAGGCCGGGATCGGCGCCACCTCCATCGCCGCCATCGGGATCACCAACCAGCGCGAGACGACCCTGATCTGGGACCGCGCCACCGGCCAGCCGATCCACCCCGCCATCGTCTGGCAGGACCGCCGGACCGCAGACACCTGCACCGCCCTGAAGGCCGCCGGGCATGAGGGCATGATCACCGCCCGCACCGGCCTCCTCCTCGACCCATACTTCTCGGGGACCAAGATCAAATGGCTGCTCGACCATGTCGAAGGCGCCCGTGCCCGCGCCAACCGGGGCGAGCTTGCCTTCGGCACCGTCGACACCTGGCTGATCTGGAACCTGACCGGCGGCAAGGTGCATGCCACCGACGCCACCAACGCCTCACGCACGCTGATCTACAATATCGCCAAGGGAGAGTGGGACGCAGACATCTGCGCCCTCCTCGACATCCCGCTGTCCCTTCTTCCGGCGGTCCACGACTGCGCCGCCCCCTTCGGCATGACCCGCCCCGACCTTTTCGGCCGTGAAATCCCGATCATGGGCGTCGCGGGCGACCAGCAGGCGGCCACGGTCGGTCAGGCCTGTTTCAGCGCCGGGATGATGAAATCCACCTACGGGACCGGCTGCTTTGCGCTTCTGAACACCGGCACCGACATGGTCCCGTCGAAGAACCGCCTTCTAACCACCATCGCCTATCAGTTGAAAGGCAAGCCGACTTATGCCCTTGAAGGGTCCATCTTCATCGCAGGCGCGGTGGTCCAATGGCTGCGCGACGGGTTGAAGATCATCCGCGAGGCGAAGGAAACCCAGCCTCTGGCCGAGAAGGCCGAAGAGGCCCAGGGCGTGATCCTTGTCCCCGCCTTCACCGGCCTCGGCGCGCCCTATTGGCGGCCGGATAGCCGGGGCGCGGTCTTTGGCCTGACCCGGAACTCCGGCCCGGCTGAACTGGCGCGCGCCGCCCTTGAAAGCGTCGGCTACCAGACCCGCGATCTTCTGGAGGCGATGCGGGCCGACTGGGGCGCGGCGGCGGACGGGGTCCTGCGCGTCGACGGCGGCATGACCGCGAGCGATTGGACCATGCAGTTCCTGTCCGACATCCTTGGCGCGCCTGTGGACCGACCCAAGGTGACCGAGACCACGGCCCTCGGCGCGGCCTACCTTGCCGCGATGCAGGCGGGCGTGATCGGCGGGCCGGAGGAGTTTGCCAAGTCCTGGGCGCTTGACCGCCGCTTTACCCCGCAGATGGACCCCGCCACACGGGATGCGAAATACGCCCGCTGGGGCAAGGCCATCGCCGCCACGATGAGCGTATGACCCCCTTCGGCATCACCGCCCCCGGCCGCATCCTGTTCGGTCGGGGTGAGGCGGCGAAGGCCCCCGGTCTGATCCGCGCCTATGGCCCGCGTGGGGTGGTGGTGCATGGCGCCACCCCCGCCCGGGCGGCCTGGCTGTTGGACGCGCTTGGCCCCGGGGTGCTGAGCATCGCCTGTCAAGCTGAGCCGACGCTGGCCGATCTGACCGCTGCCTTGTCCGTAACGCGGGAACATCGCCCCGACTGGGTTGTCGCTATCGGTGGCGGGGCCGCGCTGGACCTTGGCAAGGCATTGGCCGGGCTGATCCCGGCACTTGGTGACCCTATGCAGCATCTTGAGGTGGTCGGGCAGGGCCTGCCCCTGACCGCCGACCCCCTGCCGTTCATCGCCTTACCGACGACCTCGGGCACCGGGGCTGAGGTCACGAAGAACGCGGTCATCGGACTGCCAGATCACGGCCGCAAGGTCAGCCTGCGCGATGACCGGATGGTGGCGCGGCTGGCCATCGTTGATCCGGCGCTGACGGACGGCTGCCCTTGGGCGGTCACGCTGTCCTCGGGTCTGGATGCCGTGACCCAGGTGATTGAGCCCTATGTCAGCAGCAAGGCGACGCCCTACACGGATGCCCTTGCACGCCCGGCAATTGGTCTGGGCCTTGGCGCACTCATGCGGCTGCAGGCAGGTGCGGATGCCGAGGCGCGCGACCGGCTGGCTTGGGTCAGCCTGTGCGGTGGCCTTGCACTCGCCAACAGCGGGCTTGGTGCGGTGCATGGCTTTGCGGGCGTGATCGGCGGCATGACCGGTGCCGCACATGGCGCGATCTGCGGCGCGCTTCTGGGCCCGGTGCTGGCGGCCAATCGGGCGGCGGCAGCGGGGGATGCCCAGACAAGGCTTGATGAGGTGTGCAGCACGCTGGCTGGGGTGCTGGGCTGCACGGCAGAGGTCGCCCCCGCGCGCCTGCAAACCTGGGCGCAGGCAGCGGGATTGCCGGACCTGGCGGCGCTAGGGGTCACCCCTGCCATGCATGCGGTGATCGTGGCTGCGGCAGAGGGCGCGTCCTCCATGAAGGGAAACCCGGTCAGCCTGCCGCCGGCCGTGCTGCGCGCGGTTCTTGAGGCCGCTTGACCCGGATCAAGGCGGCGGCCCGCTCCTTCAGGTAGAATTCTCGTATTGGAATCGAAGCTGGGAGCTTCCCCGATGCGTCTGACAATGATCCTTTACTCCATGATCGCGACGGCCCTTGCCGGGTCTGCCGTCGTTGCCGTTCTGACCATGGGCTATGTCACGTTGTGGCCGATTGTCGGCGCAGCGGCAGTAGGGGCGGCGGTGGCGCTGCCGGTCAGCTGGCTGGTCGCGCGTGAGATTTCCTGAGGCCCTAGGCCTCCAGGAAAACGCGGACGGTGTCTTCGAATTCACGCGGCTTTTCGGCGTGCAGCCAGTGGCCAGCGCCGGGGATCTTGGCGAAGCGGGCCTTGGGAAACAAGGACCGGATCACCTCGCGGTGTTCGGGGCGGACGTAATGGCTTTCCGCGCCGGTCAGGAACAGGGTCGGGTGGTCAAACTGACCTTGGGTGTCCGGCCAGCCGACGATCTTCGCCATTTCGGCTTTCAGGACGGGCAAGTTCAGCTTCCAGCGCGGCGGCTGCGCCTTAAGGTCCAGCGATTGCAGGAAAAAGGCGCGCAGGGCGGGGTCTTCGACCGTGGCGGACAGGGCCGCATCCGCCTCGGCCCGGGTGGTGATCTGCCCAAGGTTTACGGCGGCCATTGCATCGACGTGGCGGGTCTGGTCATGGCTGTAGGCCACTGGGGCGATGTCGGCCACCACCAACCGGCGGATCAACGCGCCTTGGGTCAGCGCCAGTTGCATCGCCGCCTTTCCCCCCATCGAATGGCCTAGAAGGTCCACCGGCGCGCCGAGGGTGGCAATCACCTCGGCCAGATCGGCGGCCATGTCGGGGTAGCTGTGGCTGGAGGTGCGGGGGCTGTCGCCATGGTTGCGCATGTCGACGGCGATCACGTTCCGCCGGTCGGCCAGGCGGCGGGCGATGACGCCCCAGTTGCGGCCCGACCCGTAAAGCCCATGCGCGATGACAAGGGTGGGCAGGGTAGCGGCTTCGGCGGCGGGGTGCAGGATCTGGGCAAGCATGGCCTTGCATAGCCTTCACGCAGGCGTCAGGCCAGAGCGGTTGAACGCCGCCGCGTTAGACCGTAGGGTTTCCTCCGGTTTCAGGAGGGTTACGGGATGAGCGCGGTTGCGATCCAGCAAATGGCGGATCGGGTGGAGGAGCTTCTGGAAGAGCGGTTGAACCTGTCCGGGCGCGACCTGTCGGCCAAACTGCGGCGGAGTGGTCGGCTTTTGCCGCGCAAGGTGCGTGACGGGGCGCAGCTTCTGGCGGTCGCGGCGGAAAAGTCGAAGAATCCCAAACTCTTGGGCCAGATCAACATGGGCGAAGTTGCCGATGCCTATGACGCCTGCGTGAAGCATCTGATGACGGTCGACCCGGCCGGGCGGCGGCGCGACACTATTGCCAGCATGATCGGCTCTGTCGGGTTTGGGGTCCTTGCCTTGCTTCTGGCGCTTATCGCGTTTCTGGCCTGGCGTGGATATCTCTGACGAAGAGCGGTTCTGTTGACAGCGCGCCCCGGGTGACCAGCGTGACGGTCACGAAGGCCACATAAAGCAGAAGATACCACGACCCAAGCTTCGCGAGGCTGACGATCTGGCCGGGAAGCTGGCCGGAGTAGACCCAGGTGCCGGTGGCGGTCCCGACATTCTCGGCCAGCCAAAGGGCTAGGGCTGCCAGGAAGGCGGCCAGCGGCAGGGGCATCCACCAGTGCCGGTCGTGGATGCGGAACCAGATCTTTGTGCGGGCGTAAAGCATTACAGTTGCAAGGAAAAGTCCGATCCGGATGTCGGGCAGAAAGTGGTGCGCGAAGAAGTTGACGTAGATCGCAGCAGCCAGAAGGACGGTCAGCGGGAAGCTGGGGTAAGGCGCGAAGGCCATGTCGAAGACGCGGATCACCCGGGCGATGTAGCTGCCGACGGAGGCATACATGAAGCCGGAAAAGAGCGGGACATTGAGGATCACGAACACCCCCGCCTCGGGGTAGGTCCATGATCCGGCGTGGACCTTGAACCATTCCATCGCCGTGCCGGTCAGGTGGAAGAGGAGGATGACCCGGGCCTCTTCCCAGGTTTCCAGTTTCGTGGCCAGGAAGACCACTTGGGTGGCGATGGCGAAAAGGAACAGGAAATCATAGCGTTGCAGGGGCCATTCCGGTTTCCAGACCAGTTTGGTGGCAATGATGACGGCCAGGAGGAGCCCGCCGAAAAGGCAGGCCCAGCCCTGTTTCAGGACGAACATCACGAACTCGGCCAGCACGAAAGGAAGCCTTGCGCGGGCCCAGTCGCCCATGCGGCGTTCTAGGGAGCGGGTGTTGGGGGCGGTCATAGCGGGATGTGACCGACGGGCGGGATGGGCGTCAAGGTGGGGGATGTTAAGGAAGGGTTACGGTGGATTTTTCGAAGGGGGACGCAACAGGGGCCGCAAAGATCTCCAACCGGCTGAGGACGCTGGGTTAATCGGGGGAATTCTGTGGGAAGAGGACGTCTTCATACCATCATTCTTGTGTCTTTCTTCCGTCTCTACGCGCGTCCTGGGGAGGGGACGTTAACCAGTCGGGGCGAATCGGAGTTTATAGGGTGCCCCCCAGCCCCTCCCCGCAGGCCGTAAGGGAGCGTGTAGCCTTGCCGCGAGGAATGGCTGCACTGCACGACCGAGTGGAGGTTCCGCCACTAGGCTTGCACGGAGAGGATGAAGCGCCGCAGTTCCTTGAGGGTGTCGTCCGGCTTGTCAGCTACCACCCCGTGCCCGCAGTCCGGAAACTTCACATAGGTCAGCAGATCAGGGTGCAGCCCAACGGCAATCTCGTCGCTGAACTCGGGTGGGGTAATGGGATCGTTTTCTCCGACAAGAACCAAAGTCGGGCATTTGATCTTGCGAAGGTCCGCCCGGAAATCCATGCGCCCATGTTCATTGCGCGGCCCATTGAACCATAGAGCCGGTTCATTCCTCCACAGAATACGCGACAGCCAATCCGTAGAGGTGGACCTGCCGTGGCTATAGAAAGGCACACAGCGGTCTCGGTAGAGTGCCCGTCCCTCCGCTGTCGGGTTCTCCCAATATGCCTCCGCGATATCGCGAATTTCGTTCCCGCCAAGGCGACCAAAAGCATTGTATACGCTTTGAAAGTTGACCTTGGCAGCCGTGCTGATCAACACCAAACCTGCCGCATGGCCGGGGTGGCGGGTTGCATAGGACAGTGTGACAAAACCACCGAACGAGGTTCCGATTACAATGGGACTTTCAATTCCAAGGGCGTCGCATAGCCCCTTCAGATCATCGCCCCATTGCGCAAGGTTCCAACTGTTCTCGTCGCAGAGGTCGCTTCGTCCGTTGCCCCGATGATCGTAATAGATCACCTGCGCGATGTCTGTCAGCTGCGAGAAATACGGCTTGGATACAGTATGATCGCCGCCCGGCCCGCCATGGACCATGATGATCGTCGGCTTTTGCCGCATGGCTTTGCCATCGGGCGTTAGGCTCTCGCCGTCAACATCGAAGAAAAGCCTAGCTCCGTTCACCTGCACATACACGGCAGTCCTCCGTCGTCCGGGGCGTCAGTCTCGCGGGTGTCAGAGAAATGTTCAATGTCGACCTTAGGCGAAAAGTGGGCCTTGTAGACCAGTCGCGCCCTGGCCCGGACTCAAGGCGCTTTAGCGCCGCCGGGCCGCGCCCTCCCTCCCCCCGGGAGGGCGCATTGCAACGTTGGTCACCCGAACTTCGGTGGGAGGGGTGGCACCATAAAGTGCCTACGTCCACTGTTGGAGCGCCCGCCCGAGGGAGGGCGAGGCCCTGTGGTCTGATTGGTAAGGTGCGCTGTAGCGCACCCTACGATGGTCAGAGGTCCGGGTAGATCGGGAAGCGGTGGCAGAGGGCTTCGACCTCGGCTTTCACCTTTTCTTCAACCGCAACGTTCCCGTCTTCGCCATTGGCGGCGAGGCCTTCGACCACTTCGATGATCCAGCGGCCGATCTGGCGGAACTCGGCTTCGGTGAAGCCGCGGGTCGTGCCTGCGGGGGTGCCGAGGCGGACGCCGGAGGTGATCGTCGGCTTTTCGGTGTCAAACGGGATGCCGTTCTTGTTGCAGGTGATGTGGGCGCGGCCGAGGGCTTTTTCGGTCGCGTTACCCTTCACGCCCTTGGGGCGCAGGTCGACCAGCATCAGGTGCGTGTCGGTGCCGCCGGTGACGATATCAAGGCCGCCCTTCATCAGCTCAGCCGCCAAAGCCTGGGCGTTCTTGATGACCTGGGCCTGGTAGGATTTGAAGCCGGGGCGCAGAGCTTCACCAAAGGCCACGGCCTTGGCGGCGATGACGTGCATGAGGGGGCCGCCCTGGATGCCGGGGAAGATGGCCGAGTTGAACTTCTTGGCCAGCGCTTCATCGTTGGTCAGGATCATGCCGCCGCGCGGGCCGCGCAGGGTTTTGTGGGTGGTGGTCGTCGCCGCATGGGCATGCGGGAAGGGCGAGGGGTAAAGGCCCGCCGCCACGAGGCCCGCGAAGTGGGCCATGTCGACCAGAAGATACGCGCCAACCGAATCGGCGATTTCGCGCATGCGGGCGAAGTCGATGACGCGGGGAATGGCGGAGCCGCCGGCGATGATCATCTTCGGCTGGTGCTCGGTCGCGAGGGCCTGCACCTGGTCATAGTCTAGCGTCAGGTCCTGCTTGCGGACACCGTACTGGATGGCCTTGAACCACTTGCCGGACTGGTTCGGGGCCGCACCATGGGTGAGGTGGCCACCGGCGTCCAGCGACATGCCAAGGATGGTATCGCCGGGCTGCAGAAGGGCCTGGAACACGCCCTGGTTGGCCTGCGAGCCGGAGTTTGGCTGAACGTTGGCATAGGCCACGCCGAACAGCTGGCAGGCGCGGTCGATGGCGAGGGTCTCGGCCACGTCGACGAACTGGCAGCCGCCGTAGTAGCGCTTGCCCGGGTAACCCTCGGCGTATTTGTTGGTCATCACCGAGCCCTGCGCCTCCATCACGGCGCGGGAGACGATATTCTCGCTGGCGATCAGCTCGATCTCATGCCGCTGGCGGCCAAGCTCGGACGTGATGGAGCCAAAAAGCTCGGGGTCACTGGAGGCAAGGCTTTCGGTGAAGAAGCCGGTATCGCGGTGCGGGGCGTTCATGGGGGACCTCTCGGCGATGGGTGTGACCGCTATTTAGAGCACCGAGGGCCAGTCGGAAAGGCAAGAAAGCGACAGGTGCGGTGTTGGGGGCGAAATATTCTTACCTCGGGGAAAGGTGGGGGTAAAGGCGGGCGGCTGAACGAAAGCGCCAGCGGGGGTTGAGTTCGCGCGGCTGCGGGGCCAAGACTGGGCCAGGCAAGTGAATTGCCCGGGGGAGAGGACAGGCGTGCGCATCAGGTTCACGGCATCGAAGGCCCCGGCGGCAGTGGCGGCTTATGCGGCGTTGACGGCAGCCTATGGCCAGGCGGAGTCGCGCCATGCCGAGGTGATCGTCGCGCTGGGTGGCGACGGGTTCATGCTGCAGACGCTGCATGCGGCCCATGGCAAGGGCCTGCCGGTCTATGGGATGAACTGCGGCACCATCGGGTTTTTGATGAACGCCTATGCCGAGGACGATCTGCCTGCGCGGCTGAAAGCGGCGGAGGAGACGGCGATCAACCCCTTGTCGATGCGGGCCACGAACACGCGTGGCAAGGTCACCGAAGCCCTGGCGATCAACGAGGTGTCGCTTTTGCGGCAGGGGCCGCAGGCGGCGAAGCTGCGGGTCAGCATTGACGGGCGCGACCGGTTGGACGAGTTGGTCTGCGACGGGGCGCTGGTGGCGACGCCGGCGGGATCGACGGCCTACAACTATTCCGCGCATGGGCCGATCCTGCCGATCGGGTCGGATGTGCTGGCCCTGACCGCGATGTCGGCTTTTCGGCCGCGACGGTGGCGGGGGGCTTTGCTGCCACGCTCCGCCCTGGTGCGGTTTGAGGTGCTGGAGGCGGAAAAGCGGCCAGTGATGGCGGATGCCGACAGCCGGTCATCGGTGCGCGATGTGGTCAGCGTCGAGGTGCGGTCGGAACCGTCAGTCACCCACCGGCTGATGTTCGACCCCGGGCATGGGCTGGAAGAGCGGCTGATCGGCGAGCAGTTTACCTGAGCGGCGGGTCAGGACGCGGGCGACTTCCAGCCGTCGATCTTGCGGTAAAGCGTCGAGGGTGACACGTCGAGGACCCGCGCCGCGCGAGGGATCGACCCGCCGTGCTGGGCGAGGGTGGCTTCGATCAGGCGACGCTCCGCCTCGGCCAGGGTCAGGCCGACGAGGCTGTCGAGGGCGGGCAGGTCGTTGATCGGGGCCAGGCTGGGCGCGGGCAGGGCGGGGGCGGCCTCTTCGGCGGCAAGGCCGGGGGGCAGCATTTCCGGCGTGACCCAGCCGCCGGGGTTCAAGACCACCACGTTGCGGATCACGTTCAAAAGCTGACGCACGTTGCCGGGCCAGGGCAGGCGCGGCAGAAGCGCCTGAACGGCGGGGTCAAGGCCGTGGAAGACGCGCCCTTCTTCTTCGGCAAAGCGGCGGAGGGCGGCTTCGGCAATCTCGATCACATCACCCGCACGGTCGCGCAGGGGGGGCATGTGGATCGGCACGACGTAAAGGCGGTAATAGAGATCTTCACGGAAGTAGCCGCGGCGGACGGCGTCCAGGGGGTCACGGTTGGTGGCGCAGACGATGCGGACGTTCACCTTTTTCGGCCGGGTCGCCCCGACGGGCTGCACGGTTGAGGTTTGCAGGAACCGCAGCAGTTTCGTCTGCAGGGCGGGGGCCATTTCGCAGATTTCATCAAGGAAAAGCGTGCCCCCATCGGCGGCGGTGGCGGCACCCGGCTTGTCGGAAATGGCGCCGGTGAAGCTGCCTTTCATATGGCCGAAGACCTCGGACTCCAGCAGGTCCTGCGGGATCGCGCCGCAGTTCAGGGCGATGAACGGGCCGGTCGCGCGGGCGGAATTGGCGTGGACGGCAAGGGCGCAAAGCTCTTTCCCCGTTCCGCTTTCGCCGGTGATGAAGACGGTGGCCATCGACCGCGCGACCGAAGCGATGGTGGAATGGATGCGCCCCATGGCGGGCGACGATCCGATGAAGCCGGATGTATCGGTCAGCGTCGGGCGTTCGGGTTGCACGGCCACGGCCACCGGTGCCGGGCGCGACCGTTCCGCCAGCGCGTTCTGCACGGCGCTGAGAAAGCGGTTTTCGTCGAAGGGCTTGACCAGAAAGTCATGCGCCCCGGCGCGCATTGCTTCGACCGCGCGGTTGACCGAGCCGTTCGCCGTGATCGCGATGATGCTGGTGTCAGGTGCCTGGGCAAGGATGTCCTGCATCAACGCCAGGCCATCACGGTCAGGCAGCACGAGGTCCAAGAGGACAACGGCGGGTTTGAGGCTTTGGAAAAGCTGAAACCCTTCGGCCGCCGTCCCGGCCACCGACACCCGGAACCCCGCTGAGGACAGGATGGAACGGTAGACCATCTGCAGCGACAGCGTGTCCTCGATCAGCAAGATCGACGTGCGGTTGGCGGGAGATTTCATCCGGCCCCCCCGGTTGGCACGGGCGTGGCCCGGACCAGCGCGATCAGGGCGTCAAGTTCGGCCACCAGACCGGGCACCAGCGCGCGCGAGGCGGCATCGTCCTTTGCGTGGGCCGAGGTGTTCAGCGCCTCGGCCATGGCTTGCAGCGACAGGGCCCCGGCCGACCCGGCCAGCGAGATCAGGATATGGCTGCCTTCGCGCAAAGCGTCCCAGTCCAGGGTCTCAGCCCCGGACAGGGCCAGTTCGCGACAGCGCGTCAGGTCTTCGGCCAGATGCAAGAGGAGGGTTCCAGCCATGGCAGGACCTGTCAGATCAATCAGGCGCTGGAAACGGGTTGGGTCAAAGTCGCTAAGACCCAGGGGCGCGGGCGCGGGCGGATGGCGAAGACGGGCAACCTCGGTCTGCAGGCGGGCGAGGGTGGCCACGTCATCCGCGCTGACCATATAGGGGGCAAGGGCGGCCACGGCACGGTCAAGCTCGGCCAGGGCGGCGCGACGGCTGGTTGCACTCACAGCGGCGACCTTGGGGCATCGTGGCATATTGGGAAGATTCTTTGCATAATGCAAAGAGTGCCAAAGCCGGGCCGCGCTGTCCAGTGCCGCCGTCGATCTTGTCCTTGTGCCGCGCCTCGCGGTCTATCCCCGGGCGAGGCCGAGGGACTTCAGCGCCTGGGTGATTTCATCCAGAATGGCGGGGTCGTCGATTGTGGCGGGCATTTTCCAGGGCTGGTTGTCGGCGATCTTGACCATGGTGCCGCGCAGGATCTTGCCCGAGCGGGTCTTCGGCAGCCGGTCCACCACCACGGCGCGCTTGAAATCGGCGACCGGGCCGATCTTTTCGCGCATCAGGGCGACGCATTCCTTGACCACTTCGGCATGGTCGCGGCCAGCGCCCTTGTTCAGGCACAGAAAGCCCAAGGGTGACTGGCCTTTCAGGTCATCGGCGACCCCGATCACCGCGCATTCGGCCACGTCCTTGTGTCCGGCCAGCACCTCTTCCATCGCGCCGGTGGAAAGCCGGTGGCCGGCGACGTTGATGACGTCATCGGTGCGGGCCATGATGTAGAGATAGCCGTCCGCATCGACATAGCCTGCATCGCCAGTTTCATAGTAGCCGGGGAAATGGGCGAGGTAGGATTTGATGAACCGCTCTTCCGCGTTCCACAGGGTGGGCAGCGTGCCGGGGGGCAAGGGGAGCTTGATCGCGATGGCGCCCAGCGTGCCGGGCGACACCGGGTGGCCGCCTTCGTCCAGGACCTGCACGTCATAGCCCGGCATGGCGACGGACGGCGAGCCGATCTTGACCGGAAGTGCTTCGATCCCGAGGGGGTTGGCGGCGATGGCGTAGCCGGTTTCGGTCTGCCACCAATGGTCGATGACCGGGACCTTGAGATGGCGCTGTGCCCAATGGATCGTGTCGGGATCCGCGCGTTCCCCGGCCAAATAGAGCGCCTGAAGGCTGGGCAGATGGGGGACAAGCTTGCCTTCGGGATCGTCGCGCTTGATGGCGCGGAGGGCGGTGGGGGCGGTGAAAAAGGATTTCACCTTATGCTCGGCAATCACCCGCCAGAAGGCGGCGGCGTCGGGGGTGCCGACGGGTTTGCCTTCGTAGACGATGGTCGTGCAGCCCGCGATCAGGGGGGCGTAGCAGATGTAGCTGTGACCGACGACCCAGCCCACATCACTGGCGGCCCAGAAGACATCGCCCGCGCCGCAGTTGTAGATGGCGCGCATCGTCCAGTTCACCGCCACCAGATGCCCGGCAGTGGGGCGAACGACGCCTTTGGGCGCGCCAGTCGTGCCGGAGGTGTAAAGGATATAGGCCGGGTGGTTTCCTTCGACGGGCACGCAGTCGGCAGGTTGGACGCCGTACTGGAATTCATGCCAGGCGACGTCGCGGCCTTCGGTCAGCTTCGCGACCTCTTGCTCGCGCTGGAAGATCACGCAGAAGGCGGGCTTGTGCGTCGCCATGTCGATGGCGGCGTCGAGGAGGGGTTTGTAGTGGACGACCCGCGCAGGCTCGATCCCGCAGGAGGCGGCGATGATCGCTTTCGGGGTACAGTCGTCGATGCGGACGGCGAGTTCGCTGGCCGCAAAGCCGCCGAAGACGACGGAGTGGATCGCGCCCAGGCGGGCGCAGGCGAGCATCGCCTCCAGCGCTTCGGGGACCATGGGCATGTAGATGATAACGCGGTCGCCCTTCTGGATGCCCTTGGCGCGCAGGGCCCCGGCGAGACGGGCGACGCGGTCTTGCAGTTCGGCATAGGTGATGACGTGCTTGGTGCCGGTGACCGGGCTGTCGTGAATGATGGCGGGCTGCTTGCCCCGGCCTGCGATGACGTGGCGGTCGACCGCGTTCCAGCAGGTGTTGACGGTGGCGTCGGTGAACCATTCGTACAGAGGGGCGCGGCTGTCGTTCAGGGCGCGGGTCGGTTTCGTCACCCAGTCGATTCCGCCTGCGGCTTGCAGCCAGAACCCTTCAGGGTCGGCCTGCCATTGCCCGTAAACCTGCGCATAGGTCATCGCGTTCTCCCCCCGCTGATCGCCCGTGGCCATGGTGTTACGGCAGGAATGGGGAGCCGCGCAACGCTGTTACCGGAAACAGGGTGGGGCAAATTTGCAGAATCTTGCGGTTATGGCAGCCTAAATTTGCAAAGTTGCGCAGGAACCCAAAGCTCCGGCCGCGTCCGACAGGGATTTGCAAAGCCCGGCCGTGGCAGAACGCTGGCCTGGGTGCGGAGTTTTCAAAAACTCCGCGCCGGAGCCTTTGAAGGCTCCGGTCCGATTTCTTCGAAGAAATCGATGCCCGGCCTAACCGTAATGCGCGACCGGGGTCCCGGCGATGGCCGACATGTTCAGAAGGCCCCTTGCGGTGATGGCGGGGGTGACGACATGGGCCTTGTTGCCCATGCCCATCAGGATCGGCCCGACCTCCAACCCGCCTGCCTTGACCTTGAGGATGTTGCGCACGCCTGAGGCGACCTCACTGGAGGCGAAGACCAGCACATTCGCGGCCCCTTCGTAGCGCGACCCCGGCAGAAGACGGTCGCGGATGGTCTGGTCCAGGGCGGCGTCAAGGTTCATCTCGCCTTCATAAGCAAAGTCGGGTTCGCGGGCGTCCAGCATCTCCAATGCCTCGCGCATGCGGCGGGCGCTGGCGTTGTCCATATTGCCGAACTGGCTTTGCGTACACAGCGCGATCTTCGGCGTGACGCCAAAGCGGCGGACATGGCGGGCGGCGCCGATGGCGGTCTGCATGATCTGTTCCGGCGTCGGTTCGGAATGAACATGGGTGTCGGCGATGAAGAGGGGGCCGTCTTCCAGGATCATGAGCGACAGGGCGGCCACCGGGTGCAGCCCACCACGGGCCAGGATCTGGCGGACGTAGCCGAGGTGCCAGTTGAACTGACCGAAGGTGCCGCAGATCATGCTGTCCGCCTCATCCCGGTGGACCATGATCGCGGCGATGGCGGTGGTGTTGGTGCGCATTACGGCGCGGGCGATGTCAGGTGTCACGCCGCGCCGGGCCATGAGATCGTGGTAAGTGCCCCAATAGTCGCGATAGCGGTGGTCGTTTTCCGGGTTCACCAGATGGAAATCCTTGCCCGGGCGGATCGGCAGGCCGGCGCGTTCGCAGCGCGCCTCAACCACCTCGGGGCGGCCGATCAGGATCGGCACGTCATCGGTTTCCTCAAGCATCGCGTTGGCAGTGCGCAGGACGCGTTCATCTTCGCCTTCCGCAAAGACGATGCGGCGGGTGGCGAGTTTCGAGGCCTCAAACACCGGGCGCATGATCAGGGCGGATTTGAAGACCGAGCCGTCAAGCTGGCGCTTGTAGGCGTCAAGATCGGCGATGGGGCGGGCGGCGACGCCGGTTTCCATTGCGGCCTTGGCGACCGCGCTGGCGACCACGCCGATCAGGCGGGGGTCAAAGGGTTTGGGGATCAGGTAATCGGGGCCGAAGGACAGGGTTTCCCCCCGGTAGGCGGCCGCAGCCTCGGCGCTGGTGGTGGCGCGGGCGAGGGCGGCGATGCCTTCGATGCAGGCGATTTCCATCGCATCGTTGATCTCGGTCGCGCCCACATCGAGGGCCCCCCGGAAGATGAACGGAAAACAGAGGACGTTGTTGACCTGATTGGGAAAATCGCTGCGCCCGGTGGCGATGATCGCGGTCGGGGCCACGGCGCGGACGGCGTCGGGCAGGATTTCGGGCGTGGGGTTCGCCAGGGCAAAGATGATCGGGTTCGGCGCCATCGTTTGCACCATGGCGGGGGTCAGGACACCGGGACCGGACAGGCCGAGGAAGAGGTCAGCGCCGACGATCACCTCAGCCAGCGTGGCGGGGGTGGTGCCTTGGGCGAAGTTTTCCTTCTGCGGGGTCATCTGCGCGGCGCGGCCCTTGTAGACGAGGCCTTCAAGGTCACAAAGCCAGATGTTTTCGCGCCGGACGCCCAGCTTCACCAGCATTTCAAGGCAGGCGATGCCCGCCGCGCCACCGCCGGTGGAGACGATGCGGATATCCTGAAAGCGTTTGCCCGCCACGATCAGCGCGTTGGTGGCGGCTGCCCCGACGACGATGGCGGTGCCGTGCTGGTCATCGTGGAAGACCGGGATCTTCATCCGTTCCCGGCACAGGCGTTCGACGATGAAGCAGTCGGGGGCCTTGATATCCTCAAGATTGATCGCGCCGAAGGTCGGCTCCAGCGCGCAGACGATTGCGGCGAGTTTCTCGGGGTCGGGTTCGTTCACCTCGATATCGAAGCAGTCGATGTTGGCGAATTTCTTGAAGAGGACGGCCTTGCCCTCCATCACCGGCTTACTTGCCAGCGCGCCGATGTTGCCAAGACCAAGGACAGCGGTGCCGTTCGAGACGACGGCCACAAGGTTGCCGCGGCTGGTGTAGCGGCTGGCGGTGGTGGGGTCGGCCTTGATCTCCAGGCAGGCCTCGGCCACGCCGGGGCTGTAGGCGCGGGCTAGGTCGCGGCCATTGGCGAGGGGTTTCGTCGCGCGGATTTCCAGCTTTCCGGGCTTGGGAAATTCGTGATAGTCCAGCGCTGCTTGCCGCGCGTTGTCGTTCCTGGCCTCGTCCATTCACCCCTCCCGGAAAACTGGTTTAACGTTAAACCAGTCTTTGCGCCCTGCCAATGCCGCCCTGATTGAAGCGGTTTCTTCCCCGGCTTGCAAATCGCCGATCTGGCGATCACCATGCCGCCATAACACGGGGAATGCCATGACGGAAACGGGGACGAAGGCCGAGACGCGGGCCGAACTGCGCCTGCCGACAGAGGAGCTGCGGGACGATCTGCCGTTTTACACCAAGACGCTGGGGATGCGGCTGGACATGATTTATCCGGCCGACAATCCGGAAGTGGCGGTGCTTTCGGGCCATGGATTGCGGCTGCGGATCGAGAAAGGGGCGACGGAGGCCCCCGGCACGATCCGCATCCTGACGGAAGACCCGGACGGGTTTGCTGGGGGCGCGAGGGTGCTGACGGCGCCGAACGGCACGCGGGTGGAGATTGACGATCTGAACCCGCCCCTCGTGCTGCCGAAGACCGAACATGCCTTTGTCGTCCGCCGTCTGGCCGATCAGGCGCCTTGGGTGATCGGGCGGGCCGGGATGGAGTATCGCGACCTGATCCCCACGCGCCTGGGCGGCGCAATGATCGCCAGCCACATCCGTGTGCCGGATGGCCCGGTGCCGGACATGGTGCATTTCCACAAGGTGGGGTTCCAGCTGATCTTCTGCGTCGCCGGTTGGGTGGATGTCCTTTATGAAGATCAAGGCGATATCCGCCGCATTCATGCGGGCGACTGCTTCATCCAGCCCCCCGGCATCCGCCACAAGGTGCTGCATTCCGAAGGCGTGCAGGTCGTGGAAATCGGCGTCCCTGCCGACCACGTGACCGAGATCGACCATGAGATGACACTGCCAACCGCGCACTATCGCCCCTACCGGGAATGGGATGGCCAGCGGTTCGTGCATGACATCGGGAAAGAGGGGGTGTTTCACCCGTTCCGCATCCCCGGGTTCGAGGCGAGGGATACCAGCATTAACACCAACACCAAGGGCGTCGCCTCGGTCATGGTGGCGCGGCCGGTGGGTCCTGCGCCCTGGACGGTGCATGACGGGGATATCCTGTTCACTTTCGTGATAGCCGGCGGGATGACGCTGGAGGGCGAGGGGAAGGACCCTTACCGGCTGGAGCCTGGCGATGCTTTCGTGATCCCGCCCGGGATGGCGACGCGCTACAGTGACACGACGGCGGACCTTGAACTCTTGGAGGTGACGCTGCCGGGAAATCCGCCGACGCGGGTGGTGTGATCCGCTTGCACAAACGGCACGGCGGGCGCACAATCTGACCAAATGGTCAGGGAGAGTGGCATGACGCTTTTGCAAGCGGCGACGGCTGTGCGGGAACGGGCCTATGCGCCCTATTCGCGGTTCAAGGTGGGGGCGGCGCTGCGCTCTACGAGCGGTGCGGTCCATGTCGGCTGCAACGTGGAAAACGTGGCCTATCCCGAAGGCACCTGCGCCGAAGCCGGGGCGATTGCGGCGATGATTGCCGCCGGGGATACGGGCATTGCCGAGATCCTGGTGATCGCCGACAGCCCGGACCCGGTGCCCCCGTGTGGCGGCTGCCGTCAGAAGATCGCGGAGTTCGCGGCGCAGGATGTGAAAGTCACCCTGTGCACCACGGATGGCAAACAGAAGGTGACGACGGTGGCCGACCTTCTTCCCGGTGTCTTTACCGCCGCGCATATGGACCGGACATGACCGACGCCCGCAGCATCATCGCGGTGATCCGGGATGGTGGCAGCCCGTCGACCGAGGATCTGCGCTGGTTTGCGGCGGGCCTTGCTTCGGGCGTTGTGACCGACGCGCAGGCCGGGGCCTTTGCGATGGCGGTGCTGCTGAAAGGGTTGAGCGAGGAGGCCCGCGTCGCCCTGACGCGCGGCATGCGCGACACGGGCCGCGTGATGGCCTGGGACCTGCCCGGCCCGGTGGTGGACAAGCATTCAACCGGCGGAATCGGGGATTGCACGTCGCTTCTCCTCGCCCCCGCCTTGGTGGCCTGCGGGGCCTATGTGCCGATGGTCTCGGGCCGGGGGCTGGGCCATACCGGGGGGACGCTGGACAAGCTGGAGGCGATCCCCGGGTTTCGGACCGCGCTGTCCGAGGATGCCTTGCGCCGCCAGATTGCCGGGGTGAAATGCGCGATCGTGGCGGCGGGGCCGGACCTCGCCCCGGCGGACAAGCGGTTGTATGCGATTCGCGATGTGTCGGGGACAGTGGAAAGCATCGACCTGATCACCGCGTCGATCCTGTCGAAAAAGCTGTCGGCGGGGCTGGAGGCTTTGGTCTTGGACGTGAAATGCGGCAGTGGCGCCTTCATGAAGACGCCGGAGCGGGCTGAGGCTTTGGCGCGGGCTTTGGTGGCCACGGCCCAAGGCGCGGGCTGCATGACCAGTGCCCTGATCACCGACATGTCGCAACCGCTTGCCACGGCGGCGGGCAATGCGCTGGAGGTGATCGAGGTAATGGAGACGCTGACCGGAACCTCGGTCAACACGGCCCTGTGGGACCTGACGGTGGCCCTGGGGGGTGAGGCGCTGGCCCTGGCGGGGCTGGCGGCGGACCATCAGGATGGCGAAGGCCGCATTGCGCAAGCGCTGGAATCGGGTGCTGCGGCCGAGATCTTCGGGCGGATGGTCGCGGCGCAGGGGGGGCCTGCGGATTTCGTGGAACGCTGGCCGGACCGGTTGCCCTCAGCCCCCGTCGTGCTGGAAGTGCCGGCGCTGGCCGATGGCTTTGTGGCGAGCATTGACGGCGAGGCGCTGGGCCACGCCGTGGTGCGGTTGGGAGGCGGGCGCTTGCGCGAGGGCGACAAGGTCAACCCCTCGGTCGGGCTGTCGGACCTTGCGGGGATTGGCGAGGAGACCGGGGAAGGCGTGCCGCTGGCAATGGTTCATGCCGCGACCGAAGATGCGGCGCGGGCGGCCATGGTGGCGGTTCAGGCGGCCTACGGCATCCGCGATACCGCGCCCAAGGAACCGGACCTGATTCAGAAAAGGATCGCCTGAG
Organism: Rhodobacter sp.; assembly: GCA_027489175.1. GTDB lineage: Bacteria > Pseudomonadota > Alphaproteobacteria > Rhodobacterales > Rhodobacteraceae > Tabrizicola. The sequence continues at coordinate 53,593 of JAIYAE010000018.1, forward strand.
ATGGGCCGCGCGTTTCTGATCGTGCTGGATTCCGTTGGCTGCGGCGGGGCACCGGATGCGGCTGCCTTCGGGGATGCGGGGGCCAATACCCTGGGCCATATCGCCCAGGCCTGTGCCGAGGGCCGGGCCGAGGTTGGGCGGAGCGGCCCCTTGCGGATGCCGAACCTGGACCGGCTGGGGCTGGGGGCGGCGGTGCGGCTGGCCTCGGGGGCCGCGATGCCGGGGTTTGCAGCACGGCCCGAGGGGCTTTGGGGGGCCGCGACGGAACTGTCGCGCGGCAAGGATACGCCCTCTGGCCATTGGGAGTTGGCGGGGGTGCCGGTGCCCTGGGACTGGACCTATTTCCCCGACGTGGTGCCCGCTTTCCCGGATGATCTGGTGGCCGAGGTGTGCCGCTTGGCGGGGACGGCGGGCATCCTGGGGAACTGCCATGCCTCAGGCATGCCGATCATCGCGGAACACTGCGCGGAACACCTGCGGAGCGGTTGGCCGATCTGCTACACCAGCGCGGATTCGGTGTTCCAGATCGCTGCGCACGAAGAGGCCTTCGGGCTGGAGCGCCTGCTAAAGCTTTGCGCGGACGTGGCGCCCATGTTGCACGCGCGCAAGGTGGGCCGGGTGATCGCGCGGCCCTTCACCGGGACCTGCGACAATTTCAAGCGCACATCGAACCGGCGGGACTATGCCATCGCGCCGCCTGCGCCGACGCTGCTGGACTGGGTGCAGGATGCGGGTCGGGTGACCCATGCGGTGGGCAAAATCGGCGACATCTTCTCGATGCAAGGGATCGGGAAGCTGTGGAAGGGCAAGTCGGATGCTGACCTTTTCGAACATCTTGTGCGGCTTGGAGCCGAAGCTGAGCCCGGTTCCTTGACCTTTGCGAACTTTGTTGAGTTTGACAGCCTTTATGGCCACCCCCGTGACGTGGCGGGCTATGCCCGGGCGCTGGAGTGGTTTGATGCCGCGTTGCCCCGGTTTTTTGCGACCTTGGAGCCCGGGGATCTGGCGATCTTCACCGCCGATCATGGGAATGACCCGACCTGGACCGGGACCGACCACACCCGGGAACGCGTGCCGGTGGTGGGCTGGGGCGCTGGTGCGCGCGAGGTGGGATTGCGCGGGTTCGTCGATGTGGCGGCCAGCATTGCGGCGCATCTGGGGGTGGGGGCGCAAGGCCCCGGGCGGAGTTTTCTCTGACCACCCGCCGGGGGTTTCACACCCCCGGACCCCCGTGGGATATTTCTGGACGAAGAATGAGGTCGGGATGAGCTTGCTGCCAAAGGTTGAACTGCATCTGCATCTGGAGGGGGCAGCGCCGCCGGGCTTCATCGCGGGGTTGGCGAAGGAAAAGCATCTGGACATAGCGGGCATCTTCGACGAGCGCGGCCAGTACCGCTTTGCCGATTTCTGGGAGTTTCTGAAGGTCTATGAGGCGGCGACCTCGGCGCTGCAGACGCCGCGCGACTATCAGCGGTTGGTGCAGGCGGTGCTGGAGCAGTCGGCGGCTTCGGGGGTGGTCTATTGCGAGACATTCCTGTCGCCCGATTTCTGCGGGGGGCGCGATATCGGGGCGTGGCGGGAGTATCTGCACGCCATGCGGGAAGCGGCCGAGGAGGCAGAGCGCGACATGGGGGTGACCTTGCGCGGGATCATCACCTGCATCCGGCATTTCGGCCCGGAGAAGGCGCGGGAGACGGCGCTGTGTGCGGCGGATACGGCGGGGGACTGGATCGTGGGGTTCGGCATTGCCGGCGATGAAAAGATCGGCGCGCCGAAGGATTTTCGCTGGGCTTTCGACTGCGCGCGGGAGGCCGGGCTGCGGCTGACGGCGCATGCCGGGGAATGGGGCGGGCCTTCGAGTGTGCGGGATGCGCTGCGCGATCTTGAGGTGGAGCGGATCGGGCATGGGGTGCGGGCCATTGAGGACCTAGCGCTCGTGGATGAACTGGCGGAGAAAGGGATCGTGCTGGAGGTCTGTCCGGGGTCGAACGTGGCGCTGGGCCTGTATCCGACCTTCAAGGATCATCCGATTGCCGAACTGGACCGGCGGGGGGTGAAGGTCACGATCAGCACGGATGACCCGCCCTTCTTCCACACCACGATGGCGCGGGAATATGACGCCCTGCACCGGGCCTTTGACTGGGATGAGGGGCAGTTTCGGCGCATCGCGCGCCAGTCGCTTGACGCGGCCTTTTGTGACGCCGATACCAAGACGAAGATCGCCAAGCTGCTGGAGCCCTGAATGCTGGATCACCTGACTGTCGTCACGCACCCTCTGGTCCAGCACAAGCTGACCTTGATGCGGGAGAAGGACACCTCCACCGCCAGCTTCCGCAAGCTTTTGCGCGAGATCAGCCTGCTTCTGGCCTATGAGGTCACGCGCGAGTTGCCGATGACGACGAAGCGGATCGAAACCCCGCTGGAGGAGATGGACGCGCCAGCCATCGAAGGCAAGAAACTGGCGCTGGTCAGCATCCTGCGGGCGGGCAATGGCCTTTTGGACGGGATTCTTGAGCTGGTTCCTGCGGCGCGGGTCGGGTTTGTGGGCCTCTACCGCGACCCCGAAACGCTGCAGCCGGTGCAATATTACTGCAAGCTGCCCGACCACATGGAAGACCGGATCAGCATTGTGGTGGACCCGATGCTGGCCACCGGAAACTCCAGCGCGGCGGCAATCTCGCTTTTGAAAAAGGCCGGGGCGAAGGAAATCCGGTTCCTGTGCCTGCTGGCCGCTCCGGAAGGCATTGCCCGGATGAAAGAGGCGCATCCCGATGTGCCGATTGTCACCGCGGCGGTGGACAGCCATCTGAACGATCACGGCTACATCGTGCCGGGGCTGGGTGATGCCGGGGACCGGATGTTCGGCACCAAATAACGGGCCTTAGCCGCCGCAGATGCCTTGCAGGGCCACCCAGGATTCGTCCGGGATCAGCGGGGTTGGGGCCAGGCCCTTGTAGGGGTCATCGGCGGCCAGGCGGGTCATCTGGGCCGCCTGCGGGTCAACGGCCATCGCATAGGGTGTGGCAGGGATCTGGGCGGCCTCGAACGCGGTGATGAGGGTCGCATCGGGCAGGGCGGCTGGGGTGGCGCGCAGGCGCGCCTCGCCATAGCCGCGCAGCGCCTCGACCGGCAGTTCGGTCGTGGTCAGAAGCTGAAACGTGGCGCGCAGGCCTGCGTGGTTCAGGACCGGGATCATCGGGTCTTCGGCCCGCGCGCGCAGGCGTTCGACAAGGGCGGCGCCAGCGGCGGCTTCCGGTCCGTTGGCCGTCTCGATCAGGCTACGGGGCAGGATGATCACATCGCCGGGCAAATGCAGCGGATGGTCCACGCCTTCGGGCATCACATAAAGGATCGGCGTGTCGACCGGGCCGAACACCCGGTCGGAAAGCCCCGCCAGCGCCTGCAGGCCAAGCTGGTTGTCGCAAGGCGCGCCGGTCACCCGGGCCAGATCATCCAGCGCGTACTGGCCGATTTCCGCCCGAAGCGCCACCGGCACGACCGAGGCGGTATGCGTCACGAGCGCGCCGGGCAGCCAGAAGGCCGCGCCCGCCACCACGACAAGCGCGGTGCCCGCAAGGATCAGCCCCCGCAACCGGCCGGGACGGGCGGTCGCGGCCTTGACGGCGGCGCGCACTGTATCAAGGGCGGCCACCATGTCGGGGTCAGTCAGTTCCAGGCTTTCGGTGCTGTCGGGGCCGGGGGCGTAAAGCGGCGGCTCTTCGCCCCGGTTCATCCGTTCTATCGCGGGAAGCGACCAATGGCTGAGAGCGGTGCCGCTTTTCGGATCGATCAGGATCAGCGTTGCTTCGCCAAAGCGGACCTGCACCTCACGGCGCTGGTCCTGCGGCGTCTCACGCCACAGGCCGGGACATTCCAGCCGTTGATACTTTTTCAGCGCCGTCATCGGCTGGTGGGGTCTCTGCCTGTTTGATGGGTAGTCTAACGGCTGCATCCCCGGTTCACAATCACAGAAGGCGGCCAAGGCGGCAGGCAGCGCGCGATCTGCCCATCCGCGACCGGTTCTGCCGGCGGCAGGTCGCGATCAGGCGGGCGAGGCGTGCCACTGGCGGGCACCACTGCAGGGAATGAAGCAGGCACAATCATGACCACGACCCCGAACCGCACCCTGGCCGCCGCTGGGGCCGTCATGATCTATGCCTGCGTGATTGCCTTCACCGACAATTATGTGCGCGTCATCGCAGAGGATGCGGGCCTTTGGCAATTCCACGCCACCCGCACGGCGATGGCCATGGTGATCCTGGTCCTGCTGGCGGTGCCCCTGGGGCTGCGCTTGCGCCCGCGCCGGTTTCGCGCGGTCTTTGCGCGGTCGGCCATTCATGGCGCGGCGATGCTGATCTACTTTGGCGCTTTGGCTTTTCTGCCAGTGGCGCAGGTGGCGGCAGGGCTGTTCACCGCGCCGATCTTTGTGCTCTTGATCCAGCGCGTCGCCTATGGCCAGCCAATCAGCGGGGCGCAGGTTCTGGCGGTGGGGGTGGGTTTTGCGGGCGTGGTGATGGTTCTGGGGCCCGAGGCGATGTCGGGCGCCACCTTTGCCGCCCTCTTGCCGGTCATCGCCGGGGCGCTTTATGCCATGGGCAACATCGCCACCCGACAATGGTGCGACGGCGAAAGTGCCGAAACCTTGGTCGCCGGGTTCTTTGGCATGCTGGGGGTGATGGGCCTGATCGGGATGGCGGTCCTGCTGCTGGTCCCCGTTGCCGTGCCGGAGGGGGCCGAGGGTTTCCTGCAGCGCGGGGTGGTCTGGCCGACGGGCAGTTTCCTGTGGTGGACGTTTGTCCAGGCCGCGGGGTCGCTGCTTGGCGTAGGGATGATCATCAAGGCCTATCAGATTGCCGATGCCTCAAAGGTGTCGGTCTTTGAATACATCATCCTGCCCGCCTCGGCCGCCTGGGGGTTTTTCCTTTGGGGTGAGGTGCTGACTTGGGGAGCAGTCGCCGGGATGGGGCTGATCGCGCTGGCGGGGGTGCTGATCGCGCGCCCGAGGGCGGATCAGTCGCCCACGGCCTCACGCCAGTGACGGCGGCAGAGGCTGACGTAGGTTTCATTGCCGCCGATCACCACCTGCTCGCCATCCTTCAAGGCCTTGCCGTCCGGCCCCTTGCGGACGACCATGGTGGCCTTCTTGCCGCAGTGGCAGATCGTGCGGACCTCACGCATTTCATCGGCCCAGGCCAGGAGGGCGGCGGAGCCGGGGAAGAGGTTGCCCTGGAAATCGACCCGCAGGCCGTAAGCCATGATCGGCACGCCAAGGTCATCCACCGCGCGGGCAAGCTGCCAGACCTGATCCTTGGACAGGAACTGCGCCTCATCAATGAAGACGCAGGCGACGCGGCCTTCGGCAAAGCGCCTTTGCAGCTTGGCGTAAAGGTCTTCGCCGGGGCCGAAGGTATCGGCAGCCTCACCGATGCCGATGCGGCTGGCGATCCGGCCTTCCCCGGCCCGGTTGTCGAACTGCGCGGTGATGAGGTAGGTCACCATCCCCCCCTCACGATAGTTGTGCGAGGCCTGGAGAAGCGAGGTCGATTTCCCCGCATTCATGGTGGAGTAGTGGAAGTAAAGCTTTGCCATGGTCAGGAAGCCCTAGCCCATCCGGTGGGGCGGTCGCAAGCCTTGCCCGCTTGCGCGCGGAGGAGGGGGACGGCGGACCCGGCCACTGGGAAACTGACGGAAACCTCCGTCACACTGGTTACGTTCGGCCGGGCCCGCCGCACTTGGTTGGAACCTTCGTTCCGGCATGACCGGACCGATGCGGCGGACCCCCACATAAACCCGATGCTGGGGACATCGGCACACTCGTCACCGTTCCGACTGGCGAAGAGCCTGGCCGAAACCTCTTTCTGAATGACAAAGGCTTGCCGTGTGGTTAATGGGAAAAAATCAATGTGTTTCCCGAAGCTGCGCCTTGCAGTTCTGTGATGGTGGAGTTGAGATGTCGGTCGCGTCCTATCTGAAGAAACATACCGAGGCTTTGGTCAAGGATGTGGGTGTCGAAGCGGCCTGTGAAGTCACCGGAAAGTCAAAGGCCACGCTGGGTCGTTACTATTCCGACAGCGAGGAACACGAAGACCGGTTCATGCCGATTGATGTGGTGGCGGCGCTGGAATCGGCCAGCCGTTTTCCGCATGTGACGGCGGCGCTGGCGGATCTGCGCGGGATCACGCTGTCTTATGACTCGGAAAAGCGGAATGCGACGTCGAAGGGCGTGAACCAGGACGTGGTCGCCCTGGCCCAGCGCTTTGCGGTGCTGATGTCCGAGTACAATCAGGCGATCGGGGACGGCAAAATCTCGATCAACGAAGCCAAGCGCCTGTTGCGGGAAACGCTGGCGATCCAGCAGGTCATTCTGGAAATGAAGCTGAACCTTGAGGAAGAGGCGGGCTGAGGCCCGCCCCGTTCACAGATCAGCTGGGGCGACGTTTCGCCCCGGCCCCGCCCGACCCTTCGGCCCGGCGCGGGGCAAAGCTGCCGCCTTGCGGTTTCGGGGCGCCGCCACTTCGGGGCTTTTGGCCGCCCGGCTTTTGTCCGGCCGGACGCTGGCCCTGTGCCGGGGGCTTGGAGCCTTGCTTCTGACCGCCACGCCCGCTGCCGCCCGGACGCTGGCCCCGGTTCTGGCCCGGCTTTGGCGCTGCGGCCACCATATCGGCCGACCAAGGCGCACCGCCCAGGACCGGGATCGGCTTTTTCAGCAGCTTTTCGACGGCCAGCAATTCCCCCATTTCAGCGGGCGCACAGAAGGCCACGGCGGTCCCTTCCGCCCCGGCACGCGCGGTGCGGCCGATGCGGTGGACATAGTTTTCCGGCACGTTCGGCATGTCGAAGTTGTAGACGTGGCGGACGGTCGGAATGTCGATCCCGCGCGCGGCGACGTCGGTTGCCACCAGCACATCCAGTTCGCCGTTGCGGAATTCGGTCAAGGTGCGGTCACGCTGGTTCTGGCTTTTGTTGCCGTGGATGGAGCCGACCTTGAAGCCCCAGGTCGCCAGAAGCTTCATCAGCTTTTCCGAGCCGTGCTTGGTGCGGCCGAAGACCAGCGCCTGTTCGCCCGGGTGCTTCTTGAGGTATTCCTCCAAGAGCCGCGCCTTGTCGCCGTTCGGAATGTAGTGGACGCCCTGGACGATCCGCTCGATCGGTTTGCCCGGGGGGGCCACCTGCACCTTGATCGGATCGCGCAGATAGGTGTCGGCGATTTCCGAGATGTCTTTCGGCATGGTCGCGCTGAACAGCAGCGTCTGACGCTTCAGCGGGATGTGCTTGGCGATTTTGCGAAGCGAATGGATGAAGCCCATGTCCAGCATGTGGTCAGCTTCGTCCAGCACGAGATAGGCGCATTTCTCAAGGCTGACGTCGCCGCGTTCCAGAAGGTCAATCAGGCGGCCGGGGGTGGCGACGAGGACGTCGGTGCCCTTCGACAAAGCCTGCGCCTGCTTGAAGAGGGACGCGCCGCCGACGACCATCGTCACCTTGACGGCGGTGCCCTTGGTGAACACCTCGAAGTTGTCCTTGATCTGGCTGATCAGTTCGCGCGTCGGCGCAAGGATCAGCGCGCGCACGTTCTTCGGCCCCGGCGGGTGGCCGATGTCGAGAAGGCGGTGAAGAAGCGGCAGGCCGAACGCAGCGGTCTTGCCGGTGCCGGTCTGGGCCAGGCCCATCAGGTCACGGCCTTGCATGATATGGGGAATGGCCTGCGCCTGGATCGGCGTGGGCGTTTTGAGCGTGGTCTTTTCCAGCGCTTTCAGAATGGCTGGCGAAAGGCCGAGATCGGCAAAAGTGGTCATGGGTGGTCCCGTGTCATCAGAGGGCCTACGACCCTCGCCCCGGGACCAATGCCCCGTGACCGTGCCGCAAGCGGCGCCCCTGCGTGAATTTGGGAACCTGTCAGTCCGGGGCTTTCGGTGCTCACGCGGCACGGCCTTCGGACAGGGGGCACATGGGGCTTTTGGCCCGCAAAGTCAAGCATATGTGCTGAAAGCCGGGAAAAGGGGCGCAAAGGCTGCGGGAACGGGCCTGCAGATCTGACTGCTTCTTGGCCTGTCGCGACGTCAGCCGCCCATCTGGACGTTTTCGCCGTCTGGGCGTATCACAGTCGCTCGACAGTAGCCTGACCAGATGCTGTGGCGGCCCCCGACATCCTGTTGAGGGGTCATACGCCAAAAGCCGATTTTTCAACACGATACCGGGAAATACCCCCATGCCCAAGCTTCACCGAATTGCCGCCCTTTGCGTTCTGGCCGCCGCCGCGGCCTGGATTGCCACTGGGGAATTTGCCGCAGTCGGCAGCGCGAGTGGCGAGGCAGGTCAGGAAACCCCTACCCCTGAACCGGTGGCCGATACGGGGCCAATTCTGCGGACCGTGGCCGCGGTGGAGCCGGTTTTCGTGGATCACGCCCGCACCATCCGGCTGTCCGGCACAACGGCGGCTGACAAGCGCGTGGCCCTTGCGGCGCGCGCCGATGGGGTGATCGCATCCTTGGGGCTGGACAAGGGTGGGACGGTTGCGGAAGGCGCGGTTGTCCTGACGCTGGAAGGCCCGGAAACCGTGGCGCAGGCCAAGATCGCCGAGATCGCCCTGGCCCAGCGCGAGCGTGAGCTTGAGCTTGCTGAACGGCTGTTTGCCGGGGGGACGGCGCCGGAAACGCAAGTCACCAATGCCCGGTCCGCCCGCGATGCCGCTGCCGCCGAACTGGCGCGCGCCACAGCGGCGGTGGACCGGCTGGAGCTGAAGGCCCCGTTTTCCGGCATTGTCGACACGGTCGAGGTTGAGCTTGGCGAATGGGTGCAGACCGGCACGCCGGTGGCGACGATCCTGTCGCTTGACCCGATCCTGGTGAAGGCCGAGGTGAGCGAGCTTGATCTGGGCAGCATTGCGCCGGGGTCAAAGGCGGTGATCCGGCTGGTCAACGGCACGGAACTGGAAGGTACGGTCCGGCTGGTGGCGCGTGAGGCTTCGGCCCAGACGCGGACCTTCCCGGTGGAAATCGCCTTGCCCAACCCGGGGAATGCCTTGCCCTCTGGCATGACGGCCGAGGTTTTGCTGGCGGCTGGTCCGGTGCGCGCCGTCGTGGTGCCCCGGTCGGTGATCACGCTGGCGGAAACTGGCGCGTTGGGGGTCCGGGTGGTGGGGGCTGACGATCTTGCCCAGTTTGCCCCGATCACCATCATTGACGACACTCCGGACGGGCTGGTCGTGACGGGCCTGCCGGACGAGGTGCGGATCATCGTCGCCGGTCAGGACCTTGTCCGCGACGGTGAAGCAGTGACCGTTGTCCCGGCCGAGGGGCTGACGCCATGAAACTGGTCGAAACCGCCATTGCCAATGCAAGGCTGACGCTGTCCGTCCTGATCTTCCTGATGGTTGCCGGGGCGATTTCCTACATCAACATCCCGAAAGAGGCGGAGCCGGATATCCAGATTCCGATCCTCTACGTCAGCCTGCATTATGACGGCATCTCACCGGAAGACAGCGAGCGGCTGCTTCTTCGCCCGATGGAAACGGCGCTGAAGTCGATCACCGGGATCAAGAAGATGACCTCGACCGCCTATCAGGGCGGCGGGAACGTGGTGATCGAGTTTCAGGCCGGGGCAGATCTTGGCACAGCGCTTGAGGATGTGCGGAACAAAGTTGCCCAGGCCCGGCCGGAGCTGCCCGATGGTGCGGATGAGCCGACGGTGAACGAGGTGAACCTGTCGGAATTCCCGATCCTGGTCATCACCCTGTCCGGTGACGTGCCCGAACGGGTGCTGGCCCAGGCGGGACGCGAGTTGCGCGACCGGCTGGAAGACTTGCCGCCGGTCCTGCGCGCTGACCTGCAAGGCGTGCGCGATGATCTGGTCGAGGTGGTGATCGACCCCGGCAAGTTGGCCAGCTACGGCCTGCGCCCCGACATCCTGATTGCCGGTTTCGCGGCCGGCAACCAGCTGGTGGCCGCAGGGGCGCTGGAAGGGGAAATGGGGCGCTATGCGATCAAGCTGCCGTCCCTTCTGGAAACGGCCGAGGATGTGGCCAACCTGCCCGTCATTTCCACCCCCACGGCCACGGTGCGGGTGCGCGACATCGCGACGATTCTGCCGACGCTGAAAGAGCCCGAGACGATCACCCGGCTGGACGGCCGCCCTGCCGTGGCGATCGAGGTGTCGAAACGCACCGGCGCCAACCTGATCGAAACGGTGGACGAGGTGAAGGCGGTCACCGAAGAGTTCCGCGCGCTTCTGCCCGAGGGCACTGAGGTCAGCTTCAGCCAGGACAAGTCGAAGGACATCCGTCAGCTCTTGTTTGACCTGCAAAACTCGGTCCTGACGGCGGTGATCCTGGTGTTCATCGTGATCCTTTATGCGCTGTCGGCCCGCGCCTCGCTGCTGATCGGCCTCGCGATCCCGGCGTCTTTCCTGATGGGGATGCTGACCCTTTCGCTGTGGGGCTTCACGATCAACATCGTGGTCCTTTTCTCGCTGATCCTGGCGGTGGGGATGCTGGTCGATGACGCGATCATCGTCACCGAATATGCCGAACGCCGCATGTCCGAAGGCATGGACAAGCGCCTCGCCTTCGCCACCGCCTCGCACAAGATGGCAGGCCCGGTGATCGCCGCGACCGCGACCCGTGTCGCCGCCTTTTCGCCGCTGCTGTTCTGGCCCGGCATCGTGGGCGAGTTCATGAAGTTCCTGCCGATCACGCTGATCGTCACGCTCTCGGCCTCGCTGGTCTATGCGTTGATCTTCGTGCCGACGCTTGGCGCGCTGATTGCCAAGCCCTTCAAGCACCCGCCAGAACCCAAGGACGGCGCTTACATGTGGGTTGTGGGCAAGGCGGTGCGGCACCCGATCATCATGCTGATCCTGGCGCTGGGCCTTCTGTTCGTGGTGCCCTATTCCTACACCAAGTACGGCAAGGGGATGGAGTTCTTCCCCAATGTCGAACCCGAATTCGGTCTGCTTTACGTCAAGGCGCGGGGCAACCTGTCCATCGCCGAAAAGGATGCGCTGGTCGCCCAGGCCGAGGCGCGGATCCTCGGCTGGCCCGGCATCGCCACGGTCTACACCCGCACCGGCGGCGGGGGCGGGGCGGGCAATGACGTGGCGCCCGACGTCATCGGCACGATCCAGTATGAATTCGTCGACTGGCGCGAACGGAAAGAGGCGAACGCCATCCTGGCCGATCTGCGCGTGGCGATGGTGGGCATCCCCGGCGTGGACATCGAAGTGTCGGTGCCCGAAGCCGGGCCGCCCACGGGCAAGGCGATCCAGATCCAGCTGTCCGCAGATGACCCGTCCAACCTGAACGAGGTGGCCCGCGCGGTGGCGGACCGGCTGGCCACGGTGCCCGATGTCATCGACATTTCCAACGGACTGCCGCCGCCCGGCGTGGACTGGGAACTGCAGGTCGACCGCGCCGCAGCCTCGCGCTATGGCATCGCGCCCGCCACGGTTGGCGCCATGGTGCAGCTGGTGACGAGCGGCCTTAAACTGTCGGACTTCCGCCCTGCCGGGTCGGATGACGCGGTGGATATCGTGCTGCGCCTGCCGGAGGACCAGCGCACCATCGCCGCGCTGGACCAGTTGCGCATCCAGACGGCGGACGGATCGGTGCCGATTTCCAACTTCGTCACCCGGACGGCCGCCCCTACCACCGGCACGCTGACCCGGCTGGACAGCGCCCGCACCGTGACCGTGCAGGCCGGCATCCGCGAAGGCGTTCAGGCCGATGGCGTCCGCGCCGCCGTGGTGACCGCGCTTGAGGCGGCCAACCTTGACGCCCTTGGCATCCGCTGGAAACTGGCCGGTGAGGATGAGGAACAAGCCGAAGCGATGGTCTTCCTGGCCAATGCGTTCGGTGCTGCGATCTTCCTGATCTTCGTCGTCCTCTTGGCGCAGTTCAACAGCTTCACCTCGGTCGGGCTGGTGCTGTCGGCGGTCATCATGTCCACGATCGGCGTCCTTCTGGGCCTGTTGATCATGGGCCAGCCGTTCAGCGTCGTCATGACCGGCATCGGCATCATCGCGCTGGCCGGGGTGGTGGTGAACAACAACATCGTGCTGATCGACACCTACGACACTCTGCGGCGCGAGGGCAAACCGAAGATCGAGGCGATCCTGCAAACCTGCCGCGAACGCGCGCGCCCCGTGGTCTTGACCGCGCTGACCGCGATCCTGGGCGTCTTGCCCATCGCCTTCGGCCTGAACCTGGAGCTCTTGAACCACGAGGTGACGATCGGCGCGCCCTCCACCCAATGGTGGATCGCGCTGTCTTCGGCCATCGTCTACGGCCTTGCCTTCGCGACCTGCCTGACGCTGGTCATTATCCCGTCGCTTCTTGTGGTGGTGTCACGGTCGGACAACCCGAAACCGTGGTTCTGGCAATGGAAAAAACGGCGGGCCTGGAAGGCGGCCAACCGCCCGGCAGGCGGAAGACTGCAGGCGGCTGAGTGACCTAGTACATCGAGGTGCGGTAGTCCGACTCCAGCCCCTCGTCGATCTTCTGCATCTCGACGGGGTCGCTTGGCGCCCCCGTCGTCTGATCCAGGATCATTTTCAGAAGCGTTGGCATCTGGGTCCGATCCTGATGCTCGGCCGGGTCCCAAAGCCGCGACCGCCGAAAGGCCTTGGCGCAATGCAGAAAGACCTCGGTCACTGCAACAATGATGGCCAGCGTGGGGATACGGTCATTCACGGCCATGGTGGCCAGAAGGTCGGGGTCATTGGTCAGGCTGGCGTGGCCATTGACGCGCAGCGTGTCGTCAAAGCCGGGAACCATGAACAAAAGCCCCACGGCCGGGTTGGCCAGAATGTTCGACTGCGTGTCCAGGCGGTTGTTTCCCGGCCGGTCCGGGATCGCCAGTGTGCGTTCGTCCAAGACCCGGACAAAGCCGCGTGGGTCGCCCCGGGGGCTGACGTCGGCCCGGCCACAGGCGTTCTGCGTGCCGATACATAGAAAGGGTGAGCGTCGGATGAATTCCTGCGCGTGGCTGTCCAGCACCGGCTGGCACTTCATGGCCGCAAGGGTATGGGTCGCCGGAAAAAGCGCGCGCAAGGCCGCCTCGTCCTTGATGGCGAACTCGGGTCGGATGGATGTTTTCGTCATGGGATATCCTTCAAATCAGGCATGCGCATGCCGCGCAAAATCAGGTCGGCCTAGTGTGAGGGAGCCTTCATCAAGGCCGACTTCAGGAGAAATGCAAGAAATATTTTTGCGACCGAATTAAATCGTTTGCGGGATCAGGGTCTGACGCTGGTCAATCCCCAGAGCAAAGCTAACAGTGAAGGCTGTCCTTGGCCCAGTCTGGAATCCCGGCGTTTCCTGACCCAGCGCGCAGACAGCTTTGCCATGGGCTGAAAACCAAAACGGCCCGCTTCCGAAGAAGCGAGCCGTTTTAGGGTTGAACCCTCAGGTTCTCTTTGGTGGAGCCAGGGAGGATCGAACTCCCGACCTCTTGAATGCCATTCAAGCGCTCTCCCATCTGAGCTATGACCCCACCGGAGAACTCGCGCCGTTGCCGCCGCGATGCCGGGTGTTTAGGGTAGGTCGCCGGGGGGTGCAAGGGGATTTTTCACCCCCTTATACGCGCCCCGGCGGATGGGTCAGACCTCTTCCTCGTCGCCGGCAACATCGGCCAGATCGTCAAGGCTGACGTTGTCGTCGGCGTCTTCTTCCAGAAGATCGTCGTCCAGCTCGGTGTCATCCGCAACTGCCGCTTCCAGGAGATCGTCTTCGGCCTCCAGATCCTCGACCAGGACGTCATCATCCTTTTCGGGCACGGCGCGCGAGATCACGCTGGCGGCCATCTTGCGACGGACGGATTCGATATCCACGACCTCGCCCGTATAGGGGCTGACGATCGGGCTGCGGTTCAGGTCGTAAAAGCGCTTGCCGGTCGTCGGGCAGATACGCTTCGTGCCCCATTCTGCTTTGGGCATGGTGATCCCTTCGGGTGGTGGTGGGTAACGGGAAAATGGTCGCTTGCCACAGGTGCGGGCGACTGTCAAAGGCTTTCGCTCATGCTGACAGGTGGCTATCCTGCCAGACAGTATCAAGGGGTTTTCATGCCGGTTCTTCCTGGCCCGCCGCCGGTCGAGGTGCATCTGAAACGCGTTGCCCGCGCGCGGCGGTTTTCGCTGCGGGTGTCGCGGCTGGATGGGAAGGTGACCCTCAGCATGCCCGCCCGCGCCCGCGAGGGTGAGGCGATGGCCTTCCTGCGCGGCCACGAAGGCTGGCTGCGCGAGACGCTGGAGGCGATGCCCGATTCGGCGGTGCATCCCGTGGGCCTTGGGTCGGTGATCCCGGTCGAGGGGCGCAATCTGACGCTCGTGCAGGGCACGGGCCGCGCGGTTCGGGTCGAGGGGGACCAGCTTCAGGTGCCGGGTGACCCGGCCAGCGCCGGGCCGCGGGTGGCGGGCTGGCTGAAGGCACTGGCGCGGGACCGGCTTGCACGCGCCAGCACGCAGTACGCGGGGCTTGTCGGGCGCAGCTATTCTAGCCTTGCCCTGCGCGACACCCGGTCACGCTGGGGGTCCTGCTCGCCCGACGGGCGGCTGATGTATTCCTGGCGGCTGATCATGGCGCCGCCTTCGGTGCTGGATTATGTCGCCGCGCATGAGGTCGCGCATCTGGTTGAGATGAACCACTCCGCCGCCTATTGGGCGGTCGTCAGCCGCATCTACCCCGGCTGGGAGCGGGAGCGGGCCTGGCTCCACGCCCAGGGTCAGGCCCTTCACCGGTTGCGCTTTCAGGATTGACCCCCTGGCGTGCCGGGTGTTTCCCTTCGGCCCATGCTGACCCCGCGCCCCACCGACCCCAACGCCGCCGCGCATGAGCGGGTCTACCGGTCCCTGCGCCAGCAGGTGATGCACGGCGAGATGGACCCGGGCCAGTCCTTGACGCTGCGGGGGCTGGGCAAGACCTTCGGCGTGTCGATGACCCCCGCGCGTGAGGCGGTGCGGCGGCTGGTGGCGGAAGGGGCGCTGACGCTGTCCTCCTCGGGCCGGATATCGACGCCGGAACTGACGCCGGAGCGGATTGAGGAACTGGCCGCGATCCGCGCCCTGCTGGAGCCGGAGATGGCCGCCCGCGCCTTGCCCCGCGCCCACTTTGCGCTGATCGAACGGCTGGCCGCGATCAACATGGCCAATGGCGAGGCGGCGGTGCGGGGGGACGCGGTGGCCTATGTCCGCACCAATCTGGAATTCCACCGCACCCTCTATTTGCGCGCCCAGACCCCCGCGATGCTGGCGATGTGCGAGACGGTCTGGCTGCAGCTGGGCCCGACGATGCGGGCGGTCTATGCAAGGCTGAAACGCAGAGAGGCGCCGCAGCACCACCGGGTGATCCTTGCCGCCCTGAAAGCTGGGGATGAACCCGGCCTGCGGCTTGCCGTCCGGACCGATGTGACGCAAGGCCTGAGGCACTTGGCGGGGTAGTGTCCCGGGCAGGGACAGGGGTGTGGGTGTAGGAAAATCAAGGGGTTGGTCGCAGGCGTTAGGGCTTTGGCAAGAATTTGCAAAACCCCTTCGCAAGGCTAACGACGGGTGGAACTGATGCAGTTGATCGACAATAACGGCCATATCCTGGCAACCGAAAGCTTCGGCAAGGTCGGAGACCCGGCGCTGGTGCTGGTCATGGGGGCGACCGCCTCGATGCTGGGCTGGCCGGACGCGCTGTGCTTGAAGCTGGCGGATCGCGGGCTGCATGTCCTGCGGTTCGATCATCGCGACACCGGTCGGTCGACAACCGTGGCACCGGGCGAGGCGACCTATTCAGTCGAAGACATGGCCGGGGATGTGCTGGCAGTCATGGCGGGCCACTGGGTTGAAAAGGCGCACTTGGTGGGGATGTCGCTTGGGGGCTACATCGCGCAGATGGTCGCCCTGATGCAGCCCGGGCGGGTTGCCTCTCTGACGCTGATCGCCACGGAACCCCTGGGTTGGGATGGGGAACCGTTGCCGCACATCTCCGATGACTTTCTGGCGCATTTTGGCGCCCTTGCCACCCTGGACTGGGCCGATCAGGAGGCGGTGGCGGACTTCCTTGTCAAAAGCGAGCATCTGTGTGCAGGCAGCGCAGCGGCCTTCGATGCCATGGCTGCAAGGTCGGTAGTCAAGCGCGTGCTTGCCCGGACGGACAGCCCCGCCAGCATGTTCAACCATGGGACGCTGACCACGCGCGAGGACTGGACTGGCGGTTTCCGCCGGATCGACTGCCCGGTGCTGGTGATCCATGGTGAGGAAGACCCGATCCTCCCGGTTGAAAACGGCCGGGCCATCGCGGCAGGAACCCCCGGAGCGCGGATCGAGGTGCTGCCCGGCGTGGGCCACGAACTTCCATCCGGGTGGTTGGAGTATATCGCGGATCGTCTCGCCGAGCATGTGCGCTCTGCCAAAGTCTGACCTTCAGTGCATCCTTGCACAGATGACCCCCGCATTTGCGCCTTGGCGGGCGGGCCGGTTCGCCCCATCTTCATCCCAACCGAATTTCAGTTGGAGAGACCCGATGTCCATCCGTCCCGTGATCGAGACCCGCCGCGCGCAGCCGCATCTGGAAGGTGCGGGTGTTCATCTGCATCGTGCCTTTGGCGGCGCTGACCCGCTGGCCGAAGACCCGTTCCTGCTGTTTGACGATTTCCGGGGCGACCGTCCGCGCGACTATATGGCCGGCTTCCCCTGGCACCCGCATCGGGGGATCGAGACGATCACCTATGTCCTTGCAGGCACGGTTGAGCATGGCGACAGCCTTGGCAACCGCGGTATCCTTGGGCCGGGATCGCTGCAGCTGATGACCGCTGGCCGGGGTATCCTGCATCAGGAGATGCCGAAGGGCGATGCCATGGGCCGGATGCACGGGTTCCAGCTGTGGGGCAACCTGCCCAAGGCGCTGAAAATGACCGACCCGCGCTATCAGGACATTCCCGGGGTGGAGCTGCCAGAGCGGTTTGAGGATGACGGCACCTCCATCCGTGTGGTGATCGGTGACTATCGCGGCGTGAAAAGCCCGGTGGAGGGGATTGCGGCCGACCCGCAATACCTTGACGTCTTCGTAGCCCCGGGCAAGCGCAAGACCTTCCAGATCGACACCCGCCGCCGGGCCTTTGCCTATGTCTTTGACGGGGCAGGCAACTTCCGCGATGCCGCGCGGCCGGAAGGCGTGCTTTTGGAAAAGGAAGTGGCGGGGCAAGAGGTCAATATCCGCGACCTGTCGGGCAACCGGACGCTGGTGCGGTTTGGCGCGGGGGATGAGGTGACGGTGACGGCGGGGCCGGACGGGGTGCGGTTCCTGTTGATCAGTGGCGCGCCGATCGAAGAGCCGGTCGCCTGGGCCGGGCCGATCGTGATGAACACCGAAGCGGAACTGCGGCAGGCCTTTGCGGAACTGCGCAACGGGACCTTCATCAAGCCGGCCCATTAACGGCCACTTGCACCGCATGATTGACGCAAGCGCAGCGGCGCGGCACTAAGGGTCGCGCCGCTGGTCGTTTGGCGGGGTGCAGGCAGGGGTGGGTGGATGTATCTGAGGCCAAAGGGCACGCGCTATCACAACTTCCTGACCGGGCTGCACACCGCGATGCTGTTCGACTGGTATCTGGAAATCGGCTGCCGCAACGGGGCCTCTTTCGCGCCGGTGCGCAGCAAGACGATTGCGGTGGACCCGTTCTTCCGGGTCGACATCAATGTCATCGGCCAGAAGCCCGCGCTGCATGTCTTTCAGGCGACAAGCGATGATTTCTTTGCTGGCGGGTTTCTTCAGAAGAACGGCATCCGGCTGGGAGCGAGCTTTCTGGACGGGATGCACCTCTTTGAATACCTTTTGCGCGATTTCATCGGGACTGAGGCGGCAAGCGACCCCAAGGGCGTGATCATGATGCATGATCTGGTGCCGCATAACCTGTCGATGACGACGCGGAACCTGCAGGGCATCAGGGGGGCCTGGACTGGGGATGTGTGGAAGCTGTTGCCGATCCTGCAGCGCTGGCGGCCGGACCTGACGCTGACCATGCTGAACCTGCGGCCGACGGGGGTCTTGTGCGCCTCAAACCTGTCACCCGGCAACACGGTGCTGCAGGACAATTACGACGACATCGTTGCCGAATTCATGGCCCCGGATATCGAGACTTACGGGGTCGAGAAATACTTTGCCAGTTTCGAATACACCGACGCCGTGGCGATGATGGAGGCGGGGTTTCCCATGTTCCAGGGCGTGGCACTGGACCCCGCCAACGCGTTGGTGCCCCGGAAGTTGAGCACCTGAGCCCGGCCCCTTTTGGGGGCCGGTTCAGGATCAAGCGTGGATCGCGCCGTCACCGCAGGCCAGCGCCGCCTCACGCACGGCTTCGGACCAGGTGGGGTGGGCGTGGCAGGTGAGGGCGAGGTCCTGGGCGGAGGCGCCGAATTCCATCGCGACGCAGATCTCGTGGATCAGGTCACCGGCCTGCGGGCCGATGATATGCGCGCCAAGGATGCGGTCGGTGGTGGCGTCGACAAGGATCTTCACGAAACCTTCGGCCTGGAAGACCGCCTTGGCGCGGGCGTTGCCCATGAAGGGGAATTTCCCGGCCTTGTAGGCGCGGCCTTCGGCTTTCAGTTGTTCCTCGGTCAGGCCGACATTGGCCACTTCGGGCGTGGTGTAGATGACGCCGGGGATGACGCCGTAGTTCACATGGCCATGCTTGCCGGCCATGATCTCGGCCAAGGCCATGCCTTCGTCTTCGGCCTTGTGGGCCAGCATGGGGCCGGCGATGGCGTCGCCGATGGCGTAGAGGCCTTTGACGCTGGTCTGGAAATGGTCATCGGTCTTGACGGTGCCGCGGGGGCCCATCTCGACCCCCAGCCCGTCCAGCCCGAGGCCGGTGGTGTAGGGCTTGCGGCCGGTGGCGACGAGGACGATGTCGGCGTCAAGGCTGGCCTCAGAGTTGTCCTTTTTCAGCTTGTAGCTGACCGAGGCGCCCTTCTTGGTCTTGGCGACGGACTGGACTGCCGCGCCGAGTATGAACTTCAGGCCCTGTTTCGTGAGGATGCGCTGGAAGGTCTTGGCAACTTCGGCGTCCATGCCGGGGGTGATGGCGTCAAGGTATTCGACGACGGTCACCTCGGTGCCAAGACGGGCGTAGACCGAGCCGAGTTCCAGGCCGATGACGCCCGCGCCGATCACGACCATGGTTTTGGGGATGCGGCCCAAGGTCAGCGCGCCGGTGGAGGTGACGATGGTTTCTTCATCCACGGTGACGCCGGGGAGGCTGGAGGCTTCGGACCCAGTGGCGATGACGATGTGTTTGGCGGTGTGGACGTCATCGCCGACCTTGACTTTCCCGGTGGCGGGGATGCTGGCCCAACCCTTGATCCAGGTGACCTTGTTCTTCTTCAGAAGAAATTCAATCCCCTTGGTGTTGCCGGTGACGACATCGTCCTTGTAGGCCTGCATCTTGGCCCAGTCGACCTTTGGCGCGGCGCCCATCAGACCCATCTTCTCAAAGTTCTCATGGGTTTCGTGCAGCATGTGGGTGGCGTGCAGCATGGCCTTGGACGGGATGCAACCGACGTTGAGGCAGGTGCCGCCCAAGGTCTCGCGCCCCTCGACCACGGCCACTTTCAGGCCAAGCTGGGCCGCGCGGATCGCGCAGACATAGCCGCCGGGGCCGGCGCCGATGATGATGGTGTCAAACTCTGCCATGGGATGTTCCTTTGGTCGGGCGGAGGGCGGGGGTTTCACACCCCCGCACCCCCGTGGGATATTTGTGCAAATGTGAAAGGGTCAGAGGAGGGCTGCCACGATCATTGTGAGAGTTGCGAAGAAGCCTACCGCCCAGATCGCGGAACGCCAAGGGCGCCAGCCAAGGGCATAGGCAGGAATGTAAAGGAGACGCGCGCCAAGGTAGGCCCAGGCGGCAGTTTGGGTGACAGCGGAGGACTGGTTGCCAAGCGTGACCACGACCACCGCAAGGGTGAAGAGGATCAGCGCTTCGAAATGGTTGTTCATCGCGCGTTGCAGGCGGCCGGTGACCACCGACATCGCCCGGGACGGCGGGCGGTCGCGCGGGCTGGAGGTGTAGCCGACGCCAAGCTCACGGTTGGCGGGCACGGCGAAGGTGACAAATTGTGCGGCTTGCAGCAGGCCCGCCAGGGCAAGCACGGTCAGTTCGGGGGTCATCATGCGTCAGGGTCTTTCATCGGACAGGGCTTTGGTCCAGCGGCGGATGGTGTCGGGCACCAGAAGGCGCTGACGGGTGGTCTGGAACCAGGCAAGGCAGGCCGCTTCGGCCGCCGCCACGCCGGGCAGGGCGCGCAGGCGGGCGATCTCGGCCGCGACCTCATCCCAGCGGCGCAGGATCGTGCGGTCTTGCCGGTCATTGCGGTTGATCCGGCGGTGCCAAGCCGAGTTCAGGTGATACTTGCCGAAGGGCTTGCCAGTGCCGAAGCCCCGATCGTTCTTCATCAGGAACACATCCGTCGACCGCGTGGCATAGTGGTTGACCACCGCCCCGCCGCGCATGGCCACGTCAACCGGACGATAGCGCGCGCGCGGCGGGCCAAGAAGATTGCCGGGGCCCAGCGCCTCACCCCCGGCATTGACGGCGAGGGGGGCTTCGATCCGCGGATCGGTCGGCATGTGTTCCGACGCGTGGTGAAAGGCCGACACGCGGAAGATCGACTTGAATTTCACCAGATCCGGGTTGATCGCGGCTTCACAGGCGGTGAAGGCGGGCAGGGTCGCGCCAGGCCAGGCACCATGGCCGTTGTCGCCGAAATTGAGCCAGGGGAGGGCGATGGCATGTGCCGCGCCTGCCCGCGCCACGATCTCTTGCACGGGGGCGGCGCCGGGGGCGATGTTCAGAAACTCATCACTGTCGAGATGCGCGAGCCAGTCGACGGGCCCGCCCTGCAACCGTGCCAAGACCCGGCGGATGCCTTCGTCCTGCGGGGCCTGGTCGCGGCCAAGGGGGTTGGGCAAGTGCTGGACCGCACCACCGGCCTGCAGCGCGTCAAGCAGATGGTCGGTGCCATCGGTGCAGTCATTGGTGCAGAGGATGATCGGGTCAAAGCCGATCACCCGGTGATAGGCCAGCCATTCCACGACATGGATGCCTTCATTGCGGATGCAGGACATCAGGGCGACGGGCGTGGTCATGGCAGCACCTGCGGCAGGGACTGCGACAGGCGGGTGTAGTCACTGGCGGTCCAGCGCGACAGCCAATCGGGACGATTGTCGCAGAACTGCCTGACCTCATCAAAAGGGGTGTCTGGCGGTAGAAGCAGGGCGTCCACGGCGGCAGCCCCGGTGAAGGCAGTGATCGCCTCGGCCGGGACCTTCCGCGCCGTCATGAGGGCGATGGCTGCTGTGGCATCCTTTTGCCAGCTTTCGACGATCCGGGCATGGGTGTCCGCCTCAAGCGCGGAGCAGGTCAGGAAGAGCTGCTGATCGGCCAGAGCGCGCGACAGAAGGATATCGGCAGCCGGGGTGCCTGTCGGGATGACCTGCGCTGCCACTGGCTGGGCGACGGTCAGCACGACTGCGGCCAGCCCGCCTGCGACGGGCCAGCAAGCCCGCCGGGTGCCATGCGTCTGGAAGGGGGCAGCGATCATCGGGCGGTCAGGCCTTTCTCAACCAGCAGCGCCTGCAGGAATGCGGGGAACGCATGTTGCGCGCACAGCGATGCCAGCGCTTCATAGCTGGTCTTCAGCCGCGCGTCACGGGCAGCCGCATCGGCAAGGGTCAGGTAATGCGTGCCCTCGAGGAACGGAAGGGCGAGGTCCTCCGAGATCAGGGGTTTGCCGGCAAGGATGGCCTTCAGGATGCGCGGCGCTTCGGTATAGCGGGCGGGGGCGAAATGGATATTCAGGACGGCGGAGGCCTGTGCGATCTGTTCCCGCAGGGCCGCGCCGAACGTGGCATGGGGCAGGGCCGCGACGTTGATCCCGTTGCGCTGCAGCTTGGCCAAGCGGCGGGTGCGGCGGGGGTTCATGCCGCCGAAGAACAGGATCGGCCCTTCGGGAGCGGGGTCCATCGGCGGCGGGTGGCCGGGAAAGATATGCGGCCCAAGCCGGACGCGGGCGCGCAGATCGGGGGAGAGGGCCTCATACACCTCGGCATTGGCGGGAGAGAGGTCGAGGACCGCGTCATAGGCCCCAACCTCGGCCTGGACGGTGCTGATATGCCAGCTTTGCCACAGGGGCATGCCGTCGGCGTCAAGGATATGTTCGGTCTGCAGGCCGAGGCGCAAGACCGGATCGGGGCCGGGGGGCAAAGTAGCGCGCGCGCGGGCCAGATCGGCCGGGCGGTGGAGGCCGACCGAAACCTCGACCGGATGGCCAAGGGGGGCGGGCAACGTATCAGCAAGGTCGTGGGCAAAGTCGGTCAGGACCCGGGCGGGGGAAAGGAAGGTCACATCATGGTGGCGAAAGGCGGCCATGCGGGCGGGGTCAGTCTTTACCGGACGCGCGAAGGACAAACCTTACCGGAAGGCCCGCGGCCAGACCCTGGCACCACGCCCTCCCTTGGCCCCGCGAAGTGTGCGGGGAGGGGCTGTTCATGGGCTGGCCTTGCACGGGGTGCCCTGGTGGAAGCGAAGCTGCCAGCGGCCTGACGTGCGGTCCCAGAGCGAGGAGCGGTTGGCCCATTCGGTGCCGGTGGGGCGGCGGAGTTCGGAGATGTAGGTGACGAGGGCGATCGTGTCGCTGAGGTCGGTGACGGTGAGGGCGTGGAGGGTGGCTTCGATGGGGTCCCGCTCGCCTTTGGGGAGAAGGTCCTCGCGGGTGTAGCGGCGGCCGGAGCGGCCGAATTCGTGGAAGTCGGGGGCGAAGGTGGCCTCCATCAGTGCTCGGTCGTGGCGGGTTTCGCTGCGCCAGAGGGTGTGCTCGAGGGCAGTGAGGTCTTGGAGTTCCCGCGGGCGGCCCCCCACCCCCAACCCCTCCCCACGTGGGGGAGGGGAGACGCTTTTCGCGGCGGTGGGGGTGGGGTGGGGCATGTGGGGTCCGGGGTGGGGGCAGAGGACTGAAGCGGGTCGCAGTCTATCTGGATTTCGCGTTGGGGTCTTTGCTTGGCTTCTTGATTGCGTCGGAGTGTAGCGTCGAATGCCTGTGGCGCCTGATGATAAAAACGACGATGGGAACCCAGCCGAACGTCGCGATAAACACCAGAAACCATTGGCCGATTGCGTCGCGCCCCAATGCCTTGCCTTCCATTCCCCCTAGCAGGACATAGGCAAGGGCCACGGCCCAAAGCGCCGTGGAAGCGCGGATCAGAAACCTGTAGCGCAGCGCGGGATCGGTGATTGGAAACTGCGACCCCTTGGCCTCCTGCCTGGAAATCCACCATTCGGCAAGCCGCTGACCAAGGAGGATCATGCCATCACCCTTCTTGACCCGGTGCTGGGAGGAAGACGGCCCCCGAGCCCCTCCCCACGAGGGGGAAGGGAGGTGCTTTTCGCGGCGGTGGGGGTGGTGAGTATGCCGGTCACGGGGTAAGTCTCGGAAAATAATCAAATATCCTTTCAACCAGCATGCCGATGAGTTCGCTTTGAGCGGCATCACCTGTCTTTCTTGCAGCCGTTGCGAGTGCCTCGCCGATCGTCCTCTTTTCTTTCTCGATAGGAATGTTGAGTGCTGCAAGTGCCTTAGAGGACAAGACATAGTCGTAACGGAAGCCTGACGTGGGGTCGCTAACCAAAAAACCTTCAGCCTTCATCCAACTGAGCATCAGCTTTGTATAATGGTCTTGAAGTGCCTGGTTTTCGGCGAGATATAAGACTTGGAGAGTTTGATAGGACCGCTCTCGTGTTTTGATAGATAATGTTCGACCTTTAGCAACTCTCTCAAATTCAGGCCAAAGGTCTCCTGACGACAAAAAGATCGCCGCTGGAAATGAGTCTTGAAGCTTGTTCAGGACGACCCCGAAGAACAACTTGGCAGTATCTATATTCGACATTCTCGGGCCAACCTTTGGCAACGCTACCGGCCTTCTACGGATCCTTCACTTGAAAGGCGCCGGGCGGGTGGCAGCCCGCCTGGCTTTGTCCTCTCACAAATCCATCAGCAGCCGACGCGGGTCCTCCAGCGCCTCTTTCACGCGGACAAGGAACGTCACCGCGCCTTTGCCGTCGACGATCCGGTGGTCGTAGCTGAGGGCGAGGTACATCATCGGGCGGATAACGATCTGGCCGTTTACCACGACCGGGCGGTCTTGGATCTTGTGCATGCCGAGGATGCCGGACTGCGGGGGGTTGAGGATGGGGGAGGACATCAGGGAGCCGTAGACGCCGCCGTTCGAGATGGTGAAGGAGCCGCCCTGCATCTCGGCCATCGACAGTTTGCCGTCGCGGGCGCGGAGGCCCAGTTCGGCGATCTTTTTCTCGATGGCGGCAAAGCCCATCTGGTCGGCGTCGCGGACCACGGGGACGACGAGGCCGTTCGGGGTGCCGACGGCGACGCCCATGTGGACGTAGTTCTTGTAGACCACGTCCTGGCCGTCAATCTCGGCGTTGACCTCGGGGACTTCCTTCAGGGCGTGGGTGCAGGCCTTGACGAAGAAGGACATGAAGCCAAGCTTGACGCCGTGCTTCTTTTCAAACGCGTCCTTGTATTCGTTGCGCAGGGACATGATGCCGGACATGTCGACCTCATTATAGGTCGTCAGCATCGCGGCGGTGTTCTGGGCGTCTTTCAGGCGGCGGGCGATGGTGGCGCGGAGGCGGGTCATCTTCACCCGTTCCTCACGCGCGGCGTCATCCGCAGGGACCGGCGCGCGGGGGATGGCGGCGGGGGCTGGGGCCGGGGCGGCCGCTGCGGCGGCGGCACCTGCGGCACCGGCAACCGTGCGCGCCACGTCTTCCTTCATGATCCGGCCATCACGGCCTGTGCCTTGCACGGCGTCGGCCGTAAGGCCCGCTTCGGCCAGGGCTTTCTTGGCGGAGGGCGCGTTTTCAACGTCGCTGCGCGGGGTCACCTCCTCACTTCCGGCGCCGGGCGAGCCGATGGCGGCGGCGGCGGCGATCTTCGGGTCCTCGGTCACCGGGGCGGGGGCAGTGGCCTTTGGTGCGGAGGCGGCGCCTTCGGTTACGATGGCAAGGCGCGCATTGGCGGCTACAGTGGCACCTTCCGGTGCGATGATCTCGGCCAGGACACCGGTCACCGGGCTTGGCACCTCAACCGAGACCTTGTCGGTTTCTAGCTCGCACAGCATTTCGTCCTGCTTCACCGCGTCACCGGGTTTCTTGAACCAGGTGGACACGGTCGCCTCGGACACGGATTCGCCAAGGGCTGGCACCATTACGTCAGTCATTTGAAATCTCCGGTCTTCATGCGGTCAGGCCAAGAGCCTGGGCGACGAGGGTTTGTTGTTCATGCTTGTGGCGCGACGCGAGGCCCGTGGCGGGCGAGGCGCTGGCCTTGCGGCCGGCGTAGGCCATGCGGGTGGGCTTGGAGCGGACCTTGGTCAGGATCGTCTCCATTTCAGGCTCAATGAAATGCCAGGCGCCCTGGTTCTTGGGTTCTTCCTGGCACCAGATGAACTCTGCTTTCGGGAAGCGCGCCAGTTCCTGACCAAGCGAGATGGTCGGCACCGGGTAAAGCTGTTCGATGCGCATCAGGTAGACGTCGTCCAGGCCTTGCGCATCCCGTTCGGCCAGAAGGTCGTAGTAGACCTTGCCGGAACAGAGAACGACGCGCTTGATCTTGTCGTCGGCTTTCAGCTTTTGCGTCGAGTTGCCCTTTTGCGCATCGTCCCAGAGGACGCGGTGGAAGGTGGAACCGTCGGTGAAATCCTCGGCCCGGGAGATGCACATCGGGTGACGCAGGAGCGACTTCGGCGTCATCAGGATCAGCGGCTTGCGGTAGGTGCGGTGCAGCTGACGGCGCAGGATGTGGAAGTAGTTGGCAGGCGTCGTGCAGTTGGCGACGATCCAGTTGTCTTCGGCGCTTAGCTGCAGGAAGCGTTCGAGGCGGGCGGAGGAGTGTTCCGGGCCCTGACCCTCATACCCGTGCGGAAGGAGCATCACGAGGCCCGACATCCGCAGCCACTTCGATTCGCCCGAGTTGATGAACTGGTCGATCATGATCTGCGCGCCGTTGGCGAAATCGCCGAACTGGGCTTCCCAGATCGTCAGGGCGTTGGGTTCCGAGAGGGAGTAGCCATACTCGAACCCGAGGACGGCGTATTCCGACAGCATGGAGTCGATGACCTCATACCGCGCCTGGCCGGGGCGGATGTGGTTCAGCGGGTAGTGCCGTTCTTCGGTCGTCTGGTCGACCCAGCCGGAGTGGCGTTGGCTGAACGTGCCACGGGTGCAGTCTTGCCCCGAAAGGCGGACGGCGAAGCCCTCGGTCTGGAGCGAGCCAAAGGCCAAAGCCTCGGCCGTGGCCCAGTCGAACCCCTTGCCGGTGGCGAACATCTCTTTCTTGGCGTCAAGCTGGCGGAGGACGGTCTTGTGCATGTCAAACCCGTCCGGAACGCGGGTCAGGGCTGCGCCCACCTCGGCCAAAGTCTCGGGCTTGATCCAGGTTTCGCCGCGCTGGTAGTTGTTCAGGTCCTTGGTCGCCAGGTTCTTCCAGCGGCCATCCAGCCAGTCGGCTTTGTTGGGCAGGAAGGCCTTTCCGGCCTCAAACTCTTCATTCAGCCGGGCCTGGAAGGCGGCCTTCATATCCTCGATCTCGCCTTCGGGGATAAGACCGTCAGCCACCAGCCGTTCAGTATAAAGCTGCAGCGTGGTCTTCTGGCGCTTGATGCGGGCATACATCGCCGGGTTGGTGAACATCGGCTCATCGCCTTCGTTGTGACCAAAGCGGCGGTAGCAGAAGATGTCGATGACCAC
>JAIYAE010000004.1 GCA_027489175.1 Rhodobacter sp.
GCGTCGACGTCCATGTGGCCGGCGAGGGATTTGGCGAGGTCTTGCGGGGGGCCGGTGACGATGTTGACGACCCCGGCGGGGACGTCGGAGGTGTCGAGGATCTGGTAGAAGTCGGTGGCCGACAGGGGGTGTTGGCCGGGGACGAGGATCACCGTGTTGCCCATCGCGATGGCGGGGGCCATGACGGAGATGAGGCCGAGGAGGGGGGCCTCATCCGGGAGCATCGCGCCGATCACGCCGGTGGGTTCGTTCATCGCAAGCGCGATTCCGCGGATGGGGACGGATTTGGCGGACCCGTCGTATTTGTCGGCCCAGGCGGCGTAGGTGAAGAGGCGCTGGATGCTCGCGTCGACTTCGTCGGCGCCCGGTTTTCCGGTGAGGTTTTGCAGGCGTTGTGCGAACTCGGTGGCGCGGGCGGAGAGGTTTTCGGCGATGAAGTAGAGGACCTGGGCGCGGTTGTAGGCGGTGGTTTTGGCCCAGGATTTGGCGGCGTGGGCGGCCTCGACCGCGTTGCGGATGTCTTTGCGGTTGCCGATGCCGACATGGCCGAGGAGTTTGCCTTTGGGGCTGTAGACGGGCTGGGAGTAGCCAGAGTCGGGGCGGGCCTGTTTGCCGCCGATGTACATCTTGGCGGTGCGGTCGAGGGCGTCGACTTGCGGGTCTTGTGGGGCCGCTGGGGCGGTGACGGGTTTCAGGGCGGCGGGTTTGGCGGCGGGTTTGAGGTAGGCCATCAGGCCCTCCCACCCGCCTTCGCGCCCGAAGCCGCTTTCGCGGACGCCGCCGAAGCCTGCGGCCGCGTCGAAGAGGTTGGTGGCGTTGACCCAGACGACTCCGGCCTTGAGTTTGGGGGCGATGTCGAGGGCGAGGTTGATGTTCTCGCTCCACACCGTCGCGGCGAGGCCGTATTTGGTGTTGTTGGCGAGTTGGACGGCTTCTTCCGGCGTGCGGAAGGTCATGGCGACGAGGACGGGGCCGAAGATTTCTTCCTGCATCAGCGGGGAGGCGGTGCCGAGGCCGGTGATGAGGGTGGGGGGGTAGAAGCTCCCGTGGGCGGGGAGGGGGCAGGGGGCCTGGTAGTGGTCGCCCTCGGGGTTTTGTGCGACGAGGTCGGTGATGGTTTTGAGCTGGATCGGGTCGACGATGGCGCCGATGTCGATGGCTTTGTCGAGGGGGTCGCCGACGCGGAGGCCGTCCATCCGGTGTCTGAGTCTGGCGTAGAAGCGGGGGGCGATGCCTTCCTGGACGAGGAGGCGGGAGCCGGCGCAGCAGACCTGGCCCTGGTTGAACCAGATCGCGTCGACGAGGCCTTCGATGGCGCTGTCGAGATCGGCGTCATCGAAGACGATGTAGGGGGATTTGCCGCCGAGTTCGAGGGTGAGGGCTTTGCCGGTGCCTGCGGTCGCCTCGCGGATGCGCTTGCCGACCTGGGTGGAGCCGGTGAAGGCGATCTTGTCGACGGGGCTGTCCACGAGGGCCGCGCCGGTGGTGCCGTCGCCGGTGACGATGTTGAGGACGCCTTTGGGGAGGCCCGCTTCGCGCGAGATTTCGGCGAAGAGGAGGGCGGTGAGAGGGGTGTATTCGGCGGGTTTTAGAACGATGGTGTTGCCGGCGGCGAGGGCGGGGGCGACCTTCCAGGCGAGCATGAGGAGCGGGAAGTTCCAGGGGATGATGGCGCCGCAGACGCCGAGGGGTTGAAGGTCGGGGTGTTCGGAGGGGAGGAGCTGGGCGAGGCCCGCGTGGTAGGAGAAGTGGCGGGCGACGAGGGGGATGTCGATGTCGCGCGACTCGCGGATTGGTTTGCCGTTGTCGAGGGTTTCCAGGACGGCGAGGAGGCGGGCGTGTTTCTGGGTGAGCCTTGCCAGAGCGTAGAGGTACTGCGCGCGTTTGTGGGCGGGGAGGGCGGCCCATTTCGGTTGGGCGCGGCGGGCGGCTGCGACGGCTTTGGCGACGTCGGCTTCGGTGCCTTGGGTGACTTGCGCGAGGGGTTTGCCGGTGGCGGGGTTCGCGGTGGTGAAGGTCTCGCCCGGCGTGGTGAACTGGCCGTCGATGTAGTGGCCGAAGGTACCCTGGTGTTTGGCGATCCAGGCGAGGGCCTCGGTCGCGCTTTCGGGGGCGGGGCCGTAGGCCATGCTGTCGAAGATTTCCTTGATGGTCATCGGGTTCGGTCCTTGGCTGCAAGCGGGCGCGCCTTTTGGCTGGCGTGCGCCTCCGGCGGGGATATTTGGGCCAGAATGAAAGCGCTGGCTGTGGGCATGGATCAGCCCATCGCGTGGCGGAAGCCGGCGGAGTAGTGGCCGGTGAGGTGGTGTTCGAGTTGGCGTTCGATGTCGCCCAGAAGGCTGGAGGCGCCGAAGCGGAAAAGGTCGGGCTGCAGCCAGGGGTGGCCGAGTTCGTCTTTCATGAGGCTGAGGTAGACCAGCGCGTCCTTGGCCTTGGCGATGCCGCCGGCGGGTTTGTAGCCGACCTTGAAGCCGGTGCGGGCCTCGTAATCCCGGATGGCGCGGATCATGGTGAGGGAGACGGGAAGGGTGGCGTTGACGCCCTCTTTCCCGGTGGAGGTCTTGATGAAATCGGCCCCGGCCATCATGCAGATGAGGCTCGCGCGGGCGACGTTCCTGAGGGTGCCAAGCTCGCCCGTGGCGAGGATCGCCTTGACGTGCGCATCGCCGCAGGCTTCGCGCATGTCGCGCATCTCATCGTAGAGGGCCTGCCAGTTTTGCGTCAGGACGTGGCGGCGGGAGATGACGATGTCGATCTCTTTCGCCCCGGCGCGGACGCTTTCGCCGATCTCGGCGATGCGGAGCTTGTAGGGCGAAAGGCCTGCGGGAAAGCCGGTGGAGACGGCAGCGACGGGGATGCTGGTCCCCTCCAGCGCGCGGACGGCGGTTTCCACCATGTCGTGGTAAACGCAGACGGCGCCGGTGGTCAGGCCGGGCATCCCCAGCTTTTCCAGCATCCAGGGGGCGACGGGCTGGCGGGCCTTGGCGCAGAGGCGCTGGACGCGGCCGGCGGTGTCATCACCGGAAAGCGTGGTCAGGTCGATGAGGGAAATCGCCTTCAGGAGCCAGGCGGCCTGATACTCCTTCTTCACCGATCGGCGGCCGGGCAGCGTGGCGGCGCGGCGTTCGATGGCGGAGGTGTTGGCCTGCACGGCGGCGACCCAGTCCAGGTCCAGCGCCATGCCGGGATTGCGGGCATGGGTGACCTGCGGCAAAAGCCCCTGCGCGGGCATCGTGATGCTGTCCATGGGGTTCTCCTGCCGCCAAGCCCCTTGACGATGCCACGCGGGCGCAAGGCGGACAAGGGCGGAGGCAGGGATTTCTTGACCGGATGGTCAAAAACCTGTCAGCCGACGGGGCGGTCGTCGCTGAGCGTGGCCCAAGGCCTGCCGGTGCCGCTGTCGGGCAGGGTGGCGGGGTCCTCATGCCGCAAGAGAAGCGTCTTGGCCAGGAACAGCGCCGAGATCGGTGCGGTCAGGAGGAGGAAAATGGTGATCAGGATCTCTTGCCAGCTGACGGCTCCTTGCGGCAGGAGGTCGAGCGCGGAGACGACAAGGGCTGCGCCCACGCCGATGGTGGTGGCCTTGGTGGGCGCATGCAGGCGCTGCATCGGCTGCGGCAAGCGGAGAAGGCCGTAGCTGCCGATCAGGGCAAAGAGGCCACCGCCGACAAGCATGGCGGACAGGAAAAGGTCGATCGCAAGGGCCAGGGTCATTCGATGATGCTCCCCCTGAGAAGGTACTTGCAGTAGGCGACTGTGCCGACAAAGCCGGTCAGGGCGAGGAGGATCGCCGCCTCAAGGTACAGACCCGTGCCCGCCCAGATGCCGTAAAGGATGACAAGGGCCAGAGCGTTCACCGTCATCGTGTCCAGCGTCAGGATCCGGTCGGTCAGCGTGGGGGAGGTGAAGAGGCGGATCAGGTTCAGGATCAGCGCCGCGCAGATGCAGCCGATCATGAACAGGAGGGCATAGGGCAGGATCATTCGAAAATCCTTTTCAGGCGGGCCTCATACCGGGCCTTGATGTCATCGCGGACGGCGTCGGGGTCGGGCGCGTGCAGCGAGTGGATGAGAAGGGCGCGCCCACAGGCCGACATGTCGGCGGTCAGGGTGCCGGGGGTCATGGTGATGGTGCCCGCGAGGAGGGTGATCGCCTCGGGCGCGCGCAGGTCGAGGGGGACGGTGACCCAGGCCGAGCGGATCTTGTCGCGCGGCATGAAGAGGACGATCCGCGCCACCTGGAAGTTGGCGACGATCACATCCCATAGGACCAGCAGCGCATAGGCGGCAAGGCCGAAGGGGCGGCGGATCTTCGGGCGGTCCGGCCACCAGGCCGAGGTGAGATGCGGGATCACCGTGGCCAGGATGAGGGCCATCACCAGGCTGCCGAGTTTCCACTGGTTGACGAGGAGGAACCACAGGATGACCAGCGTCAGGGTGAGGTAGGGGTGCGGGAAGAGGCGTTTCAGCATGGCTTACCCCTTCTGCCCAAGTTGGTTGGCGGTGATGTAGCCGTCTGGCGCGTAAAGCGCGGCGGCGGTGTCGGTCAGCCAGTCGGTGATTGGTCCGGCAAGCACGGTCAGCCCTGCCAGGGCCACCAGAAGCCCGATGGTGGCGGCGAAGGCCAAGGGCTCGGCCCGGGTGTCATTGGGTTGGGCCTCAAGCGCGCTGGCCTTCCAGAAGACGCGGGACCCGGCGCGGGCATAGCCAAGGATCATCAGGAAGGAGGAGCCGAGGATGGTCGACCAGACCAGCGCGGTCTGGTCACGGAAGGCATCAAGGATCAAGAGCTTGCCGATGAAGCCCGACAGGGGAGGCATCCCCGCCATGGCGACGGCGGCGGCGAGGTACAGGGACGCGATCAGCCCGGATTGGGCGATGGGGGGGGCGGTCCCCTCAAGCCGGGGATGGGCGCGGCGGCGGGTGACGAGGTCGGCCACCAGGAAGAGCGCCGCGGTCGCGAGGGTCGAATGGACGATGTAGTAAAGGGCCGCCGCCGTCGTTGCGGGGGTGAAGGCCCCGATGGCGATGAAGGCGGTGCCCATGGAGGCGATGGCGCCGAAGGCCACAAGGCGCGGAAGGGTGCTCGCGCCAAGGACGCCGATGGCTCCAACAACCAGCGTGACCAGCCCGGCGGGCAGGATGAGGCTGGAGAGGAGATCTCCGGTCGCGGACAGGCTGGGAGGAAACACCAGCGTGCCAAAGCGGATGGTGGCGTAAGCGCCGACCTTGGTCATCACGGCGAACATGGCGGCGACGACGCCCGGGGCGTTTGCATAGGTGCCGGGCAGCCAGAATTGCAAGGGCACGAGCGCGCCCTTGATGGCGAAGACCAGGATCAGCATCACTGCGGCCACACGGACAAGGGCCGCGTCGCCTTCGGGCAGGGTGGGCAGTTTCACCGCAAGGTCAGCCATGTTGAGCGTGCCGGTCACCGCATAGACCAGCGAAAGCGCGATCAGGAACAGGGACGAGCCGACAAGGTTGAAGGCAACATACTGGATGCCCGCCCGGGTGCGGGTGCCGCCGCCGGCATGGACCATGAGGCCGTAAGAGGCGATGAGCAGAACCTCGAAGAACACGAAAAGGTTGAAGGCGTCGCCGGTCAGGAAGGCCCCGCCGATGCCCATGAGGAGGAACTGCAGCAAGGGGTGGAAATGCGCGCCTTTCGTATCCCAGCCCGAGCCGATGGCATAAAGGACCACCGCCAGCGCCAAAAGGGCCAGAAGGGCGACCATCAGCGCCGAAAGCCGGTCAAGCACGAGGACGATGCCGAAAGGGGCGGGCCAGTCGCCCAGGAAATAGGCCTCGGGCGGGGCGGTGGTGGCGGCCCAAAGGAGCGCCAGCGCGATGCCGGTCAACATCAGGGTAGAAGCGACGCCGGCGACCCGCTGCAGCACAAGATCGCCCCGCATGGTGATGACCATCAGGGCCGCGACCAGCGCGGGCAGGACGACAGGCGCAATGATCCAGTGGCTCATCATCATGACTGCACCTCGGGGGTGTCGTCGTCGGTGTCGGACATGTTCACCCGGTCATGCCCAGCCTCAAGATTGCCGCCGATCGCCATGATCATCAGGACCGCCGTCATCCCGAAGGAAATCACGATGGCCGTCAGCACGAGCGCCTGGGGCAATGGGTCGGCATAGGGTTCCGTGCGCCCGATGATCGGCGCCGCGTTCACCGTCAGTCGCCCCGAGACGAAGATGAAGAGGTTGACCGCATAGGACAGGAACGTCAGCCCCAGGATCACCGGAAAGGTCCGCAGTCGCAGCATCATGTAGATGCCGACTGCGGTCAGCAGGCCGATGGCCGATGCAACAAGCGCCTCCATCAGCGGGCCTCCTTCACGGGGTCGGACGGGTCAATGTCGAAGGCGCGGGTATTCACATCCTCCCCCGTGCGCAGGGCCAGCCGCGACAGCGAGGCCAGCGCCAGAAGCACCGCGCCAAGGACACAAAGGAACACCCCAAGGTCAAAGATCGCGGCGGTGGCGAGTTCGAACTCTTCCAGCGGCCAGAGGTTCACATATTCAAAGCCCGAGGTCAGGAAGGGCAGCTCAAAGGCCCAGGCCCCGACCCCGGCCAGCGAGGCGATGAGAACGCCCCAGCCGATCAGAACATGATGGTCATAGCGCTGGCGTGCGTGGCTCCAGACATAGCCCGAGGCCATGTATTGCATGAGGTAAGCGATGGCGAAGACCAGCCCCGCCACAAAGCCGCCGCCGGGCAGGTTGTGGCCGCGCAGATAGATATAGACGCCAACCATCATCGCCATCGGCAGAAGGAAGCGCGTCGCCACGACCAGCATCATCGGGTGGCGATCGCCATCCTCACGCACCGGGACGAAGGTGGCCAGACGCCGGGTGACGCTTGGGCTGCGAAGCAGCGTTTCAGAGAGCGCGTAGATCACCAGGGCGGCGATGCCGAGAACGATGATCTCGCCAAAGGTATCATAGCCGCGGAAGTCGACGATGATGGTGTTGACCGCGTTGGTGCCGCCCGCCCCCGGTTTCGACTGCGCAAGGTGGAAGTGCGAGATCGGCTCGAACGCGGGCTGCCGCGTCATCATCGCATAGGCCAGCCAGCCGATGCCGGCCCCGGCCACCCCCGCCACCGCCGCATCACCGAACCGGCGGGCAGGGGCGCTTTCCACTGGCGTCGCCTTGGGCAGGAAGTGGAGCGCAAGAAGCATCAGGAGGATGGTCACCACCTCGACCGAGATTTGCGTGAGCGCAAGGTCAGGGGCCGAGAAGAAGGCGAAGAGGGGCGCGATGAGGAGGCCCACGACCCCGGTCAGCACCAGGGCCACCACGCGGTCCCGGTGGTAGAAGGGCAGGGCAAGGGCTGCGATCACCATCACCACCCACAGGGCCAGCACGGTCGGGCTGATCGGAAGAAGGGCCCGGTCTCCGGCCAGATGGGTGCCGCCGGAAAAGGCCCAAGCCGCTGCCCCGGCAATGGCCAGCACCGCCACCGTCACCGCCCGCGAGAGCGAGGCGTTGTGCAGGCCATCGGTCAAACGGCGGCAGGTGGCGGCCAAGGGTTCGATGATGCCGTCAAAGATCAGCTTGGCCTCGGGCCGGGGGGTGGCGTCCCACAGCGCGCGGAGGCGCGGATAGGCGCCAAGGGCCATCAACCCGCCGCCAATCGCCGCCAGCGACATCCAGAGGGCCGCCGCCTCAAGCCCGTGCCAATGGGTGATCTTGACGGTGACGGCGTCTCCGGTCACCGCACTGGCCGCGACATCGACCAGCCAGGCCGCGCTGACCATCGGGAAAAGGCCGATGACGACGACAAGCCCCGCCAAAAGCGCAGGCGCGCCCCACAGGCCGGGGCCGGGATCATGCGGCATGTGGGGATAGTCGTCACGCTTTGGGCCGAAAAAGCCATGGGCGACAAAGCGGAAGCTGTAGGCCACCGAGAAGAGCGCCCCGAGGGTGGCAAGAAGGCCCATCGCCCAAGGGGTGATCCAGACGGTGTGGGCGGCTTCTTCCAGCATCAGCTCTTTGGACAGGAACCCGTTCAAGGGCGGGATCCCGGCCATCGACAGGCTGGCCAGCAGCGCAATGGTGAAGGTGATCGGCATCAGGTGCCGCAAGCCGCCCAGGCGGCGCAGATCGCGGGTATGCGCCTCATGGTCGACGATGCCGGCGGTCATGAAGAGGGCGGCCTTGAACGTGGCGTGGTTGATGATGTGGAACACGGCGACGGTGGCGGCGGCCTTGGTGCCAAAGCCCAGAAGCATGGTGATCAGGCCCAGGTGGCTGACGGTCGAGAAGGCCAGAAGCGCCTTCAGGTCATCCTTGAAGAGCGCGATCTTGGCAGCCATCACCATCGTGACCAGCCCGGCGGTGGAGACGATCCAGAACCATTCGGGCGTGCCCGCCAGCACCGGCCAGAGACGGGCCATCAGGAACAGCCCGGCCTTCACCATGGTGGCGGAGTGGAGATAGGCCGAGACGGGCGTGGGTGCCGCCATCGCATGCGGCAGCCAGAAGTGGAACGGGAACTGCGCCGATTTGGTGAAAGCGCCGAGAAGGATCAGGATCAGCGCGGGCAGATACCAGTCCGAGGCCTGGATGACCTCCTTCTGTTCAAGGATCACGGTCAGATCGTAGCTGCCGACGATGCCGCCCAGGATCAGCATACCTGCGATCAGGCAAAGCCCACCGCCGCCGGTGACCGCCAGTGCCATCCGCGCGCCCTGACGGCCTTCGGGCAGGTGCTTCCAGTAGCCGATGAGAAGGAAGGAGCTGAGCGAGGTCAGCTCCCAGAAGATCAGGAGGAGGAGGATGTTGTCCGAGAGGACGATCCCCACCATCGCGCCCTGAAACAGCATGAGGTAGGTGTAGAACTGCCCCATCGGATCAGATTTCGCGAGGTAGAACCGCGCATAGAGGATGATCAGGAGGCCGATCCCCAGGATCAGGCCGGCAAACAAGAGGCCAAGGCCATCCAGGAAGAAATTCGCGTTGAGGCCAAGCGCGGGCAACCACTCGATCCGGGTCTGCACCACCTCGCCCGACAGAACGGCGGGGGCCTGCAACGCCAGCAGCACCAGCGCCAGAAGGGTGACCGACCCGGTGACCGCTGCACAAGCGTCGCGCCCGGCGCGGATCATCAGACCGGGCAATAGCGCGCCCAGAAACGGGAGGGCGGCGATCAGGGCAAGGGACATGCGGGCGGATTCCTCGTCGTGGCGGCGGGTCGTCTGCGGTCGGTCGCGTCGCGGCGGGTTTGGGGCGATGTGGGGTCTGGGTCAAGCATTTCAAGCCCCAAGGCGGCGAGTCCGCAGCGAACTGTGGCGCGGGGGTGCCGCCTTCGGGGGTGCAAGGCGGGCAAGGAAAGGCGCCAGTGGCGCGTTTCCCCGCCGCAGCGGAGCCCCGCTCGGCCGGCCTGCCGCCACGTGTTGGGGCAACGGGGGATGACGTCAGCCGCAGGACCGCTTGGCCCCTTTGGACTTGCTCATGTCCCAAATACTCCCGCCGGAGGCTCCAACGTCTGGGTCCCCCGGTCGGGTGCAGTCTAGGCGTGCCGCTCGGGCCGTAGCCCCGCGGAGCCAAGCGGGCTTTGCCCGCGCGGGCGACCACAAAGGCTTGCGGC
The DNA here is from genome assembly GCA_027489175.1 of Rhodobacter sp. Taxonomy (GTDB): domain Bacteria; phylum Pseudomonadota; class Alphaproteobacteria; order Rhodobacterales; family Rhodobacteraceae; genus Tabrizicola. Next base: position 9,605 of record JAIYAE010000004.1, read on the forward strand.
GGAACGCCGCGCCGTTTGGAACGCGTCAGGCGGCTTCGGTCACGCCTTCGGGCAGCTTGGCGCCGGTCATGAAGGCCACCGCATCGGACATCGAATAGTCCTGCGGCTTGATCACGCAGAGGCGGCTGCCCAGACGGTGAATGTGGATGCGGTCGGCAACTTCGAACACATGCGGCATGTTGTGGCTGATCAGGATGATCGGAATGCCCCGGCTGCGCACGTCCCGGATCAACTCCAGCACCCGGCGGCTTTCCTTGACGCCAAGCGCGGCCGTCGGTTCGTCCAGGATCACGACCTTTGACCCGAAGGCGGCGGCCCGTGCCACGGCCACGCCTTGCCGCTGACCCCCCGACAGCGTTTCCACCGCCTGGTTGATGTTCTGGATCGTCATCAGCCCCAGTTCGTTCAGCTTTTCGCGGGCGAAGGTTTCCATCCGCGCGCGGTCCAGCTTGCGGAAGACCGAGCCCATGATCCCGGGTTTGCGCAACTCGCGTCCCATGAACATGTTGTCGGCGATGGACAGGGCCGGCGACATCGCAAGGGTCTGGTACACCGTCTCGATCCCCGCAGCGCGGGCTTCGATCGGGGTCTTGAAGGCGATCTCCTGCCCTTCAAGCCAGATATGGCCTTCATCCGGGACCACAGCCCCCGAGATCGCCTTGATCAGCGTCGACTTGCCCGCGCCGTTGTCGCCGATCACGGCGAGGATCTCGCCGGGATACAGCTCGAAGTCGCAGTTGTTGAGGGCGGTGACCTTGCCGTAGCGCTTGTAGAGGCCCTGAGCGCGAAGAATGGGTTCCATCAGCCTGACACCTTTCTGATCCACTGGTCCACGGCGACGGCGAAGATGATCAGCACGCCGATGAGAAAGAAGGTCCATTGCGGGTCAGTGCCGACAAGGCGCAGACCCATTTCGAAGACGCCGACGATCAGCGCGCCGAAGAACATGCCGACAATGCTGCCCCGCCCGCCGAAGAGGCTGATCCCCCCGATCACCACGGCGGTGATCGACTGGATGTTGCCCAACTGCCCGGTGGATGCCGTGGGCGAGACGGACCCGAAGCGCCCGATCATCACCCAGCCCGCGATGGCGCAGAAGAGGCCCGCAAGCGCGTAGACCTGGATCAGCACCTTCTGCGTCGGCACGCCCGCCAGTTCCGCTGCCTGCGGATCATCGCCCGTGGCATAGACATGTCGGCCCCAGGCGGTGTGGCGCAGGACATAGGCCATGATCGCGACGAGGGCGATCATCAGGAACACGGCGTAAAGCACCTTCACGCCGGATCCCGCCACCGCGTTGGTGGTGACAAAGACGCTTTCGATGGTCGACTGGTCCGCGCCCTCGGCCGCGCGGGGCTGGCCGTAGAAGGTCAGATCCTCACCCCAAAGGCCAAGGATCGGCGCGTTCGCCTCGACATCCGAAGAGCGGATGGTTTCGTTGGCCGAAAAGATGAAGTTCGCGGCCAGAAGGATCTGCCAGGTGCCCAGCGTAACGATGAACGGCGGCAGTTTCATCCGCGCGATCAGCCAGCCGTTGGCGGCGCCCATCAGAAGGCCGCAGAGAAGGCCGAAGGCGACGGCCAGCGCGGGAGGCAGCTTGAAGAGGAAAGAAAATTCCAGAAACGGCAGGTAGGCCGAGATGACGTCGGGCATCGAGATGGTGATGCCGGTGATCCCGACAAAGCCCATGATGACCGAACAGAAGACGGCGATGGCCCCGACGGACAGGTCGATCCCGGCGGTCAGCACGACCAGCGCCTGCGCGCAGCCAAGGATGCCGACAATGGCGATCTGCTGCAGGATCGTCGACAGGGTGGAGGCCTTGAAGAAGTTGTCCGCCGCGACGCCGAAGACCGCGAGGGCCACCATCAGCACGATCAGCGGCACGGCAGAGGGCGTCTGGTGCAGCCAATGCTGCAGTTTCTTCAGCGCGCTGGTCTCTTCGTGAAATTCGGCGACGGTTTCGGTCGCCCCTTTCAGGCCCGCCTCATAGGTGCCCGATACCGACTTTGCCTCAACCGACTTGACGTCGTCTGACATGTCTTCCCCCCCTTTGGCACTTCAGCCCGGCCGGCAGCCCTTGTGGCAAGGTCCGGCTGTGCCAAGGGCGGCGCGATGGCCGCCCTTGACGTCAGTCTTGGCCGCAATGGCCGTACCGATCAACACTTCTGTAGGATCAGCCCCAGCACAGTTCCATGCCTTTGGCGGTGTCGATCGATTCGACCCCGTCAACCGGCTTGTCGGTGATCAGCGCCACGCCGGTATCGAAGAAGGCCTTGCCTTCGGTCGGGGCCGGTTTGGTGCCGTCAGCGGCGAACTTGGCGATCGCTTCGATGCCAAGCGAGGCCATCAGAAGCGGGTACTGCTGCGAGGTGGCGCCGATCACACCGTCCTTGACGTCCTGGACGCCCGGGCAACCGCCGTCGACCGAAACGATCAGCACGCCTTCCTTGCCAGCTGCCTTCAGCGCCTCATAGGCACCGGCAGCCGACGGCTCGTTGATCGTGTAGACGACGTTGATGTCGGGGTCCTTGGCCAGAAGGGCTTCCATCGCCTTCAGGCCGCCTTCTTCGTTGCCGGCGGTGACTTCGTTGCCGACGATGCGCGGGTCGGTTTCGTCGCCCCACTTGTTCGGGTCGGCCAGGTCGATGCCAAAGCCCTGCAGGAAGCCCTGGTCGCGCAGAACGTCAACCGACGGCTGCGAGATGGCAAGGTCAAGCATCGCGATCTTGGCGTTGGCGGCTTCTGCGCCCAGCGTGGCAGCGGCCCACTGGCCGATCAGAAGGCCAGCCTGGAAGTTGTCGGTCGCGAAGGTCGCGTCAGCGGCGTCGATCGGGTCAAGCGGCGTGTCCAGCGCGATGACGAGGACACCGGCTTCACGGGCGGCCGAGACGCTGTCGACGATGGCTTTGGTGTCCGAAGCGGTGATCAGGATGCCCTTGGCACCGTCGGCCACGCAAGCCTCGATCGCGGCCACTTGCGATTCATGGTCGCCGTCGATCTTGCCGGCATAGGATTTCAGGGTCACGCCCAGCTCGGCAGCCTTGGCTTCGGCGCCTTCCTTCATCTTCACGAAGAAGGGGTTGGTGTCGGTCTTGGTGATCAGGCAGGCGGCAACGCCATCCTGCGCCAGCGCCGGAGCAGCCGACAGCAGGGCGAGGGATGCCGCGCTGAGCAGGGCTTTGGTGGTGAATTTCATGGTCGTCCTCCCAAGGAATCGGGGCGGTTTTGCCCCCGAATGTAAACTGCGCGCAGGCTGGCAGTTTTGCTGCGCCGGGTCTGACAAAAGCCGATTCCATGGCTTACGTCAAGATAATTAAATCACTCTGATTTATTATTGACAGATCGCCTCTTTCTTTCGCACTCTGCCCAGGATGGCCGCAGCTGGCCGCATGAGGATACCGCGTGAAACTTGTGGCAGACCCCCTGGCCGACCCGCGCGCCACGACGGACCCTTTCGGTCCGCGGGGGTCGAACCAGTCTGGCATGCGGGCGCACAACGAGCGCCTGGTCCTCAGCCTGGTGCGCCAGCACGCGGCGCTGGCCAAGTCCGACATCGCACGGATGACGGGCCTTTCGGCGCAGACGGTCAGCGTCATCATGCGCGCGCTTGAACAGGACGGCCTTCTCTTGCGCGGCGAACCCGTGCGGGGGCGGATCGGCCAACCCTCGGTTCCCATGTCACTGGATGCGGGGGGGGCCTATTTCGTCGGGCTGAAGATCGGTCGGCGGTCGGCCGACCTGGCGCTGGTCGACTTTCTGGGCCGGGTGCGTGGCGCGCGGCGGCGGGTCTACCGCTACCCCGCGCCCGATGCGGTGATGGCATTCGTTGCCGAGGCGCTGCCTGCGCTGACCGCCGAGCTGCCGCCCGACCAACGTGACCGGATCGGTGGCATGGGCGTGGCGATGCCGTTCCAGCTTTGGGCCTGGGTCAAGGACATCGGCGCCCCGCAATCCGAGATGGACGCCTGGCGCGACCGCGACATCCAGGCCGAGCTTGCGGCGCTGGCGGGCATGCCGGTGCATGTGCAGAACGACGCCACCGCCGCCTGCGGGGCCGAGCTGGTCTTCGGCACGGGGGAACGGCCGAAGGATTTCCTCTATTTCTACTTCGGCTATTTCATCGGCGGCGGGCTGGTCCTGAACGGCCAGCTTTACACCGGGCGCGGCGGCAATGCGGCGGGGGTGGGCCCGATGCCGGTGCCGGGGCCAGACGGGCGGATGCACCGCCTGTTTGCGGCGGCCTCGCTTTCTGTCCTTGCCGCGCAGATGGAGGCGGCGGGCCTGTCGTCCGACCCGCTTTGGGAACACCCCGACCGCTGGAACATACCGGAGCCGATTCTGTCGGCCTGGCTGGACAGCGCCGCCGAAGGTCTGGCGAGTGCCGCACTGAGTGCGGCGGCCTTGCTGGAGATCGAGGCGGTCCTGATTGACGGCTGGATGCCCGAGGCGATCAGGGCCGAGGTTGTCCGCCGCACCGCTGCCGCCTTTGACCGGCTGGACCTTTCCGGGATCACGCCCCCCGCCATTCGCGCCGGCACCGTTGGGGCAGAAGCGCGGGCCCTTGGCGCGGCGGCCATTCCGCTGTCGCAGCGCTATCTGATCGACCAGAACGCCGCCGTGCGAGAGGCGTAGCGCCGATTTCTCTGAAGAAATCGGACCGGAGTTTTCGAAAACTCCGGTTCGTTTCCTTTGCAGGAAACGGATCACCCTTGCGGGGTCATCGCCTTGCGTTGCCGCGCGCGCTCCAGCCCCAGTTGCCGTTCGCGCCAGATGATCAGGATGCCCGCCGTCACGATCAGCGCCGCCCCGCCCAGCATGGTCCAGGTCGGCACCTCGGCAAAGACGAAGTAGCCGATCCCAAGCGCGAACAGCATCGAGGCATAGTCGAACGGCGCCACCAGCGAGGCATCCGCTTCCCGGTAGCTGGAGGTCAGCAGAATCTGGCCCAGCCCGCCCAGAAGGCCGGCTAGCACCAGAAGGACAGCCTCGCCCGGCGTGGGCCAGACCCAGCCGAAGGGCAGGGTGATCAGCGACAGCACCGTTGCGGTCAGCGAGAAGTAGAAGACGATGGCAGCCGTCTTTTCGGTGTTCACCAGCTTGCGGACGAAGACCTGCGCCAAGGCCGCGAAGACCGCCCCGCCAAGGACCAGCATCGCGCCCAAAGCCTCGGCCGTGCCGGCGGCGTCGGGGGTGATCGACAGGCGGGGTGCCAGGACGATCAGCACGCCGATCATCCCAAGGACGACGGCCGAGATACGGAAAAGCCGCACCTCCTCGCCCAGAAACATCGCAGCGAAGATCACGGTCAGAAGCGGGGCCGCATAGCCAATGGCCGTGACTTCGGGCAGGGGCAGATAGCCAAGACCCGCAAAGCCAAGCCCCATGGCCAAGGTGCCGACCACGCCACGCCAGACATGGCCGAGGGGCGCATTGGCGCGCAGCCCGGTCGCCAGTTCCTGCCGCCAGATCAGCCAGACGACGATCACGGGCATGGCAAAGAACGACCGGAAGAACACCGCCTGCCCCGAAGGCACATGCTGCGCCGTGGCCTTGATCAAGGAGGCCATGACAATGAACACCAGCACCGAAGCCAGCTTGAAGGCAATGCCGCGAAGGGGGCGCGGGGGGCGCATCTGGGGGGCTCCGGTCTGGATCACGGCATCTAGACGCCGGTCGGGCTTTCAGGTTCCCTGATCGGAAAGGAGAATGCCATGCCCCATCGCACGCTTTCCGACAGAATTGATCAGGGCCGCGGGCTGGTGCCTGCCGATCTGGTGCTGAAAGGCGGCCGGGTGTTCGATCTGATCACCGGTGATCTGGTCGAAACGGACGTTGCCATCTGTGGCGAGACCATCGTGGGGGTGTTTGGCGCCTACTCTGGCAAGCGGGAGATTGACGTCTCGGGCCGCATTCTGGTGCCTGGCTTCATCGACACGCACCTGCATGTGGAAAGCTCTCTGGTCACCCCGCATGAGTTTGACCGCTGCGTGACCCCGCGCGGCGTGACGACGGCGATCTGCGACCCGCATGAGATTGCCAATGTCTGTGGCATCCCCGGCATCCGGTATTTTCTGGACAGCGCGGCCCAGCTGGTGATGGACCTGCGGGTGAACCTCAGTTCCTGCGTGCCGTCCACCCATATGGAGACGACCGGCGCGCGGCTGGAAGCGGCGGACCTCATCCCGCTGATGGACCATCCGGGCGTGATCGGGCTGGCAGAGTTCATGAACTACCCCGGCGTCCTGATGAAAGACCCCGGTTGCCTGGCCAAGCTTGAGGCGTTTCAGGGTCGCCACATCGACGGCCATGCCCCCCTGCTGCGGGGGAACGACCTCAACGGCTATATCTCGGCGGGCATCCGGACCGAACATGAGGCGACCAGCTATGACGAGGGGCTGGAGAAGCTGCGCAAGGGGATGCGCGTCCTGATCCGCGAGGGGTCGGTATCGAAAGACCTGCATGCGCTGGCGGGGCTGCTGACGGAAAGGTTCTCGCCCTACCTGTGTCTTTGCACCGATGACCGGAACCCCCTGGACATCGGCGAGCATGGGCATCTGGACTACATGATCCGCACGGCGATCAGCCTGGGGGCCCCGCCTCTGGCCGTGTATCGGGCGGCGAGCCTTTCGGCGGCCGAGGCTTTCGGGTTGAAGGACCGCGGGCTGATCGCGCCGGGCAAGCGGGCCGATATCGCGGTGATCGACAGCCTGGAGGGCTGCAACGCCAGCCTGGTCCTGGCGCGGGGGGTGGTCGTCTCGGACGAGGCCTTCGCCGCGCGGGGGCGGGTGGAGCCGGTGGCGCGGGCCTCGGTCAAGGCTCCCAAGGTGACGGCGGGAAGCTTCCGCACCGGCGGCAACCGGGTGGAGACGCCGGTGATCGGCATCCTGCCCGGCAAGATCATCACCGAACACCTGACGTATGAGATTGCCCCCGTGGATGGCGACAAGCGGCCCGACGTGGCCCGCGACCTGGTGAAGATCGCGGTGGTGGAGCGGCACGGGGTGAACGGCAACATCGCGACGGGTTTCGTGAAGGGGTTCGGGTTGGTACGGGGGGCGATTGCGTCGACCGTCTGCCACGACCACCACAACATCGCGGTGGTGGGGGTGGATGCCGGGGACATGGCGGTGGCGGTGTCCCGGTTGGGCGAGATCGAGGGCGGGTTTGTGGTCGTCGAGGGGGGCCGCGTGCTGGCCGAACTGGCGCTGCCGGTGGCGGGGTTGATGAGCCTCTTGTCGTTCGAGGAGGTGCGGGAAAAGCTGGTCGCCCTGAGGGCTGCCGCGAAGGGGCTGGGGGTCGTGCTGGAGGAGCCTTTCCTGCAGCTGGCCTTCCTCTGCCTGCCGGTGATCCCGCATCTGAAGATCACCGATATGGGGATGGTGGACGTGGACCGGTTCGAAGTGATGCCGTGATCTGTCCACGGTGGACAGATTTTGGTTTGCGTTTGTTGTCAGATGGTTGCGCGTGGGCGTTAGGGGTTTGTTAAGGGGCGCTGTGGTGCGCTTGTGTGCCCCCCCACCCCGGCCCTCCCCCACGGAGTGGGGAGGGAGGCGCCTTGGGCTGGCGGTTGGGATGGGGCTGCAAAGGGAGCGCCCTGGGCTGGCCGCCGGAGGGTTTCACACCCTCCGGACCTCCCGTGGGATATTTGGGGAGGGAAAGGGTAAGAATTGGCCAAGGATTTCAGCAAGAAACTTGCAGGGCAAATTGGAGAGCATCTGGTCGTCGCTGAGCTTGGCCGACGCGGGATCATCGCTGCACCATTTGCGGGTAATGTACCCGATATCGACATCCTAGCCTATGCAAATGGTCAGGCGGTTCCAATCCAGGTCAAGGCGATGCGACAACAGACTGGGTCGGTAGATGCCAGCAAATTTCTCAAAATTCGATTTGATGGAGAACGCCAAATCATCGACGGCATCGCGAAGGACATCGACAGAAATCTGATTTTTGTTTTGGTCTTCATTGGTAAGGCGAGAAGCGAAGATCGTTTCTTCGTTATGGAGCAGGGCGTATTGCAGGACCTTATTCTCTGCAACCATTCCAAAGTGCTTCTGCAATTTGCTGGACGACGCCCGAAAAACTGGGAGTCGACACACTGCTCTTATAATCCGGCAGATATCACTGGCGCTGAGGAAAACTGGACGTTGATCACTCAGAAGCTCGGCATGGACGGCAAGCCTACCGCAAGAACGTGGATTGCGGAGGACGGTGCGCTGTAGCGCAACCTACGAAGCGCGACAGAGGGTCGGGCAAGCGACTGTCCAGTGGACAGTCGCCCGACCCGATTGCCTGGAGGCGCAAGCCGGAGGGCAAGGGGTGGTCAGTCCTCCCGAACGGTGGGAAATCGGGGCGCGCCTGGCTGGGCTGGCGCGGTAACGCGCCTGCCAGGGGCAGGCAGGCGCGGCCCGATTTGTCGCGGGCCAAATCGGGCAAGGGGTGGACGGGTCAGCCTTTGGCGAGGTCTTCGAAGAGGCGTGCCACGCCTTCCGCACCGGGGTCGTTGTGGCCTTTGAGTTTGTCGGCGGCGAGGTAGGTGGCTCTTCCGGCTTTGGCCCTCGTCATTTGGGCGGTGGCGTTGGCGCCTTCGCGGGCGGCTTTGGCGGCCGCTGCCACTCCCTGCGGCAGGGCGGCGAGGGCGGGGGCGAGGGCGTCGATCATGGTGCGGTGGCCGGGGGCGGCTCCGCCTACCTGCATCACACGGTCAAGGCCTGCGGCGAGGGCGCCGATCCAGGTTTTGCCAGAGGCGCTCGCGTCGCCTGCGGCGGCGAAGAAGATGGCGAGGAGGACGCCGCTGGAGCCGCCCATGGTCTGCGACAACTCCATCCCGATGGCACGGTAAAGCTGGGTCGGGTCAGCGAGGGGGAGGCGGTCGAGGGCGCTTTGCAGGGCGCGGGCGGCCCCGGCGAGGGTGCTGCCGGTGTCTCCATCGCCGGACTTGGCGTCGAGGAGGTTCAGGTCAGCCTCAGCCGCGATCAGGGCCTTGCAGCAACGGTCAATCAGCGCGCGGCGGGCGGGGTGGGCGCTCGGTACGGGCTGGATCGGGGCGAGGCCGTCGGGGAGTGGTTTCACCGCGACCGCGCCAAGGGGGGCGAGGCCGGGCCAGGCGTGGGGGGCGGCGGGGGCGGCGAGGGCCGTGACTTGCGCGTGGTCCACCGGCAAAAGCGAGACGGAAAAGCCGTGCATGTCGAGCGAGGTCATCATCGCGGCGGGGCCGATGATCCATTTCGTGCGTGGCCCAAGGGGGGAGCGGGCGAGTTCCTCGGTCAGGATGCTCATTTCGAGGGGGGTGGTGCCGCCGAGGTTGTTGAGGAGGGCGACGTGGTCGCCCGCGCCCATGTGGGGGAGGAGTTTGTCGGCGACCATCTGCATGGCGGAGCGGGCGCCGGTGAAATCCACCTGTTCGATCCCCGCTTCGCCGTGGATGCCGAGGCCAAGCTCGGCCTTTCCAGCGCTGATGCGATCTTCCTTGGGGGAACCGGGGACGGTGCAGGTGTCCAAGGACATGCCGATGGAGATCGCGCCCTTGATCGTGGCTTGTGCGGCGGCGGTGATGGTGTCGAGGTCGGCGCCGGATTCTGCCATGGCCCCGGCGATCTTGTGGACGAAGAGGGTTCCGGCAACGCCACGGGCCTGGGGCAGGTCAGGCAAGGCGATGTCGTCATCGACGATGACCATGCTGACCTTGAGGCCGAAGGCGCGGGCGCGTTCGGCGGCGAGGCCGAAGTTCAGGCGGTCGCCGGTGTAGTTCTTCACGATGAGGAGGCAGCCGGGTTTGCCGGTGACGGCGAGGATGCCGGCCAGCACGGCGTCAACGGACGGGCTGGCGAAGACGTCACCGCAGACGGCCGCCGTCAGCATGCCCTGGCCGACGAAACCGGCGTGAGAAGGTTCATGCCCGGAGCCGCCACCGGAGACGAGGGCGACCTTGGAGCGGTCCCAATCGGTGCGGGTGACGACCTTGATGTGGGGATAGCCGTCGAGCCGCGCGAGTTTCCCGCCGCTGGTTCTGAGGAGGCCGTCAATCGCCTCGGTCACCAGTTGGTCCTTGGAGTTCATGAACTGTTTCATGGGGTTGGTCCCTGGATGCGGTTGCCGCTGGCGTCAAACCAGAGCGGGTTTTGCGGGCGAATGTGCAGGCTGTCGCCGGGTTTCAGCGGGGTGTGGGGGTTGGTGAGGGTGATGATCTCATGCACCCCGAGGGTCAGGTGCAGCCGGGTCTGGTCGCCAAGATGTTCGACGCGGCGGATGGTGGCGGGGGCACCTTCGCCGACGTGGATATGCTCAGGCCGGAGGCCGATCTGGGTGGCACCGGCGGGGGCGGGGCCGAACAGATCTGCGGGCAGCAGGTTGATGCGCGGCTGACCGAGGCGGGAGGCGACATAGGCGGAAACGGGGTTCTCATAGATCTCTCGCGGGGAGCCGTATTGCACGAGGCGGCCATGGTCGAGGACGCCGACATGGGTGGCCATGGTCATCGCTTCGATCTGGTCGTGGGTGACGTAAAGGAAGGTGGCGCCCAGTTCGGCGTGGATGCGCTTCAGCTCAATCCGCAGGTCGGCGCGGAGCTTTGCGTCGAGGGAAGAGAGGGGCTCGTCCATCAGGTAGATGCGGGGTTGGCGCACGAGCGCGCGGCCGATGGAGACGCGCTGCATCTCACCCCCGGACAGGGCGGTGGCCTTGTTGTCGAGCTTGTGGGGAATGCGCAGAACCTCGGCCACTTCTTGGACCCGTTTGGCGATCTGATCCTCCGGCATCGCGATCATGGGCGACCGCAGCGGGAAGGCGAGGTTGTCGCGGACGGTGAGGTGGGGGTAGAGCGAGTATTGCTGGAACACCATCGCCACATCGCGCTGGGCGGGGGTTTCGGCTTTGACGCTGTGGCCGCCGATGCGGATGTCGCCCGCATCGGGGCGGTCGAGGCCGGCGATCAGGCGAAGGGTGGTGGTCTTGCCTGCGCCCGTTGGCCCGAGGAGGACGACGAAAGCGCCGTCGGGGATGGTCAGCGACACATCGGAAAGGGCCTTGGTCGCGCCGAAGGATTTGGTCAGGCCGGAGAGGATGACTTCAGCCATGGTGGACCCCGGCATTGGCGGCGGTGCGGAAGGCGCGGCCGGTGGTGGCGTCGAAGAGGGAAAGCGTGCGGGGGTTGAGGGTGAGGCCAACCGCCTCGCCCACCTTTACCGACTGTGCGGCGGGGGCGCGGGCCTTGATTTGGCCGTGGGGGGTGGAAAGGGTGACGATCTGGGTGGTGCCAAGGTACTCCGTCGCCTCCACCCGCCCGCGATAGGGGCTGGCGTCGGTCAGGCCCACATGCTCGGGGCGGACCCCGAGAACGAGGTTGCCTGCGGCGGGTTCCTGAAGTTCGGGCAGGGACATCGGCACTTCGCCCAGTTGGACGGTCGTCGCTCCCGCTGCAGCAGTGCCCTCGAAGCGCAGGAAATTCATCGACGGGCTGCCGATGAAATCGGCGACGAACAGGGTGGCCGGGTGGTCATAGATATCCTGCGGCGTGCCGAACTGTTCGACGACGCCGTGGTTCATCACCACGATCTTGTCGCCCATCTGCATCGCCTCCAACTGGTCGTGCGTCACGTAGACGGTGGTCGCCTTCATCCGGTCGTGCAGCGCGCGAAGTTCTTCGGACATGTGTTCCCGAAACTCGGCATCCAGCGCGCCAAGGGGTTCGTCCATCATGAAGGCCTTGGGGCTGCGCACGATGGCGCGGCCCAGGGCCACCCGCTGGCGATCCCCGCCGGACAGCCCGCCGACCGGTTTGTCGAGGATATCGGTGATGCCAAGAATGCGGGCGACCTCCGCCACCTTGGCCTGAACCTGCGCCTTCGGCATGCCCTGGCTGACCAGGGGATAGCTGATGTTTTTCCGCACGTTCATATGCGGGTAGAGGGCGAACATCTGGAAGACCATGGCGATGTCGCGCTGGGAAGCGGGCTTTTGGCTGACATCCTCACCATCGATCAGGATCTGGCCGGAGGTGGGGAGTTCTAGGCCGGCGATCATGCGAAGGGTGGTGGTCTTGCCGCAGCCGGAGGGGCCGAGAAGCATGAAGAATTCACCGTCCTTGATGGTGAAGGAGGACCCCTTTACGGCGGTAAAGGCGCCGAATTCCTTGCGCAGATTCTTGATGACGATTTCAGCCAAGGGGAATCTCCTGTCCGGCGCGGATGAGGTTGCCGTTAAGGTCGAGAAGCGCCAGTTCGCGCATGCCCCAAGGCTTGTCGGCGGCCCGTTCAAGGCGTGGGATGCCGGCGGCGGGCAGGCCAAGGGCGCCCCATTCGGCATCCAAAGCGTTGATGTCGGAGGGCCGCAGGTAGGCGCCATGGTCGCATTTGAAGGGGTCAAGAGTAGCGTGGTGGAAGAAATGCACCTCGGCCCCTTCGCGCTTCATCAGAAGGTATTCGTCGTCAAGATAGACGGTGTGAAACCCCAGCCGCTGCCAGAAGGCCTGCGTCTTGGCCATGTCGCGGGCGGGAAGGATGGGGGAGAGCTTTTCCAGCATGGTCATTCCGGGAAATGGCTGGTGATGATGAACATCACGGTGCCGACAAGGGTCACAAGGAAGGACCAGGTGTAGGCCCAAAGGAAGAAGGGCTGCATCAGCATCACCACGCCCAGCGCGATGAGGACGGTGGCAAGGTTTTCCCAGGGGCCGCGGCGGAAACGGAGGAGACCGGAGAGAAAGGCGCTCATTTTGGATCACCGGGGGCACGCGTGGTCCCGCGGGCACGAGTTTTCTGCGAAAACTCGGGGGCGGGACGGGATTTTTCGCAGAAAAATCGTGTCATTTGCGGACGGCTCCGAAGGTGATCCCGCGCAGGAGGTGTTTGCGCAGAAGGATGGTGAAGATCATCACGGGCAGGAGGAAGAGCGTTGCCCCTGCGGCCACGGCGGGCCAGTCCTGGCCGCCGACGCCGATGATCGTGGGGATGAAGGGCGGGGCGGTCTGGGCGTTGCCGCTCGTGAGGAGCACGGCGAAGGCGTATTCGTTCCAGGCGAAGATCAGGCAGAAGATCGCGGTCGAGGCGATGCCGGTGGCGGCTTGTGGCAGCACCACTTTGCGGAAGGCCTGAAAGCGGGTGTAGCCGTCGATCAGCGCGGCCTCCTCATACTCACGCGGGATCTCGTCGATGAAGCCTTTCAGGAGCCAGACGGCGAGGGAGATGTTCACCCCGGTGTAGAGGAGGATCATCCCGAGATGCGTGTCCGATAGCCCAAGTTCCCGGTACATCAGGTAAATCGGGATGGCGACGGCGATGGGCGGCATCATCCGGGTCGAGAGGATGAAGAACAGAAGGTCATCCTTCAGCGGCACCTTGAAGCGGCTGAAGGCATAGGCTGCAAGGGTGCCAAGGACGATCGAGAGGAAGGTCGACCCGAAACCGATGATGACCGAGTTCAGGAAGCGCTCACCAAACCTCGACGGTCCGGCGATGACCATGCCGTCTTCGCGGACAACCTCGTCATACCAGGTCTCAGGTGGGGGGAGGGCCGCAAAATCCTCGGCCGCGATGCGGGTTCGGGTGGTGAAAAGGTTGACGTAGCCTTCAAGCGATGGGTCGAAGATCACCTTCGGCGGGTAGGAAATGCTGTCGGGCCCGGATTTGAACCCGGTGGAGATGATCCAGACCAGGGGCAGCAGGGTGATGAAGGCGTAGGCCACCACGAGGATGCCGGCCAGCCATTTTGACGCGCGTGAGGGTTCGGTGACGGAATAAGCGCTCATCTTTCCTTCACCTTGTTCAGGGCTTTGACGTAGATGCTGGCGAGGCCGAAGACGGTGACAAAAAGGATGATCGCGTAGGCGCTGGAATAGCCGGTGCGCCATTTCTCGAACGCTTCGCGCTTGAGGTCGATGGAGGTGAGGAGGGTTTCATTCCCTGGGCCGCCGCCGGTCAGAAGGGTGACCATGTCGAACATCTTGAAGTTCTCGATGCCCCGGAACAGCACTGCCAGCATCAGGAAGGGCAGCACCATCGGCACGGTGATCGTCCAGAACTGCCGCCATTTGGAGGCGCGGTCGACCTCAGCGGCCTCGTAGATGTAGTCGGGGATCGAGCGGAGGCCGGCGAGGCAGATCAGCATGACGAAAGGCGTCCACATCCAGGTGTCGACGATGATGATCGACCAAGGGGCCAGCCCGCCGGGGCCAAGCATGGAGAAGCTGGAGGCGGGGATGCCGGTGACCAGTTCCACGATATAATTGATCAGGCCGATCTGCGGCTGGTAGAGGAAGGTCCAGAAGTTGCCCACGACGGCGGGCGACAGCATCATCGGCAGCACGATGAGGGTGGTCACCAGATCGTTGCCTTTGAACTTGCGGTTGATCAGCCAGGCGAGGGTGAAGCCGATCACCACTTGCAGGACGATGGTCCAGACCAAGAAATGCGCCGTGGTCTGCATGTTGGCCCAGGTGCCCTCATCCGTCAGGATGCGCTCGTAGTTGCGCAGGCCGACCCATTCTACCTCACGGTTGGGGCGGTTGGCGGCAAAGTTGGTGAAGGAAAGCCGCACCGTCCAGATCAGCGGGAAGATGTTGATCGCGAGCAGAAGGAAGATCGTCGGGGCGACGAAGATCCAGGCGATGGCGCGGTCTGACAACCCGCGCAGGCGGCGGGCGACGGGCGCGGGTGTGGCGCGGGCGGCGGCCTCGATCGGGTTGGGGAGGGGGTTGGTCATTGGCAATGTCCCGTTGGCGCGAGGGGACGACTGGCGCCCTCACCCTGCTCCCCCTCCCCTTGGGGGGAAGGGGGTTTGCTGTGGTAGGTGGGTGCGCCCCCGCAGGTTTCGGGGGCGCGGTGCAGGCTTAAAGCTTGCCTTCGTCCTGGAAGACTTCGGTCCAGTCCGCGATCAGACCGTCCAGCGCCTCTTGTGCCGTGCCCTGATCGGCCACGACGAAGTTGTGCACGCGTTCCTGCATCGCCAGCAGCAGCTGGGCATAGGCCGGTTCCTGCCAGAAGTCCTGGACCCCGCCCATCGCTTCAAGGAAGTCGCCGGCGAAGGGGGCGGTGTTCACGAAGTTCGGGTCTTCCAGCACGGCCTTGTGGCAGGAATAGCCACCAGCGGCCCACCACTTCTTCTGCACTTCGGCATCGGCGAACCATTTGATGTAGGCGAGTGCCCCATCCATGTTGTCGGTGTTCGCCACAACGCTGATGCCCTGACCGCCCAGCGTGGAGGCTGCGACGTTCTGCGCCGGGTTCACGAAGAAGTCGATCTTGTCGCCGCCCACGGTCGGGTCAGCGGCAAGGCCCGGGAAGAAGGCGAACCAGTTCATCGCCATCGCCACCTGACCGGATTTGAATGCGTCCAGCGACTGTTCCATATAGGCGTTGTCATAGCCGGGGGGCGTCGCGGTCTGGTAGAGGGTCTTGTAGAACTCCAGCGCCTCAACCGCCTCGGGCGAGTTTACGGCGCCTTCCATGTCGTACTTGCCGGGGGTGTTTTCATACTTGAAGCCCCAGGCGTAAAGCGCGCCGGTCACGCCCATGGTGATGCCTTCCGACCCACGCTCGGTGAAGATCGAGGCGCCGTAGACCGTCTTGCCGTCAATCTCGCGCCCTTGGAAGAACTGCGCGATCTGGAGAAGTTCTTTCTGCGACTGGGGTTCGCGCAGGTCCTGACCGGTGGCTTCCTTGTAGGCGGCCATGATCTCGGGGTTGGTGAACCAGTCCTTGCGGTAGAACCAGCCGTTCGCATCGCCCATCGCGGGCAGGGCGTAATAGTTCGGCTCACCCTTCGGCCAGGTCGAATAGGCGCGGACGGTGGCGGGGGCGAAGTCATCCATGCTGATGCCTTCGGCGGCGAAGAAATCGTTCAGCTTCACGTACCAGCCGTTTTCGGCCGCGCCGCCAAGCCACTGGCTGTCGCCGATCAGAAGGTCGCAGAGCTGCCCGCCCGAGTTGAGTTCGTTCAGGATGCGGTCGGCGAAGTTCGGCCATGGCACGAATTCGAAATTCATCTTGGTGCCGGTCTGGGCCTCAAAATCCTTGGACAGTTCCACCAGCGCGTTCGCCGGGTCCCAGGCGGCCCAGCAAAGCGTCAGTTCATTGGCTTGGGCATTGGCCTGCGCCGACCAGACGAGCGCAAGCGCCGCGGATGCGGCAAGTATCTTCCGTTTCATGGTAGTCCTCCCACTGTGGTTGCTATGTGCCCGTACCGGTGGCCGGGCCTTCTGGATTGACGCTACGATAGACAGGGGCAGAGGCGGCTGTAAAGCATTTTTGAGGTACGTCCCTCATTTTGCGGCACAGGCCTGTTTCAAAGCGATTTGGACGGTGGTCAGGCGGCGGTATCGGCTGGTTCGGCGGCTGAGAAAGCGGCCGAATCGGGGATGGGCGGCAGGTTTTCCCGCAGGACAATCTCGATCCGGATCTGTTCCTGCCCTGCATCCAGCGGCAGATTGTCCGCCTTGGCGCGCAAGACGCGCAGGGTGCTGCGGGCCAGATGGCCAAGGTTCTGGGTGATGACGGCGGTGATCTCACCCCCCTCAAGCGCCTGGCGGACATGGGGGGTCAACTCATGGCAGATGACGACGAGTTTGCCGGAAAGACCCATATCGTCAATGACTTGGGTCAAGGCACGGTGGCCGTCGCCCATGGCATAGATGCCGCGCACGCCGGGCGCGTTGGTCAGCCGTTCCGCCACCACCTGCCGCAGGGTCTGGCCCGAGCCATGGGTTTCCAGCGAAGGCAGCACGTCCAATTGCGGGAAATCGCGCAGCATCACCTCATCAAAGCCGCGGCGGCGTTCGATCATGTCGCGCGCCAAAAGCGACTGGCCCAGCACCAGCACTTGCGCTGGGGCAGGCCCAAGGAAACGACCCATCAGAACCCCCGCCGTGCGCCCAGCGGCGCGGTTGTCGGTGCCGATGAAATGGTCGCGCCCGGTGTTGGGCAGGTCTGACACCAGAGCCACGACCGGCAGGCCCTTGGCGCGAAGCGCGCGAATCGCGTCGCGCAGGATCGGGGTTTCCGGGGCCATCAGCGCCACGCCGGAATACCCGCGCCCGGGCAGGCTGGTCAAAAGGGCGGCGAGGGCATGCGGATCCTCAGCCGGGAAGCGGTGGAGCCGCAGGTCCATTCGCGCAGCGGCGGCGATGGACCCTGCATCGGTCAAGGCATCGGCAAGTGTTTGAACAAACTGGCTTTCCGTGTCTGGCAGCACCACGGCCATCCGGTAATTCCGGCTGCGTGCAAGGTTCGCGGCTGTCAGATCGCGGACATAGCCCAGCTTTACGATGGCATCATTCACCGCGCGGATCGTCTTTTCGCGCACGCCGGGGCGGGCGTTCAGGACGCGGTCCACGGTGGCCAGACTGACGCCAGCCTCACGCGCGATGTCGTTGACGGTTGGCCGCACGGGACCGCCTCCAAGCTCTTTCCGCGACTATCGGTTTCAGCGTGAGGTACGTCAATCAGGATTTGTTGCGGCGCGGTCATCGGAAGAAGGCTTCACCTTGTGCCGGAAAGCGGTGCATCCTGTGGCCCGGCACATGGGGGGACGGGGATGAGAACGCTTCTGCTTTACGGTGACAGCAATACGCATGGCACGCTGCCGGTGACCGCGCTGGGCCAATCGGCGCGCTATGGCCGGGAGGAGCGTTGGGCGGGGCGGCTGGCCGGGCTTTTGCCCGACTGGGAGGTCATCGCCGAAGGTCTGCCGGGCCGCACGACAGTGCATGACGACCCGGTGGAAGGCGCGCATCGCAATGGGTTGAGCGTGCTGCCCGCACTTCTCGAAAGCCACCGGCCGGTGGATGTGGTGCTTGTCATGCTGGGGACGAATGACCTGAAAGAGCGGTTTTCGGTCAATGCCGGCGACATCGCCCTGTCGCTGGAGCGGTTAGTGCGGGTGATCCTTGCTTCGGGCACCGGGCCGGACGGGGCGGCGCCGGAGGTGCTGCTGGTCAGCCCGCCGCCGATCATCGAGGTGGGGTGTCTGGCGTCCATGTTCGCAGGCGGGGCGGCGAAGTCCCGCGCGCTGGCGGCTGAAGTGGCGGCAGCGGCGGCGCGGTTGGGCGTGCCGTTCCTGGACGCGGGGCAGGTGGTCACCGTGTCGCCGATTGACGGTATCCACTACGGCCCGGAGGCGAACCCCGCGCTGGCAAATGCCTTTGCGGCGGCGATCAGGGCGCATTTTCCGTAAAGCTTTTTGCTTTGCATACGAACAATCTTGGCCCAAGATGAAGTGTCTGTCGAAGGATGCGCCCATGACCCGCCATGATCCTGCCCTGACTGCACCCGCCCTTTCCGCCCTGGCCGAATTGCGCGCCAATGTCGCCCAGCCCTTCACCCGCGCGCGGGCGATGCCGAAATCGGTCTATACCTCGCCCGACTTTGCGGAGGCCGAGGAGAAGCACATCTTCGCCAAGGACTGGCTTTGTGCGGGCCGGGCCGATGCGTTGCCGAACCCCGGCGATTACCTGACGATGCAGATCGCGGGGGAACCGATCATCATCCTGCGCGACCGGGACGGCGCCCTGCGCGGCATGTCGAACGTCTGCCGCCACCGGATGAGCACGCTGCTGGAAGGCCGGGGCAATGTGCGGTCCATCGTCTGCCCCTACCACGCCTGGACCTACAACCTTGACGGCACCCTGCGCGGTGCCCCGGCGATGGCGCTGAACGAAGGCTTCTGCAAAGAGGACGTCAAGCTCCCCGCAGTTCGGGTTGAGGATTGGCAGGGCTGGATCCTGGTGACGCTGAACCCCGACGCCCCGCCGCCCGAGGAGGCGCTGGCCGAAGTGCAGGAGCTGGTCGGCTATCTGGAGATGGGGTCCTATGTCGAGGCGTTCCGCGAGGAATTCACCTGGGACACCAACTGGAAGGTCCTGGCCGAGAATTTCATGGAAAGCTACCACCTGCCGGTCTGCCATCAGGGCACGATCGGCGGGTCGGTGGACCTGTTGCAGATGACCTGCCCGGAAGGGTTGGCGGCGTTCAACTACCACTGGATCATGAAGAACGACACGATCCCGCTGTCCCTGGCGCATCCGTCAAACACCCGGCTGGTGGGCGATCAGCGGCGGATCACTTGGCTGTTGTCGATCTATCCCTCGCTTCTGATCACGCTGACGCCGGGATATTTCTGGTATCTCAGCCTGACGCCGAAAGGCCCGGGGCAGGTGCAGGTGCTGTTCGGCGGCGGTATGGCGGCGGACTGGGCCAAGGACCCGGCGGCGGATCAGCATTTCGGCACGCTGAAGGCGCTGCTTGAGGATGTGAACGTCGAAGACAAGGGCTGCGTGGAGCGGGTCTATCAGGGCCTCTGCGCGGGCATGTCCTCGCCGGGGCCGCTCAGCCATCTGGAGCGGCCGAATTACGACTTTGCCCGCTACATCGCCGGGCGGATGCCCTAGGACGCCCGCCGGATCGCAACCGTGGCGATAAGGGTCAGGACAAAACCCATCAGGCCAAAGATCGCCCCGACAATAAGCAGGATCAGGGCCGTCGGATCTTCGCCGCGCCAATCGGCCTGTTCGGCAAGGATATAGCCACCGGCGGCGGACAGGGCGCTGACCAGCAGGATGCCCAACCCGATCTTGCGACGAAGCCGCCAAAAGCGGGCATCCGCCGGGGCATCGGCGCGGACCTTCGTGAAATGGGCGATGACTTTCTCAGCCTCCTCGGTCGCGCCCGGGGGCACGGGGATGCGCAGCTCAAACTGTCCGGCGGCGTAATTGTGGGCGGAAGAGGTGGTGATCTCGCGGATCTGGAATTCGATCACATCTGGCGTGCCGGGCAGCAGATGGACATGGGTAAAGACCTGCAGACCCCTTGACCGCAGGCCGTGATAGCGGCCGCCTGCAAGGACCGCATCGTCCGAGAACAGGACCTCGGCCGCCCGGCCGGGCTTTGGGCGCCAGCGGCTGCGAAGGACCCAGCGGCGTTTGGCCTCAAGGGCGACATAGGCGGTTACGATATCGGCGGGCACGGTCCATCGGGCAAAGACGCCCTGTCCCCGCTCCATCCGCCGGGTCAGGGTCAGCGCCCAGCGGAAGTTCAGGATCAGCAAAACGCCAAGAAAGGCAACAAGGCCGCCGATGCCCGCGGCGGCGCCCCCAGCCGTGTGATTCTGGCCGAAGACGGACAACCGCTGCAGGCCCCAGGCAAAAGCTGCCAGCGCCAGAAGGGTGGCGATCAGGGCGATCAGACTGTCACGCTTGGCATGGATCATGGCTGACAGGCTGCGCGCGTGGTCCTGGCCTGTCAATCATGGCTTGACCCCGGTCGGGCCTGCATCACTTTGGGCGGATGACAAAAAGCGCATTGATCGTGGCCCATGGCCAGCCGTCTGACCCCGAACCCGCCGCCCGCGCGCTGGCGGGTTTGGCCGAAAAGGTTGCAGCACTCTTGCCCGGATGGGACGTGCAGGCGGCAACGCTGGCCGAACCCGGGGCCATTGCCCGCGCTGTGGCAGGGCGGACCGGGGGCGTCGTGTTCCCCATGTTCATGACCGGGGGCTGGTTCACCCGCGTGCAGATCCCGGCCAAGCTGGGTGAAGCCGGGGCAACCCTGGGACCCGGGGGCTGGCAGGTGCTGGAGCCATTCGGCTGCGACGTGGCCGTGCATGACCTTTGCGTTGACCTGGCGCGGGAGGCGGGGGCGGATCAAGTGATCCTTGCGGCGCATGGGTCGTTCAAATCTTCGGTGCCGTCCGACATCGCGCGGCATGTGGCTGGGCGGATTGCTGGGGAAACCGGGGCGCGGGTGGCCGTGGGGTTCATCGACCAGGAGCCCCAGCTGGAAACGCTGACCGGGCTCAGTGGGGTCTGCCTGCCGTTCTTTGCGGCTGAGGGCGGGCATGTCAGCGACGACATCCCCGCCGCCTTGGCCAAAGCGGGGTTTACCGGGCGCCTCCTGCCGCCGGTCGGGCTGGACGCGCGGGTGCCGGGTCTCATCGCGGCGGCGCTTCTGCGGGGCGTCCCTGTTTGCGCGGCGGAGTGCCGGTGGCGCAGGTCGCCGGATCCTTGAAAGGATCCGGACCGATTTCTTCAAAGAAATCGGGTCCTGGCGTCAAACGGTGTGCAGGTAAAGGTCGAAGTCCACTTCGCTGACCGTGCGCATCACACGGGCATATTCCGCGGCCTTGATGGCGGTGAAGGTGCGGTGCATGTCCTCGCCCAGCGCGTCCTGCAGGAAGGTTGAGGCCTTCGCCGCCGTGATCGCCTGTTTCCAGTCGGTCGGGATCGTGCTGGCATTATCGTCTTCATAGCCGTTGCCGGTGGTTTCCGGCCCTGGATCGATCTGGTGCGTCATGCCATGCCGGATGCCGGCCAGCACGGTTGCGGCCACCAGATAGGGATTGGCATCCACCCCCGCCGGGCGATGTTCGATCCGCCGGGCCTTGATGTCCCCCGCCGGGATGCGCAGCGCGACCGAGCGGTTGTTGACCCCCCAGCTGGGCGAGACCGGCGCGTAGGACTGGCTGGCAAAGCGGCGCCAGCTGTTGGCATGGGGGGCAAAGACCAGCATGCTTTCGCCCATTGTTTGCTTCAGACCGCCGAGCGCGTGCAGGATCAGCGGGTTCCACTGGCCCTCTTTCGCCTCAACGAAGACGTTCTTGCCAGCATCGTCCAGCATCGAGACGTGGAAATGCATGCCGGACCCGGCGTAATTCTCATTCGGCTTGGCCATGAAGCAGGCCACCACGCCATGCGCGCGGGCCTGGGCACGGACGATCCGCTTCAGGCGCATGAGATCGTCAGCGGCCTGCATCACATCGGCGCGGTAGTGGAGCGTAAGTTCGTACTGGCCGGGGGCGTATTCGCTGATGAGCGTTTCGGCCTTGATGCCTGCCTTTTCGGCCCCGGCGTAGATATCGCTGAAGAGGGGCAGCATCCCGTGCAGGTGATCGACGGAATAGACCTCGGTCTTGTTGGACTTGCGGCGGTCCAGCACGTCACGGGCGGGTTGCATCTTGCCGTCAGGGCCGCGTTCGGGGTCCAGAAGGAAGAACTCCAGCTCGAACGCGCCCGAGGGGTGGAGGCCTTCCTTCGCCAGCGCGTCCACCTGCCGTTGCAGCGCGTGGCGGGGGTCGGACGACATAGGCGCGCCGTCCAGCATGTACATCGACATGAACACCTCGCCGCGCGTTGGCTGGGTGTTGTGGAGCGCCTTCAGCGTGCCGGGAATAGGCCAGGCGCGCAGGTCACCGTCGCCCTGATCCCAGATGAGACCCGTCTCATGCACATCCTCGCCACAGATATCGAGGCCGAGGATCGAGATCGGCAGATGGCGGCCATTGTTGAAAAAGGACAAAAGCTCATGCCGGCGAATGATCTTTCCCCGGCCGATGCCGTTGGCGTCGTGCAGGATAATGTCAAACGCCTCAATCTCGGGATGGGCGGAAAGGAAGGCTTCGGCCTCGGCCACGGTGGAACCGGAGGGGCTAACTTGGGTCATTTTCAGGCTGCTTTGAAAAGGTCGGTGAGGATGGTGTCGAAGTTTGCGATCAGCCTGTCAACCTGGGCCTTTTTCGTTGCCGGACTGACCAGCATCATGTTGTGGAAGGGCGCGATCAGGGTGCCACGGTTCAGAAGTCCGGTGTGCAGCGCGGCCTCGACCATTGGCTGGTGGGCGTGGGCGGCCTCAGAGCCGTTGCGCAGGGGGCCGGGGGCGCAGATGAACTCCACCCGCGCGCCGACCCGGACGACGTGCCAGGGTACTGCGTGGCGGTCGATCACCTTGGCCAGCCCGTGCGACAGGCGTTCGGCGAGTCTCTCCATATGGGCGTAATTGGCGGGGGTCATCACCTCGCCCAGAGTGGCGACGAGGCAGGCGAACTGCATCGGGTTGGCGGAAAGCGTGGTGCCCATGCCGGACCGGCCCGAGGGGCGGTTGGCATTGGCTTTGTCATAGCGTGCGGCGGTGTCGGCGGTCAGTCCCCAGACAGCGGTGGGCATGCCGCCCGCGACGCATTTGCCGACGACGAAGATATCGGGGCGCAGGGAATGGACTCGGGTATAGCCGCCAAGGCCCGAGGAGATCGTATGCGTCTCATCCATGATGAGAAGCGCGCCGTATTTGAGGCTAAGCTGGCGAAGACCATCATGGAACCCGGCCTCAGGCAGGACCATGCAGGAATTGGTCATCACCGGTTCGGTCAGGATCGCGGCCACGTCACCCTTGGCAAGCGCAGCCTCAACCCCGGCAAGGTCGTTGAACTCGCAGGCGACCGCGGTCTGGGTCAGATCGTTGACCTGTCCGAGGAGGCCGGGGGAATTGACCGTCTTGCCGTCTTCAAGGCTGACGAAGGTGTCGTCCACCGTGCCGTGGTAGCAGCCGTTGAAGACCAGAACCTTGGGCCGCCCGGTGATGGCACGGGCGACGCGCAGGGCAAAGCGGTTGGCATCGGTCGCGGTGGTGGCGATCTGCCATTGGAAGGCGCCGAAGCGGTCCGTCAGCAGCCGGCCGGCCTTCAGCGCGGTTTCGGTCGGCAGCATGTAGGTCAGCCCATGGCGGGCCTGCGCGCGAATTGCCTTGGCAACCGGCGGCGGCGAATGGCCGAACATGCTGCCGGTATCGCCCAGGCAGAAGTCATCCAGCGTGATGCCGTCGATATCGGTAAGGGTGGCCCCCTTGGCACTGGCGACCAGCGGCAGATGCGGCATCGGCCAGTCGGTCATCCAGTGCATCGGCACCTTGTTCAGGAAATGGCCCGCGCCATTGGCCATGGCCTTCGCCGCCTTCGGGCGCGACCTTGCATAAACCGCAGCCTCACGCGCGGCGAAGGCGTTCAGGCGGTCCGGTCGAATTCCGGCGATAAGGTCGTCAGACATGCGCGTTATTCCGTGGCTCTCGCCCGTTTATGCGTCAGAATTTGATCAAATGGCAAGCGGTGGCTCGCCCCAGGTCTTCGAGGTCTCCTCGTGGGCAGACAGCGAGGAGTGACGACGTCGCAGGCGGGCGTCGGGTCAGGCCCAGCGGCCCTCAAAATCCTCGGGCACCAGCAGGTTGTGGCGGCCCATCGCGGTAACCTCACGCTCCCCACAAAGCGCCATGGTGATGTCCATTTCCTTCTGGATCACCTCCAGCGCCTTGGTCACGCCCGCTTCGCCCATGGCGCCCAGACCGTGGATATAGGCGCGGCCGATCATCGTCCCCTTGGCGCCCATCGCCAACGCCTTCAGCACATCCTGACCGGAGCGGATGCCAGAATCCAGCCAGACCTCGGTCCGGTCACCGATGGCTTTCACCACCGATGGCAGCATGCGGATCGAAGACAGCGCCCCGTCCAGCTGCCGCCCGCCGTGGTTCGACACGATCACCGCATCGGCCCCGGCATCGGCGGCCATGCGGGCGTCATCGGCATCCAGCACGCCTTTCAGGATGAACTTGCCCTTCCACTGGTCGCGGATGCGGGCGACCTTGCCCCAATCGAGCATCGGGTCGAACTGTTCGTTTGCCCAGGCCGTCAGGTCTGACAGCTTTTGCACACCCTTCACATGGCCCACGATGTTGCGGAACTGGCGGCGCGGGGTGCGCGCCATGTTCCAGGCCCAGCGGGGTTTGGTGGCGATGTTGATCAGGTTCGGGATCGTGGGTTTCGGGGGCGAGGTGAGGCCGTTCTTCAGGTCCTTGTGGCGCTGGCCCAGGATCTGCAGGTCCAGCGTCAGCACCAGGGCTGAGCATTTCGCGGCGCGGGCGCGTTCGATGATCGCGTCGACGAAATCTTCGTCCTTCATCACGTACAGCTGGAACCAGAACGGCTCAGGGCTGTGCGCCGCCACGTCCTCGATGGAGCAGATGCTCATGGTGGACAAGGTGAACGGCACGCCGAACTTCGCCGCCGCGCGGGCGGCGTGAATTTCGCCATCCGGGTGCTGCATGCCGGTGCTGCCGACCGGGGCCAGCGCCACTGGCATCGTCACCTTTTGCCCGGCCATCGTGCTGGACAGGACCCGCCCAGTCAGATCGCGCGCCACGCGCTGGCGAAAGCGCAGTTTGGCAAAGTCCGAGGAGTTTTCGCGGAAGGTCTGCTCGGTGTAGCTGCCGCTTTCGCAGTAATCCCAAAACATCTTCGGCGTGCGCTTCTGGTGCAGGCGCTTCAGATCCTCGATGCAGGTGATGACGGGCATGGCTTCCCTCTCGGATTGGTCATCTTTGGTTACCAATTCAAGCTGTGCGGCGCAATGGGAATGAGGACTTGCATATAGTACGAAATCATACTACATAGTGCGATATCGTATCAAATGGAGAAAGCCATGAACTTGTCCCGTCGCAAAACCCTTGCCCTGATCGGAGGCGGCGTCATCCTTGCAGCCACGGCCTCGCTTGGGGCCATTGCCACCCGCCAGCCGCGAACCGCCCTTTTGCCGTGGAGCGCGGCGGGGCAGGGGGCGGACCCGCGCCACCGGGCGCTGAGCTATGCACTTCTGGCGCCGAACCCGCACAACCGGCAACCGTGGCGCGCCGACCTGCGCGAGGCGGGTGTGGTGACGCTTTACGTCGATACGAACAAACTCTTGCCGCACACCGACCCTTTCAGCCGGCAAATCACCATCGGGCTTGGATGTTTTCTGGAGCTGATGCAGATGGCGGCCAGTCATGACGGACAGCGGGTGACGATCACGCCCTTTCCGGAAGGCTTCGATGATGGCGCGTTGGATTCCCGCCCCGTCGCGCGCGCCGTGTTCACGCCGGATGCGTCCGTGACGCCTGATCCGCTTTTTGCGCATGTCATGGCGCGGCGGTCGAACAAGGAACCTTACGACACCAGCCGCCCAGTGCCTGCGGCGGCGATGGAGGCGCTGGCTGCATCCGTCGCCCGGGGTAGCCAGTTCGGGGGGGCGCTGGACGATGCCCGGATCACCCAGCTGCGCGATCTGACGCATGAAGCGCTGGTGATCGAATTCACTACCCCCAGAACCATGCAAGAAAGCGTTGATCTCTTCCGCATCGGTGCGCGAGAGGTGGATGCCAACCCCGATGGGCTGGATTTCTCCGGCCCGATGTTCGAGACGCTGTCGGCGACCGGGCTTTTCAGCCGCGAGGCTTCTGCTGATCCGGACTCGTTTGCGTCCCGCTCGGCGCTGACGATGGTGGAGGCGACGGCGAAAAGCGCGATGGGCTATGTCTGGCTGACCACCACCGGGAACAGCCGGACGGACCAGTTGGCGGCAGGGGCGGACTGGCTGCGGCTGAACCTGGCGGTGACGGCAGAAGGGCTGGGGACGCAACCGATGAGCCAGGCGCTGCAGGAATTCCCCGAGATGGCGACGCATTATTCCCGCGTCCACGCCTTGCTTGCACCCGAAGGGGGAACCGTGCAGATGTTGGGGCGTATCGGATTTGGGCCCGCGGTGGGGCAAAGCCCGCGCTGGCCGGTGGAGGCGATCATCCTGTGACAAGCGGCCCGCCTTCAGAGGCTGTGGATCTGGGCCTGTGGTTCGCGACCTTCAACGAGATCGCGATCCTCGCCCAACTGTCCCGCACGCTGATGGAGGCGCGGCTGCCGCATGGGCTTTTGCAGCCGCAGTTCGGGGTGCTGAACCATCTGGTGCGGGTCGCGGACGGGGTGACGCCTTTGGCGCTGGCCCGGGCGTTCCAGGTGCCGAAAACTTCGATGACGCACAGCCTTGCGGTGCTGGAACGGCACGGGCTAGTAGAGATGCGCCCGAACGCGCGGGACGGACGGTCGAAATGCGTGTTCCTGACAGATGCCGGGCGCAAACTGCGCGATGGCACGATTGCCGCTCTCACCCCCGATATCGCAGCGCTGGCCCACCGGTTCGACGCAGCGCGGCTGCGTGGGGCGCTGCCGGTTCTGACCGAGTTGCGCCAGATCATGGACACATTGCGCGATCCGGTGTCCGGGCACACCGGCGCGACTGGCGCTCAGGATCCTTAGGAAGAATTTCCGCTCAAGAGGTCTGGCCCCCGACAAAGGCAATCTACTCGGCGGAAGCGGTGCGCTTGATCACGCGCAGTGCCATCGGCTCAGCTCTGCCTCCGCCCACGCGGATCTTTGTCCGGATATTGGTAGACTCCGCTGCGGAGACCGCACGTCGGGCCGCCGATCGTAATCCTTGTCGGGAGGCATGCGCTGTTGGTTCGAACACGGCCGTGCAAGGAACTGAAGACCCGAAAAAGGTCGGCGCAAGTGTCTTTCCCGCCACCGTCGCCCAACCGTCACCCTCAAGGTCTGACCTTGACCTGAGGCGCGTCCTGACACTCTCCACGGACATCAGCCAAAGTCTGCATCAATAGCTGATAAAAGCTAAGGCGTGTCCTGGGATGCGCGGCGCAGCGCTGGCGGCGTGGAAGACAGGATGTTTTCCACCTCGGGGCAATAGGCCCTGAATTTCGCGTGGTCAGACACGCTTAGGCGCGCCAGTTGGTGGCCGCCGAAACTTTGGTGGGTAAAGCTGTTCTGCGTGCAAAACTTTGCGCAATCTTCGCTCTTGCCGACCTTTCCGCCGATCAGCTCGACGTGGAAAGCGAAATAACCGTCCTCTCCATTTGGCCATGGCCGCGGTGAGAAGCGTCTTAGGCATTCCAGGCTAAGCTGAACGTCCCGTAACGACAGCCCGCCAACCCCGCCATCAATCGTCAGGCCAAAGGGGCGTTCCCGTTTCCATCCTGCGCCGATGTAGTCGAAGTGCAGGAAATCCGTCAGTTTGTAAGGGCTTTCAGGGCAGCAGATCGCATCCGTCTGGAAGATGAGAACCTTTTCAAACTTCGCAAAAATCCCCCAGAATTTCTCTGACATCAGGATTGCATTGTAGCCGCGCGCCAAGAGCGCCTTGTCCGGTAACTCTCGCACTGTCAACTGGCCCCGGGCCCGCATGTCTTGCAGTTCGGGGTCATTCAGGCGGCTACGATTTTCTTTGCTGTGAAACAGGCAGATCGGAATGCCGGTGACCTGTGCCGCATTTCGGATCACATAAGTCAGGGCAGGCGTATCCCGGGTTTCAAGAATGACGCCGATGACAGACTGTCCGTCATGGTCAATTGGCAAAAGGTTCGACGGGTCTTGCTGCTCGAACCTTTCAAGCCGATAGAAATTCGGCCGGTCCCGCATCTCGGTGCAATTTGCATAGACATCGATCAGGTGGTCACCCGTGATGTCATCAATGTTCAGGTTCCGGCTCGCAAACTGTTGCCGAAGCACTTCAGCAGAGGACAGAGGTTCGTTATCCATTAGGTGCGCACTTCGTGGCTGGTTCCGGCTTTGACGACCAATGACTCTGGGCCCGTGGTTTTCAGTCCGGACCGGTTAACCGATGTCCTTCGTTCCTTCAGGCCGAATGGGCGCCGTCCGACAGCGCCTTGACCCGTGCCAGCACCTGCGGCACCGGGACGCCCGCGCCGATGTCCTTGACGATGGCCGACCCCACCACGCAGCCATCAGCGACGCTGGCGATGGCGCGCGCGGCCTCAGGCGTGTTGATGCCGAAGCCCACGATCACCGGCAGGTCGGTTGACCGCTTGATCCGCGCCACTTCGGGGGCGACATCGGTGGCGACGGCGGCCGCTGCCCCGGTGATCCCGGTGACCGAGACGTAGTAGACGAACCCGCTGGTGTTCTGCAGCACCTTGGGCAGGCGCTTGGCATCGGTAGTCGGTGTCGCAAGACGGATGAAGTTCAGCCCTGCCTTCTGCGCCGGAAGGCACAGCTCATCATCCTCTTCCGGTGGCAGGTCGACGACGATCAGCCCGTCGATCCCGGCGGCGCGGGCTTCGGCCACGAAGCGGTCAACCCCGCGCGAATAGATCGGGTTGTAATAACCCATCAGGACGATGGGTGTCGCCTGATCCCCGGCGCGAAAGCTGCGGACCATGTTCAGCACCTTGTCCAGCGTCATGCCCCCCTCCAGCGCGCGCTGGCCAGCGGCCTGGATCGTCGGACCATCGGCCATCGGATCGGTGAAGGGCATGCCCAACTCGATGATGTCGACGCCCGCGGCGGGCAGGCCCTGCATGACGGCGAGCGAGGTCGCCTCATCCGGGTCACCACCCATGATATAGGCGACGAAGGCCTTCTTCCCCTCGGCCCGCAGCCGCGCAAAGGTGGTGTCGATCCGTGTCATGGGGTCCCCCGGCAAATCCGGTTCCATCTGCCATGCGGCGACGGGGGAAATCAATGGGGAGTGCGGGTCCGGCGCAAGGCAAACGGGGGCATTGCACCCGCGCCAATCCCCTTGCCTTGAGGAGGAAAGCCAGGTCTTATTCCATGATCGCGTGAAAGCCTGGGGCCTCTGATCAAGGCGCCGTCTCTCTGACCTTGGAAATACGGTGCCGAACGCCCATCTTCTGCGTCATGAACTATCTGCTCGCCCTTCTGCTGCCGCCCTTGTCGATCCTGCTGACCGGCAGGCCCATTCTTGGCATCCTCGTCTTCCCGATCTGGGTGCTGGCCCTGATCTTCTCGGGCGGCCTGACGCATCCGATGTTCATCCTTCTGGCCTGGCTCTTGATCTTCCAATCGCGTGAGCGGTCCGACACGCGCGACTGACGGTGTCGCCGCTTGCGCAAAACAGGTCTGCACCTTAGAGACAGCGCCGGACAGGCGGGAGAAGTCGGCCATGGGTTTCAAGATGGGCATTGTCGGGCTGCCGAATGTGGGCAAGTCCACGCTCTTCAACGCACTGACCCGCACAGCGGCGGCGCAGGCGGCCAACTTTCCGTTCTGCACCATCGAACCCAACGTGGGCGAAGTGGCCGTCCCGGATGCGCGCCTTGACAAGCTGGCGGCCATTGCCGGGTCAAAGCAGATCATCCCCACAAGGATGACCTTTGTCGATATCGCGGGTCTGGTGCGCGGCGCGTCCAAGGGTGAGGGTCTGGGGAACCAGTTCCTCGCCAACATCCGCGAATGCGACGCCATCGCCCATGTGCTGCGCTGCTTTGAAGATGGCGACATCACCCATGTCGAAGGCCGGATCGACCCGGTGGCCGATGCCGAAACGATTGAAACCGAGTTGATGCTGGCTGACCTTGAGTCGGTCGAACGCCGCCTGACCTCGCTGGCGAAAAAGCTGCGCGGCGGCGATCAAGAGGTGCAGGATCAAGACCGCCTCTTGCGCGCAGCCCTTGCCGCATTGGAGGCAGGCCGCCCCGCCCGCACGGTGAAGGTCGACGCCGATGACCAGAAGCAGTGGCGCATGCTGCAGCTGCTGACCGCAAAGCCCGTCCTTTTCGTCTGCAATGTCGAAGAGGCCAAGGCGGCGTCGGGCAACAGCCAGTCTGATCGTGTGGCGAAGATGGCCGCCGAACAAGGCGCGGCGGTGGTGGTGATTTCGGCCCGGATCGAGGAAGAAATTTCGCAGCTCGCCGAAGACGAAGCCGCCATGTTCCTTGAGGAAATGGGGCTGCATGAGGCGGGCCTCGACCGGCTGATCAAGGCGGGCTACGCGCTCTTGGGCCTGCAGACCTATTTCACCGTCGGCCCGAAAGAGGCCCGCGCCTGGACGATCCCCGCTGGCACCCTGGCCCCGCAAGCCGCAGGCGTGATTCACGGCGATTTCGAAAAGGGCTTCATCCGCGCCGAAACCATCGCCTATGACGATTACATCGCCGGCAAGGGCGAGGCTGGTGCAAAAGAGGCCGGCAAGTTCCGCGTCGAAGGCAAGACCTATGAGGTCAAGGACGGCGACGTGCTGCACTTCCTGTTCAGCGGCTGACAGCGCCACCGGCGACCGGGGCTGAGGTCTGACAGGACCAGCAGGCTTTGCGGCCAGAGGGCAGGAAAGGCGGCGGCCAACCGGATTTCTGCCTTGGGCCCGCCCCTTTCCCTCTTGCCCCCTCGCGTGGGGATGGCTAAATGGAAGGCGTCGGAAGCGTGGCTGAGAGGCCGAAAGCACTCGGTTGCTAACTGAGCGTAGGGGGAACCCTACCGTGGGTTCGAATCCCACCGCTTCCGCCACTTCCCCCCACGAAAGCATTCTCCCGATCCGGCTACGTCCGGATTTTTCCGTTTTTAATCTAGGGTCATGCGGATAGGGCTGTTAACCGGCCTATGCAGAAGGAGGCCCGGATGCGGTTTCTGAGGTCCAGTATTCCCCGGACCCGATGACTGCGCCGTTTTAGTGGACTGCTTGCAAAACATTGTATCAAAACAGATTTTCTTGCGTGGGCTACCGGGCGCTTTGACGTCAGTGGCGTTTGGTTATCCGGTCCCCTTGGGGGCGAGTTTCGCTCTCAACAGACCGGAGCGAAACCGGTGCAGGTTCAGACCCTGCTTTTCTCATCGTTCGCCCGTGCGGCTTTGCAGGCCCGCCAGTAATTGCACTTTGTCCCCACTTTATGCGGCAGCCAGGGAACCAAACCTGCACTTGGTTCGTTTCCACTTCGGCTCTGCGTTTTCGCGCGGAATTGCCAAAGCTTGTGTGGAAGGTCCAGGGTGAGCAACAGCTGCCGAAAGCATGACGCTTCTCTCTTGAAGCGCGGGCATCCTTGCCCGTGCTCGCCTTGGTCAAGAGCGACGCATGTCTACGGCGCGCAGTGATCCCGACAACAAATCCCGCGCCAGGATCGTCGGGCCCGTCACGTTGACGACCTTGGGTCAGCAGCGAACCTTCCTTGACGGACAGGCCGGGGCGATGTCTCTGGATTTTTCAGGGGTCACGCAGCTGGACACGGCGGGCGCATGGGCCATCGCCTCCTTCCAGGCGGCAGAGAAGGCAAAGGGGCGGGAGGTTCGCATTGAAAACGCGACCGAAGCTCAGACCTTGCTCTTGCAGACGGTCGTCGAAGCGATGCCGTCGCCCCGCAAGCGTCGTCGCCGCCTGCCGCATCATGAGGCGGGCGATCTCTTGTTCGATGTCGGCAAATCCGTTTCCGTCTTTGCGGTAGGTCTTGGCCATACCATAGGCTTTCTCGGCCTTGTTCTGACCCGCCTCGCGACAACCGCCCTGCATCCATCGCGCCTGCGGTTCACCGCGCTTGCACATCACATGCAGCAGGCTGGTCTGAACGCCGTGCCGATCGTCGGTCTGATGGGGTTCCTGATCGGCATTGTCCTTGCGTTCCAGGGGGCATCGCAGCTTGAGCAGTTCGGGGCCGAAATCTACGTCGTCGACCTGATCTCGATCTCGATGCTGCGCGAACTTGGCATTCTTCTGACCGCGATCATCGTTGCGGGGCGGTCCGCATCCGCTTTCACCGCTGCCATCGGCTCGATGAAGATGCGCGAAGAGATCGACGCGATGCGGGTGCTTGGTCTTGACCCGATCGAGCTTCTGGTCCTGCCGCGTGTGCTGGCCCTGTTGTTCATGCTGCCGATCCTTGGGTTCGTCGCCAACATGGCCGGGCTTCTGGGCGGCGCGCTGATGGCGTGGATCGACCTCGGGATATCGCCTGCCATGTTCCGCACGCAACTGGCGGCCAACACTGCGGTCTCTCACGCGCTGGTCGGTCTCTCCAAGGCGCCGATCTTCGCGATGATCATTGGGCTGGTCGGCTGCTACCAGGGGCTGCAGGTCGAGGGCAACACCGACTCTCTCGGCAGCCGGACCTCGCGTTCGGTGGTCGTGGCGATCTTCCTTGTCATTGTCGTCGATGCCGTGGCGTCGATCTTTTTCTCGATCTGGGGCGTCTGATGGAAGACACGGTCATCAGCGTGCGGAAATTGACGAACCGGTTCGGCAAGACCGTGATCCACCAGAACCTTGACCTTGACGTTCGTCGGGGTGAGGTGCTGGGCGTCGTTGGCGCATCGGGAAGCGGCAAGTCCGTCCTGCTGCGCAGCATCGTCGGCCTGCAACACCCCGCGGCCGGGACAATCACGGTTCTGGGGACCGAAGTCCTGACCGATCCCCCGACCGAGACCGAGGTCAAGGCCGGCAACCCTGACGCCGTGCAAAACAAATGGGGCGTGATGTTCCAGGACGGCGCGCTGTTCTCTTCTCTGACCGTCCGCGAAAACGTCGAGGCCCCGATGCGCGAAAAGCTCGACTTTGACGCACAGACCCGCGCGGCCCTGGCCGACCTGCGCATCGCGATGGTGGGCCTGCCCGAAAAAGCTGGCGATCTTTTCCCGTCCGAGCTCTCGGGCGGAATGCGCAAACGCGCGGGGCTGGCGCGCGCCTTGGCGTTGGACCCGCAGATCCTGTTCCTGGACGAACCTACCGCCGGTCTTGACCCGATCAGCGCCTCCGAGTTCGACAACCTGATCCTCTCGCTGCAAAAGGCGCTTGGCCTGACGGTGTTCCTTGTCACCCATGATCTGGACACCTTGCACGCCACCTGTGACCGGATCGCCGTTCTCGCGCAGAAGAAGGTGCTGGTGACCGGCACCATGGCCGAGATGATGGAGGTCGATGACCCCTGGGTCCGGTCCTATTTCCATGGTCCGCGCGCGCATGCCGCCCAAATGCAGGCGGCCGACTGATGGAAACGAAAGCACGTTACATCCTGGTCGGGGCCTTTACGCTTGGCGCGATGGCCGCGCTGCTGGGCTTCCTTTTGTGGCTCGCCCAGGTCGAGATCACGCGGGCCTACGCCCAGTATGACATCGTCTTCGACACGGTCTCGGGCCTTAGTCAGGACAGTGTCGTCCGCTATAACGGCGTCGACGTTGGCAAGGTCCTGTCCATCGACCTGGACCGCGAAAACCCGCAGTTCGTGCGCGTGCGGATCGAAATCCGTGCCGCCACCCCGGTGCGGAAGGATACTGTTGCAACGCTGTCCTCTCAGGGGGTGACCGGCGTCTCGTTCGTGGCCCTCGCGGGCGGCAGTCCAAATTCTGAAGCCCTGGTCGCGATACCCCCGGCGCCGGTTCCGCTGATCGCGTCGCAGCCTTCGGTCGTGCAGGAATTGACGGACGCCGCACCCGACCTTCTGAAAGAGGCGATCGCGCTGATCGAGGATGTGCGCCAGTTCACCACGCCCGAGAACCGCGAGGCGATCACAAGCATCCTGCAGAACGTCGAGAACGTCACCGCCCGGGTCGATGCGATTGCCGTGCGCGCCGAAACCCTGGTCACCGCCGCCGAAGAGACGCTGGCGCGCGCCGATGCCGCGTTGGTCAAGGCCGAGGCCGCGTTCGCAAGCGCGGATTCCGTCATCAAGGACGATATCCCCGGTCTGGTTGACGGGCTGAAAGCGACCGTAGCCGACGTCGGCGACACCGCGAACGAGTTGAAGACTTTCGCCCAATCTGCGCTGCCAGAGTACCGCGACCTTGCCGCAGATGCGCGCAGGGTGATCGCAAACATAGGCGCGGTGGCCGACCGCATTGGCCGTGACCCGGGGCGCTTCCTGCTTGGAACGCAAACCCCCGAATACAGGAACTGAATGATGCGCTTGATCTTTGCCGCCTTGATCATTGCGACCATGACGCTGTCTGGCTGCGGGGCTATCTCGTCGCTCTCGAAGGCGGGCGCAGAGCTGGACGCCTACACCCTGTCGCCCGCCGCGGGGTCCGGCACTCCGGCACGCGGACGCGGACACCTGATCGTGGAACTGCCCAGCGCTTCCGGAGCGCTGGCGACCGATCGCATTCTGATCAAGCCGGTTCCGTATCAGGCGCAATACTTGCCAGAAGGCCGCTGGATCGAACCGACGCCGGCCCTGTTGCAGACCCTTCTGGTCGCCTCTTTCCAGAACCTGGGCGGGTTCCAACTTGTCGGACGCACGGCGAACGGGCTCAATCCCGACTACACCCTGATGACGGAAATGCTTGATTTTCAGGTGGAGCCGTCAGGGGCTCCGGATCAGTTCGTGGTTCAGATCACCATGATGATGACCCTCATCCGCGAATCCGACCGCCGCGTCGTCGCTTCCCGGCGCTTTGCAGCCTCCCAGGCGAGCGCATCAGACGACACGCAGGCCTTGGTCGCCGCCTTTGACCGTGCTTTGCAGGGATTGTTGCCGGAGATTGTTGGCTGGACGCTCAGGTAAGCGCGCGCGGGTCAAGTCCGCAGGTTGGGCTGCGCGGTCCACTCCTACCATTCTTACATCCGAAAATCGTGGAGAAGGCTGGATTGCAGTCGCGCTCCTTCCGGCACCCGGACGCCTCCGAAATCCAACCGTCTCTGCTTGCTGGTGAGCGAAGGTCGCGCCGCTTAGTCGGCGCTGTCGCCCACCCATGGCAGCCTGCGCCGCGACATCGCGCCGTTTCTCAAGCGGGTTTGGGTGCGGACGCCGATCCTGCGGGAAGGACGTGCGTCCCAGGCTGACGAAACGGCTGGACCCTGGCTCGCCGCTCGGTGGCCGGACTGTCCCTTCGCAAGGATCGACACCGCCAAGGCCTTCCCTGAACTCGAACGGCCCGCTGCAATGTTTGCCGCAATCCGTACTGACCGACGCCTGTCGAAATGCGCCGATCCCGCCGCACATTGAGATGAGCGGGTACGAACACGCTCATCCATCAACGGGCCGTCGACCGACGGCCATCCTGAGAAGAAGGGCGATACAGATGCATTACATGCTGCAATTCTACGAAAACCCCGAGGAGCGGGCCAAACACCGCGATCCCGCACAGGTCGAGGCCTATTTCGCTGGCTGGACCGCCTTTATCGGTACGCTCGCGCAATCCGGGGCCATGGTCAGCGGCAACGGGCTGCTGCCGCCCGATACCGCGACCACGC
The DNA here is from genome assembly GCA_027489175.1 of Rhodobacter sp. GTDB lineage: Bacteria > Pseudomonadota > Alphaproteobacteria > Rhodobacterales > Rhodobacteraceae > Tabrizicola. Next base: position 45,159 of record JAIYAE010000004.1, read on the forward strand.
TGCGGGTCACGAACGGCACGCGGCAGGTCGTCGATGGACCCTTCGCGGACAACAAGGAGATTCTGGGCGGCTATGTCATTCTTGACGTGGCCGGTCTGGACGAAGCCCTCGACTGGGCAGAGCGGGTTCCTTGCGTGACGGCCGGGTCGGTCGAAATCCGCCCGATCCTGCCGCCCCCTGGTGCCTGAGGGACGACGCGCGCCGCGATCCAACCGCCCGCGGCGCGCGGGTCCTGCGGTAGGTTGCGATAAATCCTTGCCGCGAGCACTCTGATCCATGAACCGGTCGTCCGCCGACCGTTATCCTCAAATGAAAGGCACTTCCAAATGCACTACATGCTACAGTTCCGCGAAACACCCGAGGAAAGGGCCAAGCCCAACGATCCCGCGCAGGTCGGGGCCTATTGGGGTGGCTGGCAGGCCTATATCGGCGCGCTTGCACAATCCGGTGCAATGATCGGCGGCAACGTTCTGCGCCCGCCCGAGACAGCGACAACCCTGCGGGTCGAGAATGGCACCCGGCATGTCGTCGATGGTCCGTTCGCCGACACCAAGGAGCAACTGGCGGGGTTTGTCATCCTTGACGTGCCCGATCTTGACGCAGCCCTCGAATGGGCCTCACGGGCGCCCTGTGCGGCAGGCGGGTCAGTGGAGATTCGCCCCGTGCTGCCACCGCCTGCCTCCTGATGGAGGAGGCGCGCCGCGATACCGCCGCGCAAGCGACGCTTGCGGCGCGCGAGGCCTACGGGAAGCTCCTTGCGATCCTCGCCGCGCGGACGCGCGACGTTGCCGCCGCCGAGGATGCGCTGGCTGATGCCTTCACGTCGGCGCTTGCGCAGTGGCCACAGGGCGGCGTGCCATCCAACCCGGTCGGCTGGCTTCTGACCGTCGCGCGGCGCAGCGCAGGCCACGCGGCGGCGCGACGCCAGACAGCCGACCGCAGCCTGGCAATGGTGAAAATGCTTGAGGATGAACGCAATGACACCGCTTCGGACGGCTTTGGCGACGACCGGCTGAAGCTGATGTTCGCGTGCACGCATCCGGCAATTGCGGCGGACGCGCAGGCTCCGTTGATGCTTCAGACGGTCCTTGGCCTTGATGCCGCACGGATCGCCGCAAGCTTTCTGGTCGCGCCCGCCTCGATGGGTCAGCGGCTGGTGCGCGCCAAACGCCGCATCCGCGACGCCGGCATCGCGTTTGCGATTCCCGAAGCGGAAGATATTCCCAAGCGGTTGTCGGCCGTGCTGTCTGCGATTTACGCTGCCTATGGAACCGCTTGGGACGACGTGACCGGCGCAGACCCGCGGCTTGCCGGCCTTGCGGATGAGGCGATCTGGCTGGCGCGGCTGACGGTGCAGCTTGCCCCCGACCAGCCCGAGGCGCTTGGCCTTCTGGCCCTGATCCTCCATTGCGAGGCGCGGCGGGCGGCAAGGCGAGGGCCCGATGGCGCCTTCATCCCTCTGCGCGATCAGGACGTCGCTTCGTGGTCGCGTGAGATGATGGTCGAGGCCGAAGCAGCCCTGCGCAGCGCCGCACGCGCGGCAAGGCCAGGGCGGTTCCAGACCGAGGCTGCAATCCAGTCGCTTCACGCGCAAAGTCGCATGACCGGCGAGCGCCTGCATGGCCCGCTGGCGCAGCTTTACGACGTGCTGGCCCGGTTTGCGCCCACGACCGGCGTGCTGGTGGCACGGGCCGTCGCGCTTGCGGAAAATGGCGAGGCGAATGCCGCGCTGTCACAGCTCGACGCGATCACTGGTGCCGAGACCTATCAGCCGTGGTGGGCGGCGCGTGCCCGCATCCTCTGGCTTTGCGGTCAGGAGGCCGCCGCCCGCGAGGCCGCGACCCGCGCAGCTGGTCTTAGCAGCGATCCTGGCATTAGGCGCTTCCTGATGGCGGAAGGGTATCGGGATGGCTTAGGACGATGAAGCCGCCATTGTCGTTCGCCGCTGTCGCATTCTGTCCCACACGCGGGGCCTGCCAGGCCAGTGGGGCAGGTTGGTCTTCCTCCGCACCTGTGGTTCGGGTCTCGGGCGTAGGAATTAGGGTCAGTATGGCCGCGGTCAATTGACCCCAGCAACTGCAGTGAAGACCGCGAAAGCCATCGGGTCTGGGTTCCAAGGCCAGACGCGGGGGCCGCCCGACACACTTCGGTGCGTCATGGGCGGCAGCCAAACGGCGATCCCTTGGCGAACCGCCGCAGGGCGCCATTCCGGCGCCCATGGTTGCGCGTCCAATGCTGCCGGTGATGGTCCTAAAGGCAGCTGTCAGAGGAACCCTTGGCAACGATGGCCTGCCAGTCCGGCCCCAGCGTCTGCCGTGCCGACAAAGCGTCACTGAATCCGGGATCACCTTTCCTGACGATCTGGATGACCATGTCCTGGGTATTTGTCCCATAGGTGTCAAACCCGCCGTAGGTCGTGAAGATTCCCCCCGTGATTTCGGATCGCGATTGGTCACCCACCACGACAAAGCGATCCTCACCGCGCTTGATCACTTCAATGGCGGCTTCGCGGAAGGCGATCTGGCGCGTGCCTTTTGCGCCGCACAAGTCCTCGGCTTCGGTTGAGATCTTGAACGAAGACTGGCTTAGCGGCTGGACGCTTGTTTCCACGCAGCCGACGACAAGACACAACGAACCAACGAGAAGCAATTTCCGCACAGGTTGACCTTCCATTTCCATTCCAACGGGGTCAGCCAGCATAGTCGGCGATATCTTAACACTTCCCTAAAACGCGCGATCAACCCATTGAAATCCCTTGCGGCACGTCCCTGTCCCTGCCCGGGACAGTGCCTTAGCGGGCCATCTCGGGCGTCCAGCCCCGGGTCTTGCCAGGGTTCATCAGACCGTGCGGGTCAGCCTCGCGCTTGAAGTCGATCTGGGTGGTATCGATGGCCTTCATCCCCCCATCCTCGATGGTGATCGCATGGGGGTCATAGATCGCGCAGCCCTCGGCCTCCAGCTCGGCGATGATCTGATACATCCGGTCTTTCGAGGTCCAGCGCACGATGGGCAACGCAAAGAAATGCACCTCTCCCCCCATGCGGGCGGTTTCGTGGTGCCAGTAGATCTCCTCGCCATACCGCTCCAGCTGCCTGGCGCAGAGGGCAAAGTCGAGCGGGGGGGCATAGGCCACCTGCAGGTAGGTCCAGATGCCGGGTTCCACCTTCAGCGCCTGCAGGGTGGTGTGGTTCCAGCCGCATTCCCAGACCGGGGGCAGGCCCGCCGCGTCCATCTCGGCGTCGGTCTTGACCAGCACCACCTTGCCACCGTGCTCGGCGACCAGCGCTTCGAAGGCGGCAAGGCTGGCGGGCGCGACCATCGCGAAGATCGCGTCATGGGTGGGTGGGAAGATGCCCTCAAACTTCTTGTAGAACCGCGAGAAGCGGCGTTCGCAGACGGTCAGAAGGAAGCTTTCGATCCCCCGCGTTTCCGCCTCGACGCTCGCCTTCAGGGCCACGTCGTAACCATCGAACAGCGCCACCAACTGCCGGTAATCGACTGCTGGGGTCAGCCCGTAATCCAGCGCTGTGATGATGCCGTTGGTGCCATAGGCGTGCTGGACTTTCAGGATCTCCTGCCCCCGCAGTTCGATCACGCGGGGTTCCTCTTCCACCGTCACCAGCCGGATGTAGGTGATGTTCGTCCCGTCCCGCAGCATCCCGTTCTTCAAGGACCCGATCCCGCCTGACCCACCTGAGACAAACCCTGCCATCGTCGCCAACCGCTTGGTGGATGGGAACATCGACAGCATCTGCCCGGTTTCGGCGACGGCGTGTTCGACCTTTTCGATCCGCGCGCCAGCCTCGCACACCACGCGGCCGGGGGTGATTTCGAGGATGCGGTCCAGCTTGGTCATCTCCATCACCACGCCGCCTTCCATGGGCACGCACTGGCCGTAGTTGCCGGTCCCGCCGCCGCGCAGCGTCAGGGGCACCCGCAGCTTGGCGCAGGCGGCGGCGACGGCGATCACCTCGGCCTCGGTCCTTGGCTGGACGACGATCTGGCCGGTCATGCTGTCCAGCTGGTCCTTCAGGATCGGCGAGTACCAGTAGTAATCGCGCGATTTGGCCAGCACATACTTGGGGTCATCATTCACCGGAACTTCGCCCAGCATGGCGCGGAGGGCGGCGAGTTTTTCCATCGGGACGGTCATCAGGGCACCTTAGGTTTGAAGGACGCCACCCCGGATCACCTGACGCGGGCTGCCCGGTCGGGCAAGTGCGGCAAGGACATCGGGGGCGGGGAGAAGGAGGAAATCGGCAGCCTCACCCACGGCAAGCCGCTGGGGCGCAAGGCCAAGGGCGCGAGCGGGGGCGTCGGTGATGGCATCGACCCAGTCGCCGGGGGCGATGTGGGCACCAAGGGCAGCTAGGCGCAAGGATTCCAGCGGGTCGTGGATGCCCATCGGGTAGAAGGGATCACGCACATTGTCGGTGCCGAACAGGACCGAGACCCCGGCCGTCCGCAATTCCTGCGCTGGGGCAAGGCCGCGTTGGCGCGGGCTGCGGCCTGGGGTCATGTCCTGCAGGTACAGGTTGGTGGTCGGCATCACCGTCAGCGCCACGCCGGAGCGGGCCATCTTGTCGATGATCCGGGCCGCGTCCTTGCGGATGGAGAGTGAACAGGCGTGGCCGCAAAGCACCCTTTCCCCCATACCGCGCCGGGTGGCCTGATCGACGATCAGGTCAAGGCCGGTGGCTTCGGGGTCAAGCCCTTCGTCGACGTGGAAGTCGAGCATGAGGCCATGCTTTTCCGCCAGGTCGAAAACAAAGGGGATGCGGGTTTCAAGGTCGGGGTGGCGGTAGATGAAGGCGCCCAGCACCTGCCCGTCGCGGGCCACGCGGGCCGCGATGGCGGGGCCGTGATCGGGGTCGCCCAAAAGGTCGATGCCGGAAAGCGAGGAGCGGATCAGCGGCATCCGACCCGCCCAGCCTTGCGCCACCTCGGCCGCGACCTCCCATGCCAGGGGGACGGCGGGTTCGGTCCAGTCGATATGGCTGCGGATGGCGCGGGTGCCTGCGGCCCAGGCCTCGGCCATGCCATCTTCGATCCTGGTCAGAAGGTCGAGCGGGGTCCAGTTCGCCTTGTCGCGGGCCATGGCGTCGATGGCGCCGAAAAGGCCCGGCGCTTCGGCGGGGGCCCGGGCGATGGTGAAGGCCTTGTCGAGGTGGACATGGGGTTCGACAGGAAGGGGCAGCACGGTCTGGGTGGCCGGGCCCGGCGTGGGCTCAACGCCCGAGATCGTCCGGCCGGATAAAGTCAGACGGACGGTCTGGCCACCGAGGTTGACGTTTTCAAGGATCATCGGGCGTTGGGGTCCGGGATGCGGTCTAGATGGGTCAGGGTCATGCGATCCACCTCTTGCAGGAGGGTCACGATCTGGCGGGCGGCGTTGGCGATGACTTTTTCGCCTTTCTCGACCGTGGCGAGGGCAGCGTTGCCGCAGGCCCCGGCGGGATGCATGTCCTGCGCGGCCCAGGCAAGTTTTCCCGCCGGGGTCAGGCCGAGGTGTTTGTTATCCTTGGCCAATTCCGCCACCAGCGGGCGGAAGTCGCGGGCGTGCTCCATCTGGACAAGGTCAGGATGAAGGGCGCGCATGACGGAGGTTTCCATGTCACCGGCATGGATGCCGAACCGCTCCTCCTCAGGCGAGAAGAGGCCCGGCGGCAGACCCATGGCGAACCAGTTCGCGGCGACGACCAGCATCTTGTGACGCAGCCGCAGGTCGCGGGCGACGATGTCCATTGGCGCGATCTGCCCGCCGTGCGAGTTGAGGATCACCAGTTTCCGCACCCCGGCGCGGGCCACGCTGTCGCCGATGTCGGACCACATGGCCATCAGGGTGGCTGCAGAAAACGTCAGCGTGCCGGGGTAGGCCGAGTGTTCGTCGGACTTGCCGACGGGCAGGGTGGGCAGGATCAGCGCGGGCAGGTCCGCAGGGATCAGCGGCAGCGTTGCAGCAAGGATGCCGTCAAGGATCGCCTGATCCACCGACAGTGGCAGGTGCGGCCCGTGCTGTTCAATCGCCCCGACTGGCAGGACGGCAATCAGCCGGTCGCGCGGCAAGGCCGCAAAGTCGCGTGCGGTGTAGTTGGCCCAAAAGCGGTGCTGCATCGGTTTCCCCACTGTCCGGCAGAAGGTTGGTCCGGCGGGTGGCGAAGTCAAACGGTTTGGCAGCCCGATCGCGCTGGAAAGTGGCACTTGCCGCATTTGCGGGCAAGGCATCGGGCGGCCTTCCGTTCCTTGCGGTCGGTCATAGCTGCGGCGGACCCAGCGTTGACCGGCGGCAGGGTCACGACGAGCCGGGGATCAAAGGCCGTTCAGCGGCACCTTGAGATGGCGCTTGCCATCCTTGTCCGGCGCAGGAAGCTGGCCGCCGCGCATGTTGACCTGCAAAGCCGGGATAATCAGCTTTGGCATGTCGAGCGTCTTGTCGCGGGCGGTGCGGAAGGCGATGAAGTCTTCCCGCGTCCGTCCGCCGCCGACATGGATGTTATGGGCCTTCTCCTCGGCCACCGTGGTTTCCCAGCGAATCTCACGCCCGTTCGGGCCGTAGTCGTGGCACATGAACAGGCGCATCGCGTCGGGCAGGGTCAGGACCCGCTGGATGCTGTCATATAGCTGGCCCGCATCGCCGCCCGGAAAATCCGCCCGGGCCGAGCCGCCATCCGGCATGAAAAGTGTATCGCCGACGAAGGCCGCGTTGCCCATCACATGGGTCATGCAGGCAGGTGTGTGGCCTGGGGTGTGCAAGGCGAAACACTGCATCGTGCCCACGGTATAAGTATCGCCATCGTCAAACAGCCGGTCAAACTGCGAGCCGTCCCGCTGAAACTCGGTCCCTTCATTGAAGACCTTGCCGAACGTGTCTTGCACGACGGTGATGTTGCGCCCGATGCCGATCTTGCCGCCAAGCGCGCCCTGGATATAGGGCGCGGCGGACAGGTGGTCGGCGTGGACATGGGTTTCGATCAACCACTCCAGCGTAAGGCCGTGGTCGCGGATATGGGCGATCATTGCGTCGGCATGGGTATAGGTGATGCGGCCGGCGGCGTAGTCGATGTCCATCACGGAATCAACAATGGCGCAGGCCGTGCTGGCGGGGTCTTGCACCACATAGCTGATCGTGTTCGTCGCGGGGTCGAAGAAGCCCGTGACGAGGGGCTGCACGGTCAGGTCGATCTTCGGGGGCAGTGCGGTCATTGGGGGCATTTTGTCCTCCTGGGGAAAGGCTGGACTTAGATCGCGGTGTTGGAGCGCAGGCCGCGCGCTTGCAAGGCACGGGCCAGAAGCAGGCCGCCGATCAGGGCGGCGACGAACAGAAATGCCTCAGGCTCGCCCGTGCCAAGGGCGGGCAGGGCGCCGCCGGGGCAGAAGCCGGCAATCCCCCAGCCGATGCCGAAGGTGGCCGAGCCAAGGATCAGGCGGCGGTCGATCACCTTGGTGTCCGGCAGTTGGAACCGGGGGGCCTGCAGCGGGGCGGCAAGGCGGAAGACCAGCCAGTAGCCGGGGATGGTGACGGCCAGCGCGCCCCCCATGACAAAGGCAAGGCTTGGGTCCCAGGTGCCCGCGCCGATCTGGGCGAGATCGAAGAAATTCAGTACCTTGGCCGGGTTCATCATGCCCGAAAGCGCGATGCCGGTGCCAAAGATCATCCCGATAAGAAGCGCTGAGATCAGTTTCATCGTCACACTCCCATCACATGGCGGGTGAGGTAGACGGTGGCGAAAGCCGTCGCCATGAAGGTCACCGTCGCCACCATCGACCGGCGCGAAAAGCGGGCATTGCCGCAGACCCCGTGCCCGGAAGTGCAGCCGCCGCCATAGCTGACGCCAAGACCCACCACGACCCCACCCAGCACGATGGCAAGGGTCGAGATCGGGATCTCTACCGCGGGCGTCTGGCCGGTCAGTGCCACCAGCACTAGCGGCCCCATGGCCATGCCGACCAGAAGGGCCGCCTTGAGCCGCCAGTCGTCCATGTCGGCAAAGCGCAAGACGCCGCCAAGGATGCCAGTGGCCCCAAGGATCCGGCCGTGCAACGCCATCAGAAGCACGGCGGCGAGGCCGATCAATGCCCCGCCACCGAGTGACTGCCAAGGTGTGAAGTCAGTAATCATCAGGTCCTCAAGGTTCGGTCAGGCGGATTGCCTGTCTTTAGGTATAGAGAACCTGAGATATGTCCAGCTTCAGGTCTTGCAGGTCTTGATCCCGACAAGGCTGTAGAGCGGGCAATTGCCCATGGCCGAGGTGCCAAGCATCACGACGCCCATGGCCGCCGCCGCCCAGACCATCCAGCCTCCGAACCAGCCCAGCCCGAAAGCCCCAGCCAGTAGCGCGATTCCGACCAGCGCGCGCAGGCCGCGGTCGATTGTTCCCATGTTCCTGGTCATCATGTTCTCCCTTGAAGACTCATCCTGCCCTGGATCATGCCACAGGGGACTGGCTTCCGACGGTGACTAGGTCACAGACCGTGCCAGACGTCCCAACCCTTCGTGGTCAAGGATGCGGAGTTCGCCACGGGCCTGTTCCACCCAGGCGCGGCGCTGGAATTCGCCAAGAGTGCGTGAGATCACCTCGCGCGCGGTGCCAAGTTCCACGGCCAGAACCTGATGTGTGGCGTGGACAATGCCGTCTTGCGCAAGGTCCAGAAGCCGGGCCGCCAGGCGCACATCGACGCGCTGGAACACGATGTCGTCGATCAGACTGAACAGATCAGCGATCCGGCGGGAATAGGCGCGGAAGATGAAGGTGCGGAATACCTCGGACCGGGCGGCAAGATCGTCGAAGATGCGACGGGGGATGACCACGGCCTCAACCTCGGTCTCGGTCAGGCCTTCGGCGGCATAGTCTTCGTCGGCCAGCATGCAGGCGGTGGTCAGCACGCAGCTTTCGCCGGCATTGACGCGGTAGAGAAAGACCTCTCGTCCAGAGTCCGAGCGTTGCTGGACCCGGACCGTGCCAGAAAGGAGGAAAAGCAGGTTGTCGGCATGTTGCCCGGGTTCAAAGACCTGCGCGCCGGCGGGAAGGCGCACCACCTTGCTGCCCGTCACGAGCGTGTGGGCGACATCGGCGGGCATCGCCTCAAGTCCGGGGAAGCGGTTGATCCAGGTCATGCGCGGCAGGGGTCCCTTCAGCCCAGAGGAGGATGGACCCTTGCCTGGCAAAGCGCCAGTCCCCTGGCATTTGGGGCGGGGGCCGTTCGGTCACGCAGCCTTGATCCGTCTGGCGGGGGTGTCTGCGTTTCGCCCCCTCTCCAGGCCCGGAAAAACGCGCTATGTTTCCACAGGTCGAAATGACCACCGAACCCAAAGTTCTGCCAAAGGGAGAATGTGCCATGTCCCCCATCCGACCGACCCGCCGGGCCTTGGTGGCCGGGGCTACCGCCTTTGTCGCCAGTGGCGCGGCCGGGCTTTACCTGCCCGCCCGGGCGGAAGGCCTGGCCCCCACCCCCACGATGCGCGGTGGGGCGAACAACTATCTGCCCGGCGCCCCGATCGTCGACCGTATCGGGGGCGGTGGGTTCTGGATGACCGGGACCGTCCGCCGTGCGGGCGATGGCGCGCCCTTGGCCGGGCAGCGCATCCAGATCTGGGCGCATACGACCGAGGGGCATGAGCGTGACCCGCACAGCCATGGGGCCACCCTGACCGATGCAAACGGCGTCTTCCGGCTGGAGATGCCGCAGATCGTGCCGGCGTTCGGCCAGCCGCATGGCCATCTGGCCTATGACAGTGGCGAGTATGAGACCGTGTTCCTGCGCCCGGTGATGGCCAGCCCAAGTGACACAACCCTGAACGTCGACTTCGTGTTGCAGCCGGTCTGATCCGGATGACCGGGCGGTCTGTGCTTGTCTGGCTGGCAGTGGCCGTTGCCCTTTCCGTCCCCCTGCTCGCCGCCGCGACAAGCCCGCTGCTGGCTTGGCGAGAGCCGGTTTATGTCGTGGCAGGTTTTGCCGGAGTGATCGCGCTGGCGCTGCTTTTGGTGCAGCCCTTGCTGATCGGCGGCCACTTGCCGGGACTGAGTGCCGCTGGCGGGCGACTTTTTCACCGGGTGATCGGCATGGGCCTTGTGCTTGCGGTCGGGGTCCATGTTGCGGCCTTGTGGGTCACCAGCCCGCCTGATGTTGTGGATGCGCTGATCTTCGCTTCACCCGCGCCGTTTTCGGCCTGGGGGGTGGTGGCGATGTGGGCGGTCTTTGCGGCTGCGGGCATTGCAGCCTTGCGGCGGCGATTTCGTGGACGGCTGCCGCTGTGGCGATGGGTCCACACTGCGCTTGCCGCTGTCGTCGTCGTGGCCAGTGTGGTGCATGCGATGCTGGTCGTAGGCACGATGGAGACTGTCAGCAAAACCCTGCTTTGCGCCGTGATCCTTTTGGTCGCAGGCAAGGTGATTGCTGACCGACGCGGTTGGACGGCCCGGTGGCGCCGGACGCCCTAGGCACGGGGCCGCCCCAAAGCATCGCGCCCCGACACCGGGGAGGGGCATCGGGGCGCGACGTCGGCAGTCTTGTCAGGTCACTTACAGTGGCGGACGCCCGCGCACGGCGCGCGCGACCATCGCCACGACAAAGAGCACGATGAAGACGAAGAACAGGATCTGCGCGATGCCGGCAGAGGTGCCTGCGATACCGCCAAAGCCCAAGGCAGCGGCGACCAGCGCGATCACAAGGAAGGTTACGGCCCAGCCCAACATGGAAATCTCCTTTTCTGCGGGATGAAGGGGAGTGTCTGCGTTTGTGCCAAGTCAACGCCATGGGACCGGAAAGGTTCCGTCGGATGGGGTGAAAAATGTGAAAAAGGCGCATCTTTCGATGCGCCTTTTCCTTTTACTTCATGGACTTGCCGTGTCAGGCGGCAGCCGCGAAACGCACGGTTGCCTTGGCGCCGATGTCAGGCTGATGCCCGGCATCAAGATTGGCGCGGATCACCTCGAAGCCGATTTTCAGGGTCGACGAGGATGAGGCCCAGATTTCGGCAACTTCGGGATCAAGACGCAGCAGGGCCACATGCGGATCTTCGCGCCCGCCTTCAAACCAGGCAGAGACGAACGGACCCCACAGCGCATCAAGCTTTGCGTCGTCGTGCACATGATGCAGTTTGCCGCGCAGGCTGACATGGGCGTCGTGATCGGTCGAGATCACGACATACTGGGCGTCTTCGCCCAGGCCCAGCGACTGGACCAGATCCGTCTCGGTCGAGGAGATGAACCAGATCACGCCGGTCTCGGCGTCGGGAAAATGGGTCATCGGCTGCAGGCCGTCACCACCCCCCGAGAGGCCAAGCATCCCCGCCCGCACGCCATCAAGCACCTCAAAGAGGGCCTCGCGCGGGTTGGTGGACAGGGTGTCTTGAATGCTCATGTGGATCTCCGCGTCACAGCTTGGCGAACCAGCTGTCAACCTCACGCTCTGCCTCGTCTTTGGCCTTGCCGTACTTCTGCTGCACGAGGCCGATCATCTGATCGCGCTTGCCGGCGACGCGGTCAAACTCGTCATCGGTCAGGTCGCCCCAAGTCTCCAAGGCCTTGCCCTTGTACTGCTTCCAGGTCCCTTCGATACGATCCCAGTTCATGGCTGTCTCCTGTTTCGGGGTTGCGGCGTGATCTTGTGCCGTGTGGAAAGGAAACGCCTGTGCACCGGTTCGGTTCCCCGCTGCATCCGGCAAAGCGGGTCAGACCAATTCCTCGGGCAGAAGCGGCACGTCGAGGCCGAAGGCTTCGGCCGCGGCAAAGTCATGTGGCAGGAGATAGCCTTGGCGCTGCGCGGGCGGAAGCGATGCATTCCGTCTGGCGATGGCGGTCCAGACCCTTACGGCCTGGGTATCTTCAAACGCTTCCGGCCCGACATCTGCGGGCAGCCAGTGCGCCATCACGCGGTGACGCAGTTCCGAGACATCATTGCGCGAGGTCAGGTAGACGCCCGCCTCGGTATCCCAACGGAAGCTGCGACTGTTCAGGTTGGCTGAGGACACGATCGCGCCATCCAGATCAAAGACCGACACCTTGGCATGCACATAGACCATATGTGCGCCGTGCAGGCGGCTGCGGGCGGCTTCGGGCCCGGACTCACCGTCGGGAAGCGCCTGGCGCGGTTGCGCTGGCGAGCCGACGAAAAGACGGGGGCCAAAGGCCTTGCGGATCAGGCGCAAGGCGCGGGCTTGGCGCGCCTCGCCAAAGCGGGCATCGAGGCCACGGCGCTGGTCAAAGGCCACGTCGTCCGGGGCGGCGGGCAGGATCAGGATCAGGGAGAGGTCCGGATTGTCCTGCGCGGCTCGGGCCAGTGTTCTGGCCAGCCCGAGGTCACGGAAATACTGGCTTTCCAGGTAGATAAGCTGCCGCGCGCGCTGCGCCAGCACCCGGTGCGCGGTCCGAAGTTCGCTGACAAGGGGGCTTGGGCCAAAGTTCCAGGGCGCATTCCGGCTGGGTTGCGACAGGGTCCGCATCAAGCGCCGCGTCTTTGGCACCGGAAGCCGGCCGGCAATCACATCCTGAAAGCTTTCCAGGTGCTGCTGCGCCTCGGCCACAGCGGGGCCTTCGATCAGCAATTGCAGATCGTGCCAGGTTTCAGCACCGACCCTGGCATGGTTCGGCGTGTCGTAGCGCCGTTCGTTCAGATCAAGCCCGCCGATGTAGAGCAGGTTGCGGTCGATCACCGCCAGTTTCTGATGGTGGATGGCAGGGTAAAGCCGCGGCAAGGACATGAGCCGCACCGACACTTTGCCATCCGGGCGGATGCGCAGGTTCTCGCGGGCACCGCCCATGTCACGAAGGGCCGCCGACCGGAGTTCGGGGCTTTGGGCGTTCAGCCAGCCTGCAAGTCTGAAAAGCTTTTTCATGATGTAGGGCCAGATCAACACCCGGACCACCGCCCCGGTCTGGGCCGGATGCCTGGCGAGCCGCACCGACAGGCGCACGCCGGGGTTTGCTACGGCGGCGGCGGCGGCAAACATGCGAAGGGTGCGGGTCGCCTCGCGGTGCAACTGCGCGCGGGCGATGGGGTCAACATCGCTGACGACGAAGTTCACCTTCACCCCGCGATTGAGGACATGAACCAAGAGGTCAAACCAGGTCTTGCCGACAACCAAACCCTCGGGCGACCGCAGTCGGGTGGATAGGTCAAAGACCAGAAAACTCGCCCAGATTTCATCCTTGGCGGCAAGGAAGGCGCGTTCGAGGGCGGGATAGGCTTCCTGGGCGGTCAGCAGTATCCGGACGGACCGGACGGAATGGGGCATTGTTTCGTCCTGGTTTGGCAAGAGGCCAAGACAAACCCGCCGGGCGGCCAAAAGGTTCCCGACGAAAGCGGTCGTCAGATGCAGGAAATGCGATCAGGGCGCATCTGACGCATCCTTGCCAACGCGTACATCGGCGCGGTCTTGGTCAGAGGTGCCGCCGGTCGCGGGGGCAAGAGCATCTGGGCCTTCTGGTGTCTGGCGATTTTCGGCCAAAGCAAGCGGAGAAACCGTGAAGGTCAGGCGCAGGAAATAGCCGTCGTCAAGCACGCCGCTTTCTTGCCGGCCACCCAGTTGCTGCACGAAAGCCGTGATAAGCTGGGACCCGATCCCCGTGTCCGGCACGGCCGTTGTACTGCCGTTCAGGTCCGTGATCCGGCGGCTGTTGATCACCTCAAGCACCGCATCGCTGCCGCCCGACCGTTTCAGGCGCACCGTCAGCCGCCCCGGCTCATCCCGCGTCGCACCGGAATGCTTGATTGCATTGGTCAGCGCCTCGGCCAGGAGCAGCGACAGGGGCACGGCCTGATCGGGCACCAAACGCAGATCGTCGATGTCGTTCTGCGTCACGAAGGGTTTTTCCGGGCCCGAGGACATGGACAGGATCTGCCGCACGATGTCGGGGATCAGTTCTCGCGCGCGGACATCGGCGAGGCCGCTGGTCTGGTAAAGCCCCCGGTGGACGGTGGCCAGACTCATGATCCGTTCCTGCAGGTTCTTCAGCAGGTCTTTCGCCTCGCCGCTTTTGGCGCTGCGGATCTGGATGTTCATGATCGACGAGATCAGCTGCAGGTTGTTCTTCACCCGGTGGTGAACCTCACGCAGGAGCACTTCTTTCTGGTGCACTGAATCTTCTAGCTCAGCTTCGCTGCGGGTGATGCTTTCCGTCATCGACTGATAGGCCTTGGCCAGTTCGTCCAATTCGGACGGGGCATTGCGCAGATCAATGACCTGCAGGCGCCGGTCCCCCCGGGCAAAGCTGACGATGGAGCGGTTCAGCGTGCGCACATGGCGGGTCACCAGAAACTCGGCCGCAAAGCCGGAGACTGCCAGCCCAACCAACCACATCAGCAAGGTCGGCAGGTAGACCGTTATCCCCTCATACCGCGCGAAAAGCGAGGCGTCCGAGCGAAAGCTGCTCATCAGATAGAGTTCATCTGAGATGATGGGCACGACGGCATAGGTCATCGTTTCGCCCGTTATCGAGGTGGCGCGAAACACGCTACCCTCGCGACCAACAAAGTCGGCCAATGGTCGGTTTGCCGGCAATTGCTGCTCTGCCACGGCAAGGTCAAGGTTCGAGGTCAGCAGCGTTCCCGCCTTGTCGAAGGTCCAGAAAGCTGTCGATTTCTCAAGTTCGGATCCGGCGACCATGGCCGAGAAGCGCAGCGCGTCGATCGATTTGTGGGGAACGGTCATCACGGCGTAGCCGACATAGGTGCCACCCTGATCGTAGACCGGATGGGAAATGCCAACGACCGAGGTTTGGGCAACTGGGGCGCGCGGGTTGATCCAAAGGTAGGGCGCTTGAATGTCGCGGACCTTCTGGAACAGCGGATCGGAGGAGAAGTCAAACTCGCGTCCCACGGAAGAGCAGGTCATCAGTCCCGATGTCGGAACATAGGCAATGACCGAGGCCAGAGGTTCAACCTCGGCCAACTGGCTCATCATCGCTTCGCAGGCGGCTGGATCGTCTAGGACTAGGGGCACCGCGCTGGCAAGGCTGCCGACCATGCCGCGCACGCGGCCGATCAGGCTGGTTTCGGCTGCGGCGGCCTGCAGGGTGGCCCCCATAAGCGCAAGTTCGCTGCGCGACTGAACCTCACGTTCCAATGCGCTGGTCTGGATGAAGGCGAAAAATCCCGCTGGCAGCATGGCCAGCGCCAGAATGATCGCAAACCGGATTGCAAAACGCGAGGCGAATTGCCGCCGTGGGGGCGACGTCATGCAGCTTGCATCCCGGACCGGCCCATGACGGCCATGCTGGCCTGGTCGACCCCGGAAAACGCGTCTTCCCCTTCGGCCAGACCCATCAGTTCCGACAGACGTTTGCGGGCCCGGCTGGCGCGGCTTTTCACGGTCCCTACGGCGACACCCATGGTGAGGGCGGCTTCTTCACAGGAAAAGCCCGATGCGCCAACCAGGGTCAGAACCTCACGATGTTCGGGGGACAGTTGGTCAAACGCACGCTGAAAGTCACGGTAAGCCAGACGCCCGTCATGGTCAGGCCGCACATAGAGGCCCTGGGCATGGATGCCTTCTGGGTCTGCCACCTCACGCCGGGTGCGGCGGAGCGACGAGTAATAGGTGTTGCGCAGGATGGTGAAGAGCCAGGCCTGCAGGTTGGTCCCGATGGCATATTTCTCGATGTTCGACCACGCCTTGACGATGGTGTCCTGAACAAGATCGTCTGCCGCAGAGCGGTTCCGCGTCAAGCTCATCGCGAAGGCGCGCAATGACGGCAGGTAGCCGACCAGCTGGTCACGAGGATTTTCCTCCGTCGCATCGGCCGACAGGACGGCAGGATCAGCGGCATCCGTGGCCGCGCGCGGTTCGCTGGCCATCACGAGGCCTTTCCGCTGTCATCCGTCGCCTTCTTGCGCAGCTGCTCCAGCAGCTGGGTCAGCCGGTCCGGAATCTCTTCCTTCAGGGTCTCATCATAGATCCGCTTAAGGTTCTCGTCGATCTGATGGCGAACCTTTGATTTCGGATTGCTGTCTGGCATACCTGCATACATCTTTTTTGCGCCTGCTTCTCTTATCATGGAACCAAACGCCGGATCAAAACGTTTGGTTCCCGAAAAAACTGCCGTCGAGGGAGAGAAATCGATGCAAGCCGAAGCTATGCCGGATCTGGTCGCGGCGATCAGTGCCAACTTGCCCTATCTACGCCGCTATGCCCGGGCGCTTACTGGCAGCCAGACAACCGGTGACCGCTTTGCTGCCGCCACGCTTGAGGCTCTGCTTGAGGACATGTCGGCGCTGCCCGAGGCTGCGGAACCGCGGGTCGGACTGTTTCACGTCTTCCATGTGGTCTGGTCCAGTGCTGGCGCTCCGGTCGGCGAAGCTGACACCCGGTTCTCTGCGGTCGCCCAGGCCCATATGGCCGGGCTGACGCCAAACACCCGCGAGGCCCTGCTGCTTCAGGTCATCGAAGGCTTCTCCCCGTTCGAGATTGCCCAGATCATGCAAACCGACCTCGACCACGTTCACATTCTGATCGACACCGCGGTCCGCGAGATGCAGGCTTCGGTCACAGGGCGGGTGATGATCATTGAAGATGAGGCGATCATCTCGATGGACATCGCCGCCATCGTGCGTGAGATGGGCCATGATGTGACCGGCATCGCCGCCACCCGTTCCGAGGCGATCGAGCTGGCAAAACGCCATCAGCCGGATTTGATCCTGGCGGATATCCAGCTGGCTGACCGGTCATCAGGCATCGACGCCGTCAACGACATCCTGAAAATGGTGCCGGATGTCCCGGTCATCTTCATCACCGCCTTCCCTGAGCGGCTGTTGACGGGCGAACGGCCAGAGCCGGCCTTCCTGATCACCAAACCCTATGCTGAAGAACAGGTCCGCTCTGCGGTGTCGCAAGCGATGTTCTTTTCCAGCACAGAAACGCTGCACGCCTGAACGCAGTGACCTTTGTTGACGGAACGGCCCAAGGATAGTCTCCTTGGGCTTTTCTTTTTTATTTTAAGGATTTGCACGGAACCATACCCTGACAAGGGCGTTTCCTTGATGTCGCTGCAGGATCGTTCTGCAGCACCCACAACATTCGGAGACTACCATGTTTCGCGCATTCGCAATCGGTGGCTTTGCCGCCCTTACCCTGACCACTGCCGCCCTTGCCCAGACTGCCCCGACGGTGAAAGCCGTTGAAGTGAGCGTCGAGCTGGACGCCATCGGCAACCCGGCTGCTGCCGCATACTGGACCTCGGTCGCTGACGATCTGGAAAACGCCATCGTCTCGCGCATCACCGATCAGATCGCGGATGACGGTGTGAACATCATCATCGACCTGGAAGAAGTGTCGCTGTCCGGCGGTCTGACCG
Organism: Rhodobacter sp.; assembly: GCA_027489175.1. Classification (GTDB taxonomy): domain Bacteria; phylum Pseudomonadota; class Alphaproteobacteria; order Rhodobacterales; family Rhodobacteraceae; genus Tabrizicola. The sequence goes on from JAIYAE010000004.1 coordinate 62,450, forward strand.
AGCAGCTTGGCCTGGCCGATACCCGTCTGGTCGGCGACGTGAAGATGACCCATGACACGGACAACAGCCGTTTTGGCACCTATGAGCTGACGGTCGACGTCAACTCGGCCAAGCCGATGCTTCCGCCAGAGCTGGACGTGACCACCATTCCGGCCGACAGCCGCGTCTTCTATGACTCGATGATCGCCACATTCGCCAATGGCGTGGTGGAGCGGCTGAAATAAGCCTGCTTCGACCCTTCGACGACAAAGCCCCGGCATACCAGCCGGGGCTTTTCCGTAGGTCGGCGTCCGTTCAAGCGGCGTTGCAGCCATCGGCTGCAAGCAAAGCCGAAACATCACTTTCGGCAAAAGGAAAAGGCAGTTCGGCCCAGCCTTTTGGCAGGCCGACGCCGGACTCGCTACCGACGAGGACCGTGCGGCCGCCGTCAGTCGCGACGCGCTGGCCGAGGGCGGACTGGGCGAAATCCTGCGGATCAACCTGGACGAAGGCTGCTTTGATCCGACCCTGCGGCATAGCCGCAATCGCTTCGTCCAGGGTCCGTGCGAGGATGACACGCGCCTCGGCCGCCATCCCGCGGATGATCATTTCGATGTCGCGTGCGACCAGAAATTCGCGCAAGACAACCACGAACACCGGGTCCGGGCTGCGATCACATAGGTTTTGCATCCAGATTCCCTTCAATTCCAGATGCTACCTTGGGACTGTTCGCAAATCGGCGCATTAAACTGCGACATAGGAAAGCAAGAGAATGGTCATCCCCTGCGATAAATGCCCGCTTCGCCGCTGCCAGTACTTCCTGCCCTTCACCGAGGAAGAGCTGACCTTCATGCTGAAATTCAAGACGGGTGAGCTGACGGTGGACGCCGGATCGACCGTGCTGATGGAAGGGTCAAACAGCCCGCAGGTCTTTACCGTCCTTTCCGGCATGGGCACGCGCTACAAGACGCTGGAGGACGGGCGCAGGCAGGTCATCAGCTTCCTCTTTCCCGGGGATTTCATCGGCTTGCAGGCCGGAATCATGGGCGAGATGAAGCATTCGGTCGAAACCGCGACGGCGATGGTGCTGTGCGTCTTCAACCGGTCGGACCTGTGGAACATGTTCAAGGCGCATCCGGCGCGCGCCTATGACCTGACCTGGATCGCCGCAGTGGAAGAGCATCTTTTAGGGGAAAGCCTGACCGCCCTGGGCCAGCGCAGCGGGGCCAAGCGCATTGCCTGGGCGCTTTTGCGGTTGCACTACCGATTGCGGGTTGTGGGGCTTGAAAAGGACGGTGTCGTGCCGCTGGCCTTTCGCCAGCAGGACCTGGCCGATGCGCTGGGCCTGTCACTGGTCCACACCAACAAGACCTTGATGGCGCTGCGGAAGTCGGGGCTTGCTCGCTGGGTCGATGGCTATCTGGACATCAAGGATCGGGCGAGACTGGCCGCCTATGCCGGATCCGCGCCCGAGCCTTTGGACCGTCGTCCGCTGATGTAAGGAAAATGCCGCCGACACGACCTGCAACGCGGAGCAGGTCGTATCGGCGGCAAGTAAAGGCCAAGAGCAGAGAGCGCCCCTTGGGCCTAGCTGCAGGGAGGGACATCCTGCAGGAACGAGCATCCTTACAACGCACCGAACCGGCGACGGTTCCCAGGGCAGGTGATGGGCCGGCTTAGGCGGTTGCCTTGTGTGTCTTCGCAGGGGCAAGGATCAGGTCGCTGGCCATCCTGACCGCCAAATCCACGCCCGCCCGCGCCACCTTGTCTTGCTCCTGGCGCAAATGGCTTTTGGCCTGTGCCAGAAGTTTGTCACGCCCGGGGCCAAAGAGCCGGTCCTCGGTCGCCGTCCCAGGCAGGACCGCGCCGACGGCAACCCCGACCGCCATGCCGATACCGGCAGCCAGCAGGGGCCGGTCGTCAATCATGTGACCGGTAGTGTGCGATGCGTCGACGGGGTGCAGAGCCGCACTGGCAATTTCGTCCAGGTCATGACGGGCGATGTCGAGCGGCGTTTCGATGTCGTCTCCCCAGGTGCGGTCGGTGTCGGCAAGGGCAGGATCAGGCGAGGATCGCCGCCCAAGGGCCAGCCACGCCATCCCTGCACCGACCAGCACCGCAGCCACCGGGTTGGCGCGAACGGCACCTTCCAGGACTTGGGCAAATGGGGCGACATTGGTCCGTGCGAAATCGCGCGCGTCGTCCATAATCGCGTCCGGTTTCAGACGGTCGCGCAGGCTTTCGATGGACTGCGCAAGGGCGGCGCGGTCGTTTTCCAGCTGCGCGGCGATTGCGGCGGGTGAGCGCGGGGGCTTGCCCGCAGGTAAAGCGTCATGCCTGTCCATCAGATCTCACCCCGGATACAAGGATCTCAACGTCGCGCTTGATCGAGGCGCCACTGCGCTGGGGCAGGTTTCCGGCATCGCGCAACAACTGTGCCGCATGCTGCGCAAAGCCCAGGGCAACAAGCAAAAGCCCTCCACCAACCACGACCGCAGCCCAAGTCGGCGAGAGCCCCAAGGTGGCTATCAAGGCTACGGCCGCGCCAGCCAGCACGTTGACGGACGTGATGCCCAGAACGAGCGCAATCGCGCTTTGCACCGCAGATCGCCGAAGGCGTTGCAGCCGTTCCGCCGCCTCGGCCCGGGCGAGCTCCAGCTCGCCCTGGACCAGTCGGGAAACCCCGGTCAGGACATCGGCAAACAAGCCGGCGGTGCCCCGATCAGGGTCTGTCCCTTGCGACCGCTCAGTCATCCCTGGCTGGCCTTCTGTGCCGCCGACTGGCCATGGCTGTCCGCGGTGCGACGGGCGGCATCGCGGTAAAAGCGATCCGTTGCGTCGGCCACGCGGGCGGCGGCTGTCTGGCGGGCAGCAGTGGCACCGATGAACCGCGCCAGGGCAAAGCCTGCCACAGCGGCGCCAACCGCAAAAGTTGCGGGGTTGCGGCGGGCATAGTCCTGCGCGTCCGCCAGAAGGTCCCCCAGATTGCGGCCACGCAGGCGGTCGCTGACCGAGGTCACGCCACTAGCCAGCCCGTTCAAGACCCGCGCCGACACGCCGTTCGCATCGCTGGCTTCGGATTCCAGCTGGTCGGCAAGCCGATCTGCCGCGTCAACCAACGTGTCCCGGGCAACACCGGCCTTTTCCACAGCCGCGTCTTTCACGGTTTCCAGCGTTTCCGTGGCATAGGTTTTCACCTCTGCAGCGACGGTCCGCCCCGCATCGGTGGCGGTGTCGACGGCCGAGGCGGCAATGTGCTTGGCCTGGTCAGCAGTGGCGCCCAGTTTGTCCTTGAATTCGGTCGTGTTCATGATGGTCTCCATTCGGGTCATTGGGGCACCTGACGGCCCCCGGTCATTTCGTTGAAAAGCAGATGTCTGCGGGATGTCCGGTCAGACGGTAGCCAGAAGCTGGGTCAGTTCGGCCCGCAGCGCGCGCAGCTGGTCGGCAGTGGCGCCGCCTTGTTCTGCAATGGCTGCATCAAAGGCCTTCAGGATATGATCTTCGCCGTTGCGGATCTGCTGCAACGTGTCGGCGTCAATCTCGTCAAAGAAGGCACGCACCGAGACCACAACCTCATTGACGGCGCCCATCAGTGTGCCGTCGCGGTCAACGTTCTGGCCTTGCAGCTGCAAAAGCTGCAGCAGCGTTTCGGCCTGGCGCTTGTGCAAGGACAGGAACTGGTGAACCGTGCCTTGGAATGACGGTTCGGCCTTTTCCACCATGACCGCAAAGCCGCGGATGGCGTTCCGGGTCTGGTCATGGAGGGCGATCAAGGCGGTGGGCTGGACCTTCTGGTCCGCGGTTAGCGCTTGCATGATTTTGTCCTTTCCATCGGGGACTGGCGTTTGTCTGCACCGGCAGTCGGTGTCTGCCTATTCAACGCCGGGCCTGGGTCTTGGTTCCCCAATGCCCCCGACCAAAGTGCAAAGCTGACGGTCAGCCGACCATGGCGAGCGGTGCCTGTGACCGCCGACGCCGGGCCCGGGCCTGCGGGGCGTCCAGCGGTTTGCCCTGTTCGACGATGAAGGCCGCCGCCATCGCCGCTTCCATCGAGGTGACGGCGAAATCTGCGCCTATCTCTTCTGCGTCGCGCAGGGAAAGGGCCGTGGCCTTGGACAAGGTCCGGGTTTCGTGTGACGCCGGGGTAGAGCTTGCTTCGGCACCCGTGCCGCCACTGCGCAATCCCTGTTCGGTCACCGCATCCGGCATCTGCCAGATCACCACGCCCACCCGCAGCCCCGGCATCGCCCGCTTGAGGCGCCGCACGATAAGGAGCGACGCGCGCGCCGGCGTCGGGTCAAGAAAGCTCAGAACCACGCAGCCGGGGCGGGCAGGGTCTGCGCCAGTCGCATAGAATGCCGGCAGGTCGGCGCGGCGGAGTGCAGTGACATCCGCCCCTTCAGCCGCCAGGGCCTGGCCCAGCATGCGGGCGGCCACATCGTCAAGATTGCTGCGGCCACCGGCCACGATGATGCGAAACGGGGTGGTATCGGTCTGGGCTGCAGCCTCGACCCCTTCCACCACTGCGGCATCGATCAGCGCCGCCTCGGCCGCAAGTTCGGCGCGTTCTTCGGCCACCACCGGTTCAAGCGCCTGCAGGAATCGCATGGCAGACCGTGACATGCCTTCCTCTTGCGCCTGGGTCAGGACGCCGCGGTCATAGTCGCTTTGGGCCAAGAGAAGGGCCGGTAGCCCGACAGTCTGATAATAGTCGGCGAGGAAATCCTGCTCCAGCGCTTCTTCCGCGCGGGTCACCGATTCCACCGTGTCGCCGGACAGCAACCGCTGATAAAGCCGCGCATGGTGCGCCAGCATCGGTTCATCCCCGAAGAGGATGTCGAACACTTCGAATTGCGGCAGGTAGCGGCCCAGGACCACAAGGCAGACGGTCAAGGGCGTCGACAGGATAAGCCCCATCGGCCCCCAGATCCAGGTCCAGACGATGGCCGAAATGATGACCGCCAACGGCGAAACCCCGGTCCGAGACCCGTAAAGCCGCGGCTCGATGATGTTTGAGGTGATCGCCTCAACGGTCAGGAACAGCCCCGCTGTCCAGAGCACCATCGACCAGTCAGCAGAGGCAGCAAAGGCGACCGTCAATGGCAGGGTCGCGGCGATCACCGACCCGATGTACGGCACGAACCGCAGGATTAGGGTCATGAATGCCCAGAGCAACGGGTTCGGCACGCCGATGATCCAAAGGCCAAGGCCGATCGGCACAGCGTAGATTACGTTTACAAGGATCTGGGTCAGTAGATAGCTTGCAACCCGCGCACCGGCGTCCTCCAGAATTTCGGTGGTGCGGTGCAGGTCGTTTGCGCCGGTCAGGCGGATGAAGCGGTCGCGAATGTCATCCCGCTCAAGCAGCATGAAGATCACCACGACGATCACAAGGCCAGCGGTCACCAGCGGGCTGATGACGGGGAAGAGCACATCGCGGATCAACTGCCAGAAGCTTTGGTTTTCAACGACTTCAACGGTCATCGGCTGACCCGGTTCCGCGCCCGCGCCTGAGCTTGCCGCCAGCGAACTGCTGATCTCGTCATTGATCCGAGAGATCATCTCGACAAACTGTCCCAAGACGTTGGAGGAGCCTTCGGCTGCCGTCCAAGTCTCAAGCTTGGTGATGATGTTGGTTTGATAGGTGGGCAGGCTTTGCACGACGAGACCGACCTGCGTGCCCATCACTGCCAGCGTCAGGCCGATCAGTCCGAAGGTCACCGTGACGGCTGTCAGCACGGCAACCATCCGGGGCATACCGCGGCGTCGCAAGGCCGAGATCAACGGCGACAAGGCAAAGGCAATCAGCGTGGCGATGGCCAGGGGCAGGAAGACCTCGCTGCCGAAATGCAGGATCGCGGCACCGATGCAGATCGAGATCGCCGACATCCAGTTGACACGTCGAGCAAGGACTGTGTCAGACCTGTCGAATTGTCCGCCCGCATACGGCTCTCCGGTCAGCGTGGCATGGGTTGAGGGTGCGGCCGAAATAACCGGATCGAAAGCGCTTCTGTCGGTCATTGTGCCGAGATTTCCTTGAATGCCGAACCCCGCCCCGCGTTTGGCGTCATGGGGAAACGCCAGACCCAAGGGCTTGGTTCCCGGGAAATCTGAAGGAAAAGCGCGCAGGCCCGGTCGGCAGCAATCCGGTGCGGGCGGGGCCTAGCCTTGCAGCGTCCTTACCCCGTAGCCTTCCCCCCGCGCCCGCATCGCGGCGACAGCTGCAATGCTGGCGGCAGCAGTGGTGAAATAGGGGATCTTGTCCATCAGCGCCACGCGGCGGATGTCGCGGCTGTCGCTGATGGCTTGGGTGCCTTCGGTGGTGTTCATCACCAAGGCGATGTCGTTGTTCTTCAGCCGGTCAACGATGTTCGGGCGGCCCTCATAGACCTTGGCGACGCTTTCACTTGGCACCTTGTGCTGGCCGAGCCAGGCGGCGGTGCCCTTGGTTGCGACAATCGTGAAGCCAAGCGCCACAAGATCGCGCGCGGCTGCGGCCAGGGCGTCGGTCTTGTCCATGTCCTTCACGCTGAGGAAGACGCGTCCTGCTTCTGGCAGATGCGTTCCCGCCCCCATCTGCGCCTTGAGAAAGGCCAGCGCGAAGGTGCGATCCCAACCCATCACTTCGCCCGTCGAGCGCATTTCCGGCCCAAGAACCGGATCGACGCCGGGGAAGCGGGCAAAGGGCAACACGGCCTCCTTGACGCTGAACCAGGGCGTGATCGGGTCCGCAAGGGTATTCGGGTCGGCCAGTGGCAAGTCGGTGTCGGGGCCCACGCCTGCCGGGTAGGCTGCACGCAAGGGAAAGTTCGACAAAGGCTCACCCGCCATCAGCCGGGCGGCGATGGAGGCGATGGCGCTATCGGTGGCCTTGGCCACGAATGGCACGGTGCGCGAGGCGCGCGGGTTGACTTCCAGCACGTAGATCGTGCCGTCCTTGATCGCAAACTGCACGTTCATCAGGCCGACGACGTTCAGCGCAAGGGCCATCTGGACGGTCTGGCGCTTGAGTTCCGCGATGGTATCCGCCGTCAGGGAATGCGGCGGCAGGCAGCAGGCACTGTCGCCTGAATGCACACCCGCCTCTTCGATATGTTCCATGATCCCGGCGACATGGACGTTCCGGCCATCGCTCAGGGCATCAACGTCCACCTCAATCGCGCCCGACAGGTAGCTGTCGAGGAGGACAGGACTGTCACCCGACACTTGCACGGCCGTCCGGATATAGCGTTCCAACTGGGCGTCATCGCGGATGATCTCCATCGCGCGGCCGCCAAGCACGAAAGACGGGCGGATCACCAGCGGATAGCCGACATCCTTGGCAACCTCGAACGCCTCGTCCCGGCTGCGGGCGGTGCCATTGTGCGGCTGTTTCAGGCCAAGCTTGTGGAGAAGGCCCTGAAACCGCTCACGGTCTTCGGCAAGGTCGATAGCGTCGGGGGTGGTGCCAAGGATCGGGATGCCTTCGGCGTGCAGCGCATTCGCCAGCTTCAGGGGGGTCTGCCCGCCGAACTGGACGATGACGCCGTGGAGGGTGCCGTTCTCCTGCTCCACCCGGAGGATTTCGAGGACGTGCTCCAGCGTCAGCGGTTCGAAATACAGGCGGTCAGAGGTGTCATAGTCGGTCGAAACCGTTTCGGGGTTGCAGTTGACCATGATGGTCTCATAGCCCGCCGCGGTGAGGGCGTAGCAGGCATGGACACAGCAGTAGTCGAACTCGATCCCCTGGCCGATGCGGTTCGGGCCGCCGCCAAGGATGACCACTTTCTTGGCCTTGGTCGGGCGGCTTTCGCATTCCACATCGCCCATCGCGGGATGTTCGTAAGTGGAATACATGTACGGCGTCTGGGCCTCGAACTCAGCCGCGCAGGTGTCGATGCGCTTGAAGACGGCTGTCACACCCAGGCGCTGACGGGCGCGGCGAACCTGCGCCTCATCCCGGCCGGTCAGCTTGGCAAGGCGGGCATCGGTGAAGCCCATCATCTTGAGTTGGCGAAGGCCGTCGGCGTTGGTGGGCAGGCCCTGTTTGCGGATCGTCGCTTCGGTGTCGATGATTTCGCGGATGCGGGCCAGGAACCACGGATCGAACGCGGTGATCTGGTTGATCTCGTCGTTGGTCAGGCCGTGCCGCATGGCCTGAGCGATGATGCGGAGACGGTCTGGAGTGGCCTGACCTAGGGCCTTCACGACAGAAGCCTTGTCCGGAGCGCCGGGGATGGCGATTTCGTCAAAGCCGGCAAGGCCGGTTTCCAGACTGGCAAGGGCCTTCTGTAGCGACTCATGGATGGTGCGGCCAATGGCCATCGCCTCACCCACCGATTTCATTGCGGTGGTAAGGTTCGGCTCACTGCCGGGGAATTTCTCGAAGGCAAAGCGCGGGATCTTGGTGACCACATAGTCGATGGACGGCTCAAAGCTGGCGGGCGTGACCTTGGTGATGTCGTTGTCAAGCTCATCCAGCGTGTAGCCGACCGCCAGTTTCGCGGCGATCTTGGCGATGGGAAAGCCAGTGGCCTTGGACGCGAGCGCCGAGGACCGCGACACGCGGGGGTTCATCTCGATCACCACCATGCGGCCGTCGGCAGGGTTGATCGCCCACTGGACGTTGGACCCGCCGGTTTCGACCCCGATCTCGCGCAGCACGGCGATGCTGCCGTTGCGCATGATCTGGTATTCCTTGTCGGTCAGCGTCAGCGCCGGCGCTACGGTGATGGAATCGCCTGTGTGCACGCCCATCGGATCGACGTTCTCGATCGAGCAGACGATGATGGCGTTGTCGGCCTTGTCGCGGACCACCTCCATCTCGAATTCCTTCCAGCCCAGAAGGGATTCATCGACCAGCACCTGTGCTACCGGCGAGGCTTCCAGACCGGACCGGACAATCGCCTCGTAGTCGTCCCGGTTGTAGGCGACGCCCCCACCAGTGCCGCCAAGGGTGAAGGCAGGGCGGATGATGGCGGGCAGGCCGACATATTCGATGGCGGCAATCGCCTCGGCCACGCCGGCGGCAATGTCATACTTGCCTGAGGGCAGTTTCGGGGCGGCGATGATCGTGGCCTTGGGGTTTTCCAGGCCGATCCGGTCCATCGCTTCGCGGAACAACTTGCGATCTTCTGCCATTTCGATGGCTTCGCGCTTGGCGCCGATCAGCTCGACCTTGAACTTATCCAACACGCCCATGTCGGCCAATGCCAGCGCGGTGTTGAGGCCGGTTTGCCCACCCATCGTGGGAAGGATCGCATCAGGACGTTCCTTTTCGATGATCTTGGCGACGACTTCGGGGGTGATCGGCTCGATATAGGTCGCGTCGGCGAGACCGGGGTCGGTCATGATTGTCGCGGGGTTCGAGTTCACCAGGATGACCCGGTAACCTTCCTCGCGCAGGGCCTTGCAGGCCTGAGCGCCAGAGTAGTCAAACTCACAGGCCTGACCGATGACGATGGGCCCGGCGCCGATGATCATGATCGAATGGATGTCTGTCCGCTTCGGCATGGTCGGCCCCTATCTGTCGCGCAAAATTGTGCGGGTTATAGTCAGAAGCCGGGGGGGCGCAAGGGGCAAACCAAGGGCCGCCGCGGCGGGCAGGGTGGTGTCGCTTCCGGGTGCTGGCAAGGCGGGAAAGGCACTGGCGCGGTTCGGGGGATCGGCCTATCTGAACCAAGAGGCAACAGGGGCGCGCGGTGATCCTTCTGGAACATGGTCCGGCGGACAGGCCGGTGCTGTTTGAAGCGCCGCGCAGGGTGATTGCCGCCTGGTCCCCGCGTGACGTTCTGCCCGCCCTGCAGAAGGCCGAAGCGGCGCGCGCCAAGGGCGCTTGGCTCGCGGGCTATGTCGGCTATGAGGCAGGCTATGCGTTGGAACCAAAGCTGGCGCATCTGATGCCGCGGAAACGTCCCGGACCGCTTGTGGCGCTGGGCGTCTATGACGGTCCGTCAGAAGCTGGCCCCGCCTTGGCCCGGGCGGCGGATGAAGGGCGCCAGACCGCGATGACCGCACCCGAACCCATGGTCAGCCGCCGCGCCTATGGCAGTGCGGCGCGCAAAGTTTTCGACTGGATCGCCTCGGGCGACTGTTATCAGGTCAACCTGACCTTTCCGATGGCGGCGCGGCTGGAAACCGGCACGCCACTTGGCCTTTACGGCGCATTTCGGCGCACGGGGGCCGTTGGGCATGGGGCCTATGTCGATCTGGGCGTCGGGCCGATCGTCGTGTCACGCAGTCCCGAACTGTTCTTCCGGGTCAAGGCGGGCAAGATCGTCACCCGCCCGATGAAGGGCACCCGACCCCGTGGCAAGGACGCGGCCGAAGATGCCACGATCATCGCGGGGCTTCTGGCCGATGAAAAGGACCGCGCCGAAAACCTGATGATCGTGGATCTTCTGCGCAACGACATCAGCCGTCTGGCGCGCGTCGGGTCTGTGAAGGTGCCAGCGCTTTACGCCATCGAAAGCTATTCGACGGTGCATCAGATGACCTCAACCGTCGAAGGGGTGCTGGAGGGGCCGCCGGCTTTGCCTGCACTGATGACGGCACTCTTTCCCTGCGGGTCAGTGACCGGTGCGCCAAAGATCCGCGCGATGGAAATCATCCGCGCGGTCGAACGTCAGGCGCGCGGTGTCTATTGCGGGGCCGTGGGCTGGATGTCACCGACGGGCGAGGCCGATTTCAGCGTGGCGATCCGCACCCTGTCGGTCACCGGGGCAGAAATCGTGATGAATGTGGGCGGCGGGCTGACCCACGGGTCGACCGTCGATGGCGAATGGGAGGAGGCGCTGTGGAAAGCGCGCTTCGTGAAGGCGGCCGTCAGCCGGGGCTGAGGCTCATTGAGACGATGCTCTGGGATGGCCGCGCCGCCCCGCGCTTGCCGCTGCACATGGTGCGGCTGCAGCGCAGCGCCGCGCTTCTGGGCTGGGATTGCCCTTCCCTTGCGCCCCAAGGTCCCGACCACCCCGCCCGCCTGCGCCTGACGCTGGACGCCGCAGGGGCCGTGGACTGGCAAGCCACCGCTTTGCCCCCGACCAAGCCAGAATGGCGCATCGGCCTCGCCCCGGATCGCCTTGCCGCCTTGGACCCATGGCTTCAGGTGAAATCCACCAACCGCGCGCTTTACGACCAGACCCGCGCCGCCTTGCCCGATGGGCTGGATGAGATGATCTTCCAGAACGAACGCGGTGAGGTCTGCGACGGCACCATCACCACCGTCTTTTTCGACCGGGGTCAGGGCCTGCGGACGCCGCCTTTGACGTCGGGCCTTCTGCCCGGCGTCCTACGGGCCGAGATTGCCTGCCCGGAAGAGGTGCTCATGACCGCCGATCTGCCAAAGGTCCGGCTTTGGGTTGGCAATGCAGTGCGTGGACTGATCCCCTGCATTCTATGTCCTTAAATTTCCCCGCCGGAGGCTTCCGCAGTCGGCCGCAGAAGCCTCCGGCGGGGATATTTGGAGACATAGAATGGGCGGCGGGGTTGACTTGGGGCCTTGGGCAAGGTGTATCGGCGCGATCACTGGAAAAGCCCTCGAAAGGGGAACGGACATGCACGCCTACCGCAGCCACACTTGCGCCGACCTGACTAAAGCCCATGTGGGCCATGAGGTGCGGCTGGCCGGCTGGGTCCACCGGGTGCGTGACCATGGCGGCGTCCTCTTCATCGACCTGCGTGACCATTACGGGATCACGCAAGTGATCGCGGACGCTGACAGCGCTGCCTTTGCCGACATCGAAAAGGTCCGCGCCGAATGGGTCGTGCGGATCGACGGGCGGGTGAAGGCGCGGGATGCATCCCTGGTGAACCCCAAGCTGTCGACCGGCGAGATTGAGGTTTACGCCACTGGCCTGACCGTCCTTGGCGCCGCCGAAGAGCTGCCGATGCCGGTCTTTGGCGATGTCGACTACCCCGAGGAAACCCGCCTGACCTACCGCTTCCTTGACCTGCGGCGCGAGAAGCTCCACCGCAACATGATGCTGCGGTCAAACGTCGTTCGCAGCATCCGCAACCGGATGTGGGCGCAGGGCTTCAACGAATTCCAGACACCGATCATCACTGCCTCGTCCCCCGAAGGCGCGCGGGATTTTCTGGTGCCGTCGCGCCTTCATCCGGGCAAGTTCTACGCCCTGCCGCAGGCGCCGCAGCAGTTCAAGCAGCTGATCATGGTGGCGGGGTTCGACCGCTATTTCCAGATCGCCCCCTGCTTCCGCGATGAAGACCCCCGTGCCGACCGCTCGCCCACCGATTTCTACCAGCTTGATATCGAGATGAGCTTTGTCGAGCAGGAAGACGTCTTCGCCGCCGTACAGCCGGTGGTGCAGGGGATTTTCGAAGAATTCGCGCCGGGCAAGAAGACCTATTCCGACTGGACCCGCATCGCCTATCGCGACGCATTGAAGTGGTACGGCAGCGACAAGCCCGACCTGCGCAACCCGATCCGGATGCAAGACGTGAGCGAGCATTTCCGCGGCTCCGGCTTCGCGATCTTCGCGAAACTGCTGGAGCAGGCGGGCAACGAAGTCCGCGCCATTCCGGCACCCAAGGGGCCATCGGGTGAACCCGTGGGCCGCAAATTCTGCGACCGGATGAACGCCTTTGCCCAACAGCAGGGGCTGCCGGGGATGGGCTACATCTTCTGGCGTGAAGCTGAGGATGGGTCAGGCATGGAAGCCGCCGGTCCTTTGGCCAAGAACATCGGCCCGGAACGGACCGAGGCGATCCGCCTGCAGCTTAGCCTGGAAAAGGGCGACGCGGCCTTCTTCCTTGGCGGCAAGCCTGAGACTTTTGAACCGATCGCTGGCCGCGCGCGGAATGTGATTGGCGAGGAACTCGGGCTGACCGAAAAGGATTGCTTCAAGTTCGCCTGGATCGTCGATTTCCCGATGTATGAAAAGACCGACGACGGGAAGATTGACTTTTCCCACAACCCCTTCTCGATGCCTCAGGGTGGGCTGGAGGCGCTGTCGGGCGACCCGCTGGGCGTCTACGCCTACCAGTACGACCTTGCCTGCAACGGTTACGAACTGATCTCGGGTGGCATCCGCAACCACAAGCCCGAGATCATGTACAAGGCCTTTGAACTCGCGGGCTATCCGAACTCGGAGGTCGACAAGCGGTTCGGCGGCATGGTCAAGGCGTTCAAGTATGGCGCGCCGCCCCACGGCGGCTGCGCGGCGGGGATCGACCGGATCGTGATGCTTCTGGCCGATGAGCCGAACATTCGCGAGGTCATCATGTTCCCGATGAACCAGCGCGCCGAGGATATGCTGATGAACGCGCCCTCGGAGCCGACGTTGCAGCAACTGCGTGAGTTGAACCTGCGCGTCGTCCCGAAAGACAGCTGATGTATCACGCCTCGGTCCCCGTCTTCCGCCACTACCTTTCCCGCATCAGCGCGATGGTTGAGGCGGCGGGGACCGAGGCGCTGAATGCCCAGATCGCCGATGCCTTCCCTGCCAGCCAGCAATTCGCCACGGCCGCGGGGTTCAGCTTGCGCATCGCCTGTCCCCTTGCCGGGCGTGAGGTGCCAGACCTGCCGCAGGCGCTGGGGCCACGGCTGGCCGTGGCGCGGGCGATGCTGGGCGCAATGGCCCCGGCTGATTTCGACGGGGCGGAAGCACGGATCATCCGGCACCGCGCGGGGTTTGCCGATCTGGAACAGACCGGCGCCGATTTTCTGCACCTTTACGGGCTGCCGAACTTTTTCTTTCACCTGACCATGGGCTATGCCGCACTCCGCCATGCGGGTGTGCCGCTGGGCAAAGCCGATTTTGACGGCTTCCACAGCTATCCGGCCGATTTCCAGTTCTGACCCCCGGCGACGGAACCAAAGGCCAGCGCCGTATCATCCCTGATGCAAAACGGGAGAGGCCGCGATGACGCTGACCGCCGAGGCTGCTGCAATCCGCTGGGGCTATGGCCTTCCAGCTGGCGATATGCCTGATGCGATGCTGACGCGGCTGGCCGGGCCTGACCATGCGCTGGCCGAATGGCCGGGGGTGGCGCTGGCCGAGATCGGGCCGGTCCTCGCCGCCTATCAGGCCGCGCGCAAGGCCAGGGATGACACCGCCAGGAAAGAGGTCCAGCGGGAAGCTCAGAAGCTTGCCCTGCGGGGGGTGCAGGCGACCTTTGCCCGGGCAGTCGGCTCAGCAGACGTCTTGCGCGAAAGGCTGGTCGCCTTCTGGGCGGACCATTTCACCATAGCCCCCCGCAACCGGATTGAGGCCGCTTTGCCCGCCATCCTGATTGATGAGGCGATCCGCCCGCATGTGAACGGCCGCTTTGCCGCCATGCTGCGCGCGGTGATCACCCATCCGGGCATGCTGATCTACCTCAATCAAGCGGCCTCATTTGGTCCGGGGTCGCGCAAGGGCCAGTCGCGGGGCAAGGGGCTGAACGAAAACCTCGCGCGGGAATTGATGGAGCTGCACACCCTTGGGGTCGGGGCCAGCTACAGCCAGACCGATGTGCGGGAACTGGCAGAGCTGTTGACCGGCCTGACCCTTAGCCCCGATCAGGGGTTTGTGTTTGATCCGGGCCGGGCGGAACCCGGGCCGGAAACGGTGCTGGGCGTGACCTATGCTGGCAAGGGGCTCGCGCCGGTCCTGCAGGCGCTGGATGATCTGGCGGCGCGGGCTGAGACGGCGGCGCATATTGCCCACAAGCTGGTGGTGCATTTCGTGGCTGATGATCCCGACCCGGCCCTTGTGGCCGCGGTTGAGGCGGCTTGGCGTGACAGCGGCGGTGATCTTCTGGCCGTGGCGGGGGCCTTGGTGACCCACCCCCTTGCGGCGCGGGCCGAGGCAGGCAAGGCCCGCCAGCCCTTTGATTTCGCGGTGGCTTCCTTGCGCGCCTTGGGGGTCGCGCCTGCAGACATCGTTCAGGCGGACCCAAAGTCTGTCAGGCGGCTGCTTCTGGACCCCCTCGCCGCCATGGGCCAGCCCTTTCATCAGGCGCCGGGGCCGGATGGCTGGTCTGAACGGGCGGCGGACTGGATCACCCCGCAGGGCCTTGCGGCGCGGATCGACTGGGCGATGAACGCTCCGGAACGGCTCGTTCGGCCACTGCCCGATCCGCGCGCCTTTCTGACGCAGGCCCTTGGCACCCGTGCGGGTGAAAGGCTGGCCTGGGCCGTGGGGGCCGCTGAATCTGCGCGTGACGGGGTGGGGCTGGTCCTTGCCTCACCCGAATTCAACCAGAGGTGACATGATGGATCGCAGGTTTTTCCTGAAAGGCTTGGGGCTGGCGGGCTGTTCGGCAGCGGCGCACCCCTGGCTGACGACGCTGACCCTTGCCGAAGGCGCGCCCAGCTTTGGCGACAACCGGCTGGTTGTCATCATCCTGCGCGGGGCGATGGACGGGCTGGATGTGGTCCAGCCGCAGGGGGACGCGGGCTTTACCGCCGCGCGCGGGGGGCTTTTGTCACCGGCGACGGACCTTGACGGCACCTTCGCGCTGAATGACGCGCTGTCCGGCCTGCGCCCCCTTTGGCAGGCGGGGGAGCTTGCCTTTGTCCACGCCACCTCAACCCCCTACCGCGACAAGCGCAGCCATTTCGACGGGCAAGACCTTCTGGAGGCCGGGACCGGCACCGACCTTGCCCCCATGGCGCAGCGCGATGGCTGGCTGAACCGGCTGTTGCAGGTCTTGCCGGGGGCGGGGTCGGAAACCGCCTATGCCGTCGGGCGTGAGGCGATGCCGATCCTGACCGGCCCGGCCCGCGCGCAAAGCTGGGCCCCGGATCAGGACCTGCGGCTAAGCCCTGCGGCGCAAACCCTGCTGGATCACGTCTACCACGACGACCCCCTGTTTCGCGATGCCGCAGCCTCGGCCTTTGATCTGGCGGGCGGGGCGGTGGACGGCAAGGACATCGATCCGATCGTCGATTTCGCCGCCGAACGCCTGCGCGGACCGGCGCGAATCGCGGCCTTCTCACAAACCGGGTGGGACACGCACAAGGGGCAGGTCGGGGCCATCAAACGCCCGTTGGAGCGGTTGCAACGGTCGATCCTGCGCCTGCAAGCGGGCCTTGGGCCGGACGTCTGGGGCAAG
Source organism: Rhodobacter sp. (assembly GCA_027489175.1). Lineage (GTDB taxonomy): Bacteria > Pseudomonadota > Alphaproteobacteria > Rhodobacterales > Rhodobacteraceae > Tabrizicola. The sequence continues at coordinate 78,467 of JAIYAE010000004.1, forward strand.
ACCGTGGTGCTGGCGATGACCGAATTTGGCCGAACGGTGCACGAAAACGGCACCGGTGGCACCGACCACGGCACCGGCGGCGCGATGCTCGCGGCGGGTGGTGCGGTCAAGGGTGGCCGCGTCCTTGGCCGCTGGCCTGGTCTGGCCGAGGCTGACCTTTACGACCGGCGCGACCTGATGCCCACCTCTGACGTGCGCGACTGGGCGGCGCAGGCGCTGGCCGGGCTTTACGGCCTCGACCGGGGCGTGCTGGAAGGCACCGTCTTTCCCGGCCTGCGGATGGAGGCAACGCCCGGCCTGATCCTGTGACCTTGCCAGCCAGCCCCCCTGCGGCATAGCCTTGGCGCGGGCTAAGGGGGGGAATGGTGGTGAGCGATACAAGACTGGGCGACCCGGTTGCCAATTGGACGCCCCCCCGCCGCCCCGACCGATCAGCGATCGAAGGGCGCCATGTCCGGCTGGAACCCTTGGAGGCCGAGGCGCACGCCTTTGACCTTCACGCCGCCTTTCAGGGCCATGACAGCCTGTGGGACTATATGCCTTACGGCCCCTTCGCCTCCGCCTCGGCCTACCATCGCTGGGCGCGAGAGCGGGAGGGCGGCGATGACCCCCGCTTTTTCGTGTTGCGCGACACCGGCACCGGCCGCTGCGGCGGCATCGCCAGTTACCTGCGCATCACGCCCGAGGCAGGGTCGATCGAGGTTGGCCATATCTGCATCTCACCGTCGATGCAGCGCGGGGTGGCCGCGACCGAGGCGATGTTCCTGATGCTGGCCTGGGCGTTCCAGGCGGGCTACCGGCGCTATGAATGGAAGTGCAACGCGTTGAACCTGCCCTCCCGCCGGGCGGCGCAGCGCCTTGGGTTCAGCTTTGAAGGGGTGTTTCGCCAGCACATGGTCATCAAGGGCCGCAACCGCGATTCGGCATGGTTTTCGGTGATCGACAGCGAATGGCCAGCTTTGGCCGAGGCTTATGCCGTCTGGCTGTCGCCAAAGAATTTTGACCCCTCCGGACGGCAGCGGGAACGGTTGTCAGACCTGACGCGACTGGTGCGGTCGACAAGTGACCCGGCCCTGTTGCCGGGGCGGGGTTAAGGCGGGGTCACGAAACCCGTTGCGGGCGCGCAAGGCGGGCGGCCACCAGGTCAGCCAGTGCAAGCCGTCCCTGGCCGGTTTTCCCGGCCAAAGCCGCCTCTTCCAGCGCGCGATCCCCGGCTGACCGGCCAAGGCTGCGCAAGAACCCGGTGGCATAGCCGATATCCGACCCCGCAATCAGGGTTGAAGCATGGGCAAGATCATCGCGGAAGGCCAAAGGGTCCGCGGGTGGGGGGCTGTGCGCGACGTTGTCGGTGCGCGACTGGCTGTCCGCATAGCCGACCAGATCAAGGATCAGCCGCTGAAACGCACCGATGCTGCCGATTGGCTTGTCAAGGAACGCAGCGGCACCTGCGACCATGGCAGGACCACGACCCTCCGGGTCGCCGCTGGTCGCCAGAACTGGCAGACCGGCCCTGGCGAGATCGGCGATCAGCCCTTCCCCGCGCCCGTCCGGCAAGCCGAGGTCCACGATCACCACATCCGGGCGATGACCCAGAAGAAAGGCCCGCGCAGCTGCCAGCGTTTCCGACCGCCGCAGCCGGGCACCAGATCTGATGCAGATCAGCCGCAGGGCGTCACAGGCAAATCGGCTGTCTTCCACGACCAGAAGGGTCAGCCCGCGCAACGGCAACCTTTCCGCGTCCAATTGCGGTTGCGGGGGATAGGGGACGTCAGGCGGAAACGGCATGGCAACCTCTTGCAACTCCGCTACCGTCGCACTTCGCCGGTAAAGACCCGGTTAACACGGCTGCGACCGGCTGACCCTTGCAAGGCCGACCCGCCATGCCCATAACCGACCACATCACACGCCGGAGGGAGACCGCAGCATGATCGGCCGCTTGAACCATGTCGCCATCGCCGTGCCGGACCTTGAGGCCGCGGCGGCGCAGTATCGGGGCGCTCTGGGTGCCAAGGTCGGCGCGCCGCAGCCCGAGCCGGACCATGGCGTGACGGTGATCTTCATCGAATTGCCCAATACAAAGATCGAACTTCTGCACCCCTTGGGTGACAATTCCCCAATCCTTGGGTTTCTTGAGAAGAACCCCTCCGGCGGGATCCACCACATCTGCTATGAGGTGGACGACATCCTGGCCGCCCGAGACCACCTGAAAGCCACCGGCGCGCGGGTGCTGGGCTCGGGGGATCCCAAGATCGGCGCGCATGGCAAGCCGGTTCTTTTCCTGCATCCCAAGGATTTCAACGGCTGCCTCGTCGAGTTGGAGCAGGCATGACCATCACCGCCGCCTTCGTGATGTATGCCGTGACCTGGTTCATGACCTTTTTTGTCGTGCTGCAGGTTCGCCCGGTTTCGCAACGTGACACCGGATCGGTTGAGCCTGGCACGCCGCCCGGCGCTCCGGCCGAAGAAGTGGTGGGCCGCAAGGCCAAACTGACCACGCTGATCGCAACGCCGATCTGGGCGGTGATCTGCGGGGTGATCCTGTCCGGCTGGATCTCGCTAGAGGACCTCGACTGGTTTGGCAGGATGGGGCCCTGAAGGGCGCGCCTCAACGGGCGTCGGCAACAAGCCGGTGGAACAGATGGGTGAAGGTCGCAACACCCAGCACCGGGATCACCAGGTTTACAATCGGCAGCGAAAGCGGGACGGCCATCAGCGTGCCCGCAAGCCACAGCCGCAAGCGGTTGCGGCGGCGCATGTCCCTCACCTCGGCCGGGGGCAGACGGCGCATGGCAACCAGGGTAAAGTACTCCCGGCCAAGTAGAAACCCGTTCATCGCCCAGAAAACCAGCGGGATGGCCGGGCCTGCGAAAGGGTAGGCAAACAGTGCCAACGCATTCACCGCTACAATGACGCCAAGAAAATTGACGGATTGGCGCAGCGCCTCGGCCAGGGACAGCGCTTGGGCCGGGGGGAGTAGCGGATAGTGCCGCGCCTCGACCGCTTGCGCCACGTCTTCAAGGAAAAGCCCGGTGAAGGCCGAAGCGACCGGCACCATCAGAAACACCGACAGCCCCAGCATGACAAGAAGCGAAGCCCAGCCTAGCAGCGTCTCGACCCCGCTGACCGGCCCGATGAGGGGCAAGTTGATGCTGTCGGGCGTCAGCCACCACACCAATTGCAGAAAGCCGGCATAGACGGCCATCAGCAAGGCCAGCGCCAAAAGGACACCAAGGCCCACCACCCGGCGAAAGCGGTGGTCGCCCAGTTGCGCCAGGGCGCGCAGGAAGGCCTGAAGGATCACGCTTCGACCCAGGTGATCAGTTGGGCAAGCTCGGGGCGCGGCCGGTCGGGTGCGTCGGGCGGCGGCGTGCCGATGTGGACGATGCCGACAATCCGCTCATCCGCAGTACAGCCGAAGGCGCGGGCGGCAAAGGCGGCGTCATGGGCGGGCCAGCCCGTCAGCCATGAGGCACCCCAGCCCGCCGCCTCGGCCGCATTGACGATGCCCAAGCACAGTGCCCCTGCTGACAGAAGCTGTTCCACCTCAGGCACTTTCGGCGCGGGCTTGGGGCAGGATATGACCACAACCGCAAGCTTGCCGGCATCATACTGTCCCCGCCCCTTGCCGATCTTTTCCGCGTCGCCGCCCAGTTCACGCGCCCTTGCCTCGGCCAGATCGGCCAGGCGCGGAAACGCCGCCCCCTGCAGCACGATCAGGCGCCAAGGTTCCAGCTTGCCATGGTCGGGCACCCGCAGTGCGGCGGTCAGAATTTCTTCAAGCTGGTCGCGGCTTGGAACGGGATGGGTGAAAAGCTTTGCCGGGCGGGAGCGGCGGTTCTGCAGAAACTCAAGCGCGGCTTGGTTGCGGGCGGGCATGTGATGTCCTTGGTCGAGAAACAGGCGCGGACTGTAAGGGGTTCTGCCGCCCCCCGCCAGAGCGTCAGGGGCAAATCGGGCGGTGACCGGCGCGCGCACGGTTGCAGTCCTGGAAAGCTCCAGTCCGATGTCTTCGAAGGAAACGGTGCCTTGGCCTAAAGGCCGAAGCTACCGGCTGCTTCGTCGATCCACGCCTTGGCAAAGCTGTCAAACCGCGCATCCGGCTGGCGCTTGGCTAGCGTTTCGCCCAAAGGATCGGGCGCTGTGACCGGGGCACCCGACAACGCCTCAAGCACGGCATGGCCGCAGAAGGGAACGTAGACTTCGGAATATCCCCCCTCATGCACCAACGTCAGACGGCCATCGCACAACCGGTCTGCGGCGGCCATCACACGTTTGGTTAATGCACGAAAGGTGGCGGCCGTCGCCAGCATTCGGCCCAAAGGATCGACCGCCGCCGCATCAAAGCCACAGGCAACGATGATCGCTTCCGGTTGGAAACGGTCAAGCGCCGGCAGGACGACCCGATCCATGGCGTGCAGATAGGCCGCATGGCCGCATCCGGGTGGCAAAGGCAAATTGAGGTTGAAGCCAAGACCTGCTCCCCCACCCACCGCCTCGACGCCGCCGGTATCGAGGGGATAGTTCCGGTCCTGATGCAGGCTGATGGTCAGAACGTCAGGGTCTTCCCAGAAGACCGCTTCGGTCCCGTTGCCGTGGTGCACGTCCCAGTCGATCACCGCCACGCGGCGGACCAGACCCTCGGCTTGCGCAGCGCGAATGGCGATGCCGATGTTGTTCAGAAGGCAAAAGCCGTTCGGAAAATCCGGCAGGCAATGGTGGCCCGGCGGGCGCGAGAGGGCATAGGCATTGCGCGCCTCGCCGGTAAGCACCGCGCGCAAGGCAGCGGTCGCAAGCCCGGCTGAAAGGGCTGCAATCTCGTACCCGCCCCGGCCAAAGGGGGTGCGCAGTCCAAGTTCGCCGCCGCCTGCATCAGACATGTCCTTGAACGCCGACAGATAGGTTTCGGGGTGGACGCGCGAAAGCTCGGCATGGCCCGCTGCATCGGCGCCCTGCATCAACAGGTGACGGGTCAGCCCCGTCACCTCGATCAGGTTGCGCAAGCGGCGTTTGGTTTCGGGGTTCTCCGGCAGGCCTGCGGGCATCGGCTGCACCAGGCCGCCGACGGGCAAGGTAAAGGCATAGTTGCCACCCCCATGCCAGAAACAGCGTTCATCTGAAAAGAAGGCAGTGGTCATGGCGGATCTCCCTTGCAAGGAAGGCTAAGGGCGGCAGCAAAGAAAGGCCAGAGGGGCAGGCAGAGTTGGCCGAAGCTTCACTGTCCTTCGGGACGCAATTTGGGGCTTGCCTGATGCCCGACCTGACCGGCATGTCGCGCAGCATGGTAGACCTGTCCCACCTTGCCGTTCCCGGTGCCGTCATCGCGGTGCGCGTGACCCCGAACGCGCGCCACGCTGGCATTGCCTTGGCGGATGGCCAGATCCGCATCGCTGTCACGGTCATCGCCGAAGATGGCCGCGCGACCGAGGCCGCGCGTGACGCACTTGCCGCCGCAATGGGCGTGGCCAAGACCCGGCTGGTCCTGCTGCGCGGGGCCAAGGCGCGGGACAATGTGTTTGGCCTGGACCCTGCAGGGCGCGGCTAGGCCTGACCGTCAGCGGGTCCGCGCTCAAGCCGATAACTGCCCTCGGGCAGGTTCAATGCGGCTGCAAGATCACGCACCTGGCCAAGCGACAAAGTGATGCGCAACACCTCTTCGGTGCGGGGATCGATCTGGTCGATCGTGACGCAATCCTCAAACGCGTTGATGATCACGTCTTCGACCAAAGGAAGGTCGTCCCCCTCGTCAACAAGGGTGATCACGGTGGCGTCGAATTCGTGCTCGATGGTGAACATGGCCGGAAGGTAGCCGGGGGTTCTGGCCAAGGCAACCACCTCCGGGTCTTTCGCGCAGCTCCAGGCCGTGATCCGCGGGTTCTCCTTCCGCTTGGCATAGAAGGGGCATTCAAGGTCAAGGGGAAGGGCCGCCAGATCGCCGCGCGGGTTCACCTGATGCCCGCGCGACCCTGGGGCGACCAAACCGTGCGGAAGGGCGCAAAGGCTTCGGCAGTCAGCGGCTCGATGGGGCTGTCGATCTGGCGGTTGGTCATGTCAGGCTCCCATTCTGGCAGACGCCCTCGGCAAGCAACCGACCCGGAACTTGCGCCGTCCCCGTCCCACATGACACCTGCGTGAGCCACCCTTCCCATGCCCCCGCGATTTGCTACCCTTGGCGCACCCCAGCCGAGGTTCCACATGCGCCTGCCCTTGACGATGATCGCTGTCCTTGTGGTGCCGCTTGCCGGCTGCGTGACGGTCGCCCCACCGCCCGATCCGGTTCCGATGGCTGCCTCGGCCCCGGCTGACCAGACAGCCCGCGCCCAGGCGATGACCTTCCTGCAGGTCCTCGCTTCGGTCGAACCCGTTGCCGAACAGGTCTGCCGTGCCCGCGCAACCGTCCGCAACTGCGACTTCCGCATTGTCGTGGACGAGCGCCCCGGCCAGCCGCCGAACGCCTTCCAGACGCTGGATGATCGCGGTCGCCCGGTGGTCGGCTTCACGCTGGCCCTGATCCGCGACGCCCGCAACGCAGATGAACTGGCCTTCGTCTTGGGGCATGAAGCGGCCCACCACATCGCGGGCCACATTCCCCGGCGTCAGGACCAGGCGTTGAGCGGCGCGCTCTTGGCTGGGGTCCTGGCACAAGCGGGTGGCGCCACCCCCGACGAAGTTCGCGCCGCCCAGAACCTTGGGGCAGAGGTTGCCGCCCGCAGCTACTCGCGCGAGTTTGAGCTTGAGGCCGATGCCCTTGGTGCTGAGATAGCCCTGGTCGCAGGGTTTGACCCCGTCCGCGGCAGTGGCTTTTTCGACCGCCTGCCTGATCCGGGTGACCGCTTCCTTGGCAGCCATCCCCCGAACGCGCAACGCAAGGCGCAGGTGGCGGCCACCGTGCGCCGATTGACGGGCGGTTGATCTGGGTCAAGGCAGACGTCTCTTGCCAACGGCAGCATGGCCGCAATTGGCGAGGAGTTTTGCCCATGATCGGATATCCCGAAGCCCCGAAAGCCTGGTGGCTGACCCGTGGCATGGCCCGGATCAGCGGGGTGAACCTGCCGCGTGCCGTGGTCGACGGCTGGCTGCAGCGCGCTGAGCTTGAGGATCTTGTCACCCGCTGCGCCGCCTGCTTTCGCAAGTCTGACTGTGAATCGTGGCTGGCGCGATCCGGACCGGAACAGGCCATGCCCGAGTTCTGCCCGAACAAACCTGGGATCGAGGCGCTGGTCGCCTGACAGCGTGCGGGAAGTCACTCCCCAACCCCGCAGCGTCACAGACCACACCGCCCTGATCGGCGCCTGGCCTGCAATCGTCCGGGCCAGGCGCCGCACTTTTTCGCAGTCGGGGCCTGTGCCCGGCGCAGCCCCCATGTCAAACTCGGGGAATGATCGTTTTGGAAGACATCTTGCGCGACCGAGGCTCGCGCTATGCCGCTGCAGTGGGCGTGGTCCGGAACCGGGCCGAGATTGACACACTTCTCGCCGCTTTGCGCAGCCGCCGCCGCTTTGCTAAAGCCACGCATCACAGTTGGGCCGCGTTCCTGTCGGAAGGTGGCCCCCTGAAGAACGATGATGGAGAGGCTGGGGCAGGGGCAGTAATCCTGAAGATGCTGGAGCGGGAAGGTCTGGTGGACCACATCGTCGTCGTCTCGCGCTGGTATGGCGGGGTCCATCTGGGCGGCGACCGTTTCGCCCATATCGTGACATGCACCCGCGCGGCGCTTGCCGCACGACGCGCCGCCCTCGACGCACCTGCCCGTCAAGGCTAATCTCGCCCGACGCTGAGACGCGGGGAGGGGTTCATGCGCGACATTCTGGCCGCCGAGGCGCGGCGCTTTGCCAATACCGTTGTCTGGTCCTGGGAGGGCTGGTGCGCGGCCTGGGCGACGGAAAAGACCCTGCGGCAATGGACGGTGGTGAACGGTCTTTCGGCTGGCCTTGCCTTCACGCTTGACCTGTCCCCAGCCGAGCGCGGCCTGATCCTGGCGCTTGGCCTTTTGGTTTTGGCGGCTGAACTGATCAATACAGCCGTGGAAGAGGTGGTGGACCACCTCTCCCCGGGCCAGGACCCAAGAGCGAAAAAAGCCAAGGACTGCGGATCGGCCTGTGTGGCGCTGACCGCAATCGCCGCCGGGGTGGCTTGGGTCGTGGTGCTGGTGGGCTAAGCCCCGGGCCGCTGCCGCCGAAGATGCGCGCGGTACAGGATCGGCGCGGCGACCCGGTTGTATAGCGCCGTAGCCAGGGGGCGCACGACCGGCCATCCCGTCACGTGGGCCAGCCATCGCCAGCGCGGCATCGCCGACCAAAGCGCCCGGAACGCCTCCAGCCCCGCCAGGACGCGGCCATCTTGCCAGACATGCAACTGCCGGGCTGCCTGATCGGGGGTCAGCCCCCAGTCAGCCGCACTGTCAAGCGCATCAAAGCGGATCGGCAGCCCGTCCGCAATCGCGCGCCGACGGTAGGCGTCAATCTCGAACCGGCAGACCGGGCAGGTTTCATTGTAAAGGACACGGGTTTCGCCGGGCGGTGATCTCATCATAGGCCAGATATGGCGCGGCCATTGCCCGCGGCGAGGTCCAGCGACGCGCGGTCACAGGGCTTGGGCGTCAGCCGGGCATTTTGCAGCACCAGGTCGCACGGTCACCAGGCAACGGGTGATCACAGGCCTTTGTGCGATCCGTCGCACATCGGCGCGTGCGCCGTTTGCTTGCAGCCGCAAAAGAACACTGCCTTCGTCGCTTCGGCGGTCCATTTCAACCGGGAAAGCGCCGTGTCCTTGTGGCTACCATCGCAAAACGGCTGCCGCGAAGATTTCCCGCACGCGCACCAGAAGTAGGACTTGCCTTCCTCCACCTCAACCTTGAACGGCGTGGTGGCAGCAATCTGCGGGGTGTCGGCCAATTGAATGTGCTCCGGTCGGGCTGTCGCCTGACAGTCGCTGGCGTCCACCTCTGTGTCAACGCCTTCGTGTGGCAAGGCCTCAGGCGCGGTGGCCCCAAAGATCATACTCGCCGGCCTCATCCACCGTCACCTTGACGATGTCACCGGGGGCCAGCCCATCGAAGCCCTCGTCGATGAAAAGGTTTCCATCAATCTCGGGCGCGTCCGCCATCGTGCGACAGGTCGCGCCGTCCTCGTCGACCTCGTCCACGATCACTTCAAGCACTTTTCCAACCTTTGCCGCCAGCTTAGCGGCGGAAATCGCCTGGGCCTTTTCCATAAAGCGATCAAAGCGGTCCTGCTTGACCTCTGGTGCAACGTGGTCGGGCAGCGCGTTTGACCGCGCGCCGGCGACGTTTTCGTATTGAAAGCAGCCGACCCGGTCCAGCTGCGCCTCGTCCAGCCAGTCAAGAAGGGTCTGGAACTCGGCCTCGGTCTCGCCCGGATAACCCACGATGAAGGTCGACCGCAGGGTCAGGTCCGGCGCAATGGCGCGCCAGGCGGCGATTTCGTCCAGCGTCTTTGCCGCCGCCGCGGGCCTGGCCATGCGGCGCAGCACATCGGGATGGGCGTGCTGGAAGGGAATGTCGAGGTAGGGCAGCACCAGCCCTTCGGCCATCAGCGGGATCAGCTGGCGGACATGCGGATAGGGGTAGACGTAGTGGAGCCGCACCCAGGCGCCAAGCTTGCCCATCTCACGCGCAAGGTCGGTGATGTGGGCCCGCACCTCCCCCCCTTTCCAGGGGGACAGGTCATGCTTGCGGTCAACCCCATAGGCGCTGGTGTCCTGGCTGATGACCAGCAATTCCTTCACCCCCGCCTCAACCAGTTTCTCCGCCTCACGCAGCACGGCGTGGGCCGGGCGGCTGACCAGCTTTCCCCGCATGTCGGGAATGATGCAGAACTTGCAGGCGTGGTTGCAGCCTTCGGAAATCTTCAGATAGCTGTAGTGGCGGGGGGTCAGGCTGACGCCGGTCGCGGGCAAAAGGTCGATGAACGGGTCCGGCGCAGGGGGCACGGCCGCGTGGACGGCGTCCAGAACGGCCTCATACTGGTGCGGGCCCGTCACGGCGAGGACCTTCGGATGCGCGCCGGTGATGTACTCAGGCTCGGCCCCAAGGCAGCCCGTCACGATCACCCGGCCGTTTTCCTGCAACGCCTCGCCAATCGCCTCAAGGCTTTCGGCCTTGGCGCTGTCGAGGAACCCGCAGGTGTTCACGATCACCGCATCGGCGCCCTTGTAATCGGGGCTGATGGCGTAACCTTCGGCCCGCAGCCGCGTCAGGATACGTTCGCTGTCCACCAGCGCCTTGGGGCAGCCAAGGCTGACCATGCCGATGGTGGGTTGGCCCAGTCGGCGCGTGTCGGGGACAAGCGCGCGGGCAAGGTCGGGGCGAAGGAGGGGCGGGTTTTCGGACATTCCCGCCCTATACCGCGATGGCAGGGCGTAGGAAAGCCCGGCCTCTCGGCCATTTGATGCCGGTGGGGTCTCCCCGACTTGGCAAGCGGTGGCGCTGGGCCGTAAACTCGCGTCAAAGCAAGAAAAGCAGGAGCAGAAGATGCGCTGGATCATCCGTTTCGGGGCCGGGCTTGTGGCTGTTTTGCTTCTGGCCTTCGGCGTTCTGGCGCTGGTCCCGGCGGACCGTGTGGCCGCCGCTGTTTCCGCCCAGTTTGAGGCGATGACCGGCCGCAAGCTGACCCTGACCGGTGAGGTGAGGCCGCGCCTCTGGCCAAGTCTGGGTGTCTCGACAGGGCCGGTCAGCATTGCCAACGCGGACTGGGCCGAGACGGACGCCCCCCTCTTCAAGGCCGAGAGCCTTGTGATCGACATCAACTATGGTGCGCTTCTCGGCGGGACGGTGCAGATTGAGGGCATCCGTGCCGACCAGCCGGAAATCGTGCTTGAGCGCGGCGCGGACGGGCGCGGCAGCTGGGATTTTGGCACGACCTCCGCCGTGGCAGGTGCCGATGCGGTGCCCGCCGCCGCCACCGCCTTCACGTTGGACAATGGCACGATCACCGGTGGCAGCATCCGCTTCATCGACCGGCAGGCGGACCGTGTGATCGCACTGGATGGGGTGGATGCGACATTGGCCATCCCGGACCTTGCCGGACCCTTCACCCTTGCGCTGACCGGCGTGACCAACGGCAAGCCTGTGGCGCTGGACCTGACCGGCGGCGTCTTTTCCGCCTTTGAGGCCGGGCGCGTCGTGCCCCTGACCGCCAACCTGACAGCCGGCGGGTCCTCCCTGTCCTTTGACGGTCGGGCTGGCCTTTCGCCTTTGGTCGCCGAAGGCGCGCTGGTGGCCGATCTGGGTGACTTGCCGGCGCTTGGGGGGTTGATCGGCGCCGACCTCTCCACCCCCGGTGCCGGACTTGGCCAGGACCGGCTGACGGCCACCGGCCAATTGACCCTGGACGGAACCGGGGCCGCCTACCTGCGTGAGGCAACTCTGGTGGCCGACAGCAATCAGCTTACCGGAGACATTGACCTGCGCCCCGGTGAAGCGCGGCCGAAATTGGTGGGACAGTTGACGGCAGGGCCGGTGGTCATTGGCGATGGGTCAAACAGCGAAGGCAGCGGCGAAACCGGCGGAACTGCCTCGGCAGGCTGGTCGACAGAAGACATCGACGTGTCTTCCCTTGGCAGTATCGATGCCGAACTGGTGCTGGTCGCGCCGTCCGTCGACTTTGGCAAGCTGAAGCTGGGCGAAACGCGGGTCAAGGTCACCATCGACCGCGCCCGAGCTGTTACCGAGATTCGCCAGATGGCGGCCTATGGTGGCCAGATCACCGGTGAGTTCGTTGTGAATGGCCGGGGTGGCTTGTCGGTCGGCGGCAAGCTTGCCTTTGCGGGCCTCGACATGCAGGCCGTGCTGCGCGACCTGGCAGGCTATGACCGTCTGGTCGCGGCTGGGGATCTCGACCTGCGCTTTCTGGGTGTCGGCAACTCGATTGCGGCGATCATGAACAGTCTGGAAGGCGAAGGCGCCTTTGAGCTTGGTCAGGGTGAGCTTCGGGGCCTCGACATTGCCACCATGCTGCAAACCCTAGACCCGGCCTATATCGGCGAGGACCAGAAGACCGCCTTCGACGGGCTGGCAGGAACCTTCACCATCGCAGGCGGGGTCTTGTCCAACAGTGATCTCAAATTGGTGGCCCCGCAGCTGACTGCCGCTGGTGCGGGCAATGTTGGCCTTGGGACCCGCACGCTCGATTACCGGCTGCGACCCACAGCGCTTGCCGCGGCCGATGGCAGTGGCGGGGTCATGGTGCCGCTCTTGATCACCGGACCCTGGGCTGATCCCAGCTTCCGCCTTGATCTGGAAAGCATCGCGCGTGAGAAGATGGAGGCCGAAGCCAAAGCCGCCGCTGCCGCAGCCGAAGCCGCCGCCAAGGCCGAGTTGGAGCAGCGCCTGCAGGATGAGCTTGGGATCACCGTAGCCCCGGACGAAAGCCTTGGCGACGCTGCCATTCGCGGCGCAGAAGAAGCGCTGCAGGATGAAACCCGGCAGATCCTTGAAGACATCCTCGGCACAGACTGACGGTCTGGCCCCGGCATGCCCCGCTCAGCGCAAGGCGCTTAGCAGGTCTGCGTGATCATCCGTCCAGAAGGGGATCTGCGGTGCTGCCAGCGGCAGCCAGCGCGGGTCTTGCCCGATCTCGCCCAGGGCGGCCGTGCTGCGCGCCAAAGCCACCACGTTTGACGGCACGTCACCGCGCTCAAATGGCGTCCCTTCCGCACCGTCCGGCGCTGTGCGCTCCCAGACCCGCGCTTCAAGGCCCAGCGCTTGCGCAAGGCCCGAGAGGGGCAGCGTCAGATCGTAAAACCGGTTTGAGATGTGAAACAGCAGGATCCCGTCCTCGTTCAGTCGGTCCATGTAAAGCTGCACCGCCTCCAGCGTGGACAGGTGAACTGGAATGGCATCGGAACTGTAGGCGTCGATCACCAGGATGTCGTACTTCAGATCAGTCTGGCCCTGCAGCACGATCCGCGCATCGCCAAGATGCAGCTTGGCGCCCTGACCGCAGCGCGGCATGAAGTCGAACAGCGTCGGGTCCAGCGCGATATCCACGACCTTCTGGTCAATCTCGTAGAAATGCCAATCTTGCCCGGCCCGGATGTAACAGGCCATCGCTCCAATCCCGAGGCCGACGACACCCACTGTCTTTGCCCGCGCAGCGGTCTGGGTTGCCAGAACCTGCGCAAGCGGGCCGTTGAAGTGATAATAGTAAAGCGGGGTCGGGCGCTGCCCGATCTCGCTCAGCCGCTGGGCGCCATGCACGGTCGTGCCGTTCGAATAAAGCCTCAGGCCGTCCTCATCGTCGATGATATGCAGGCCGAAAAAGCTTCGGTCATAGATCACCCCCGCTTCGCGCCCAAAGACACCCCAGATGCCCATGACACAGATCATCGCCACCACCGGCACCAGCCGCCGACGGTAAAGCACCAGATAGGCTACAGCCAGAAGGACCATCATCCCTGCAACCCGCAGGCTTACCGCAAGGTCGCCGATGACCGGCAGCACATCCAGAAGCGGCAGCAACAGGATCAAGGACAGCGCCATCCCCATCGCGATTTCCCGGGGCAGATTCCGGCTGCGCCCGGCCAACAACAGCACGCACAGCGCGACCGTGACCGGGTATTCCGTCAGCCGGTCAAACGCCACCGGCGCGATGATTGAGTTGAAGACCCCCCCAAGCGCGCCACCGACGGACATCGTCAGGTAGAACACCGTCAGATGCCGGGCATCCGGCCGCGCGTCGAACAACATCCGGTGCGCAGCCAGGCTGATGACGAAATAGGCCGCCAGCATCGCCGTGAAGCTTGCGAGGGTGCCTGCCGGCTTGAAGCTGAAATAGATCAGCGGCAGTAGGGCCAGCGGCAAAACCAGCCGCAGCCGATCTGCCGTCAGCGGCGACTTCACCGAAAAGACCAGCACGAAGGTTAACAGGTAAAGCGCAAGCGGGATCACCCAGACCAGCGGAAACGACCCAAGGTCAGTGCTGATCTTCGTCGTCACGCACAGCATCAGCGACGAGGGTAGAAAAGCCAGGAACGCCCAAAGCAGCAATTGCTCTGCCCGCAGCCCGCCCGAAACAGTGGTCACCGGGGTCTGAGGTTGGTCGGCCTGCACTGACCCTCGAGCAGCAAGACCGGACAACAGCAGCATCGGGCCAAGAACGACAAACCCGACCGACCAGCCGATCGAGATGGATGAGATTCCGAACAGCGGTTCTGCCACCAGCGGAAAGGCCAAAAGCGCGACCAAAGAACCGAAGTTGCTGGCGGCGTAAAGGAAATAGGGGTCCTCGGCGCTTGGCCCGCCACTCCGCCGATACCAAGACTGGATCAACGGGGCATTGGCCGACAGAACCGCAAAGGGCAGGCCCACCCCCAGTGCATAAAGCCACAAGGTCTGGGTCACCACGGGTTCCGCCGGATCGTAGCTCCAGCTTTCCGGCACCGCCAGAGGCAGGGCCGTCAGCGCCAGGATCACCAGCCCGATATGCACGGCAATCTGCACGTTCACCGCCAGATAGCGGCTCATCAGATGGGCATAAAGATAGCCACCGATCAGCACGGTCTGGAAAAACAGCATCGCCGTGGTCCAGACCGCGGCGGCCCCACCGATCTGCGGCAGGACCATGCGGGTATAAAGCGGCTGGACGAAGAACAACAGCAGCGCACTGGTGAAGATCGTCGCGGTAAACAACAGGACAAGGGCGCCGCCGCGCTGCCGGGAAATCGCGCCAGTTGCCAGTTCCGTCATTCCGTTCGCCTCATAGATGCCTGTTTGGCAACAATGGCGGGAAATGTGGCGAAACAAAGCATAAATCGCGCAAATCGCGCGGCCTTTCGCGGCCGCGCTGCGCTACTGGGCTTAGCGACGCCGGTCGCGCCGGGCGCTCATCGGCTGGAAGGCGACGCCGACATGGGCCTCGCAATAGGGTTTGCCGGGCAGGCTGGGCAGGCCGCAGAACCAGAAATCATCCGTAGCCGGGTCGCCGATCGGCCATTTGCAGGTCCGCTCGGTCAGTTCCATCAGCGTCAGACGCTTCGCGCGCTTTTCAACTTCGCGCACGCTGGCCAGGGCCTCGGGGCTGATTTCGTTCAGGCTTGGCTGCGGTGGCAAAGGCTGTCCCGCCGGAATGATCGCTTTGCGCACGGGCAAGGGCGTCACGTTCGAAACCGGCGGCGCTGCAGCCGGGGCTACAGGCGCACGCGGCGCTTCCGCACGGGGCGCTGCAGGTTCGGCCCGCGGTGTAGCGGGTTCAGGTCGTGCCGCCATCGGCGCAGCTGCGGCCGGGGCCGCCGGGGCAGGTGCTGCCTCTTCGTCCTCATCCTTGCCGCCAACGCGGTTCGACAGGCCCAACCGGTGCACCTTGCCGATCACCGCGTTACGGGTCACGCCACCCAGTTCTTTGGCGATCTGGCTGGCCGACTGACCCTCGCCCCACATGCGCTTGAGCGTCTCGACGCGCTCGTCGGTCCAGGACATCTTGCTCTCCGGCTTTCACATTTCCGGTGCATTGTATCCGGGTGGGGCAGGGGGCCGCAAGGGCGGGCGGCACTATCGCGGTAAACCGGCCTCATTCCAGTCATACATCACGATATCCGGGGTCTCGGCGCCACCTTCGGCACGGTAAAGGGCACGCGCTGCGCTGTTGGCTGCCTCGGTCGTCACCCATGACGTCTGGCAGCCACGCGCCCGGCCCGCAGCCCGGATCGCCTGCAAGAGCGCCCGACCGATGCCCTGCCGTTGCGCGGGGGCATTTACCCCCAACTCATTGATGAACAAGGTCGGCGGTTTGTCAGGGTGGTCGATGACCGTGCCCGAGGCGAAACCGACCACCGCTTTGGTCAGGATCGCCAGCATCAAGAGATTGCGCGGGTCAGGCTGACCATCCGGCCCCAAAGTGCGCCGGGCCCAGTCGCGGCGGGCCGGTCCATCGAAGACATCGGCCTGCAAGACCAACTCCAGGTCCGAAGGCCCCGCCTCACGGATATGCCAGGCTTCTTGCATCCGCACCCCCCCGTTCCGGTGCAGTTTTCCGGATCAGCCCGGCAATCGCAAGGCCCGCGCCTCGGACATCCGCAGCGTCGGGAAGGCTGCTCGCCGGCGCTCCAGCGCCTGATCCGGGAACAGCACCTCGATCTCCTGGCGCTGGGCGGAGCTCAATGTGCCAAGACCGCTTTCACCGAGGTGCAGGCTTTCCGACAACGCCCCTTCGGACAGGATCACCTCATGGCGGTCAAACAGCATATGCAGATACGTCACCCCCGCCAATGGCACCACCTGACGCACAGTCGCGCCGTTCAGCAGGGCCTGGGCCGGCACCAGAATCTGATCTTCCCCGAAGTAGACCTGCGCCCGCCAATCGTTCAACAGAACCCGGTGCCGCGGCGAAATCAGCAAGGCCCGTTCGTTGCCCAGTACGCCGGATTCAAGTCGCAATGGCCGCAGATCCTCGCGCAGCGCCATTTCCGATGGCGAGACCCACCGCCGCCCGATCCAGCGCAGCGGCTGCGAACCGTTGTCGAGGGTCGAGATCAGGTCGCCGGGCTGCAACTCTTCCACCGGGCGCGGGCCGTCGGGGGTGTCGATCCGCGTGCCAAGCGCAAAGGCAAACGGGCTCTTGCGTGCCTTGCCAGTGGCCGACCCGGCCAGTGCGACAGCGTCCATGGATGGAACAACGGGCGCGTGGCTGCCCCCCGTCGCATCAATGGCCTCACCCTGCAGCAATGGGGCGCCGACCCCATCGACCAGCGCTCCGGTCGCAGCATCCTCGGCAACAAGGCCAATGGCAGCCCCGTCCAGTTCCAGCAGGCGAAACATGTGCGGGATCTCTGACCCTGCTGGAGATGTGGCCCGGATCCGCGCACCAAGCGTCACCGCCTGCCCAGCCTTGCCACTTGGGCTACCGGGGATGACGACCAGACCGGCCAACCCCGTTTCGGCCAGCAACACTGCACTGGCGCCTGCGGCCACGGCAAAACGCTGGCCGGGCCGTTCAGGCACTGCAAGCAGGCCCGTTGCCCCGTCCGGGGTCAGTGCGAAAAACGTAATCTGGTATGTTGCCATGCCATTCCCCAAGGCCCTGGCGATGCCGGACTGACCGCGCCCCAAAGCGTCAGTCCCGCAGTGTCAAAGCCCCGATCGGCGTCCCCACCGTTCGTTGCTGCGACGTGTGGCACAAAGTTTGCAACAATTCGAGGGGATTTGTCCGTGGTCCTTGCAGCGTCCGGGGACCACGGACTGGCGGCGGTGGATTTCCACTTTACCGGTCGGCTCCTGCGCGATATGCAGCCGATATGGCTGACCGGACCTTCCCCATTTCTGCCCTGCGCCGACGCTGACGCGTCCTGCGCTGCGCGTTCCGCAGTCCCGGCCGTTTTCGCGGCAAGCTTCCCCGCGTTGACTAAAGCCCGGCCCTCAGGCACCCATTGCCCTCATGTCTCAGCCTGACAGTGCCGTCCGTTCTTTCCCCGATCCATCCACCGATCCTGCAAGGACCAACCCGATGATCCCGACCGTCTTGCCGACTTACAACCGCGCGCCCCTGGCTTTTGTGCAGGGCTCCGGCAGCTGGCTTCTGGCCGAGGATGGTCGCCGATACCTTGATCTTGGCGCGGGCATTGCGGTGAACGCCCTTGGCCATGCCCATCCAGCGCTGGTGCAGGCGCTGACCGATCAGGCGGCGAAGGTCTGGCACGTGTCGAACGTCTACACGATCCCCGAACAGCAGCGGCTGGCTGACCTTCTGGTGGCCGAGACGTTTGCCGACAGCGTGTTCTTCACCAATTCCGGCACCGAAGCGGCCGAGCTTGCGATCAAGATGGCCCGCAAGTTCCATTATGAGAACGGTCAGCCAGAGCGGACCCAAATCATCGCCTTCGAAGGTGCATTTCACGGGCGGTCCACTGGCGCCATCGCGGCGGCGGGATCGGAAAAGATGGTCAAGGGCTTCGGCCCCCTAATGCCGGGCTTCACCCATCTGAAATGGCCAACCCGCGATCAGGGCCATGATGCGATCCGCGCCGCCATCACCGACCAGACCTGCGCCGTGATGATCGAGCCGATCCAGGGCGAAGGCGGCATCCGCCCCGTCCCCGACCAATGCCTGAAAGGCCTGCGTGACCTGTGCGATGCCACCGGCACGCTTCTGATCTTTGACGAGGTGCAGTGCGGCATGGGCCGCACCGGTCGCCTTTTCGCGCATGAATGGGCGGGCGTGACCCCGGACATTATGATGGTCGCCAAAGGCATCGGCGGTGGCTTTCCCCTGGGCGCGGTTCTGGCCACCGAACGCGCCGCCCTCGGCATGACTGCGGGCACGCATGGCTCCACCTATGGCGGCAACCCCTTGGGCTGCGCCGTCGGGGCCAAGGTGACCGAGATCATCTCCGACCCCGCCTTTCTGGCTGAGGTGGCCCGCAAGGGTGCCCTCTTCCGTCAGGGCCTCGAAAGCCTTGTCGCGCGCCACCCGCAGGTGTTCGAAGGCGTCAGGGGCGAAGGCCTCATGCTGGGCCTGAAATGCAAACCCGCCCCGGCCGATGTGGTCAAGGCAGGTTACGGCGCGGGCGTCCTGACCGTTGCCGCCGCCGACAACGTCCTGCGCCTTCTTCCCGCGCTCAACATCCCGGATGCCGACATCTCCGAGGCCCTCACCCGCCTTGATCAGGCCGCCACTAGCCTCGAACACGCAGCCTGATTTCATTCTGGTCCAAATATCCTGGGGGTCCGGGGGCAAAGCCCCTGGCCTCTGGCCAAAAAGCGAAACGACATGAAACACTTCCTTGATATCCACAAGACTGACCCAGCGGACCTCCGGGCCATGATCGACAGCGCCCAGGCGATGAAGACCGCCCGCAACGGCCGCCCCAAGGGCACGCCCGATGATGACCAGCCCCTCAAGGGCCAGATGGTGGCACTCATCTTCGAAAAACCCTCGACCCGCACCCGCGTGTCCTTTGACGTCGGCGTGCGCCAGATGGGCGGCGAAACCATGGTCCTCTCCGGCAAGGAAATGCAGCTTGGCCATGGCGAGACGATTGCCGACACCGCCCGGGTTCTGTCGCGCTACGTCGACCTCATCATGATCCGCACCTTTGAAGAGGCGACCCTGCTGGAAATGGCCGAACACGCCACCGTCCCGGTGATCAACGGCCTGACGAACCGCACCCATCCCTGCCAGATCATGGCCGACGTGATGACTTATGAGGAACATCGCGGCCCGATCAAGGGCAAAAAGGTGGTCTGGTGTGGCGATGGCAACAACGTCTGCGGCTCATTCCTGCATGCCGCCGGGCAGTTCGGTTTCGACTTCACCTTCACCGGGCCCGAGACGCTCGACCCCGAGGAGAAATTCCTCCAGTTCGCCCGCGACAAGGGCAGCCGCATCACCATCCAGCGTGACCCCTTCACCGCCGTCGAAGGCGCTGACCTTGTGGTGACCGACACCTGGGTCTCGATGCACGACCCCGAAAGCGCCAAGGAACGCCGCCACAATCAGCTGCGCCCCTATCAGGTGAACGAACAACTGATGACCCGCGCCAAACCCGACGCGCTTTTCATGCATTGCCTGCCCGCCCACCGCAATGATGAGGCGACAAGCGCCGTGATGGACGGCCCCCATTCGGTGATCTTTGATGAGGCCGAAAACCGCCTGCACGCCCAAAAAGCCGTCATGCGCTGGTGCCTTGGGGTCTAGGGTCGGATGCTCGGTCCTCGGATCTCTGGTCCAAAGATCGAGGTCCGCCTTCGCCGCCCGGTGCCCAAGGACGCCTTGACCCGGGCCGCCCTCGGGGCATCGGCTGAGATTGTCCGGATGTATGGCAGCCTGATCGACAGCCAGCCCGTGCTTGGGAAAGATGAGGCAAACTGCTGGCTTCGCGCCTTGCTGAAACATCCCCATGCGTGGGTGATCGAAGCTGATGGCGCGCTGGTCGGCGATGTGCGCCTGAACGATCTGAATCCGGACGACCGTCGCGCGCGGCTGGCCATCGGTCTTTTCCACCCGCGTCATCTTGGTCAGGGCATCGGCCGCACGGCAATCCAACTGCTGCTTGAAAAAGCCTTCGGCCCCCTTGGTCTGAACCGTGTCGACCTGCGGGTTCTGGCCTACAACCGCCGTGCCATCCGTTGTTACGAAGCCTGCGGGTTTGTCCGTGAAGGGGTTGAAAGGCAGTCTGCCCGCGTCGGCGACGCCTGGCATGACGACTGGATCATGGCGATCCTTGCGCATGAGTACCGCGAACGCCTTGGCCACAGTCCCGGCTAAAGCACCGTTCTTCCCGTCAGAGCGAAGCCCCGGGTGTCCGCCAGGCCCCAGTTAACCTTGACAGGGGGGATGGCCGCGCACAAACCTCTGCCCCTGAAAGTGAGGCCCCAATGCACGACCATATCGTACCGCCAATGGACTGCACCCTTGGTGCGCTCTCTGCAATCCTGACCAAGGCCGAAGCGCATTGCACAGCAAAAGGCATCCCGCCCGAGGCGCTGCTTGCCTTTCGGCTGTTCCCGGACATGTTTCCGCTGACCCGGCAGGTTCAGCTTGCCTGCGACTTTGCCGCCCGCGCTGCCGCCCGGCTTGCCGGGGTTGAGCCGAAGGGCTTTCCTGACACCGAAACCACGTTCTCCGAACTTCAGGCCCGTATCGCTGCAGTGCGGGACTACATGGCAAGCTTCCCCGCCTCGGCGCATGAGGGGGCCGCAAGCCGTGCCGTGACGATCAAAATGCGTGGGCAGGACGTGACGATGCCCGGGCTCCAGTACCTTGCCAGCTATTCCCTGCCGCAGTTCCATTTCCATGCGACCACGGCCTACAACATCCTGCGCCACAACGGGGTCGAGATTGGCAAGCGTGACTACATGGGCGCGGTATAGGGGGCGCTGCATGAGGGCGATCCTCGTCATCGACATGCAGGACGGCATGGCCGACCGCATCCGCGCTGGCCGTGTGCCGGTGAACCCGGATGCGCCCGGCCAGATTGCGGCGCTTCTGGCTGATGCCCGGGGCAGGGGGCTGCCGGTGATCCATGTCCATCATGAAGATCCCGACCCCGCCTCACCCTTCCGCAAGGGCGAACCGGGTGCTGCCCCGATGCCCTGCTCCATGCCGCTGGCGGGGGAAACCGTCCTCTGGAAACACGCCTCTTCGGCCTTCGCCGGCACCGGGCTTGATGCCCATCTCCGCGCGCTTGGCGTCACCGAGCTGGTCGTCGCCGGGGCGGTGGCGGCCTTTTGCGTCACCTCGACCGTGCGCATGGCCTCGGACCTTGGTTACAAGGTGCTCCTACCGCAGGACGCGCTTCTCGGCTTTGACCTGCCAGCCCATGACGGGGGCCGCATCGACGCAGTCACGGTCCACCGCGTTACCCTGTCGATCCTTGGTGCTGACTTTGCCAAGCTGACCAGCGTGGCCGAACTCGCCGCTTAGGCCGGCTGGGCGGCCACCCCTTCGCGGCGCAGGTTGTCGGCATCGGCCACCCGTGCCGCCAGCAGCGCCACCATGACCAAGAGCAGCGCCAGCGCGGCATAGGTCGGGCGGAAGCCGAAATGTTCCGCCACCCATCCGATCGAGGCGGGCGCGACCAGGATGCCGCAATAGCCCACCATCGTGACGGTCGAAATCGCCACCGCCGAAGGGATGCCCGCCCGGTTTCCGGCGGCCGAGAACATGATCGGCACCATATTGGCCACGCCAAGTCCCGCCACGGCAAAGCTGACAATCGCGATCCAGTCCGCCGGGGCCAGCGCGCCGCCCATCAGCCCTGCCGCCCCGATCAGCCCTGACACCCGCAGCGTTCGCACCGCGCCAAACCGATTGCGCACGCCATCCCCGGCAAAGCGCATCACCGCCATCGCCCCGGCAAAGAAGGCGAAGGCCAGACCTGAGCGGAACACATCCGACCCCAGCTCTTTCTGCAGATAGATCGCCGCCCAATCCAGAACCGCACCCTCCGGCACCATCGAGAAGAAGGCCATGAACCCCAAAAGCCAAAGCCCCGCATCCCGCGGCAGAAGATGCGTGCGTGGCGGTGCCGTTTCGGTCACGACCGGGGGGGCGGTGGGCAGAAGAAACGGCATCGCGCCAAAGACCAGCACCGCCGTGATCCCGGCGGTGATCAGCGACTGCGCCTCTGATCCCAGATGCTCGATCACGTAACTGCCGGCAAACCCGCCGAAAAAGCCGCCAAGGCTCCAGAACCCGTGGCTGGAGGACATGATGGCGCGGTGAAGCCGTCGCTCAACCTCAACCGCCTGCGCGTTCATCGCCACGTCCATGCAGCCCGCCATCGCGCCAAAGACGGCCATGAAAAGGGCCAGCACCCAAAGGTTTGGCGAAAAGACCACCATCGGCAGCACCGGGATCAAAGCCAGCGAGAAGACCGACAGCACGACCCGCCCACCAAACCGTGCGATCAGCTTGCCGGAAAACAGCATCGCCGACACCGCCCCGATACCAAGGACCAGGATCAAAAGTCCAAGCACGGATTCGGTGACATTGTGGCGCGGCATCAAAAGCGGGATCTGCGGCGCCCAGGCCCCCATGACAAAGCCGTTGGCCAGGAACATGGCCGACACCGCCCACCGCGCGCGCTGCGCTTGCCCAGCTGCTTGTCCGTCCTGCATGCTTCGCCCCTTGACTGTTAGCGCCTGTCATAAGGGCAGGAGCGGCAAGGCGAAAGGCCCGCCCGTTCAACTGCTGTTGCAAATCTGAAAGATCGCTGCCTTTGCCGCGCTTTACCGATACCGCCGCGGCACCGTCTTGGCGATGTTCGACGCGATGTTGGACGCACTCCACCCGGTCAGCTTGCGCAGGGCCGCCGCCTCATCCTTGATGCGCTGGCGCGTCTCGGCGACATAGGTCTTGCCCGCTTCACAGGTGATCTCACCATCAAACGGGTGGTTCATGATGTAGCGGCCCTGAAAGTTCTCGCGGTTCTCGGTCACGGCAAACTTCAGGTCCTCGAAAAAGCTGTCCGGCCCGTAGCGGATGTGCAGCCGGGTGACAAAGACGTTCGGCGTCGCCGCCTCGGCCTTTCGGACCCACGACACGCCCAGTTGCTGAAACTCGGCATGGGTCAGGGGGTCATCGGCGCAAGGGTCGCACCAGGCCATGTCCCAGGCATATTCGAGGAACGCCCCGTCCTTGCCCGCCGCCGTGTCGAACATCGCGCGGTAGAACTGCGGGAAGACCTGTCCCACGAAGACCGGGACATTCACGTCCGACGGGATCTCCTGGGTGGTGTAATTGGTCAGCGCCACCCGGCCCTTGCGGGTCAGTGCCATCACGATCAGGTCCTGCGGCCCGTTGCCGTTCAGCTTGCCCAGCTGGATCGGCAGCATGAAATCCTTCGACCGGAAGCGGATCTGCAACGGCTCAAGCTCTTGCGTGGCCTCGGCCGAATGGCGGGCCAGGTTCACGCGGGCGACGAAGAACTTCATGCCCATGCGGACATAGCCCTCCAGCGCGCCTTCGGCCCCCTCGGGCAGGGTATACCCCTCACCGCGCAGGAAGGTGGCCAGCCCGTCCGACTGACGGGCCGACAGCATCTGGATGTCATAGGACCCGACGGCAAACTCACGCTCAACGGTCACCCCCAGCGCCCGCGCGCCCTCGCGGCGTTCCTTGCGGGTGGGGGTGCCGCCAGTCGGCTCCTCGGCCACGACCATTTCGTAAAGGACCTCCTCCTCACAGGGGTCGCCATCGAAATACTCCACCAGCCGCGGCGCGGTGTAGCGGTCCAGATGCGACACCGTCGCCTGTGGTACCGTTGTCACCTGGCTCCGCTCCAAGACGCCCGGCGTCGGCACGATCATCGCGAATTCCGATGGCGCACCACGATAGTCCGACGACATGGTGATGACCGACGTGTCATTGACCCGCGTGTAGATCACGGTGGAGGCCTTGTTGAACAACTCCCCGTCTGCCCGCGCGACGTAGAACCCGCAGAACGCCTGCGCGGCGGGGGCGGTCAGCCCACAGGTTGCCCCAAGGGCGGCAAGGAAAATCCAGACATGTGCACGCATTGAAATCTCCACCACAGTCCAATCCGCACAGGCTGCCCCCGCCGCCCGCGTCTGGCAAGCCAAACCCGCCCCCAATTGCGCTTTTTCCAAATACTCCACGGGAGGTCTGGAGTGTGTGAAACCCTCCAGTCCGCCGCCGGGCAAGGGGATCGCCTCAAGTCCCCCGCGGCTTGGCCTTCAGCGTCGGCTCGGCTTCGGTCGGGTCCTCGGGCCAGGGGTGACGCGGATAGGCGCCGCGCATGTCTTTCCTCACATCGGCATAGCTGGTGGCCCAGAACCGGGGCAGGTCGGTCGTCACTTGCACCGGGGCCCGGGCGGGGGACAGCAGCGTGATCCGGACCGGCAGCCGCTTTGCCCCGACCACCGGATGCACGGTTACCCCGAACATCTCTTGCAGCCGGACCTCGATCGAGGGCACGTCGCCGTCATAGTCGATGGGGATCTTCCGCCCCAACGGCGTCTCGAAACTGCCGGGCACCAGACGGTCCATCTCGGCCAGCCGGTCCCAGCCAAAATGGCCCTGCAAGGCGGGTGTCAGGTCCAGCGCCCGCAGATCTGCTTCGGTCCTCTTGCCGGTCAGATGCGGCAAGAGCCAATCCTCAGCGCTGGCCAGAAGGTCGGCATCCTCGACCCCCGGCCAGCCGTCGCTGCGTGCCAGCCGGGCACGGGCGCGCAGGCGGCGGGCGGCGGGCGTCCAGGGCAGGCCAAGCGCCCGCACCCCCTCAAGCGCCGCCATGGCCACTGCCTCGGGCGGGGCCTCCCAGGGCCGGTCGTCCAGAACCAGCGCGCCCAGACGTTCCTGCCGCCGCGCCAGAACCTTGCCGTCCCGCTTGGACCAGGCGCAGACCTCTTCCCAGCGGATGCGGTCGGCATAAAGCTTTCGGACTTCCCCTTCGCTGATCGCCACCGCCTGCCGCACGGTGGCTTCCCGCGTGTCGCCGTCAAGGTCGGTCGCCACGATCAGCCGCGCGCCGGACAGGGGCAGCCCGGCTGCCATCACCGCGCCCTTGCCGCCCGACAGCACCCAGCGCGGCGTATCCCCCTTGCGGCGCAGTCCGATCCGGTCGGGATAGGCCAGCGCTGCCATCTCGGCCAGCGTCAGACCTGCGCGTTCGGCCTTGGGGGCAACAGCCGCCAGCCGCTTGGCTTCAATCTTGATCCGCTCCACCACCCCCCGGTCTGCCTCGGGCCCCGGCCGGGCAATCGCCTGCATGCGCAGGGCAAGGTCAGGCGGCGCACCGCGCAAGGGGTCGCGTTCGGCCAACAACGCCGCCAGGGGGGCCGCCTCCGGCCCCGCCACCGCCAGCATATGCCCAAGGCGCGGGTGCAGCGGCAGGGCGGCAAGTGTCCGGCCATGCGCGGTGATATGGCCCCGCACGTCCAGCGCGCCCAACCCTTGCAGGAGGGCCCGCGCTTCGGCCATCGGCCCGGCGGGCGGCGGCGTCAGGAACGGCAGCGCCGCCCCGCCCCAAAGCGCCAGTTCCAGCGCCAGCCCGGCCAGATCGGCCACCTCGATCTCGGCGGGCGGGAAGGGCGCCATCCCGCCCTCTTCGCCCTTCGTCCAAAGACGGTAGCAGACCCCGGTGCTGACCCGACCCGCCCGGCCCCGGCGCTGCTCCGCCTCGGCCTTGGTCACCCGCTCCGTCACCAGCCGCGACATGCCCGAGTTCGGGTCAAACCGTGCCCGCCGTGCGCGGCCGGCATCGATCACCACCCGGATATCCGGCAAGGTCAGCGAGGTTTCGGCGATCGACGTCGCCAGCACCACCTTGCGCCCCTCTGCCGGGGCCAGGGCCGCGCGCTGGGCGGCAAAATCCATTGCGCCGAAAAGGGGGCGCAGGGCCACGCCGGGCAGGCCTGACAGCATCGCCTCTACCCGCCGGATCTCGCCCTCGCCGGGCAAGAAGACCAGAACCCCGCCTTCCGTTTCATCAAGGGCAGCGCGCACCGCCCCGGAAACCACCGCCTCCAGCCGAAGGCTTGGATCAGGCGGGCGCGGCAGCCAGCAAGTCTCGACCGGAAAGGCCCGCCCTTCCGAAGTGACAACCGGGGCCCCTCCCATCAAAACCGCCACAGGGGCGGCATCCAGCGTCGCCGACATCACCAGAATCTGCAGGTCGGGCCGCAGCGCGCCGCGCACCTCAAGGCACAGGGCAAGGCCAAGATCGGCGTTCAGGCTGCGTTCGTGAAACTCGTCGAAGATCACCAGGCCCACGCCTGCCAGTTCCGGGTCGGTCTGGATCATCCGGGTCAGGATGCCTTCGGTCACCACCTCGATCTGCGTCGCAGCCGAGACCTTCGCCTCCCCCCGGATCCGGTAGCCCACTGTCCGCCCCACCGGCTCACTCAGCGTCTCGGCCATCCGCTCGGCCGAGGCGCGGGCCGCCAGCCTGCGCGGCTCCAGCATCAAGATGCGCCCCGCGACCACCCCCCGCGCCAGAAGGTCCAAGGGCACCAGCGTCGTCTTGCCCGCGCCAGGCGGGGCTTGCAGCACCGCCACCCCGCGCGAGGCAAGCGCCTCGGCAAGCTCGGGCAGGACATGAGAGACGGGCAGATCGACCATGCCCCGCTTATCGCCCGCCCCGCCGCGCATGGCCATACCCTCCCCTTGATGGGACAGGTTGGGGCGCTGGGGTGGCAGGTCGGCGGGCTTGAGCCAGTGGTGAAGCCGTCGTGTCCACGGTGGGCAAGGGGCCGAACCTAAGTCAATTGAATGGGTTAGCCGCAGGCGTTAGGGTTTTGTTAGGCAGTGATGCGGTCGAGTGATCCGCGGCGCGGCCAACATCGCGGAACAGGCGGAAGCGAGGGAAATGTGAGATGGCATGGGCAGTAGATTTCAAGAGTGAGATCGGACAGTTCTTCCCCGATGGGGATTTTCCGGAGTTGCGAGAACGGCTTCATGCATATTTCACCCAGGAGATGCCGCCGGAGGATAAAGCGGTTTTCGGACATGAAGTCGACTACGTTGGCTGGGTTTTCGGGAAGTTCGTTAAAGAAATTGGCGTCTTGCACCCCGGGGACCGGACCGTGTTAACGGCACTGCTAGACCATGAATGGCCGAGAGCCTTCCAAACGGAGCGAAAGATAAGAAGCCTCGGTTCGCTGTTCAAAACAACCAACAAGGTCCTTGCCGTTGACGAGGCCATGAAAGATGTGATCGAGGA
Source organism: Rhodobacter sp. (assembly GCA_027489175.1). Classification (GTDB taxonomy): domain Bacteria; phylum Pseudomonadota; class Alphaproteobacteria; order Rhodobacterales; family Rhodobacteraceae; genus Tabrizicola. Next base: position 105,602 of record JAIYAE010000004.1, read on the forward strand.
GGTGGAACCCGGCATTCATCGGTTCCGACCGATTACTTTTCTGCAGCCGAATTCTGATCCCTTCCCCGGTAGCTATTTCAGCATGGTCATTGGCCAATTCCGTGACAGCTTCATCCCCGATCCGGACACTGAAGGCGATCTGTGGAGGCGGCTGAGCTATCTTGATGAGAACAAGGTTCGTATCTTTACAGGCACGTATCTCTTTTCCGCTTTAACCGCGGAGCGTTATGTGCGGCTTTCCCTCTCCGGCGCGGCGACCGAAGGTGCGCATCTGTGGCGGGAACGTAATTTGAGAGGTCCAGATTTTTTCATCTCTGACGCCATGTATGCCGCAATCAAGAAGGCAAAGCTGAAGATTCCGCAGCATTTCAAGGTACGGGAAGGCTGAAGCCTATGGAAGCTCCAGCGCGACCACAGTACCAGACGCGCCCGGCAACTGTCGTTCCGACACGCTTCCGTCTCCCCTTAGTGAACGGCTGGGGCAGGGGGCGAAAACCACCCCTCGCCAAGACCCCCGCCTTCCGGCAATAAGTCATCAAACGAGGGGGAAAATGGACATCACCGAACGCGCCCGACTGATCCGTGCCGGTGACCGCCGGGCCCTTGCGCGCGCCATCACGCTGGTGGAAAGCGCGCGGCCGGATCATCGGGCCGAGGCGCAGGCACTTCTCCATGCGCTCCGCGATGGCCCGCAGGCGCTGCGCATCGGCCTCTCTGGCACGCCGGGGGTGGGCAAGTCGACCTTCATCGAGGCATTCGGGCTGATGCTGACTGGGCAGGGTCTGAAAGTCGCGGTGCTGGCGGTCGATCCCTCCTCGGCGCGGTCTGGTGGGTCGATCCTGGGCGACAAGACCCGGATGGAGCGTTTATCGCGCGACCCCCGCGCCTTCATCCGGCCCTCTCCCAGCCAGACCCAACTTGGCGGCGTCGCCCGCCGCACGCGTGAGGCGGTGGCCCTGTGCGAAGCGGCAGGCTTTGACGTGGTGCTGATCGAAACCGTCGGTGTCGGGCAGTCCGAAACCGTGGTCGCCCAGCTGTCTGACCTTTTCCTTCTCCTCCTCGCCCCGGCCGGCGGGGATGAACTTCAAGGCGTCAAGCGCGGGATCATGGAAATGGCCGACCTCATCCTGGTCAACAAGGCTGACGGTGATCTGAAACCTGCCGCCCGCCGCACCGTTTCGGATTACGCGGGCGCGCTGCAACTGCTGCGCCGCCGCCCCCAGGACCCCGCAGGCTTTCCCAAGGCGATGCCGGTGTCCGCCCTCGCCGAGGAAGGTCTGGCTGAAGCCTGGAAAGAGATGCAGACCCTTGTTGCCTGGCGCAAGGCCCAAGGCCACTGGGACCGCACCCGCGCCACCCAGTCCCGCCACTGGTTTGAGGAAGAGGTGCGCCAGGGCATTCTCTCTGCCCTTTTGCGCGAACCGCAGAAAGGCCTGATGGCCAGCTTCTCTGACCGCGTATCCCGGGGTGAGATCCCCCCCGATGCCGCCGCGGATGAGATGCTGCGCCTTCTTGGCCGCGTCTAGGGCAAGCCTGGCCTTACCGGGTGAAGATCAGCGCCAGCCCCGCAACCGCCAGGGCCGCCCCGGCCCAGCTTGCCGGTGTCGGGCGCTGCCCGGTCCGCAGCCACATGAGCGGCAGGATGATGACCGGCGACGTCGCCGAAAGCGTCGCGATGATCCCGGTCTGCGACCCCTGCAGCGCGAACAGAAACAGCGTCATCCCAAGCAAAAGCCCGATCAGCGCTGTCAATGCCGTCAGCACCAGCGCCGACCGTGGCACATCGCGCGGGCGCGGCGGTGCAACCGGCAGGGCCGCGATCAGGCCCATCGCAACCCCTGACGCCCCCACCCGGACCAAGGATCCGACATAGGGGTCCAGCCCTCCCGCCATCCAGGGCCGCGCGATCAGCGTGCCTGCCGCCTGCCCGAAAGCTGCGCCCAGACCGCACAGCACCCCAAGCCACAACCCGCCCCGCACCGCCTCAAGCCGGTGCGCGCCGCTGGGCGGTCGCCCCAGGATGGCCAGACCCACCCCCGCGACCGTGGCCGCAACCCCGGCCCAGGCCTGCAGACCAAGGCGTTCGCCCAAGATCACCCAGCCCAGGATCGCCGCCATCGGCGCATTCAGCGCGAAGATCGCCCCCGCCCGCCGGGGGCCAAGCCGCCCCACGGCGGCAAAGTTCAGCGTGTCGCCCAACAGGATGCCCACAACCCCCGAAATTGCCAGCACCACCAGCCCCTCCCACCCCGGCAAGGCCAGAGTGCCCGACGCCAGCACGACCACCGCCAGGATCAGCGTGACCAGCATTTGCCGCAACAGGTTGAAATGGAACGCCCCAAGCGCCCGGATCGCGTCCGAGGCAAGGATGCCCGTGGTCGCCCAGCAGGTCGCGGTCCCAAGGGCCGCCAGTTCGTGGATCGGAAACGCCATCAGTTATCCCTTCCGGGCGCAGGCCTGTCGTATCGCGCCCTCTGTCCTGCAGACTGGCACGGACAGCAAGGTGGCATGGTTCGGTCCGGCCCGAACCTTCACCCATAGCCAAGGCTTGGGGAAGACGGCTAGGCTGCACGCCATGTCCGACGGCCCGAACATCGCTCGTCTCGCCGCCCCGCTGGCCGATCCGGCCCGCGCAGGGATGGTCATGCTGCTGATGGACGGTCGCGCCCGCACAGTGACGGAACTTGGCGCGGCGACCGGCCTGACCAAGGCCAGCGCTTCGGAACATGCGACACGGCTGGTTGACGCGGGGCTTCTGGCGGCGGCCCGCCAAGGCAGGCACAAGTATCTGCGTCTTGCCAGCCCCGCCGTCGCCCGGCTGGTTGAGGCGATGATGACCCTCGCCCCGCCCGCAGCCAAAGGGACTTTCGGCCCCCGCGATCCCGCCCTGCGTGAGGCGCGGCTGTGCTACAACCATCTGGCCGGCGCGATGGGCGTCCAGCTTTATCGCAGCCTGTCCACGCGCGGTTTCCTTGCGCACGGGTCCTCCGGTCCTGACCTGTCGCCGTCAGGGCGCGCCTTCTGCCTCGCGCTCGGCCTGGACGAAAATGACCTTGCCCCCGCCCGCACGCCGCTTTGCCGCGACTGTCTGGACTGGTCCGAACGGGACTATCACCTGAGCGGCCGGTTGGGGCGCCTGCTCTTGGCCCGGATGGAGACGCTGGACTGGTTGCGCCGCCGCGACGGGAATCGTGCCTTGACCGTCACCCCGACAGGCCGCCGCGCCTTTGACCAGGCCTTTCCCCCTGTCGCGCCCCCCCTCTGACCGCTTGACGTCCCGCGCAATTCCCCGTATCTGCCCGCAATCGCTTTCAAGGGCTGGGGGATTCCTCGCCCTCTCCCGTTTTTGACGAATCGAAGGAACACCGCAATGTCGCGCGTCTGCGAACTTTCTGGCAAGGGCCCGATGTCGGGCAATACGGTCAGCCATGCCAACAACAAATCCCGCCGCCGGTTCCTTCCGAACCTGAACGAAGTCACGCTGATCTCGGATGCGCTCGGCCAGTCGTTCAAGCTGCGCATCTCGGCAGCGGCGCTGCGCACGGTGGACCACCGCGGCGGCCTCGACGCCTTCCTCGCCAAGGCGAAGGATGAAGAACTGTCGGCGACCGCGCTGAAGATCAAGAAAGAGATCGCCAAGGTCCAGGCCGCCGCCTGACCTTTCGCGCTTCCAACAGAAAAGGCCCCGCCTTCAGATCGAAGGCGGGGCCTTTCTCATTGCGCAACTACCCCGGTCAGCGCCCCGGAATTTTCAAAAATTCCGGACCGGAGCCTTCAAAGGCTCCGGCGCGATGTCTTCGAAGACATCGCTGTCCATTCGATTGCGTGGTTTCAGGCCTCAGCCCGCGCAGTACGCCTCAGCGGTGCTGCCAAAGGCCTTGTAGCGCTCCCAGAACGCATCGTCGCTGGCCGATTGCGACACCCAGGTCGCATGGGCGTTTTCCGGGTCCTTGAAGAACTTGGCCGCCCGGCGCTGGTCTGACCCCGACAGGGTCGCGTCTGCCGCTTGCTGGATGCAGCCGCACAGCGACCGGTTGCCGCCGCGATCCGAGGCCATGCAAGCCCGCTCAATCGGACCCGCCAGTGCCAGCCCGGCCGGAAGGGTAACGGCCAGCACGGCCGCAAGCGTGAAGGATTTCATCATCATCTGCCTCATTGCCGGGCCGACAGGGCCTTTGGACCCTTCCCGACACCGGTCATTTTTCTGCCAAGGATAATGCCAAGTCCAGACAGTTTTTTCAAGCCAGCACAGGGGTTTGGCCCGATCCGGCGAAAGATCGCGCATCTTGCTGACAGCCCCCGTGCCAGCCACCAGATACGGTATCCCGTCCCGTCACAGCGCCAAACCGGCCCCTCCCGGTCGCAATTTCGTGACCGCCCCTGTTCGCGGGTCCAACCCCCGCCGAAAACCCCGCGCCAAGGCCCTTTCCGGCACCCCGGCAACAGGTTATATCCCGCGCCATGACCGATCTTGATCTCATCCGCAACTTCTCCATCGTGGCCCATATCGACCACGGTAAATCCACCCTTGCCGACCGGCTCATCCAGATGACCGGCACGGTGGCTGCGCGCGACATGAAGGCGCAGATGCTGGACTCGATGGATATCGAGCGGGAACGTGGCATCACGATCAAGGCCAACACCGTGCGGATCGAATACCCGGCCAAGGACGGCAAGACCTACATCCTGAACCTGATCGACACCCCCGGCCACGTCGACTTTGCCTATGAAGTCTCGCGGAGCATGCGCGCCGTCGAAGGCTCGCTTCTGGTGGTGGACGCAAGCCAAGGCGTGGAAGCCCAAACCCTCGCCAACGTCTATCAGGCGCTGGACGCGGGCCACGAAATCGTCCCGGTCCTCAACAAGATCGACCTGCCCGCCGCCGAACCCGAGCGCGTGCAGCAGCAGATCGAAGACGTCATCGGCCTGGATGCCTCCGAAGCCATCATGATCAGCGCCAAGTCCGGCCTCGGCATCCCAGACGTGCTTGAGGCGATCGTGACCCGCCTTCCCGCCCCAAAGGGCGACCGTGAGGCGCCGCTCAAGGCCATGCTCGTCGACAGCTGGTATGACGCCTACCTTGGCGTCGTCGTCATGATCCGCGTCATGGACGGTGTCGTCAAGAAAGGCGACCGCGTCCGCATGATGCAAACCAACGCCGTCTACGGGATCGACAAACTCGCCGTCCTGAAACCCCAGATGGTCGACATTGCCGAGCTTGGGCCGGGTGAGATCGGCATCTTCACCGCCTCGATCAAGCAGGTCCGCGACACCCGCGTCGGCGACACCATCACCCACGAACGCAAAGGCTGCGCCGAGCCGCTACCGGGCTTCAAACCCGCGCAACCCGTGGTCTTCTGCGGCCTTTTCCCCGTCGACGCCGCCGATTTCGAAAACCTCCGCGACGCGATCGAGAAGCTTTCGCTCAACGACGCCAGCTTCAGTAGCGAAATGGAAACCTCCGCCGCCCTCGGCTTCGGCTTCCGCTGCGGCTTCCTTGGGCTTCTGCATCTTGAGGTCATCCGCGACCGGCTGGAGCGGGAGTATAATCTCGACCTGATCACCACCGCGCCGTCGGTCGTCTTCCACCTGCATATGAAGGATGGTGAGGTGCGCGATCTGCACAACCCCGCCGACATGCCCGACCTCACCTACGTCGACCACATTGATGAGCCGCGGATCAAGGCCACCATCATGGTCCCGGACGACTACCTCGGCGATATCCTGAAACTCTGCCAGGACCGCCGCGGCATCCAGCTGGACCTGAGCTACGCCGGCAACCGCGCCATGGTGGTCTATGACCTGCCCTTGGCCGAGGTGGTGTTTGACTTCTACGACCGCCTGAAATCGGTGACCCAGGGCTATGCCAGCTTTGACTACGTGATCTCGGAATACCGCGAAGACAACCTTGTGAAGATGTCGATCCTGGTGAACGACGAACCGGTCGATGCCCTTTCCATGATGGTCCACCGTGACCGCGCCGAGGCGCGGGGCAGGGGCATGGTCGAGAAACTGAAAGATCTGATCCCCCGCCACATGTTCAAGATCCCGATCCAGGCCGCGATTGGCGGGAGGGTGATCGCGCGTGAGACGCTGTCCGCCATGCGCAAGGACGTGACCGCGAAATGCTATGGCGGCGACGCGACTCGGAAGAAGAAGCTGCTGGAGAAGCAGAAGGCCGGCAAGAAGAAGATGCGCCAGTTCGGGAAAGTGGAGATCCCGCAGGAAGCGTTCATCTCGGCCCTGAAGATGGATGGTTAAGGGCGCACTGCAGCCCTGACTTGGAAAAAACCAGCTTGCGAAGCGTTCGCAACCGCCCGCTGGCGCAGACCTGTGCGCGCGCAATGGGCATGCGCGCATTGTTGGCGAATTAGTGACACTCCTCGCTTTTCCCCAAGCGAGCCATGCTTCCCCAAGACATTCCCAAGATTTGCCATATTCCCGTCACTGTGCCCCCGCTCCGTTCGCTCCTTAGAAGACGGTTTCCGAATCGTTAACCACACTGCCAACCGTTCAGTACGATTTCAAAAGGAGTGACGGACATGAAAACCGCGTTCAAAAGCCATCGGCTGCTTGCATCAGCCGCGCTGTTAACAGTCCTGCCCGCCGTCGCTTTGGCGCAGGAAGCTTGCACAACCTACACTGTCAAAGAGGGCGACACGCTGGGTTCGATCGCGCAGTCAGCCTACGCCACTTATGACTACCAGACGATTTTCAACGCCAATCGCGACAAACTCGCGGGCACGTTCAACAATCTGCCTGCTGGTCTGGAGCTGATCCTTCCGTGCCTTGACGGCCGCCTTACCCCGGATACCGAGCTTGGTGCCATCATCTCGGGTGAACAGGAAGCGCAGGACGCAAACCGGGACGCATCGAAAACCTATCAGCCCACCTTGCGATTTGTGAGCGGGAACGGCAGAAAACCGCTTTCCGACGAAAGCCTTAACGGCGGCGGTGCTCTGGTACGCATTGCGACAACGGCCCTTCAGCGCGGAGGGAACGATTACAAGGCCACGGTAGGCTGGGTCGACGACTGGCGCTCGCACACCACGATCCTGCTGCCGAAAAATGCCTTCGACGTGTCGGTCGCCTGGCTGATGCCTGACTGTAGCAAACTTGACCAGCTTGGACCCGAGGCTGTCGAGCGCTGCACAAAGTTTGACATGTCACTGCCTGTTTACGAACTGGCATTCGTGTTCACAACACTTGCGGACAGCCCCTTCGTCGCCGCAAGGAGCTATGGGGATCTTGCCGGTGCGCGGATTTGCCAGCCCCGGGGCTGGAGCTCGTTTCCCCTTGAGCAGGTTGGTCTGGTAGAGCCAGTCATAACATCCGTCAGAATGCCCACTGCCGACGACTGCGGTGAAGCCCTCCTCGTGGGTGAAGTCGACGCGCTTGCCATGCCTGTTGAGGCGTCGAACGATACCTTTGAGCGCTTGGATAAGATGGATGAGGTGGTGATCAATCCCGTTCTGGTCCAAATCCTGTCGATGCACCTGCTGACGTCAAAGGAAAACCCGCGCGGCAAAGAGTACATCGCGATGCTCAACAAGGGCATCACCGAGATGCGTGAATCGGGCGAATGGTACGATATCCTGGCCACGACGCTGGCGGAGTATCAGGCCCAGAACCAGTAAGCTTGGTCTCTTTGGGGCACATAAGTGCATCCTGGTCGGGTTGAAGCGCAAGCTTCAACCCATTATCAGTCCGTCACGCAAGGGTAGGGTGGGCACCGGACGGCCCTGGCCCTCAGCGAACCTCTAACCCCTCAAAACAACCCGTCCCCGCCCTGATCTTGCTCGATCGCCTCATCGGCCACGACGGCAGCGCCGCCGCCGATCAGAAGGGGGGCGCAGGCGGTCAGGGTGGCTATGGTGATCAGGGCGGCAAGCGCCCTCCAGGTGGTGGTCTGCATCGGGGGTATCCTTGATGTGCCCCGGCGGGGCCGGGGCGTGGGGGTACAGTGTCAGCCCCGCACCCGCCTGAAACGGGCGCGGGTGAAAGGGGTCAGTTGCCCGCGGTCTGGGCTTCTTCGGTGATGACCTGACCAGCCGTCGTAATATCGCGGCCCGCGCCTTCGACGGTTTCGCAGGCGGTGACGGCAAAGAGGGCAAGGATGGCTAGGGCTCGGGTCATTTCGGTCGTCCTGTGAAAGGGTTGCACAGGGCAACGCACACCGCGCCGAACGGTTCCCTTGCGCTGCATCCACCCGGTGAAAAGCGCTTTGCGGGTCGGTCCCACGGCAAGATCAAAGGAAGATGGAAGGAAGACAAAAGGAAGACGCTTAACCCCCTGTTAACCAGCTTTTGGCAAGCTGGGCAGATGAAACACCTTATCCCCCTGATCCCGCTTGTCTTTCTCGCTTCCTGTGGTGCGTCTCCCGCGCCAGAGTTCTTTGGGGCCAAGCGGACGGACATCACCGTGAACGGCCGCGCCTATACCGTCTTTCAGAAGGAGGAACGGGTTGAGGTGATCCGCCTCGGCTATGCCAAGCGCGGTGAACATCAGGAAATCCGCGCCACGATGATTGAGCTGATCCCAAGGGTAACCGGCTGCAAACTCAGGGAAAACACCCTGCAGGGCGACAGTGGGGAAATGCGCGGCTCCCTCTCCTGCCCTTGACTTGGCGGGCGCAAAGGGGAAAGAAACCGCATGATCCTGCGCACCCTTCCCCATGCCCGCATCCCGGAGCTGCCGAACCCCTATTTCGGCAAGGTCCGTGACTGCTATGATCTTGATAATGATAGACGAATCCTGGTGACGACAGACAGGATATCGGCCTTCGACCAGATCCTTGCGGTGATCCCCTGGAAGGGGCAGGTCCTTACGCAACTGGCCCGCTACTGGTTTGAAAAGACACAGGATATTGCGCCAAACCACGTGATCTCCTACCCTGATCCGAACGTTGTCCTTGGCAAACGCCTGACCATCCTGCCGGTCGAGATCGTTGTCCGGGGTTATCTGGCGGGAAGCACCTCCACCTCGATTTTAACGCAGTATTCCAAAGGCTTGCGTGAGATGTACGGTCATCGGCTGCCCGATGGGCTCCGGCCGAATGAGGCGCTGCCGCAGGCGATCATCACGCCCACCTCAAAGGCGTTTAACGGTGGCCATGATGAGCCCCTGTCGGCGGAAGAGATCGTTACCACCGGCCTTTTGACCAAAGCGCAATGGGACGCGGTAAGCGCAATGGCGCTGGCCCTTTTCGCCCGCGGACAAAAGATGGCGGCTGAGCGCGGGCTGATCCTGGTCGACACGAAGTATGAATTCGGCACCGATGCCACGGGGGCGATCTATCTGGCCGATGAAATCCACACCCCGGATTCCAGCCGCTACTGGCTGGCTGCGGGCTATCCGGCGGCGCTGGAAACTGGCTCCCGTCCGCCCAGCTTTGACAAGGATGTCATCCGCTCGTGGGTCGTGGCGCGCTGCGACCCCTACAAAGAGCCGATCCCCGAAATCCCGGCTGACATGATCGAGAAGACCGCGCAGGTCTATATCGACGCCTATGAGGCGATCACCGGCCAGACCTTTGTGCCCGACACCAGCGGGGCCACGCCACTGGACCGGGTGCGCAGTAACCTGCTGCCGTACTTTCCGGGCTGATCCAGCCCGCCGTTTGCGCTAACAGGTGGCCCTGCGCTAGGGTGACCGAAACAGGGATCGGAGGTGGGTGATGATTCTCAGCTGTGGTGAAGCGCTGATCGACATGCTGCCGCGCACCTCAACCGGGGGTGAGGCCTGCTTTGCCCCCTACGCAGGCGGCGCAGTATTCAACACCGCCATCGCTTTGGGCCGACTGGGCGCCCCGTCAGCGTTTTTCTCGGGCGTTTCCAATGACATGCTGGGTGAGATCCTAACTGACACTCTGGCCGCGTCGCAGGTTGACATCCGCTATCTGGCGCGGTCGGACCGGCCAACCACCGTGGCCTTCGTCAAGCTGGTGAACGGGCAGGCGACCTATGCCTTCTATGATGAGGCGACGGCGGGCCGGATGCTTGCCCCATCAGATTTGCCCGACCTTCCGCCCCAGATCAGCACCTTGTTCTTCGGCGGCATCAGCCTGGTGAACGACCCCGCCGTCAGCACCTATGAGGCGTTGCAGGCGCGTGAGGCCCCAACCCGCGTGACGATGATCGACCCCAACATCCGCCCTGGCTTCATCGCCGGGAAAGAAGAGGCCTATCGCGCCCGGATCAGCCGGATGATCGGTCGCGCAGATATCGTGAAGCTGTCGGATGAAGACCTGCATTGGCTGGAAGGCCCCGGCGATCTGACCGCCCTGGCCCGGCGGATCCTCGCACTTGGGCCGAAAGTGGTTTTCATCACTGAAGGCGCCAAGGGCGCGCGGGCCGTGACGGCGACGGGGGAAAGAACCGTGGCCTCGCAGAAGGTTACGGTCGTCGATACCGTTGGTGCGGGCGACACCTTCAACGCCGGTGTGCTGGCCGCCTTGCATCAGGCCGGGGTGCTGACCAAGGCCGGCGTGGCGGCCCTGTCGGACGCGGCACTGGATGCAGCGCTCAGCCTTGGCTCACGGGCGGCGGCGGTCACGGTCAGCCGGGCCGGCGCCAACCCGCCCTGGGCACGCGAGCTGTGAGGGCAGTCCTGCAACGCGTCCAGAGTGCCGAAGTACGGGTGGACGGCGTGCAGATCGGGGCGGTGGACAAGGGTTACCTGATCCTGATCTGCGCCATGGCAAACGATACCGAAACCGTGGCTGAAAAGCTGGCGGCCAAGGTGGCCAAGCTGCGGATTTTCAAGGACGATCAGGGCAAGATGAACCTGTCGGTGCGTGACATCGGCGGGTCCGCCCTGGTGGTCAGCCAGTTCACCCTTGCGGCGGATTTGCGCGGCAATCGGCCCGGCTTTTCCACCGCCGCGCCCCCGGAACGGGGCGAACAGCTTTATCTGCATTTCGCTGCCTGCCTGCAGGCCGAAGGCGTGCCCGTCGCCACCGGGCGGTTCGGGGCGGATATGGCGGTCAGTCTGGTGAATGACGGGCCGGTGACCATCTGGATGGACACCGACACGCCATGATCAGTTGAACGGATTGCTCGAGTTCGCGCGCCCAATCACATTGCCGCATTCGATCAGCGCATCGATCGACGCCCGCGATCCGGCCAGCGAATAGTTCTGCACGTCCGACCCATCCGCCGCCCGCAGGTAAAGCCGGTTGCCCTGCGCCACCTCGACGATGAAGTTCACGCCCGCCTGATCGTCCGGCAGGTAGAACAGGACCGAGTTCTGGTAAAGCTCCGCCCCGGTCAGGTTCCAGGGCGCCCGCCGGTCGATCTGCACCTCTAGATCGGCCGTGTCGCCTTCGCCAAACTCCCAGGCGCTGGAGTAGAACTGCAGCTGCACCGCCCCATCGGGGAAGGTCCAGACCGAAAAGCTTTCCCCCGGCGCGGAGACCTGGCCCACGCAGCCGACGGAACCGTCTTCCCAGCCGACAATCTCAACCTGCCAGTGCTTGTGTGAAAACAGCACCTCAGAGGTTTGCGCCCCGGCACTGCCCGCCACAGCGGCCATCAAGGCCGCGAAACATCCCATGCGAAAAGTCATTCTCTCTGTCCCAGATTTCATTCCTGGAATGCTTGTCGCGCCATGGGCTGATTCAGGCAAATGAAACTTGCTGTCACGCGCCTGAACCCGGTCAAAGATGATGCAGCTTCAGTTGCTCCAGTCCCAGGCGTTGCTGAACTGGCCCAGAACGGCCGCCACGGCGGCATCCTCAACCGGGGCGGTGCGGTTCAGCTTGGCCACAAGCCCGCGCTTCTTGTCTTCATGCACGCTTTCGACGTGGGCGGGAATCCCCGCCTCGGCCAAGGCCGCATCATAGACCCGGGTGATCGCCAGGCGACGCAGATCAGGTTTGAACACCTTGCCCACGGCGGTTTTCGGCAGCTCCGGCAGCACTTCGATATACTTCGGCAGGGCCGCGCGTTCGTGGATATGCTTGCCGGCATAGGCCATCAGATCATCGACCGAGGCCGTTGCCCCCTTCACCAGTTCCACATATGCAATGGGAAGCTCGCCCGCATGGGCATCGGGCTGGCCGATGGCGCCGACAAAGCCCACCGCCGGGTGGCCCATCAGCGCCTCTTCGATGATCGCGGGGTCAATGTTGTGGCCGCCCCGGATGATCAGATCCTTTGCCCGCCCGGTGATGAAGAGATAGCCATCCGCATCGATCCGGCCCAGGTCGCCGGTGCGCAGGAATCGGCCATCGGCAAACAGCTCCTTGTTCTTGTCAGCCTCGGTATAGGTTGACCCTTCGAACACCCCGGGGTTCGAGATGCAGATTTCCCCCACCTCATCCACCGCGCATTCGCGGAACCCGATGGCGCCTTCGGTCGTCAGGATCCGCACCTGGGTATAGGGGAAGGGCAGGCCGACCGACCCGATCTTCTTGGCCCCTGCCGGTGGGTTGATCGACACAAGGCAGGTGCATTCCGTCAGCCCGTAGCCTTCGACAATGTCGATCCCGGTGTCCTTCTTAAAGCGGTTGTAAAGCTCGATCGGCAGGGGGGAGGAGCCGGAGAAAGCGTTCTTCAGGCTGGAGATATCGGCATCCACCGGCCGCTGCATCAGCGCCGCAAGCGCCGTGGGAACGGTGATCATGTAGGTCACCTTCCAGCGCTCGACCAGTTTCCAGAAGTTGTCGAATACCCCTTCGCCCCGGTAGCCCTGCGGCGTCGGGAAGACCACATGCGCGCCAGAGGCGATCATCGACATCAGGATTGGATAGGCCGCAAAGACGTGGAACAAGGGCAGGGGGCAGATCACCACATCGGTCGGCTTGAACAGAAGGTTCGCGCCAAGCCAGCCGTTATAGACCATGCCTGAAACCTTGTGCTGCGCGACCTTGGGCATGCCCGTGGTGCCGCCAGTATGGAAATAGGCCGCCACGCGGTCATCCAGCACATCGGCAAAGGTCAACCGGTCGGCGGGCATCTTGGCCACTTCGGCCTGGAAGCTCAGGATATCCGCGCTGTGGCTTGAGGGGTTCTTCGGCCGCACCAAGGGCACGATCACCTTTTTCAGACCGGAAAGGTAAGGCACAAGGTCCACCTCCAGCACGGTCTTGACGTTCGGGGCATACTTCACCGCCTCGGCCACCTTTTGCGGCAGGTCGGTCTTGGGGAAGGCCTTCAGCGTGACCACCACCTTCGCCCCGGTCTCGCGAAGGATGGCGCTGATCTTTTCCGGCTCCAAGAGCGGGTTGATCGGGTTCACGATCCCCGCCACCGCCCCGCCCAGAAGCGTGACCGCGGTTTCCGGGGCGTTTGGCATGATATAGGCCACGACGTCCTTTTCGCCGACGCCCAGGCTGCGGAAGAGGTTGGCCGCCCGCGTCACCTGGCCGTGCAGGTCAGACCAGGTCAGCGTGACAGCTTTGGTCTTCGGACCAGAGAGCAGCTGATAGCTGAACGCCGGGCGCTGGCCATGCGCGGCCTTGGCGCGCGACAGGAAATCGTACATCGACCGGGCGCGGTCACGCTGCGACCAATCGGCCTCGGCCTCAATCGCGCGCACATCCGCTTCGGTGGCGAACTTGTTCATCAGATCCTCCCCTATGGTCCTTGTGCCCGCTGTTGCCGTGGGCTTCGGGCCAAGATGGGGATCGTTGCCGCGTTTGTGAAGTCTGATTGTCTGACCCCGCCTAAAGGCAACGCAACGTCAGACAGCCCCGTCGGTGAATTGCAGCCGTGCCAGCCGGGCGTAAAGCCCGTCTTCCGCCACCAGCGCGTCATGCGTGCCGATCGCGGCGATCTGGCCATGGTCGAAGACAACGATCCGGTCGGCCCGCTTGACCGTGGCCAGACGGTGCGCCACGACCAACGTTGTGCGGCCTTGCGACAACCTCTCGACCGCCGTTTGCACGGCGCGTTCGCTTTCGGCGTCCAGCGCACTGGTGGCTTCATCCAAAAGCAGGATCGGCGCGTCGCGCAGGATCGCGCGGGCAATCGCCACCCGCTGCTTTTGCCCGCCTGACAGCATGACGCCACGCTCGCCCAGATAGCTGTCATAGCCCTGGGGCAGGGCGGTCAGGAACTCATGCGCGGCGGCGGCTTTGGCGGCCTCTTCCACCTCGGCATCCGTCGCACCCGGGCGACCAAAACGGATGTTTTCGCGGGCCGAGGTGGCAAAGATCACCGGGTCTTGCGGCACCATCGCAATCGCCCCGCGGAAATCGCTGCGGGTCATCGCGGCAAGGTCAATACCGTCCAGAGTGATCCGGCCCGACTGAGGGTCATAAAACCGCATCAGAAGCTGCAGGATCGTGGTCTTGCCCGCCCCGGACGGCCCAACCAGGGCCACGGTTTCCCCAGGCGCCACATGCAACGACACGCCATTCAGGGCGCTGGTGTCGGGGCGCGTCGGATAGCGGAAGGTCACGTCCTCAAACGCGATCTCGCCGCGCACGGGACGGGGCAGGGCGATCGGGCGCGCCGGGTCCTGCACCGCGTCATCGGTGTTCAGAAGCTCCACCAGCCGTTCCGTCGCCCCCGCTGCGCGCTGCAACTCGCCCCAGATTTCCGACAAGGCCCCAACAGCTCCGGCAACCATCACTGCATAGATCACGAACTGGATCAGCTCGCCCACCGTCATCGCGCCCTGCCGCACATCGCGCGCGCCGATCCAGAGGACGCCCACGATCCCGGCAAAGGTCAGGAAGATCACGATCACGGTCATGATGGCGCGGGTCTTGATCCGGGTCCGCGCCGACCCGAAGGATTTCTCCGTCACCTCGGCGAACGCCGCACGGGTCTGGGCCTCATGCGTGAAGGCCTGCACGGTTTGCACCGATGACAAAGCCTCGGACGCCGAACCGGACGATGACGCAATCCAATCCTGGTTCTCGCGCGAGAGCCGCCGCAAGCGCCGCCCCAGCACCACAATGGGCACGATGATGGCCGGCACGATCAGCAAGACCAGCCCGGTGAGCTTGCCTGAGGTCAGCATCAGCATCACCAGCCCGCCGATCAGCATCAACAGATTGCGCAGCGCGATGGAAACCGAGGACCCGATGACCGACAGGATCAGCGTGGTGTCGGTGGTGATCCGGCTCAGGACCTCACCGGTCATGATCCGTTCAAAGAACGCCGGCGACATGCCCAGCACCCGGTCGAACAAGGCGCGACGGATGTCGGCCACGACCCGCTCGCCCAGCCGGGTCACAAGGTAATAGCGCAAGCCCGTGCCAAGCGCGAGGAGCGCTGCAATCACCAGCGCCGCCAGAAAATACTGGTCCAGCAGGGCCGCATCCCCGGTGTTGAACCCGTCGACCACCCGGCGCACTGCCAAGGGCAGGATCAGGCTGACCGATGCCGTCAGCACCAGGGCCAGAAGGGCCAGGATCAACAAACCACTGTAAGGCCGCAGGAATGGCACCAACCCGCGCAGGGCGCCCACCCGTTTCGACTTTGGCCGCTCTTCGGCCCCTGCGGTCGTGTCGGACATGCGTCCCGCCCCCTCCAACGTCTTCGCGCACGGGTTTAGAGTGCCGGGGCGGGGGCCACAAGCGTTGGCAAGGCCACATCGCCGGGCAAAGTGCCGCGTGGGCCAGTTCGCAGGCCCTTTCGCGCGGGCAGACCTTCTGCCACGGTGCGCGCGAAGGAAATCACGCCATGCCAGAGCCTCAGCCAGACACCCAGCACTTCACCGCCGCCGATGGTTGCCGCCTTGCCTTCCGCGATGAAGGCGCGGGCCTGCCGCTCCTCTGCCTGCCTGGCCTTACGCGCAGCATGGCGGATTTTGACTACCTTCTGCCACACCTGCCGCCCGTTCGCGTGATCCGGATGGATTATCGTGGCAGGGGGGGCAGCGGCTGGACTGGGGCCGAAACCTACACCGTCGCGCAGGAAGGCCAGGACGCGCTGGCGCTTTTGGACCATCTGGGCGTGGAAAAGGCGGCCATCCTCGGCACCTCTCGCGGGGGGCTGATCGGAATGGTTCTGGGCGCCATGGCGCGCGGGCGGCTCCTCGGCCTTTGCCTCAACGACGTCGGTCCTGAAATTGCGCGTGGCGGGCTTGAGCGGATCTTCGACTATGTCGGCCGCAACCCTGCAGGCGGCACGCATCAGGGCTATGCCGAGCGTCTGTCGCGCAGCCCTGGCTTTGCCAATGTCCCCATGAACCGCTGGATGGAGGAGGCGCGCAAGCAGGCGCTTGAAACCCCGCAGGGCCTGCGCATCCCCTATGACCCCGCCCTGCGTGAGGCGTTTCTGGCCGCCTTCCAAGGCCCGCCCGTCGACCTCTGGCCGATGTTCGACACGCTGCAGGGCCTGCCCCTTGCCCTGATCCGCGGCGCGAATTCCGACCTTCTCACCCCAGACACCGTGGCCAAGATGCGCGCCCGCCGCCCTGACATGGACGTGGCCGAGGTCCCCGACCGCGCCCACATCCCCTTTCTTGACGAACCCGAAGCCGTGGCCCTGATCCACCGCTTTCTTGCAGGCCTGCAATGACCAGTATCGCCTTGATCGAAGCCGCCGCCGCCCGGCTGCAGGGGCATATCCGGGTGACACCGCTTCTCCACGCGCCCCTTCTAGAACGCGTTGCCGGTCGCCGGGTGCTGGTCAAGGCGGAATGCCTGCAGCTGACGGGCAGCTTCAAGGCCCGCGGCGGCTGGTCGGCTGTCTCTGCCCTTGATCCGCTGGCCCGTGCCCGTGGGGTCATCGCCTATTCCTCCGGCAACCACGCACAGGGCGTGGCCCTTGCTGCCGCCCGCCACAACGCCCCTTGCGTGATCCTGATGCCCTCGGACGCGCCCGAAGTGAAGGTTGCCAATACCCGCGCTTACGGCGCCGAGGTGGTGCTGTACGACCGCGCCACGCAGGACCGTGACCAGATCGGTGCGGCCATCGCGACGGATCGCGGCCTGACCCTGATCCGCCCCTATGACGACGCGCAGGTCATCGCGGGGCAAGCGACTGTGGGGCTTGAGCTTGCCCGTCAGGCCGCCGATGCCGGGGTGACCGCTGCCCCCGTCTTTGTCTGCTGCGGCGGGGGCGGGCTTGCTTCGGGCATCGCCCTGGCGCTTGAGGCGCATGCCCCCGGACTTACCGTCCGCACCGCCGAGCCGCAGGGTTTTGACGACATGGCCCGCTCCCTTGCCACCGGCCAGCGGCAGAAGAATGCCACCGCCACCGGCTCGATCTGCGATGCGATCCTGACGCCCACGCCGGGAGATCTGACCTTCCCGATCCTCCAGCGCCTTGCCGGACCGGGGGCCATCGTCACCGACGATCAGGCCCTGAAGGCCATGGCGCTGGCCTTCACCCACCTGCGCATCGTCCTGGAACCCGGCGGTGCCGTCGCCCTCGCCGCCGCCCTTTTCACCGAGGGCCTGCCCGAGACGGTGATCGCTGTCGCCACCGGCGGCAATGTCGACCCCGCCACCTTCGCCACCGCTTTGGCCCGGGTCGCCTGATGCTGGTCTGGCTTGAAGACCTGCGCCTGAACGCCGAGCTTTCCGGCCCGGTCACCGCCCCACCGCTGGTTCTGATCCACGGCCTTGGCCTTGACCATACGCTGTGGGACGCCTTGATGCCCCACCTCGCGCGCCACCGCACCTTGCGGCTGGACCTGCGGGGGCACGGGGCCTCTGACACGCCTGCCTCGCCCTATGCGATGGGCACCCTGATCCGCGACGTTGAACGCCTGATGGTGCATTTCGCCTTGCAAGACGCCGTCATCGTCGGCGCGGGCGAGGGGGGGCTGATCGCCCAGGGCCTGGCCGTCAAGCGCCTCGATCTTGTCCGCGCGATGGTCCTGACCGGCTCTGCCACCCGCTTCGGCAACGCTGACATCTGGCAGGCCCGTCTGGCCCGGCTCTTGCGCGACGGCCCGGATATTGATGCCGAATGTGCCGCCCTTCTTGGCCCCCATTGGCGCGGCTCAGCCGTTGCCGACACGGTCCGCACGCGCCTGGAAGCGACCCACCCCGAAGGCTGGGAAGGGGTGGCCACGGCCACTGCCACCGCCGATTTCTACCAGACAACCGCTACCCTGACGCTGCCCACCCTCGTCCTTGCCGGGGGCGATGACCGCAAGACCCCGCCCGACCTGCAACGCGAAACCGCCGACCTGATCGCGGGCTCCGACTTCCAACTCCTGCGCGGCGCGGGCCACCTGGGCATGCTGACCCATCCTGCCGCTTTTGCCGCCGCCCTGACGGCATTTCTGACAAGGATCGGCCATGTCTGACTTCCTCCTCGTCCACGGCTCCTGCCACGGCGCCTGGTGCTGGGACGCGGTGATCCCCGCCCTCGCCGCGTTGGGGGTAACCGCCAAAGCCATTGACCTCCCCGGCCGCGACGGCAGCCCGACCACCCTCGACGACTACGCCAAAGCCATCCTTGCCGCGGCAAAACCCGGCACTGTGCTGGTAGGCCACTCCGCCGGCGGCTACGCGATCACCGCCGCGGCCGAGGCTGAGCCTGACCGCTTCCACGGCCTGATCTACCTTTGCGCCTACCTGCCCGCCACGGGCCAAAGCCTTGCCGACATGCGCCGCGCGGGGCCCTCGCAACCCCTTCTCCCCGCCATCCGCATGGCCCCGGACCGCGCCAGTTTCACCATCGACCCCGACATGGCCCCCGCCGTCTTCTACCATGACTGCGCGCCCGACATCACGACCGCCGCCACCGCCCGCCTCTGCCCCCAGCCGGTGACCCCTCAGGAAACCCCGCTTTGGCCCAAGGCCGCCCTGGGGCTGCCGCGCCACTACATCATCTGCACCGAGGACCGCGCCATCCCGCCTGCCTATCAGGCCCAGATGGCCCGCAACCTGCCGCCGCAAGCGGTGACGACGCTGAACGCCAGCCATTCGCCCTTTCTCTCCATGCCAGACAAGCTCGCCACACGGCTTGCAGAAATCCTGCACCAGATCCGCCAAACATCTTCGAACGGGGCGCAAACTTGACAGAAACGAACACTGGTCCCGGTACTGGACGCGTCAACGGCCGCCTCGCTCTCAGCTTCATCCTGATCACGGTCACGCTTGACGCCATCGGCATCGGCCTGATCTTCCCCGTCATGCCCGACCTGATCCAAGAGGTGACCGGAAAACCCCTGTCCGAGGCGGCGCTCTGGGGCGGCGTCCTCGCCACCTCCTTTGCCGTCATGCAGTTCCTGTTCGGCCCGGTGATCGGCGCGCTGTCTGACCGCTACGGCCGCCGCCCCGTGCTTCTGGTCTCTCTCGCGGTGATGGCGATGGATTACCTCGTCATGGCGCTCGCCTCGTCAATCTGGCTCCTCCTCGCCGCCCGCCTGATCGCCGGGATCACCGCCGCCACCTTTTCCACCGCCGGTGCCTATATTGCCGACATCACCCCGCCCGAGGAGCGTGGTCGCCGCTTCGGCCTGATCGGCGCCTGCTTTGGCGTGGGCTTCGTCCTTGGTCCCTTGATCGGCGGGCTCCTCGGCAGCCTGGACAGCCGTGCCCCGTTCTACGCCGCCGGGGCCTTGGCGCTGGCCAACATGGCCTTCGGCTTTTTCGTCCTGCCCGAAACGGTGACCGAAGCCACCCGCCGCCCCTTCGCCTTGGCCCGCGCCAACCCGCTTGGCGCCTTGCGCGCGCTCGACCGTTTGCCCGGCGTGCGGCTGATCCTGGCCACCTACCTCCTCCTCAGCATCGCGATGAACGTCTATCCCACGGTCTGGGCCTATTTCGGCCAGGCCCGTTTCGGCTGGGACAGCACCATGGTCGGCGTCTCGCTTGCGGTCTACGGCGTGTCCTTTGCTGCCGGTCAGGCGCTCCTCGTCGGCCCCCTCATCCGCCGCTTCGGTGAACACCGCGCCGCGCATATGGGCATGTGGGTCAACGTGGTCACCCTGACCGGCCTGGGCCTTGTCGTCTCACCCACCCTGGCCCTCCTCCTCACCCCTGTCACCGCACTCGGTGGTGTCGTCACCCCCGCCTTGCAAGCCATCGCCTCCCGCGCCGCGCCCGCAGATGCGCAGGGCGAGCTTCAGGGGGTCTTTTCCAGCCTGAACGCCATCGCCATGATCACCGCGCCCTTGATCATGACCACCACCTTCGCCAAATTCACCGGGCCCGATGCCCCGGTCTTCGCCCCCGGTGCGCCCTTCCTTCTGGCCGCCATCCTGATGCTGGGCTGCATCGCGCTCCATGTCCTTGGCCCCCGTCTCACCACTAAATCGCCCTGAAACGTCACCCAAGGGTCGCAAATGCCGAAGCCTTCCCGCATCCGGCTTGCTCTTTTGGGAAATACTCCACGGGGGTGCGGGGGTGTGAAACCCCCGCCGCCGACAGCCAGGGGAACCGCGCCATGAAGCTCAAGCACCTCGAAATCTTCACCGTCGCCCCGCCCTTTCCCGGCTGGGGCGGGCGCTACTGGATCTTTCCGAAACTCACCACCGACACCGGCATTGTCGGCTACGGCGAATGCTACGCCTCAACCGTCGGGCCCAAGGCGATGCAAGCGGTGATAGAAGATGTCTTTGACCGCCATATGGCCGGTGAGAACCCCGAGAACATTGAACTCATGTTCCGCCGCGCCTATTCCTCGGGCTTCACCCAGCGCCCCGATCCTACAGTGATGGGCGCGTTTTCGGGGCTGGAGATCGCCTGTTGGGACATCCTCGGCAAGGCCCGCAACCGCCCGGTCTGGGCGCTCCTCGGCGGCAAGATCAACGACAAGATCCGCAGCTACACGTACCTTTACCCCGAACCCGGTCAGGAATCTGCCGAATTCTGGGTTGACCCCAACGCCGCAGCCAAGGCCGCCGTCCGTTTCATGAACCTCGGCTTCACGGCCGTCAAATTCGATCCCGCCGGTCCCTATACCATCCGCGGCGGCCATGAACCCGCCATGTCCGACATCACCCGCTCCGGCGCCTTCTGCAAGGCAATCCGCGAGGCGGTTGGCGACCGGGTTGACCTTCTCTTCGGCACCCACGGCCAGTTTTCCACCCCCGGCGCGATCCGCCTTGGCCGCGAGATTGAGCCCTACAACCCCCTTTGGTACGAAGAACCGATCCCGCCGGACAACCTTCTGGAATTCGCCGAGGTGGCGAAATCCGTCCGCGTCCCCCTCGCCACGGGCGAGCGCATGACCACCAAGGCCGAATTCGGCACCCTTCTCCGCGCCGGGGGCGTCAAGATTCTCCAGCCCGCGCTGGGCCGGGTAGGCGGCATCTGGGAGGCGAAGAAGATCGCCGCCATGGCCGAAGTGTTCAACGCCCAGATGGCCCCGCACCTTTACGCGGGCCCCGTCGAATGGGCGGCCAACGTCCATTTCGCCGCCTCGATCCCGAACCTGCTGATAGCCGAGACGATCGAGACTGGCGGCACCTTCCACCTCAAGCTGATCAAGAACACCATCAAGTGGGAAGATGGCTACATCATCCCCTCTGACGCCCCGGGCCTTGGCATCGACTTTGATGAAGACCTCGCCCGCGCGCACCCGTTCACCGGCACCGGCCTGCATCTGCAGATGCAAGAGGCGCCCTGCGACTACCGCCACGGCAACCGCTTCGAAGGCGGTGCGCCCTCGACGCCCACCTGACCGCATCCCGTGGCAACGCCGTCCGCGGGGGCTCGATGCCCCCAAGGACGGCTCCCTGTCTGAAGAAATGGCGGGCCCAGGAGGACTCGAACCCCCAACCTCGGACTTAGAAGGTCCTTGCTCTATCCAGTTGAGCTATGAGCCCGGCACCCAGACCTTTTGGGCCAAGCCAAAAGATCAGGCAAGCACCTTCGTCATGAAGACTGAGTTCGGGTCCAGCACATAGCCCTCGAACGGTCCACATTCGTGAAACCCGGCCCGCGCATAAAGCGCCCGCGCGGCGACGAAGGTCGGCTGCACGCCGGTTTCCAGGCTCAACCTGGCAAACCCATCCGCCCGGGCTGCCGCCAGCAGATGCTCCAGCATCGCCCTGGACAGGCCGCGCCCGCGCGCCTCGTGCAGCACATGCATCGACTTGATCTCGGCATGGGTGGCATCAATGCGCTTGAACGCCCCCATCGCCAGGGCTCTCCCGTCCTCCCGCAGGACGAAGAACCGGATCCCCGGTGCCGCGAGCGCCCCCTTGTCCATCATGTGGATCGATTCGGGCGGCGTATCGGCATGCATGTCGGCGGTATGGCGCTGGAACAGAAGCTCCAGGTCCGGGGTCAGCGGGTGTTCTTCGGCAATGGTCATCGGCATGTCGGATCCTCCGCCTCTTTCCTGCCGCGCCGGCGCGGTGCAGACAAGCGAAACTCTGCCGCCCCATGCGCAGCTTGAATTTTCCCGGCCTTCCCGGCCCGGTCCTCATGCAATTCTGCCGCATCTGCTGGAGGGTTCGATGCGCCGTCTCTTGAATGTGCCAATCCTGGTCAGCCTCCTGCTTGCCAGCCCCCTTGCCGCTGAAACCCGCCAGCATGCCAACCTGATCTACACCCTTCCCCCAGGGTGGGAGATTGGCGCCGTTCTTGACGATGGCACGCTGATCCTACGCTCGGACCTGCCGGACGACGCATGTGAGTATTGCCGGATCTACCTGTCCACAGGCAGCAAGACCGGCGGCAAGGTCGTGGACTGGCTTGCCACCCAATCCCGCCGCTTTGTCGAGGATGATCCCACCGACCCGCCCGAGATCACCCCGATGACGGCCTCGGCGGTGACCAACCTGCGCGGACGGCCCAGCGCGATGCGGGGGCAAACGGTCGACGGGGATCTGCAGGTCTTGCTGGCCATCCAGCTTTTCGGCCGGATGGAGCTCATCGGCTTCGAAGGCCCCGCCAGCGACCCCGAGGAACTGGCCGCTACGATGCAGGTCTTCGAACGCGATGTGATGCCGCTGGTCGAGGGTCTGGGCTTTGTCTCGGAAGGGGCAGACCCCCTTTTGCCACCGCCGCAACCTGGGCCTCTGACTGGCGTCTGGTGGGGCACCACCACTTGGTGGAGCATGGGACTGGACGGCATGATGACGATGGAGATTGACCATCACTGGCTGACCTTCTGGCCCGATGGCATCTTTTACGACGGCACGCCCCCAACTGGCACCGCGCTCTTTGACCAAGCCACTCTGCTTGCGGCGGGCGACATGGACTGGGGCAGTTATCAGGTCGACGGCGCGACCCTGACGCTTGCCTACGCCTCAGGCCGCGTCGAAACCTTTGACGTCAAGGAAGACGCCTTCCTTCAAGGCGAAAAGCGCATGGATGCCATCACCCTTTTGGCCGATGGCACCAAGCTGAACGGTGTCGTCTCGACGATTTTCGTTTCCGGCTTTACCCCGGGGATCGGGGTCTCGGGTGGGATGACGGCCATGACCGACACCCGCTACAATCCCGATGGCACGTGGGAGTTCGGGTCCTATACCGGGGCCAGCAGCACCTTTGACAACGGTACCGGCTTTGCCACCGGGTCCGAGACCTCGGACCAGGGCCGCTATGTCGTGAAAGACGGGCTGGTGATCCGCTACGCCAAGGATGGCAGCATCGCCGGGTCGCGCTATGCGTTCAAGGCCGGGTCGACGATCTGGATCGGGTCCGACATGCTGAAATAATCAGTGCGTCCAGGCACCCTTGCGGTCGGTCGCGAAGTTTTCGCCATAGCCACGCGGGCGGATCAGCGGTTTGCGGGGCTTCGGCTCAACCACATCCGCCTCGATCCCCTTTTCCGCCGCATAGGCCAGCGCCGCCTCACGGCTGTCAAAGCGCAAACGGACCTGGGACTGCGTATCGGAAGATGATGTCCAGCCCATCAGCGGATCAACTTCCCGCTCGGACGCCGGCGCGAACTCCAGCACCCAGCCTTGGGTCTTGGCGGTTCCCGACTGCATGGCGGTTCGGGCAGGCTGATAGATCCGGGCGCGCATGACAAAGCCTCTCCTTGGGCACAGGCCCCTTATCCCCAAGCTTGCGCCAAAGCGCAAGCCAGACCTGACATGACGGGGGATGCGGGCAGAAAGGGCTGTCGGCTGGTCCAGGGGAATGTGGGTGGGGTTGGGTCGGACCAGCCGACAGCTTCAGTTGCTGCTTGCCCGTCAAACATGCCCGAGTCGTTAATGGAATTCAACCGAAAGATGTATTTGCGCCGCAATTTCTTCCTAAAACTTGCATAATCCTGGGCGTCATCTTGACGCGCCGGTCAGGTTTTGTGCTCCAGACGCAAGATCATGTAGCGGTTGAACGTGGTGAACACCTCGGCGTTGCGCTCGGTCCCGTTCAGCCGCTTCATCAGATTCTCGCGCCGCCGTTTCGACAGAAACAGCCCGACAAAGCGGGCCAGCGTCCAATGCGCGGTCGGCCGGTTCGTCCGGATTTCGTCGGAAACCCGCGTCACGGCATGGCCGATCACGTTGAACAGCTGCTGCTCCAGGTTGATCGACGGGGCCACGGCGGCGGTGATGTCCTCCTCCGCAGCCACCGTGAAGGCCGAACTGCCCAGCGCCGCCCGAAGTGCCGACAGCAAATGCCCGCCACCCGGCAAGGCCCCCTGCTTGCCGCGCCCCTGATAGGCATCGGTCCGGAAGCAGTCGGCGATCAGCACGGTGCCCCCCGGGGCCAGCAACCGCGCGCAGATCGGCAGGCTTTCAGCCATCGGGATATACTGAAAACTTTCAGAGAATAGGCAAAGGTCAAATGGCCCCTTGCCCGCAAACTCTTCCAGCATGCATTCATGCACCACGGCGCCCGGAGCGTTCTGGCGGCACCGCCCGGCCAGAAAGGCCGACGGCACCACAATCTCCACGCTATGTCCCAGCGCCAGCAGCTTCTTCGCTGTCTCGCCCGCGCCGCCGCCAATATCCAGAATCCGCAACGTGCCGGCCGGCAGATAGCCGAACAGCTTGGCCGTATAAGCCTCTTGCGCCCGGGCCAAGTTGGCGGCGGTGACATCAAGCCCGGTCCACAGCCCGTAATGCAGGTTCTCGGCCCCGGTCAGCCAGCGGATGAAGGCCAGCCCCACATCAAGCCCTACCGCCCGCGTGTCGATCTTGTCCGCCATGCCCCGCCCCTGTCCGTGCCTTGCAAGGTTGCCTTAGCCGCTTCCCGGCGACCCTTCAACGCTTTCGCCTGCAGATCGGGTGAACACCGCTTGAACTGGAACAAAAACGGATCAAATCTGATAGGCCGCCACACATACCCGAATCCCCTTAGCCTGGAAGCGATCCGCGCCATGCCGCACAACAACTCCAACGCCATTGCGCCCCGCCCCGATGTGCTGAGCAAACCGAAACTTGAAGGCGGCCGCCGCTTCACCCTTGCCACCCCGTTTCAGCCCGCCGGCGACCAGCCCACCGCAATTGCCGAGCTTAAGGCCGGGGTCCTTGCGGGCGAACGCAATCAGGTGCTCCTCGGTGCCACCGGCACCGGCAAGACCTTCACCATGGCCAAGGTGATCGAGGAAACCCAGCGCCCCGCGATCATCCTTGCCCCCAACAAGACGCTTGCTGCCCAGCTTTACGGCGAGTTCAAGGGCTTCTTCCCGGATAACGCGGTGGAATACTTCGTCAGCTACTACGACTACTACCAGCCCGAGGCTTACGTCGCCCGCACCGACACCTATATCGAGAAGGAATCCCAGATCAACGAACAGATCGACCGGATGCGCCACTCGGCCACCCGGGCGCTTCTGGAACGCGATGACGTCATCATCGTCGCATCCGTCTCCTGCATCTACGGCATCGGGTCGGTCGAAACCTACTCCGCCATGACGCAAGACCTTGTGGTGGGCGAAATGTATGACCAGCGCCGGGTGATGGCCGAACTCGTCGCCCAGCAGTACAAACGGCTTGAGGCCACCTTCCAGCGCGGCGCCTTCCGCGTCCGGGGGGATAGCCTTGAAGTCTGGCCCGCCCACCTGGAAGACCGCGCCTGGCGCTTCTCCTTCTTCGGCGAAGAGCTGGAGTCGATCACCGAATTTGACCCCCTGACCGGTGCCAAGACCGACAGTTTCAAGCAGATCCGCATCTATGCGAATTCCCACTACGTGACCCCCCGCCCGACGCTGGCGCAGGCGACGAAAGGCATCAAGGACGAACTTTTCCACCGCCTGAAACAGCTGACCGCCGAAGGCAAACTGCTGGAAGCGCAGCGCCTGGAACAGCGCACCAACTTTGACCTTGAGATGCTGGAGGCTACCGGCTCCTGCGCGGGGATCGAGAACTATTCCCGCTACCTCACCGGCCGCGCGCCAGGTGAGCCGCCACCGACCCTTTTCGAATTCATCCCCGACAATGCCATTGTTTTTGCGGACGAATCCCACGTCTCCGTCCCCCAGATCGGCGGGATGTACAAAGGCGACTTCCGCCGCAAGTTCACGCTGGCCGAACACGGCTTCCGCCTGCCGTCCTGCATGGACAACCGCCCTTTGAAGTTTGAGGAATGGGACGCCATGCGCCCGCAATCCGTCTTCGTCTCCGCCACCCCGGCCGCGTGGGAGATGGAGCAGACCGGCGGCGTTTTCACCGAACAGGTCATCCGCCCCACCGGCCTGATCGACCCGCAGGTCGAAATTCGCCCGGTAGAGATGCAGGTCGACGACCTTCTGGACGAAATCCGCAAGGTCGCCGCCAAGGGCCTGCGCACCCTCGCCACCGTCCTGACCAAGCGGATGGCAGAAGACCTGACCGACTACCTCCACGAACAGGGCATCCGCGTGCGCTACATGCACAGCGACATCGACACCATCGAGCGGATCGAAATCCTCCGCGACCTGCGCCTTGGGGCCTTTGACGTCCTCGTCGGCATCAACCTCCTGCGCGAAGGCCTCGACATCCCCGAATGCGGCCTCGTGGCGATCCTTGACGCCGACAAGGAAGGCTTCCTGCGCTCTGAAACCTCGCTCATCCAGACCATCGGCCGCGCCGCCCGCAACTCCGAAGGGCGGGTCATCATGTACGCCGACCGCATGACCGGCAGCATGGAGCGTGCCATTGGCGAAACCAACCGCCGCCGCGAAAAGCAGGTCGCCTACAACCTGAAACACGGCATCACCCCGGAAACCGTGCGCAAGAACGTGGAAGACGTCCTCTTCGGCACCTGGGAAGGTGACACCGATCAGGCCCGGATCACGACGAAGATCGACAAACCCATGGTCGGCAAGAACCTCGCCGCCCACCTTGACGCCCTCCGCCTGCAAATGCGCAAGGCCGCCGAGAACCTGGAATTCGAAGAAGCCGCCCGCCTGCGCGACGAAGTGAAACGGCTGGAAGCGGTGGAGTTGGCCGTCGCCGACGACCCGTTTGCCCGGCAAGAGGTGATCGAGGAAGCCGTGGAAGAGGCGACGAAGATGGCGGGGCGGTCGACGGCCGGGAGGGCAGGGCAGAGGGGTGGGAAGCGGTCAAGGAGGGTGACTTAGTCCCCAACGTGTCCTGAAAACTTCAACTTCCGATCTCCACGCTGGCCTACGCCGATACGTAAAACCAAGTTGTTTTCAGACTTAGCGATGAATGCATTCCCATTTGGGATCACTCTCCACGACTGGGCCATGAAGCAGTCGTAAACTTGACTGAGTAGTTCCACCCCGCGGCTGCAATCCAATGCCCGAAGGTAGGCAGCACGATCCGATGTTTCATTGGAGGATCGGCCAAAATCTATCATCGGCGCAGCATCTGCGCTTACACCATCATTTTCAATACGCAAGTCTTGCCCTGCCTCACACTGCTACTGCTACTGCGACGTTCTGAGCTCTACATACTCTTCGTCCAGTGCGTCCCTCTGCCTCCTTATGTTGGAGATCGTTCGCCTGTCAAGCATCAGAGGTGCGAACACGTAGAGCACCACTGGAAGTAGCGTGGCCACCGCGAGACCCTTCGACCAAACTTCCTGTTGGATATCCGGCGCGAAAGAGAAGCACACAAGAAGCAGGAGACTGGTGAGGGCGGCCCCAACAGCCAAAATGGTAAAAAGCTTAAGGCGCTTTTCAGAACTCCTTTGCATTTCTGCGTCTGTTTCCCGTGCAAGCTGCAAAACTCTTATTTGTAGAGTTTGGATGTGGGGGGCTCTCTTCGGCGATGCAGAGTTCCTGCCCAGTTCTTCAACTCTTGCTGCCAAGGTCGCGAGTGCAGCCAGTTCTTTTGGAAAGCTGACTTGAAACAGCGAAAGAATAGCAACCAAGCCTAAGTTCAACGCTGCTGCGAGTTGGACCAAACTCTGAAGGCTTCCGTTCAACGGCGCATCCATCCATCGCACTCCCGTTCAAAAGGATACCACACAATCACGATCATACCATATCTTGTGAAGCGAATCACTAAGAAACACCAAATGCTAGAGTGCTTCAACTGCGATCTTCATAAAGGTTCAGAGGGTCCACTGGTGCGCCAAATCTATAGATTGAAATTTGCCTCAAACTTTGAAGGTCAATCTTGCAATGTAACTTACCGGACTGGCGAAAGTGTAGCCCAACCTTGACGCTCTCCCCCTCCACCCCACCTTCCCCCCAATGCGCGCATTGATCGCCCTCACACTCCTCGCCACCCCCGCGCAAGCCTGGGACTTTACCCCCGTCCCGGTCTGCACCATTGCCGAGGATACGCCGACGCTGTCGATCCGCGTGACTTATGACCCCTCCCAACCCGAGCCCTATGCCATCAGTCTCACCCGACCCGACCTGTGGCCCGTGACCAACAGCTTCGGCCTGCGCTTTGACGGGCCGCAAGCCATGACCATCGGCACCGCCCGCCACCGTGTCTCAAACGACGGGCGGACGCTGACGGTCAGCGACACGGGGTTCGACAATGTGCTGAACGGGCTGACCCTCAACGCCACAGCCACCGCGCTGGCCGGGGGGACCGAGGTGCCCTTTGATCTGACCGGTGCCGCCCCAGCGGTTGAGGCGTTTCGGGCCTGCGGCGTGGTGCCCTCGGCCTGAGGCGCCGCAAAAGGTTAACGGGCCGTCGCCGCCCCGTGCGTAGAGACAAAAGAAAGACGCGAGGAAGACCAAAGGAAGACGGTCAAACCGGGCCTAACCCGTTGAATTAACGCCCTGTCCTGCCGCCTTCAAAAAACTGCCGTCACCTCATACATTACCGGCTCAAACCCCCGGCAAAGGTCGTTGATCTTGCGGTTCCGCTCGCGCATCTCGGGCGTGCGCAGCATCGCCTGGTAGTCCTCGCGCCGCGTCCATTGGCTGTAGTTGCACACCCGCGTCCGCGCGTCGTTCATGTGCAACCCCGCCGCCACAAACCCCGGTTGCCGGCGGATGCAGTCGCGGTAGGCCGCCTCCAGCGCCTCAACCAGATCAAAGGCCGTCGCAGGCGTGGTGTCGAAGGTGGTGATGACGGTTTGTCCTTGGAAATCCTTGACAATCTGGGGCATGTCGTCCTCCCTGCCATGGCACATCATGCCACGAAACGGGGGACGCAAGGTGAAGTTTCTGGACCCGGATGATCCCTTCTTCTCCAAGCCATGGGTGCGTTGGGCGACGGTGATCTTGCCCATCGCCTGGGGGCTGGTCGAGCTTTTGTGGGTCGGCTCTCCGCTCTGGGGCCTGCTCTTCATCGCCGCCGGGGCCTATGCCGGCTGGATGCTGTTCGGCCCCCGCCCCAAGGACTGACCTCAGTCCAGCCAGTCCGGCAACTGCTGGTTCACGGCCTCGGGGTCGGACAGGTAAAGCGCGCCAAGTGCCAGAGAAACCACAAGAATTACCGCAAAAGCAATCTTCCAGATCGACCATGGCCGTTCACCCTGAACCTCTCCGGTCTGGCCGTTTACCAAAAAGCGATAGCTTTTGCCGTTGTATTTGTAGGCCGCCATCCAGACCGGCAGGAGGATATGCTTGAACGTCTCATCCGACCAAGTCGTGTCGATGGAATGGATGCGCTGTTCGTCGCCGCCAATGTCGCGGCGCACATCGCTGCGGATGATGTCGGACATGCGGTCACGGGCGGCCTCATGCCCGGCGGCCAGGGGCACGGTATAGCCTTCCGCCTGAAATCCGGCAAGAAAATCAGGGCTATAGGGCACCAGGGCCCCCAAGTCCCACGGTGTCAGCTCATTTCCAAGACGCGGCGGCAAGCTGGTTGAGGCCATGACCAGCACATCGTCAAAGTCGCGCGCAACCCCTCCGCGGGTCGGATACCAGCGCGTGTGACGCACCTGTTCCTGCCGCGTCTCCATCTTGCCGTTGACCTGGACGGTCACGGTTCGGGTTTCGTAGTAATACTCGCCCCTCTCCCCGGAATAGCCGCTGGCGGTATCAGCATCGAAGGTCCAGAACGGGACATAGACCCCGTTCATCGCCCGGCCTTTGCGGGCGTATTCCAAAAGCGTTCCGGGCGCGAACCACAGGCTGCCCATCCAGGCGATCATTGCCTTGCGGGCCTGCGCTTCGGTCAGCGCGAAGGGCACCAGTGCCTGCGGTTTGATGTGGCGTTGGGTGCCGGTGTCGAGCACGACTGGCGTGGCGCAGAATGGGCATTCGGTGGCATGGGTCGCCCCAGTAATCTCCACCTGCGCGCCGCAGCTTGGGCAAGAGGTGGTGCGCACCTCCACCATATCGTCGCCGTGCAGATCGTCCTGCAATCCTTTTGCAAGATCAAGCTCTTGCAGCGCGCGATTGCGGGCTTTCGGGGCCTCGGGGGCAATCGCTTGCACATGGCCGCAATGGTCGCAGGTCAGGCTGGTCTGCCCCGGCGCATAGCGCAGTTGTGCGCCACATTGCGCGCAGGGCCAGCGGAATTCCGGAGTGGCCATTCCCGTGGTCAGGGCTTCGGCGGCGGCGGCGGAACGGAGTCCAGAAGCCGGGCAAGGTCCGTCTCGGCGGCCATCTTCCAGCCGTCCTGCCCGGCCGACCAGACCATGCTGGCCCGCGACAGCCGACCCTCGGCGGCAAGCCGGGCAAGCTCAGCCTCGCCAAACGGGCCAGAGGTCGCGCCGTTTTCGGCCACATGCCAGACCCTTGCGGTGGGCGCTGGTGGCGGGGCGGGCGGCGGCGGCGGCGGGGCGGCCGCAGAGGGGGCGGCCCCCCATGGCCCCATGTTCTGCGCCATGCCCATGCCCATGCCTGCACCCATGCCAGCGCCCATCGCGGCGCCCATCGCGCTGCCGGGCTGGCCCATCGCCTCGGCCGCGTTGAACTGCATGTACTTGTTCAGATCGCCCGCCACCCCGATCGAGGTGCGCTTGTCCATCGCCTTTTCCACCTCTTCGGGCAGGCTGATGTTTTCAATGTAGAATTCCGGGATCGACAGCCCATACTCGCCCACCTGCGGCGCAATCGCATTGGCGATGATCTTGCCCAGATCCGCCGTGTTCGCGGCCATATCAAGGACCGGGATCCCCGACTTTGCCAGCACCTGCGTCGCCGATTGCACGATCACGTTGCGGATCTGAAAGCTGATCTCATCGGCGGTGAACTCACCATCCGTGCCGACGACTTCCTGGATGAACTTGCCCGGATCGGTGACCCGCATCGAATAGGTGCCAAAGGCGCGCAGGCGGACCGGGCCAAACTCGGGGTCGCGCGCCATGATCGGGTTTTTCGTGCCCCACTTCTGGTCGTTGAACCGGGTGGTATTGACGAAATAGACCTCGGACTTGAACGGACTTTGGAACCCGTGGTCCCAGTGCTGCAAGGTCGTCAGGATCGGCAAGTTGTTGGTTTCCAACATGTAAAGCCCGGGGCCGAACACATCGGCCAACTGGCCTTCGTGGATGAACACCGCCGCCTGGCCCTCGCGCACCGTCAGCTTTGCGCCCATCTTGATTGCCTGGCCGCGCCGGTCAAAGCGCCAGACCATCGTGTCGCGCGTGTCATCCAGCCACGAGATGACGTCGATGAATTCGCCTTTGAGGAAATCGAACACCATGGCACTTCTCCTGGAGAACCTGAGGTCAACTGTCGCCGCCGACAAGCCGGCGCGCAAGGGCTTCGACCACGGGCCGCGCCTCTTCGGCGGTCATGCCAAGCCTGAGGTCGGGGGAATACAATATCCGCAACAGCGCTTCATCGTGGTCGGTGAGCAGCGCGAATTCCTCGTCATCGTTGAAGATCGACGGGCGCGCGCGGGGGGAATCGTTCGGCAGGCCAAGGCCTTGGGTGATCTCTTCGTGGATGCAGGACAGCCGCAAAAGATCAGGATGTTCCGCCCGGATCACCGCAAACGCCCCGGTATAGGCGCCCGAGTCGGCTGCCGACTGGGCATAGACCAGACAATAGGTCGTGCGCGGCATGTTGGTGATCCCCGCCACATCGCCCGGCCCAAGTCCGGGGATCGCGGAACGGATTTCGGGGCCCAATGCCTCACGCTCGTCCTCCGAGACGATGTGGATCAGGAAATTCGGTGCCGCATCGTCCAGCCCCATCGGGTGGCCGGTGATGCTTTGCAGCCGTGCCAGAAAGCTGGCAATCCGGGCGCGGTCGGTCGCCTGCCGGTCGGGGGGCACGCTTGCCCCAAAGCGCAGGCCGACGCGGACCGGCACCTCCCAGCGGCGCAGGCGGCTTGCGGTTTCTTCGCGCACAAAGCCGCCGTTACCGCGGCGATATTCGTCATAAAGCGCCACCCGCAGGAAATTCTCGGCCAGCATCCGGTCGGTATAGGGGATGTCGGTCCCGCTGTCGGACCGAAGCAGCCCTTGCGACAAGAGGGTCTGCTGCACCTGCGCGAAATAGATCATCGCAGCCGCGCTTTTTTCGGTCGGCGCAGCGGGAGGCAGCGGGGCCGGGACGGGGGGTGCCACGGGTGGCCGCCCCCGTTGCCCAACCGGCACGCAAGCAGAAAGCGCAACAAGGGCAAGGCCCGCCACAAGCGAGGAAAAACTGCGATGACGGGTCATGCCGATGGTCTGATCCTCAGGCGGGGTTGGCTTGGGTCGGGGACGCCGGGTTGATCGCCCGCGCCCTGGCCGAGGCGAGGGTATCGCGCAACTCTGCCTCCATCTTCACCAGCTCAACCTCGGCCGCCGCACGCCGGGCCTTGCCTTCATCGGCGATGGCAAGGCTTTCGTTGATCGTGGCGATCAGGGTCGCATTGGCGTTCTTCACCGTGTCGATGTCGAAGACGCCCCGCTCCATTTCCTCGCGCACAACCTTGTTAGCGGCCTGCAGGTTTTCGGCATTGGCCTTCAGAAGTTCGTTCGTCAGGTCATTGGCGTCACGCACCGCTTCCGCGGCTTCTTTCGACCGCTGGATCGTGACCGCCTGCGCCAGCTGGGTTTCCCACAAGGGCACGGTGTTGACGAGGGTGGAGTTGATCTTCGTCACCAGCGATTTGTCATTTTCCTGCACCAGCCGGATCGACGGCAGCGACTGCATGGTCACCTGACGGGTCAGCTTCAGGTCATGCACGCGGCGTTCCAGATCATCCCGCGCGGCGCGGATGTCGCGCAATTCCTGCGCGCGGATCACCTGATCGGCTTCGGGCGCTGCGACAACCTCAGCCTCTTTGGCGGGGATCACGGTCGCATCGACATCGGCCAACTTGGCAGTGCCGGCCGCGATGTAAAGGCCAAGTTCGTTATAGAAATCAAGGGTCTTGGCGTAAAGGACATCCAGGCTTTTGATATCCTTCAGCAGCGTGTGCTCGTGGCTCAGAAGCTCGGACGTGATCTTGTCGATCTGGCCCTGCACGTCTTCATATTGTGCCACGAACTCGGCAAAGGGCGCGGCCCGGCCCAACAGCTTTTCCCACCAGCTGGCTTCACGCCGCAGGTCAAGCTCATCCACCGCAAAGCCCCGGATCGTGGTCACGATCTTGCGCAAGCTGTCGCCGGCGGGACCCACGTCCTTGTTCTTTACATCTTGCAACATTGCCTGGCTGATGACCTGCAATTCCGATTGCGCCGAGGAGCCGAAGGCGATGATCGACTGGGTGTTCGACAGATCCACCTCAGCCATGCGCTTGCGGATCGCCTCGGCCTGCGGGGCAGGGGCGGCTTCCAGCGGCACGATCTCGGCCATCGGTTCGGGCAGGATCACGGCAGTGACCTTTTCAACCTCGGTCAGAAAGGCGGTGGCATCGGCTTGGACGGTCGTGGACATGGGCAATCCCCCTTGATTGGGTCAATGGTCAAGCTTGAGACGGTCACGCAACACGGCAATCTCTACATCCAGATCGCTGCGGTTGTTTGACAGAAAGGCCGTGGTTTTCTGGGCGAAGGTGGTTTCCAGATCGGCAAGCAGCGCCTCATAATCGGTGCGGGCGGTCGCATCGCGGGTCTGGGCATAGTGGTCGGCGAACTTGACCGTCGCGTCGCGCGCGCCCATCAAATAGACCGACAGGTACTTGCGCGCTGCCGTCAGATCGCCGGGATCGCCTTCGATCGTGCGAAACAGGCCGCGGGCTGCGGTGGCGAAACTGTCCACCCGCCGCTCCAGCGCGCGGTCCCCGGCGCGCAGGATGGCGTCCTTCATCGCAGAAAGATGTGCCTCACCCTCCTCAACCGCCTTGGCGACCCGCCCAGTCTGGAAGGCGTCAATGCCCTCCATCCCCTTGTCGGCCAAGGGGTCAAGGCCAAAGGTCATCAGATGCAGGCCGGCGCCGACCAGGGCAAAAAGGGCGGGATAGACCAGCCCAAGGTCCGCGATCACCCCACCCACCGCCAGTGCGGCCCCGGTAAGGACCGCTCCGGCAAGCTTGCGTGGAAAGGCCGGGCGGCGGGCAAGCTTGCGGGCGTTGAAGGCGGCCTCAGCCAAAAGACCCTCGCGCGTGGTCCAAGCGGACAGAACAAGCAGCCCCCCGGCGGCAAGGCCCAGCAGCATCTCGCGCGGGCCGTCGCCGAACGCGGGGAACAGAAACAGGAAGGCCGACAGGAACAGCACCGTGCAGCGCCACAGCCCTTTGGGCCGGGGCACGGCCACCGCCCGCGCGCCCTCAACCGGACGGTTCCCGCTGGGGGAATACTTGCCGCCGAAACGCTCGGCCATCATGCGCCCCCAAACATCAAGACCCGCCCGACCAGGCCACATAGGCGACCAGCGCCAGCAGCAGGAAGAACGAAAGGTTGCGCAATCCGGTTCCCGACAAGATGGCCCCCATTTCAGGTCAGTGCTGCAGCAAGCTTAGCCGATGCCCCCCGCCCATGCCAGCGGCGACGGGGGGGAATAGGCGGCAATCTTCCCCCTGTCTTTCGCCGATCCCGGCGACGCTTGCCGGTCAATCCTTGCGGGGACGCGGCGGGCGTTTCGGTCCGGTCCGGGGGTCGGTCCGGGGGTCGGGGCGCGGGTCGGCGGCACGGGGGCTGCGGGGTGGCTTTCCGGCTGCCACCCCGGTGCCACTGCGCGGGCCACGCGCGGGTTTTTCGGCCGGGACCGCACCACCCGCGGCAGAACCCGCCGGACGCCGGGTGACCTTTTGCCAGCTGTCCGACAGGGTCTTGAGCCCGGCACCCGGCTTTGCCGTCCGACCGGGGGCCGCTGTCGGCCTCGCCGGGCGCTTCGCCGCGCCGGCGGCCGCCTCGGGCGCTTCGGCCCCCGGCTGTCCCGCCGTTTTGCGTGGCGCGCGGCGCAGAGCGGGTTTCGCGGGCGCCTCGCCTTCGGCCAGGCCAAGCTGTTCGCGCAGGACCCTCGGCTTGATCTCTTCCACCTCGCCCGGCTCCATCTCGTTCAGGCGGAACGGACCGTAGGAAATGCGGATCAGCCGGTTCACGGTAACGCCGATATGCTCCATCGCGCGGCGGATCTCGCGGTTGCGGCCTTCGCGCAGGCCGACGGTCAGCCAGGCATTCGCGCCCTGATGGCGGTCAATCTTGACCTCCATCGGCTGGAAGCGTTCGCCGTCGATGGTGATCCCCTTGCGCAAGGGTTCGATCTCGGGCTCGGTCGGGTTGCCCTTCACCCGCACCCGGTACTTCCGCAGCCAGCCGGTTGAGGGCAGCTCCAACCGCCGCTTGAGTTCACCGTCGTTAGTGAGAAGGAGAAGCCCCTCGGAATTCAGGTCAAGCCGCCCGACCGACATCACCCGCGGCATATCCTCGGGCAGGTGGTCAAAGACCGTGTCGCGGCCCTTTTCGTCCGAGGCGGAGGTGACCAGACCTTCGGGCTTGTAGTAAAGCCACAGGCGCGGCGGTTCGGGGGCACCGACGGGTTCGCCCCGCACGGTGATCTTGTCCGCCGCCGTCACGTTCAGCGCGGGTGAGGTGATGACCTTGCCGTTCACCGCGACCTCTCCCAGCTCGATCAGCCGCTCCGCCTCACGCCGTGAGGCGATGCCGGCGCGGGACAGGACCTTGGCGATCCGCTCACCTTCAGGGGCGGGGGACTTTGCTGGGGCTTTGGGCTTTTCTTTTCCGGCCATGGACTTCATCCTTCGGCGCGGGGTGGCCGTTCCCCTTAGGGTATTTGAGCAGAGATGAAAGAGCAACGCGATGGCTTCCGGTCCTACATGGCTGCCGCGCTGGAGGAGGCGCGGGCGGCTGGGGCACGGGGTGAGGTGCCGGTGGGCGCGGTGATCGTCGCGGGGGGCAAGATCGTCGCGCGGGAGGGGAACCGCACGCGGGAACTGGCCGACCCCACCGCCCATGCCGAGGTGCTGGCGATCCGTGAGGCGTGCAGGGTCCTCGGGTCGGAACGGCTGGGGGGGCATGATCTTTACGTCACGCTGGAGCCTTGCCCGATGTGCGCCGCGGCGATCAGTGCCGCCCGGATCGACCGGCTTTACTATGGGGCGGCGGACCCGAAATCCGGGGGGGTCGCGGTCGGGGCGCGGGTCTTCAGCCACCCGCAGTGCCACCATGTGCCCGAGGTCTATGACGGGATCGGCGGGGCCGAGGCGGAGGCTTTGCTGAAAGGGTTCTTTCAGGGCAAGCGTTAGGCTGTCCCGGGCAGGGACATGCAGCGGGCCATTGAAAGTAAACGGAAATTTTTGCCGCTTTAGGGAATTCTTAACAACCTGCCCGGGCTTGGCCACGCGCAGCGCCGGCCCGTTCAATCACCGATCACGCTGCCGGTCATCCGACCCCGCAACCCGGCAAGGGGGGCGATCCAGACTTGGCTGTCATCGGGCAGTGTCGGGTCGGTCAGAATGTCCGACGTGGCCTCGGCCTCAAGCAATCCACCGATCCAGAGGGCAAGGCCATCCTTCAGGTCGGGCCGGTAGCGGACCAATGCCCAGCGGATCAACTGGCCATCCTTGAGGCTGCCACCCATGTCGGCCAGAAACCCGATCAGGGCAGCGCGGCCGATCTTGGGGTGGGCAAAAAGCTCTTCCAGCGCATCGGTCAGAAGGGCGGGGGGCCAGCCGCCGATCAAGAGAAGTTGCAGAAGCGACCAGGGGGTTTCCACCGCGTCGTCGCTGACGGCCTGCATGGCCCCGAAATGGAGGATCAACAGACGGCCAATGCGGTTCATCTCCTCCTCCATCCCCAGGGCGGGAAAGCCCGGCAGCGTGCCGCGCGCATCGCCAAAGCGCTTCAGGTCTGATCCGACAGAGTTCCAATCCACCTCTTGATCCTGGGCGATCAGGTCCAGATAGCGCGGCAGAAGCGCGTTCAGGTCATCGGGATCGGTCGGGTCCCCGTGGGCGGAATTCGAGTATTCCCGGATCAGGTCGGGGGCCAGGTCGCGGACCGGGGTGGCGATGATCCGGGCAAGCGTCTCTTCCGACATGCAGACCGGGCAGCGGCAGACCAGAAGGGTCTTGGGCACATGGGCGGGGGCCAGGTCATAAAGCGCCGAAATCGCCGAACGAAGACCAGCGGAAAACGGGGTTTCCGGCAAAGGGGCGTCAGGTGGCGGGCGGTCGTTGTCCATCGGGCGAGGCTAGCTTGGGGCCCAAGCGCAGGAAAGGTCAGAAGCTGCGGCATCCTTGGGTGAAAAGCCCCGCCCATCCCCTTCGTCGGGCTTGTGGGACGCATCTTGGCTGGGCAAAATCGGCCTGACACTGGGACATGGCCCCATGCGGGCAACAGGGAGAGACGCGACTTGCTGGAACCGATTGCATCCGAAAAGCTGTTTTACACGCCGCTTTTGCGGTTTCGCCTGCCGGATCACGAAGCGCTGGACGAAGCGCTGTTGGCCGAGGGCGAGCGGTTGCGCGGCGACGGGCCGGGGGTCAACAAATCCAACCGGGGCGGCTGGCATTCCGAGGGCAACCTTTTTGACAACCCGGCCGACCCGATCCAGACCCTGCGGGAGGCGGCCGTCCTGTCGGTGATGGAGGCGGTGCGGTCGGTCACGGCCAAGGTCGATCCGGAACGGCTGGAGATGAAGCTGTTCGCCTGGATGAACATGAACCCGACTGGCGGCTTCAACGCGCCGCATACCCACCCCGGGGCGCATTGGTCGGGCGTCTATTATGTGCGCCAGCCCAAGGTGGAAAGCGGCAATTCGGGGATGATCGAATTCCTTGATCCACGGTCGGACCTGCCCGCCTGGCGCATCCTGCAATCACGCGCCTTCCGCCCCAAGCGCAAGATCCGCCCCGAGGCGGGGGAGATCGTCCTGTTCCCGTCCTACCTCGTGCATTGGGTCTACCCGAATGAGGCGGGGGGTGAGCGGGTGACCATCGCCTTCAACGCCACCTTGCGCAAAGGTGCGGGCAGTGAAAGCGAGAGCGAGGACGACGACTGAGCCTTGCCGTGCCGTTCACGGGTTTTCTGCGAAAACCCGGGACGCTGCGCCCGGAACATTCGCAGAAAACACGCGTGACGGTGTGCTTGTCAGAACCTGATCGGCTCCAATACCTCGGGCTCGATCACCTCGATCCCCGGCGGCAGGCCTGCCTTCAGGACCGAGGCATCCTGCGCCAGAAGGCCGAAGGTCCGGTAATGGCAGGGAATCACCCAGCGGAAGTTGAACCATTTCCGCGCGGCCCAGGCGGCGCGCTCCATGTCCATGGTGTAATGCCCGCCACAGGATAGGATGCCGATGTCCGGCTGGTGGTATTCGGCCATCCAGGCCATGTCGGCCATGATGTCGGTATCGCCCGAGACATAGATCGTGTGGCCTTCGCCCGCGATCATGAACCCGGCCGCGTCGCCGCCGGGCAGCAGGCCCTTGCCGGTAAAGTCGATGCTGGCGGAATGGACGGCGTTGACCATCGTGACCTTCGCGCCGCCAAGGGCAAGCGTGCCGCCTTTGCCGAAGCCGACCGTTTCGGTGCCTTGGGCATTCAGCCATTCGGACAACTCATGAATGCAGTGGACCTTGATCCCCAGCTTCTGCGCCAGCCGGGCGGCATCGGCGGCATGGTCACCATGGGCATGAGTCAGAAGGATATGGGTGGCCCCTGCAGCGGCCTCATCCTCACGGCCCGCCGGAAACATCGGGTTGCCGGTCAGCCATGGGTCGATGAGGAGGGTGGCCTCCTCGATCTCGATCCGAAAGCCGGAATGGCCAAGCCAGGTGATCTGCATGGGTCTCTCCAAGTGTCATGTCATTGTGGGTAAGATAGTGTCGGAAACGGACACCAGGATGACAACGCCAAAGGTCAAAGCCAGTTCCGGGCTGGCGGCGATCCGCCTTGCGCTTGCGGGGGCCGGGGGGGCAGGCTAAACCCTTGCCCAAAGCATTGGAGGGGCCCCATGGCCATTGACATCGACACCGCGCGCAAGGTGGCAAAGCTGGCGCGCATCCGGGTGGAAGAGGGTGACCTGCCTGCGCTGGCGGGCAAGCTTTCGGGCATCCTCGGCTTCATGGAACAGCTGAACGAGGTGGACGTGACGGGGGTGGAACCGATGACCTCGGTCACGCCGATGCGGCTGAAGCGGCGGGCGGATGTGGTGACGGATGGCGATATTCAGGCCCAGGTGCTGAAGAACGCTCCGGACGCGCGGGAAGGCTTCTTTGCGGTGCCGAAGGTGGTGGAATGAGCGCGAATACCTGGACCATCGCCGCGGCACGGGATGCGCTGCGCAAGGGTGAGATCACGGCGGTTGATCTGACGATGTCCTGCCTTACGGCGATTGACGCGGGCGATGGGCTGAACGCTTTTGTCCACAAGACCCCGGAAATCGCGCTGGAACAGGCGCGGGCGGCGGATGCGCGGATTGCGGGCGGCGATGCGCCCGCGATGTGCGGGATTCCCTTGGGGATCAAGGACCTCTTTTGCACCAAGGGCGTGCCAAGCCAGGCCGCCTCGAACATCCTAAAAGGCTTCAAGCCAGAGTATGAATCGACGGTGACGTCGAAGCTCTTTGAGGCTGGCTCGGTGATGCTGGGCAAGCTGAACATGGACGAGTTTGCCATGGGGTCGTCCAACGAAACCTCGGCCTACGGCAATGCGGTGAACCCTTGGCAGCGCAAGGGGTCGAACGTGCAACTGACGCCGGGCGGGTCAAGTGGCGGGTCGGCGGCGGCGGTGGCGGCGGACCTGTGCCTTGCGGCGACGGGCACGGATACCGGCGGGTCGATCCGCCAGCCTGCGGCCTTTACCGGCATCGTCGGGATCAAGCCGACCTATGGCCGTGTCAGCCGCTGGGGGGTTGTGGCCTTTGCCTCGTCGCTGGATCAGGCGGGGCCGATGACCAAGACGGTCCGCGATGCGGCGATCATGCTGCAGGCGATGGCCGGGCATGACCCCAAGGACAGCACCAGCGCTGATATCCCGGTGCCGGATTTTGAGGCGGCGCTGACTGGGGACATCCGGGGCCGTGTCATCGGCATTCCCCGTGAATACCGAATGGACGGGATGCCTGCCGAGATTGAGGCTTTGTGGGCTAAGGGCGTCGAGATGATGCGCGATGCGGGCGCGACCGTGCGCGACATCAGCCTGCCGCACACGAAATACGCCTTGCCCGCTTACTATGTGATTGCTCCGGCCGAGGCATCCTCGAACCTCGCCCGCTATGACGGGGTGCGCTATGGCCACCGCGCGAAACTCGCCGCAGGTGACGGCATCACCGAGATGTATGAAAAGACCCGCGCCGAAGGCTTTGGCCCCGAGGTTCAGCGCCGGATCATGGTGGGGACCTATGTACTGAGCGCCGGGTTCTACGACGCCTATTACAACCGCGCCCGCAAGGTCCGCGCCCTGATCAAGCGCGACTTTGACCTGGCCTTCGCCGATGGCATCGACGCGATCCTGACCCCCGCCACGCCAAGCGCCGCCTTTGGCCTGGGCGAGATGTCGGATGCCGATCCGATCCAGATGTATCTGAACGACGTCTTCACCGTTACCGTCAACCTGGCCGGACTGCCGGGGATCGCGGTGCCCGTGGGCCTTGACGCGCAGGGCCTGCCGCTTGGCCTGCAGCTGATTGGCCGGCCCTGGGATGAGGCCTCCTTGCTTAATCATGCGCATGTGTTGGAGAGTCGTGCGGGCTTTGTGGCCAAAGCGGAAAAATGGTGGTAAGGCCCGTCAAAACAACCCTGTCGAGGCAGCAATGACGCGTTCTTCCCTTGGTCCAGCCACCGCTGCGGTGATTGTGGCGCTGGCATTGGCCGCCTGCACCCCGACCACCACGGACACGACCGGTACCGGTGTCGGCTTTCAGGACTACAACAGCTATATCCGCGGCGCGCAGCCGGCCCCGGCCCCCATGGGTGGCCCGGTCGTCGTGCCCCCGCCCGGCGGTGCCTTTGACCCGGCGGCCGCCGCCGCGGCCATTGACCGCGCCGAGGGCGTGGCCCCGCCGCAGACCGCGATCGCCCCGCCGCCGACCGCGTCTGCCGCCCTGCCGCCCTTGACCGAAGGCGCCCGCCCGCGCGGCGGTGCCCCTGCCGGCATCCAGGAGGAATCGGGCGAGGTTGCAGGCAATGCCGGCATCTCGGACGAGCAGGACTTTGACGCCGTTGCCGCGCGCGAGACCATCGAAAGCGACGCTGAACGCATTGCCCGCAACCGCGCCGAATATGTGACCGTCCAGCCGCAGGACCTGCCGCAGCGGCCGGGCGACACCGGGCCGAACATCGTGGAATTCGCGCTGGCGACCAACCATGCGCCGGGCGTGCAGCTTTATCGGCGCGGCGGGCTTGGCGTGCGCGACGTCAACGCGGCCTGTGCCAAATTCGCTTCGCCCGACCTTGCGCAGCAGGAATTCTTGGCTCGGGGCGGCCCGGACCGTGACCGTCTGGGTGTTGACCCGGATGGCGACGGCTTTGCCTGTTCCTGGGACCCGCGCCCGTTCCGCACCGCGCTGCAGTGACGCCGTAGCGACGTGATTCGGGCGCATCCCTCGCCCAACTTTGGCGACCGGCGCGGCGGCCAGCGGCCCGAACTGGTGGTCCTGCACTACACCGCCATGGCGTCTTGTGCCGAGGCCTTGGAGCGGCTGTGTGACCCCACGGCAGAAGTCTCGGCGCATTACCTGATCGACACTGACGGCACCGTCTTGTCGCTGGTGGCCGAAGAGGCCCGCGCCTGGCATGCCGGGGCGGGGGAATGGGCCGGGCGGGGCGATGTCAACTCACGCTCCATTGGGGTGGAACTGGCGAACCCGGGGGATCAGCCGTTCGCCGCCCCACAGATGCTGGCGCTGGAGGGGCTGTTGCGCGGGATCGTTGCGCGCTGGGCGCTGCCGCCGCAGGCGGTGATCGGCCACAGCGACATGGCGCCGGACCGCAAGGCCGACCCCGGGCCGCGGTTTGACTGGCGCCGGCTGGCGCTGGCGGGGCTGTCGGTCTGGCCCGAGGCAGGGACCCCGGGTGACTTTGCCGCCGACCTGCGCGCCTTTGGCTACCCCGACCTGCCGCCCGAAACCCTGCTGGCGGCCTTCCGGCTGCGCTTTCGCCCTTGGGCCACCGGGCCGCTGGATGACACCGACCGGGCGCTGGCGGCAGACCTTGCCCGCCGCTTTCCGGTTGACGCAAACCGTCTGCGCGCATAGTTGCAGCTTGCGCGGAGGGCTGGATGGCCGCGGGGCGGGCAACCGTTCCGAGGAAAGTCCGGACTCCCGTTGGCAAGGGTGCCGGGTAACGCCCGGCGGGGGTAACCCCAGGGAAAGCGCCACAGAGAAGAGACTGCCCCTGTTCGCAGGGGCGATGGTGAAACGGTGGAGTAAGAGCCCACCGCGGACTTGGCAACAAGGACGGCACGGCAAGCCCCACCCGGAGCAATGCCAAATAGGGGCCTCGCGCGGGGGCCGGTCCCCGCAAGGGATACCGCCCGCAGGGACGCCAACGCCCGAGAGGCCCGGGTTGGCAGCTTGACCCCCCTTGGTAACAGGGGGGGCAGAGGAATGGTCATCCATGGTCGCAAGGCCAGGACAAAATCCGGCTTACAGGCTCTCCGCGCAATTCCATCTTACCGGCGGCCACGATTTTTCGCCGAAAAATCGTGGATCCTTCGGGTTCGGCGGGGTGCGGGCGGATTTACGGGGTTGTGGCCGGTTTGGCTGTTGACTCTGCCGGGCAGGCCGATAAAAGGCGGGCTTCAAGCATTCCACCGGAAACGTACGCGTTTGCCGATGCAGAGGAAACGACCATGGCAAAGCCCGCCACTATCAAGATCCGCCTGAACTCGACCGCGGGCACCGGCCACTTCTACGTGACCAAGAAGAACGCCCGCACGATGACCGAAAAGATGGTCGTC
Organism: Rhodobacter sp.; assembly: GCA_027489175.1. Classification (GTDB taxonomy): domain Bacteria; phylum Pseudomonadota; class Alphaproteobacteria; order Rhodobacterales; family Rhodobacteraceae; genus Tabrizicola. The sequence continues at coordinate 148,976 of JAIYAE010000004.1, forward strand.
AAGAAATATGACCCCGTCAAGCGGGAGCATGTCGAATACAAGGAAGGCAAGATCAAGTAAGATCGCGCCGATCCAAGGGATCAGGGGCCGTGTCCGCAGGGACGCGGCCCTTTTCTTTTGGCCGGTAAGCCGATGCTTATCGCGGCAGCGGACCTGCGGCTTGACGGGGCGGCGTCAGGGGATCACCACAAGGTGCAACCTTGGAGGCCAAGATGGAACGCAATCACCGGGAAGAGCACTATGTGGCGCGGGTCGGTTGGCTGCGGGCGGCGGTGCTTGGGGCCAACGACGGGATCGTGTCGACCGCCTCGCTGATCGTGGGGGTCGCGGCGGCGTCTGGGCGGGCCGAGGTGCTGATCGCGGGGATGGCCGGGCTCGCGGCCGGGGCCTTGTCGATGGCGGCGGGAGAGTATGTGTCGGTCAGCAGCCAGGCCGATACCGAAAAGGCCGACGTCACCCGCGAGGCCGCCGAGATTGCCGCCGACCCGGCGGAAGAATTGCGCGCGCTGGCGGGTATCTATGAACGCCGGGGGGTGCCGGCCGAGCTTGCGGCTCAGGTGGCGGCGGCCCTGCACGGGAAAGACGCGCTGGGTGCGCATGTGCGGGACGAGTTGGGAATTTCGGAACACACCGAGGCGAAGCCGTTGATCGCGGCAGGGGCTTCGGCCCTGACCTTTGCCGTGGGCGCGGCGCTGCCGCTGGCGACGGCGGCCCTGGTGCCGGAAGCCTTGATCAGTCTCTGGGTAACGGCGCTGTCCTTGATCTTCCTGGCGTTCCTTGGGGCGGTCGGGGCCAAGGCGGGGGGCGCTTCGGTCTGGCGCGGGGTGATGCGGGTGACGTTCTGGGGGGCGGTGGCGATGGCGGTCACAGCACTTGTCGGCAAGCTTTTCGGGGCCGTCGTCTGAGCTTGGGCTTTTCTTTTCCCGCCTGCGCGCCATTTTTTCCAGTATGACACGCACGATCACCATCCGCGCTGCCAATGCCGGCGATCTTGCCGCAGTCGACCGGCTTTTGTCGCGCAGCTATCCGCGGCTTTTGGCACCGGATTATCCGGCGTCAGTTCTGGTGCTGGCCGTGCCAAGGATTGCCCGCGCGCGGCCAGAGCTTCTGGCCTCGGGCACCTATTTCCTGGCCGAGGATGCGGAGGGCCGCCTCCTTGCCGCCGGGGGCTGGACGCGGGGCGCGCCGACCGGGGACAGCCCGCGCGACACCGGCCATGTGCGCCATGTGGCGACGGACCCTGACGCCCTGCGCCAGGGTGTGGGGCGGGCGCTGATGACGCGGGTGATGCTGGATGCGCGCGGGGCGGGGATGCTGTGGCTGGACTGTCTGTCCACCCGCACGGCGGTGCCGTTCTACACCGCGCTTGGCTTTCGCACCCTTGCGCCGATCGAGGTGCAGCTTGCCCCCGGCATCACCTTTCCTGCGGTGCGGATGATGGCTGATCTGGCGCGGATCGCCCCCTGATCCTAGGCCGCGCAAAAGAAAAGGGCCGGTCCCATGGACCGGCCCTTTCCCATTCTCTGCCTTGCGTTATTCGCGGTTGCCCAGGAACTGCAGCAGGAACATGAACATGTTGATGAAGTCGAGGTAGAGGTTCAGCGCCCCCATGATCGCCGACTTCGCCAGCCATTCGCTATCCATCGCCTGCGCGTGGGCAATATAGTCCATCTTGATCTTCTGCGTGTCATAGGCGGTCAGACCCGCAAAGATCAGCAGACCGATCACCGAGATCGCGAAGGCCAGCGCCGACGAGGCGAGGAAGATGTTCACCACCATCGCGACGAGAAGGCCGATCAGGCCCATCATCAGGAAGGTGCCCATGCCGCTCAGGTCACGCTTGGTGACGTAGCCGTAAAGCGACAGGCCCGCGAAGGCGATCGAGGTGATCAGGAAGGTCTGGGCGATCGACACGCCGGTGAAGACCTTGAAGATCCAGGCCAGCGACAGGCCCATGACCGCGGCGAAAGTGTAGAAGAACAGCTGCGCGCCGGCCGCCGACAGCTTGTTGATCAGCGCGCCAAAGGCGAAGACCATCGCCAGCGGGGCAAACATGATCACCCAGCCGAAGATCGTCATCCCGCCTTCGGGCGTGCGCAGGAAGTTCAGAAGGTCCGAGGTGCCGACACCCCAAGCCACGCCTGCCGTCACCAGCATGGCCACGGACATCAGCCCGTAAACCTTGTTCATATGGGCGCGAAGCCCTTCGTCGATCGCTGCGCGGGCGCCGACGCCTACGCTGCGGATCGTTTCATATTGAGCCATTGAAGCCTCCGATGTTGTCCCTAAGGGCAACGCCGGGGGAACCGGCGCGACCTCGTGCGACGAATATCAGTATTGCCGGCCCACATTTCAAGCGTCGCATGCAGGATTTGCGCAGGCTTTTGGTCGGGATTGACCGATAAGCCAGTGCGGCGGAACGTCCCAGTCGGACAGGGGGCCAAGGCTGTCGGCCAATGCCTCGGCCTCGGCCCGGGACAGGCCCACATCGCGCAAGAGATGGTCATCCAGTCGCCGCAACGCCCGGCGCATGCGGGCACGCTCGCCCAGCCGCAGGGTGGCGGCAAGGGCGCGGCTGGCAAGGGTGGCAAAAGGGGCAAGGGTCAGGTGGGTCATCATATCCTCCATCCATCGTGTTTGGTGATGCGGTGGGGTTGCCACATCAGGATGCTTGAACAATGCGCCCGGCTGAGACATAATGAAAACGAATGATTGTGACGGATAGCATAAGGAAACGTGATATGCCCCGGAACCTTGACCTTGCTGCCCTTCGGTCCTTTGTCACCGTCGCCGATGTGGGAGGGGTGACCAAAGCGGCGGGCTATCTGAACCTGACGCAATCGGCGGTGTCGATGCAAATCAAGCGGCTGGAAGAGTCGCTGGGGATGCAGCTGTTCTTGCGGGCGGCGCGCAAGCTGGCCCTGTCGCCCGAGGGTGAGCAGCTGGTGTCCTACGGCCGCCGCATGCTGGCCTTGAATGACGAGGTGCTGTCGCGCTTCACCACCGCCGCCTGCTGCGGGCCGATCCGCCTTGGCGTGCCGCATGACGTGGTGTACCCCGCGATCCCAGGCATCTTGCGGCGGATGGCGCAGGCCTATCCGATGGTGCAGGTGAACCTTGTGTCGTCCTTCACGATCCTGATGAAGGAAGGGTTCGCCAGGGGTGAGTTTGACGTGATGCTGACCACCGAGGAAACCCCCGATCCGGGGGCCGAGGTTCTGGGTGCCCGCGCGCTTGTCTGGGTGGGCGCGCCCGAAGGCAGCGCCTGGCAGCGCCGCCCCTTGCGGTTGGGGTTCAAGGACACCTGTATCTTCCGCCCCCGCGCGCAGGCGGCGCTGGAGGCGGCGGGCATCGGCTGGGATCTGGCGACGGGCGGAGAAAGCGAACAGGCGGTTGAGGCGACAGTTGCCGCTGACCTTGCCGTCACCGCGCGGATGGCGGGCAGCATTCCTGATGGCACGGCGGTCATAACCGGCGACAACCAGCTGCCGCCCCTGGGCGAGATGAAGCTAGCCCTCTACCGCGCCCCCCGCCCGAAAGGTGAGGCCCCGGATGAGGCGGTGGAGTTGCTGTTGTCAGAACTGCGCTGCGCTTACGGGTCCTGAACCCGGATCACGACCTTGCCGGTGGCCCGACGGCTGCGCAACAGCTCCAACCCCTCGGGGAAGCGGTCAAAGGGCAGGACCTGGCCTTTGTGCGGATGCAGGTCACCGGCTGCGCGCCAGTCCAGCAACTGCGCCATGCTGGCGGCGACTGCCTTCGGGGCATGGGCCTGATAGCCGCCATACCAGAAGCCGGACACGGTCAGGTTCTTGACCAACAGGAGGTTGGCCGGAATCTGCGGCACCTGGCCTGAGGCAAAGCCGATTGCCAACAGCCGCCCCTCGGGCTTGCAGGCGCGCAGGGCCTCGTCAAACGCCGGGCCGCCGACGGTGTCAAAGACCACGTCCACGCCGCCAAGCGCGCGCAGGGCGTCTTTCAGACCGGGGGCCTCGCTGTCGATCAGCACATCGGCCCCGGCGGCCTGTGCGACGGCCAGGCGATCCGCCCCACGTGCCGTTGCGATCACCCGCGCGCCCAGCCGCTTGCCAATCTCGACCGCGGTCAGCCCGACCCCACCTGCAGCACCGGTCACCAGAAGCGTCTCACCAGGTTTCAGCGCGCCGTTCCGCGTCAGCGCCAGATGCGCGGTGCCGTAGGCGATGGGAAAGCCCGCCGCCTCGTCAAAGTCCATGCCGTCGGGCAGGGGGGAGAGGCGGTCAGCGGGCAGGCACAGCGCTTCGGCCAAGCCGCCCGTGCCGCTGACGCCAAGGACACGCGTGCCGGGCGCGGGGCCGCTGGTGCCGGGGCCAAGGGCCGCGACGATGCCGGCAAACTCCATCCCCGGGACATAGGGCAGGGTCGGGCGCACCTGATAGCTGCCTGCCTGCATGAGGAGATCGGCAAAGTTCAGCCCCACCGCGATGACGCGGACCCGCACCTCGCCCGGCGCCGGATCGGGGGTGGTCAGGGTCACAAGGTTGGGCGTGCCACCCAGCGTGTCGATCAGCCAGGCCTGCATGATGGTCCTTGCATCTTGGGGTTGTCCTTGTCTGTTTTGCCAGCAGATACACCGTCAGACCGCAGACTGGGTGGTCATATTCCGACCGAATGTTACTATATTTTCCTGCTTGCGCACAGTGTTTGGGATTCTTGCCGACTGTATCTTCGCAAAATGCAACAGTTTCTCGGAAAAATTCGCAATTTGCATGGCAAAATGGAATTCGCGTTTAAGGCGAGCAATCTGTCCCCAGGGCGCGTATGGGGTATGGGACGGCACAACCCATCCGTGTTTTCCACATCTGTATAATTGCCCCTATCCAAAAGGACAGGTTTTCGCCAACCGAAAGTTTTTTTCCGCACTTTGCCTCCGCCCGCAGATTTTGGCACATAACTTGCTTACATTCTAGCAAGGGGACCGACGACTGTAATTTGGAGTGAAGTATGAAGCATCCTGTTGACGCCCATGTCGGCAAACGTATCCGCCACCGCCGTTGGATGGTCGGAATGACGCAACAACAACTTGCCGACAAGGTGGGGATCAAGTTCCAGCAGATCCAGAAATACGAAACCGGGATGAACCGGGTCAGCGCCTCGCGGCTGTGGGATGTGTCTGATGCGCTTGGGGTCTCGATCTCGTTCTTCTTCGAAGGGCTGGCCGATGGTCAGGTTGCTGCCGCCCAGGCCCAGGGGGACATGATGGCCGACAAGGAAGCGCTGGAACTGGTGCGGTCCTACTACGCCATTCCCGAAGCGCAGCGCCGCCGCCTTTTCGACCTTGCACGCGTGCTGTCGGAAGCCGCCTGATCTTGACCTTGCCCCCGGAGGCCTTTAGCGCCCTCGGGGCGGGCCAGAAGGCCTGACCAGCAAGGGGTTCGGCGATGCGCGAAGATTTGGCGCGGGTATCTTCGGCTTTGGCGGCAGACCTTGTCGCCACGGCGCATGAATTGGCCGATGTCGCCCGCGTGGCGACGCTGTCCTACTTCCGCAGCCGCGATCTGGCTGCCGACACCAAGGAAAGCCAGCGCTTCGATCCCGTTACCGCCGCTGACCGGCTGTCCGAGGAACGGATGCGCGCGGTCTTGGCCCGCCGCCGCCCGGATGACGCGATCCTTGGCGAGGAGTTTGGCACCCAGACCGGGACCTCGGGCCTGACCTGGGTCCTTGACCCCATCGATGGCACGCGCGGCTACCTCTCTGGCACGCCGACCTGGGGGGTGCTGATCTCGGTTCGCGACGATCAGGGCGTCCTCTACGGCATCATCGACCAGCCCTATATCGGGGAACGGTTCGAGGGTGGCCTTGGCATCGCACGGATGCGCGGACCACAAGGCGACAGCCCGCTTGCCACCCGCAGCCCGCGCCCTTTGTCCGACGCCATTCTCTTCAGCACCTTCCCCGAGGTTGGCACTGCCGCCGAAGCCACCGCCTTCCGCCGCGTGGCACCGCAAGCGAAACTGGTCCGCTATGGCACCGATTGCTACGCCTATGCCCTGATCGCCGCCGGGCAGATCGACCTCGTGATCGAGGCGGGCTTGCAGGCCTATGACGTCCAGGCCCCGATTGCGGTGATCGAGGCTGCGGGCGGCATCGTGACCGATTGGCAAGGCCGCCCGGCGCTGGACGGCGGCCAGATCCTGGCCGCCGCCAACCGCGCGATCCATGCCGAGGCTTTGGCCCTGCTGAACGGCTGACCATTCGTGCCACCCATCCCGCAAGCCCCAAATTTCTTACGCAAGAGATTTGTCAAAATCCTTGCTTAAGGGTTTTGGCCCGGCCCGGCCACCGGAACCACGGGCATCAAAAGCGCGGTCGGCCTGCCTTCCGGGGTGCACATGTCATTGTCATCCGGCCGAACGCCGAAATAGACGCCCTTGGCATCCATGGCGAGCAGGTCAAAGTCCTGGCCGCAATCGGCCACCGACGGCCAGGCGGCGCAGCCCGTGGCCGAGATGTCGGCCTCAAGGTTCGGGGTCAGGTTGCAACTGGCAAGGCCCATCCCGGCCACAACCTCGGGAATCGTGGTCAGCTGGGTCAGGTGTTTCCAGTCTTCGTCAAAGGTCGCCTCGAACGCGCCGGGCACGGTCGAGGGGCCGGTGATCTGATAGCCGCCCCCGGTGCGGAACTGGAAGGTGCGCATCGTCATCGCCGGGTCCAGCGCATGGGTGAAGGTCAGTGACCATTGACCATCGGCAAAGACGAACTCACGCCGTCCGAACCCGCCATACCAGGGCTCGACCGTGGGGCTGATATAGGTTCCGTTCAGGGCCGCCAGCGCGGGCGAATCGGCCCAGCCTTCGGCCAAAGCCGGGGCAGCAAGGCCGCAGATCAGGGCGGCAAGTGCAGTCAGTTTCATGACAACCTCCATAAGGGTGCGGGGCGGCCATTCCGGCCCGCTACGGTAAAGACGCCGGGGGGGTGCGTTTTTCGACAGGCGCGAAAATTCTTTTCCATCTGGGGGCAGCCCAGGGCCGTTGTGCGCGCGGCGCGCGGGGGTAAGGTGGCAGGACCGTTGGGGGGGGGGGCGCGCGATGGATGAGCTGTTGATCAAGGGGGCAGCGGTCGTGGTGACCATGAACCCGGACCGCGCCGAACTGGCCGGGGCCGATGTGCGGGTGACCGGCGGGGTGATCACGGCAGTCGGGCATGGGTTGACCGCGCCGGGGGCCAAGGTGATCCATGCCAAGGGCTGCGTGGTGACGCCGGGCCTAGTGAACACGCATCACCACCTCTACCAGACCCTGACCCGCGCGGTGCCGGGTGGGCAGGATGCGCTGCTTTTCGGCTGGCTGAAGACGCTCTACCCAATCTGGGCGCGGTTCGGGCCGGAAGAGATGTTCACCTCGGCCCAGGTGGGGCTGGCGGAACTGGCGCTGTCGGGCTGCACGCTGACCTCGGACCACCTGTACCTTTACCCCAATGGCGCGCGGCTTGAGGATACGATTCACGCCGCCGCCGAAGTGGGCCTGCGCTTTCACCCCACCCGGGGCGCGATGAGCATCGGGGAAAGTGCGGGCGGCCTGCCCCCCGACAGCCTGGTTGAGGCGGAACCTGCGATCCTGAACGATATGATCCGCGTGGTGGATGCCTTTCATGACCCCCGGCCCGGGGCCATGGTGCGGGTCGGGCTGGCGCCCTGTTCGCCCTTTTCGGTCAGCCGGGGGCTGATGCGGGATGCGGCCCTTTTGGCGCGCGACAAGGGGGTGATGCTGCACACCCATCTGGCCGAGAATGATGAGGATATCGCCTATTCCCTGGCGCAGTTCGGCTGCCGCCCGGGGCAATATGCCGAAGACCTGGGCTGGACAGGCGATGACGTCTGGCACGCGCATTGCGTCAAGCTGGATGGTTCGGAAATTGATCTTTTTGCCCGGTCCGGGACCGGAATTGCCCACTGCCCGTGTTCGAATTGTCGCCTTGGCTCTGGCATTGCCCCGGTGCGGGCGATGCGGGATGCGGGGGTGAAAGTGGGGCTTGGGGTGGACGGGTCCGCCTCAAACGACGCGGGCAATTTGGTGGCCGAGGCGCGGATGGCGATGCTTCTGCAGCGTGTGGCCAAGGGGGCCGACGCGATGAGCGCGCGCGAGGCGCTGGAGATTGCCACGCTTGGCGGGGCGCGGGTGCTGGGGCGGGATGACGTAGGCTCAATCGAGGTGGGCAAGCGCGCGGACTTGGCGCTCTGGGACATCTCGGGGATTGAGGCTGCGGGCAGCTGGGACCCGGTGGCAGCACTGGTTCTCTGCGGGCCAAGCCGGGTGCGGGGGCTGATCGTCGAAGGGCGCGAAGTGGTGCGCGACGGGCAGGTGCTGACCGTGGACATGGCAGCCCTCATCGCCCGGCAGAACCGGCTGGCGGCGCGGCTGGCGGGGTAGCGTCTGGATTTCCCGCCCTTTCGCAGGCCCCGGTTTGACGGCATGGTTGCACCAGACCAACCTTTGGAGCCTGCCCCCATGCGCCTGCTGACCGCCCTTGCCCCCGTTCTGGCCCTCTCCCTCATGACCCTGCCCGTGACGGCCGAAACCCTTCTGTCCGAGGCGACGGGCAACTGGGCGGGGGCGTCAAACGAAGGCTTCTACTTCCGCGCGCAGCTGAGCCAGGTCCCGAACGACGACAAGGCCCGGCTGATGATCTGGGGTGGGGCGTTGGACGGCGTGCCGGCCGCGGCGGGCGACCCGGAGTTCGACAATGACCAGATCGCCCTGTCCGCCTTTGCCACCCGGCAAGAGCTGGAGGTCTATGACAGCGGCGAGGGCAGCATCCTGCAGGTCGTCACCGAATTCGCCGATGAAGACGCCGAGGGGCGGTCGGTCGTGCAGATCCAGTACCTCGACAACCAGTATACGGTGGTGGGCTACTACCACCTGTCGAAGTTCTACAATCCGGGAGGCGAGCCGTTCGCCTACGAATGCGACGTGGACCTGTGGAACATGGTCAGCATCGAAAACGGCCAGCAACGCACGCTGGAGCCGGTCGGGTTCGAGGCCTTGAACGCCAGCGACTGGACCTGGGATGCAGCCTTTGAGCGGGGCTTTTGCACTCGGACCTAGCGGCGCGACTGGCGGTGTGGGGGGGCTTGCGTTAGAACCTTGCCCAAGGAGACCCCGATGGACCACAATTTCGAAGCGCAGCGCCGCGAGACCTATGACACCTTCAAGCAGTCGAAGGGGGTCAGCCTGCCGAAGACAGCGGTGGTCGAGTATGCCTTCTTCATCGAAGAGCTGGACGCCAGCTGGCCCGCGCTGGAACGGGCCTTGCGGCTGGAAGGGTTCCAGACCCGCCGGGCCAAGGATGGCGAGACGCTGATCGCATCCATCGGGCCGATCCCGGTCACGGCCGAGGATATCTGGCATTATGAGCGGATCGCGACCTCGATCGCGCTGAAGCATGATTTCTACCCGGATGGGTGGGAACTGGCGGAGTGATGTCCCGGGCAGGGACATGCGCCGCTTGATTTGAAATCAAGGGGTTGCGGGGCCGGTTAACCGTTTGGCAAGGTTTGGCAGCGGCGTGCTGGTCGGGCGGCTATTGAATTGAGCGCGTTCCGCGCAAGGTTTTTTGTCGCCGTGCCTCCGGCGGGGATATTTGGGGCCAGGTGAAAGGGCTTAGGGCAGGGGTCTGCCGTCGACCCAGACGTGTGCCACGGCGCGGTCGTCGCCCATCATGATGGTCGGGAAAAGCGTCTGCCAGAGGTCCTCTGCCCGCGCTGCCGCCTGAGCGATGGCAGGGGTGGAGGCGAGATCGATCACCACAAGATCCGCCTCAAGCCCCGGGGCGATGTTGCCGATCTTGTCTTCGCAGCGCAGCGCGCGGGCGGAGCCTTGGGTGGCGAGCCACCAAAGCTGCGAAGGGTGCAGGGACTGGCCGCGCAGTTGGGCGACCTCATAGGCGGCGGCCATGGTGCGGAGCATGGAGAAGCTGGAGCCGCCGCCGGTGTCGGTGGCGAGGCCCACGCGCAGGCTGCGCGCAAGAGCCATGTCAAAGAGACCGGAGCCGATGAAGGTGTTCGAGGTCGGGCAATGGACGAGGGCGGCGCCAGCCTCGACCAGGCGCGACCGTTCCCGGTCGGTCAGGTGGATGGCGTGGCCGTAGACGGCGCCTTCGCGGAGGAGGCCCTGCGCCTCATAGGTATCGAGGTAGTCGCGGGACTGTGGGAAAAGGTCCTTGACCCAGGCGATTTCGTCCAGCTGTTCGCTGAGGTGGGTCTGCATCAGGCAATCGGGGTATTCGCGCCAGAGGGCCCCGAGGGCCTGGAGCTGTTCCGGCGTGGAGGTGGGCGAGAAGCGGGGCGTGATGACGTAGGAAAGGCGGTTTTGGCCGTGCCACTTTTGCAGGAGGGCCTTGCTGTCATCATATGCCGAGCGGGCCGTATCGCGCAGGCCTTCGGGGGCGTTGCGGTCCATGCAGGTCTTTCCGGCGAAGACGCGCATGCCGCGGGTCTGGGCGGCGGTAAAGATCGCGTCCACGCTTTCCGGGTGGATCGTGGCATAGGTGCAGACCGTCGTCGTGCCGCGCGCAAGGACCAGATCAAGGTAGCGGTTGGCAATGGCGTCGGCATAGGCGCGGTCGGCAAAGCGCATCTCTTCGGGGAAGGTATAGGTGTTCAGCCAGTCGATCAGCCGCTTGCCCCAGGAAGCGATGATCGCGGTCTGGGGGTAATGCACATGGGCATCGACGAAACCGGCCGAGATCAGCTTTTGGCCGTAGTCATGCACCCGCGCGGTGGGGGCTTGCGCGCGCAACTGGCTTGCGTCACCGACCGCCACGATGCGCCCGGCATCGACCAGCACCGCGCCATGGGTCAGGGGTTGGGCTGCATCCGGGTTGTCAAACGGGTCGCCCTGAAAGCGGATCACCTGCCCCAGAAGTAGATCGGCCATACCATCGCCCCTGTTCTTGCCATCGTAGCCTACGGCGTTTAACCGCTTGGGTAAATTTGCCTTTGGCCCTGTTTCGCTGAAACAGCTTTCGCTAAGGTAAGGGCAATAGGCAGGGTTTCGGGGGCAGCATGGCAGAGCATCTGACGGACCCGGACGAAGACGTGCTGGATCAGGACCGGATCGACGCCGTTCTGCGGGCGGTCGAGGCGGGCGACAGTGCCGCCATCGACGCGCTTTTGGACCCGCTGCACGCGGCTGATATTGCCGACCTACTTGAGCAGATCGGTGGCCCCGACCGGCGCGCGCTGCTTCGCCTCTGGTCGCATGAGATTGATGGGGACATCCTCTCTGAGATCTCGGACGCGATCCGGGAAGAGGTGATTGAAAGCCTGCCGCGCGACGTGCTGGCCGAGGCGGTGCGGGATCTGGAAACCGACGATGTCGTCGACATTCTGGAAGACCTGGACGCACCACAGCAGGGCATGATCCTGGATGCGCTGACCGATGCCGACCGGGTGGCCGTGGAACAGGCGATGGCCTATCCCGAGTACTCCGCCGGGCGGTTGATGCAGCGCGAAACGGTGGTGGCGCCGGACCATTGGACCGTGGGGGAGGCCATCGATTTTCTGCGAAAATCGGAACATTTGCCGGATCAGTTCTACCATGTGATTCTGGTTGACCCGCGGATGCAGCCGGTGGGTTATGCCACGCTGGGGCGCATCCTGTCGTCCGGCCGCGAGGTGCGGCTGCGCGACATTGTTGAAGACAGTTTCCGCACGGTCGAGGCGACGGACCCCGAGGCGGACGTGGCCTATATCTTCAACCAGTATCACCTGATTTCCTGCCCGGTGGTCGATGCCGGGGGGCGGCTGGTCGGCGTGATCACCATTGATGACGCGATGAACGTCCTGGATGAGGAACACGAGGAAGACATGCTGCGTCTGGCGGGTGTCGGCGATGAGGCGAGCGTGTCGGACGGCGCGTTCGAGACGATGAAGCAGCGGCTGCCCTGGCTGGTGGTCAACCTGTTCACGGCGTCGCTGTCGGCCATCGTGATCAGCCGGTTCGAGGCGACGATTTCCACCATCGTGATCCTGGCGGCGCTGATGCCCATCGTCGCCTCCACCGGCGGGATTGCGGGGACGCAGTCGCTCGCGGTGGCGGTGCGGGCGCTGGCGACGCGGGACCTGACGCAGGCCAACGCGCGGCGGGTGGTGTTGCGGGAACTTGGGGCGGGGGTGCTGAACGGGCTGAGCCTGGCGCTGATCCTGGGGCTGGCGGCCTGGGGGATCTTTGGCGACTGGAAGCTGGGGCTGGTCCTGGGCATGGCGATGATCGTCAACCAGATCGTCGCGGCGCTGGGCGGGGTGCTGGTGCCCTTGACGCTGGAGCGGCTGAAGCTGGACCCGGCCCTGGCCAGTGGGACGTTTGTCACGACGCTGACCGATGTGATGGGGTTCTTTGCCTTTCTGGGGCTGGCAACGGTGTTGTTGATATGAGCGATATCAAAGCTTTGGCGCGAGAGGCGGCCTTTGCGGCGCGCAAGGCGGCATTTGCGGGTGGGCAGGGGCAGGCGGCGGAGATCCTGGCGGATTATCTGGCGGGGCAAGGGGGGCGCGTGCTGTCGGGCTATATGCCGATGCGGACGGAGATTGACCCGTTGCCCGCAATGGCCGCGCATCAGGGTACGGTGGGTGTGCCGGTCATCATCGGCAAAGGCCAGCCGCTGCGGTTTCGCGAATGGTCACCCGGGGTGAAGATGGTGGAAGGCGCGTTCAAGGCGCTGATCCCCGAAGAAGGGGCGTGGGTGGAGCCTGAGGTGCTGATCGTGCCGCTTCTGGCGTTTGACGCGCGGGGCTACCGGCTCGGCTATGGCGGCGGGTTTTATGACCGCACGCTGGAGGGGCTGCGGGCAAAGGGGCCGGTGCTGGCGGTGGGGTTCGCCTTTGCAGCGCAAGAGGTGGCCGAGGTGCCGATTGATGCGACAGATCAGCGGCTGAATGCCGTGGTCACGGAAAAGGGCGTCACGGTTTTCGCGTGACGCCCCAAATTCCTTCGAAGGAATTTGCAAAAGTTTTCGAAAACTTTTGCGCCCCCCGTCAGTGCGCGATGTCTTCCTGGCGGACGAACATGTTGCCCCAGGCGCGGTCGATCAGTTCGGGGGTCATCTGGTAGGGGATGTTCTCAAACTCGCAGACCGAGATCATCTGGTCGATCAGGAACACCGGCTGATAGTTGGCGTAGTTGTTCTCGATCGTCGGGAACTTGACCTTCATCAGATACATCAGCGCCTGTTCGTCCAGCGGCATCTTCTTCTTCCGCGCGACCATGGCGAAGATCTTCAGGAAGTTTTCCTGGCTTGGGCCGTCGATCTTGATCTTGAAGAAGATACGCCGCAGGGCCGCGCCGTCGAAGATCTGGTTCGGGTGGAAGTTGGTGGAGAAGATGACCAGCGTGTCAAACGGCACGGTGAATTTCTCGCCCGACTGCAGCGCCAGGATATCGCGGCTTTCTTCCAGCGGCACGATCCAGCGGTTGACGATCTTTTGCGGCGGTTCTTGCTGGCGACCAAGGTCGTCGATGATGAAGATGCCGCCGGTCGCCTTCAGCTGCAAAGGCGCCTGATAGGTGCGGGCGGTGGGGTTGTAGGTCAGGTCCAGCATCTCAAGCGACAGTTCACCGCCGGTGATGACCGAGGGGCGTTCGCAGTAGACATAGCGGTTGTCGTACTTGTTCGAGGTGCGGCGCAGGGAGTTCGGGTCGTCCACGTTCGATTCCGCCGCCGAGTGCACGATGGGGTCATATACGCTGATGATCTGGCCGGAATATTCGATCGCTCGGGGGACATAGACCTTGTCGCCAAGCGCGGCGCGGATGCCGTGGCTGATAGAGGATTTGCCGTTGCCGGGCGGGCCGTAAAGCAGGATCGAGCGGCCCGAGGTGACGGCGGGGCCGAGGTTGTCAATCAGGTCGGGCGGCAGGATCAGGTGGCCCATGCCGGACAGAAGCTGTTCCTTGTTCAGGCGGATGTCGCGCACCGACTGGCGCTTGATCTGGACCGAGTACTGCTCCAGCGGCACCGGCATTGCGCCGTAATATTCCGACTGCGACAGCGCATCCAGAGCGCGGGCCTTGCCGGCATCGGTGAGTTCATAGCCCATCTCGTTGCCTGAGGTGGCGTGCATGGTGCCGGTCGCGGTCAGAAGTTTCTGGGTCCGGGCCAGGTCAACCAGTTCCTGCGTCAGGGGCACCGGCAGGCAGATGACCTTGGACAGCGCGGTCACCTGGTCAAGGTTGGTGCGGAACATCGATTTCAGCAGGATGTCCCGCATCATCGTGGTTGAAAGGCCCGTGTCGGACAGGTTGCGGGGCGAGGTGGGTGGCGTGACGTTCGACACCGGGGCTTCAGCGTTCATTCGACCGGCTCCGTGGACAATGGCTGCAGACTGCGTGAATTTGCAGGCTAAAGGCGACTTGTGTCAGACTTGCGGCCAAATGGCGGCTACAAGATAGAAGACCACAATCCCCGACAATGCAAACCCCAGCGGGAAGTAGCGCCGTTCGGTCCAGCTTTTCCAGTCTGGCGTCAGGTTCCGGACGGCCGGAATTTTCCGCATAATCCGGTGCGCGATCAGCGCGCCGATCAGGCAGGCAGCAATCAAGAGGAGCAGCGACACGATGTCCGCCCCGACAAAGATCGGCGCCATGGCCGCGGCATATTTAGCGTCGCCAGCGCCAAAAGTGCCGGTCGTATACAACAGGTAGCCAGCCACCAGCACAATGGCCATCAGGGCAAAGCCCCAGAACCAGGCCGTCCAGGTGGCGACCGCCAGCCAGCCCAGGAGGGGCCAGACGGCGGCAAGCGCCATCACGGCCTTGTTGGGGATCTTGAGGTGCTTCATGTCATTGCCGGACACCCAAAGGGCAATCGGCAGGACGGGAACCAGAAGGATCAACGCGCCGGTCGAGGTGATCATCAGAGCTGCACGTTCGAATCAAGCGCTTCAAGACTGCGGGCTGCGGCTTCGAAATGCTGGGGATGGGTTTCCACCGCCTGCTGCAGAAGGCCTTTGCCCACGTTCACGTCGCCCTGCTTGATGGCCGCAAGGGCCATGGAATACAGAAGCTCGGCGCGTTCGGTCTGGGTCATCTGCACGACGGGCAGGTCATATTTGCGCTGGGCCGCCCGGGCAAGAACAAGGTTGTTCTTGGCGATGTAGAGGGACGGATCGTGGGTCAGCGCTTCGGTAAACAGCTTCTCGGCGGCGGCATTGTCACCCCGGGTCAGCTTTGAGAAACCCCAGTTGTTCAGCGTGTTAGCCGGACGCGTGGTCAGGCCGACGGCCGTTTCATAGAAACTGTCCGCCTTGGCCCAGTTCTTGTCCGCATCGGCGACCATGGCTTCAATCCGGTAGCGGTCAAAGCTTTCATGGGTCGGCGGGATCATGTTCAGCTCGGCCTTGGCTTCGGCCCACTGGTTGGAGCGGATCAGCGTATCGGCCAGCATCACGCGGTCTTCCGGCGAGGCTTCCGGGTGCGCCACGACCTGACGCCAGATCACCGCCGCTTCGGACGGTTTCTGCGCGCGGGTCAGCGATTTTGCCAGACCGCGTTTCAGGTCAATGCGTTCGGGATTGATGGCGATGGCATCGGTGAAGTACTGCACCGCCTCGGCCGGGTCGGCCACGGTCAGCATCACGTCATTCAGGTTGGATTCGTCGATCAGGTTGACGTCTTCAAGGGCCCGTTCGACCTGCGCGTCCGAGGTGGGCTGACATCCTGACAGAAGCACTGCACCGCCAAGGCACAGCATGACTAGACCAGTGTGGCGCATCTTTCGCGTCCTTTTTTTACGACTGCTCGTTTCGTTCTACTGCTCGGAGTTCCTTGCCTAAAGCTGCGAAAGCAGGACGTAGCGCCCCTTTTCACGCCGCACGAGGCGGAACTCACCTTCTTCTTCGGCCGGATCATACACGACCGCTTCATTTGCGGCGATAGCGCGCTTCAGATTTTCGCGGATCGAGTCTGTTTGGCCACTATCCTGAGCGAAAGCCTGCTGAAAGATCAGTCGCGCCTCGCCGATCTTGCCGCGTTCCATCAGGACGACGCCAAGGTTGTTCAGGGCGGGCACGAAGGTGGGGTCTTCCTCGATCGCGCGGCGCAGGATCTGTTCGGCCTGGCCAAGGCGCCCAAGCGCAAGGTTGGCGGACCCGAGGGCGGACAGGGTGTCAACGGTGGCCCCCTCTTCCGAAGCGGCGCGGTAATAGGCTTTCAGGGCCAGCTCATATTCGCCGGCGTCCATCAGGCGGTGGCCGACGGTCAGGCCATCGACCGACTCGCCTCGGGCGTCAACGCCGTAGGGCAGGTTGCGGGACACCCCGCCCGATGGGGTGCAAGCCGAAAGCGCAGCGGTGACCAGAAGACCTGCGAAAACCCGGTGGTGCAACGTCAACCCTTCTTCTGCCCTCAGCCGCCGGGGCGCATGTCCATCAGCATGGTCGCGATGCCATGGATCGATGGGCCGATCAGGATGACCAGCAATGGCGGAACCGTGAAGAGCATAGTGCCAAGGGTCAGTTTCGTAGGCAACATGTTTGCCTTTTCCTCGGCCCGCATGATGCGTTTGTCGCGCATGTCGGCGGAATAGACACGCAAGGCATCCGCAACCGAGGTGCCGAAGGTGGCGGATTGCACCAGAGTGGTCACGAATGAGGCAACGTCCGGCACGCCAACGCGTTCAGCCATGTCCTTGAGAACGGCGACGCGTTCCTTGCCGGCCTTCACCTCTTGCGCGACCATGTCGAATTCATCGGCGAGCGCGGGATAGCCCATGCGGCTTTCCTTGCCGACGCGGATCAGGGACTGGTCCAGCGACTGGCCGGCCTCGACGCAGACGAGCATCAGGTCAAGTGCGTCGGGGAAGCCCTGGATGATCTCTTCCTGACGTTTCTGGACCCGCTTGTCGACCCAGTAGCGCGGGATGAAATAGCCGATGGCGCAGGGCAGCAGGGCGTAGATCAGCATGCTGCTGGTCGTAAGCTCCCCATTGATCGACTTCACCAGCGCCACGATCAGGCCGATGATGAGAAAGCCGATGCCAAGCAGGAACTGCATGGCGTGGAACATGCGGACCGAGTTCTTGTTGTTGTAGCCAGCGCGCAGCATTTTCAGCTTGGCGGCGGAAAGCTCATCTTTCTGCTGCGGTTCAAGGAAATGGGCGAAGCGTTCCAGCTTGTCGACCTTCTCCACCCGCCGCAGGGCACGCTTCTTCTCGCCATCTGCCAGACCGGGCTGGGTGTCCTTCAGCTCGCGAAAGCGGTCGCGCTGGCGCTTCATCACCGTCGGCAGGGCGATCAGGATGAGGAGCATCCCAAGGAAGCCAACCGCCATCAGCGGGCCCAACGGGCCAAGCGTGTCGATCAGCCAGGTGTTGACGGCGGAGAAGGGGTTCATGCGGACCTCACACCTTGATGTTGGTCATCACCTTCATGAAGATGATGTTGATGACAAGGAAGACGCCCACGAACAGGGCGGCCGGGATGAAGGCGGCGGTTTCGCGGACACCGTCGTAATAGTCGGGCTTGATGACGATGATCATCAGAAGCGCCACGATCGGGAAGGCCGACAGGAACATGCCGGACCATTTCGCTTCGGCAGTGATGGCGCGAACCCGGCGGAACAGCTTGAAGCGCGCGCGGATCACCTTGGACAGGCCATCCAGGATCTCGGCCAGGTTGCCGCCCGAGGTTTGCTGGATCGTCACGGCCACGGCGAGAAAGCGCAAATCCTGGCTGTCCATCCGCTCGGCGAAGGCCTTGAGCGATTCCGTCACGTCGCGGCCATAGGCGGCCTCATCGGCGATGACCCCGAATTCCGACCCCAGGGGATCAGGAATTTCCTTGGCCACAATGCCGATGGCGGCCGAGAACGGGTGACCGACGCGCAAGCTGCGGACCATCAGTTCGATGGAATCCGGCAACTGTTCTTCCAGAAGCTCCATCCGCTTCTTGGCTTTCTTGTTGACCCAGTAATAGACGCCACCGACGCCCATGACGACGCCTAGGATGATCCGAACGGCGGGCGTGGCATTGGTGAAGAGCGTCAGCATGAAGAAGGCCAGCACCGCCACCACACCCATCACCGCAATCAGCTGCTGTGGCGAAAAGGCGATGTTCGCGCGCTGCGCCTTCTTGGCGAAGACCGAATAAAGCGGGATGTTCTTCGCGTTCAGGTGCTGGTTCATCTCCTTGCGGAGCTGTTCCAGAACCTGTTCGCGGTTGGCGTTCTTTTCCAGCAGGGTCAGACGGCGGCTAAGCCGGTTGTTCAGACTGATGGATTTGCCGAAGACGGTCAGATAAATGCCTTCGACGATCACCACGACGGCGACGAAGATCAGAATATAGATCAGGGGTGCTGCGCTGATTTCCATGTCTATGCTCAGATGATCGGTTCGTAGATCGACGCGGGCAGGTCAAAGCCCCACTGGCGGAACCGGTCGGAATAGGATGACCGGATGCCGGTCGCATTGAACCGCCCGATGATGCGGCCGTTGGGTTCGACCCCAAGGCGCTCAAAGCGGAAGACCTCCTGCATCGAGATGACCTCACCTTCCATGCCGGTGATTTCGGTGATCGAGGTCATGCGGCGCGTCCCGTCCTGCAGACGGCTGGCCTGCACAATAAGGTTGACGGCCGAGGCGATCTGGCTGCGCATCGCTTTCAGCGGCATTTCGATCCCGGCCATGGCGACCATGTTTTCCAGACGGCTGATCGCGTCGCGCGGGTTGTTGGCGTGGATCGTGGTCATCGATCCGTCGTGACCGGTGTTCATGGCCTGCAGCATGTCGATGACCTCTTCACCCCGGGTTTCCCCCACGATGATGCGGTCAGGACGCATACGAAGCGCGTTACGCAGACAGTCACGCTGGGTGACGGCGCCCTTGCCTTCGACGTTCGCCGGACGGCTTTCCATCCGGCCAACGTGGATCTGTTGCAGCTGAAGTTCGGCGGTGTCTTCGATGGTCAGCACGCGTTCGTGGTTGTCGATGAAAGACGACAGCGCGTTGAGCGTGGTGGTTTTACCCGAACCCGTACCGCCGGACACGATGATGTTCAAACGGCAGGACACGGCGGCCTGCAAGTAGGCGGCCATCTCATCGGTGAAGGCGCCGAATTTGACGAGGTCGTCAATCCGCAGCTTGTCCTTCTTGAATTTACGAATCGAGACCAGCGAGCCGTCCACCGCAATCGGCGGGATCATGCAGTTGAAACGGCTGCCATCCTGCAGACGGGCGTCGCAATAGGGGTTGCTCTCGTCGACCCGGCGGCCCACGGCGGACACGATCTTGTCGATGATCCGCAAAAGGTGGCGTTCATCGCGGAAGGTGACGTCGGAAAGTTCCAGCTTGCCCGCGCGTTCGACGAAGATGCGCCGGGGGCCGTTCACCAGAATATCGTTGATCGTGTCGTCTTTCAGCAAAGGCTCCAGCGGGCCAAGGCCCATCACCTCGTCATAAAGTTCCTGGGTAAGGGCCTGACGGTCTTCCTTGTTCAGGGCGACCGACATCTCGTCCAGCGCTTCGGTGGCGAGGTTGGCAATTTCCTGGCGCAGGTTCTGTTCGCTGGCCGATTCCAGTGCCGAAAGGTTGAGGTCTTCCAGAAGGCGCTTGTGAATCTCGACCTTAAGCTCGGTCAGGCGTTCCTTGCGCTTCTTGTCGCGGTCGGCGGCCAAAGCCTCGGCCGCGGTCTTCTGCGTCACAGGGGCTGCGGCGCGGGCACTGACGCCCTGCTTTTCCGCCACGGCAGCGGCCGCCGGGGCCGGCGTTCCAGCGCGCCCGGGGGGGTTGGTCTTGGAGAAGCGGCTAAACACGGGTCAGTCCCCTTTTTGTCACGCCCTGCCGACTTCGGCAGATTTGTTGAGATCGTAGAGCGACTTGGCAAGTTTCTGCAGTTCCTTGCGCAGCGGATTCTTCGCTGCGTTTTCGGCGATGGGCAGGCCGTGGTCGTTGGCCTGGGTCACCTGTTCGCCGCCATCGGGAAGCTGCACCTCGATGTCGATGTCGAGGCTTTCGGCCATGCGCTTGACGCGGGCCTTGCCGGAAAGGTCGGTGAACTTGGGCGCGCGGTTCAGCACATAGCGCACCTTGTCATGCGGCAGCGCTTCGGCCTTCAGTGCGCGCACGAAGCGCAGGATGTTCTGGGCCGACCGCAGGTCAAGCTCAAGCAGGGCAAAGTAGACATGCGCGCGGTTCAAGACCGCTTCGGTCCAGCCGACAACGGTGGAGGGCATGTCGACAATGACGAAATCGAAGTTGGCCTGCGCCATGTCAAGGATGCGGCCGATATCGTCAGGCTGCATCATTTCCAGGGGCAGCATGTCGGTCGGCGCGGTCAGGACGTGCAGCTTGTCGTTGAAGGTCAGCATCGACTTGATGAGGCTGTCTGCGTCCAGCGCGGCGGTGTCGGTCAGGACCTCAAGCACGGCCTCCTTGCGGGGCAGGTCAAGGTAGGTGGCGATCGAGCCGAACTGCAGGTCAAGGTCGATGATGCAGACGCGGGTGCCTTCCGATTCCGGGATCAGGCACAATTCCCAGGCCAGGTTCGCAGCAAAGGTCGAGGCGCCAGCACCCCCCGCCATGCCATGGACCGGCAGGATCACGCCATTGCGGTCACCCTTGGGTTTGGTGATGCCGGTGAAGACCCCGGTTTCGGGGTCATAGCCTTCGGGCATGACGATGCTGGGCTTGCGCAGGCGTTCGATCGCCTCATGCAAAGCGCCTTCGGGCAGCGGGTAGGGCACGAAGTCATCGGCCCCCAGCTTCAGCATCTGGTGCAGGACCGAAGGGCTGACCTGGTTGGCGATGAGCAAGACCTTGATCTTCTTGGCTTTCGCCGCCTTGATCACGTCGTTCATCTTCGACAGTTCGCTTTCGTCCTCGCTGTCGACGGCGATGGCGACGAACTGCATGCCCGAGCTGTCGGGCTGCTTGAGGAAAACCAGCGCGTCTTCGAAGTTCAGGTCGCCCCAGGCTTCGCCCAGTTCCTGTTCCATGTCGTCGATCAGCAGGTCAAAGCGCTGCACATCCCGCGAGATGGTGCAGGCCAGGATTGGCGCGGGGTCACTCTGTACCGTGGCTTTGCTCGTCATCTCGCGTCACGTCCTTTCAGTTTCAGGGGCCGGTTCGCCAGACCCCAACGGAGTGTGGCAAAGTCAATGTCGAATGCAACCGTCTCAACGACGGCCGGCCACCGCCTTCTGCAGGGTGACCTTGGTCAGGAATGGTGGCGAGAATTGGGCTAAAAATGCCTGAATCTTGGATTTCACCACGATATGGAAACGAAAAGGCCGGGCAGCTGCCCGGCCTTTCGCATTTGATGTTTTGCGGCTTAGCCTTCGACGCCCGATACCGTAGCGGCCGCAACCGGAGCCCGAATGGCGCTGTCCACATACTCGCGCCAGATGATCGCGGCATATTTGCCGTTCAACACCAGCGGGTGCGATTCGACGAAGCCCGAAACCTCGGTCACCGTGCGACGGTTGCGCATCTCGGGTTCGGTCGTTTGCACGATCGGACGGGTCTTGCCGTAGGACACGACCGCCTCCAGCCGCGATCTCGACACGCCCAGCGTGGAAAGATAGGCCACCGCCGCCTGCGCCCGGCGCAAGCCGAGACGCTGGTTGTATCCGGCCGAACCGACAAGGTCGGTGTGACCGAAGACGCGGAACCGCACTTCCGGGAACTGGCGGATGAAGTTGGCCTGCTTTTGCAAGATGGCCTTGGCATCTTCCGACAGCTCGGCGCTGTTGAACTCGAAGTTGATGGTGTCCGGCACCTCGGCGTTGAAACGTTCGGCCAGGGCGACGGTGTAGCTGATCTGACCCGTCTGGATCAGGGTATTGTTCATCGTGGCGTTGCCGAACTGGCCCTTGTCCACTTCCGAGCCGACTTCACGGTCCCAGCTGTTGGACGACTCACCACAGGCGGCCAGTGCCAGGAGGGCGGAAGAGGCAAGCAGCTTGATAAGCGTACTGGTCATCATCTTACTCCATCACATAGCCATAGGAGGTGCTGAAGTCTTGCCGGGCCACTTCGCCCGCGGCTCCACCACCGTTGGGGGATTTCGCAACTTCGCCGCGCAAGAAGAGATCGCGCTCGGTCGGCAGGCGGACACGGTCCGTCGGCAGGGCCAGCGCCTCACCCGAGACCGGGGTCACGAGATGCGGGGTCACGATGATGACAAGTTCGGTCTGCGAGCGCTGGTAGTCGGCGCTGCGGAACAGAGCCCCCAGAACCGGCAGATCGCCGATCCATGGCACCTGCGACGCGTTGTTGCGGAAGTCGTCCTGCAGAAGGCCGGCGATCGCAAAGCTTTGCCCGTCACGCATTTCCACCGTGGTGGTGGTCAGACGCTGCCGGAAGGCCGGGATGACCGTGCCGTCCGCCTGGACAAAACCGTTGGTCGTGTCGATCTGCGACACCGCCGCGTTGATCGTCAGGTTGATGATGTCCTGATCAACCACCACGGGGGTGAAGTTCAGCTGCACGCCGAACGGACGGTAGGTGATGGTGACACCACCCGAATCCGATTCGCCGGGCACCGGGAATTCACCGCCAGCCAGGAACGTCGCCTCTTGCCCGGACAGGGCCGTCAGGTTCGGTTCGGCCAGAGTGCGGACCATACCCTTGGTTTCAAGCGCCTGAAGCGCCACTTCAAAGGCCAGCGACCCGACATCGAAGTTCACGTTCAGCGAGCCGGTCGGCGAGCTGACACCGCCACCCGCGTTCAGCGTGCCATCCGTACCGGTCACGATAAGGTTGTTGCCAAGCGCCTTGGTGACGGCCCGGTTCATTTCGGCGAAGCGGACCTTCAGCATGACTTGCTGGGTTCCACCCACCACCATCAGGTTCGACACCCGGTCCGGCGCATAACGGTTGGCCAGGTCAAGCGCCCGGTCCAGACGGGCCGTCGACGACACGGTGCCCGAAAGCACGATCCCGTCGTTGGCGGTGCGAACTTCGATCTGTTCGCCCGGAAGGATTTGCTGAAGGCGCTCCTTGAACTCGGCCATGTCGGGCGTGACATGCACGTCGACGTTGGAGATCAGTTGCCCCTCTGGCGACAATAGCGTGAGCGTGGTGCGCCCAGGTGCCTTGCCAAGAACGTAGATCGAGCGGTCCGACAAGGTAGAGATGTCGGCAATCCCGGGGTTGGCAATCGACAGTTCCGCGAAGGGAACGTCGCTTTCAACCACAACGGCCCGGTTCATCGGGACGTTAAGAGCGCCGGAGGCCTGGCCCTGCAATACACGCAGCACTTCGGCGGAAACCGGCGTCATGGCCGTGGATGCAAGAATGGCACCCAGGTAACCTGCAACTAGGAGTCGTTTCATGTTCATGTGATCTGCCCTTTCGACCACGCCTCGTTAGGGTCTTGCACGCCCTTATCGCAGGCAGAATGCAGGAGGTGCAGTTTATTTGCAAGAATCAATTGGTTGGAAGGTTTTGTTGATGTGGATAAACTGCAACAGGTCGCAACGGGTTGGAAAAATGAAAGGGCGCGGCCCCATATCATGTGGCCGCGCCCGCAAAACTTCAGATCGGGATCAGTCCTTGCAGGGGATCACGGTCTCGACCACTTCGCCGCCTTTGTTGGCCCGGATCGTGCAGACCTTCTCGGGCGCTGCCACGGGGGCAACCACCACTTCCTGCTCTTCAATCCCCAGCATGGAGTTGGTGTCGACCACGATGTCTTCGGTGATTTCGGCCGCACCTTCGCCAACCAGCGACATGGTCAGACGCCCGGTCTGCTGGGCCTGGGCAAGGCGCGCCACCTGTTCCGGGGTGGCCGCGACTGTTACCGTGCTGGCACCAGTGCCGTCAGAGGTCTGGCCGCTTGTAAAGGCATTGTCCACCGCGATGATCTGCATGGAGCTTTCGATCAGGCGCGTGGCGTTGCCTTCCACGCCGGCGATCGCGCCGGTCCAGTAGATGTCGATGAAGCTGTCGGGCTGAACGAAGCCTTCCACGCCAGAGGCGCCGACGCTGATCTGGAACGCGCGCATCCCGTCCTTCAGCTTGGCGGTCAGGTTTGCCAGTTCGCCCGGCTCGGTGACGCGGGTGGCCAGGACCGGCTCAAACGCTTCGGTCGCGCGCCGAACATAGCGCGGGCCCTTGGCGTTCTCCGGGAAAAGCTCTGCCCCGTCGCGGAAGATCGTTTCCGGCAGGGCCTGTTCCGGCCAGTAGATCACCTGAACATCCTCAGGCGTAAGGGGTTCGCCATAGGCAAGCTGCCGGTTGAAGACATAAACCTCAACCAGCTTGCCGGCGGCGGCGTTCAACTCACGCTCTTGCTGCAACAGCAATTCTGTCTGCTTGATGTAACCCTGGATCATGTAGACGGCCGCGCCTGCCAGGGCCATGCCGACGATCAGGACCAACCCGAATACTGCTCTCATACCGTTCCCCTAAGTTGCCCGTACGTCGCGTCGCGACTTTCAGACGATAAGTTAATGCGTTACGGGCGCCCCATCAAGCCGATGGCCGGGCGCCGCGCGTGTCATGTTGTTGCATGCCCTACTGCAGGAACTGGCGATAGACGAGGATCGTTTCACCGATGTATTCCGCCATATCAAGGATGGCGGCCTGGATCGGTGGCATCACGAAGACCGCGAAGACCACGACGCCTGCTGTCAGGACCACCCAATCCACCGTGACGGCGCCGGTGTCGTCCGACAAGAAGCGTTCAAAGCCGTTCATCCCGGCACCCCGTCCCAGCGTTAAGGTTATGCACAACGTAAGCGTGCGGGCCGATTGCGGCGAAACTTTAGCCAAGATCAGACAATTCGTGGCGGATCCTGATGGCTCTGACAGGACATGTTGCTGCTGGACATGAAAACAGCCGCGCCCGTTTCGGGGCGCGGCCGTCAGGATCCCGAAGGTCAGATCAAGGGGTGCCGGAGGCCTTCATCTTCGAACCAGCTTTGGAGATTTCCGAGCCGATGTCCGAAGCGAGGGTCGAGATGGCCGGCTGGATGAACGTGAAGACAAGCAGACCCAGGCCAACGATCGCGGCGGTCAGAACCACCCAGTCGACGGTCACGGCGCCGGTTTCGTCATTCAGGAAAGCGGAGAAGTTGGTCACTGTCATATCCTTTATAAGGGCGTTTTGAAGTCATGCGATCTGGCCGTGGCAGCTTGCAGCAATCGTCCAGTCATCTGCGATTCTGTTGGTGAATCGTGGCATTTTAGGGACCGGTTAAAGAAGTTCCTTTGTTCTTAACGGAATAATGGTGACTGCTGAAACGAAGACGGCCGCGCCCTTGTGGGGGCGCGGCCGCATTGACCGGTTAGGTCAGATCAGATCACGGGGTGCCCGAAGCCTTCATTTTCGAACCGGCTTTGGAGATTTCCGAGCCGATGTCCGAAGCCAGGGTCGAGATCGCCGGCTGGATGAAGGTGAAGACCACCAGGCCGAGGCCGACGATAGCGGCGGTCAGAACCACCCAGTCAACGGTCACAGCACCGGTTTCGTCGTTCAGGAAAGCGGAAAACTTGGTCATGTTCAGATCCTTTGCAAGGGCGTTACGAGTTTCACAACCGCTTCGGCTTGGCCTTCTTCATCGCCGCTTCCGTTCGGTATGGATGCATATAGCCCACCAATCGTGGCATCAGTTTGGACAGCAACCGGGGAATCTGCAGCGGGTTAAAGATTCCTTCAGGATTATTATAACCATCTGATTTGCATGGATAAAAATCTTTACCTTATGGTCATGTGGGTGCAGTAAGGCGTGGTTTCTGTGTCAATTCTGGCGGAAATGCCATGATTTGACGTTGAAAGTGCTGGCCCGGGGCGCGCGAAACTGCGATTCTTCCCCAAAATATAATAACGAGCAGGCATCCGCCCCATGTGGCCACACCCCAGGTTCATCGCAGTGATTCTCTGCGCTATCGCCCCGTGGGGCGCTGCGGCCGAGGATTTCAACTTCAAGCGCGTCAAGGTGGGCGAGGGCCTGCCCGGCAAGCGCATCACCGTGCAGATCGACCCCGAAGAGCAGGCCCGTTACCTTGCGGCACTGCCCAAGGTCGATCCGAACCCCGAAAGAACTGAAGAGGTCGCCGCGCCCAAACCGGATGGGACAGACGCTTCCCCGGGCGAGGCCCCGGCCTCGTCCTACGCCTGGTTCTGGGATACGGTGCCGCCGGGCCTGAGCGACGCTTCCGGGCGCTTTGAGCTGGCCCTCACCACCCTGTCGCGCGGCCCCGATGGCGAAGCGGTGCGCGCGCCGCGCTTGCAGGCGATGCAAGGCGTGGCCGAAACCTACGGGACCGAGATCCTGAAAGCCACAATCGGCACCGATGTGTCGCCAGCGCTGGTGCTGGCGGTGATCGGCATCGAAAGCGCGGGCCAGAAGGACGCGGTCAGCCATGCGGGCGCGGTGGGGCTGATGCAGCTTATCCCCGCCACGGCAGAGCGGTTTGGCGTGACGGATTCCACCGATCCCGCGCAGAACATAAAGGGCGGCGTCGCCTATTTGGACTGGCTTCTAGATGAGTTCGACAATGATCCGGTCATGGCGCTTGCGGCCTACAATGCGGGCGAGGGCGCGGTGAAGGCCAACCAGGGCGTGCCGCCCTATGCCGAAACGCGGGACTATGTGCCGAAGGTGCTGGCCGCCTGGCAAGTTGCGCAAGGTCTGTGCCAAAGCCCGCCGCAACTGGTGACGGACCCTTGCGTGTTCAAGATCATCTCGGCGGGCCTTTAAGCAGCGGGGCTTTGATCAGACGAAGACATCCGCCCATTCGGGGTGCTTCTTCCGGGTCGCGTTCACGAAGGGACAAAGCGGCACGATCTTGACCCCCTCGGCGCGGGCGTCTTCCACCAGCCGTGTCACCATTGCCAGCCCCGCACCTGTGCCGCGAAAGCTGTCCGGCACGCCAGTATGGTCGGCGATGATCAGGGTGGGCGTGGTGATCGAATAGGTCAGCTCAGCCTCTTCGCCGTTCTGGCGAATGACGTAGCGGCCCTTGGTCTGCCCATGCTCGCGGGTGACGATCAGGTCAGCCAACGATCGTCGCCTCGGTCGCGGCGCGCAGGTCGGCTTCGGACACGCCGTCGGCCAGTTCCACGATCCGCAGGCCACCGGGCACCACATCCAGCACGCCAAGGTTGGTGATGATCCGGTTGACCACCGCCTTGCCGGTCAGCGGCAGGGTGCAGGCTTTCAAGACCTTGGATTCGCCGTGCTTGGAGGTGTGGTCCATCACGACGACCACACGGCCCACACCGGCCACAAGGTCCATCGCCCCGCCCATGCCCTTGACCAGCTTGCCCGGGATCATCCAGTTGGCAAGGTCGCCTTCCTCGCTCACCTCCATCGCGCCAAGGATGGCCATGGCGATCTTGCCGCCCCGGATCATCGCGAAGGACTGGGCAGAGTCAAAATAGGCGGTCTGCGGCAGTTCGGTGATCGTCTGCTTGCCGGCGTTGATCAGGTCAGGGTCTTCCTCGCCCTCAAACGGGAAGGGGCCCATGCCCAGCATCCCGTTTTCCGACTGCAGCGTCACGTTCACCCCCGGCGGGATGTAATTCGACACCAGCGTCGGGATGCCGATGCCAAGGTTCACATAGGTGCCGTCCTGCAGTTCCTTGGCCGCGCGGGCGGCGATCTGGTTGCGGTCCCACATCAGACGGACTCCCTCTTGCGGACGGTGCGTTGTTCGATGCGCTTTTCATGCGGCCCCTGCACCAGACGGTGCACATAGATGCCGGGCAGGTGGATCGTGTCGGGGTCAAGGCTGCCGAGGGGGACGATTTCCTCAACCTCGGCGACGCAGATCTTGCCGCAGGTGGCGGCGGGCACGTTGAAGTTGCGCGCGGTCTTGCGGAAGACGAGGTTGCCCGAGGGGTCTGCCTTCCAGGCTTTGACGATTGCCAAGTCGGCCACGATCCCACGTTCCAGAATATAGGTTTGGCCGTCGAAATCGTGATGCTCTTTGCCCTCGGCGATCACCGTGCCGACGCCGGTCTTGGTGTAGAACCCGGGGATGCCCGCGCCACCGGCCCGCATCCGCTCGGCCAGGGTGCCTTGGGGGTTGAATTCTAGCTCCAGCTCACCCGACAAATACTGCCGCATGAATTCGGCGTTCTCGCCCACGTAGGACGAGATCATCTTCTTGACCTGCCGTGTCTCCAGCAACTGGCCCAGGCCGAACCCGTCGACGCCCGCGTTGTTTGAGGCGACCGTCAGGCCCTTGACGCCACTGTCACGGATGGCGGCGATCAGAAGTTCGGGGATACCGCACAGGCCGAACCCCCCTGCCGCGATCATCAGGTTGTCACGCAAAAGCCCGTCAAGGGCGGCTGCGGCTGTTGGATAGACCTTGGTCATCTGATTTCCCCCTGTCGTGGTCGCCATATGGGCAACGCGATCCGGCGAAGTCAATTGCCGCATTGCGGCGTCGGGGAGGCACGCCTGTTCGGGCCGCCCGCTTTGCCCTTTTCGCGCCGGGCAAAGCCGCTATGCTGGGCCGCGCGGGCCCGCGTGGTGGAACGGTAGACACAGGGGACTTAAAATCCCTCGGCTGCAAGGCTATGCCGGTTCAAATCCGGCCGCGGGCACCATACCCCCGATACAAGGCTGATCAGGGGCGCCTGCCCCAGATCTCCACCTGGTCGCCCCCAAGCCGTGAGTTTGACAGGACCATCCCCGCCGGGGCGTAGCCGTCCAGTGCGGGCGACAGCGAGAGGCTTTGCCAGGCCGGGATCCAGGCAAGCTGAAACCCCTCAAGCGAGGCGCGGCCGGTGATCCGCTTCTGCCGTTCCCCGGCATGGGCCGCGGCAAGGGCGGGCATGTCCACCGCCGCCAGCGTGAACATAACGATGCGGGTCAGGGCGTTGTCGCAAGTCTGGCGCAGGTCAATGCCTTCTAGCCGCAGAAGGGCGACCCCCACCACCAGGGGCTGCATCGCGTGCAGCTGATAGTGCAGCGCGAGGGATCCGCGGCTCATCTCCAAGGGCAGACTGCCATCGGCATTGGCCTCGCACAGGGCGCGGCGAAAGCTGGCCTCGGCCCAGCCGATCAGGGTCTGGTCACGGACGTCAATCCCGGTGCGCAGGACCGAAAGCGCTGCCCACATCCGCAGATTGTTGCGTGCGGTGCGGGCACTGGTCTTCGGGTCGTCGAAAAAGGCCATCGTCGCTGTGGCGCGGTCCGCCAGCCAGCCGTCGATCACCTTGCTACGCGCCGGATCACGGGTCGCCAGCGGCGCTGCCAGCCCATAGGCAAAGGCCGCACCGCCAAGCCGCGACGGGATCGACTGGTTCGCGTTCAGGCTGTCCAGCTGCGACAGGGCATTGCTCGCGGCCCAGCGTTCCAGCCCCGCAAGCACGCAGTCGGCCATGAGTCGCGCCTTCTCGCCCTCACCCAGACGGGCAAGGCGCAAAGCGTCGGTCGTCTGGCGGGCCAGCACCGCCACAAAGTCATCAACCGGAGCCAGCCCCTCATTCACCCGGGCATTGGCGGCTTCATCAATCGCGGACCGGGTCTTGTCGTCTTGGGCATAGCGGCTTGGCAGATCGACGCTGATCACCGGGGCAGGGACCGTGACGCACTGCGCAAAACCGGTGGCGACCGGCAGGCCCAGCATGGCCAAAGGCGCAAGCAAGATCGGTTTCACGGCATGACACCCTTGGCGGCGACGCTCGGCCATCAGTAAAGCGCCCCGGGTCTGCCTGGTGCAACCCCCGTCCCGATCCTGACCGCCCCCGGCCAAGGGCCAGCGGTTGGCCGGGCGCTATCCCCGGCCCGCGACGCTGGCCTGATAGCCCTCAAGGCCCGAAAGCAGCTCCTCGCCCACGGGCACCCCGGCGCGGGCGCAATGTTCGGCCCAGACCGCGGCAAAGGGCAGATCGCGCGCCTCTTCGGTCAGGACCAGCCGGGCGGTGAAGTCCAGCTTCGCCTCCAGCGCCTTCAACCGGGCCTGCGGCAAAAGGAACGCCCGCAGAAGCGCCTTTTGCATGTTGCGCACCCCGATCACCCAGGCTGCCGTCCGGCTGATCGTGGCATCAAAGAAATCAAGGCCAATATGCGTGCGCGGCAGCAGGTCCGCAAAAACCAGTTCCTGTGCCATCGCCAGAAGGTCGTCGTTCTGCAACACCACATGGTCACTGTCCCACCGCACCGGGCGCGAGACGTGGAGGAGGAGGCGATCCACCGACATTGCCACCGCAGACAGCTTGTCGGCCACGCTTTCGGTCGGGTGGAAATGCCCCATGTCCAGACACAGCGCCGTGCCCTTGCGGATGGCATAGCCAAGGTAGAATTCATGGCTGCCCACGGTCATCGATTCCACGCCGATCCCGAACAGCTTGGATTCCACCGCGTCGATCAGCTGATCCCAGGGCAAAGGTTCCGCCAGGACCGCATCCAACGACGCTTCCAGCCGCTGCCGCGCGGCCATCCGGTCGACGGGCGTATCCTTGGACCCGTCCGGCACCCAGATGTTGTTGACGACGGGTGACCCCAACTCCCGCCCCATCCGGGCAGCGATCTGGCGGCAGCGGCGGCCATGTTCGATCCAGAAGTCACGGATGCCCGCATCGGGGTGCGACAGGGTCAGGTTGTCGTCCGCCTTGGCATGGGCAAAGAACGTCGGGTTGAAGTCGAGGCCAAGCCCCTTGCCCTTCGCCCAGTCCACCCACGGGGTGAAATGCTCATACTCGATCTGGTCACGGTCCGGCATCTGGTCCGTATCCATATAGCAGGCGTGCAGGTTCAGCCGGTGCTTGCCGGGAATTTGCGCAAAGGCAAAGTCCAGATCGGCGCGCAATTCATCCGCGGTGCGCGCCCGGCCCGGGTGGTTGCCCGTGGCCTGAATGCCCCCGCCCGAGGTGCCAGTTTTCCGCTCAAACCCGCCCACGTCATCGCCCTGCCAGCAGTGCACGCTGATCGGCACCCCAGACAGCGCCGTCAGCGCGGCCTCGGTATCCACGCCCCAATCCGCGAACATCGCCTTCGCGAGGTCATAGGTTTTCGTCATCGGCCATCCCCCCAAAGCCCCCCCCTTAGCGGGTGAAGGCTTCCTTGTTGCCCGCATCCACGTTCAGGATATTGCCCGTCGATTTCGCTGTCAGGTCGGAGGCGAAGAAATAGACGCCCTCGGCGATATCCTCCGGCAGCACCGAGCGTTTCAGAAGCGAGCGTTGGCGATACATCTCCTCCAGCCCGTCCTTGTCGGTCTTGTAGGTGCTGGCGCGCTGGTCCAGCCATTCGCCCGACCAGATCTTTGACCCCCGGAGCACCGCATCGGGATTGACCACATTGACCCTGATCCCCGCCTCGGCCCCTTCCAGCGCCAGACAGCGGGCCAGGTGAATTTCCGCCGCCTTCGCCGTGCAATAGGCGGCGGCGTTGGGGCTGGCGGCCAGACCGTTCTTGGACGCCACAAAGATCACCGACCCGCCAATCCCTTGCGCCCGCAGCATGCGGAAGGCTGCGCGGCTGACCAGGAAATAGCCGGTGGACAGGATGTCCATGTTCCGGTTCCAAAGCGCGAGCGTGGTCTCCTCGATCGGCGCGGATGACGCGATCCCCGCGTTCGACACCAGAATATCCACCCCGCCAAATTCCACGGCGACGGTCGCATAGGCCGCCGCCACCTGCGCCTCATCCGTCACGTTCATCGCAACCGCGCGGACCACATCGGCCCCGTAGACCCGCGCCATGCCCGCCGCCACGTCTTGCGCGGCGGCCCCGTCAATATCGGCCAGCATCACGCAAGCCCCGTCTTTCAGCAGCCGCTCTGCCGTGGCCGACCCGATGCCCCCGGCCCCGCCAGTCACCAAGGCCACCCGCCCGGCCAGTGCCTTCGGTTTCGGCATCCGCTGCAGCTTGGCCTCTTCCAGAAGCCAGTATTCGATGTCAAAGGCCTCCTGCTCGGGCAGCCCTTGGTAGGTGGAGACCGCGCTTGCCCCGCGCATCACGTTGATCGCGTTGACGTAGAATTCGGCCGAGATGCGGGCGGTCGCCTTGTCGGCGGCAAAGGTGATCATGCCCACGCCCGGCACCAGATAGACCACGGCATTCGGGTCGCGCAGGGCAGGGCTGTCGGCGTGTTTGCAGCGGTCGTAATAGGCCGCGTAACCGGCGCGGTAGGCGTCTACCGCGGCGGGAAGGCTGGCAAGTGTCGCCTCAAGGTCGGGCTTGGCGGGATCAAAATCGACCACCAAAGGCGCAATCTTGGTGCGCAGGAAATGATCGGGGCAGGATGTGCCCATCGGCGCGAGCGTCCCCAGCATGGCCGACCCCACAAACTCCAGCACCTCAGGGCTGTCGTCAAAGTGCCCCACCTTGTGCCGGTCCTTGCTGATCAGCCCGCGAATCGCCGGCATCAACCGCGCCGCCAAGTCCCGCCGTTGGCCTGCGTCCAGCGTCGGGCGCGCGGCCCCGCCAAAGGCCGGCTTGCCCGCCGACCGCGCCGCCAGCCAGTCCGCTGCGGTGTTGATCACCTCAAGCGTGGTAAGGTAGCAGTCCTTCGCGTCATCAGCCCAGGTAAAGAGGCCATGGCTTTCCAGCACTGCGCCGCGCATCTGCGGGTTTTCCACGGCCAGCTTGTTCAGCCACAGCCCCAACTCAAACCCCGGACGTTTCCACGGCAGCCAGCCGATGCTGTCGCCAAACACCTCAGCCGTCAGCGCCTTGGAGTTCACCGATGCTGCAAGTGCAATGATCGCGTCGGAATGGACATGGTCGACATGTTTGCGCGGCACATAGGCGTGCAAGGGCGTGTCGATGCTGGCCGCGCGCGGGTTCAGGTTGAAGGTGCAATGGGGCAGGTAGCCGACCATCTCATCTTCATGCGCCACCCCCCGGTAAAGACCGCGCAACGCCTCGACCTTTTCCATGTAAAGCGTTGAAAATCCGTCCATCTTCATGGACCCGATATCCCCGCCCGACCCCTTGACCCACAAGACCTCAACCATCTGTCCGGTCAGGGGATCACGCTCCATCACCTTGGCGCTGGTATTGCCGCCGCCGAAGTTTGTCACCCGCTTGTCAGACCCCAGAAGGTTTGACCGGTACAAAAGCTTTTCCGACTCGGTCATGCTGCCAGCGCGGGCGTCATCCCACAGATTTTTCAGGTGATTTTCCCGCGCCGCCATGGTGCCCCCCGTTTCATTGCCTCTGAAACTGCGCCGAAACCACCCTTGAAGTCAATCACAACCAATCATCTTCAAACATGCTGCAGTGCAGAACCGCAGATAATGATTGAAAATGATTGACAGCGCGCGATTCTGGTGGATGCTGAAGGGCAGGGGGACCACATGCACGAAACCGAACGCCACCGGATCATCCTGTCGACCGTCGAAGGGCGGCCCGTGGTCAATGTGGCCGATCTGGTCACCCTTACCGGGGCCAGCGAGGCGACGATCCGGCGCGATATCGCGGCGCTGCATGTCCAGAAGAAACTCCGCCGGGTACGGGGCGGGGCCGAGTCGATCTCACCCCCGCAGTTCGTCAGCATCAACGCCCGGCCGTTCAGCGTGAACGAAGGTCTGCGCCTGGCCGAAAAGCGCGCCATCGCCCGTGCAGCCGTGGAAATGTGCAGCGATGGTGAGGCGATCATCATCAACGGCGGCACCACGACGTTCCAGATGGTCCACTTGCTGACCGCCAAGCGGATGCAGGTTTTCACCAACAGCTTTCCCATCGCGGAACACCTGCTGAAACACTCAAAAAACACCGTTTTCCTGCCTGCAGGTGCCATTTACCGCGAACAGAACATCATCCTGTCGCCCTTTGATGAGGATGGCAGCCGCACCTTCTATGCCAACCGCATGTTCATGGGCTGCCGTGGCCTTGGCCCCCTTGGCCTGATGGAGGGCGACCCGATGCTGGTGCAGGCCGAACAGAAGCTGATCGGTCAGGCGGATGAACTGGTAGTGCTGGCCGACAGCACGAAATTTGCCGCCCGCTCCAGCCTGCTTCTCTGCCCGCTGGCCCGGATCAGCACCGTCATCACCGATGACGGCATCGACGACCGCGCCGCTGCGATGCTCGAATCCGCCGGGGTCCGGCTGATCGTGGCGCGGACCGGGGCGGCAGACCGAACCGCCGACGTGACGGAGGACCGCGCAGGCGACGCCTGACGCGACAAGACAAAAACGCTCATAGGGAGGAACAATCATGAGCATCTGGAAGAAGGCACTGACCACCGCCGCAGTGGCAACGGCCCTGATGGCCAACGCCGCCGCGGCCGAAGACGTGAAGATCGCCATCCTGGTCAAGGCGCTGGGCATCGGCTTCTTTGAAGCCGCCGCCAAGGGCGCGGAAGAGGCAGCCGCCGAACTCGGCGATGTGGAGATCATCTACACCGGCCCGACCAGCACCACCGCCGAAGGCCAGATCGAGGTGATCAACGCCCTGATCGCGCAAGGCGTGGACGCGATCGCCATTTCCGCCAACGACCCCGACGCTGTTTCTCCCGCCCTGCAAAAGGCGATGGAGCGGGGGATCACCGTCATCTCCTGGGATTCGGGCGTCGCGAAAGAGGGCCGCCTGATGCACCTCAACCCCTCGTCCAGCGCGCTGATCGGCAACACGATCATCAAGCTGGCCGCTGACCACCTGCCCGAAGGCGGCGATGTGGCGATCCTGTCGGCCACCTCCACCTCGACCAACCAGAACATCTGGATCGAGGAGGCGACGAAGGTCCTGCCGAACTATCCGGGCATCAACCTTGTTGCCACCGTCTATGGCGATGACCTTGCCGACAAATCCTACCGGGAAGCGCAGGGCCTCATCGCCACCTACCCGAACCTGAAAGCCATCATCGCGCCGACCACGGTTGGCATTTTGGCCGCAAGCCAGGCGGTGACGGATGCGGGCAAGATCGGCCAGATCAACGTCACGGGCCTGGGTCTGCCGTCTGAAATGGCGGGCGCGGTGGAATCTGGTGCCACCACCAGCTTCGCGATCTGGAACCCGATCGACCTTGGCTACGCCGCCACGATGATCGCCTACAACCTGAACAAGGGCACCGCCAAAGCGGAACCCGGCGCGTCGATCCCAATGGGCCGCATGGGTGCAGCGGTTCTGGACGAAAACAACGAAGCGGCCATGTCGGACCCCTTCACCTATGACAAGTCGAACATCGAACAGTTCAAGTCGATCTTCTGATCTGCCAGCCCCGGCCGTTCCTTTCGGCCGGGGCACTTTTCCCACAAGGACAGCCCATGAACCCCGTCCTGTCGCTGCGCGGCATTTCCAAGTCATTCCCGGGCGTCAAGGCGCTGCAGGACGTGCAGCTTGACCTTTACGCAGGCCAGGTCACCGCGCTAATCGGGGAAAACGGGGCCGGCAAGTCCACCATCGTCAAGGTCCTGACCGGCATCTACCAGCCCGAAGAGGGCACGATCACCATCGACGGCACCCCCACCCGCTTTGCCACCGCACAAGACGCCGCCCGCGCCGGGGTCACCGCGATCCATCAGGAAACGGTGCTGTTTGACGAGCTTTCCGTCGCCGAAAACATCTGGCTTGGCCACGCCCCGCGCACAAGGCTCGGCCTGATCGACCGCCGCGCCATGCATGATGGGGCCAAGCGCCTGCTGACCAGCATCGGCGCCACCCTCGACCCTGACCTTCGGCTGGGTGACCTTGGCATCGCCTCAAAACACCTTGTCGCCATCGCCCGCGCGCTTTCTACCGATGCCCGCGTGGTGATCCTGGATGAGCCGACCGCCGCCCTCAGCCACAAGGAAATTCACGAACTCTATGACCTCGTCGAAACCCTGAAGGCCCAAGGCAAGGCGATCCTTTTCATCAGCCACAAGTTTGATGAGGTCTTCCGCATCGCCGACCGCTACACCGTGTTCCGTGACGGCCAGTTTGTCGGCGAAGGCGCGATGGCCGACGCGACCGAAGGCCAGTTGGTGCAGATGATGGTCGGCCGCAGCGTCGACCAGATCTTCCCGCCCCGCAGCCACAACATCGGTGCGCCAGTCCTCACCGTGGCAGGCTACAGCCACCCCACCGAATTCGCCGACATCAACTTCACCCTCCACAAGGGTGAGATCCTCGGCTTCTACGGCCTTGTCGGCGCTGGAAGGTCTGAGGTGATGCAGGCCCTTTTCGGCATCACCAAACCCTCTAAAGGTGCGGTGCGGATCGACGGTCAGGTCCGCGTCATCCGCTCCACGCATGAGGCTATCGCGGCGGGCATCGTCTACGTCCCCGAAGACCGGGGCCGGCAGGGGGCCATCCGGGGCTTGCCGATCTTTCAGAACGTCACCCTGCCGTCGCTGACCCGCACCAGCCGATCGGGCTTTCTGCGGCTGGCCGAAGAATTCCGCCTGTCGCGCGATTATACCCAACGGCTTGACCTGCGCGCCTCAAGCCTGGATCAGGAACTGGGCCTTTTGTCCGGCGGCAACCAGCAAAAGGTGGTGATTGCGAAGTGGCTCGCCACCAAACCCCGCGTCATCATTCTGGATGAACCGACCAAGGGCATCGACATCGGATCGAAAGCCGCCGTCCACGAATTCATGGCCGAGCTTGCCGCCGAAGGCCTGGCCGTCATCATGGTCAGCTCTGAAATCCCTGAGGTGTTGGGCATGTCCGACCGCGTCATCGTCATGCGCGAGGGCCGGATCATTGATGAGGTCACTGGCGACCGCATGACCCCCGAAACCCTGGTGCGCGCCGCCGCCGGCATCGCGGAGGCCGCATGAGCATCCTGAAACAGCGTGAGGCGCTGCTCGCCCTCGCCATCCTCCTCCTGATCGGCCTTGTCGCCACGCGCTTCCCCGCCTTCGTCGCCCCGGGCAGCCTGGTGAACGTGTTCAATGACACTTCCCCCCTGATCCTGCTGGCCATCGGCCAGATGATCGTCATCCTGACCAAATGCATTGACCTTTCGGTCGCCGCCAACCTCGCCCTCTGTGGCATGGTCGCGGCCCTGATGAACGGGGCAGGGGTGCCTTTGCCGCTGATCCTTGTCGCCGCCATCGCTCTTGGCGCGGCGCTTGGCGCGGTCAACGGCCTGCTGGTTTGGAAGCTGGGCATCCCCTCCATCGTCGTCACGCTTGGCACGATGACCATCTACCGGGGCGTCATCTTTCTGATGACCAACGGTGCCTGGGTCAACGCCCACCAGATGACTGATGATTTCAAAGCCCTTCCCCGCGCGGTGATCCTGGGCCTCCCGGTGATGAGCTGGGTCACCCTCGCCGCCATCGCCCTGTTTACCGTGCTTCTGACCCGCACCCCGCTTGGCCGGTCGTTCTATGCCGTGGGCGGCAACCCCCATGCCGCCGTCTATACCGGCATCAACGTGGGCCGCACCCAGTGCCTGGCCTTCATGATCTCGGGCGGCCTTGCGGGCCTGACCGGTTACCTCTGGGTCGCGCGCTATGCCGTGGCTTACGTCGACATCGCCGACGGGTTTGAGCTTTCGGTCGTGGCCGCCTGCGTCATCGGCGGCGTCGCCATCGCCGGTGGGGCGGGCAGCATTGCGGGGGCGGTCCTTGGCGCGCTGTTCCTTGGCGTTATCAACAACGCCTTGCCGGTCGTCGGCATCTCACCTTTCTGGCAAATGGCGATTTCGGGCAGCGCCATCGTCGTCGCCGTCTGCTTCAACGCCGCCCAGTCCCGCACCTCCGGCCGCATCATCCTGAAACCGCAGGAGGTTGCCCGATGACTGCCCCCGCCACACGCATCATCCCCGACCGCCTGCAATCCCCCTTGTCCCGCGCCCTTCGCAGCTGGGAGGCAGTGCTGGTCATCGTCGCCATCGCGGTCTTCGTGACGAATGCCTTCGCCTCGCCCTATTTCCTGAACGCCTGGAACCTCAGCGACGCGACCTTCAACTTCACCGAAAAGGCGATGATCGCTTTCGCCATGGCCATGCTGATCATCGCGGGGGAAATCGACCTTTCCGTCGCCTCGATCATCGCCCTCGTCTCCACTGCCATGGGGCTGGCCATGCAGGCCGGGGCAGGGGTGCCGCTTCTGGTGGTGATCGGCCTTGGCACTGGCCTTCTCTGCGGCGCGATCAACGGGTTTCTGGTGGCAGGGATGGGTCTGCCCTCCATCGTGGTGACCATCGGCACGATGAGCCTTTTTCGCGGCATTTCCTACATCGTCCTCGGGGATCAGGCCTTTACCGGCTACCCGGACGGGTTTGACTACTTCGGTCAGGGCTATGTCTGGTGGGTGTTCAGCTTTGAACTCGTCCTGTTCGCCGTCATGGCGGTCGTGTTCTGGGCACTTCTCCACTGCACCAACTTTGGCCGCGCGGTCTATGCCATCGGCAACAACGCGACCGCAGCACAGTTTTCCGGCATCCGGGTGGCCCGCGTGCGGTTCATCCTGTTCCTTCTGACCGGCCTCACCTCTGGCATCGCCGCGATCTGCCTGACCTCCCGCCTCGGCTCCACCCGCCCCTCGATCGCCACGGGGTTTGAGCTTGAGGTGGTCACCATGGTCGTCCTTGGCGGGGTCAGCATCCTGGGCGGATCGGGGTCGATCCTTGGGGTCGTGCTCGCCGCTTTCATCATGGGCATGGTCACCTTCGGCTTCGGCCTTCTGAACGTGCCCGGGATCGTGATGAGCATCTTCCTTGGCCTTCTCCTGATCGGCGTCATCGCCGTGCCACGGCTTCTGCGGGGGAAATGATGCAGAAATACGCCTTCAAGATGCAGCTGAACCCCGGGATGGAGGCTGAATACAAACGCCGCCATGATACGATCTGGCCCGAGCTGTCGGCCCTGCTGAAAGACGCAGGGGTAGAGGATTATTCCATCCACCTCGACCCAGAAACCCACATCCTTTTCGCCACCCTCTGGCGCAGCGATGACCACTCGATGGCCGACCTGCCCGCCCATCCGGTGATGCAGCGCTGGTGGGCCTATATGGCTGACCTGATGCTCTGCCACCCGTCGAATGAGCCTGTGGCGACGCCGCTGATCCCGGTCTTCCACCTGCCATGAAGACCATAGCCGTCATCGACGTCGGAAAGACCAACGCCAAGCTGGCCCTCGTCGATGCCGCCACGCTGGCTGAGGTTGCCGTCGTCACCCGCCCGAACACGCCCCTGCAAGGCCCGCCTTACCCGCATTTCGATCTTGAGGGGCATTGGGATTTCTTCCTGCACCACCTTGCCCGCTTCCACGCGCAGCATGGGGTGGATGCGATTTCTGTCACCACCCATGGCGCATCGGGGGTGCTGTTGGACGCACGTGGCAACCTTGCCACCCCGATGCTGGATTACGAACACACCGGCCCCGATGACCTTGCCGCCGACTACACCACCCTCCGCCCCGATTTCGCGCTGACCGGATCGCCCCGCTTGCCTATGGGCCTGAACCTTGGCGCGCAACTGCACTGGCTTTTGACCACCCAACCCGGCCTGCAGGACCGCGTGACCCATGTCCTTACCTATCCGCAATACTGGGGCTGGCGGCTGACCGGGCAGATGGCCTGCGATGTCTGCTCGCTTGGCTGCCACACCGACCTTTGGGACCCCCGGAAGGGCGGCTTCTCCCCGTTGGTGGATCGGCTTGGCTTGACGGGAAAATTTGCCCCGCCCCGCCGCCCGGCGGAAGGGTTGGGGACGCTGCGCCCCGATCTTGCCGCCCAGACCGGCCTTTCCCCACACACCCCGGTCAGCACCGGCATCCACGATTCCAACGCGTCGCTTCTGCCCTACCTCACCGGCCGCGCGGGTCCGTTCTCGGTCGTCTCCACCGGCACGTGGGTGATCTGCATGGTGATGAACGGTGTGCGCACCGAACTTGACCCCGCGCGCGACGTGCTGGTCAACGTCAACGCGCTGGGCAACGCCTTCCCCTCGGCCCGCTTCATGGGCGGACGGGAGTATGAACTCATCCGCCAGGGCGACACCACCGCCCCTACCCAACAAGACCGCGCTGCTGTGCTGGACGGCCCCATCCACCTTCTGCCGGCGGTTGAGCCTACCTCCGGCCCCTGCCCGGGCCGCCAGATGCGCTGGACCCGTGACCCTGCCACCCCCGGCCAGCGGCTTCTGGCCCTGTCGTGGTATCTGGCCCTGATGACCCGCACTTGCCTTGACCTTGCCGGGGCGGAAGGCCCGGTGATCATCGAAGGCCCCTTCGCCCGCAACGATGACTACCTTGCCATGCTGTCGGCCCTCTCGCTGGGCTGGGTGCAAGTGGCAGCCTCGGCCACCGGAACCTCGGTGGGTGCGGCCATGTTGTGCCTCAGCAGCCCCCCTCTGCCTGCGACAAACCCTGTCCCGATCCCGCCTGACGCCCACGCTCTTGCTGCCTACGCCGCCCGCTGGCGCCAGTTGACCGCTGAAGACTGACGCAAACCCCGTGCAAAGCCCGCCGCAGGGGGCTACACTGCCACCAAGGTCCGCAACAGACCGCCATTCAACAGGGGAGCCACCGCCATGGCCAAGGGCATGAACAAGCGCAAGGAAGTGAAAAAGCCGAAGAAAGAGGCCGCGAAACCGGCTGTTTCGGTGGCTTCGACCAACGCCAAGGTCACCATTTCGCCCGGCAAACCGAAGGACTGACCCCTAAACCTTCCGCGCGGCGGCCAGCGTCAGAAGGCCGCCCGCAATCGCCCAGTTCTTGACGAAGATCGACATCTGCCAGCCATCGCCGGGCAGAAAGTGAAAGACGCTGGTAACGGCACAATAGGCAGCCGCCACCAGCGCCGCCCGGCGCACCGTAGGCGGCCAGATCAGCCCCACAGCCAAGGCGGCGTTCAACGCCAGCGCGGGCCAGACCAGCCACACCGGCAACCCGAACCCCGCCAGCAACCCTTGCGCGGCCGCTGGGTCCAGCGCCTTTTGCGCCGCCCCCGCCGCGAACAGCGCGGCCAACAGAATACGTCCCAGAAGATCCATGCGCTTTTCCCCCTTGCCCTGCAGCTACGCGTGGCGCCAAGGAAAGTTGCGTCAGAACACTTCCTTCACCGCCTCCATCGCAACATAGGTCGAGGTGTTGGCTACATGCGGCAGGGCGCTGATCACCTCGCCCAGGACGCGGCGATAGGCCTGAATGTCGGCCGTCCGCACCTTCAGAAGGTAGTCGAAACTTGACGCCATCATGTGGCACTGCTCCACCTCGGGCACTGCCAGCACGGCACGGTTGAACGCCGTCAGCGCCGCCTCACGCGTGTCCGACAGCCGCACTTCCACGAACGCCACATGCGCCTGGCCCATGCGGATCGGGTCCAGGATCGCGCGGTAGCCGGTGATCACCCCCGCCTCCTCCAGCCGTTTCATCCGGGCCTGCGTCGGGCTTTTTGACAGCCCGATCCGCCGCGCGAGTTCCACGGCGGATATCCGACCGTCCGTTTGCAGGACGCGCAGGATCGCAAGGTCGAAACGGTCAAGGTCCGGTCGGTCAACTGGCATGGCACATCCGCAAAAATCATAACGTTCAGACTGCATATCAGCCCAGCTTCAGGAAAACAGCCTGTCCTTTTCGGTATATGCTGGGCGAAAGAGAGAGGGTTCCCCATGTCCGCCACCACCGCCTGGTCCAGCATCGAAACTGCCGCCCTGGCGGATGAGACGGCCCTTGTCCGCCAACTGGTGGCCTCAGCGGCGCTGGACGCCCCGGCCCGCGCAAAGATCACCGCCGCCGGGGCCGACCTTGTGACCCGCATCCGCGCCAGTGCGCGGCCAGGGCTGATGGAGGTGTTCCTCGCCGAATACGGCCTGTCTACCGACGAAGGCATCGCCCTGATGTGCTTGGCCGAAGCACTGCTGCGCGTCCCCGACGCCGAAACCATGGATGCCCTGATCGAAGACAAGATCGCCCCCTCCGACTGGGGCCGCCATTTGGGCAAATCCGCCTCGTCCCTCGTCAACGCGTCGACCTGGGCGTTGATGCTCACCGGCAAGGTGCTGGACGATGCCGAAGGCGGGATCACCCGCCACCTCCGCGCCGCCGTCAAACGCCTGGGCGAACCGGTGATCCGCACCGCCGTCTCGCGCGCGATGAAAGAGATGGGGCGGAATTTCGTGCTGGGCGAAACAATCGACAAGGCGATGACCCGCGCTGAAGACCTTGAGGCCAAAGGCTATACCTACAGCTACGACATGCTGGGCGAAGCCGCCCGCACCGAAGGCGACGCGCGGCGCTATCACCTGTCTTACTCCCACGCGATCACCGCCATCGCCCGCGCCGCCAAGGGCAACGACATCCGCACCAACCCCGGCATCTCGGTCAAACTCTCCGCCCTCCACCCCCGCTACGAAGTCGCCAAGCGTGAGCGGGTGATGGAAGAACTCGTCCCCCGCGTCCGCGCCCTCGCCTCACTGGCAAAAGCCGCAGGCCTTGGCTTCAACATCGATGCCGAAGAGGCTGACCGCCTCGCCCTTTCCCTTGAAGT
The DNA here is from genome assembly GCA_027489175.1 of Rhodobacter sp. Classification (GTDB taxonomy): domain Bacteria; phylum Pseudomonadota; class Alphaproteobacteria; order Rhodobacterales; family Rhodobacteraceae; genus Tabrizicola. The sequence goes on from JAIYAE010000004.1 coordinate 191,284, forward strand.
CATCGAGGCGACCCTCTCTGACCCCGCGCTGAAAGGCTGGGACGGTTTCGGCGTCGTGGTCCAAGCCTATGGCCGCAGGGCAGGGGCGGTGATCGACTGGCTGCATGCCCTGGCCACGCGGCTGGACCGCAAGATCATGATCCGCCTCGTGAAAGGCGCCTACTGGGACGCCGAGGTGAAGCGCGCGCAGGTCCTTGGCCTGACCTCCTTCCCGGTCTTCACCCGCAAACAATCGACCGATGTCAGCTACATCGCCAACGCCCGCAAGCTGCTGACGCTGACTGACCGCATCTACCCCCAGTTTGCCACTCACAACGCCCACACCGTCGCCGCCATCCTGCATCTGGCGGGCGAGATTGGCGTCACGCCCTTGGATTACGAATTCCAGCGCCTGCATGGCATGGGTGAACGCCTGCATGACATTGTCCTCACCGACCAATCCACCCGCTGCCGGATCTACGCCCCCGTCGGCGCGCATCGTGACCTGCTGGCCTACCTCGTGCGGCGGCTGCTCGAAAACGGCGCGAACTCCAGCTTCGTCAACCAGATCGTTGATGAAGACGTGCCCCCCGCCCAAGTCGCCGCCTGCCCCTTGACGATGGTGGACGCGCTGACCGCCATCCCCCGCCCCGCGCTGGCCACTGGCCCCACCCTTTTTGCCCCGCGACGGAACGCCAAAGGCTGGGACGTGACCGATGCCGCCGATCTGGCCGACATCGCCACCGCCCGCGCGCCGCATGAATCGGCCCTCTTCGACGCCCACCCCATCCTTGCGGGCCGGGCCGTCGGCGGCCCCCGCCTCGCCGTTCTGAATCCCGCCACCGGCGCGCTTGTCGGCCATGCCCTGACCGCAGCACAACCGGACGTGGACACCGCCCTGCGCCTTGCCGACCCCTGGGCCGCCGCCCCGGCCGAACGGGCCGAGGTCCTCAACCGCGCCGCCGACCGGCTTGAGGCCGACCACGGCCGCATCTTCGCGCTTCTCGCGCGTGAGGCGGGCAAGACCCTGCCCGACGCCATCGCCGAACTGCGTGAGGCGGTGGATTTCCTGCGCTACTACGCCGCCGGGGCCACCCGCCTGCAAAACCCCGCCCGGGGCACATTCGTCTGCATCAGCCCCTGGAACTTCCCCCTCGCCATCTTCTGCGGCCAGATCGGGGCCGCCCTTGCCGCCGGTAATGCGGTCCTCGCCAAACCCGCGCCGCAAACCCCGCTGATCGCCACCCTCGCCGTCCAGCACCTCCTGGCCGCAGGCGTCCCCGCCACCGCGCTGCAACTTCTGCCCGGCGACGGCAGCGTGGGGGCCGCCCTCACGACATCCCCGAAGATCAGCGGTATCGCCTTCACAGGATCGACCGCCACCGCGCAGGCCATCCGCCGCAGCATGGCTGACCACCTGGACCCCACTGCCCCCCTGATCGCCGAAACCGGCGGCCTTAACGCGATGCTGGTCGACTCAACCGCGCTGCCGGAGCAGGCGGTCCGCGACATCCTCGCCTCGGCCTTCCAGTCCGCGGGCCAGCGGTGCAGCGCCCTCCGCTGCCTATACGTGCAGGAAGACGTCGCCGACACGGTCACCGAAATGCTCTTCGGCGCGATGGATGACCTTGCCTTGGGCGATCCCTGGGATCTGGCCACCGACATCGGCCCGGTCATCGACACGCAGGCGCAAAAGGCCATCGCGGACTACATCGCCCAGGCCCGCAGCGAAGGCCGCATTCTCAAGGAACTGTCAGCGCTGGGGCAGGGCACCTTCATCGCCCCCACGGTCCTGAAAATCACCGGCATCGCCCAGATGCCGCGTGAGATTTTCGGCCCCGTCCTGCACATCGCCACCTTCAAGGCGGCCGAGATCGACGCCGTCATCGCCGCGATCAATGCCACCGGCTACGGGCTGACCTTCGGCCTCCACTCCCGCATCGATGACCGCGTGCAGCGGATCGTCGACCAGCTTCAGGTTGGCAACACCTACGTCAACCGCAACCAGATCGGCGCGGTCGTCGGCAGCCAGCCGTTCGGGGGTGAGGGGCTTTCCGGCACCGGGCCAAAGGCGGGCGGCCCGCATTACCTGACCCGCTTCACCAGTGCCCCTGCGCCGCAAGGCGCTGCGGATGCCAGCGCCACCCCGATGGCCGTCGTCGCGGCAGCCCTCGCCAAGCCGCAACGCGAGACCTTGCCGCAAACCCATGACCTGCCGGGGCCCACGGGCGAATCAAACCGCCTGACCCTGATCCCCCGCGCGCCGCTTTTGTGCCTGGGCCCTGGCAAAGCCTCCGCAGAACAGCAGGCCGACCGGGTTCGCAGCCTTGGCGGCCACGCGGTTGAGGCGCCGGGGCTTGACCCCCAGGCGTTGACCACGCTGCAGGGCTTTTCCGGCGCCCTCTGGTGGGGCGATGCTGACAATGGCCGCGCTTATGCCAAGGCACTCGCCTCCCGCTCTGGACCGATCCTGCCGCTGATCGCAACACCAGACACAGGCCATGCCTGCCTTGAGCGTCACCTTTGCATCGACACCACAGCCTCGGGCGGCAATGCGCAGCTTTTGGCCGCGGTTGCCGACGCTTGACGCCACGGCGCGGATCGGAAACGCTGGTCCCCATGTTTCCAATCCGCGACCACAATCCTTCCGGCAAGACTCCTTTCGTCACGATCGCGCTGATCGCGGTCAACGTGCTGGTGTTCCTGGCGTATTTCATCGGACGGAATGATTTTCAGCTGCAGGTCTTCTTCCTGCAATGGGGCCTTGTCCCGGCCCGTCTCATGGCCGGTGACGGGTATGAGACGCTGATCACCTCGATGTTCCTGCATGGCGGCATCATGCACCTTCTGGGCAACATGCTGTTTCTGTGGATCTACGGCGACAATCTGGAAGATGAGATGGGCCATCTGCCCTTCCTTCTCTTCTACCTGGCCGCAGGCCTTGCGGCAGCGGGCCTGCAGGCGGTGGCAGACCTGAGCTCACAGATCCCGATGGTCGGCGCCTCGGGGGCGATTGCCGGGGTGATGGGGGGGTATCTCTTGCTCTTTCCGAAGGCAAAGGTCGATGTCCTGTTCCTCTTCCTGATCTTCTTCCGCATCTTCGCGATCCCGGCCTGGATCGTGCTGGGCCTATGGTTCGGCATCCAGATCTTCTCGGGCCTGTCGACCCCCAGCGACGGCGGCGGGGTCGCCTATTGGGCACATGCAGGGGGCTTCATCGCGGGGCTTGTGCTGACGTTGCCCCTCTGGCTGCGGCGGGGGGCCGGGGGCTACTGGAAGGCCACCGACGGCCACCCACCGCACCCCGAGACGCAGTTCGAGGCGTCCCGCTCCAACATCCCGCTGATCCCAAGGCGCAAACTGTAACTGCCGTGCTGAAGCGATTTCTTCAAAGAAATCGCACCGGAGCCTTCAAAGGCTCCGGACCGGAATTTTCGAAAATTCCGGTGGCGCCTACCCCCGGATCACGCCCGAAAACGTGTCAAAGAGGCCGTCGTTGCAGGCGATCAACGCGCCATCCAGCGGGTCGCTGCCCTTGCGCAGGCCTTCGACCATGCCGCCGGCTTCCTTGACCAAGAGGATGCCCGCCGCCACGTCCCAAGCCGACAGCTCGCGCTCCCAGTAGCCATCGAACCGGCCCGCCGCGACATAGGCCAGATCCAGCGCCGCCGCGCCCCAGCGCCGGACGCCAGCCGTGGCCGGCATCAGCCGGGCCAGATCCTGCAGCATGGCAGGCAGGGTGGATTTTGCGCCGAATGGCACGCCAGTGGCGAAGACCGCCTCATGCATCGCCCGGCGGCCCGAGACGCGCAGGCGGCGGTTGTCGTTCAGCCAGCAGCCCGAGCCTTTTTCCGCCCAGAACATCTCATCCTTGGCCGGGTCGTAGACGACGGCGGAAACGATCTCGCCCTTGTGCTCCAGCGCGATCGACACGGCCCAATGCGGCATGCCGTGCAGGAAGTTCGTGGTCCCGTCCAGGGGATCGACGATCCAGCGCCGCGTCGGGTCTGCGCCCGCCGCGCCGCCGGTCTCTTCGCCCAGCCAACCATAGGTCGGCCGCCCGCCCAGAAGTTCCTCCTTGATCAGGCGCTCCGCCTCGCGGTCGGCTTTGCTGACGAAATCGCCCGGCCCCTTGGTGGACACCTGCAGGTTCTCCACCTCGCGGAAATCCTTGACCAGGCTGCGGCCCGCCTTGCGCGCGGCCTTTATCATCAGGTTCAGGTTGGCCGAGCCTTGCATCCGTCCGCTCCCAAGCGTGGCACCCCCGGGGTGCCGTTCAAGCCCGGGTCTATAGGCGGTCGCGCGCGGGAAAGGAAGAGGCGCAGGGTTACTGCACGATCTCGATACGCATGTTCTCCATCCCTTCGGCTTTCACCATCTGGAACAGGATCGCCGCATTGTCCGGATGCAGCCGCACGCAGCCGTTTGATGCCGGTGCCCCCAGCCGCTTGATCTGGTCGGTGCCATGGATCGCATAGTGCCCGTCGTAGAAGATCGCGAACGGCATCGGCGCGTTGTTGTAGAGGCGCGACCGGTGGTGCTTCGACAGCGCCTCAGCCCCGACGAAAACGCCGGTGGGCGTGATCTTGCCCGGCTTTGCCGTCGACACGACCCAGGTGAAAAGATGCCGCCCCTCATGAAAAACCTTCATCGTCTGGTCCGAGATCGAGACGCGGGCAACCACCCGATCCGCCATGGCCTGTCCGGGCAGAAATGCCCCGATAGACAAGGCCAGCCCAAAGGCCAGTGCCGCAAAATAGCCGCGCATGCAAACCTCCGAATTCAGTGTTCAATGGGGTCAGGTTTTGCGCCAAGCCTTCATCTGTCAATGGAAAAATCCGGTTAACGGGGTCAGGTTTTCTGCTTCAACCGGCGGGTGTGGCAGTGCGCTTGACCGCCCCGATCTTCGGCCCCTCAAGCTCACGCAAGAGCTTGCGGCGGATGGCCGGGGGATAGTCTATCTGTTGGGGGGCAACCTCCACAAACGCCCCCGGCCCGCGGATCACCTCCTCCCGGTAATAGCGGGCCACGTCCTGCTCGTGCTCGCCCACCGCAAGGGCGTTGACCACCACATCGCCAAAGGCCGCCCGCTCATAGGCCGTCGCGACCGAGATTCCCTCGTTGTTGCGCCCATCCCCGGCCACATCCAGCACCCGGCGCGCGCAAGGCGGGGCCGCGTCCATCAGCCCCGCGCCATAGACCAGCGCCGCCCCCAGCGCCGTCGGCAGCCGCGCTTCGGGCCGTTTGGCCCCGCGCACCGCCCAGATCACCCGGTCCAGCACCTCGGGCCCCTCAAGGATCACCCAGTCCTGCACCAGGTCCTGATGGCCCGATCCGCTCCAGAAATAGACCGCCAGCGCCACCTCGCCTTCGGGGGAAAAGATTGCCGCCCGCACCTCCGGGTCCTCAAGCGCCGCAGCCATGCCTTCGGTCTGGATGCCGTAATCCACCGCGTCGATCGAACGTGAGACATCCACCGCCAGGGCCAGCGCCAGCCGACAGTCGCCACAGGCGGCCGTTCCAACCCACAAGAGCGGCAAAAGCAGGCGCAACATCGGTCACCTCCGGACCGAAGCCTAAGCCGAAACCGCCCATCCGCAAAGCCCGGGCAGGCGCTTGCCATTCCCGCCGCTTCCCGCCACCCTTGCCCGCAAAAGACAAGGGGTTTCCATGGCCACCGAAAGCGCCGGCGTCGATCTGCCATCCGTCGTCATCCTTCTGGGTGCTGCTGTCGTCGCCGTGCCCCTGTTCAAACGGGCGGGGCTTGGGTCGGTCCTTGGCTACCTTGCCGCGGGCCTTGCCATCGGCCCCTTCGGCGCGGGCCTCTTCTCTGACCCGATGGCCATCCTCCATGTGGCCGAGCTTGGCGTGGTGATGTTCCTCTTCATCATCGGGCTGGAGATGCAGCCGTCGCGCCTTTGGGCGATGCGGCGCGACATCTTCGGCCTCGGCCTCGCGCAGGTCCTGCTCTCGATGGCTCTTCTGTCGCTCGTCGGCCTTGCGCTCGGCTACCCCTTCGCGCCCGCTTTGGTGGCCGGCACCGGCTTTGTCCTCACCTCGACCGCCATCGTCATGCAGATGCTGGAGGAGCGGGGCGACATTTCCGCCCCAAAGGGCCAGCGCATTGTCTCGATCCTCCTCCTCGAAGACCTCGCCATCGTGCCGCTGCTGGCCCTTGTCGCCTTCCTTGCACCGGGCGGCGAAACCCTGACCCTGGCCGACCGCGCGCAAGGCATCGCCCTTGGTCTTGGCGCCATCGCCGTCCTTATCCTGGCCGGGCGCTACCTTCTGAACCCGATCTTCTCCCTCCTCGCCGCCGCCCAGGCGCGTGAGGTGATGACCGCCGCCGCCCTCCTCATCGTCCTTGGCTCCGCCCTCTGGATGCAGGTTGGCGGGCTTTCTGCCGCGATGGGCGCCTTCCTCGCCGGGGTCCTTCTGTCCGAATCCAGCTACCGCCACCAGCTTGAGGCGGATGTGGAACCGTTCCGCGGCCTCCTCCTCGGCCTCTTCTTCCTTGCCGTCGGCATGGCGCTGGACCTGTCGGTCGTCGCCCGCAACTGGCAACTGATCCTGATCTCGGTCGCCGCCCTGACCATCCTGAAAATGCTGGCGATCTACACCGTCGCCCGCGTCTTCAAGGCCAGCCATCGTGAGGCGGTGGAGCGTCTCGTCCTTATGGCGCAAGGCGGCGAGTTCGCCTTTGTCCTCTACGCCGCCGCCCTCTCGGTCGGGCTGATCACGGTTGAGGAAAACGCCACCCTGACCGCGATCATCATCCTTTCCATGGTGATGACCCCGCTGTTCGTGATCCTGCATGACCGGTTCATGCCGAAACCCCAACTGTCCACCGAAGGCCTGCCCGCGCCCGAAGATGACGGGGCGGCCGTCCTCCTCATCGGCTTTGGACGCTTTGGTCAGGTCGTGACCCAGCCCCTTCTGCGGATGGGCCACCGTCTTTCGATCATCGACACCGACCCCGAGGCGATCACCACCGCCCGCGATTTCGGCTTCAAGGTCTATTTCGGCGATGGCACGCGGCTGGATATCCTGCAGGCCGCCGGGGCCAGCCACGCCCGCGCCGTGGTCATCGCCATCGACAACCCCGGTGCGGCCACCCGCATCGCCGAGATGTTGCGCCACGAATGCCCGCTGATCCCGGTCTTCGCCCGCAGCTATGACCGCCGCCATTCCATCGAACTCATCAAGGCCGGGGTCGAAGCGCCGGTCCGCGAAACCTTCGAATCGGCACTGGCCATGGGCGGCTCCCTCCTCCGCCATCTGGGGGCGGAGGATGACCTCGTTTCGGAAACCCTGGCCGAGGTGCGCCTGCGCGACGCTGACCGCTTCGCCCTGCAACTCGCCGGGGACATCTACGCCGGGCGCAACCTGATGGTTGGCAACGCCGGGATGGCGGTAGAAAACTCAGGGTAAGCCCATCGCGCGCCACCCCGGGGTCGCGTCTCCCGTCCCCTCCGCGGAAGGGTTGGGGTGGGGGCACCAGGCCCCAAATACAACTCTCACCCGATTCGCAGCTGATGGTTAACGATCCCCGGCCACTGCGCGCGTAGAGACGGAAGGAAGACAGAAAGAAGACGCGTTCAAGACGTCTTTCTTGTGGCCTTTGACCCGGATTACCCCAGCGAACGCAGGGACTTAGCCTGCTCGCTGCAATTTGACCGGCTCGCTGCGCGCCAACCGCAGAAAATGCGCCATGTAGGGCTTTCCCGCATCTTCAACCCGGGTCGCGGCATACATCCGCTTCAGCACCGGCTCTGGCCCCAAGGGCCGGGTCACATAGTCGGCGTTCGACTTCACTTCCCGCATCACCCAGTCCGGCAAAACCGCCACCCCGCGGTTCGATCCGACCAGCATCAGGATCACCGCCGTCAGTTCGGCGGTGCGCTGGGCGCGGGGTTCGACCTTGGCCGGCGTCAGGATTTCCGTAAAGATATCAAGCTTGTCGCGGCTTACGGGGTAGGTGATCAGCACCTGATCCTTGAAATCCTCTGCCGTGATGAACGCCTTCTCGGCCAGCGGATTCTGCGATGAGGCGACGAAGGTCGGGTGATAATCAAAGAGCGGGTTGAACACGGTTCCCGGCGGCGGCTCGCGGTCGGATGAGATGACAAGGTCCACATCCTCCCGGTTCAGGGCCGCCAAAGCCTCAAACGCCAACCCTGCGCGGATATCGACGTCAATCTCAGGCCAGGCATGGCGGAACATTTCCAGCACCGGAAACAGCCAGTCAAAGCAGGCATGACACTCAATCGCGATGTGCAACCGCCCCGTTCGCCCCGCCCGCAGCGCCCGGAATTCCTCCTCCATCGCGTCAATCTCTGGCAGGATCCGTTCCGCCGCACGCAACATCCTGTGTCCCGCCGCTGACAAGCGCATCGGCTTGGACCGGCGGACGAACAGCTCCATCCCCGCCTGATCCTCCAGCCCCTTGACCTGATGGCTCAGCGCCGACTGGGTCATGTTCAGCACTTCGGCAGCCCTGGCCAGCCCCCCGGCCTGCTGGATCGCCCGGATCGTCCTCAGGTGGCGCAACTCGACGTACATGAACGAACCTCATCAAGAACGTGAAAACTATGAATTGGTCTCACATCAAGAAATCTGAGACAAGAGGATCAATGAAGGAGACGACCATGGCCACGCCGCGCATCAGCTTTGAGTTCTTCCCACCCCAGTCGCTGGACGCCTCGTTCCGGCTGTGGGAAACCGTGCAGGCGCTGGCTCCGATGAAACCTTCCTTTGTTTCCGTGACTTACGGCGCAGGCGGCACCACCCGCACCCTGACGCATGAGGCTGTCTCGACCATCCACCGCAACTATGGCCTGCCCGTTGCGGCGCACCTGACCTGTGTCGATGCGACGAAAACCGAAACACTTGCCATCGCCGAATCCTACGCTGCTGCCGGCGTGACCGAGATTGTCGCCCTGCGCGGCGACGCCCCGAAAGGCGCGCAGCGCTTCGTGCCGCATCCGATGGGTTTTGCCAGCTCAGTTGAACTGGTTGAAAAGCTTGCGAAAACCGGGAAATTCAAGATCCGCGTCGGCGCCTACCCTGAGCCTCACCCGGATGCGGCCGACAGCACCGCCGACGTCACTTGGCTTAAGCGCAAAATCGACGCGGGTGCCTCATCAGCCATCACGCAGTTCTTCTTCAACGCCGACACCTTCTTCCGCTTCCGCGATGCCTGTGTGAAGGCCGGTATCACGGCCCCTATCATCCCGGGCATCCTGCCGATCACCAGCTGGTCCGGGGCGAAGAAGTTCGCCGAACGCTGCGGAACTACGGTCCCGGCCAAGCTGGACGAAGCCTTCGCCATGGCCGCCCGCGACGGCCGGGAAGAGCTTCTGGCCCTGACCCATTGCACCGCGCTGTGCGACCGGCTGCTGCAAGGCGGGGTCGAGGATCTGCACTTCTACACCCTGAACCGGCCCCACCTGACGCGTGAGGTTGTGCGTGCCCTTGGCATCACGCCCGAGATCGTGCTGGAGAAAGTGGCCTAAGATCAGACGCTTGGCGTCAACGATGTCTCCCTGGGCGGCTTTTCGATTCTGTCCCCAGCAGGATCGGAGGGCCGCCATTTTTCCTTGGGCTTGCCCCTTGGTCCACATAGTCTAATCTCGCCCGGGTATGAGACAGGACCGACCATGCCCAAACTTGTAACCCTTCTGAACGGCCCGAACCTGAACCTGCTTGGCCTGCGCCAGCCGGAGATCTACGGGCATGAGACGCTGGACGACGTGGCTTCCCGCACCGCCGATCTGGCCGAAGAACTGGGCCTGCGGCTGCGCGCGCTGCAGTCGAACCATGAGGGGCAGCTGGTGGACTGGATCCAGGAGGCGCGGGGCACCTCGGCCGGGATCATCATCAACCCGGGGGCCTATTCTCACACCTCCGTCGCCATTCTGGACGCGCTGAATGCCTATGATGGCCCGGTGCTGGAAGTGCACATATCGAACATCCACAAGCGCGAAGCGTTCCGGCACCATTCCTATGTCAGCCACCGCGCCGATGGGGTGATCGCGGGCTTCGGGACGGAAGGCTATCTTCTGGCGCTGCGCCGAATGGCAAGCCTTCTGAAGGCATGACCGCGGGTTTTAGCTGGCATCCGGAAGCGAGGCTATTTGACGCCTTGGCGCAAGAGGTCGTGCCCCGCTCGCCCATGGGGACAGTCGTGGCAGACGGGCCAGAGGGGCTGGCGCAAGTTATTGGATTGGCAGCCTTTCGTGTCGGTGCCCTTGACCAGCCGGCGCCCGCAATGGCCGACCAGCCGGTGTTCGAGACGCTCACCTCAGGTTCGACCGGAACCCCCCGGCGCATCTTGCGAACGCAAGCCTCATGGCTGGCCAGTTTCGCCGTAAACGCGCGGTTCGGCATTGGCCCCGGCGCGAGGGTAGCGGTGCTGGGGCGGCTGGTGCAATCCTTGGCACTTTACGGCGCGGTCGAGGGGTTGCATCTGGGGGCAGAGGTCCATCTGCTTGACCTTTTGCGACCTGATCGCCAGCGGCAAGCCCTTGTTGATCGGGGGATCACCCATCTCTACGCCACCCCATCCCAATTGCGGCTTCTGGGTCAGGGCCTGTGCCCAGACCTTCGCCAAGTGCTGGTTGGCGGATCAAAGCTCGACCCTGCCTTGCGCGGCGCGTTGCAGAGGATGGCCCCCAAGGCGCAGATCAGGGAATTCTATGGTGCCGCTGAGACCAGTTTCATCACCCTGGCGGATGAGACGGCACCAGAAGGGTCGGTTGGTCGCGCCTATCCGGGGGTGGAGGTCACGGTGGTGGACGGTGAGGTTTGGGTGAAAAGCCCTTATCTTTTCGTCGGTTACGCCAGTGACCCCGGCAGCGCGCGCTGGCGCGATGGCTGGCTGTCGGTGGGTGAGGTCGGGCGGCTGGACGGAGAGTTCCTGTTCCTGCACGGCCGCGCCGGACGGATGGCAACGATCGCTGACCAGAACGTCTTTCCCGAGGAGATCGAGAGTTTTCTGGCGGCACAGCCGGGGGTGGACCAGGCTGCGGTGGTGCCGGTTGCGGACCCGCAGCGCGGTGCGGTTCTGGTGGCCTTCCTGTGCGGGGACCCCACAAAGGACAGCGCGATCATGACCGCGTTGCGCAGCAGACTTGGGCCGCTTATGGCCCCCAAACGATTGATATGGCTGCAGGATTGGCCAACGCTGCCTTCGGGCAAGACGGATCTTGCGGCGCTTGAAGGGCGGGCGGCATGGCGCGTCTGATCGCGGCACGGCGGACGGCGGTGGTGCCCAAGGGTGGGGCCTTTGCCCAGCTGTCGCTGGAGGAACTGGCAGCGCCGGTTCTGCTGGCCTGTCTGGCGGACGCGGGGATCAGCCCGGGGCAGGTGGATGAGGTGATCTTGTCCAACGCTCTGGGTGCCGGCGGCAATCCCGCCCGCCGGGTGGCCCTTGCGGCGGGGCTGGCGGTCGCGGGGCTGACGATTGACCGGCAATGCGCCGGGGGGCTTGATGCGATCCTGCTTGCGCGGGCGCTGGTTGACAGCGGTGCGGCCGAGGTGGTGCTGGCGGGGGGTGTCGAAAGCTACTCTCGCCGTCCGTTGCGGCTGCGGACGGACCCGGACGGCGGCCCGCCTGTGGCCTATGACGAGGCGCCCTTCACCCCTTGGCCGGACCGCAATCCCGGCATGGCCGAGGCGGCGGAGGCACTGGCGCAGCGCTTGGGGCTTGGGCGCGACCAGCAAGAGGCCTGGGCGATGGAAAGCCATGCCAAGGCGCTGAATTCAGATCATTCTTCCGAGATAGTGGCGCTAAACGGCGTCACCCGCGACACCTTTCCGCGCCGCCTGACCCCCGCGTTGTTGGCCCGGGCCCCTGCCGTCCATGGCGGCATCACGGCGGCTACGGCGGCGGTTGCGGCGGATGCGGCGGCGGTCTGTCTGGTGGTCAGCGACCGTGTGGCGAAGGGCAGGGGCCTGGCCATTCTGGGGGGTGCCACGGTTGGGGGTGACCCGATGGAACCCGGAACCGCCCCGATCGCCGCGATCCGGCGCATCTGGGATGGAGAGCCTCTGGCGATGGCCGAGATCATGGAGGCCTACGCCGTCCAGGCAATCGCGGTAGTTGAGGGGGCGGGGCTGGACCCTGCTGTGGTCAACCCCGGCGGTGGAGGCCTTGCGCGCGGGCATCCGGTCGGAGCCTCGGGCACGGTGCTGGCGGTGCGACTGTTTCACGGGCTGCGCCGGGGCCGGGGCCTGGCGGCGATTGCCGCAGCAGGCGGGATCGGGACGGCGCTGCTGGTGGCCTCAGGCGCGGGAGAGGAGTGAGGCCGGCCGCATCCGGGCCAGGCTTTGGGTGATTATCCCCGCAAGCACGGCCTTCAGAATGTCGCCGGGCAGGAAGGCCATGGCAATGAAGGCCGCTTCAGCCAAGGTCTTGTCCAGCATCAGGGCCAAGCCGCTGATCCCGAAGACATAAAGGACGCCGATCCCGCCAATGACCGACGCGGCGGTGGCCGCAAGGCCGGGGGAAAGCGTGGTGCGTTCCATGATCCAGCCTGCGGCAAAGGCGGCAATCGGAAAGCCGACCAGGAAGCCGACCGAAGGCCCGGCAAAGACACCAAGCCCCCCGCGCCCACCTGACAAAAGTGGCAGGCCAGCAGCAACCAGCGCCAGGAACAACAGGACCGCGAGCGCCCCGCGCCGGGCGCCAAGGACGGTGCCACACAGCATGATTCCCAAGGACTGCGCGGTGATCGGCACGCCAGCGGCAAGCGTGATCTGCGGCACGAGGCCAAGCACCGCGATCAGCGCGGCGAAAAGGGCGATATGGGTCAGGTTGCGTTCCATGGCCCCCCTTTAATCAGCCCCGCCCCGGGCCCGCAAGGCCTCGGCTGCGCGGTCGGCATCGTCGAGGGCGGCGAGCGTTGCCGGCACCAGAACCCGCCACCCCGGGCGGCGGGGCGACCGCGCGCGCCAGGACTGGGTGATCTGGGTCAGCCGCTCCAGCATCACGGGAATGAAGCGGACCACCAGCGCCAGCGCGATGGCAAACCGGCGCGGCGACAGGCCAAGTGTGCCCAGCGGGCGGGCGAGGGTCTGGAAAACGGCAATCATGTCGGACAGCCGGGTGGTCATGGTCACAAAGTTCGCCAAGGCCACGGCGGTCAGCATGCGCAGCAGGATCACGCCGCCGCCGGACAGGTCAGCAGTCCAGAGGTGCCAAAGGCCGACGATCAGCAAAAACGGCCAAAGCGGGCGCAAAAGGCGCAGACCGCCGCTGGCAAACCGGACGCCGCCGCTGGCGTAAAGCGCCACCGTCCCGACCCCTGCAAGCGCTAGAGTGGGGGGCGTGTCCAACGCAAAAAGCCCCATGGTCGCCACGGCCAGCGCAGCAAGCTTCCCTCCGGCTGGCAGCCGGTGCGCCCAGATCTCAACCGGCGAGGTCAGCGTCAGCATCGCGCTCTCCGATCCGGGCCATGGCGGCGGTGAAGGCGGGAAGCACCGAGCCGGGCGGGCCATCGGCAGCGATGCGGCCACCCTCAAGCCAAAGCACGCGGTCGGCGGTGGCCAGGGTGGCGGGATCGTGGGTGATCGTGACCAGCCGCTGCGGCAGGGCTGCAAAGCGGCGGGCGAGGCGGGCCTGCGTCGGCAGGTCAAGGCCGGCAAGCGGTTCGTCCAGCAGGATCGTGCGCGGCTGCATCAGAAGCACGGCCAAAAGGCAAAGATAGTGCCTTTGCCCCTGGCTTAGGGTCGAGACCGGCACCTTCGCCCAATGTGCCCGCCCCTCAGCCGCCAGGGCTTCCTGCGCGAGGGCCAGCGCCTTCGCTTGGGGTTGGCCCTGCTGGACCAGACCGAAGGCAAGCTCTTCTTCCACCGTGGGAAACAGAATCTGATGATCGGGGTTCTGGAACAGAATGCCAAGGGCGCCAAGCGCAGCCTTGCGGTTGGTGAAGGGATCTATCCCCTCGATGCGGACGATGCCGCTGTCTGGTGCGATCAACCCGGTGATCAGCCGCAGGAGGGTGGTCTTGCCCGATCCGTTGCGCCCGAGGATCCCGATCCGCTCTTCAGTCAAGGTCAGGCTGATGTGGTCCAGCACCACGCGCCCGGCCAGGGTCACGCAGGCCGCATCCATAAGGATGCCATCTTGCCGGGAGGAAAGGGCGGTGGGCGGAAGCGGGTCAGGCATGGGCGGCCTTGCAGGGACTGGTCGCCCTTCTAGCCGCTGGGCCTGCGGGTGAAAAGGGCGCGTCATGCGCAGCCCACCCAAAGAAAAGTGCCCGAGGTTTTCACCCCGGGCACGGAAACGCTCATCCGCAGATCGGGATCAGCAAGCGGCGATGTATTCGCGGCCGTACTGGTCACGGTAGCGGCACTGGCCTTGCTGCTGGGCCGGCCCAAGCAGGGTGGCGGCGGTCGCACCGACCACGGCACCGACGATGGCACCCTTGGCGCGGTCGTCGCCCGAAGACACGGCGGCACCGACAGCGGCCCCGCCCACGGTTCCGATGGCAAGTTGCTGTTCAGCCGGGGTGCAGGCCGCCAGTGTCAGGGCCGCAGCGGGAATGATGAAAAAGGCACGAGTCATGTTCTTGCTCCTTACGGCGAAAGGCCGTTGCCCGGGCACCTTATGCCCGTAGGTCGGGCTTGCCAACAGGGTCAGGCCCCGATCGGCGGGGCGTTGCTGCCACTTTGGCGAGGGCAGTCAGAACCGGACGCGCCCGCCGCCGTGCTGGCTGGCAAAGGCCATCGCGCGGTCGTAGGCCGGGCGCATGTCGGGGTTCAGAAGCGGGCGCTGCGCGGCAACCTGGTAGACATGGCCGGGGTTGACGTTGGCTTCGTTCAGAAGCGGCCCTTCGTCGGTCAGGAACACATCCCAGCCCAGAATGCCGTGGCCGGGAAAGGCCTCATGCCCCAAGCGGCACAGGTTCAGCGCCTGATCCCAATCGGGCAGGGTAAAGCCCAGGAACGTCGCCTCCGGGTCATTGCCGCAGAACATGTCAGGGGCCAGCGGGTCGCGCAGGGACCGCAGCTTGACGACCTGACCCGAGGCAAGGTCGATCAGCCCCCAGATCCGGGCCTCCAGCGCGTCACCGTCATGCATGGCTGACTTGGCTGGCAGGCGGATGACGGCATACCAAGGCTCAATCCCACGCTCGGTCTGCAGGGTCACGATCCGGACGGAGGCCATCGCCGCGCCGACATGCCGGCGCAGCCCAGCCTCGCACTGGTAAAACGGTTGGAACAGGTAACCGGCGGCCCAATCGGCCGCAATCTCGGCGGCGAGATCGGCAATGGGGGCGGTCTTGCCGTTCAGAAACCGGACCTGATCGGCACCAGCCTTGGCCCCGATCATCGCGGCCCCCCTGGCAAAACTGTCCGAGCGGGGCTTGCCGAAGACCGGCAGGTTTGCCGGGTCCGACAGGAAGTCAGCGATTTCGCCGGCCGAGCGGAGCGGGCGAAGACCGGTCAGCCCGGCAAGGTTCCGGTCAGGCTTTGGCAGATAGGCGGCGACCGTGCGGGTCACGGGCAGGCCCTTTGCGGTCAATATCGCCTCGGTCCGGGCCTTGTCGTTCAGGATATGGGTGACAATCCCGCGCGCGGGCATCTGAAACGCGGTGTTGAAGACCCGGGTCCGGCGGTTCGGCAGGAACCCCTTCAGAAAGGCCCGGCCCCGGTCTTTGCGCCATAGGGCATAGGTGAAGTATTCCTCGGGCCTGACCCCCTGCCGCGACAGAACCAGCCGAACCAGATCAAAAGCCTGCCGCACCGGCCCCGGGCCACCCTTTCGCGCCAGCGCCTCGACCGAGGCCATGAGGTCGATTCCGCCAGCCTCGGCCGTTTCGGTCAGATAACCCATTCCGGTCAGGCGCTTCGGGCGGCAGCGACCGAGGCTTCCAGAATGTCCATCGCTTCGGCGAAATGGGCGTCGGGGATGGTGATCGGGGCCAGGAAGCGGACGACGTTGCCATAGACGCCGCAGGTCAGAAGGATCAGCCCGCGCTTCTGCGCTTCCAGCCGCACCCGGCCGGTAAAGCCTGCGTCAGGTTCGTGCGTCGTGGGGTTGGCGAACTCGACGGCGACCATGAAGCCCGGGCCGCGGATGTCGATGATCTCGGGCGCGGTGGCGCGGATCGCCTCAAGCCGTTGCTTCAGGCGGCTGCCCAGTTCATTGGCGCGGGCGCAAAGGTCTTCTTCCTCGATCACGTCAAGCACGGCGTTGGCAGCGGCGATGCCAAGGGGGTTGCCGGCATAGGTGCCGCCAAGCCCGCCGGGGTTGGAGGCGTCCATCAAGTCCGCCCGGCCCGTGACGGCAGCCAGCGGCAGGCCACCGGCAAGGCCCTTGGCCATCGTGGTCAGGTCGGCGGCAACACCGTAGGCCTCCATCGCGAAAAGGGCGCCGGTGCGGGCGAAGCCGGTCTGCACCTCATCGGCGATCATCACGATGCCATGCTTGTCACAAAGCGCCCGGATCGCGCGGACCAGATCGGTGGGCGCGGGGTAGAAGCCACCTTCGCCCTGCACCGGTTCAAAGATGATCGCGGCGACGCGGGCAGGGTCAAGGTCAGCCTTGAAGAGCTTTTCCATCCCCTTCATCGCATCGGCGGTCGAAATGCCATGCGGGTCCATCGGGAAGGGGACGTGGTAGACATCGGGCATCATCGCGCCGAAGCCTTTCTTGTAGGGCTCCACCTTGCCGGTCAGCGACATCCCCATGAACGTCCGTCCATGAAAGCCCCCGCCAAAGGCAATGACAGCATTGCGGCCCGTTGCGATGCGGGCGATCTTGACCGCGTTCTCACAAGCCTCGGCACCCGTGGTGACGAAGATGGTCTTCTTCTTGAAATCGCCGGGGACCTTGTCGTTCAGCCGCTCAGCCAGCCGGATGTAGTTTTCGTACGGCATCACCTGATGGCAGGTGTGGGTGAACTTGGTCATCTGGTTGGCCACGGCGGCCATGACCTTCGGGTGGCAATGCCCGGTGTTCACCACCGCGATCCCGGCGGCAAAGTCGATGTAGCGGTTGCCTTCGATATCCCAGACCTCGGCATTCAATGCGCGATCGGCATAGATCTGCGTCATCATGCCCACCCCGCGTGAGATGGCATCGTCACGGCGCTTGGCGACTTCGGCGTTCAGCATGGTCTTCGCTCCCGTTGCGACCCCGGGGCCTCGGAGTCTTTCCGCCATTTGATCAAAAATCGCGGGCGGGTTCAATCCATGATGATGTGACACTTTCAGCCATGCGTCAGAGCGCTTCGTGCGGGCGTATTTGGCAAAAGAGCAAGCGGGATTCAGGTTTCGTTAACCTTGCCGGGTGCAGGCTGAGAATCGTCTAGGGGTGGGGTCAAACCATGGCGGATTGTCAGGTTTTGCAGCCGGAAACGGCGCTGTCGGGTGCGGAACGGCTGGATGCGCTGCGCCTTATCCGGTCGCGCCGGGTGGGGGCGGTCACCTGGCACCGGCTGATGGCAGAGCACGGCTCGGCCAAGGCGGCGCTGGCGGCGCTGCCGGGGATCGCCCGGGCCGCCGGGGTGGACAGCTATGAGATCTGCCCCCTTGGCGTGGTCGAGGCTGAAATGAAGCAAGGTGCCAAGGCTGGTGCCCGGCTTTTGGTCCATGGTGAGGCTGACTATCCCCGCGCGCTGATGGACTTGCCCGATGCGCCCCCAATCCTGTGGGCGCTGGGCGATGTCAGCCTTCTGAATCGCCCGGCGGTGGCGATGGTGGGCGCGCGCAATGCGTCGTCTCTGGGCATGCGGATGGCGCGGCGGCTGGGGCAGGGG
Organism: Rhodobacter sp.; assembly: GCA_027489175.1. GTDB lineage: Bacteria > Pseudomonadota > Alphaproteobacteria > Rhodobacterales > Rhodobacteraceae > Tabrizicola. The sequence goes on from JAIYAE010000004.1 coordinate 209,031, forward strand.
CTGGCGGCGGCAGGTTTTACCGTTGTCTCTGGCATGGCGCGCGGAATTGATGCCGAGGCGCATGCCGCAGCCATGGCTGAGGGCGATGCCAGCACGGTGGCCGTGATGGCTGGCGGAATCGATGTGATCTACCCGCCGGAAAACACCGCACTTGCCGCCGAGATCGCCGCAAAAGGCTGCCGGATCAGCGAACAGCCCCCGGGCCTTGATCCGCAGGCGCGGCACTTTCCGTTGCGCAACCGGTTGGTGTCGGGGCTGGCGCAGGCGGTGATCGTGGTTGAGGCGGCGGCGAAATCCGGCAGTCTGATCACGGCGCGCACAGCCCTTGATCAGGGCCGAGACGTGATGGCTGTCCCGGGTCACCCGTTCGATGCGCGCGCCGCGGGGTGCAACATGCTGATCCGTGACGGCGCGCTGCTGGTGCGGTCGGCCAATGATGTGCTTGAGGCGTTGGGGATGTCAGGACACGACCCGGACGTGGAGGCTGAACCGCAGAGCCGGATGCCGGCGATGCTCGGCCCGATGCCGGCGCAGCGACCGCTGAAGGACATGGCACTCTTGCACAGCATGATCCTCGCCCGCCTTGGCCCCAGCCCGCTGGCCGAAGACCAGCTGCTGCGCGATCTTGCGGTCAGCCCGGCCGAACTTGCGCCGGAACTTCTGTCGCTGGAGCTTGACGGCAGGATCGCCCGTCAGCCGGGCGGCCTGCTGGCACGGCTCGACTGACGCAACAGGGGCCGGTCGCGCGGTTTCGTCCGGCTTGGCGGCCAGGCGCTGTCGGGCCCCGTTGACAAGCCCTGCGCTTGTCCCACATGGTGCGCGGCCATTCGCAGGGCCGTTGGAGAGTTGGGACAGCATGCCAGTCGTCGTCGTGGAATCCCCCGCCAAGGCCAAGACAATCAACAAATATCTGGGACCGGACTTCACGGTCCTTGCCTCATACGGCCATGTCCGCGACCTGCCCGCCAAGGATGGATCGGTGGATACCGAACACGGCTTTGCCATGCAGTGGGAAATCGCCGCTGACAGCCGCAAGCACATCAAGGCGATCACCGAGGCACTGAAAACCGATGATACGCTGATCCTGGCCACCGACCCTGACCGGGAGGGCGAGGCAATCAGCTGGCACTTGCAAGAGGCGCTCGCCTCCAGCCTGAAGAAGGGCAAGACCGTCGCCCGCGTGACCTTCAACGCCATCACCAAGGATGCCGTGACCGAGGCGATGAAGCATCCCCGGCAGGTCGATCTGCCGCTGGTCGAGGCTTATCTTGCCCGCCGCGCGCTGGACTATCTGGTGGGCTTCACCCTGTCGCCCGTCCTCTGGCGCAAGCTGCCGGGGGCGAAGTCGGCGGGCCGCGTGCAGTCGGTCTGCCTGCGCCTGATCGTGGAGCGGGAACAGGAAATCGACGCTTTCCGCCCGCAGGAATACTGGACGGTGAAGGCCGTCCTGCAAACCCCGCGGGGCCAAGAATATGAGGCGGTGCTGACCACGCTTGGCGGCAAGAAATTGTCAAAATTCGACATTCCGACGGCTGAGGCTGCCGAACTTGCGGTGCACGCTGTCACATCCCGAACACTGACCGTGGCCGCGGTTGAAGCAAAGCCCGCAACGCGCAACCCCTGGCCGCCCTTCATGACCTCAACCCTGCAGCAAGAGGCCAGCCGCAAGCATGGCATGGGCGCCAAGCAATGCATGAACGCGGCACAGCGGCTGTATGAGGCGGGGCTGATCACCTACATGCGGACCGACGGGATCGACATGGCCCCCGAAGCGGTGATGTCCGCGCGCGATGAGATCAAGCGGCGGTTCGGGGCGTCCTACATTCCCGACAGCCCGCGCATGTACAAGAACAAGGCCAAGAACGCGCAAGAGGCCCACGAGTGCATCCGCCCGACCGATATGGCGGCGGCCCCGGAAAAGCTGCGTCTCGCCGATGCCGACCAGCGCAAGCTTTATGACCTGATCTGGAAGCGGACCATCGCGAGCCAAATGTCCGCCGCAAGGCTGGAGCGGACGGCCGTCGACATGGCCTCAGCCGATGGGCAGGTGGTGCTGCGGGCCAATGGTCAGGTCGTGCTGTTCGACGGCTTTCTGAAGATCTACGACGAAGGCCGTGATGATGAGGGCGACGATGAAGGCCGTCTGCCGCAGATCATGCAGGGTGAGGCGGCCGACAAGAAGGCGGTCACCCCGACGCAATCCTTCACCCAACCCCCGCCGCGCTATTCCGAGGCGACGCTGGTCAAGCGGATGGAAGAGCTGGGGATTGGCCGCCCTTCGACCTATGCCTCGGTGCTGACCACGATTCAGGACCGGGAATATGTCCGCAAGGACAAGAACCGCCTGATCCCCGAGGACAAGGGGCGGCTGGTGACGGCCTTCCTGACAAACTACTTCCGCAAGTATGTGGAGTATGACTTCACCGCCGACCTTGAGACGGAACTGGACGACGTCTCGGCCGGGGACCGCGATTACAAGGACGTGCTGGCCCGCTTCTGGCGCGATTTTTCGGCGGCTGTTGCTGAAACCGCCGATCTGCGGATTGGTGAGGTGCTGACCAAGATCGACGAATTCCTTGCCCCCCATCTTTACCCCTTGCGCGCCGATGGGTCTGATCCCCGGCAGTGCCAGGTCTGCGGGACGGGGCGGCTGCATCTGAAAACCTCACGCTCCGGGGGGGCGTTCATCGGCTGCGGGAACTATCCCGAATGCCGCTATACCCGGCCGATCTCGGGCGGTGAGGATGCGGGTGGCGTCGATGGCAAGGTGTTGGGCGAGGATGCTGCAGGCAACCCGATCAGCCTACGGTCCGGCCGCTTTGGCCCCTACGTCCAGCGCGGCGAGGCGACCGAGGCGCAGCCGAAACCCGACCGCGCCAGCCTGCCCAAAGGCTGGAGTGCCGAGAGCCTGACGCTGGAGCGGGCGCTGGAGCTGTTATCCTTGCCGCGCCTGATCGGCGCCCACCCGGAAACCGGTGAGCCGGTTGAGGCGGCGATTGGCCGTTTCGGACCTTACGTCAAGCATGGCACGACCTATGCCAACATCCCCGATGTCGAGGAGGTGTTCACCATCGGGATGAACCGGGCGATGGAGGTGCTGGCGCAGAAAGCGGCGGGGCGTCGGGGAGGGGCTACGGCCCCGGCAGGACCGCTGAAGGTGCTGGGCGCGCATCCGGATGGGGGTGAGGTTCAGGTGATGCCGGGCCGCTATGGGCCCTATATCAAATGGGGCAAGGTCAATGCGACCCTGCCGAAAGAACTGACCCCAGAGGAGGTGACGCTGGAAGAGGCGCTGGCGCTGGTGGCGGAGAAGGCCGGAAAATCGGGCGGCAAGAAGAAGGCCGCGCCGAAGAAGGCGGCGGCGGCGGCCAAGCCTGCGGCCAAGAAAACCGCGCCGAAGAAGGCCGCCACAAAGACCGCTGTAACGAAGAAGGCGCCGGCGAAAAAGGCCGCAGCGAAGAAGGCGGCGACCCCGGCTGGCTGAGTGTCCCGGGCTGGGCAGATTCTGAGACCCTTTGAAATCAAGGGGTTGGTCTTTGATTTTAGGAGTTTCTTAACCTGCCGGGCCAAGGCCCGGTGCCGCGCGTGCCCGGCCAGTCAGCCGTGGCGCGGGTTCAGAAGGCGGCCCATGACATCCGTGCCGCGGATGACGCCCAGCCGTTCCCCGTTCTTGGCCACGACCAGCGTTGCGGCCCCGGCACGCAGCGCCTCCATCACCTGTTTCACCGGAGTTTCGGGGCCGATTTCCTGCCCCTCACCCGGGCCGGATACCATCACGTCGCTGGCGGTCAGCACGCCGAGGGGGTTCATGTGGGCCACAAACTCGGCCACGTAATCGCTGACCGGGTTGGCGATGATATCCCGCGCGGTGCCGCATTGGACGATGCGACCGCCTTCCATCAGGGCGATGCGGTTGCCGATCTTGAACGCCTCATCCAGGTCGTGGCTTACGAAGATGATCGTGCGTTTCAGCTTGGCTTGCAGGTCGAGAAGTTCGTCCTGCAGTTTGGCGCGGATCAAAGGATCAAGGGCCGAAAACGGTTCATCCATCAGAAGGATCGGCGCTTCGGTGACAAAAGCGCGGGCGAGGCCCACGCGCTGCTGCATGCCGCCCGAAAGCTCTCCTACCTTGCGTTCGGCCCATTGTGTCAGGTTTACCAGCTGCAGCTGGGCGTCTACCCTGGGCGCGCGCTCTTCGGGGGAGAGACCTGAAAGCTCCAGCCCAAGCCCCACGTTTTCGCGCACCGTCCGCCAAGGCAGTAGGCCGAATTGCTGAAACACCATCGCCACGCGCTGTTGCCGGATGCGGCGCAAGGTGACGGGGTCGGCGTTGGTCACGTCGATCAGCCCGTTGCCGTCAGACACATGCACCGCGCCGCGACAGACCGGGTTCAGCCCGTTCACCGCGCGCAAAAGCGTGGATTTGCCCGACCCGGACAGCCCCATGAGCACGAGGATTTCGCCTGTCGCCACGTCAAGGCTGCAGTCATGCACGCCAAGCACCTGCCCGGTTGCGGCCTGGATGTCACCCCGGCTGCCGCCCCGGTCCATCAGGGGCAGGGCGCGCTCGGGGTTGTCGCCAAAGACGATGCAGACCTTGTCAAACCGCACCGCCAGCCCAGCGGTGGCCTTGGGATCATGGATCATCGCTTTACCCCCACGCGCAGCATCCGGTCGAGAAGGATCGCCAGTGCCACGATCACCGCCCCCGCCTCAAACCCGAGGTCGGGGCGCACCTGGTTCAGCGCGCGGACCACCGGCACGCCAAGGCCCGCAGCCCCGACCCAGGCCGAGATCACGACCATGGACAAAGACAGCATGATGGTCTGGTTCAGGCCCGCCATGATTTGCGGAAAGGCCCAAGGCAGTTCCACCTTCCACAAGAGTTGCTGGTCAGTGGCCCCGAAGGCAGTGGCGGCCTCTTTCAGCGCGGTGGGGGTGGAGGCCACGCCAAGGTAGGTCAGCCGGATCGAGGCCGGGACCACAAAGATGATCGAAGCGAACAGCGCCGGCACCACGCCGATGGAAAAGAGAATGACGAAGGGGATCAGGTAAACCGGCGCGGGCAGGGTTTGCATGAGGTCAAGCACAGGCTCCATCGTCTGGTAAAGGCGCGGGCGATGCGCGGCGGCCACCCCGACCGGCACGCCGATGGCCATGCAGATCACGCAGACGAAGGCGACAAGCGAAAGGGTCTGGGTCGTTTCCTCCCAGTAACCCTGGTTCAGGATGAAGAGAAACCCCAGCGCCACCACAAGGCAGGGCGGCCAGCGGCGGTGGATGACCCAGGTCAGGGCGGTGAAGGTCAGGATCAGGGCAAGGGGGGCCCAGTCTTCCGGCAGGCGGGGCAGGGCAAGGCCGGTCAGCGCGAGGCCGATGATCGCCAGCAGTCCAAGGCCTGCGACCAGCGCCACGTCGCGGTAGCGCCGCAGGTAAGCCAGCGCGAGAAGGGCTGCCACCCAAAGCAGGATATGCAGCGGCGGCGAGGCCAGAATGTCGGTCAGGCCTTCGATGGCGCTTTCGATGCCGTTGCCAAGCAGTTTGAAGGCGGCGTCGGCCTGGGCTTTCAGCCAGTCGAACACGATCTTGGCGGTACTGCCGATGGGCAGCTTCCATTCGGTCAGCCAATCCATTGCGGCCGATCCCCCTCTGGCAGATGGAAGACGGGCCGGAGTTGCCCCCGGCCCGCTGGCATTACTGGAGGGCGGCCATCACGGCGGCCTTGGCATCGCCGCCGTCCTTGGTGGTCACGCCGTCAAGCCAGCCCTCCCAGGCGGTGGGGTTGGCGGCAAGCCAGGCTTTGGCGGCATCCATGGGATCGGCCCCGTCGTTGAGGATGGCGCCCATGATCTCATTCTCCATCTGCAGGGTGAAGGAGAGGTTGGTCAAAAGCTTGCCCGTGTTCGGGCATTCGGCAACATAGCCCGCCCGGGTGTTGGTGGCGACGGTGGCACCGCCCAGGTTGGGGCCGAAGAAATCATCGCCGCCGGTGAGGTAGGTCATGTCGAAGTTCGCGTTCATCGGGTGGGGTTCCCAGCCGAGGAAGACGATCGGCTCACCCGCGGAATCCTTGTTGGCGACTTCGGCCAGCATGCCCTGTTCGGAGGATTCGACGATTTCAAAGCCGTCCAGGCCGAAGGGGCCAGAGGCGATCATGTCAGAGATCAGGCGGTTGCCGTCATTTCCGGGTTCGATGCCGTAGATCTTGCCGTCAAGCGCGTCCTTGTGGGTGGCGATGTCCTTGAAATCCTTGATGCCAAGGGCGGCACCGGCGGCATTGGTGGCCAGGGTGTATTTCGCCCCTTCAAGGTTGGTGCGGACGGTGTCGACGGTGCCAGCCTCACGGTAGGGGGCGATGTCGGCCTCCATCGTGGGCATCCAGTTGCCGAGGAAGACGTCGACATCGCCTTCGGCAAGGGCGGTGTAGGTGACGGGAACGGCGAGGAGCTTGGTCTCGGTCTCATAGCCGAGGGCCTGCAGCACCAGCGAGGTGGCGGCGGTGGTGGCGGTGATGTCGGTCCAGCCGACGTCGGAGAAGGTGACCTTGTCGCAGCCTTCGGCAAAGGCGGACCCAGCAAGGGCGAACGTGACAGCGGTGGTCAGGAGGGTGGTGCGGATGGACATGAGGCTCCCCGTTTTTTGTTGATTGACGAGTCAATAAACTTCGTGCTGTACCGGTTTGGCAAGTGTTTTATGGGGCCGCGCCGATGCCGAAGCTTGGAATGGAGCCTATCCGGAAGGAAGCCCTTGTCAAAGCCACGATTTTGGAAATCGGGCGCACAGGTTCGTTAGACGTGACGGTGAGCCAGATCGCCAAACGGGCGGGCATGTCCTCGGCCCTGGCGCATCATTACTTCGGGTCGAAGGAAGACATGTTCCTCGCCGCGATGCGCCATATCCTGACGCTTTACGGCGCTGAGGTGCGCGGGGCGCTGGCGGCGGCGGACGGGACGGAGGGGCGGATCCGGGCGATCCTGCGGGCCAGTTTCAGCCCCGGCAACTTTCGGCGCGAGGCGGTGAGCGCCTGGCTGAACTTCTGGGTCCTCGCGCAGTCGGTGCCCGAGGCGAAGCGGCTGCTGGCGATCTATCAGGGGCGGCTCAAATCCAACCTGACGGCGGCTTTGCGCCCGCTTGCCGGACCGCGCGCGCCGGCGATTGCTGAAAGCCTGGGCGCGATGATCGACGGCCTTTACCTGCGCGAAGTGCTGAAATCGGGCGCGCCGGATGGGGCGGCTGCCGTGGCGATTGCCCTGCGGCATCTTGAGGCCGAACTGGCGCGGGGGGTCTGATGCACGCCGATTACGTCATTGTGGGCGCAGGATCCGCCGGCTGCGCGCTGGCCTACCGGCTGGCCGAAGCGGGGCGCAGGGTCACGGTGATCGAAGAGGGCGGATCGGATGCTGGCCCCTTCATCCAGATGCCGGGGGCGCTGTCCTATCCGATGAACATGGGGATCTACGACTGGGGCCTGAAGTCCGAACCCGAGCCGCATCTGGGCGGCCGGGTCCTTGCGACGCCACGCGGTAAGGTGCTGGGCGGGTCGTCGAGCATCAACGGCATGGTCTATGTCCGGGGCCACGCCCGCGACTTTGACACCTGGGCCGCGTTGGGGGCCGATGGGTGGGCCTATGCTGATGTTCTGCCCTATTTCAAGCGGATGGAGGCGTCGCACGGCGGGTCGGGGCCTGAGTTCCGGGGCACGGACGGCCCCCTGCACATCACGCGCGGGCCCCGCGAAAACCCCCTGTTCAACGCCTTCATCGAGGCCGGGCGGCAGGCTGGCTATCCGGTCACGATGGATTACAACGGCCAGCAGCAGGAAGGCTTTGGCCCGATGGAGGCGACGATCTGGAAGGGTCGGCGCTGGTCCGCCGCGAATGCCTATCTGCGGCCCGCGATGGCGGGGGGGAATGTGCAGATCGTCCAGGGCCTTGCGCGCCGGGTGGTGATGGAGGGCACCCGCGCCGTCGGGGTTGAGGTTGCGGTGCGCGGCGAGGTGCAGGTGATCCGCGCCGGGCGCGAGGTGGTGCTGGCGGCATCCTCCCTCAACACGCCGAAACTGTTGATGCTGTCGGGGATCGGCCCCGGCCGGCATTTGCAGGACCATGGGCTGCCGGTGGTGGCCGACCGGCCCGGTGTGGGCGCGAACTTGCAGGATCATCTTGAAATCTACATGCAGTTTGCGGCCAGCCAGCCGATAACCCTTTACAAATACTGGAACCTTTGGGGCAAGGCGCGGGTCGGGGCGCAGTGGCTGTTCACCCGCACCGGCCTTGGCGCGTCAAACCAGTTTGAGGCCTGCGCCTTCATCCGGTCGAAACCGGGGGTCGATTACCCCGATATCCAGTATCATTTTCTGCCCATCGCCGTGCGCTATGATGGCAAGGCCGCGGCTGAAGGGCACGGCTTTCAGGCCCATGTCGGGCCGATGCGGTCAAAGTCGCGCGGGTCAGTCACCTTGCGGTCTGCGAACCCCGCCGATCCGCCGTTGATCCGGTTCAACTACATGTCCCACCCCGAGGATTGGGAGGACTTCCGCGCCTGCATCCGCCTGACGCGCGAGGTGTTCGGGCAGGAGGCGTTCAAGCCCTATCTCAAGTCGGAAATCCAGCCGGGCGCGGGCGTAGAGACGGATGCCGAGATGGATGACTTCCTGCGCCAACATGTCGAAAGCGCCTATCACCCCTGCGGCACGGCGCGGATGGGGCGCGCGACTGACCCGATGGCTGTGGTCGACCCTGAGTGCCGGGTGATCGGGGTGCAGGGTCTGCGGGTGGCCGACAGCTCGGTCTTTCCGCAGGTGACGAACGGCAACCTGAATGCGCCGTCGATCATGGTTGGCGAGAAAGCGGCGGACCACATCCTTGGCCGCACGCCCTTGCCCGCGTCAAATCTTGAGCCTTGGATCAACCCGAATTGGCGCACCGCGCAGCGCTGAATTGATCCCGGTCAAGGTTCCGGGGGTGGTTCTGCCTTAGGCTGTGGTCATCCATTGAAAGGATGAGTCCATGTCCAACACCCCGCACACCTTGCACGAAGAGTTTCCTGCCGATGCGCAGAAGATGACGGCCTTGAAAACCTCCAGCCCGCATTTTGCCCGGCTTCTGACCGATTATGACGCGGTCAATGACAAGGTTCACCGCGCCGAAACCCGGCTTGACCTGATGACCGACGCCGAGGAAGAGGCGCTGCGCAAGACCCGGTCGCAGTTGAAGGACCAGATTGCGGCAGCCTTGCGGGCCTAGCCGGCAATCTCATACGGCAGGATATCGCGGGCGTTGGGGTTGATCCGCAGGCGGCCCGCCAGCGGCGGGACCGAGCGTTGGTGGCAATTCGTCCGCTCACAGATGCGGCAGGAAATGCCGATCGGCTCAAACCGGCCCTTGAGGTCAAGCCCGTCGGCATAGACCATTTGCGCGGCATGCTGCACCTCGCAGCCAAGGCCGATCGCATAGCGCCGGACCGGGGCGAGGAAGGCGCCAGCGGGTTTGGACACATCCCGCGCAAGGCAAAGATAGCGCACCCCGTCCGGGGTTTCTGCCAGTTGGCGCAGGAATTGCCCAGGCGTTTCAAAGGCCTGGTGCACGTTCCACAAGGGGCAGGCCCCGCCGAAGCGCGCGAATTGCAGCCGGGTGGAGGAATGGCGTTTGGTGATCGTGCCGGCCTGATCGACCCGCACGAAGAAGAACGGGATGCCCTTGGCCCCGGGGCGTTGCAGCGTAGACAGGCGGTGGCCGACCTGTTCGATGCTGGCGCCGAAAATGTCGGCCAGGCGCTCAAGGTCATGCCGTTCTGCCTGGGCTGCGGCCAGAAAAGCGCGGTAGGGTAAAAGGGCGGCCCCGGCAAAGTAATTGGCCAGGCCGATCTTGGCGATATCCCGCGCCTCGGCCGTGGAAAAACGGGCGAGGTCGAGGGTGGCCTCCAGCAGGTCATTCTGGGTCAGAAGGGCGACCTGATGCAGAAGCTGGAACCGTTGCGACGCGCCGGAGGCGCGGGCCGATATGTCAAGACGGCGCGCGGCGGGATCATAGTGGCGCAGCGGCGCCTTGTCGGAATAGTGCAAGCTGATGCCGGAGCGGCGCAGCAAGTCTTGCGCCAGGGTTTCCACTGGTTTGCCTTGGGTTGCGTTGGTGGCGAAATGTTCCGCTGCGCGGTCGACGGCATCGAGGTAATTGTCGCAATAGTGAAAGAAGTCGCGCACCTCTTCCCAGGCAGAGGGGCGGAGCGACGCATCCTCGCGCCCCAAGGCCTCATCAAGGGAGGCGAGGCGTTCGTGGGTCTGGCGGTAAGCGCGGTGGAGGTCGAGAAAAGCGCGGGCCAGGGCGGGCGCGTTCGAGGCGGCAAGGCGCAGATCGGCGACGGGCGGCGTCAGGGTGGTGAAGACGGGATCGGCCAGCGCCTCACGCATGTCGGTGACGAGACGTTCGCTTTCGCCGACGGTCAGTTCGGTGACGTCCAGCCCGAATTCCTGCGCCAGGGCCAGAACCACGGCGGCCGAGACGGGGCGGTGGTTGTTCTCCATCTGGTTCAGATAGGGCAGCGAGACCGACAGCTTGTCGGCAAAGGCCTTCTGCGTCAGGGCAAGACGGCCGCGGATCTCGCGCAGCTTGACGCCGGCATACAGCTTTTGCGTGGCCATGATCGCCCCCCTTTGCAAAGCCAAAGGTGGCTTTGCAAAGCGCGGGCGTCAACCGGGCTTATGCAACGCCGATCTGGCGGGCGCGGCGGATGACCATGAGGATCGCGCAGACCGAGGCGATGGAGGAGGCCAGCATCAACAGGATCAGCGGCATCTCGCTGGAGCCGGGGCCCAAGAGCACCCCCGCCACAGCGGCAAGGGCCGCCCCGCCGCCGATCAGGATCGCCCCGCCAAGGCCCGAGGCGGTGCCCGCAAGCTCGGGCCGGACGGACAGCATCCCGGCATTGGCGTTGGGCAGGCAGATCCCGTTGCCAAGGCCCATGAACACGGTCAGCCCGAAAAAGACCACGGGGCCGGACAGGCCCGCCAGCGTCAGCAGCGCCAGCAGGGTCAAGCCGCCGGTAGTGACAAGGGTTCCGGCAAGGATCATCCGGTTCATGCCGATCCGCACCGAATAGCGCCCGGCCAGAAAGTTTCCGGCGGCATAGCCGATGGCGGTCAGGGCAAAGAGGGCCCCAACCTTGGTGGAACTGAGGCCGTAGATCTTGTCCCCGACATAGGGCGCGCCGCCGAGATAGGCGAAAAAGCAGCCCGAGGCGAAGGCGGCCGACAGCGTGTAGCCCCAGAACCGGCGCGAGGTGAGGAGGCCCGGATAAGTGCGGACCTGGTCCATCAGGCTGACGCGGCGCAGGGTGGCGGTTTCGCCAAGGTCGGCCCACACCAGGGCGAGGACGGCGATCCCAAGGATCAGGAGCAAGGCGAAATTGGCCTGCCAGCCGTAAAGGTCATCCAGAAAGCCGCCGATCACCGGGCCGATCATGGGCACCAGGCTCATCCCCATGGTCACATAGCCGATCATGCTGGCGGCCTGGGCATCGGCCACCATGTCGCGCACCACCGCACGGCTGAGGACCATGCCCGAGGCGATGACCGCCTGCGCCATGCGGAAGATCAGAAAGACGGTGGCGTTGGGGGCCAAAAGCGTGCCCACCGTGGCCAGCAGGAACAGGACCAGCGACCAGATCAGCACCTTGCGGCGGCCGAACCGGTCCGAAATCGGGCCGATCACGATCTGCAGCGCCGCCGAGAGCGCCAGATACAGCGCCACCGACTGCTGCATGAGGCCGTAGGGCACATCAAACCAGACCGCCATGCCAGGCAGGGAGGGCAGGAAGATGTTCATCGTCAGCGCTGACAGCCCGGCCAGAAGGATCAGAGTGATGATCTTCGGCGGGGTGGAGCGGTCCAGAAAACGTGGTTCTTGCATGACACCCCGGCTACGCCGTTGGGCGGGGGTTGTCCACCGTCACCGCGCACAAGCCAAGGTGCGGAATTGCTGCCCTACACCCATTTGTGAAAGATGAAGAATGCCCCCGCCGCGATGAAGGCAAAGCCGACGAGATGGTTCCACATCAAGGGCTCTTTCAGGTAATAGACGGAAAAGACGGCAAAAACCGACAGGGTGATGACCTCTTGGATCGTCTTGAGCTCGGCCGCCGAGAAATGACCGTGACCGATCCGGTTGGCAGGCACCATCAGCATGTATTCAAAGAACGCGATGCCCCAGCTGACAAAGATCACCGTGATCAGCGCGGTTTCCTTGTACTTCAGGTGCCCATACCAGGCGAAGGTCATGAAGACGTTCGAGAGGACAAGCAGACCGATGGTCAGGACGGGAACAGGCAGGTTTAGCATAGGGACCTCTGGCAAAGTTTACCGGCCTGCATAGGCCTTTCGCCGTCGGGCGGCGAGGGCTTCGCTGATTTGCAATTTGATCGTCGGGCAAATGAATGAGTTTGCAAATTTTCTGTTTCGTGCTTCTCGCTCTGCCCGCCTTGCCCTAGGTTGTCTGCAAGACCGGTCGGGGGGGCCGAATGGGGAGGACGCATGAAGGATATCCTGAGTGAGCTTGAGGCCCGCCGCAATGTCGCGCGGGCCGGGGGTGGGGAAAAGCGGGTTGCGGCGCAGCACGCCAAGGGCAAACTGACCGCTCGCGAGCGGATCGAATTGCTGCTGGACGAAGGCAGTTTCGAAGAGTTCGACATGTTCGTCGCCCACCGCTGCACCGATTTCGGGATGGAGGCGGAGCGTCCGGCAGGTGACGGCGTGGTCACCGGCTGGGGCACGGTCAATGGGCGCATGGTCTATGTCTTTGCGCAGGATTTCACCGTGTTCGGGGGATCCGTCTCGGAAACCCACGGGGCAAAGATCTGCAAGATCATGGACATGGCCATTCAGAACGGCGCGCCGGTGATCGGGATCAACGATTCCGGCGGCGCGCGGATTCAGGAAGGCGTCAGCTCGCTTGCCGCCTATGGTGAGGTGTTCCAGCGCAACGTGATGGCATCGGGCGTGGTGCCGCAGATCAGCCTGATCATGGGGCCTTGCGCGGGCGGGGCGGTCTATTCGCCCGCGATGACCGACTTCATCTTCATGGTGAAGGACAGCTCGTACATGTTCGTCACTGGGCCGGATGTGGTGAAAACCGTGACGAATGAGCAGGTTACGGCGGAAGAGCTGGGCGGTGCCACGACCCATACCCGCAAGTCGAGCGTGGCCGACGCGGCCTATGAAAACGACGTTGAGGCTTTGGCCGAAACCCGGCGCCTGATCGACTTTCTGCCGCTGAACAACCGGGAAAAGGCGCCGGTGCGGCCGTTCTTCGATGACCCGGCCCGGGTGGAGATGAGCCTGGATACCCTGGTGCCGGACAATCCGAACCAGCCCTATGACATGAAGGAACTCATCACCAAGATCGCCGATGAGGGGGATTTCTTCGAGATCCAGGCCGCGTTTGCTGGCAATATCATCACCGGCTTCATCCGGCTTGAGGGGCAGTCGGTCGGCGTGGTGGCGAACCAGCCGATGGTGCTGGCCGGGTGTCTGGACATTGATGCCAGCCGCAAGGCCGCCCGTTTTGTGCGCTTTTGCGACGCGTTTGAAATCCCGATCCTGACGCTGGTCGATGTGCCGGGGTTCCTTCCGGGGGTCAGCCAGGAATATGGCGGCGTCATCAAGCATGGCGCGAAACTGCTGTTTGCCTTTGCCGAGGCGACGGTGCCCAAGGTCACGGTCCTGACCCGCAAGACCTATGGCGGGGCCTATGTCGTGATGTCGTCGAAGCACCTGCGCGGTGATTTCAACTATGCCTGGCCCACGGCCGAGGTGGCGGTGATGGGGGCCAAGGGCGCGGTGGAGATCCTCTATCGCAGCGAACTGGGCGATCCGGAAAAGATTGCCGCCCGGGTGAAGGATTACGAAGACCGCTTCGCCAACCCCTTCGTGGCGGCGGAAAAGGGCTTCATCGATGAGGTCATCATGCCCCATTCGACGCGCCGCCGGGTGGCCCGCGCCTTTGCCGCACTGCGTGGCAAGAAGCAGTCCAACCCTTGGAAAAAACACGATAACATCCCGCTTTGATGTCCATGACCCGCAGCCATCGCCTTATCCTCGCAGCGCTTTTCGCGGTTCTTGCCGCGGCGGGCGGCTGCGATGAGGCGGCCCCGGAGGGCGAGGCGGTCACCGTGCCGTCAGGTCGAGCGGTCAGCCTGATCGATGTCATCAGCAACGTCCCCGGACCAGAGGGCGCGACTGCCCGCTTCCGCTTTCTGGCGCCGGGGCTGACCGCGGAGGATGTGGCGAGCACGGCCGATGACATGCAGGCGCTGTGCGACAGCTATGCGCTGGGGCGGGTCTCTGGCATGGTGCCCGCGCCGCAGCAGATCATCATCTCGATGGCCAGCGCCGTGGTGCCGTTCGGCGAGGCTTCCCCCGATGTCGTCCAGTTCTTCGAAGCGTTCAGCGTCGAAACCGGCGCCTGCGTCTTGGCGCCATTCTGATGCTGGGGAAGGGCGTGGTTTTTCTGACTGGTCAGACACTGGCGCGTGATGTAGGAACGCCACAGGTCGAGAACTTGGTTTTGCGCCTGTGTCCTTCCCTGTCCGCTTCGGATATGGTCGGCGCAGGCCGGATACTAGCGGCCATAAACGCGGAATGGGGGCTGGTGCACGCAGGTGCCGCCAGAGCACCTCAGCAAAGATGGAGTAGAGGATGTCGAAGAGCGGACGTATCATTCTGGTCATCGCTATGGCTGCAGCCATGGCCGCTTGCGCCAAGAAAGAAGAAGAAGTCATGGTTGAGCCGATCACCGTCGAGCCGACCGAAACCGGCAAGTACAAGTGATCTATCGGCGCGGGCCCGTCAGCCGCGGCTGACCGGGCCCGCACCATACTTCGGCTGGTTGCTGGCTTTTGCCACCCGGTCTTCCATAATCCCGTCAGATCAGACAGTTGCGCAGGGCCTCTGGGCTAATGCGATGCTTTGGCCTATCCGTCCGTCCGGTCATCACGACAAAGGACAGATGAGATGCTGAAGCACCGTGGCTTTCCCGGCCGGTTGACGGGAACCGATTTCCAGTTCGTCATTCGCCGCGCCAACAAAAAGGATGGCCCGACGAAACTGATCGCCCGTGAGCGCTACAAGGACCGCAAGCATGTGGACCGGTTGGCCGATGCCGCGTTCATGGCCGCGCTCTGGCAGCACTTCGGCGAGGATCCGTTCGAGCGCGGCAATCTGGATGCGGGCCGCCTGTCCTGGCTTTTTGGGCGCGAGGTTATCGCCGCCGAAGACCCGTTCAACCCTGCCAGCTATGACGCGCTGCTGCGGATTGACCGCCGTCGCGCCGAAGCGGCCTTCCCGGAGGTCTTCGCCCCCGATGCGCCGCTGATCCAGTCAGATGACTGGGACGACGAGGACGAATAGGCATGAACGCGCCGACGGCAGCCCCAATCTGGCAAGCTTTTGCTGAGACAGGAATTGTCGTTCGCAGCACGTTTGCAATGCGCGAATCTGCGGGGCATTGTTTCTGTGCGGGTCACGGGCAGCACGGCCTTGGCGCGCGCAGTGACATCAGTACCCTTACCCCTTCCCTGCGGTCCGGCCCGTCCCAGGCCGGACCGTTCCCTTGCCTCGGGCGGGCGGGTGCCGATTGCGTGAGCCCGGTGAAAATCTGCTTTGAATTTCGCGATATTGCGGTAGAATCTGCTGCAATAACAACAAACCAACGAGGCAGTCTTCCATGCGCAAATCGCTTATCCTTTTCGCCCTTCTTTCCACTCCGCTGGCCGGTTGCATGCAGGACCCTGCATCGCGCGGTCTTGCCGGTGCCGCCGCTGGCGCCCTTGTCGCCGACGCTTTCGATGAGAACATCATCGCAGGTGCGGCCATCGGTGGCCTTGCGGGCGCTGCCACCTGCGGGATCGAGCTGGGCCTGCCGCCCTGCAACTCGGGCTACTGAGCCGCATCTAGACCTGGCCGCCTGCGGGCGCGCCGGACCAATTGCAAGGACCACCCGGGCCAGACGCCCGGGTGGTCCTTTGCGTTTCACGGGTTTCAAGGGGGGCCGTTGATGTTCAAGAAGATCCTGATCGCCAACCGGGGGGAGATTGCCTGCCGCGTCATCAAGACCGCCCGCAAGATGGGGATCAAGACGGTTGCGGTCTACTCCGATGCCGACCGCAACGCCCTGCACGTCAAGATGGCGGATGAGGCGGTGCATATCGGCCCGTCGCCTGCCGCGCAGTCCTACATCGTGATCGACAAGATCATGGCCGCGATCAAGGCCACAGGGGCTGAGGCGGTGCATCCCGGCTATGGGTTCCTGAGCGAAAACATGAACTTCGCCGCAGCGCTGGAGGCGGCTGGCGTGGTCTTCATCGGCCCGCCTTCGCCCGCGATTGAGGCGATGGGGGACAAGATCACCTCCAAAAAGCTGGCGCAGGCGGCGGGGGTGTCCACGGTGCCGGGGCACATGGGCCTGATCGCGGATGCGGAGGAAGCGGCAAAGATCGCGACCCAGATCGGTTACCCCGTGATGATCAAGGCCAGCGCGGGCGGTGGCGGCAAAGGCATGCGCATCGCCTGGGATGACGCCGATGCGCGTGAGGGCTTTCAGTCTTCAAAAAACGAAGCGGCGGCCAGCTTTGGCGATGATCGGATCTTCATCGAGAAATTCGTGACCCAGCCCCGCCACATCGAAATTCAGGTGCTGGCCGACAAGCACGGCAACACTGTCTATCTGCACGAACGCGAATGCAGCATCCAGCGCCGGAACCAGAAGGTCATTGAAGAGGCCCCCAGCCCCTTCCTGGACGAGGCGACCCGCAAGGCAATGGGCGAACAGGCCTGCGCTTTGGCCCGTGCGGTGGGCTATACCAGCGCGGGCACGGTAGAATTCATCGTCGATGGCGCGCGCAACTTCTACTTCCTGGAAATGAACACGCGGCTGCAGGTCGAACATCCGGTGACCGAACTCATCACCGGCGTTGATCTGGTCGAACAGATGATCCGCGTCGCCTATGGCGAGCCGCTGCCATTCAAGCAGACCGACCTCAAAATCAACGGCTGGGCCATGGAAAGCCGCCTTTACGCCGAGGATCCGTATCGGAACTTCCTGCCGTCGATCGGCCGCCTGACCCGCTACCGCCCCCCAGTCGAAGGGCCGACAGCGGGCGGGATCGTCCGCAACGATACCGGCGTGTTCGAGGGCGGCGAGATCAGCATGTTCTACGACCCGATGATCGCCAAGCTCTGCACCTGGGCCCCGACCCGTGCCGGCGCGATTGAGGAAATGCGTCTGGCCCTGGATACGTTTGAGGTCGAAGGCATCGGCCACAACCTGCCCTTCGTCGGCGCCGTGATGGACCATCCGCGCTTTCAGTGTGGCAATATCACCACGGCCTTCATCGCCGAGGAATACCCCGAAGGCTTCAAGGGCGCGACGCTGGACGCCGCCACCTTGCGCCGCGTTGCGGCCGCTGCCGCCGCGATGAACCGGGTGGCCGAAATCCGCCGCACCCGGATTTCCGGGACGATGGACAACCACGAACGCCGCGTGGGTGATGCCTGGGTGGTCAGCCTGCAAGGGGTGGATCACGCGGTGACGGTTGCCGCTGACCATGACGGGTCGACCATCACCTTCGGTGATGGGGGCATGCTGCGCGTCACGTCGGACTGGACGCCGGGCCAGCCCCTGGCGCGGCTGATGGTAGACGGTGTGCCGCTGGCGCTGAAGACCGCGAAGATCCCAATGGGCTTCCGGGTCCGCTTGCGCGGCGCAGACCTCAAGGTCCATGTCCGCACCCCGCGTCAGCATGCGCTGGCCGGGCTGATGCTGGAAAAGGCCCCGCCGGACACGTCGAAATACCTCCTCTGCCCGATGCCGGGCCTGGTGGTGAAGATCACGGTCGATGTGGGTGACGAGGTGCAGGAAGGCCAGGCGCTGGCGACGGTCGAGGCGATGAAGATGGAGAACATCCTCAAGGCCGAACGCAAGGGCGTGGTGAAGGCCGTGAAGGCGCAAGCGGGTGCGAGCCTGAAGGTGGACGACATCATTCTGGAGTTCGAGTGATGCCGAACCGGCCGGTCAGTGGCCGATTTCTTCAAAGAAATCGGTGCGGAGTTTTTGAAAACTCCGCGCTACCGCCCTGCCGGGTTACGCTCCAGCATCTCTTGCCGCCGCAGGGGCAGCTTGTCGATGGCCGCCGTGATCTCGCGCACGGTCCAGGGGTTTGGCTTGCGGATCACGGGGCGCAGGTCCTTGTCCATGATCACCAGCGAAAAGCCGCGTGGGCGCAGCTTGTGCCGCCATTCGCTGTCGGCGGCGGGGTCGGTATCGGTGACAAGGATCACGTCCCGCTCTTCCAGATCGGGATAGGCGCGGGCCAGAAGCTCCATCTGGCGGATGAAGTTCGGGTCGTTGGGGCTGTCGGCAAAGACAACAACCGGCCGCATGACGAACAGCTGCGCGTCAAAGGCGGTATCGGCCGCCGCGACCGGAGCGAAGGCCGCAGGCTCGGCCGGCGTGGTCTGGGCCAACGCGCTGACGGGCAGAAGTGCCGCCAAAACAACTGCGTGCAAGAGTTTGATCGGGGGGGTCATCGGGCCTCTCTTTCGCTTCGATATAGGCGCGCTGTCGGAATTTCAAAAGGGACGATGCGACGCATCGGGCAGGGAACAGCATGAGCGATGATCTGAAAGCCTGGGAAGCGCTGGCGGCGAAGGACCTGAAAGGTGCCGGGCCGGACAGCCTGACCTGGAACACGCTGGAAGGGATTGCGGTCAAGCCGCTTTATACCGCCGCCGACACCGCCGGGCTGCCGCATATGGGCAGCCTGCCGGGCCTTGCCCCGTTTACCCGGGGCGTGCGCGCGACGATGTATGCCGGCCGCCCTTGGACGATCCGGCAATATGCGGGCTTCTCGACGGCCGAGGCGTCGAACGCCTTTTACCGCAACGCGCTGGCCTCCGGTCAGCAGGGCGTGTCGGTTGCTTTCGATCTGGCGACCCACCGGGGCTATGACAGCGACCATCCCCGTGTGGTGGGCGATGTGGGCAAAGCGGGTGTCGCGATCGATTCAGTTGAGGACATGAAAATCCTCTTCGACGGCATCCCGCTGGAAAAGATCAGCGTTTCCATGACGATGAACGGTGCCGTGATCCCGGTCCTCGCATCCTTCATCGTGGCGGGGGAAGAGCAGGGCGTGCCGCGCGCGGCCCTGTCCGGCACCATCCAGAACGACATCCTGAAAGAGTTCATGGTGCGGAACACCTATATCTATCCGCCGGAACCGAGCATGCGGATTGTCGCCGACATCATCGAATACACCGCAAAAGAGATGCCGAAATTCAACTCCATCTCGATCTCCGGCTATCATATGCAAGAGGCCGGGGCGAACCTGGTGCAGGAACTGGCCTTCACCCTCGCGGACGGGCGGGAATATGTGAAAACCGCCATCGCGCGCGGGATGGATGTGGACGACTTCGCCGGGCGGCTAAGCTTCTTCTTTGCCATCGGCATGAATTTCTTCATGGAAACCGCCAAGCTGCGCGCGGCCCGCCTCCTCTGGCACCGCATCATGGCCGAGTTTGGCGCGAAGAAACCTGCCAGCTTGATGCTGCGCACCCATTGCCAGACCTCTGGCGTGTCCTTGCAGGAACAGGACCCCTACAACAACGTCGTCCGCACCGCGTACGAGGCCATGGCGGCGGTGCTGGGTGGCACGCAATCCCTCCACACCAACGCGCTGGATGAGGCGATTGCGCTGCCGTCGGACTTCGCCGCCCGCATCGCGCGGAACACCCAGCTGATCCTGCAGGAAGAAACCGGCGTGACCCGGGTGATCGACCCGCTGGCCGGGTCCTACTACGTGGAATCCCTGACCGACCAGATGGCGCAAGAGGCCTGGAAGATCATTGAGGAAGTCGAGGCGATGGGCGGCATGACCAAGGCCGTTGCCACCGGCATGCCGAAACTGCGGATCGAGGAATCGGCGGCCAAGCGCCAGGCGATGATCGACCGCGGGGATGAGGTGATCGTCGGCGTGAACAAGTACCGGCTGGAGAAAGAGGACGATATCGCCATCCGCGACATCGACAACGTCGCCGTGCGAGAGGCGCAGGTGGCGAAACTGGCCGCGATCCGCGCCAGCCGCGATCCGGCACGGGTTGAGGCAGCACTTGACGACATCACCTTCCGCGCCGGGCATGGCGGCAACCTTCTTGAGGCGGCGGTCGAGGCCGCGCGGGTCCGGGCAACCGTTGGGGAAATCAGCATGGCGATGGAAAAGGTGTTCGGCCGCCACCGGGCCGAGGTGAAGACGCTCGCGGGGGTTTACGGTGCCGCTTACGAAGGCGACGCAGGCTTTGAGGCGATCCAGAAGGATGTCGAGGCCTTCGCCGAAGCCGAAGGCCGCCGTCCACGCATGCTGGTCGTGAAAATGGGTCAGGATGGGCATGACCGGGGCGCCAAGGTCATAGCCACCGCCTTTGCCGACATCGGCTTTGACGTCGATGTCGGCCCCCTCTTCCAGACGCCGGAAGAGGCCGCGCAGGACGCCATCGACAATGACGTCCATGTCATCGGGATCAGCAGCCAGGCGGCAGGCCACAAGACGCTGGCGCCAAAGCTGGTCGAGGCGCTGCAGGCCGCCGGGGCAGGGGATATTCTGGTGATCTGCGGCGGCGTCATCCCGCAGCAGGATTACCAGTTCCTGTTTGACGCCGGGGTCAAGGCGATCTTCGGGCCAGGGACCAACATCCCGGCGGCGGCGAAGGAAATCCTTGACCTGATCCGCAGCGCCCGCGGCTAAGCGCGGAACGGGGGGCCGTCTGCCCCCCGCACCGCCCGAGAGTAGTTTAAAAAAGAGCAAGCCGAATTGCTCTCTTCAAGAATACTCCCTGCGGAGCGTTCCACGGCAAAGCCTCGGACCGTGTCAGATTCGGGCGATGTCAGCGGGCAAGATGCCCAAAGGGGCGTCAGTCCCCTTTGGGCGACAGAAAAGCCTTGTGGCCCTTGGGCCACTCCATGGGGTCAAAGCTCGATCTCGCCGTTCGGGCCGGGGGCAAACTCGGGCTTCGGCACAAGGGGCGCGTTGCGGCGGATCAGGATGTCACCATTCGGCAGCATCACCGGGGCGTCGTAATTCTTGAAATCGTCAATCATGCCGACAATCTGGCGCAGCTTCGGGCCAACCTCTGCGCCAAAGCTTTCCAGCGCGGGGCCCATTTCGTCCAACGCCTTGCCCATTTCGTCCAGCGCGGGCTCCATCTCGGTCATTAGACCGCGCAGGACCAGCTTGGCGCCTTCCTCCATCAGGCTGAAGCCGTCATCCTCGGCGCTTGGCACAGGCGGCTTGTCCTGTGCAAGCACGGGCAGGGCGACTACGGACAGGATTAGGGCGAGTCTCATCCATCAACTATGGGGATTGGGGGCCCGTATTTCAAATCACATCTGGCAGATCGACCGTCACCGGGAAATGGTCGGACGCTTGCAATAGCGCCTCGCGCAGTTCGGGGATGCTGGTCACGCCAGGGTCGTTGAACGGATGCCAGATGCGCCAGGCGGGGCCCCGCGCGGCAAGGTCGGGCGAGACCATGATGAAGTCGAGCAGGGCCTCGAAAAAGCGCTTCTGCGGGGCGATGTAGAAGCGCGCGGAGGTGGGCGACAGGCCGACCCGACTGGCAAGCGCCATCGCGGCATGGGGATCGGTCAGCTGCAGCGCGGGGTCTGGCGTGGTGCCAAGCACGATTTCCACCCCGGAATGGCCGAACAGTTTTTCAAATTCGTCAATTCCGGGACCATCGTTGAAATCACCCATGACCACCAGACTGTCGCCTGCCGCCAGATGCGCCTCAACCCGCTGCCGCAGCCAGAGGCATTGGGCCAGCTGCTTTCGGCGGTTCTCGATCGAGAGGCGGATCTGCGCCTCACGCCCGACCGCGCCATAGGGGTTCTTCGACTTGGCATGAACGCCGATCAGACGCAGTCTTGTGCCGGAAGAGGTGGTCGCCGCAAGCTCCAGCGGTGGTTTTGAAAAGCGGATGCTTTCAAAAACCATATCTGCGTCAAGATCATAGCGGAAGGTGCCGTCAAACCGGGGGGCATCGGGCGACCCGTGGCTGGAGGACAGCACCCCTTGCGGGTCATGCTGCAGGGTCAGCCGGTCGGGGTCATAAAGGCAGGCGATTTCCTGTTCCGTCTCGGACGGAAAGCCGATGAGCGCCTTTCTGGCCCGCAGGCCGAAGTGGCGGGCAAAGGTTTCCAGCGCGGTCACGGTTGATCGGTGACCATTGGTGTCGGGGGCCTCGATGACCATGACAAGGTCGGCATCCAGCGCCGTGAAGACGATGCCAAGGGCCCCCAGCTGTTCGGCACGGGTGGTCTTGTAGCGGGCCGAGGGGCCACTGTCGGACCGCATCCGTCCCCGGTCGTCAAAAAGGGCGTTGAACCATTCGACGTTGTAGGTCGCCAGCCGCAATGGGCGCGCGCCGTCGGTCATGCGGCTTCCCGCGTGTTGATCTCGCGCCAGGCCTCATTGATCAGTTGCATCCGGCGTTCGGCCAGTTTCATCGCCTCGGGCGGGACGCCGCGGGCTTGCATCACATCAGGGTGGGTGTCACGGACAAGATCCTTCCAGGCCTTGCGGGCTTCGGCCTTCGAGGCATCGCGCGGCAGGCCGAGGACGTCATAGGGGTCGCGCGGGGCGCCTTCTACGAGGCGCGAGCGGACGATGTTGAAGCAACGTTCATCCAGGCCGAATTCATCGGCGACATGGATCAAGAAGGCATCCTCGCCGGGGTGGTAGGACCCGTCGGCGATGGCGATCTGGAACAGCGCCTCAAGGATATCGACCAGGACGTGATGGTCATCGGCGCAGATGCGCGCGCCGTCCGGGTTGAACAGCCGGGCGATCTTGCGGGCATAGGCGTCAAAGCCCGCCACATCTTGCCGCGCCAGATTGAAGACATGCGCGGCGTGGTCCTCTTCCCCGTCGGGAAAGGTGAAGATGCGGCGGAAGGCGGTCACTTCGTCCCGGGTCACGGTGCCATCGGCCTTGGCCATTTTGGCCCCAAGGGCAAGAACGGCAATCGTGAAGCCGACCGACTGGTCCGGCGCCGACGCACCGCGCAGCCGGTCGAAGACCACCGACAGGGGCTCGCCCTGGGCGAGGGCGGAAAGGGCGTCGGCGATGCGGGTCCAGATCGACATAATGCGGCGATCTTACCCGTCACCGCGCAGGATGTCAGAGGAATTTCTGCATCCGCGAAAGTTGGACCACGGGGATCAATCCGCGCCTGGCAAAGGGTAGGTCAGCAGATCCGGCGCGGCCCCAAGGGGCTGTCGATCGTGGCGCGCAGGGCCATGACGGGGGCATCAAGGATCACGATGCGAGGGTCATCCAGCCGCCCGGCCAAGGCCGCACGGAGGGCCGGGGCCTTCGGATGCGCAATCTCAAGCCGCGCAAGGCGCAGGCCAAGGTCGGGCAGGGCCCGGGCGGGATGGGCAGGGCCCTCCCACTGGATCAGCGCCGGAAACGCCCCGTCGAAGGGCAGCCGCCCATCGTCCGGCACCGCCATCTGCCAGCGATAGTCGCCGCGCTGCAAGGAAAGTGGCCGGCCGATCCCCTCCGGCCCCAGCGCCACCTCGGCGGCAAGGTCATCGCAACCGGCAACCCAGTTCGTCAGGCGTGGCGGGCCGCGGAAGCGGTCCATGTCAAACCAGCGCGGGCGGGTTGGGGCAGGGGCGTCGGGGTCTACCGCGATCACCTCAAGATAGACGTCGCCCAGACCCAGAAGCCGGTTGTGGGTGCCCATCAGCGGGTGCTTGCCTCCCCCGGCCATGGTCACGCCCAGGCTGCGCTCAACCTCGGCCACGCCGTCCTCAAGCCGGCCCGCCACCACGGCGAGATGATCAAGCCGCAGCATCATGCGGCCTTGCTGACCAGGGTCTGCGCCTTCAGCGCAAGGGAAAGGGACTGGAAGCGCGCCTGTGCCACCTCACCGAACAGGCCCTCGCCGGCCGGGGTCAGCTCCAGCTCCAGCAAGCGCTTTTTCGGCAGCCAGATGAGTCGGCCAGCCTTTGCCGGATCGCCGATGGAAAACATCGCGCCAAAACGCATGGCCTTGCCCAACACCTCGGCCGCCTGAATCTGGTCTTCGTCCAGAAGCCGGAACATCGGTTCCAGCCGTGAGCCGGAGCGGCTGTTCTTGTAGCGGTGGAGGAGTGCGAGGCCCAGGAACACCCGACCGGGGTGATCCAACCCGCCAAGGTTGGCGCGGGTGGCATTGTCAAAGCAGGCTTCGGCCCGGAAATCAGGATGCGCGCGCCAGGTGGTGTCGTGCAACAGGCAGGCCGCCTTGACCAGGCGAAGCTGATCCTTTGACGAGTCGGGAAAAAGCGGCAGCAGGAAGTCGTACAGCTTCTTGCCAAAGCCCGGGATGCGGGCCTGGACCATTTCGGCCATCCGCGCGGCTTCGATCAAGGGATCGCGGGCGCGAAGCTTTTCCGGCATGTGTTCGTACAAAAGCCCCTCGCGGATGCCATAGGCCGAAACGTCGATCTCGGACGGCTTGAACACGGCAAGGATCTCGCGCAGCACCTCGCAGGCGAGAGGGACAAGTTCCATGCGTTCCGCGCTGGTGCCGGTCCGCCCGCGCAGGACCGAAAGGTCCGACACCGCCAGCCAGTCCAGCGTGTCATCCAGGCTGCGGGGCGTCATGCGGTATTCGTGCAGCACGGTCAGGGGGTAATTCCGCCGCTCCATGTCGAGACGGGCAATCACCCGCCAGCTGCCGCCGACCAGATAGATCCGCTCGCCAGAGGACTTCAGCAAGGACTGCGCCTCACGCAGGACCTTGGCGATATGGGCGCGGCGTTTTTGCGGGTCGGACGACAGTTGCTGCAGACGGAACGGCCCCAGCGGGGTTGAGACGCGCTTGCCGACACGGCCATCGCCGATGCGCGCCAGTTCCATCGAGTTGCCGCCGATGTCGCAGACAATGCCCTTGGCATCGGGCCAGCCCAGAAGCACGCCCTGCGCCGAAAGCCGCGCCTCTTCGTCGCCGTCGATGACATGGAGCCGCAGGCCGGTTTCGCGCAGGACTTCGGCCTGAAATTCGGGGCCATCCTCGGCCTCGCGCGTGGCGGCGGTGGCGACGACCGTAAGGGGCGTGATCTCCATCCCATCGGCCAAAAGCGCGAACCGGCGCAGGGCCGCCAAGGCCCGGATCCTACCTTGCGGATTCAGTCTGCCGGTTTCGGCCAGACCCTTGCCCAGGCCACACATGATCTTTTCGTTGTAGAAGTACGCAGGTGACCGCGCGGCTCCGTCAAACACCACCATCCGGACCGAGTTTGAGCCGACATCCACCACCCCAACCCGGCTGAGGGCACGGGCGGATGGATCATCAAAGAGCGGGCGGCCAAAGGGGCCGTCCTCGTCGTCTTCGGTTGCGTGGGTCTGTCCGTCGGCCGCCATGGCGGGAATCCCTTGATGTCTTGCGCGCGCATCGTGACGGTCGCCCGGCGCAGGGTCAACCATGGGGCACAGTGCAATTTTCTTGAGCAAGAAAATTGGCAAATTCCTTGCTTAAGGAATTTGGTTCCGGCGTTTTGGTTCCGTGCTTATTCAGCCGCCGCGCCGGGGGCTTCGTCATCCTTCACGGACACCAGACGCGGCGCATCCTTCGCCCCGGCCGTACCGCGGCCAGAAAGCGAGGGGTTCTCCATGAAGAACTGGTGGCAATTGAAGAGCTTGCCATCATTCGGCGAAAGATCGCGCGTGTAACTGCCATCAGGGGCAAGGACCCAGCTTTGCGCCTCATCCGCAAGGTTTGCCGCCATGATCTGGCTGAGGATCTGGCTTTTGACCGTCGGGTTATGGGCCTCGACCAGGGTTTCCACCCGGCGCGTCAGATTGCGGCCCATCCAGTCGGCGCTGGAGAAGAACACGCGCGCCTTTCGGGACGGCAGGCCGTGGCCATTGCCGAAACAGACGATGCGGCTGTGTTCCAGGAACCGCCCGACAATGGACTTGACGCGGATGTTCTCGCTTAGCCCTTTCACGCCAGGCCGCAGCCCGCAGATGCCGCGGATCACCAGGTTGATCTTCACCCCGGCCTGGCTTGCCGCATAAAGCGCGTCGATCACATCGGGTTCGATGACCGAGTTCATCTTGGCCCAGATTTCGGCCGGCCGCCCGGCACGGGCAAGGGCGGCTTCGGCGGCGATCATTTCCAAAAGGCGGGGTTTCAGGGTGATCGGCGAAATTGCAATGTTCTCAAGCCCTTCCGGCTGCACATAGCCGGAGAGGTAGTTGAAGACCTTCGTCGCGTCCCGGCCAAGGGCGGCGTCACAGGTGAAAAAGCTGAGGTCGGTATAGATGCGCGCGGTGATCGGGTGATAGTTGCCGGTGCCGTAATGGGTGTAGGTGACCAGATGGTCGCCTTCGCGCCGGACGACGGTGCTGATCTTGGCGTGGGTCTTGTAGTTGACGAACCCGTAGACGACATGCGCCCCGGCGCGTTCCAGACGGCGGGATTGGCGGATGTTGGCGGCCTCATCAAACCGGGCTTTCAGTTCGACAAGGGCGGTGACGGATTTCCCGGCCTCGGCCGCTTCACACAGGGCGCTGACGACAGGGCTGTCCCAGGACGTGCGGTACAGCGTCTGCTTGATCGCCAGCACGTTCGGATCCCGCGCTGCCTGTTCGAGGAAGCGGATCACCATGTCGAAGGTTTCATAGGGGTGATGCAGCAGCATGTCCTTTTGCCGGATCGCGGCGAAAAGGTCACCGTCGTGGTCCTGCACCCGTTCCGGTACGCGGGGGGTGAAGGGCGGCCACATGAGGTCTTTCCGGCTGGACAGGATCAGTTCCTTGAGGTCAGCGACGCCCAGAAGGCCCTTGACCTCCACCACCTCATCCTCGGTGACGGCAAGTTCTTCCATGATGAGGGCGCGGAGCGTTTCCGGCGCGCCAGCGGACATTTTCAGACGGATGACCTCGCCGCGACGGCGGCGCTTCAGCGCGGTCTCGAACTCGCGGACCAGATCTTCGGCCTCATCCTCAACCTCAAGGTCGCTGTCGCGCAGGACACGGAAGGTGCAATGGCCCTGGTCGCTGTAGCCGGGAAACAGCATGCCAAGGTGGAGAAGGAGGAGTTCTTCCAGCGGCAGGAACCGATTTTCGCCGGGCTTGCCGGGCAGCGGCACGAAGCGGGCAATCTGCTGGGGGATGGGGAGAAGCGCCTTGAGGCTGCGGTGATCGGTCTTGCGCTCCAGCTCCAGCGCCAACGAAAAGCCGGTGTTGGGGATGAAGGGAAACGGGTGCGCGGGGTCAATCGCCAGCGGTGACAGCACCGGAAAGACGTTGTTCAGAAAATGCGTCTCAAGGTGCTTGAGGTCGCGCGCCGTCAGCTTGGAGCGGGGAACGATGCTGATGCCTTCACCCTCCATCTCGCGCCGAAGGCGGTTGAACGTGGTCTGCTGGGTCTGCATCAGGCGGCGGGCGTCGGCGTTGATCAGGTGCAGCTGTTCGGCTGGGCTGCGGCCGTCTTCCGAAAGCGTGGCATTGCCGGTCCGCACCAGCGCGCGCAGGCCCGCCACGCGGACGGTGTAGAATTCATCAAGGTTGGTGGCCGAAATCGACAGGAAGCGCAGGCGTTCGAGCAAGGGCACTGCGGGGTTCGCGGCCTCTTCCAGGACCCGCCAGTTGAAGGCCAGCCAGGAAAGCTCACGGTTGAAATAGCGGGCTGGGCCTGCGGTTTCAGCGAAGGGCAGCTCCACCGGAGCGGGGAAGGGCGATTTAAGGAAATCTGCTTGGGTCATGGCAGGGTTATGCCGCGGGCTTTGTGACGCTGTGATGACAGTCTTTCATCCGGGCTGGTGACTGTCCAGCCTTCGCGGTTGGGGTGCGGTTTTCCCCCGTTGACCGAACCGGACGGCGCGTGAAATTCGACCTGCTGACCGCTCATGGCAGGAAGGACCCCGATGACCGAAACCTATGGCTCTGCCCGCCCGATTGCATTCCTGATCGACTGCCTGGTGTTCCTTGGGCTTGCCCTGGCGCTGCTTTACCCCCTGACGCAGCTGAACGGGGACCAGTTCCGGATCGGCACGCCCCTGCCAGAGTTTGGCTCTGTCTTCAGTACGACCACCCGCAACGGCACTACCACCGCGACGATCAGCGGCACCTGGATCTCGGCAACCTGTGTGACGCCTGATCCGGTGCCAGAGGCTGCACTTGTCGCGATCCTTCCTGACCAGGTGGACCAGGTGCTGGTCTGCGCTGACAAGTTCATGGGGCTCTCTTCTGGCCATACCACCCATGTTCTTTACCGCCTGTTCGGAGAAACGCAGTCCGGCATGCAAGGCGACCAGAAGATCACGGTAAGAAGGGTCATCGGCTCTGCCCGCTATGCACTGTCAACTGATGCTGCGGCAAACCCGGTGCGGCCGGTTTATCCCCTGGGGCTGATGACCTTTGGCCTGATGTGGGCAGTTGCGGCCTTGGGTTGGCCGACGCCCGGCAAGCTGATCACCGGGCTGCGGGTCCACGCCCCCGAAGGCGCCTGTCGCCCCTGCCGTGAGATCCGCCGCCTTGGCCCCTTCCTTCTGGCAGGTGGTTTCACCCTTTTGACCGGCTTGCTTGAGGGTGAGCTTCTCGCCGCGCCAACCCTGCAAATGGCCCAGTTTGCCGCCCAGATCGCCTTCTGGATTTTTGCCCTTTGGTACTATGCCTGGCCCTATCTGCGGTCGGCGGGCGCTGCGCGTTATGACCTCGCAACCGGTTGCCGGGTGGTCCTGGCCTAAGGCTCGTCCGCTTCCAGGATCTCGGCCGCGAGGGCCCGCGTCACCGGGCGGCCAAGCGCCAGCGCCGCCGCGTCAAGGGCCGCGACAAGGGCGCGCGCGGCCCCCACGGACCGCGGCATCCGGCTGACCAAATAGGGGATCAGGTTCGGAGCCACGGCAAGCTGGCGGTCCGCGAAAAGCTTGATGAGGACGGCCGACAGCAGGCCTTCATCCGGCGCTTCAAGCCGTGCGATGGGGGCGGCCTGCAGACGGCTGAGGAGGTCCGGCAGTTGCAGCCCCCAGTCGCGCGGCGGGGTGGCCGCCGTCAGAAGGAGCGCCCCCCCAGTGCCGGTGACAAGGTTGTGCAGATGAAAAAGCTGTGCTTCGGCCTGGCCTAGGTCTTCGGCATCTTCAACCACGACGCTGGCCCCGGCGAAGGCGGCAATGTCCTGACCGGCAAGACTGTGGGCTGGCAGGATCACCCCGCCCGCCATGGCCACCCAGACATGCGCCAGATGGGTTTTGCCCGACCCTTCCGGCCCGATCAGGATCAGCTTGCGTCCGGGCCAGTCGTGCCAGCCTTCCACCGCCTGCAAGGCAAGCGCATTGGACGGAGCGACAAAGAAATCCGCCCGTGTAAGTGCCTCGGCCCCGGTCAGGTCAAAGGTCAGTTGTCGGATCACGCACCCTCTCCGCCCGGGGCGACGGGCTTGCGGCTGCGGCGGGCTTTGGGCGGCGGGGCCTCGGTCAGGGGTGCCGCCTCAGCCGCGCGGGCTGCGGTGCCGCGGTAGAGCAGGCTGGATTGATACTGCTCAACCCCGAAGCGGGTCAGGACGCCGATGGCCGCAGCCACCGGCACGGCAATCAACAAGCCGGCAAATCCGAACAAGGACCCGAAGGCCGACAGCGCGAACAAAAGCCAGACCGGATGCAGCCCCACGGATTTGCCCACCAGCTTTGGTGTCAGCACATTGCCCTCGATGAACTGGCCGAAGGCGAAGATCGCGGCGATGATGCCGATCTGCACCCAATCCCCCCAGAACTGAAAAAGCGCGAGCCCCACCGCCAGCGTGCCGCCAATGATCGATCCGACATAGGGAATGAAGGTGATCGCGCCGGCGATCGCGCCGACGACCAGGCCGAACTGCAGCCCCGCCACCATCAGCGCAACCGCGTAGAACGATCCCAGCGCCAGGCACACCGACACTTGTCCGCGCACGAAGCCTGCCAGCACGGCGTCAATCTCACGCGCGAGGCGCCGCACGGTCGGGGCGTGGTCCAAGGGCAGCATGCCATCGATGCGGGCCAGCATCTTGTCCCAGTCCAGAAGCAGGTAGAAGGCCACCACAGGCACGACCACGATGAAAACGATGGCCGAGATCACCCCCAAGGCCGACGACAGGATGCCATTGGCAAGCTCGGCCCCGCGCGCCTGGATGGCGGCGCCAATTTCGGCCAGCGTCTGACGGATGGTCGAGGTGCTGTCGGCAAGGTCGGGAAACCGCTCCAAGAGGAAGCCCTGCAGCCGTTTGGCGATGTCGGGGGCGGCGTTGATCAGTGCGGTCAACTGGTTGACCAGCGTCGGGATCACCGCCAGCACCAAAAGGATCACCAGAAGGACCGCGATCAGCGAGATCACCGTGGTCGCGGCAACCCGGCTGAGACCCGCCCGCTCCAGCCGGTCGGCGACCGGGTCAAGGAAATAGGCCAGCGCGCCGCCAACGAGGAACGGCAAGAGCACATTGCCCAGAAACCACAGCAGGACAAAGAAGACGAGCGCGGCAATGGCCCAGCTTCTGAGTTGGTCACGGATCGGCAACGCCATGGCGGGTTCCTGAACAGGGGGGAAGCGAAACGGAAGGTGGGCGGGTTTTGCACATATCGCCCCTGCCGCCGCCTGACGCAAGGGGAGGGACCGGCGAAGTCCCGCTGTCAGCAAGCGCTTATCTGCGGGTCGGTAAGCATCCTCGGGATAGAGGACGGGGCGGAAAGCAGTCAGGCAGGGGGCGTCCGGGGCATGGTGCCGTGGACATCCTGTACCGGGCAAGACCTGCGGCTGAACGTCTGCCGCTGGTCGACCCCTTTCTGAAAGGTCACGACATGCAAACGAAACTTATGTCCGTGCTGGCCCTTGCCAGCCTTCCCCTGATCGCGCCTCTGGCCGCTTTCGCCATGCCGGTGGTGGGCGACATTGTCGGCACCGATCCGGTCGCGGCAAAGGCCGCTTTGGAAACCGCCGGCTGCATGGTGGACGAGTTTGAGGCCGAAGACGGCAAGATCGAAGCCAAATGCACCGACACCGCCACCAGCAAGGCGATGGAAGTCTATATCGATCCTGCCTCGGGCGCCGTCGTCGAAATCAAGGCGGAAGACTGACATGGCACCCCCCCGGATCCTGGCCGCCAAGGCGGCAGATGCGCCCACCGTCGCTGCGACCGCTCCGCCCAGCCTGTGGGACCCGGTCGTGCGCCTGTCGCATTGGGGGATCGCTGCGGCGGTCGTCCTGAATGCGCTGGTGAATGAAGGTGGCAGTCTTGCGCATGTGTCCATCGGCTGGGGCGCGATGGCGCTTTTGCTGATGCGGCTGATCTGGGGGGTCCTCGGCCCCACTGAGGCGCGCTTCAGCGCCTTTCCCCCCAACCCGCTGACTGCGATTGCGCATCTGCGCGGCCTGGCCAGCGGCGAACGGCCGCGGGAGTACCCCTCGCACAACCCGGCCGGGGCGCTTATGGTCTATGCGTTCTGGGCGGCCCTGACGGTGGTCATTGCCACCGGGTTGGTGATGACCGGCGGAGCGACGCCGATGCAGGTCGCGGCGGACAAGGCGGCGGTTGCATCTGGTGACTGGGCAGCGTTGGTTAAGGATGACGGTGAAGAGGACGGCGAAGACTCCGTCTTCAAGGAGGGGGCAGAAGAGATGCACGAAATCGCGGCAAACCTGCTCTTGATCCTTGCCGCCTTGCACATTGCGGGCGTCTTTGTCGAAGGCCGGCTGATACGGCGCAATCTGCTGGCGCCGATGCTTTTGGGATCGAAAACGAAGGCCGAGGCGAAACGGCGGCAATGACAGATCTGCACGCAGACTTGACCGAAGCACAACCTGACGCCGCCCCAGCCCGGGGCGGCAGCCAGTCGGGTCGGTCAGTCAAGGCCCCGCAAGATGCCGCCCGCCGTCAGACCGCCGCCCTTTCGGCGTTCCTTCTTGTGCAGACGGTGGGCACCGTGTTCTTCGTCGGCGATGTGATCGGCGATCTGCGGGAAGACCCGACCTCGATCCATTTCATGTTTGAGGCGACGGTCACCATGGCTTTGGTGCTGGGTGTCCTCTTCGGTGCTTTCGCCTTGCGCCGCACCATTGAACTGCTGCGCGCCCAAGAGGCCGCGCTTGATGTTGCGCGTGGGGCCTTGTCCGATGTGATTGCGCGGCAGTTCCAGGCCTGGGCGCTGACCCCGGCCGAGCGGGACGTGGCGTTTCTGGCCTTGAAGGGCCTTGATGTGGCGGAAATCGCCGAACTGCGCGGGGCTGCCCAAGGCACGGTCCGCGCGCAGCTTACCCGGATCTATTCCAAGGCCGGTGTCTCTGGTCGTGCCCAGTTTGCAGCCTTCTTCGTGGAAGATCTGCTGGGTGAAGGCGTCGGTCCGGCCACCTGATCTGCGAAGACGGGGGCGCCACCTTCAGCCGGCATCCTCACGCACGTCAACCGAGACGAAAAGCCCAAGGCAGGTTGCCCCATCCCCGTTGAAACTACCCGAAATCGGCGAGGCTTGCGCCGGTGTCCGCGTCGTGGCGACCCGGATCAGCGCACTGCCCGCGGTGATGCGGTTGGTGGGGTCGAACTCGATCCAGCCTTCACCCGGGACGAACACATCCGCCCAGGCATGCGTGGCCCCACCGCCGACGGGACCGGCAAGGGACGCACCCGAAGACATCGGGCCGTCGTTCAGATAGCCGGTCACGAAGCGCGCGGCAAAGCCGTAGCGGCGGGCAGCCTCCATGAATAGAAAAGCGAAATCCCGGCAGGTCCCGACGCCGGCGGCGATGGTCTGCGCGGCGGTCTGCGTGCCCATCTCTTCGCGCGCCGAATAGCGCAGGTGCATGTGGACGGCATCGCTCAGCCCGCGCAGGAAGCTCACCGCATCATCGGCCTGCTTTGGCAACGTCCCTTGCAGCCAGGCATCCAGGATGACGCTTTCCTCGGGGTTTTGCAGGCCAAGGAAAGGCTGCAGGTCCCGCATGTCATCTTCGGTGTAGACAAAGGGGTATGGGCAGACATGCACACCATCCCCCCGCACCAGCCGGTCCGACACATAGCGCCGCAAGATCAGCTTGCTTTCGATCAACAGGCGGTCGGTCGCGCCTTCAAAGCTGGCCTCGGCCACCGAATTGCCGAACGTGTCAAAGTACCAGCGCAGGCTGGCACGGGGCTGGATGGTCAGGAATGCATCATCGACCCAAAGATCATGCCCATCGCGTGGGCGCAGCATCAGAAGATGCGGGTCCAGAACGACCGGACGATCATAAATGTATTCTGTTCGGTGCAGGATGGTGATGATGCTGGCCATCGGAACCTTTCCAGGTGTCGCGCGTTCCTGTCGTGTCGGTGGTGCAGCAGTTGCCCTGCATCCGGCGTGGGCCCTTGGGTGGCAAGTCCGGTCAGGGGCGGCCCTTGACCCTCGTCGATGGTCCCGGTCCGGGGTAGCTCGCCCCCTCGTGCAGCTTTGAGAAGGTCGAACAACATGCTCATCCGCTTTGGCTTCGAGATCAATCTTGAAAGCACCGCTCCGGTTCCCATGCTGTTGGCACTTTCCACCCACAGTGACCTTGTGGCCGGGCAGGGCGGTCGCATGATCGGGTCGGATGTGGTGCAAGTCGCCCCTGAGACGCCGACGCATCGCTACCAAGACCGGTTCGGCAACTGGATCACCCGGGTCGTGGCCCCGGTCGGCCAGACCCGGTTCTGGGCCGATTGCGTGGTCGAGATGGAGGGCCTTCCTGACCCCCAGCACCCGGGCGCGCGACAACACCCGATCCCCGAGCTTCCCGATGACGTGCTGCAGTTCCTGATCCCCAGCCGTTATTGCGACAGCGATATCCTGACCCAAGACGCCTGGCGGCTGTTCGCGTCCGTGCCCGAAGGCTGGGGCCGCGTGCAGGCGATCACCGCCTTTGTCCACAACCATGTGACCTTCGGCTATCAGTTCGGCCGCGCAAGCAAGACCGCCTCAGAGGTGTTCCGCGAAAAGACCGGCGTCTGCCGCGACTTTGCGCATCTTGCGATTGCGCTCTGCCGGGCGATGAACATCCCGGCCCGCTATGCCAGCGGCTATCTGGGCGATATCGGCGTGCCCTATTCCGGCCCCGGCGATTTCTGTGCCTGGTTTGAGGTCTTCCTGGACAACCGCTGGCACACGTTCGACGCGCGCTACAATGTGCCCCGGGCCGGTCGAGTGCTGATGGTGCGGGGGACGGATGCGTCGGACGTGGCAATGATCACGTCTTTCGGCGGCTACCGGCTGGACCTGTTCCGGGTCTGGGCGGACAAGCTTGATGACGGGCTGCAGGATCATGAGGTGCTAAACCTGCTGCGCACCCTTCCCGAAGCGGCGCCTTTGGTCTTTCCCTCCTCAGCGCGCGCGGCTTGACCGCGGCCTGATCGGGCGGCGGCGTCACGCCCCCGCCAGATAGGCTTTGACCGTCGGCGCAGTGCCCACGTTCCACAAGCTGACAAGATACCGGGCGAAGGCGCTGGCAAATCGTGGATTTTGTCCAAGATCGCCGTAAACCTCGGTCATGGCCAGCCAATGCGCAGGGTCCTGCCGCGCCGTCTTGGCCCGCGCGGTCAGGCGGTCCCAGTTCGGGTCATTCGGCGGAATCACGGTGCCACGGTCGGTGGTGCCCGCACAGTACCGGCACCACAGCGCCGAAGCGAGGGCAAGCCCGTCGATGCTGCCCCCCGCGGCAAGCGCGTCGCGCAGGCTGGGGACGATGAACTTGGGCTGCCGGTTGGACCCGTCAAGGCAAAGGCGCTGCACGGTATCGGCCACTTCCGGGTTCGAGAACCGGTCCTGGATCAGCGCAGAATAGGCGGCAAGATCGGTGCCCGGGACCGGGGCGACATAGGGCATGATCTCATTCCGCGTCACCTTGTCGAGAAAGCCCCGGACCAAGGGATGCGCCATTGCCTGATGCACATATTCGATGTCCAGCATCCCGCCGGGATAGGCGATCAGGGCATGACCGCCGTTCAGGATGCGGATCTTCATCGCCTCGAACGCATGCACGTCCTTAGTGAAGGTCACGCCGACCGCTTCCAAGGGCGGGCGGCCGTTGGGGAAGTGATCCTCAAGCACCCATTGCCGGAACGGTTCACAGGTGACGGGGATCGGGTCATCCCCAAGGCCGAAGCTTGCGGCGATGCTGCGTTCACGGGGGCCGGTGGCGGGGGTGATCCGGTCCACCATGCCGTTGGGGAAGGCGACGTTGACTTCGATCCAGTCCGCAAGGGCCGGGTCCGAGAGATGCGCAAGGCCGGTCACCGCCGCCTGCGTGACATGGCCGTTGCCGGGCAGGTTGTCACAGGACATGACGGTGAAGGGCGGGGTCCCTGCCGCGCGGCGGGCCTTCAGGGCGGCGACAATCGCGCCAAAGGCGGTGCCGGGGCGGTCGGGGGTTTGGGCATCGGCAAGGATGGCCGGGGCCGTGGCGTCAAAAGCTCCGGTTTCGGCACTGACGAAATAGCCGCCTTCTGTGACGGTCAGGCTGACGATCCGGATCCGCGGGTTGGTCATCGCGGCGATCAAGGGGGCGTTGTCGGTGGCCACCTCGACAAACCCGACCATGGCGCCAACGCGGCGGGCCGTCTTGCCGGCGGGATCAAGTTCGATCACCGTGGACAGACAGTCTTGCGCAAGCATCGCCTGCCGCATTGCCGCATCAGCCGGGCGGACACCTGCGCCAAGAATGCCCCAGTCCAGTGCGAGGCCCTGGTTCATCAGGTCATCAAGATAGACCGCCATATGCGCGCGGTGAAAGTTGCCCAGGCCGATATGCACAATGCCGGGCGTGACCTTCGCGCGGTCGTAAGCTGGCAGGGCGACGGGGGGGAGAGGTGCGTGCATGCTCAGGCCATCCAATTGCCACCGTCCACGCCAAAACATTGGGCGACGATGTATTTCGCTTCATCGGTGGCCAGAAAGATTGCCATCCCGGTCAGGTCAGCGGCGGTGCCCATCCGGCCAAAGGGGACAGCGGCCCCCACTTCACGCTTCTTCTGGCCCGGGGCCTTGCCTTCATACTTGGCAAAGAAGGCATCCACCCCGTCCCAATGTTCGCCGTCCACCACGCCGGGCGCGATGGCATTGACGTTGATGCCGTGCTTGATGAGGTCCAACCCCGCCGACTGGGTCAGGCTGATGACGGCGGCCTTGGTGGCGCAGTAGACCGCCACCAGCCCCTCGCCCCGCCGTCCGGCCTGAGACGCCATGTTGATGATCGTGCCCCGCCCGCGCGGGATCATGTGGCGGGCGGCGGCCTGCAGACAAAAGAGCGTGCCCGCGACGTTGACGGCAAACAGCTTGTCATAGTCGGCGCGGGTGATCTCAACGATGGGGGCCGCGGTGAAAAGGGCGGCGTTGTTGATCAGGATATCAAGATGGCCCATCTTGCCTGCCACCTCGGCAAAAGCGGCGTCGATGCTGTCCTGCCGGGTCACGTCCAGTGCGATGGGGTGGGCCTGCGGGCCAAGGCTTGCTGCCGCGGTCTGGGCTGCGGAAAAGTTGATGTCGGCAATCGCCACCGACGCCCCTTCGGCGATATAGGCGCGGGCAAACTCAAGCCCGATGCCGCGCGCGGCGCCGGTGATCAGCGCGGTCTTGCCCTGCAACCTCATATTGCCAGCCCCTCGGCATCAAAGCGGTGGATCTTCCCAGCGGGGGCAAGTTTCACCCGGTCGCCGTGATGCACCCCAAGTTCCCCCGGCCCGCGCACGTTCAGGGTGCCAAGGCCCGGCACTTCGACCTTGATGAAACTGTCCGAGCCGAGGTGTTCAGACAGCCCCACCACACCTTCCCACGGGCCATCGCCGACGGTGATATGTTCCGGCCGGATGCCGATGGTATGGGCCCCGTGTTTGGCGGCCTCGGCCCCGTCGATAAAGTTCATCCGGGGTGATCCGATGAAGCCCGCGACAAACTTGTTGCGCGGTTCGTGGTAAAGCGTCAGGGGCGAGCCGACCTGTTCGATCCGGCCCGCATTCAGGACCACGATCTTGTCGGCCATCGTCATCGCCTCAACCTGGTCGTGGGTCACGTAGACCATCGTGGTCTTCAAGGTCTGGTGCAACTCGCTGATTTCCTGACGCATTCCCACACGCAGGGCGGCATCCAGGTTCGACAGGGGTTCATCGAACAGAAAGGCAGCCGGTTCGCGCACGATGGCCCGGCCGATCGCCACGCGTTGCCGCTGGCCGCCCGAAAGCTGGCCGGGGCGGCGGTCAAGATAGCTGGACAGGTTCAGGACCGACGCCGCCCGCGCCACACGCTTGTCCTGTTCGGCCTGGTCCATGCCGGCCATCTTCAGCGGAAAGGCAATGTTCTTGCGCACCGTCATATGGGGATAGAGCGCATAGCTTTGGAACACCATCGCCAACCCGCGCTTGGCCGGGGGCAGGTTGGTGGCATCCTTGCCATCAATATCGATCACGCCCGAAGTTGTATCCTCCAGCCCCGCGATCAGTCGCAGCAGGGTGGACTTGCCGCAGCCCGACGGGCCGACGAAGACGACAAACTCGCCATCCTCGATGGTCAGGTCGATGCCGGGGATGACATCCACCTCGCCGAACGATTTCCGCACCTTGGTCAGTTGGATCTTGCCCATATCGCCCTCACTTCACCGCGCCAAAGGTCAGGCCGCGGACGAGTTGTTTCTGGCTGAACCAGCCAAGGATCAGGATCGGCAGGATGGCCATGGCCGATGCCGCCGAAAGTTTCGCGTAAAACAGCCCTTGCGGTGCCGAGAAGCTGGCAATGAACGCAGACAGGGGGGCCGCCTTGGTGGTGGTCAGGACGATGGTCCAGAACGCTTCGTTCCAGGCCAGGATGATGTTGAGAAGCATGGTCGACGCGATGCCCGGGATCGCCATCGGCGTCAGGACATAGAGAATCTCGTTCCAAAGGGACGCGCCATCCATACGCGCCGCCTCAAGGATCTCGGCCGGGATTTCCTTGAAATAGGTGTAAAGCATCCAGATCAGGATCGGCAGGTTCATCAGCATCAGAACCAGAACCAACCCGATCCGCGTGTCCAAGAGGCCAAACTGCAGGAACAGAAGGTAGATCGGCACCATCACCGCGACCGCCGGCATCATCTTGGTGGACAGCATCCACATCAGAAGGTCCTTGGTCCGTTTGCCCGGCACAAAAGCCATCGCCCAGGCCGACGGGATCGCGATTACCAGCCCAAGAAGCGTCGACCCGACCGCGATCACGACTGAGTTCCAGAAGAACCGCGGGTAGTCCGACCGCGCCCAGACCTCGACATAGTTTTCAAGCGTCCAGCTTGCGCCCAATAGCTCAGGTGGCGAAGCGACGGCGCTGGCTTCGGTCTTGAAACTGGTCAGGATCATCCACAACACGGGGAAGAAGATGATCAGCGCCACTGTCCAGGCTGCCAGCGTGGTCAGGATCATGCGGCGGGGGGATACGGCTCGGGCCATGGCGTTTCCTTACGCGTCCAGGTGGCGGCCAATGCCGCGCATGAGGAAATAGGCAACGATATTGGCAAGGATCACCGCGATGATGCCCCCCGCCGCTGCCCGACCAATATCCTTGGCGACGATGGCCTGCTTGAAGATCATGTAGGGCAGGGTGGTCGACGCCGACCCCGGCCCGCCTTGGGTGGTGGTGAAGATCTCGCCGAAGATCCCCAGCAGGAAGATCGTCTGGATCAGGATCACGACGGTCACTGCCCGCGTCATATGCGGCAGGATGATGTAGCGAAAGCGGCTCAGCGCCCCCGCGCCATCCATCTCGGCCGCCTCAAGCTGTTCGGATGACAGAGACTGCAGTGCGGTCACAAAGATCAGGGTGGCAAAGGGCAACCACTCCCAAGCCACGATCCCGATGACCGATGGCAGGGGGTGTTGCTCCAGAAACAGGATCGGCTGGCCCCCAAGGCCCCGCGCTAAGGCGGCGAAGAGGCCGTTCTGCGGGTGCATGAACAGGTTTTCCCAGATCGACGCGGCCACGGGCGGCATAACGAAGAACGGCGCGATCACCAGGATACGAAGCACGCCTTGACCCTTGACCGGCTGGTCTATCAGCAAAGCGATCAGGATGCCCAAGACAACCGTAATCACCAGAACCCCACCCACCAGCAGCAGCGTGTTGGTCAGCGCCAGCCAGAAATCAGGCGAGTTGAAGAACCAGACATAGTTGTTGAACCCGACCCAGCCCGTCCGGTCCGGCGACAAAAGCCGGTACAGCCGGAACGAAAAGTAGGCCGTCATTGCCAGCGGCACGATCATCCAGATGAACAGGACAAGCACCGAGGGTGCCACCATGAAGCGGGCGGCCAGGCGGGTGGAATGCGTGGACATGGGGCGCATCTCCGGCAGGTTCAGGGGGGTGCGAAAAGGGTCGGGCGGTTGGGCCGCCCGAAGTTGTCCGGGGCCAGCGAAGGCCAGCCCCGGAGGGGAGGTTACTGGATGTAGCCTGCGGCTTTCATCTCTTCTGCAACGGCGGCCTGTGCGGCGGCAAGCGCCTCATCTGCCGTCGACTGGCCAGCAAGTGCGGCCGAGAAGATTTCGCCAACCGTCGTAGCCACACCGGCAAACTCGGGGATCGCCACGAACTGCACGCCTACGTAAGGCACCGGTTGCACGGTAGGCTTGGTCGGGTCAGCCGAGTTGATGCTGTCCAGCGTCATCTTGGCGAAAGGCACCTTCTGGTACTCGGGGTTCTCATAAAGCGAGGTCCGCGTTCCCGGAGGCACGTTGGCCCAGCCTTCTTTCGAAGCGACAAGGGCAAGGTAGTCCTTGTTCGTGGCCCAGTTGATGAAGGTCTTGGCCGCTTCCTGCTTCTGCGACGAAGCCGGGATTGCCAGGCTCCACGCCCAAAGCCAGTTGCCGCGCTTGCCCAGGCCGTTGTCGGGGGCCAGCGCGAAGCCAACCTTGTCGGCAACGGTGCTGTCCTTGCCGGTCACGAAGGATGCCGCCACCGTGGCGTCAATCCACATGCCGCACTTGCCCTGATTGAACAGCGTCAGGTTTTCGTTGAAGCCGTTGTTTGACGCACCGGGCGGGCCGTAGTTGTTCATCAGGTTCAGATAGAAGTCGAGCGTCGCCTTCCATTCCGGGCTGTCGAACTGCGGGTTCCAGGCCTCATCAAACCAGCGCGCGCCGAAGGAGTTGGACATGGCGGTAAGGAAGGCCATGTTCTCGCCCCAGCCGGCTTTGCCGCGCAGGCAGACGCCATAGATTTCGGCGTCCTTGTTCGTCATCGCGGCCGCGGCCTTTTCGATGTCGGCCCAGGTCGGCGCGTCAGGCATGGTCAGGCCAGCCGCTTCCATCAGGTCGGTGCGGTACATGACCATCGAGCTTTCGCCATAGAACGGCGCAGCGTACAGGTTGCCGTCAACCGTCAGGCCGCCCCGGATCGCGGGCAGGATGTCGTCGACGTCATAGTCGGCCGGCAGGTCGTTCAGGCTGGCCAGCCAGCCCTGCTTGCCCCAGATCGGAACTTCATAGGTGCCGATCGTCAGCACGTCATACTGGCCACCACCGGTGGCGATGTCGGTCGTGACGTTCTGGCGCAGGACGTTTTCTTCCAGCGTGACCCATTCGACGGTGATGTCGGGGTGCTTGGCGTTGAAGTCGTCCATCAGACCCTGCATGCGGATCATGTCGCCATTGTTGACCGTGGCGACGGTAATGGTGGTCTGGGCCAGCGCCGATCCCGCAAGGGCCAGCGAGACCGTCGCGCCCAAGAGCGCGCGATACGAAAGTTTCATGAGCATTCCTCCCTCAAGCGAATGAGCAAATCATCGCTGAGTGAATTATTGCTCACACTGCACCATGAGTCGTCAAGCCCCCTCTTCCGCCGCACCTGCAGCCGTCAGCTGCGGGACAGCAGGGCAGTGGCGGTGACCTCATCAGTCACCAAGCCATTGATAATTCTTGATTTCAGTGCGCCGAAGATCGCAGGCACCTTGGCTGCACCTGCAGCAATGCCAATCGAGGGCCGATCAAGCCCTGGTGCCACACGCACGCCGCCCGTTCGGCGGTTGGTGCCAAAGTCCAGATACCGACCCTCGGCATCAAACACCCAGCCCGCGACTTCGCCAGTCGCACCCCCGGCCTGCATCTCATCCAACTCGGCTCGGGTTACGAAGCCATCCTTCAACAATGGCGCATCGTCCGACATCTGCCCGACACCCACAAAGACCACATCGGCCTTGCTGGCAAGATCGACCACCCGGCGCACCGAAGGCAGGGCATGGAACGCCGCGTTCTCCTCTTCCGTGGGCGAGATGACGGGCACCGGCATCGGGTAATGCGGTGCATTCACCTTGTCGGCGATGCGCATGACGACGTCAAAAAAGCTGGCTGACCCATCGGGGGCGATGTTGCCGTTCAGGCTGACCAGCCGGTGCTGCAGCGCCTCCATCCGCTCCATCGCGTCGACCATGGCGCGCAGGGTTCGCCCGGTTCCCAGCGCGATGGTCAGGGGGTCAGCCATGCCCAGAAACCGCTCAATCTCGGCCGCCGCCGCAGGGGCAATGGCGCGGACGGGGTCA
Organism: Rhodobacter sp.; assembly: GCA_027489175.1. Taxonomy (GTDB): domain Bacteria; phylum Pseudomonadota; class Alphaproteobacteria; order Rhodobacterales; family Rhodobacteraceae; genus Tabrizicola. Next base: position 250,590 of record JAIYAE010000004.1, read on the forward strand.
GCCTCACGGCCCAGCGACGGCATCACCCGGACGCGGCCCAGGCCAAAGCGGGCCTTCAGCGCGGCCTCAAGGTCCATGCAGGTTGCGATCCTGTGGTGCAGACGGACGTGGATCAGCCCTTCGGCCATCGCCCGGCTGATCAGGCGTTGCACCCGCTGCCGCGAGATGCCGAGTTCGGCGGCAATCTCATCCTGCGTCAGCCCACCGACATAGGACAGCCACCCAGCGCGGGCGGCTTCATCCTGGGGGGTGGGGTCTGGATCGGCGCGGCTCATATCTGCTTCCTTAGCGCGGGGAAACTCGGGAAGACTTCGGCAAAACTTGCGAACCGGTGATGCGGGGTCAGATCCCTTGGCACGTCCGGAAAGGCAGGCTTCATGTGGCTTCCGCCGACAAAATGCCAGACCTGCATCCCTGCAGCCAAGCCCGCCTGCAACCCCGGAAGGCTGTCTTCCACCACGATGCAGTCTTCCGGTGCGGTCTGCATCTCCCGGGCCACATGCAGAAACAGGTCCGGCGCGGGCTTGCCATGCGCCACAAGGCTGGCGGTATAGGTGACCGGCCCCAGCCTTTCCCACAGCCCAACCCGGCGCAACGACATCTCCACCCGCCGGGGCGAGGAGGACGTGGCCACCGCCACCGGCAGCGCAAGGTTTTCCAGGAAATCCTCGACCCCCGGCATGATTGACAGTCGATCCTCGAACGCGGCGAGGAGGCGATTGCGGTACTCTTCCTCAAAGTCGGCAGAGAGGTCGAGCTGAAAGTCCTTGCGGATGATCTGCATCACCGTGGGATAGCTGCGCCCAAGGAAGTGCCGGGCGACATAGGCAAGGTCGACCTCGACACCCCGGCACGCCAGCTGTTCGATCAGCATCTGGGCGCTGATCACCTCGCTGTCGATCAGGACGCCGTCACAATCTAGGATGACAAGTTTCATGCTGGGCGTCATAGCGCAGAAATTCTCACCAAACGAGTGGGCGCGTGCAGGCAGGTGGGGATGACTGGTTTAGGCCGGGAGAAAGCCCCCCCGCGCGACGAACGGGGCGCCGCCATGACACGGGTGCCCAGGCTGACAGGCTGAGGGGTTCGGTGCTGCCATGGATCTTGCCAGAAGGGATGTCAGCCCGCCAAAGCCGGATAGGTTTGACGTCTGAGGATAGCCCCCTGCTGGCGAAAGTGGCCCGTCCGCACTGAATGCAGGTCGAAGGCGGGAAGGGCGTCAAGGACCACCCTTGCAACCTGCGTATCAAGCCGCCCTGCCTGGCACTCGCCCAAGCCGTGTGTTCCTGCCTGAGGGTAGCGGCGGCCGGTTTCCCGGGAAGGCGTGCCCACCTTTCCCGCCCATCCTTTCAAATGTTTGAGGGTGGCTCAAACGGGCTGGAATGCCCGGCCGGGTTATGAAAGGCTTCTCGTCGGAAGCAATTCTGATGTCTGTATGTCGGCATCCTTTCGTGAGTTTGACGAGGTTTAGATGCCAGTGACAGAGCCAAAGCCTTTCCGGCAGACTAGTATTGCCGGGGTTGCGGTCGCAGCTGTATCTGAAGCCGATCTGGTTGACCGGATGATTGAAGATTGTTGCGCAAATCGCGGCAGTGAAGCGGTCGTGCCTGTCGTGGTCGCAGATCTGAACGGGCAGGCCATCTCGATGAAAGAGACGAATCGCGACTATGCCAAAGCGCTGGCTGCGGCGGATATCGTGCATGCGGACGGGCAGTTCATCGTCTGGCTGTCCCGGATCCTGCCCGGAACGGCCATTCCAGAGCGCACGGCCACAACCGACCTTATTCACGCCTGCGCGCGTGGGGCGGCGCAGAACGGGCTGGGCTTCTACCTTCTGGGCGGCTCGGAAGACATCAATGCGCGCTGCGCGGACGAACTGGTCCGCCGTTACCCCGGGCTGAAGATTTCCGGCCGCAGGAATGGCTATTTTCCGGACGAGGAGGAAGAGGCCGTCGTGGCGGCGATCAATGCAAGTGGCGCGGATGTTCTGTGGGTTGGGCTTGGCAAACCGAAAGAGCAGATCTTCGCAATGCGAAACCAGGGTCGGTTGACCTGCAGCTGGATCGTGACCTGCGGCGGGTGCTTCAACTTTGTCGTTGGCACCTATCGGCGCGCTCCGCGCTGGATGCAGGCATCAGGTCTGGAATGGTTGCACCGCATGGCGACGGGGCCACGCTATCTGATCTGGCGGTATCTGGTGACCATTCCCCACGCGCTGGCGATCGTCTTTGTCAGGGACGTGCTGCGGTTGCGGGGCAGGCTGGAAGAGTGACGGGTGCAGCCATTCAGGATGTGGTGCATGCAACGGTCTGCATTGCGACCTACCGGCGCCCGCTTGGCCTGCGCGCCCTGATCGAAAGCCTGAACGCGCAGGAGTTTGCCACGATCCGGGCCGAGGTCAGCCTGGTGATCGTGGACAATGATCCGGCAAACCCTGCCGCGTCCGATCCGGCCGAGTTGGGCCGTCTGTCGCGCTGGCCGGTCCACTATCTGATGGAGCACACGCGTGGCATTGTCGCGGCCCGAAACCGGGCCTTGGACGCGGCAAGTGATACCACGGATTACATCGTCTTTGTGGATGACGACGAGACGGTCGTGCCCGGCTGGCTTGAGGCGTTGATCCGCACCCAGATCGATACCGGAGCCGCAGCCGTCCAGGGGCCGATGGTTGCACGCTACGAAAATTCACCCCCCGACTGGATCCGGCAGTTGCAGATCTTTGATCTTGGCCCGTTTGAACAGGGCGCGCGCCTTGGATTCGCGGCCACTGGCAATTCGTTGGTGGACGCCCGGTTTCTGCGCGCGAACGGCTTGCGCTTTGACAGCCGGTTCAACACCTCTGGCGGCGAGGATGAAGAGTTTTACGGCCGCCTGCGCGATGCGGGGGGCGTGATCCGCGCTGCAGCGCGCGCCGTCGCCTATGATGAGGTGCCGACAGCGCGGATGACCCTGCCTTGGGTCTTGCGTCGGTCCTTTCGCAAGGGAAACACCCTTGGGCGTGTCGCACTTTTGCGCCGACGGCATCGGGTGCTGCGGTTCCTGAAAGGCGGTGGCGCGATGGCGCGCGGGACTGCGCTGTTTCTGGCGGGTTGCGTGACCTCAAAGCCCAGGCGCATTCGCGGTCTGATGGAGCTTTGGCGCGGTGCGGGCATGCTGGCCGCATTTGCAAACTTTCGCTTTTCTGAATATAGTGCCGAGCTGGTGGCCAAGGACCGGGGAGCTGGCGTTTGACATGAGGCCCGGGTCCACTGTGCCGCGGTTTTCGATCATCATTCCGGCGCGCAATGCGGCAGCTTTTCTGGGTGAGACGCTGAAAAGCGTTCTCGCGCAAAGCTTTGCTGATTTTGAGGTGGTGGTGATCGACGACGGATCAACCGATGCAACCGCCCACATCGCCCGTGATTTCCAGACGGACGACGCCAGGGTCAAGGTACTTTCCGGTCCGGGGCGCGGGGTAAGCGCCGCGCGCAACGCCGGGTTTGGCGCATCGGTCGGTCCGGTCCTCCTGTTCCTGGATGCGGACGATCTGTTGTTGCCCGACAGTCTGCTGCGGTTTCACACCGCTCTGGAGAGCTCCGCACTGTCCGCCGCCCTCGGGGAAATACAAAGGATCGCAGAAGACGGATCACCCCTGCCCGGCAACAGCAACACAGCACTGGCCGAAGGCGGTGGGCATCTGACCAAGCTCTTGCGCAAGAACTTCGTGGTGAATGGCGGGGCGCTCGCCATCCGGCGCGAGGCCATTGAGGCCATCGGCGGCTATGCCACCGACCTTGCCTATGGTGAGGATTGGGAATTCTGGTGTCGGCTTGCCGAACGCGGGGACTTTGCCATCGTCCCGGGTGGACCGGTGCTGGCGTACCGCCAGGTGGCAAGTGGCGCGAATTACCGGGCCCGTGGCTCGGTCTTTGCGCTCAAAGTGCCCTGCATTGAAAAGGTCGCGGCGAAGGAAAGCCTGCGGCTGCACTACGGACTGAAACTGAACCGCCTTCTGCGCAGCCGTCGGATTGATGTCTTCTGGTCGGGGGTTCGCAGCGAGTTTCAGTTCGGAAGCAAGGCAAGGGCGATGATGATTGCCGCTGCCGGAGCCTGTCTTTACCCGGACAGTCTGGCCAAACCAGACTTGGCCCTGCGCTTTCTGAAAAGCCTTGGACGGTAAGGGATGAAAGATAGCCGCCTGTCATGGTCCGACCTCAAGGCCTTGTGGCGGCCCGGTGGCGCCGGGTTTCTGTTCATCGTCTTCGCGATTTTCCTGAACAGCACGGACATGTTCAGCATAGTCCTCGGCGGCGGCAGCGTGGCTTCGGCGCTTGATCTCTTCGTCTTGCTGCCACTCCTCTATTGGTTGGCGCGCAACTTCGGTTTCCTCATCCGGGGCGTGATGGCGGTGCCAGAACTGTCGGCCCTGCTGGCGCTTGCCTGCGTGTCGATCTTGTGGAGCGTTGAACCAGGGGCCACGGCCTGGCGGTTGTTGCCCCTTGTCGTGACGACCGCGGCCGCAATGGCTTTTGGCAGCCGGGTGTCGTTGCGGACACTGATCATTGGCTTGGGGCTGCTGGCCGCTTTCATCACGATTGTCTGCTATCTGGCTGTCGCGACCCTTCCGTCTGCGCGGGGGATCGCGCCATGGACCAACACATGGCGCGGTGTCTTCAACCACAAGAACGGACTTGGGGCGTCCTGCATGCTGATGCTGATCAGTGCGACCTCGGCCGCGATCCTGTGCCAGGGTCGGGCGCGCGGGTTCTTTGCCGCAGTGGCCTGTGGCGCAGCCTTTCTGCTGTTCCAGTCGGAATCCCGCACGTCGCAGGCGATCTCGATGATTTCGATGACGGCGCTGACCGTCGGCATGCTGTCGCGGGGTCGGGCGCTGCTTTGGGGGGTAAGCTATATCCTCTTCGTGGCTTGCCTCGTCGGGCTGCTTACCTTTCTGTTCGCCAGCAGTTCGGCTGATCCGATCTTCAGCCTCATCGGACGCGAACCAACGCTGTCAGGGCGCCTGCCGCTGTGGGCGATAACCTGGCCCAACGTGATCGACCGGCTTTGGCTGGGATATGGATATGCCGCCTTCTGGGACCCGGACCGGCACGCCGTGATCGCAATCGCCCGAGATTACACGATCGGTTACGTGCCCTACTATTCGCACAGCGGCCTGATCGAGACCCTTTTGAACACCGGCCTGGTCGGACTGACCTTGCTGGTGATCCTGCTGGTGCGGGCCGTGGCCACGGTCTTCTCCGGCTTCCGGCGCGGCATGGCGCTGCCCGAGCTGGTTGCGGCACTGGTCATCCTGATTGCCTTCGTCCTGTTGAACCTGACCGAAAGCACCGTCCTGTCCCGGCAAAGCATGATCTGGATGGTGTTCGTCGCGGTGGTGACAAAGCTGGGCAACATCGCGCGGGCACAGGCGCGCATTGGGGCGCAGCCCGCGGTACAGCGCTATCGCTGGGCGAAAGCATCTGGCCTTGAGCCGGGATTGCGGGGAAAGCAGTAGTGGGCTGGTTCTTCCTTCCCCGCATTCTGGCCGCCCTGATGACGCTGGTCTCCGTCATGGTGCTGACCCGGGCGTTGGGTCCGGTCGACTATGGCCGGTTCAACCTGATCATGGTTGCAGGTACGGTCGCCTATGCCGGGCTTTTTGCCTGGCTGACAGCGTCGATCAGCCGGTTTCACACCACCGAAGAGTTTGGTGGCCGCGCCTTGCCAGTTGCCCTTGGAACGGCACTGCGGCTGGGACTGGGGCTTTTGCCCGCAATGGCTTTGATGCTTTTCCTGCTGCCGGAAAGCTTTCAGCTGTGGGTCGGGCTGGGCCTGATCTTCTGTTTGTCCCATGCCATGCATGAAATCGGCCTGTCCGGGCTGCGGGTCCAGCGCATCGGTCGCATCTACGCTGTGGTAACGCTGCTGCGGCCGTTGCTGGGCGTGTCGCTGGCGCTGCTCTTGGTGGTTTACGGCTATGGCTATGCCGGGGCATTGCTTGGCATGGCACTTGGGGCGGCGCTTACCGGGCTCTGGGCGCTCTGGCGGGTTGGTCGGCGGACGGGACTGGACACGCCAGACCGGTGGATGCTGAAACGGTTCTTCAGCTTTGGAACGCCGCTTGCGCTGGTCTCGTCAGGATCGATGCTGTTCATGATGCTGTCCCAGTCGCTTTTGGCGCGCTATGTCGGACTTGACGCCGTGGGCATCTTTGCGGCGGCCCAAGCGCTGGCCCTGCGTGCGGTCGGGATGCCAATGGACACGATGCGCGGGGTTTCTGCGGTGTCGATCTTTCAGTCCTTTGAAAAGGACGGCCATGCGGGTTCAGACAAGGAACTAGCCCAGCACTTCTCGCTTCTGATGCTTGTCTCGGTGCCGGTGGTGGCCACACTGGTTCTGGCCAATGACACCGTGGCGCGGCTCATCTTTGACCAGGTCTTTCGCGGGGACGTGGCCAAGCACCTGCCGATCCTGGCCGTGGCCACCTTCATTGCGGGCATTCAGGGGGCGTTTTACGGCTTTGCCTTCACCCTCAGCCACCAGACAAAGCTGCAGCTCTTCATCATGGTCGGGCTGATCGCCGGGCACAGCCTGCTGTCCCTAGGGCTGGTCTGGGGCCTGGGCGCAATTGGTGCTTCCTGGGCGGTGCTTGCCACTTCTGTCGCAGGCCTGCTGGCCTATGCGCTGATCGGCAAGCGGATCCGGCCCATTGCCCTGCCGCTGGTCGAGTTCCGGATGATGGGGTTGGCCACGCTTGCCTTTGCGCCCTTTGCCGTCCTAGCCGACCACAATGGGTCGCTGGTCATGGCGGCGGGGCTACTAGTGATCGGTGGGCTTGCCTTTGTGGCGGTGCTCCATCTGGCAGGCCACACCGGTTTACGCCTTGTTTTGAACGGCTTGCGGCAAAAGACGCGGTCCGGTTAGGCGGATCGTCCGGACCGAAAGTTGCAGATTTCAGATTGTTTGAATGGTAAGGCTGGCTGCAAGAACAGGTGGTGGTCACGATGGTGCACAGCAGGTTGGCAGGAACGCACAAGGACATCAAAGCCGTTTCGCGCCGGGGGTTCCTTGCGCGGCTCTTGTCCGGCGTCGCGGTACTGCCGACAGTCACCTTCGGTTGGCCAATCATGGCACAGGCCGATGCAAGCTGTCGTGCCGGGCCGGGATTGACGGTCAAGATCGGGCGCGCCGGGGATCGGTGCCTGCAGCTTTTGATCGAAGACCGTCAGATCGATGATTTGCCGCGCATGCCAGTGCCCGAAGGGGCCACTGTCGACTGGACGCCGGACCCGGATGACCGCTTTGGCGGGCAGGGCAGATTGAACGGCGTTGGCGGAAACTTTTCCGGCAATGCGCATGCAACTGCGGCACAGGTCTTCTTGCCTTGGCCCAGCATTGCCGGGACCCGACCTGACCTGTTCGCCCCCGGTGCGGGGATGACGCCGGGAACACTTCGGGCCGACGATCCGGCCGAATGGCAGGTGCTGATCGATGGCAGGCCGGTTCCGGTCAAGTCCGTCTACCGCAAGACGGTTCCGATCAGAACGGTCCGCACCGCGCCCGAGGTTCAGGCCCATGACCAGCGCCACCTTGTGTCGCTGATGCTTGGTGCGCTGATCCCCGAAGGTGCCCGCGTTGCGGTCAAGGCGCCGGGGCTGACGGCCGATGCCGTCATCATCAGCCCCGACCAGATTTCCGAAGCCGTCCATGTCTGTCATGTGGGCTATCCGCTGGCCGGACCGAAGAAGGTCTATGTCGGGCTATGGCTCGGGGTGGACCGCGACGGAAACTCCGGCAGCACCAATACATTTCTGTCCGAGCGGACAAGATGGCGGCTGGTTGCAGCGAACGGCGGCACGACGGTTGCAAATGGCAGCCTGACCCGGATCAAGGCCGCCGACGAAGCCCATTTTGATGATCTGAACTTCAACGGCTGCGCCATCTATCAGGCCGATTTCTCTGACGTGAGCGTGGAGGGTGAGTTCCGGATCGAAGTTGAGGGGCTTGGCTCATCGGTGCCCTTTGCCCTTGCCCCGTCACCCTATGATGAGGTGCTGCGTCTAGCGGCACGGTGGTATTTTCATCAACGCTCCGGGTGCGAAATCACCGCTGAACATGGCGAGGGTCGGACCCGCCCGCGGAATGGTCATCCAGAAGACGGCTTGAAGGTCTGGCAAACGACTGTGCGGCTGGGGCGGACCTCGGAAGGGTTCCAAAGCGAGCCTGCCGCACCGGAGCTGATGGGACGCCAGCCGCAAGAGGTTGAGAATCCGAATGCCTGGGGCGGCTGGCACGATGCGGGCGACTGGGACCGGCGCATTCAGCATACCGATGCGGTCTATGAGATGGCCTTGATCATCGAAATGTTCCAGACGGCGCGTGGGTTGAACCTGAACCTGCCGGAAAGCGGCCGCCCCTATGCCGACCCGGCCGTGCTGTCACGCAAGACGGCAGATGATCGGGGCGATGGGGTGACCGTGCTGCCTGACCTTGTGCACGAAGCACTTTGGGGCATTTCGCTTTGGCGACGGACCCAAGGCCCCGATGGCAGCATCATCGGCGGGGTCGAGTACTCCCTTGACGGAATTGCCGGGTCGGTCTCGTGGAACCCGCTGCAGCGGACCTATGCCTACGGGCCGGAAGAATGGTCCGCCTACCGCTTTGTCATGGGCGCCGCGAAACTTGGGCACGTCATTGCAACCGTCTGCGGCGACAAGGTGCTTGGCGCCGCGCTGGTGGACGAGGCCGTGGCAGCCTGGGACTGGGCCGAACTCCAGCTTGCCGGCGGCAGCTCTGAGGGGGACGCGCTGGCGATAGAACGGATCGACAGCGCGCGCATCCGGGCCTCGGGCGTGCTTTACCGCGCCAGCGGACATGGCGGTGCCCGTGCCGTCTTCGAAGCGCACAACCCGTTCAAGCCGCTGTCAGAAGCTGGCCGACTTGGCACCAGATCAGACGACTTTCCCTATGCCTGCCACGATTATGTTCAAGCCGGCCAGGAAGGACGAGAGGTCAACGCCGAGATTGCCGATGCCATTAGCGCCTGGTTTGCCGGCAAGCTGGACCGCGGTGTGGCGATCGGGCGGGACTACGGGCTGCACGCGACAGAGCAGTATCCCTGGGGTCCGGGGTGGTTCCGGTTCGGGCCCGGCTCCAACTGGCGCGCGGGTGAAGCGGGGATGGACTGGCTTGCAACCAAGGGCAATGCAGACCGCATTCGGGATATCGTGATCGAAGGAATGTGGTTTGGCCTCGGCTGCAACCCGTCAAACGTGTCGTTTGTCCAGGGGCTTGGGAAGCGTGACTTTGCCGATCCGCTGATGACTGACCTGGAAGGCTACTGCAAGGTCCCCGGCGAGATCAGCATCGGGGTCGCCGCCGGAGAGATGCGCGATTGGGAGAAGGCGAAACTTGAAGGCACGCTTTTCCCGGCAGATCAGTCCGCCTGGCCGCGCTATGCCCAGATCTTTGAAAGCCGCAGTGCGGTGGTCTGTGCAGAACACGCCATCAGCGCCAATGCGTTAGAATGGCTTTTTGCCTCGGCCTTCGCGGTCGAGGTGCTGAAAAAGGTCTAGGCGCAGGCGTCAATCCCGCGCCGCAAGCGGATTGGACAGCCCGGTCGGCCTTGCAAGCGATACGATCAGCGTGTCGCCCGGCAGCAAGGGCGTGTCCATATCGACGTCAACAACCGTACTCTTGCCCTCGCTGCGCCGCAGGGCGGTCAGGGACACGTTTTGCCCGGCCTGCAGCGTGCCGCTGCCCGACAGGTTCTGATTGAAAAGATTCATCAGCAGCCCGGTATCAAGCACCTTCTTGTAGGTCTCGTCGCGCTGTTCCAAGAGGGCCGCCAGCCGGGTTTCTTCGAATTTGTCGAGCTGCCTTTGAAGCCGCGCGATCTCGAGCTCTATCGTCGCCAAGTTCGCTTCGATGGTCAGAAGTTGACTGGCCGTCAGCACGGTGGTCCGCCGAACATCAGCCAGGCGGGTGGCCGGAGCCAGGCCCCGGTCGAGCAGGTCGCGAACCCGCGCTTCCTCGGCTTCGTCACCTTCCAGCAGTTCGGTCTGCTTGGTCTTCTGTTCTTCCAGAATGGCAATCCGGTCGCGCGCCTTTGCCAAAGATTCCGCCAGAAAGGCCCGCTCTCCCGCATCGTTCTTTCGATTGAGCGCCAGGACGCGGGTCTGTTCGGCAATCAGTTCATCAAGAATGTCGCCGGAAATGGCAAACTTGGCTTTTTCTGGCAAAGCGGGGTCCGGGGTGTCGTCAACCTCGGCTGTGATGCGCCACAACTGCACGCGCGCGGCTGCGTTCTCCAAAGCGGCGCGGGCATAGTCGCTCTGCCAGCGCAGGATCTGGATCGGGTCAGTGGTGGTTACGCCCGCAAGCAGGCTACTGCGCGCGCCTCCCGCCAAGGCAATCGCCTGGCGGGGGGACAAGTCAGGGCGGAAGGTGATCTCACCCGGATTGGCAACATCTCCCGAGACGATGACCGGCCGATGCTCATAAAGCTCGATGAACACGTCCTCTTCGGTCAGCTGGATCAGGTTAAGGGCACCATCCTGCCCATAGCGCTTGACCACCTTGCCACGGGTCATCTGCCGGACGCTGTCCAACAATTCCGCCGTGGTCTTGCCTTCTGCCATCACCGTCCCAAGCCAGACGAGATCAAGGCTCCCGTCCGGCTTGACCACCGTTTCGACCATCGACGTCGGCAGCCCCATCACCGTAAGGCGGATCTTGTCGCCCGGCTCGATCAGCCAATCGGAAGTCGCTGCCTGCAGCCCAGAGGCAAAGACTGTCCCCGACACCAAGAGGCCAAGAACCACATCCCGCAACCTGCGCTTCCAGATGGCAATTGCGGCGAAACCTGCTGTGCGGATCACTGCAGAGTTGGTCATATCTCGATCCAGTCCACCATCAATCACTACGGTTCAAAGTCGGGCCATCGTTTGAAGGTCCAGCTTCTTTCCATTTATCTACGGTGACATGCCCTGCATCCTGCAGCAAGCTTTGTAGCTGGCGGGCCGCCCGCAAGCCAAGCCAGAGCAGAATGAAAAGACCATGCAGGAAGAAGGCAAGACTGGCCTGCGACGCCATCAGCAAAAGCCACAGCAACGCGAACATCAACAGCCGCACCAGCCGGGACGGAAGCGCCAGCGGCTCTTTCTTCATGTAGCGATAGACCAGGTAGGGTGCCCAGCGCCGGATGATCTGCGCAAAGATCAATGCAGCCCCCGCGGCCGGAAGATCGAAAAACACTGCCGGAAAGCCGTACTTCACCAGTTGCAGCGGCAGGTAGACGAAAACCCGGGTCATCTTGTCGATGTGGTTGTAGTACTGAAACAGCTTTCGCAAGAAAACCAGAACCGCCGCCCAAAGTCCGAGGATGCCCAGGACTTCCGGGATGTTGCCATCCGCCAGATGCGACACTCCCGATTGCCAGACGCAGGCCCCCCCGGCCACGCCCAAGGCGATAGCCCAGATCCAGGCGGTCGGGATCGAGAACCCACCGCCCGTTTCCTTGAACTTGCTGGAAAGCTTTCCATCCCGCTCATGTTTCGCGGCGACGAGATCGTTCTCGTAGTACCCGATTTCGTAGACCGACCAGAGTGAGACGTGCAGAAAGACAATCGCCAGCGCAACAAGAACGGGCGCTGGGCTGAAGGGGACAAAGGCGATCAGGACCAGCAGCAGGTCATCGCCAAGGTTGTCCAGAAAAAAGGCTCGTCCAGTCTGCGTGTCGCGCTTGTAATGGGATGCGTAGTAAAAGGGGAACTGTCTAAAGTTCAGCCAGTTCATAACCTTGCCTCCGGCCTGACTCGGCGTGTCAAACGTCAATCTGCTGGCCGACATTGGACGGAATGACGCGGCTTGGCAAATGGGCCTTGAAGCCCGCGCGTGATGACCGGGGGGCTGGCGGGGCTTCGGACCCCTATTGCGCGCAAAGCCGGGCTGATCGTGTCATCCTGCGCCGCCGCACCGACCGTTCGTCAGTCCGGCCCGGTAAACACGTCACAAAGTCTGGCGAGAGTTGGATAAGGGCCTATTCGCTTCGGAACATCGTCTGGATCGCCCAGAGAAGTACGCAGATGGCGACAGAGACGGGCGAGGCAAAAGCAAGGCCCAACAGCAGCGAGGTCCAGATGGAATAGCCGAAAAGCCATGTGCAGAGGGTGATCGCCGGGAAAGAAACCGCACCAATGATTAGGAAGGCACCCGCGGTGATGACGCGATCAGGGGAAGACTTAACCCCTCTTTTGGCGCGGTCGCCTGCTAGGCCCAACTGTATTCTTGGCACGATCCTGAATCCACCCCGCGACTTAGTTCCACCACCGTCAGTTCAACGCACGCCACCAACCAAGCAGGCCAGAGGCACTTGTTGGATCCATTTGCCAAGTCCATCCGGCGACAACCGAGGGCTGACAGGTCAGAATGAAAAAATTGTGACGCGCACGTCACGCTTACTCCCTGACACGAATCGTCGTGCAAAACCGGGTTTGAGTAAACCCAAAATTGGACATCCGCCGAATGTAGCTCGGCGGATGTCTGCAAAATCTGGGAAAAATGGCACATTTCCGCCGAACGCCCGACCTGTCTCACGGTCACTGACCGGCGACGGCGTCGCTCCGGTCGGGCGATATTGTCAGCAGCCGGTGCCCTTGAAGACGACGCTGACCGTGTCCAGCATCAGCTTCAGATCCGTCGTCACCGAGCAGGTCCGTTCGTAATGTTCGTCATAGACCGCCCGGTGCGCGAACGAGCAGTCGTTCCGGTCTGACACCTGCCACGGTCCGGTAAGGCCCGGCCGCATGCGATAATAGGCGCTCCCCGGATACAGCGCGCGCTGCTCCGGCATCATCGGACGCGGGCCGACCAAGCTCATGTCGCCGCACAGCACGTTCCACAGCTGCGGCAGTTCATCGATCGAAAACTTCCGGATGACGCGCCCGACGGCGGTGATGCGCGGGTCGTTGGACAGCTTTTGCTTGTCGTCCCATTCGGCCTTGGCGGCTGGATTTTCGCTCAGGTGGCGGCCAAGACGCTCATCCGCGTTCGGCACCATGCTCCGCAGCTTGACCATCCGGAAGGTCCGGTTGGCAAAGCCGACACGCTTCTGGAAATAGAACGGGTTCGCACCGTCCAGCATGACGATCGCAGCCGCGATCAGGATGATTGGCGCAGCGGCAGGCAGCGCCAACAGCACCAAGGTGATGTCAAGAAGCCGCTTGCCAACAGTCTTGTAGATGCGGGTTCTGGGCTGAGGCTCCAGCCTGGAGCTTGTGACCTTGCTGGTGTCCAACTCATACTCTCGATATGTCGCCTTCATGGCAAACCAGCCCCCAAAACAGTGACCAAAAATTTTCCGATTCATCAGTCCATGGGGTCTGCGGGAAACTGCCTCTTTTTCCCTGCGACCATCTAGACGATTCAAAAATACCACCTTTTTGACACATTGGTAGCTGCCGCGGTCGTGGCAGCGCAAAATTCGTAGGCAGCGCTGAAAGAAAGGGCAGGGCGCTGCAATCAGAGCGCGACCCCGTAAAGCTCTGCACATCCACGGGAATATCTCTACCGTCGCGGCGCAGATCGACTGGGCCAAAGGCGATCAGGCGATTCGCAATGGCGTCCTAAAACCGCCAAGCGCAGTGTTTCTAAGATGTCAGAAATATTAAGTTTATGTTAAGATTTAGACCAATTGGGTGACAGCGCGATGGAACGCTGCACGTCCCGTCGAAAGTGGGGCCAAAGGTGAACGCACAGCAATCGAGTGGTCCGCATCCGCCCGGCAAAGGGTGACCGCCGCGTCACCAAAAACGTGTTGCGCGGCCGGGTCCAGAGACCCCTGAACCGGCCAGACACCAGCGGCCAGCGCGGGTGTCCGCCGCTGCCCCCCAGTCGTCTTGGCAGCCACCCACTGGCCGCAGCCGGGATCACGCGGCTTCGGGTTTGCCGTCTTGCGGAAAATACAGCGACCCCTCACCGAATTGCTTGAGTTGTGAGGTCTTGACGCGCGTCGCGACGATGGCTGTCGGCCGCACGCCAACATCGGCCAGAAGCTTGAGCATGCTTCTGATCTCTCGTCTGGTCGTGCTTTTCCAGCGCGCAAAGATCAGCACGGCATCGCAGCCACCACTCAGGGAAGCGATATCCATGCGCTGCAGCAGAGGCGCAGTATCCACAAGAATCCGATCATAGGACTCTCGCAGCCGTTCAAGGCGCGCCGTCAGGTCATCGCTCGTAACGGGCGCGCCTTGCGCCTCTGTGCGCTGCGGTGCCGGGTCCAGGCTCAGCTGGCCCCAATCGGCATGGGCAGCGATATGGCGGTCCGCCTTCACCCCGTTGGATTTGCCACCCGACCGGGTGACCGGAACAGGGTCTTGGCTGAAGGGCGAATTCCAGAAATCCAGATCGACCAGTAGCACCCGCTCACCGGCCTCGGCGCAGGCGGCAGCAAGCATCAGCATCGCGGTTGTGCAGCCTTCGCCTGGGCTGCACGCCAGCCCTGCGATGATCTTGGTGTTTCGACCGTCCCGCCCTGCCAGAATGCTTGCCCTAAGCTTGCGTGCAAAGCGCATCATCCGGGGGGAAATCGTTGGCGGTTTGGTCAGCACGCGGTCTGGCAGCGTTTCGACGGCTTCCGCTTCCGGGACCACGCCGATGAAGGACAGGCCGGATGCGGCTTCATACTCACGCACGGTGCGCAAGCTTTTCTGGTGCAGTTCCTGCAGCACAAGCGCCAATGACGCCATCCCGGCCCCCAGGACGGCCAGAACAAGCGCGATCTGCCGCGCCTTCGGCTCGGACGGTTCAAGCGCCGGGCGGGCAGCGGAAATCACGCGCGCGTCGGCATCAAGGTATCTTTCCTGCTGCGTTCTCCGGCTGAGTTGCGTGATGAAATCCCGATAGATCGCTTCCGACACGGCGATGTCATTCTCGATCCTGCGCAGTTCGGCACTGTGCCGCGCCTGCCGCGTCAGGTCGGCGTGCAGCGTCGAAAGCGAGAGTTCCTGCGTCGCAATATCTGCACGGATCGCATCGCGGGTTCGCGTCGCCTGGGCGACCAGCGCCTCTTGGGCACTCTTGTCGGCCTGTGTGGTGGCCTCGGCCGCAGCGGCCATGGCAAGGTTCAAGTCGTCCTCTGCCGCTTGCAGGTCAAGTGTGGTGTCACGCAGCTGACGCTCTTTGATCAGGGTCTGGACCTTGATCGTGTTCACTTCCTCTTCCGAGAAGGGCGCGGCCAGAATGTGGTTTTCAAGCTCGGTATTGAGGTCGGTCAGATTGCGCTGCAGTTCGGTTGTGCGCTCGGCAAGCCAGCCTTGCGAAAGCTCCAGCGACCGTCGTTTCGCAACGACCGAGGTGTTGAGGTATTCTTCCGCAAGCGCATTCGCCAGCTGTGCCGATTTCATCGGATCACTGGTCACAAAGCTGATCGCGTAGACCGCCGAGATATTGCCGACCTGTTCGATGGTGCGTTTCTTGGTGACGGCAGCGATCGTCATCTCACGCAAGATGCGCTCTTGTTCTTCCTCGGAATACTCGGCCAGATCGCTGGGGGGCGATGCAAACTCGGGGTCCTTGGTCAGGTCAAACCGGTCGACCACGCGCTCGATCAGATCCGGCGACCGCAAGACTTCAAGCTCGCTTTCAAGCGTCGTGTTCGTTGTGGCCGACCCCGAGCTTGTTGGCACAAAGGTGCTGTCCAGGGTGTTTCGCGTGTCGATCATGACCTGGGCGACAGAGGTGTATTTCTGCTCCAGAAGCTTGGCGCCAATAAACCCGATGATCCCGAAACCAAGGCCCGCAAGAGCGATCCAGATCAGTCCGCGCCGCAGGGCCAGCACCATGTTCCGCAGGACGATCACGTCCGTGTCGGCCACCGTTGTTTCAATGCTTTCCGCGAGAAGTTCCCGCTCCAGGAACCCTCCGCTTTCCCTGTTCATTTCACGCACCCACCCATGCACCTTTTTCGGCGGCCTGCCGGACGCCTCCGATGCCGCAAGGTAGACGGCTCGTCACCGGCCTGCAATCGATGGATTTTGCGCAGCCTGCTGGCCCATGGCCACTGGACCTGCCCGGGAACAGGGAAAAGCACCATTCCAGGACGCAGGGGGCGTTCATTGCCAAACGCCCCCAGACCGACGCCAAAGCTTCGGCCCGCCGATCATGCGCCTCGGGGTCGGGCGAAGGCGCTGCAGGCAAGCCTTGCGTGCCTGCAGCGTGTTGGTTCAGTTCAGCTCGCCAGCGCGGTCGGCGGCAACGGCGGTTTCGGCCGTTGCGATGGCCGCGTTGAAGGCATCCAGCACCTCAGGGCCGCCCTTCACATTGGCCTTGAACCATTCGAAGACCGGCTCGACCGCAGCCTTGAAGGCGGCCTTTTCCTCGGCCGTAGGCACGTAGATCTCGCCGCCTGCCGCTCGGAAGTCGGCATAGGCCTGGATTTCCTTGCGCTTCGGGCTGGCGAAGGTGGCCTGCTGCAGGGCGGCAAAGCCATCGACGACGATCTGCTGCTGTTCCGGCGTCAGCGACTTGAACCGGTCGTTCGACATCCACCAGAAGGCACCCATGTAGCTGTGACCATCCAGCGTCAGATACTTGATCCCGGCATCGGTGAACTTCATCGACATGATGTCGGTGATGCCATTCGCCGTGCCTTCGACGACGCCGGTTTGCAGCGAGGTGAACAGCTCCGGCCACGGAATCGGCGTGGGCGAAGCACCAAGCGTGGTGGCCAGCGTCTGCGGCAGGTCGGCGGGCACGGTGCGCATTTTCAGGCCGGCAAGGTCGCCGGGGGCGGCGATACGCTTCTTGGTGTTGGCATAGTTCCGCCAGCCGCCGGTGTTGCCGATGGTCATCAGGCGGATCTTGTCACCGCTATCCGCCAGCGCCATGGCCCGCAGCTGGGCGGTAAAGTCGGTGCCGGTCAGCACTTCCTCGGCCACGCGGTCATCGCTCATCAGGTACGGCAGGTCGAGGACCTGGATATAGGGGAACAACCCCGCCGCCCCTCCGCTGGTCGAGATGTAGATGTCGATGGTGCCGTCAGCCACCCCAGCCAGGCATTCGTCGCCTTTGGCGCAAAGCTGGGTGCCCATGAAGATTTCCACGCCGATCGCACCGTTCGAGGCGTTCTCGACATAGTTCTTGAACACGACGAGGCCGTCATAATCCTCGTCCTGTTCGTTCGAGTTTGCAGTGGCGCGCAGCATGATGTCCTGCGCCAGTGCCATTCCAGCGGTGCCCGCCAGAAGCGTCGCCAGAACCAGCGACTTGAGGGATTTCTTCAGCATGTTTCCTCCTTTAGGTTTCTTGTCGGTCTTGAAAGGGTCAATCCACGAACCCCAAAAGCCGGGGCAGTGTCAGCGGGATGGCCGGAACGAAGGTGATCAGAAGGACCACCGCGAACTCGACCAGCAGAAATGGCACGACGGCGCGGGCAATGGTTTCAACCCGCAGTCCGGACACAGCTGACGTGGCAAAAAGCACCAGCCCCATCGGCGGGGTCAGAAGGCCAATGGTCAGGTTCACCGTCATCACGATGGCGAAATGCACCGGGTCCACCCCAAGAGACGTGAAGATCGGTGCCAGGATCGGGCCAAGGATGATGATGGCCGGGCCCGCGTCAAGGAACATGCCCACAATGAACAGCAGCAGGTTCACCAGCAACAGCAGATACAGCGGGTTCTCGGTGATGCTGAGCAGCGTCGAGGCCAGAAGCTCTGGCGTATGCGCCAGGGCCGCCACGGTCTTGAAGGCCATCGCAGCACCAACCAGCAGCATGACGACCGAACTGGTGATGCCCGCCCGGGTCAGCACCCCGGGCACGTCGCGCCAGGTCAGGGTCTTCAGGATGAAGATCGAGATGACGAAACTGTAGCCGACAGCGACCGCTGCTGCCTCGGTCGGGGTAAAGACGCCAGACAGGATGCCACCCATCAGCAGGACCGGCGTCATCAGCGGCCAGAAGGCAGCTCCGGCGGCCTTGCCCGCCTCGCCCCAGGTGGCACGCGGCAGGGCCTCAGGAAGCTTGTAGCGGTCTGCCATCAGCTTGATCGTGATCATCAGGGCGACGCCGATCAGGATGCCCGGCACGATCCCGGCCAGGAACAAGGCAGCCACGCTTTCGCCCATGACATAGGCGTAGATGATCATGATCCCCGAGGGCGGGATGATCGGGCCGATGATCGCCGATGCCGCCGTGATCGCGGCGGCAAAGGGCTTGGGGTAGCCCTTCTTTTCCATCTGCGGAATGATGATCGACCCCAGCGCCGACACATCGGCCACGGCGGAGCCAGAGATCCCCGCGAACAGCATGGAATCGACCACGTTCACCTGCGCCAGCCCGCCCCGGAAATGGCCGACCATCGCCTGCGCAAATCCCACGATCCGGGCCGAGATGCCGCCCCGGTTCATAAGTTCCCCGGCCAGCATGAAGAACGGGATCGCCATCAGCGGGAAAGAGTTCATCCCCTCATAGACGTTGCGATAAAGCAGCACGATGTCGCGCTCTTGCCCGTTCAGCCACAACAGGATCGCCGGGGCAGCAAGCAGGCCAAAGACCACCGGCAGGCCCAGCATCAGGAAGACAAGGAAGAGGGGCAGGAAGAAGCTGAGCATCTATTCGGCCCCCGACCCAAGCAGGATGGTTTCGGGAATGTCCCGCAGCCCCTCGGGCCCCCGGATCAGTGCGTAAACATTGCGCAGGGCCAGTTCGACGGCGACCAGCAACAGCAGGGCCACGCCCACCAGAAGCGAGGCCATCATCCAGGACTTCGGCACCTTCATCCACGTCGCAAAGTCCAGGCTTACCGGGACACGAAGCGAGTCCGTCTCGAACCGGCCACCAAGACCCGTGACCTCGGACCAACCGATGCCAAGCGCGATCCAAAGGACCAGGATCGCGACCGCCATCAGAAAAACCGACATTGCGGTGGCAACGACGCGCGGCAGCAGGCGGATCACCATGTCAATGGCGACGAACCCACCCCGGCGGAAGGCGGTGGGGGCCATCAGCCCGGTGGACCATAGCATCAGGAAACGCGAGGCTTCCTCGGGCCAGGGGAGCGCGCTGTTCAGAACGTAGCGGAAGAAGACCTGCGCCAGGATCACCACGACCATCAGGCCAAGACAGACAGCTCCGATCCAGCGGCCAAGCGCCAAAAGCGCGCCGTTGATCATGCCGAGGCCGTTGCAGATGGCCAGAAGTGCGGTCACGTTTCCTCCCTTCGTCCCCCTTTCGGCGGGGGGTCAGCCGTCAAATCGTCCGAACCTGCCTTTCGCGAAAACCAGCGGCTCGCCCTCCTCCAGGGTCAGCCGCAGGACCTGTCCTACAATGATCAGATGGTCGCCGCCGTCATGCGTCGCGTGCTGGGCGCAGTCAAAGCGGGCCAGTGTGCCCGGCACGGTCGGCACGCCTTCGGCGTTCGGCTGCCAGTCCAGGCCGTCAAACCCCGGGCCGCCCCGGGAAAACCGGGCGGGAAGGTCAGCTTGCCCCAGCCCAAGCACATGGATCGCGTAGTGCTTCGCCGCGGCGAAAAGTGGATAGCGTTGCGACGCCTTGGCGGGCGACCACAGGACCAGCGCCGGGTCAAGCGACAGGCTGGAAAAGCTGTTCGCGGTAAAGCCCATCGGCCCATCGGGGCCTTGGATCGTGACCAGCGTCACGCCCGTCGCAAAGCGGCCCAGCGCATCGCGGAACACCCGCGCATTTGCAGCGTCCAGTACAATCCCGCCCGCGTGGATACCGCCATCCGCCATCACGCGACCTCATGCCCCTGGGCAAGCGTCAGAAGCTCGAACCAGGTCTGGCGGTCCATCGGCACGCGCAGCGCGTCCGAGATGCTGGCGATGCGTGACAGGGTGTTGGTGCCAAGAACGGGGATGATCTTCGCGGGATGATGCAGCAGCCAGGCCACGGCGACAGCGGTCCAGTCGGTGCCAGCGGCCTTGCCGATCGCGTCCATCCGGGCGGAAAGGCCGTCATTCGCCTCGGCCCGCAGGTGCCCGCCAGCCAGCGGACTCCAGGCCATCGGGGGGATTGCCCGTTCCTGCAGGAAGGCAAGGTCGCCGCTCGTGAAGGGGGCGCGGCAGTTCAACGACAGCTCGATCTGGTTGGTGACCAGGGGCTGGGTCATGGCCGATTGCAGCAGGGTGAAATCCCAAGGTCGGAAGTTCGACACGCCGACGGCCCGCACCTTGCCGCCTGCGACCAGGGCATCCAGCGTGCGGCCGGTGTCATGATGGTCCATCAGCGGATCAGGGCGGTGGATCAGAAGAAGGTCGATCCGGTCCGTCGCCATTTCCCGCAACGACGCTTCGACCGAGGCGGTGATATGCGCGGCAGAGGTGTCGTAATGCTTCACCCGCGCCGCCGCATGGCGACCCACGGGCGCAACGATGTCGCATTTGGTGACAATCTCGATCCGGTCGCGCAACCCCGGTGCGGCCTTCAGCGCGGCGCCCATAAGGCCCTCGGCGGCATAGCCGCCATAGATGTCGGCCTGGTCCATCGTGGTGATGCCTTGGGCAAGGCAGGCCTCGATCTTGGCCTGCACATGGGCGGGCGAGGTGTCGGGGTCGTCGCCCAGCCGCCACATGCCGTAGACCAGCCGGGACAGGCTGATCGGGCCAAGAGTGACACGGTCCATGGTCATCAGCGGCGCACTCCATTCCCAAGGGGGGTGGCGGGGGTTGTGGCCGGAACGCGGCCATAGGCATGGGGCAGGGAACAGGTCTTCAGGCCGGGAAGGACCTTGGTGCCGAACTGGTCACACTCGTCCAGATGCGGATAGCCCGAGAAGATGAAGGCCCGGATGCCCATCTTCTGATAGTCTTCGATTTCAGACATGACCTGATCGACCGACCCGACAAGCGCCGCGCCGCAGCCCGACCGCGCCCGGCCGATCCCGGTCCAGAGATGCGGCTCGATATAGCCGAACTGGTCCGCCAATTCCCGCGCCCGGGTCTGGTGCGCGACGCCGAGGCTGATGGAATCATGCGCCCGGTCGCGGATCAGCTTGCCGTATTCGTCATCCAGCTTGGACACGATGTAATCGGCATACTCCCGCGCCTCCGCCTCGGTATCGCGGACGATCATGTGAACCCTCAGGCCGTAGTCCAGCGTCCGGCCATGCGCCGCCGCCCGGGCATGGACGTCCTGCATCCGCCTGGCGAGCATATCTTTCGGTTCCGGCCACATCAGATAGACGTCGCACTGCGCCCCACACAGCTCCAGCGCGTCGGGGGAATAGCCGCCGAAGTACAGAAGCGGCCCGCCGTTCTGCTGGTAGGGGCGGGCAGGGTCGGTGGTGATCTTCGAAATCTGGTAGACCTCGCCCGCATATTCGATGTGGTCGCGCGTCCATGCCTGGCGCAGGATCTCCACCACCTCATGGCTGCGCTTGTAGCGAAAGGCGCTGTCGGCAACCTCGCCCGGGAAGTCCGACGAGATCACGTTCAGCGTCAGGCGGCCCTCAAGCATGTGGTCCAGCGTTGCCACCGTCCGGGCCAGCATCACGGGCTGCATCTCACCGCAGCGAATGGCGGCCAGAAAGTTGATCGAGGTCGTGATCGGCGCGCAACCAGCGACGAAGGACAGGGTGTCTTGGCCGACCTGATAGGACGAAGGACACAGGATGTTGCCGAACCCGTGGCCTTCGGCGCGCTTCACGATGTCGGAACAATGCGCCCAACTGGACCGCAGATCGCCCTCCGGCACGCCAAGAAACCGGTAATCGTCCGAACAAAGCGCTGCAAACCAGCTGACCTCGCAGGCGTCCAAGTCAGGTGAGGTGATCGGCACGACCGACATGATTCTCTGGCTCCGACTGCGGCTTTCCTCTTGCGTAGCACTGGCTTTGATGTAGATCAATCATGTATCAATTTTGGATGCGACCTCATGGCCCAACCCGGTTCGCTGCCGCTCTATCAGCAGATCGCCGAGCTTCTGATCCGCGACATCGCGGCAGGGCGGCTGATCGACGGGGAACGTCTGCCGCCGGAACGGGACATGGCGGTCAACATGGGAATTGCCGTTGGCACCCTGCGGCAGGCGCTGAAGTCCCTAACGGAAAAGGGGCTGCTTGACCGGGTCCAGGGGTCCGGCAACTATATCCGCGCCAAGGCCGATGCGGCTTCGGTCTATGCCCTCTTCCGGCTGGAACGGGTCGAAGGGGGTGGCCTGCCCACGGCCCGCGTCCTGTCGGTCGACCGCTGTGCCAAGAACCCCGCGCTGCCGGCCTTTGGGGCCAGCGCCGAGGGCCATCGCATTCGCCGCCTGCGCTTCCTCTCGGGCCAGGTGGCGGCGGTCGAGGAAATCTGGCTGGACGGGGCCGAGGTGGACCGGATCGCGCCCGGCGACCTGCTGGAATCCCTCTATCTTTTCTATCGCCAGCGCCTTGGCATCTGGATCTCGCGGGCCGAGGACAGCATCGGCCAAGGCCCCCTGCCGGGCTGGGCCCCGCCCGAATTTCCGCACCCGCCCGGCACGCCTCTGCCCCTGATCACCCGGGTCAGCTGGGCGCAGGACGGCAGGTCCGTCGAAGCCTCGGTGACCTGGTATGACCCCGAAACCGTGCGCTATGTGGCGCGCCTGAAATAGGAAGACGACATGCTGCGCTATGGGATCATCGGCTGCGGGATGATGGGGCAAGAGCACCTGCGCAACATCGCCCTTCTGCAAGACGCCAACGTCGTCGCGATATTCGAACCTGACCTGGGCATGCGCGCTGCGGCGTCCGCTCTCGTTCCCGGGGCAAGGATGGTCGGCTCGGTGGCAGAGGTGCTTGCCGACCCGCAGGTGAACTGCCTGTTGATCGCCAGCCCGAACCACCTGCACCTTGCGCAGCTGGAAGAGATTGCCCGCATCCGGCCCGTGCCGGTCCTTTGCGAAAAGCCGCTCTTCACCGATCCCGCCGACGCGCCCCGACTGGCAGCCTTGCGCGCCACTTACCCCGCGCCGATCTGGGTGGCGATGGAATACCGTTACATGCCCCCCGTCGCGCATCTTCTGCGGGAAGCCCAGGCGGCAACGGGTGGGGTGAAGATGCTCACGATCCGCGAACACCGCTTCCCGTTTCTGCAAAAGGTCGGCCACTGGAACCGCTTCAACCGCAACTCGGGCGGCACTCTTGTCGAAAAGTGCTGCCATTTCTTCGACCTGATGCGTCTGGTCGCGGGCTGCAATCCGGTGCGGGTCATGGCCAGCGCCGGGCAAGCAGTGAACCACCTTGATGAGGTGTATGACGGACAGCGGTCCGACATCTGGGACCATGGCTATGTCATTGTCGATTTCGAAAGTGGCATGCGGGCGATGCTGGAACTGTGCATGTTCGCCGAAGGCAGCCGCTATCAAGAGGAAATCTCGGCTGTAGGGGCGAAAGGCAAGATCGAATGCCTCGTGCCCGGACCGGGGCGGTTCTGGCCTGCCCATCTGGGGCCTGCCCCGGTGCCGAAAGTCATCCTCAGCCCGCGACATCCGGCCGGGCCTGTTGAACTGGAGGTTCCCGTCGACCCAGCGCTTCTGGCAGCGGGGGACCACAACGGATCAACCTTCTATCAGCATCAGGGGTTTCAGCGGGCCGCGACCGGGCTGCAGCGGCCTGAGGTGTCGTTGGAAGACGGCTGGTGGGCCGCTGCAATCGGCCAGGCGGCGCAACAAAGCGCGGTGACAGGCCAGGCGGTCGATCTGCGCGATCTTGACGGTATGCCTTAGCCTCAACCCGTTTTGCGGAAGGGCCACGTCGCGCCGAACGCGACTGCCAGGTCGCGAAAGGCGGGATTGTCGGGATGCGGCAGGACAGGCCCCGTTCGCGCCAAGGCCCCTGAATCGCGGGCCGGGGCGTATACGTCGTGGGGGGCAAGCAAGTCTTTAAAATTCCTTAAAATGAAAAGCCAAGCCCTTGAAATTGCAAGGCCAGAGCCCCTGTCCCTGCCCGGGACATCAAACACGCACAAGCTGAAGGGGGGTGGAGCGGGCGGCGGGAATCGAACCCGCGTCTTCTGCTTGGAAGGCAGAGGTCTTACCATTACACAACGCCCGCGTTGCTCTCGGTAGGTATTCGGGCCTGATCAGTTCGTCAAGGCACGGCAGAAAGTCCTGCAGGTGCAGCGCCTCGTCGGGACCAATTCTAAATGGCAGATCAGGGTGGAAGCGGACCTTCGCTGCGAATTCGACGCCTTGATTGTCACCGAAGACGTAGACACCGGTTGCCGTCATGCCAAACCTGACGAGACGTAAGTCCTGAACCGATTTCCGGCCCCCAAGTCAGTAGTTGCCCACCGTCCTGGACTCTGTTTCCCTGACCAAAGCCAGGGAACCGGACAACGCATTGCTGAACAGACGGACGTCGGTAAGAAGCGACGCAAAGTGAAATCCCTGACCGAGCATCGATCTCAGCATCCCGGGCGAGCCGGTGTGAACCCCGGCGATCCGTCCCACTGCTCGGGTTCGTGCGGCGATCTGGGCAATCGCCTCGATCACCTCCGGCGCGGTCGGTTCCAAGGTGGGTTCATACCCAAGCGATAGTCCCAGGTCAGACGGGCCGACATAGACCCCGTCAATGCCCTCGACGGCAAGGATCGCATCAAGATTGGACAAGGCTTCGCGAGTCTCGATCATTGCCAGCACAACCACCGTCGCATTCGCAGTTCGGGCATAGGTGGCACCATGCACCAGATTTGCGCGGGTCGGGCCGAAGGACCGCCCACCAAGCGGCGCATAGCGCGAAGCCTCAACCAGACGGCGGGCGTCGTCGGCGGTGTTGATCATCGGGCAGATCAGACCTGCAATGCCCGCGTCGAGGCACTTCATGATGATGCCGGGTTCGTTCCACGGCACGCGGGCCAGGACCGGCGCGGGAAGGCCCTGAAGCACCTGGCACATGGTCAGCGCCATCTGGTAGTCGATCAGCCCGTGCTGCAGGTCGACGGTGACCATGTCGAACCCGGCCCTCCCCATGATTTCGGCGGTGACGGCAGACGGAATGGCGCACCAGCCGTTCACGGCGGTGCCACCGGCAGCGAAATGGGCCTTCAGGTCGGTGATCGGCATGATGACTCCTTCAAGCAAGCCAGTCGCGCAGGGCGCGCAACGTGGCCTCGGGTTGTTCGAGTGGCGGAAGATGTGCCGCATTGGCGATGATATGCAGCCGCGACTGCGGGATCAGGTGGTGCATCAGTTGATGGCGGTCAAGCGGGCAAAGCTTGTCCTCGGCCCCCATCAGCACAAGTGCGGGGCGCTTGAAGGCCGCCAGCGTCGCTTGCTGGTCGGGCCGGTCGCGCAGGGCGCGGGACTGGCGCGCAAAGACCTGCGGCCCGAGCGACAGCGCCATGTCCATGCAGAGGTCGAGGATCGCGGGCTGGTTCGGGCCGGGGCAAAGGTAGTTCGGCTTCATCTCACGGCGCATGACATCGTCAAGCTCGCCCGCCAGCACCCGCGCGATCTGCGGGGCGCGGCGGGCTTGGGCGGTGGCCGTCTCGGCCCGCGGGTTGGTGTCAAGAAGGGCAAGCCGGGTAACGCGGTCCGGGGCCTGGCGCAGGATCTCCATCGCAAGGATGCCGCCCATCGACAGCCCGGCGAGGGCAAAGGTCGGTGGCGCGTCGGACAGGAAATGCGCCGCAAGGGCGGGCATCGAGTCGGCGCTGGTGGGGATGTGGTGGATCACCGGCACGCCAAGGTCGGCATCGATCCCGCCCCACATCCGGGCGTCGCACATCATGCCGGGGATCAGGACCAGCGGCGTCACCAGGACCAAATTCCTTCGAAGGAATTTGCAAATCTTTTCGAAAAGATTTGCGCCCTAGCCCACACGTCGCGCGCCTTCCTTCAGCGTCGCAAGCTTGGCCCAGGCGATCTCTGGGTCCACCGCGCCAAAGCCTGCAAAGGTGCCAAAGCCGCAGTCCGATCCGGCGATGACGCGGTCTGTCCCCAGGATATTGGTGAACCGCTCCAGCCGCTGTGCAACAAGGTCTGGGTGTTCGACGAAGTTCGTCGTGGTGTCCACCGCGCCGGGGATCAGGACCTTGTCGTCGGGGATTTCCCGCGCCCGGTCGCGGAAGACGGTCCATTCGTGGCCGTGGCGGGGATTTGCCGTCTCGAACAGGATGTAGCGGGCGGGGACGGACATCAGCAGCGGGAAGACCTTCGCCATATCGATGTCGCAGACATGCGGGCCTTCGTAGTTGCCCCAGCAGATGTGCAGCCTGATGCGGTCTTGCGGCAGGCCGTCCAGTGCATGGCGCAGGGCTTCGACATGTGTGTTGGCCGTCGCCAGAAATTCGTCGTCCGACAGGTGGGTGAAGAGCATGTGGCGCGACAGCGCAAGGTCGGGGCAGTCAAGCTGCAGGTCCAACCCTGCGTCAAGGATCGTCTGGTATTCCTCGCGCATCGCATCGGCGAGGGCGTGAAGGTAGGCCTCTCGCGACGGGTAATGGGCGTTCTGCAGGAAAAGGCTGATCACACCGGGTGAGGCCGCGTTCATGAATCCGCGCTGAACCCCATGCGCAGCCATCGCGGATTTCAGGTTGGCGATATCCCTTTGCAGCTCTCCCTGGCCCTTGGAGGCGACCGGCCCCACGCATTGCGGGCGGGCGTATTTCGGGGTGCCGCCTTCCTTGGCCAGCCGGTCGAGGAAGGTCGGGAACAGCTTCAGATCGGCCGGCGCATTGCGCGGGCTGTCGCCGCCAAAGCCGGTGTAGCGGTCCTTCACATAGGTCGCGTAGCTGATCTTCGACGCCTCGCCGTCCGAGACGATGTCGATCCCCGCCTCTTTCTGCCGCCGCACGTTTTCGCTGACCGCGCGGGTCATGCAGGCGTCGAAAGCGGCAGGGTCATGGGCCTCGCCGCGCTCGCGGCCGAAGAGGAAGTCCACCACCTCCTGTGGGCGGGGAAGCGATCCGACATGAGTGGCGAGAAGGGGCATGGGAACCTCTCAGAGCAGGCGGCCGGTCAGGCCGGCGGGATCGTCGGTGGCGACGACGCGGTAAAGGCTGGATTCGCCTGTCATCGAGGGCGCGAGGCTGTGCTCCAGCCCCGGCGGGATAGCTGCCGTATCACCGGGGTTCAGAACCGTGGACCCGCCCGACCAACCAAGCCGCCAGTGGCCACGCATCGGCATCAAGACCTCGTGCTTGGTCAACGTATAGGGCGTGTCTGGGATGGAGTTTCGCGACAGGAACTCGACCTCAAAACCCGGACGGTCGCGCAGCTTGCCGTGCGCACCGATCACTTTGGCGGGCTGGCGGTCAGAAAGCGCCATGAGGTCCCAATACCGGGCGACGTGGTTCGGGATCACCTCGGCGGTGGTGGGTTCAGGGAAGGCCTTCAGCTCCTCGTCGGTCAGCAAGGGCATCGGCGGCACGCCGTCGGGCAGGCTTTGCCCCTTCTTCGTGTCGTAAAGCTTGCCGTTTTTCCCCAGGATCAGCCCGTAATCCTTGGCGTCGGTGATGACCTGCGGCGCCCAGATCACGCCGCCCCCGGCATCGTCGCCGCCGAGGATCGCCATGATCATCCCGTAATCGGTGCCGACATTCTCGAACGCCCGGAAGATGCCTGTAGGGATGTTGAAAATGTCACCCTCTTCGGCAATGAACTCTCCCGCCGTGCCCCAGCGGCCCCAGAAGAACCGCCAGCGGCCCTTCAGCACGAAGAACACCTCGGCGGTGCGGTGGGAATGGAGCGAGTTGCGGCAGCCCGGGGGTTGCCCCGCCGCGCCGATGTTAAAGCCGGGCGTGTCGACGATATGGACGTGCTGATCGGGGCTTTCCGACACGCCGCCGCCGATGATCGTGAAGTTCTCCTTCCTGTCGCTGCCTGGGGTATGGGCATCGATGAAGGCGGTCTTGCAGGGCCGAAGGTCGCCGTAGCGGACGATGCGGGCTTCCATCTCTTGCGGGGTCATCTCTTTTATCCTTGGTAGGAGTGGTCTGGGTGGCTGAGCAGGATCTGTTTCCAGATGGAAACCTCGTCCCACAGGCTGAATTCGCGGCGTAATCCCCAGGGGCCGAACTCGGCGTGGGTGAAGCCCATGATATGAACCGGTGCCCCGGTCGGGGCGCCGAAGAGACCGAAGCCGGTGTGATGGCCGTCCAGCGACCAGCGAATGGCGGCGCGGTTGGGTTCACCGGGATCGGCGCGGCCGATCTGGTGGTGGATGGTGAAATTGGCATCGGGGAACGCGGTGCGCAGTTGCATCCACTGCGCTTCGGCGAACGGGATGCCCCAGCCGGTGACGCCACCCGCATGGCTGAGGTTTACCGCCCGGTCGTAAGTGCGGCGAATGACGGCCACGTCCTTGGCCATGATCGCCGTCAGAATGTCGGCCAGCCGCTGCCCCAGTGGATGGTCGTTGCCGCGGCCTTTGTAGGGTCCGGGAAGGTCGATCGCTGGCGTGAAGGGCCGCCGGGCCCTGTCCGGCCCGCCCTCGCGCGCAATCGAGGCGCGCGCCCAGGCTTCCGGGCTGTGGCCCAACTGGCGGACCATCGCCCCTATGTCATAGCAAAGCCATTCGTCGGTGATGACCTCATCCTGCACATAGCAATCGGCGATGCAGCGCGCGGCCACCACCTTGCCGGTTGGGGGGCCAAAAACCCCGTGCCCGCTATGGGTCCCGATGATCATGGATCGGTGCGAGGAGAGGTAGCCATTGGCCTCATCCCCCGACCAGATGACGTCGTCCCCGTAGATCTGCCGGTCGGGAAAGGCGGCCAAGCTGGCGAGGGTGTCGTTGATTACATCGACGTTGCCCGTCATCACCCCAAGGGTCGACCGGGCGATCATGTCCTTGCCATAGGCCTGATGCAGCAGGGCGATCTGGCGACCTTCCCAGATTTCGTAGGTCACGCCCTGAATGTAGTCGGGCAGGGTGGCGAAGCGTCCCATTCTCGTCCCTTTCAGCCTGCGGTCCAACCGCCATCGACGATCAGCGAGGTGCCGGTGATCAGCCCCGCCGCGTCCGAAGCAAGGAAGGCGACCGCGCCCATGATGTCCTCGACCTCGCCCACGCGGTTCAGCTTGATCTTCGACGCGATCCAGGCGGCGCGTTCCGGGTTGGCGAAGGTGGCGGCGGTCAATGCGGTGCGGATGAAGGTCGGCGCGATCGTGTTGACGCGGATGCCGTGCGGTCCCCATTCGATGGCCATCGACTTGGTCATGCCTTCGACCGCGTGCTTGGTGGCGGAATAGACCGCGCGCTCCGGCCCGCCGACATGGGCCATCTGGCTGGTGATGTTGATGAGGCTTCCCGGTTTGCCCTCGGCCAGCAGGCGCTTGGCGACGGTGCGCGTCAGGAAGAAGGCCGCGCGGACGTTGAGGTCTGTGACGGCGTCGTAATCACTGGGCGTCGTGTCGATGGCAGGGGTGTGGCGTGCAAGGCCGGCAGAGTTGACCAGCGCATCGAAGGCCGGACGCGCGGCCAGCGCGGCCTCGGTCGCGGCGACGTCGGTGATATCGAGGGGGAGGATGTCGGCCTTCAGACCAGCCGCCCGCATCTCCGCGGCCAGGGCACGCAGTTCGGGTTCCCGGCGGGCGCAGAGCGTGACCTCGGCGCCCTGTTCCGCCAAGGCCACGGCGCAGGCCGCCCCGATGCCCGAAGACGCCCCCGCCACCAGCGCGCGGCGGCCGTCCAGGCGGAAGGAGGGCGTGCGCGGCAGGGTCATTCGGCGGCGGTCCCGTATTCCACGTTGCGGCCGCCATAGCGGCGGACGCGGATGTTGCACTGCTCGGCATGGCCGACGAAGCCCTCCAGCATGCACAGGCGGCTGCCATATTCGCCGATCATCGCGGCGGCGGCGTCGGTCGTGACGCGCTGATAGCTGTGGGTTTTCAGGAACTTTCCAACCCAGAGCCCGCCCGTGTAGCGCCCGGCTTTCTTCGTCGGCAGCGTGTGGTTGGTGCCGATCACCTTGTCGCCATTTGCCACATTGGTTCGCGGCCCAAGGAACAGCGCGCCGTATGAGTGCATGTTCTGCAGGTACCAGTCGTCACGGTTGGTCATGACCTGCACATGCTCGCTGGCGATGTCATTGGCGGTGCCCAGCATTTCGTCATGGCTGTCGCAGAGGATGACCTCGCCATAGTCGCGCCAGCTGACGGCAGCGGTGGCGGCGGTGGGAAGGATTTGCAGCAGGCGGTCAATCTCGGCCAGAGTGGCGTCCGCGAGCTTGCGGGAGTTGGTGACAAGGACGGCGGGAGAGTTGTAGCCATGCTCCGCCTGGCCAAGAAGGTCGGTTGCGCAAAGCTCGGCATCGACGGTGTCGTCGGCGATGACCATCGTCTCGGTCGGGCCAGCAAAGAGGTCAATGCCAACGCGACCGTACAGCTGGCGCTTGGCTTCGGCGACATAGGCGTTGCCGGGACCGACCAGCATGTCGACGGGTTTGATGGTTTCCGTTCCCAAGGCCATGGCGCCGACGGCCTGCATGCCGCCGAGGACATAGATCTCATGCGCGCCGCCCATGTGCATCGCGGCGACGATGGCGGGGTGGGGCGCGCCGTTCACCGGCGGGGCGGAGGCGATGATCCGGGGGACACCGGCAACCGAGGCGGTCAGGACGGACATGTGCGCGCTGGCGACCATCGGGAACTTGCCGCCGGGGACGTAGCAGCCGACCGACTGGACCGGGATGTTGCGGTGACCAAGGATCACGCCGGGAAGGGTTTCCACCTCCACATCCGTCATGCTGGCGCGCTGCACCTCGGCAAAACGGCGGATCTGGGTCTGGGCAAACCGGATATCCTCGATATCGCGTGGGGCGACCTTCTGGATGGCGGCGTCGATTTCGGACGGGGTCAGGCGGAAGGCAGGCGGGTCGTAGTTGTCGAACTTCACCGACAACGCGCGCACGGCCGCATCGCCCCGGGTTTCGATATCGGTCAGGACCGATTCCACCGTTGCCCGGACCTGCGCATCATCCGCCGCCCGTTCCGCCTCGGGCTTTCCGCGCTTGAGCCAGGTGATTGCCATGTTCGCCTCTTGAATACGTTTGCAATATGATTAGTCCCGGGCCTCGGGCAAGGCAAGAGGCATCTGCGACCAGACCACCTTCATGTTCAGGCGCAGGCGATTCTGGCGCGATGAGGCAGCGGAATCAGGAATTGCAGACGTATGCAAACACCGCTACAACAGGGCAAACAGTCACGCCCGCTTGCCGGGCCGAAAGGAGCCGAAATGTCCGCCCAGTCCGAAGCCAGCCTTTTCGCAAAAGTCACCTGGGTCAAGGCCCCCACACGCAGCGCCGAGAATGACAACAAACCGGTGGCCGAACTGGTGGCGGGGGTGCTGGCGGACGTGAAGGCCCGGGGCGATGCGGCGGTGCGGGAGTATTCGGCCAAGTTCGACAAGGTCGAGATTGGCGCGCTGGAGATCACCTTGGCCGAGCGGGAGGCGGCGGTTGCGGCGCTGGACCCGCAGACCCAGAAGGACACCGAATTTGCCATCGCCAACGTCCGCCGCTTTGCCGAGGCGCAGCTGGCGACGATCCTGCCCCTGGACATGGAAGCGCTGCCGGGGGTGCACATGGGCCATCGGGTGATCCCGATTGACCGGGTGGGCTGCTATGTGCCGGGCGGGCGGTTCCCGCTGTTGTCGGCGCCGATCATGACCATCGTTCCGGCCAAGGTTGCCGGGGTGAAGGAGGTGATCGCTTGTCTGCCGCCGAACGCCCATCAGGCGATGGTGGCGGGGTGTCATCTGTCGGGCGCGGACCGGGTGTTCCGGATCGGGGGCGCGCAGGCGATCGCGGCGATGGCTTACGGGACGGAATCGGTGCCGGCGGTGATGAAGATCATGGGACCCGGCAATGCCTTCGTGAACGAGGCGAAGCGGCAGGTGTTCGGGCCGGTGGGGATCGACCAACTGGCAGGGCCGTCGGAGATCTACATCCTGGCGGACGAGACCGGGGATGTGGAGATGATCGCGACGGACCTCCTGGCGCAGGCCGAGCATGACGTGAGGACGCGGGTGGGGCTGATCACGACGGACCGGAAACTGGCCGAGGCGGTTGTGGCGGAAGTGGAGCGGCAGCTGGAGGGGCTGTCCACAGCCTCGGTCGCCGCGCCTGCGTGGCGGGATTATGGGGAGGTTGCGGTGTGTGAGGATGAGGCGGCGATGATCGCCTATTCAGACTGGATCGCGGCGGAGCATCTGCAGGTTCATACCCGGGACCCGCATGGGATGGCGGCGAAGCTGACGAATTATGGGTCGCTGTTCATCGGGGAACTCGCCAGCGTGGTCTATTCGGACAAGTGTTCCGGGACGAACCACACGCTGCCGACGATGGCGGCGGGGCGGTATACGGGGGGGCTTTGGGTGGGGGCCTATGTGAAGATCGCGACGCATCAGTGGCTGTCGGAAGAGGGCGTCAAGCAGGTTGCCCCTCCGGCGGCGCGTCAGGCGGCGAGTGAGGGGCTGGAGGGTCACCGGCGGGCGGCGCAGCTGCGGCTGGACCGGATGCAGGTGCGCTGACTGTCCACGGTGGACATTTTAGGGTTTTGAAGCCGGATCAATAGCTTAAAGGGCCGCGTTAAGCGGCCCTTAACTTTTGCCCACACGGACTTTTAGGGGTTCGGACGCTGGACGGAATGGTCGGTTGCCCGTTCAAAGGCATGACCTGCCGCGCAAAGAAGGTCTTCGTCGCCGTGCCGCGCGATCAGTTGCAGACCCAGCGGCAGACCGTTTTCAAACCCTGCGGGCAGCGACAGGGCCGGTTGGCCGGTCAGGTTGAAGGCGATGGTGCGCATCGGGGTCCAGACGGCCTTCTCGCCGTCAAAGGCGGAGAACGGCAGCGCGGGCGTCAAGGTGGTGGCAGTGAGGATCAGGTCATATCCGTCCATCGCCTGCAGCATCTCGGCGGTCAGGCGGGTTTGGGCTTCGCGGGCTTTCGCCAGGTCTTCCGGGTCGATGGCAGCACCGAAAGCCAGGCATTGCAGGGTTGGGCGACCGTAGTCGCTGGCATGGTCGCGGATCAGGGTGCGGTGTTCCTCCAGCGCTTCGGCGTGGAGGATCACTGAGGCGGCGGCCTCGTGGGGGGCGTAGTTGGGCAGCGTCACCAGGGTGATCTGTGCGCCGAGGAGGGAGATGGTCGACGCGGCCTCGTCCATGGCGCGGATGAGGGCCGGGGTTGCCTGCGGGTCGTCGGCGAACCAGTCGCGGGCGTAAGCGATTTTCAGGCCGGTGATGGGTTGGCCGATGCGGGCGGAGGCGGGGCGCCATTTGCCTTCGGTCATCGCGTCGAGGGCGAGGGCGGCTTCTTCCACCGTCGCGGCGAGGGGGCCGATGTGGTCAAAGCTGGGGGAGAGTGGGAAAGCCCCGCTGCGGGAAACGCGGTCGTAGGTGGGCTTGAGGCCGACGCAGCCGGAGTAG
Organism: Rhodobacter sp.; assembly: GCA_027489175.1. Classification (GTDB taxonomy): domain Bacteria; phylum Pseudomonadota; class Alphaproteobacteria; order Rhodobacterales; family Rhodobacteraceae; genus Tabrizicola. The sequence goes on from JAIYAE010000004.1 coordinate 283,922, forward strand.
GCGGCGGGGGAGCGGATCGAGCCGCCGGTGTCGGTGCCGATGGCGAGGCGGACGAGGCCTCCGGCGACCGCAGCGGCAGAGCCGGAGGAGGAGCCGCCGGTGATGTGGGCGGGGTTCCAGGGGTTGCGGGCGGGCGGGTCGGGGAGGGTGAGGTCGGGGCCGACCATCGCGAATTCGTAGGTCGCGACTTTGCCGATCAGGACAGCGCCTTGGGCGCGAAGGCGGGCCACGGCGGGGGCGTCGGTGTTAGCGATGCGCCCCGCAAGGACGCGGGAGCCGGAGGTGGCGGGTTGGCCTGCCACGTCGATCAGGTCTTTCACGGCGATGGGCAGGCCGCACAGGGGGCCGGGGTCCCCAGCGGCAAGCAACGTGTCGGCGCGTTCGGCCTGGGTGAGGGCATCGGCGGCGATGTGGGTGAAGGCGTGAAGCCGAGGGTTGCGGGCGGCGATACGATCCAGCACGGCCTGTGTCAGGGCGCGGGAGGTGAGGGTTCCGCCGCGCAACATCGCGGCGGCCTCAGGCAGTGAAAGGTCCGCGGGATCGGTCATTCGGACCTGTCGAGGTAGGCCTGAACCTTCGCGACTTCGCCGCGAAGGTGCTGTGCCCCGGCCCAGGCGGCGGCGAAGGCCTTGGCGTCCAGCGTCAGGCCAAGCGCGGAAAGGCGGGCGCGGAATTCGGTTTCGGTGAAATCGGTTTTCATCGCGTGTCCCCGTAGCGGCGGGTCGAGCCGCGGATCACCAGTTCCCCGCCAAGAACGACATGCCGCGAGCCGCTGTCGTCACCTTCGATGCGGGCCAGCAGCATCGTGACGGTTTCAGCGACCATCGCGTCGACGCGCTGGCGGAAGCTGGTCAGGTTGTAGGCGGGCCAGGCGGCGGGGGGGACGTCGTCGAAACCGACGACCGAGACGTCTTCCGGCACCTTGAGACCCAGTTCGAAGCGCAGCACGTCCATCACGGCGAAGGCCATATGGTCATTGGCGACGAAGACCGCGTCCGGGCGGCGGGAGGTTGCGAAGAGCTCTCTCGCCGCGGATTGGGCGGTGCGGTAGTCGAAATTGCCTTCAGCGCGGGCGAAAAGCTCTTTCCCTGCCTCGGCAAGGCCGGCGCGAAAGCCGGCCTCACGGTCAATCTGGGTGGTGGCCCCAGAGAAACCCGCGATATAGGCGATACGCTCGTGCCCCAGCGCGCAGAGGTAATCGGCCAGCGCCTTGCCCCCGGCGAAGTTGTCAGAGGTGACGGAATAAAGATTCTTGTCGGCATGGCCCCGGTTGAAAAGGACCACGGGCAGGCCGGTGGATTGGCAGCGCTTGGCGAGGTCCGACGACAGCGAGACCGAGGCGAGGACGATGCCGTCAACCTGGTAATCCATGATCTCGGACACGACCTTGTCGACGTTGTCGACGTTGACGGGGGCAAGGAAGATCAGGACGTGGTAGCCGACCTTTTGCAACTCGACCGACAGGCGTTCGACCATCTCGGGGTAGAAGTAGTTTTCCAGGTAGGCGACGACCAGTCCGATGATGCGCGATCTGCCGGACTTCATCGCACGGGCCAGGACGTTGGGGCGGTAACCCAGTTGCGCGGCGGCGGCGCGGACTTTCTCGGCGGTCTTTTGCGAGACCGAGGAGCCGGGGGTGAAAACGCGGCTGACGGCGGATTGGCTGACGCCCGCGAGGGCTGCCACTTCGAGGGATGTTACCTTGTCAGCCATGTTGCCTCCGACCTGCGGGGGCAGTCTTGGGGGAGAATGCAGGGCCGGGCAAGCCCGTCATAGGCGTTGGCCGGTCTTGGCGTCGAAGAGGTGGATCTTGTTGGTCGGGATCGCCACATGAAGGGGCGCGCCGATAGCGATGCGAAAGTCCTTGTGGGCGCGGACGGAGACGAGGGCGGCGCCGATGCGGACGGAGACGAGGGTGGCGTCGCCGAGAAGCTCCATCGAGTAGACGGGGGCGGTGAGTTGGGCTGGTTCGGGGCTGACGCGGACGTCTTCAGCGCGGAAGCCGAGGGTGACGGGGCCTTGGCCCGGGGCAGGGATGGCGGTGCCTTCGGCGCGGAAGGTGCCGTCGGTGATCTCACCGGGGATGAGGTTCATGGCGGGGGAGCCGATGAAGCTGGCGACGAAGGTGTTGGCGGGGCGGTCGTAGATCTCGGTCGGGGTGCCAAGCTGCTGGACGAGGCCCTGGTTCATCACGACGACGCGGTCGGCGAGGGTCATCGCCTCGATCTGGTCATGGGTGACGTAGATCGTGGTGCGGCGGAGCGTGTGGTGCAGGTGCTTGATCTGCGCGCGGGTCGAGACGCGGAGCTTGGCGTCGAGGTTCGACAGGGGTTCGTCCATCAGGAAGGCGTTGGGTTCGCGGACGATGGCACGGGCGAGGGCGACGCGCTGGCGCTGGCCGCCGGAGAGGGCTGCGGGACGGCGGTCGAGGAAGGGGCCAAGCTCGACCATCGCGGCGGCTTTCATGACGCGGTCGTGGTGTTCGCTGGCCGGGATGCGGCGGACTTTCAGGGGGAAGCGGATGTTTTCGTAGACCGTGAGGTTCGGGTAAAGGCCGTAGGACTGGAACACCATCGAGATGTCGCGGTCTTTCGGCTCCAGCGCGTTGACCATGCGGTCACCGATCCAGATCTCGCCTTCGGTCACGTCTTCAAGGCCCGCGATCATCCGCATTGTGGTGGTCTTGCCGCAGCCGGAGGGGCCGAGGAAGACGATGAACTCGGCATCTGCGATGTCGAGCGACAGGTTGTCGACACCGACGTAGGAGCCCCAGCGTTTCGAGACGTTCTGCAGACGGATCTGGGCCATGGGCTACCCTTTCACGGCGCCGGCGGTCAGACCGGAGACGATCTGGCGCTGGAAGAAGAGGACGAGGATGAACAAGGGCACGGTGGCCGAGACGACGGCGGCGACGGCGAACATGACGTTGCCCTCGTTCTGGATCGAGCCGAGGAAGCTGGCGATCTTCGGGACCATGGTCTGGTTTTCCTGGGCGAGAAGCATCGAGGTCACGGCGAAGTCGTTGTAGCCGAGCAGGAACGAGAAGAGGCCGGTGGTGATGACGCCGGGCCACATCACGGGGATGATGACCATTCGGAAGGCCTGAAACCGGGTGCAGCCGTCGACCATGGCGCTTTCGTCGAGGTCCTTGGGGATCGACAGGAAGAAGCTGTGCAGCATCCAGAGGGTGAAGGGCTGGTTGATCGCCACAAGGACGATGATCGTCGTCGGCAGGACACCCCAGATGTTCAGCTGGAAGAACGGCAGCATGTAGCCCGAGACCAGCGTGATATGCGGCATGGCGCGGAAGATCAGCGCGGCGATCAGGATCCAGAAGGCGTAGCGGTAGCCGGAGCGGGCGAGGGCGTAACCGCCCAAAGTGCCGATGGTGAGGGAGATTAGGGTGACGGAGACCGTGACGATCAGGGTGTTGATGGCGGCCTTCCAGAATTCGTTCTGCACCCAGGCGCCTTCGTAGCCGGCCAGCGTGAAAGCTGACCCGGTCTGCGCCTGGGTACGCGTGCCCTCGATCGCCATCCACCAGGACTGCCGCGAGAAGAAGTCAGCCTCGACCTTGAAGCTGCCCCAGACGGTCCAGGCGAAGGGGAAGGCGGCGGCTATGACCCAGATCGCCAGGAAGGCGAGGATCAGGGCGTTCAGCGCGGCGGGGCGGCGGGTGGCGACGCTCATGTCAGACCGCCTTCTGGTTGAACTCACGCCAGGTGCGGCGGAGGACGGGGGCGAGGAGGATCAGAACGCCGACAATGGTGATGACCGAGGTCGCGGCGGCGGAGCCGAACAGCTGGGCGTCCTGACCGACAAGGTCGTTGAAGACAAGCCAGCTGAGGGAGGTCGCGTTCGCCTCGGCCGAAAAGCCGACGATGGGCTCGAAGACGCGGAAGTTGTCCATCAGCTGGACGAGGGCGACGAAAGTGGCCAGCGGCGCGAGGTGGGGGATGATGACGTGGCGGATCACCTCCCACCGGCTTGCCCCGTCAATTTTCGCGCTTTCCACGGTGTCCTGCGGGACGGTCTGGAGGCCCGCGTAGAAGACGACGAAGGAAAAGGGGCCGTTGGTCCAGACGCCATAGACCAGAAGGACGATCCAGGTCAGGGCTGGCGAGGCGCGGAGCGAGAGCGTCGGGTCGCCAGTCAGGCTTTGCAGGGTGGCCCCGAGAATGCCGGAGGGGTTGAACATCCAGGCGAGGATCAGCGAGCCGACGAGCGGTGTGATGATCATCGGCAGGATCGAGACGAAGATCGTTGGGCCCTTCAGGAGGGCGGGCAGCGTGTTCACCGCCAGCGCGATGGCGAAGCCAAGGGCCATGGCGAGGGGGGTCACCAGGAAGCAGTAGACCAGGGTGAAGGACAGCGCCTTGTAGAAGGGCAGGTTGAAGATTTGGCTGACGATATCGCCAAGGCCTTGATTGTCGGCGAAGATCGCGCCGATCTCGTCCACAGCCAGGTGGTTGCGGTTCAGGTAGTTGGCGAAACCTGCGAATTGGCCGAGGGGCTGTTCCGCCTCAAGCTTCGCCATTGCTTCGGTGTCGATCCGGGTCTGTTCGGAGCAGCCGAAGGGATCGCAGTTTTCCACCGTGATCAGGACGGCTTCGTGCTGGACGAACAAGGACTGCACCACGACCGAGACGATGGGCAGCGTGATGAAGAGGACCATCGCCAGGATCGAGGGGAAGATGAAGACGAAGAACGTGCGATGCGGCATCAGGGCAATCCGGGGCTGGGGGGCGGCATGGCCCCGGGACAACGCTACAGCAAGGGTGGGGGTTAAGGAGGCCCGGCTGCAAGAAGGTTTTGCAGCCGGGCAGGGCGCGAGGTCGCGCCGTTACTTCAGGAAGCCGCCTTCTTTGGCAGCGGCGTCATAGGCGGCCTTCACGTCGGCGAGGGCTTGGTCCGCGTCTTCCTTGCCGGCGATGAAGTCGGCGAGTTCGGCCGACAACGCGGTGTGCAGAAGGCCCATGTAGGGCTGCATCGGATAGGCGCGCGCGCCGCCCTTGGCATTGCCGATCACGCCAACGGCGGTCGGGCCCGGTTCAAACCCTGCGACCAGCCAGGTGGCGGCAGTCGGGTTCGCGGCGATGGTTTCCGGAGAGATGCCCTTGACCATGGCCTGGAACGAGGCCGCGGCGTCTTCGTCCGAGATGTTCTTCGCGATGGTGAAGCCGTCCCACCACAGCGCAGCTCCCGGGATCGTGCCGCCGCCGATGGTCGGTGCCGCCGCAAAGCCGGTGTTGGCCGCCACCTCAGCATTGGCGGTGGCCGGGTCGGTTGCCGCGCCTGCCAGCGAGCCCCACTGGTTCATGATCGCGACATTGCCTGCGTCCCAGAGCTTGTTCAGCTCATTCGCGTCATAGGTCAGGTAGTCGGGGTTCATGAAGGTGGTCATGGCGCGCATGGTTTCCAGAACCTTGCGACCGTTGTCGTTGTCGATGGCAAGCTCGGCACTGCCGGGGGCGAAGAATTCGTCACCGGTGCCGAGGTAGAGGTTCACGAATTCAGCCGCGAGGTCCCAGCCGGGCTTGTTCGAGGCCGCAAGCGGATATTCCATCAACCCCGCGTCCTTGATCGCCTGCGCGGCGGCGAGGACTTCTTCGGTGCTGGTCGGCACGGCGACGCCTGCCTTTTCCAGAATGTCCTTGCGGTAGAACATGTGCTGGCCGTTGCCCATGAAGGCGATGGCCATGACCTTGCCGTCGATCTTGATCAGCTGGTTCGGCTGCAGCGAGGCGCCGTATTTGGCGACAAGATCATCCAGCGGGCGGATCAGGTCGTCATTAAGAAGCGGCACGATGGAGTTGTTGGCGACGACGGCGACGGTGTATTCCGCCGGGTTCACGGTGAGGGCGGGGCCCTGGATGTTCTTGTGCTCGGCCGTGGCATTCGCCGTGACGGTCACATCGGCGGTGGCGCAGGACAGGGCCACGTCGTTGACGATGCGCAGCGCCTCGAAGTCGTTCGACAGGATGCGGACCGAGCCCGCGCCCTCGATCCCGCAGTCGGCGAAGGCGGCGGTTCCGGCCAGGAGTGCGGCCAGGCTGACTGCACCCGCCGCGAAGGTTTTGGTGAATTTCATTTGGTGGTTCCCCTCTGCTGGCGATGGCTCGCCCGTTGGCTTGGCCTTACGGCGGGACTCACTCGGTCCCGGCTCTTGCGGAAGGTAAGCATCTTTTGCATACGATTGCAAATACTATGTGCGAGGGCCTGCCGCAGGTTGCCCGGAATGCAAAACGGCCCGCCTTTCGAGCGGGCCGTTTGCCGGTCTTGGTGGCAGCTCAGTCGGCTGCGAGGCCCGCAGCCTTGACGTCGGCCATCTGCGCCAGCTTGACCTGGACCAGCGCCGAGGCCTCGTCATAGACGCGCCATTCGTCGACGATCTTGCCGTTCTTGTAGTGGAAATGGGTGATGCCCATGATCTGCACCCGCTTGCCCGTCGGTGCGCCAAGGTGGTTCAGGATGCCGTAGCCGATATGGTGGCCTTCCATGATCCAGCGGACGGCGACTTTCTCGCCGCCTTCCTCACACGGGGTGGAGCAGATGTGGTGGACGGTGAAGGCGGCATCGGGGATTGATCCGATCAGGCCGAGCGTCTGGTGGATGATCGCGGCGTGGCCGTAAAGCTCGGCCATCAGCGGGCCGTGGTACTGCGCGGTAGGGGCGTAGACCTTGGCGATGGTGCCCAGCATCTTGCGGTTGAAGACGTCGTGCAGCCAGCGGATCGTATGGCGTTCGAGGTCGGTGGCGGCGAGGCTGAGGTCCGGCTCGGCCTCGGGCGGGTACTGGCCGATTTGCGCGCGGTTTTCGCCGATATCCAGCGAAACCATGCCCTTGTCGAAGGCCGCCTTCGCAATGCGCTCGGCATAGCCCTGCACGTCGATGCCCAGTTGCTGCAGGATAGCGGTGGTATCGGCGACGACCCACTCGCGGTAGATCTTGTTTTCATAGATCATGCAGTCGGCGACGGTGCGGCTGGTGAACATCCGGCCGGTGGCGGGCCCGAGGTGGCCGTTCTGGCTGTGCCGCCCTGTGCCGGTGACGAGGTGCGAGGTGTAAAAGCCGTCGTCCTCGTTCCCTTTCCAGATCACATGGGTCGCCATGCCGCGGCGTTCGGGGAAGGAGACGAGGCGCTGGATCGTGTCGCGGACGACCTCTTCGCGCGTGTAAAGCGTGCCGGTGGTGCCGTAGAGCACGCAGTTGTGGGTGTAGTGGCTGTAGATCAGGCCGATGTCGCGTTCGTCCCAGATCAGGTGGGTGCAGCGGACGATGTAGTCGACGATGTCGGTATAGATCGCATCGAACCCGCGCATCGGCTGGGTGCGCTTGGCGTTCTGCGGCGCAAGGTCGGTGTAGTCGTGCCGCTCGACCTGCATCACCCGTCCCGTCGTCGCGGGCGTCAGGTCGCCGCCTTTCGTACTGGTGGACTTTTCCGACATCGTCATCTCTCCAACTGCGCCGCTTCGCGACTCATCGAAAAGCAAAGCATCGTTCCATGTCGTGGAACAAGTGACCTGTTTGGCATACGTATGCAAGCGCTATTCGTAGTCGGGGCAAAATACTTTGCCGGCGACCTGCGGCTGCCCCACGGGACGCGGCGGCTTTGCGGCTTCGGAAAAGCGGGACCGGACTTGGGGGAGGTCCTGGCGACCTATTGTCCAGAAGACCTTTCGCAGACCCGGCTGGTTGAGCCACATATGGCAAGACCCACGGCCCCAGGTCATTGACCGCGATTTGTTGGGCTACCTTGGCCTTCCGGTCCGAAGGTCTCTTGCTGGATTCGGTCCTCTGGGACACCAGAGGCAATGAGGCCACGCTGGATGCTGGACTGAAACTCAGCCGGGCCGCAAAGCATGTAGTGGGCGCGTGGACCCGCCCCAAGGGAAAGCAGATCCTTTGCGGTGATCCGGCCCTGCCGGTCATAGTCCACACCGGGCCGATCGGTTGGCCTTGGCTGGCTGTAGAGCACAAGGCTGTGCAGATTGGCGTTGGCGTCCACAAGGCCTTTCACCTCATCGCGAAAGGCGTGGGTGGCGCCGTTTCGCGTCGCGTGGACATACCAGACAGGTCGGTTTTGCTGGCTGACATTTTCCCACAAAGCGGACAGCATCGGGGTCAGGCCGACGCCGGCGCTGACCAGCACCAGCGGACAGTCCGGGCCGGGCAGGGTGAAGTCGCCCGAGGGCCGATGCGCTGCGATGACGCTGCCCTCATGGACGTGGTCATGCAGGAACTGCGAGACAAGCCCCCCGTCCGTCCGCTTCACGCTGATGCGGTAGAACCGGCGGTCCTGCGGAGGCCCGGACAGGGAATAGGACCGACTGGCGATACTGCGCTGGCCGGGAATTTGCACCTCGATTGGCAGGTGCTGCCCGGCCTGAAACGGGTCGAGCGGGCGGTCATCTGCGGGCACCAGGTAGAAGGAGGTGATGTCCTGGCTTTCGCGGACCTTGCTGGCGATCTTCAGCTGCCGCGACAGGTGACCAAGCCCTGCCCACCGCAGCGACACCGCACCTGGGCGATCAATCACGGCATCGATGTCGACCGTGATGACACGCCGGGCGTCCGGATCATGGGTATGGTCGGGCGACCAGTCGATCTTGGCGCGCCCGGTCAGGTGCAAGAGCCCGCCAGTTTCAAAATCGATGATCAAGAGGCCCACGCGGGGGTCGGCAACCAGGTTGCCGATGGTGTTGAAGAAATTGTTGCCGGCATAATCGGGGATCAGCAGACGGCGGGGCCCGTCCACGCGGACAAAGCCCGGCGCGCCACCCCGGTGGCTGGCGTCGTAGCCGCGCGCGTTGCCCGCGGCTTTGGGATGGCCAGAACCGATGAAGAAGGTGTCGGCGGCGGCAATGCGGGCGATCTGGTCCTTGGTCAGGGCTTCTGACCGTTGGACTTTGCCGGGCACGGTTTTGACGCGGGTTACGGCACGTTCGTGGATGTACTGCGGGCAGTTCCCGAAGCTTTGGCGGATATCGATTGCATAGCCATGTCCGGAAGGTCGGGCATGGCCGCTAAAGCGGTTGCGGCGGCGGGTCGCCAGTTCGATCCCCAGAACGCCGATCTCGGTTCCCGAAGCGAAGGCAGCGGCAAGCGGGTCGTCCGCCAGAAGCGAGGTGTTCAGCGTGATGTGGCGCGGGTCGGGCGAGGTGGCAAAGCCGTTCGGCCCTTCGACCAGCGTGACCCAGGTCAGGCCCGCCGCATCCCCGCCCGCGACCACGAGGAACGGCAAGGAGGTGTAAAACGCGCGGTGCTGTTCCGGGAGGTGGTCACGGATAAAGCCGCCGACACGCGCTGCCATGTCGCCCACGCCCGCGCGGGCCTGCGCGGCACGCTCACCTTCGTGGAAGGGATTGGGGATGTCTGTCGGGGTCATGGTCCTGCTCTTTGACATGGCGCGCCGGTGACCGGGGCCCCGGCGCGGTTTGGTTGTCACACCAGCTCCGGGATCGGGGAGGCGGCCATCGGCACGAAGTTCGGCTGCGCCTCAATGCGGGCCAGCCAGGCACGGATATTGGGGTAGGGCGCGAGGGCGACGCCACCTTCGGGCGCGTGCGCGATGTAGCTGTAGCCTGCCACGTCGGCGATGGTGATGCTGCCTGCGGCCAGCCAGTCACGGCCCGCCAGATGCGCGTCCATGACCTTGAACAGGTCATGCGCCTTGGCAACCGCAGCCGAGTGATCGTGGCCAGTGCCGAAGACCTTGACCAGACGCGCGGCGCAGGGACCGGCGTAGATGTTGTCGGCAGCCACGGTCAGCCAGCGCTGGACCTCGGCGGCGGCCCTCGCCTCATCCGGCAGCCAGTGCGACCCCCGGGCGTAGGTCTGCACCAGGTAGATCAAGATCGCATTGCTGTCAGATAAGGTGTGCCCGTTGTCGTCGATTGCAGGGACCAGACCGAAGGGGCTGATCCGAAGGTAGGCAGGCGCTTTGTGGGCACCATTTGCCATGTCGAGGTCGATGGTTTCATACGGCAGGCCAAGAAAGGCCAGCATCAGTTCGACCCGATGGCAGTGGCCCGATTTCGGGTTGCGGTAGAGTTTGATCGGGGTGGTCATTGGTTCTGTCCTTTCGGTCGACGTTTCAGGCGTGGGGCTGCCCCGTTGCGTTCAACCGAAGCTAATTCCTTTGCCAAATCGAAAGAATACGGCAATGTTGGAAGTCACTATTCTGCATTACGGAATAAAAAGATGGACCGGATACAGATGCTGGAGGTGTTCGTCGCCGTCGCCGAGGCCGGCAGTTTTGCCGGTGGCGCACGGGCGACGGGTCTAAGCCCGCCATCCGTGACGCGCGGCGTGAACGAGTTGGAGGAACGCCTTGGCGCGCGACTTTTCCTGCGCACGACGCGGGTGGTGCGGCTTACGGATGTGGGCCGGGGCTATCTGGAGGAGGTGCGCGGCATTCTGGCGGATCTGCGGGCGGCCGACGATCTGGCCTCTGGCACAGCGGCAGAGCCGACTGGCCATCTGCGGGTCACCGCCCCGGTCGAGTTCGGGCATATCCACGTGGCCCCGATCCTTGCCGATTTCCTGGATGCTTATCCAGCGGTGTCGGCTGACCTGCTGACCGTTGATCGGATCGTGAACCTGGTCGAGGAAGGGATTGATGTTGCCCTTCGGATTGGCGATTTGCCCCCCTCCGGCCTGACGGCGCTGCGGGTGGGGCAGGTGCGCCGGGTGGTCTGCGCGACACCAGATTATCTGAGAAAACACGGGGTTCCGCAGAGGCCGGCAGACCTTGCCCATCACAAGATCATCTCGATCGGGAGCATCACACCAACGGCAGACTGGCGGTTTGGCAAAGACCGGGGCGAGGTTGTCCGGTTGAAACCACGGCTCTTGGTGTCGAATGTCGGCGCGGCCCTGGAATTGGCCCGGAGAGGCTGGGGGGTGACGCGTGCCCTGTCTTATCAGGTTGACCCGGATCTGCAGGATGGCACCCTGCTGACGGTCCTCGACGCCTTCGAAGCCGAGCGCCTGCCGGTTCACCTTGTTCATCAAGAGGGGCGGCGCGTGACAGCGAAACTGCGCAGCTTTCTTGACTTTGCCCGCGACCGCCTGCGCGCCTTGCCGGTTCTGAACGGCTAAAGCGGTTGCGTCGGCCCCCCGTCAAGACGGAGGGCCGACCGATATCCGCCGATAAAAAGCGAAATGCTGCGTCCGATGCTGCGGCACTTACTTCCGATAGAGGACCATGCCGGCATGATGCAGCACATCAGGCTCGACGAAGGTGCCGTCGGCGGTAAAGCCGGTGTCATCCCAGTACTCGATATAGTTGCCGGTCACCTTGTAGCGGCCTTCGTAGGCGCGCTCCCGGTCGCCACGGGCCTCAACGTAGCGGCCGTTCGGCAAGAGTTCGTGGCGGATGCGGTTATCGGCCGTGACCCACATCCCGACATAAGGATGCGGGGAAGACCCATGGGCGAACTCTGCGCCCAAGGCCAGAAGGGCGGCGGTGAGAATGGTCGATTTCGTCATGACGAACCTCAATTTGCTGATGCGGTGGGACGGATGGTGATTTCGGTGGTGTCAACACTCGCCGGGGCCTCGATAAGCTGGCGCACGGCCCGGGCTATGTCGGCGGGTTGCAAGGCCACGGCGCGGTAATCGCCGATCAGGGCCTGCGTGTCCTCGTGCGTGATGCTGAGGGCGAGTTCGCTTTCGACCACGCCGGGATTGACGCAGGTGACACGGATGGCGCGACTTTCCTGGCGCAGCCCGTCCGATATCGCGCGGACCGCGAACTTGGTGCCACAATAGACCGCCGCCGTCGGCACGGCCTGCAAGGCGCCGATAGAGCCGATATTGATGATCTGGCCTTCGCCCTGCCGTTCCATGACCGGCAGGACAGCGCCGATCCCCCAGAGGACACCCTTGATGTTCACGTCCACCATGCGCTCCCACTCCTCGACCTTGAGGGCGGACATGGGGGACAAAGGCATCACGCCTGCATTGTTCACCAGGACGTCGATCCGGCCCCAGAGGTTAAGCGCTGTCCGCGCAAAATCCTGCATGGAACCAAAGTTGGTGACGTCAAGGAAGGCAGTCGCGATTTCGGCACCTGACGCGCGCAAGTCACTGGCGATGGCGTCCAGCCGGTCCGTCCGGCGTGCGCCCATCAGAACCTTCGCACCACATGCGCCCAGTTCGCGGGCGATGCCTTCGCCAATTCCGCTTGAGGCTCCGGTGATCAGAATGACCTTGTTCATGGCTTTCCCTTTTCTTGCCGGTAGTTCGGGCAAGATGGACCGCAGCCGCTGTAAAAGGTATTGCGTCATCGTTGGACTGGGTGGTTAGCCAAACGCGACAATGAGGATGCGGAATGGACTTGAACTTGCTGCCGCTTTTGCTTGCCGTTTCCGATGAGCGGAACTTTCGGGCCGCAGCGGACCGGCTTGGCGTCACGCGATCCGCGGTCAGCCAGGGTATTCGCAGGCTGGAAGACAGCGTGGGTCTGCAACTGGTCATGCGCACGACCCGCGCCGTTCGCCTGACAGAGGCCGGGGAACGGCTGGTGGAGAGTTTGCGCGCGCCGATGGGTGCGGTTCAACAGGCCCTGGAGATGAGCGCCGATGCCCCAAGCGGACGGCTACGGCTTGCCGTCACCTCAATTGCCGAAGACTTCCTGTCGGGGCCGTTGCTGGCGCGTTTTGCGGAATCGCATCCCAAGGTCACGGTTGACGTGACGGTGACGGACGATGAGCTGGATATTGTGGCACACGGTTACGACGCGGGGGTTCGCCTGGGCGAGGTGATCGAACAGGATATGATCGCCGTGCCTGTCGGCGGCCCCCAGCGCGAAGTCGCGGCGGCTTCACCGACCTACATAGCGCACCATGGCGCACCCGTTCATCCACGGGACCTGCTTCGGCACCGTTGCATCGGGTGGCGACCCAGTCCCGACACGGCGCCCTGGCGGTGGGAGTTCGAGCAGGACGGCAAGCCCTTTGACGTCATGGTCGATCCGCAGGTCACGACCAACGATCTGCGTCTGATGTTGCGTGTGGCGCTGGCCGGAGGCGGCATCACCTTCGCTACGCGGGACTGCATGCGAGAGCATCTTGAAAGCGGGGCGCTGGTGCCGCTTTTGACGGAGTACTTGCCGCCGTTTCCCGGGTTTCAGCTTTACTTCCCGCAGCGCAAGCACATGGCGCCAAAGCTGCGGGCCTTGGTCGATCACGTCCGGCGGTGGCGTTTTCCCAGCTGAGGGGTGTGCCGCGCGCCGCCACAAGGCAGCGCGCGGCAGTCGCGCCTTACCGGCTGGTCACGACCTGCATGGCGGCTTCAGAAAGCGCGATCACCGCGGCGTTGCGGGTATCAAAGTCGGCTTCTGCATCCGACAGGAAGATGGCGATGAAATAGGGCTTCCGATCCGGCGGCGTCACCATCGCGACGATGTTGCGGTTGAAATCGGCACTGCCCGACCGGTCTGCAACATGCCAGCCCTCTGGCGTGCTTGCACGGATCAGCGCGCCGGTGACGCCGCCACCGCTCATCCAGTCGACGAGTTGCGTTCGCGACCTGAGGGACAGGGCGTCCCCCGTCAGCAATGCCGCCATGGTCGAAGCCATCGCATCCGGACTGGTCGTATCCCTTGGATCGCCGGGAATGAAGGTGTTCAGCTCGGGCTCGCGGCGGTCAACGCGGCTGATCGGATCGTCGATCGCGCGCAGGAAATCGGTCACGCTTTCAGGGCCGCCGATCCGGTCGATCAGCAGGTTCGTGGCGGTGTTGTCGCTCATGTCCAGTGCGGCGTGACACAGGTCACCCACGCTCATGGTCTTGCCGACCATCGTTTCGGTGACTGGTGCGTAGTCGAGGATGTCCTCTGCCTTGATGGCAATCGGTTCGGCAAGGGCGATCTCGCCCGCATCCACACGGTTCAGAACCGCGCCGCACAGCATCATCTTGAAGGTGCTGGCCATCAGGAACCGTTCGTCGGCGCGGTGGCTGAAGGACCAGTCCGAACCGCTGTCGCGGATCACAAGCCCGACGCGCGCATCAAGGTCACGCTCGATCTGGTCGATGGTAGCGGCAAGGTGCTGCTCGGGGTCATTGGCAAAGACGGGCGCGGGGGCGAGCAACCCGAAAGAAAGCCCGGCTGCCAGAAACGGAAGCACAGATGAAAGGGGTATCATGGGATCATCCTTGTCTGGAGCGACGGCGCGCCATCCTGCCCTGTCGCCGGGGTATGGCGAGGGATGACGGACGGCCATCGATGGGTAAAACATGTGAGGCATCAATTGATGTCACTGCATGCCATCTATCCTGCCGCTTTACGGCCCTCAAACGACAAAGTATCACCATTGGCATTAGCTGGAGTAATGCCAATGGACCGGCCAGATCTGCCGCTGAACGGGCTCCGCGTGTTCGAAGCCGCCTACAGGCAAGGCAGTTTCACGCGTGCGGCCATTGAGTTGCGGGTTACGCAGGCCGCGGTCAGCCACCAGGTGGCGCGGCTTGAGGATCGGCTGGGTGTCACCCTCTTCGTGCGTGCGTCCGGCGGATTGGTGCCGACCGATGAAGCGAGAGCGCTTTACCCCGTGCTGGAACACGGGTTCGACGCGATGGCACGGACGCTGGACCGGATCACCGGACACCGTGACATCGAGACCTTGAAAATCGGTGTTGTCACTACCTTTGCCGTGGGTTGGCTTTTGCCGCGACTGCCTGCGTTTCGTCGGACTCACCCGACCATCGACCTTCGAATCTCGACCAACAACAACCGCGTCGAGATCCTGCGTGAGGGGCTGGACATGGCGATCCGCTATGGTGCCGGTTCTTGGTCCGGGCTTGAGGCGGAGGTCTTGCTTGACGCGCCGCTTGCCCCCCTTTGTGCGCCGGCGATTGCCGAGTATTTGACCGACCCTGAACATCTTGGCCGTGAAGTCCTGCTGCGAAGCTACCGCAACGATGAATGGCCGCGCTGGTTTGCAGAAGCGGGTTCAACCTGTCCGCCCCTGACCGGCCCGATGTTCGATTCTTCTCTGGCGATGGCCGACATCGCCATGGAAGGCGGCGGGGTGGCCTTGCTTCCCGTCGGCATGTTCACGCGCAGGATTGCTGATGGACGGTTGGTTCAACCGTTCTCTACGCTTCTGCCTGCAGGCAGTTACTACCTGACCTGGCCCGCGGACCGGCCGCTTACACCCGCCATGGAGGATTTCAGGCGCTGGCTAAAGTCGGTTTCGGCGTCGACACCCACCCGTGCGGCTGACTAGCAACCCTGTTCGTCCGCTTAGGGCCACCCGCTTCAGGAACCCTTGCGCTCACTGTCACTAAGTGTCATATGGGGTTTGTCACTTAGTGACAGCCTTAACGAGGGGCGGCCTTCCTCTCGGATCCTGAAAGAGCGAAACGAGGGAAAGGATGACAGACGAACCGAGACTGGAAAGCGCGCGTCTTGCTGTTTCCCGCCATGCAGCACGGCTGTTTTGGGAGAAGGGTTTCGACGCGACGAGCGGTGATGACATCGCTGCCGCGGCCGGTATCTCGACCCGGACCGTCTGGCGATATTTCCGGTCGAAGGAAGCTTGCGTCGAGCCGGTGCTGAAAGTCAGCGAGTTGCGCTTCGCGGCGCTGCTGAAGCAATGGCCGAAGACCGAGAGCATCGACCAATTCCTGGCCCGTTCCATGGCGGCATTCGTAACAGACGATGCCATGGTCCGGGACAGCATCGCCGCCGTCAGGATCCTTGCGGTCCTGCACCGCGAGCCCGCACTTCGTTCGGCGTGGCTTATGGCGTGCCACGAAGCGGAGGTGGAGCTTGTCGGCGTCGTTGCTGACCGTGCCTCGCGCGGCGTTGACGACTTCGCAGTCAGGCTGTGCGCGGCTTCGATCACCGCGGCGATGCGCCTGGTGGACGAAGAGATTAGTTCGGCCGTCATCAACGACGGCCTGCGTGTGAGTACAGAAGAGGTGACGGCCCGCATCGTCCTCGCGATCCGGGCAGGTGCCATACTCCCCATCTGCGACGCCGTCGCCTGACGGCGGTGTCCGATCTCTGGCCGAAGGGCTGAGAGAAAAAACAAGGAGCCGAAACCATGACTGCAAAGTTCACCCGGTTCGCCGGACGCAAGTCCACGCGCAGATTGTGCACAGGACTGCCGGAAAGAAAGGGAAGGGTCCCGACGAAAATGGACCTTCTTCGTGGGGCAGCCGTGGCGCTGGTCACGTTCATCGCCCCAGCACTTGCAGAGGAGACAGCGACGATGACCTACCCGGAAACCCGTCAAGGCGATGCCGCAGAGGTGCACTTTGGCGTGACTGTCGCCGACCCGTTCCGCTGGCTGGAAAACGACGCGCGAAAGGATGCCGAGGTTGCACAATGGATCGAGGCGCAAAATGCGCTTTCCACACCCTACCTGAAAGGCCTTCCTGGCCGGGACGTCTTTCATCGCCGGTTGACGGCTATCTTGGACCACAAAACCCTGGCCCCACCTGTGGAACGTGACGGCCGATATTTCTTCACCCGGACCGGCGGGCTCGACAGTCAAACGCAGCTTTTGGTGCGCGATGGCGCCGATGGCGTGGACCGCATCCTGATCGACCCGAACACCTGGTCGGATGACGGCACCGTGGCCCTGGCCGAATGGGCAGCCTCTGGCGATAGCGCGTTTGTGGCTTTCGCCATGCAGGACGGCGGATCGGACTGGCGGACCATTCGCGTCATGAACACGACGACGGGCGCAATGCTGAACGACACGGTGGAATGGGCCCGGTTCACCAACATTGCCTGGCATCCAGATGGATCGGGGTTCTACTACGCCCGGTTTCCTGAACCCGAGGCGAATGCAGTCTTCAGCGCCAGTGTTTCTGGCCACGCCGTCTATTTCCATGCACTTGGTTCGGACCAGTCTGAGGATCGGCTGATCCATGCGCCGACACCGGGGCAAGCGCTGCTGCACACGGTCGATGTCACGCCGGATGGGCGGTATCTGATCATCTACACCTCGGCCCTGACTGGGGGTGTTGCGGTCACCGTGACAGACCTGTCTTCCGCCGATCCCGCGGCTGAAACCATCGTCGAAAGCTACGATGACAGTTGGGTCTTGCTGGGCAACGTCGGCACGAAACTCTTTTTTGCGACACAGAAGGATGCGCCCCGGGGTCGGGTCGTGACACTGGACCTGTCGGACACGGAGCGCGCGTTTTCCGAACTGATTCCGGAACGTTCCGATGCGGTTTTGCGCGAAGGTGGGTCAGCGGTCCTGGGCGACCGGATCCTTCTGTCCTATACGGTCGATGTCCAGTCCCAGGTTGAGCTTTACCGGCTGGATGGAACGTTCGACGCCACTGTCCCTCTGCCGGGGCCGGGAAGCACCGGGATCGTCCGCGGCAGTCCCGGTGTGAACGAGGCGTTTTTTGCCTTCACCAGTTATGATGCGCCGCTGACCGTTCTACGCCTGGACGTGGATGCCAAACGCACGACCGTCTGGGCCGAGCCCAACATCGCGGTCGACCTAGACGGGATCAGTGTGGAACCGCACTTCTACACCTCGAAGGATGGAACGCGGGTGCCCCTGTTCATCGTCCGGCGCAAGGACGTCGCAGGTCCGGCACCGACGATGCTTCATGCCTATGGCGGTTTCGGGATCAGCATGGTGCCCCATTTCTCACCGGCTGCCATGGCATGGGTCGAACAGGGCGGCGTCTATGCTTTGGCAAACATTCGAGGCGGGGGCGAATACGGCCAGGCATGGCATCATGCCGGTCGGCGCGCCAACAAGCAGAACGTGTTCGATGATTTCATCGCTGCGGGTGAGTATCTGATCGGCCAAGGCATCACGCCGTCCGACGGCCTCGCGATTCATGGGGAATCCAATGGCGGCCTCTTGATCGGCGCGGTCGTCAATCAAAGGCCGGACCTCTTCGCGGCAGCCTTGCCGGGGGTAGGGGTGCTTGACATGCTGCGGTTCGACCGCTTCACCAGCGGCGCCACCTGGGTTGAGGAGTTTGGCAGCCCGTCTGTCGAGGAAGAGTTCCGCACCCTGCTGTCCTATTCCCCCCTTCACACCGTCCGCGAAGGCGCGCGCTATCCGGCTATTCTTGTGACCACGGCGGATACGGACAACAGGGTCGTGCCGGCCCATTCGTTCAAATACGCGGCCACGTTGCAGGCCGCCGACATCGGGCCCCGGCCGCACCTTTTGCGCGTGGAAACCCGCGCGGGTCACGGGGCTGGCAAACCAACCGCCATGGTCATCGAAGAACTCGCCGACATGTGGGCCTTTGCCGCCCACTGGACCGGGCTTGTGGTCACGAAAGTCAACTAAGAGCTTCGGACCGGATGCAACTTTTGGTTCGTGCTGCACATCAGCCCGATCGGCCAAGGTGGCCGATCGGAATTCATCGAAAGGTTGCAGGGACCTGCCATCGGGAAAGGAATGAAAACGCCATGCGAGAATCGAAAAGTTATGGACTTAAGAACGGCGTGCGACCTGACGGGCAGGTGGGCGTGTCCTTGCCGGACGATCATCATGCCCAGGGTCGGGGGATGCCGGACCGCTGGGATGTGACTTGCCGCAGGTGGCAGCCATGACCCAGATCCGTCCTGTCGAAGGATCCGCGAACGACGCACGCGACCGGATTCTGGCGCTTCTTGATCGCCACTCTCAGGCCTTCGGGAAATCGTTCAGGTCCGAAGCGGTGGTCTTCGAAGCGCATGAAGAGGGTATTTACCTTGGCGGTCTGTCCGCCCGTTTCTCGCCCGATCTGAAGTGGGTGTTCGTCGAGCTTCTGGCGGTGGCCGAGGAAGGCCGTGGCAAGGGGATCGGCCGCCAACTGATGGCGCGCCTTGAGGAAAAAGCAGGTTCGCGGGGGATGGAGGGCATATGGCTCGACACATCCTCGTTTCAGGCGCCCGACTTCTACGAACGTCTGGGCTACCGCGAGTTTGGTCGGATCGACGGGTATCCCGCGAACGTAGCACGTCAGTTTTTCCTGAAGCGACTCTGAACCTTTCAGGCGCGGCAGGACGCCCCCGGTGGGCTGAAGGAAAGGAAGAAAATGCACAGCAAGTCTGAGAGTTGGTTCCTGCAACCCGACAAGACCACAAGGCCACCGCAGGTGCCGGCGGATGCGGAGTACCACCGGGTTTTCGCAGGCGAAGAGCGGCGGATTGTCCGCGGAGTCGTCGCGATCATCCTGCTGTTTGCCGGCCTCATCGGCTTTGCGCAACTGTGCCTCGCTATCGCCTCGACGATCGACACACAGGTCCTGGGTCGGACCGGCTTCACGCCGCTGCAGCACGCTGCCGGTGCGTTCGCTTTGGCTTTGCTTATTCCTTACAGCATGTTGCTTCAGCGTTTGCTTTATCGAGTTCCTGCCCGCTCACTTCATTCGGTTGCGGGGCATTTCCGGTTCGGGGTGTTCGCCCGGTCCTTGCTTGCCTTCGGCCCCGTCCTGTTGATCGTCATGTCGGTTGGGTTTCTACTGACACCTGGTGAAACGATCCCATGGAGCACGGCTGATCTGGTCGCATTCTTCATCATCGGCATGACGCTGACCCCTCTGGCGGCCGCTGGTGAGGAATACGGGCTTCGTGGCTTGATGTTCCGCGTTGTCGGCAGCTGGACACGTGGGACCGAGGCTGGCGCTATCCTTGGCATCCTTGTCACGACGGTCGTTTTCTCGCTGCTTCACGGCACACTTGACCCGTACATTCTTGGCTCATACCTCGTGCTTTTCGGTGCGATGGCGATCATAACCTGGAGAACGGGGGGTCTTGAGGTCGCCGTCGTGCTGCACGGGGTCTACAACGTCAGTGCGCTTGTCCTTGCTACCACGCTTCACCTTGACCTGGGAGGCGACCTGAGCAGCCGTGGCGAAATCGCCGGGACCCCGGTCAATCTTGTGCCAAGCGCCGGGCTTGCGGTAATCACCGCGATCATCTGGTGGACAACGCGGAAATCCGGACCCGCCCGCACGCCGCCGATATCAGGCGACTGATCTCGGCCGCACCAACGGCCTAGAACCGACCGGTCCCATCAGCGCGAACGCACCGGGCGGAGCGCATCGAACGCCGCATCCAGCTTTTCGCCAAGCGAGGCGTCCTGGCCGGGGGTGAAGTGGGCCAGCGCGACGTCAAGGCAGGCAAGGGATGCGTGGATCAAGGCGTCCGCCTCCAGGCGTCGGGCAGGTGCATCGCCCAGACGATGCGCGATTTCCGGGCCAAGACAGACCGCCCACACGATGTGCTTCTCGATCGTGTGGGCGCGCAGGCTTGCCGTGGCGTTGATCACACGCATGGTTCTGGCTGCAGCCTCCGGGTCGCGATCGACGTTGTCGACAAGGATATCGTAGCCGCGCCGCAGTGAAAGCCAGACATCTTCGCCCTGCGGCCGGGCCCTTACGATTTCAAGGATTCGCTCACCGAACGCGGCATGTCCTGCGACCACGATGTCCTCTTTCGTCGCAAAGTACCGGAAAAAGCTTCGCCGCGAGATGCCGGAGGCAGATGCGATCTCGTCGACGGTCACGCCATCGAACCCTTTTTTGTCGAACAAGTCTAAAGCAGTAGCGGCAATGGATGCGGCAACTGCGTCTGCCTTGATCGTCCTGAGCGAACGGCCAGGAGCCACGGAAGAGGACTGCATTGACACCTCATGCAATTTTTGGCACACCGTGCCAATATATTTCCTAGATGCCAGTTTAGGCACACACCGCGAAGGAGACAACCGTGGTCAATAACCGTCAAGAGAACATCCTGCCGCGTCGCAAGCTTGGCCGGAACGGCCCGGAGGTGTCAGCCATCGGCTATGGAGCCATGGGCATCACCGAGTTTTATGGGCCGGACAGCACGAATGACGCGGTCAAGACAATCCGGCACGCCCACGAGATTGGCGTCACATTCTTCGACACCGCCGAGCTTTATGGCTGGGGCCACAACGAACGCGTCGTCGGGCAAGCGCTGGCGCCAGTGCGCGACGACGTCGTGATCGCCACCAAGTTCGGCTGGACGCGCGATTATGGCTACGACAGCCGGCCGGACCACATCCGCGAGGTTCTCGACAACAGCCTGCGCTTCCTTGATGTGGACCATGTCGACGTGCTCTACCAACACCGGGTCGATCCCGCGGTGCCGATCGAGGATGTGGCGGGGACGGTGAAGGACCTTATCCAGGCGGGCAAGGTCGGTCATTTCGGGCTAAGCGAGGCGGGGCCCGAAACCATCCGCCGGGCCCATGCGGTCCAGCCGGTGGCGATGCTGCAGACCGAGTATTCGCTGTTCGAGCGCGACGTCGAGCAACTGTTTCCTTTGCTGAGGGAACTTGGCATCGGCTTCGTGCCCTACGCGCCGCTTGGTCGCGGTTTCCTGACCGGGACGGCCAAACCGGCGGACCAGTACGACCAAAGCGACATGCGCAGCTTTGACCCGCGCTGGCAGCCCGGCGCCTTCGAGCAGAACGTCGAGGCGGTGCGGCAGCTGGAAGCCTTCGCCCGTGAACGTGGGGCGAAAGTTTCTCAGCTGGCGCTGGCCTGGCTTCTGGCGCAGGGCGACGACATCGTTCCCATTCCCGGCACACGCAACATCGCCCGGCTTGAAGAGAACGTCGGCGCTGTAAACCTCCAACTATCATACGACGACCTGCAACGGATCGCCGAGATCCTTCCAGCGGGTGGGTTCGGTGCGCGGTACCCGACTGCGTACATGCCCGAATGGACGTGATCCGCGCAGGTCTGCTGGTTCGCACCAGCCGGGCGCGTCACTTCCATGTGTCGGCGACGCGTTCGGCAAAGGCACGGAATGACGTGGGCCGCTGCCTTGCCACCTGATCGACGCCCAATGTCGTGCAATCCTCGGCGCCTGCCGCAATGTCCACGTCCATCTGCGTGAGTGTTTCAGCGTAGTCACGCGGCAGACCTTGCGCGATGAAGCGGGCAGTCAAGGCGGATGGGGCCAGCGACAGGTGGCGTATCGGCCGGCCAAGGGCCGAAGTGATGGTTGCCGCGATGTCGTCATAGCTCAGGGCTTCCGGCCCCGTCAGCACGACGTCGGAGTTGAGCGGCGTCGTAGCGGTCAAGCACGCGGTGGCCGTTGCAGCAATGTCTTCGGCGTCGATGAAGCCGACACGCCCGGTGCCGGTCGCGCTGTAGATGATCCCTTCATCTCTCACTGTCGCGGCGTGCGGCCCTTCCGAGAAGTTCTGCATGAACCAGGAAGGGCGCAGCACTGCCCATTCCGGGGCGTTTTCTGCCAGCCAGGCATGCACCTCACCCATCATCGGACCGCCGGCGGGCAGAAGCGAAGAACTGAGCAGAACAAAGCGATGAACGCCGCGTTCGATTGCTTGCTGCAAAAGAGGTTGCATGACCGCCAGGTGATCGGTGCGATCGGTTGGTGCGACAAGGTAGACCGCATTGCATCCATCGAAGGCCGATGCGGAAGACAGGTCTGCCCAATTGAAGGGCCTGTCATGCGGGCCATCGGGCTTGCGTGTGCCGATGGCGAAATCGATGCCCTTTGCGGCCAAGTGCGATGCAACGCGGCGACCCGACTTGCCCTTGCCACCGGTGATGAGGATCCGCGCACCCATCAGGCTGCCCCTGCGAAGGCGGCGGCGGCGGCCTTGCTGCCGCCCAAAGCTGCCAGCACGACCAGCGGGTTCCAATAGTCGCGGTAGTGCGCAATGCGGCCATCCCGCAGGCTGACCACCGAAATGTAATCCTGATTGTAAGGCGCACCTGTGTCCGCGCCTTGGCCGTTGCAGGAAAACTCGAAAATCACCGTCTCACCAGCGGCATGGACGCTGCCAAGGTCCATCTTCCCGAAGCTGAGCAGGGGGCCAAGCCTTTCCAGATGGGCCGCAAGCGCAGCTTTTCCATGCAGCCGCTTTGGCAGGCCGTCCGGGGCATAGGGAAACTCGAACACGACCTCCTCTGCGAACATGTCGAGCAAGTTGTCCGCCGGGGCGAGCCGGTCACCCAGTGCGGAGCGAAGCAGGTCAGAGAAGTTTTCAAACTTGTCAGCCATGGTGGAACCTCGTATGGATGGAACGGTAACGTATCGACGATATAGGAGGCCTTTCGTTGGAACGCAACCGTTCCGTCCTAAAATCCAAGCGAAAGCCGTCCGGGGCCGCCGTGCAAAGCGCCGAGCTGACCGACGCGCTTTATCGGGCCTTCTTTCAGGAGTGGGCGGAACGCGGCTTTGCTGCCATCAGCCTTGAAAGGGTGGCGGCCAAAGCCGGGGCTGGCAAAGCCGCGATCTACCGTCGCTTTTCGTCACATCACGCCTTTGCCGCGGCAGCGGTGACAGCACTTGGGCTGTCGCTGGCCATGCCCGAGGATCACGGAAGCCTTGAGGCTGACGTCCTCGCCTTTCTGACGCGCCTGAGGGCGGTCCTGCGCCATCCGATGATCCGCCGCATCCTGCCGGACCTTCATGCCGAAGCAGCGCGGTCTGCTGCCATGCGGGATTTGAACACTCAGGTGGCCCAAGCGCGCCGGGCGCAGGCGCAGGTCATTTTGGACCGCGCAATCGCGCGGAACGAGCTGGACCCGTCCGTTGACCGCGATCTCGCCCTCGATCTGCTGCCTGCACCGCTTTACTGGCGTATGGTGGTGTTGGGGATCACCCCCACGCGCGGCCAACTTGCGGCCGAAGCCGAAGCAATTGTTGCGGCAATACAAGGGTCTGTTCGGCGGCGCTGACCGCGCAGGGCACTTCGCAAGCAGCGCTTCTTGGGCCTATTCCGTCGTCACCCTCGCAACAAACCTGGCAATGGCATCCACGACCGCAGACGAAATCGGAAGGTTCGGATCGGCGTAGGTCGCAAGGTTCGCAGCGGGATCATCGGATGCCACATGCTTGAGGACGTGATTGACCTCCGCAATCAGGGCGAGGGTGGCGTCAGGTGCCGCATCTGCCAGCATCCGTGCATCCGCGACGCTGACCTGCAGGTCGCTTGTACCCTGGACCACCAGCATCGGAACGTTGACCTGAGCTGCCAGAACAATGGGATCGTAGGACATGGCGTCGATCAGGAAGCCCTGAACCTTAGGCGCAAACAGGGGGCGGAGTGCGGCGCTCATCCCGGCCCCGTTGACCCGCTCTGCACGAGCAAATGCCGCAAGCGCCGCTTCGGCCTCCGCAAGGAAAGGTGCATTCGCGGGGTTGGCGCGCAGCTGGTCCCGGATCACCTGATCCAACGGTCGGCCGATGCTTGCGATCAGGATCAACCCCCAGGCGTGCGGCAAACGCGCCATGGCCGCCAGGGCGACAAGGCCACCCTCGCTGTGTCCGATCGGGATAACGCAGCGCGGGCCGCCCCTTGCAGGCAGCCTGGCCTGGATGGCTTTTGTCCAGGCAGACAGGTCCTCGCCATAGCGTGCGATCGTCACGTCGTTCGGGTCCGACACTGCGTCTGCGGACCCGAACATACCGCGCTTGTCGATGCGCACCGAAGGATACCCCCGTGCGGCCAACGCTTCGGCAAGCAGTCGGTAGGGCGCGGCCACAATGCCCAACGGCGAATTGCCGTCGCGGTCAGTCGGCCCTGAACCGGGCACGATCAGAAACACCGGTGTTTCCGACGGAAGCGGCATCGGGCCGTGCGGCAAGGTCAAGGTTCCCTTCAGTACGCCGGCAGGGCCCGGCGCGGTCAGCTCCTCGTTCACGTGCATCGTCTCTCCACTTTCCATAACGCGGTCAGTTTGTGCGCTGCCAAGCGAAGTCGCCGCGACAGCGCCAAGCGCTACCAGCGCTCGAGTGAGGATGACGGCGGGCCGCCTGGTCCGCCTAGGCATCAAGGGCTGCCAGGTCGACACCCGGGGCATCCAGTCGCTGGGGGGACAGCGTGAAGATCTCGAACCCGTCCGCGGTCACGCCGATCGAATGCTCAAACTGCGCCGACAGGGACCGGTCCCGGGTGACGGCGGTCCAGTCGTCGGACAGCATCTTTACCTCTGGCCGCCCGAGATTGACCATCGGTTCGACAGTGAAGATCATCCCTTCGCGCAGCTCTGGTCCCGTGTTCGGTTTGCCGAAGTTCAGGATATTCGGCGAGTCGTGAAACACCTGTCCGATCCCGTGACCGCAAAAGTCGCGAACGACAGAGCATCGCTCGGCAGTCGCGTAACTTTGGATGGCATGGCCGATATCGCCCAGACGCGCGCCGGGGCGGACCGCCCGGATGCCGCGCATCATTGCTTCGTGTGCGATGCGGATCAGCCGTTCGGCCGCCCGCTTCGGCTTGCCGACCGCGTACATGCGACTGGAATCGCCATACCAGCCGTCAAGGATCAGCGTCACGTCCACGTTCACGATGTCGCCCTCGCGCAGCTGCCTTGCGTTCGGGAAACCGTGGCAGACCACGTGATTGACTGACGTACAGCAGGCATATTCATAGCCTTTGTAGCCAAGTGTGGCCGGACGTGCGGCATGCGTTGCCGCGAAGTCGAGGACGAAGCTGTTGATCTCGGAAAGGGGTGTGCCGTCCCGGACGAGGCTGGCCACGCCGTCAAGGCAGCTGGCAGTCAAGGCCCCGGCGCGGCGCATCCCCGCAAAGGCGTCTGGTCCGTAGAGCTTGATGCTTTCTGTTCTGCGGGCGCTGTGCGCCGGCGGGGCGACGGGCACGTCGATATAGGTCTGCAAACGATGGTCCTTCTGCGGTCTTTGCCAAGGTTTCGGCGCCGAGCGATTGACGGGTGACAGGGGATGAATATACGTTTCATATATGATTCGTATGTCGATGAAAAGGAGAGACCCGGATGGGCATCGTGAAGATCGCCGACGCGCTGCATGAGGAGTTGCGCCGGTCCAGCGTGGTCATGTGCCGGTCGATCAACGCCCAGGCGGAGTTCTGGATGAAGGTCGGCATGTTGGCCGAGGCGAACCCCGGCCTGTCCTTTACCGAGATCATGGCCGAGCAACGGAAGCTGGCCGATGTGAAGGCGCCCGAGATCTACGCCGCCTGACGCCGCGTCGTCGGCGCATATGCAGGTAGCGGGTCGCGGAGCATGTTTGTCCGGCAGAATGGCCGTCCCCGACCGCCCAGAACGGCTATCCAGCGGACTCGTCGCCCTTCTCAACCAGTACGGCCAAGGTGGCGGCTGCGTTCCTCAGGGCCGTTCGCCCCTGGTCCCAGACCTCGGGACCCGTACCGAAATGCCTAGCAAGCCAGGCAAAGGTCATGCGCCGCGTCACTTCCAGCGCATCGGGAACTTCGGCCTCGGTCTCTTTTGCGTCAAGCCCGGCGATACCCCCAAGGCCATGGCCCACATTGGCAATGGTCAATAGGGCGTCCGCTCCTGGCGCGTCGGTGAAGGCATCGGCGTGCCAGTCGGGGCCGCGCGGCGTGAAGTGCGGATCGTCGTCCGCCCCGCAGACCACCAGAAACGGCTTTCGCATCGTGCTGAAGTCGACGTCGAAAAAGGGAAATCGCGCGGCGCTTTCGGGGGTGAGGGTGTCGCCGCCCCGACCGGGGGCAGCCAGCAGGACGCCTGCTCCGATGCGCGGATCCAAGAAATCTTCCCCTTGCAACCGTGCACCAAGCAGCAGCGCCGAAGTATGTCCGCCAAACGAATGCCCGGCCACCGCGATCCGGGAACGGTCAAGGCGCCCCGCCACCGCCGGCGCCTGCCGCTCTACCTCGTCAAGCTGGTCAAGGATTGCGCGCATCTCGGCCACCCTTTCCCGCCAGTAGAAGGGCGCTTCTGATCGGTCCGGCCCCAATCCGCCCACGCGAGAGCTTGCGTGCGTCGGCTGGATGACCGCAAGGCCGCGCTCTGCCCAAAACTGGACAAGCGGCGCATAGCCGTCCTTTGACGGAGTATACAGCGACGGCCCGTATCCATGCGAGAACAAGACGATGGGAAGGTCGCGGCCCGCAGCTGGCGCGGTCAGCCGAAGCTCCAGTTCCGGACGGTCCGGCAAGGTCAGCCGGATCGGGGTATAGGCCACGGTCAGTGCGGGTTTGGGTGTCGGCAGTTGCCGGGCGATGTCGATCAGTCGGTTCATTCTTCAGCTTTCCTTTGGGCGCAACGACAGCTCGCATCTGCTGCCGCTGCTGTTGGCGGGCCGTCAGTTCATCAAGCGGCAGAGCGGCGATGTTCCTGAAACAGAGCCTCGGCATCGGGCCCGGCGGGCAGAACGATCGGGGCGTCGACATCGGTGACGGCACGCCAGACCGCGTTCGCCACATCCTGTGCCGTCGTCTTTTCGGTCGCGTTCCGCAAAGACTGGAAACGGGCTTGCATGAAGGCGCCGTAGGCATCGGGAACATCCATCCCCATACGCGCCACGGCGTTCTTGCCGAACGCGGTCTCTGGCGCGCTCCCGGGAAGAACGAGACGGGTCCGAATGCCAAACTCAGCGGCTTCCAGGGCGAAGCTCTCTGTGAACGCGTTCACCGCAGCCTTGCTGGCCGAGTAGATCGAGAGCGCAGGCAGCGGAAGCAACGTGACGCTGGAGCTGATGTTGACGATCACGCCGCTTCGGCGCTGGCGCATCTGGGGCATCACAGCCCGTGTCATTGCCATGGTGCCAAGCACGTTGATCTCAAAAAGCTCGCGCGCCTTGTCGATGTCAGCCCCTTCCAGCACGTTCAGCATTCCGACGCCGGCATTGTTGACCAGCGCGTCGATCGGCCCGGCTTCGGCCAGCGCAGACGTGATGCTTTGGGGCTTGGTGACGTCAAGCGGAAGGATGAGAAGGCGATCCGATAAAGGAAGTCCATCGGTTGCAGGCGTGCGCATCGTTGCAACAACCTCCCAGCCTTTGTCCAGGAAGCGACCGGCGATGGCCTGTCCGAAGCCCGAGGAACAGCCGGTGATAAGAATACGGGGCATTGGGTCTCTCCTTATTTGTGTGACGAGGAGATAGACGCGCTGGGGTGGACAATCTATATTCTGAAGTCCGCGATGATTAATCAAAAGTCCGAAAACATGCCCGAACTTCCTTCAGACCCGTTGTCCAGCGTGGTGGCGCTTCTCAAACTTCGTCCGGACATCTCGAAGATGGTCGAGGCCGGGGGGCGCTGGCAGGTCGAGCGTGCCGATATGGCCAGCCCGTTCTACGCCGCCATTGTGGAGGGACGCGCGCGTTTGCTTGTGAAAGGGCAAGCGCCGGTCATGCTGCAGGCGGGAGACTTCGTGATGATCCCGGAGCCGGACAGTTTCACGATGACGAGCGAAGTCCCGCCGCCACCCGGTGCGGCGCGTATGCCGCTTGAGACGGGACCGGGCCTATTCCGCCTTGGCCCGGCTGACAGCGCGGTCGAGATGCGGGCTTTGGTCGGGCACTGCCGGTTCGACGCGCCAGACAAGACACTGCTGCTTTCCTTGCTTCCGCAGATGATCCATGTCTCTGGACATGACCGGCTGATGGCCCTCGTGCCTGTGATCCACGATGAGACACGTGCCGACCGGCCGGCCCGCGGTATGGTCCTTGAACGCTTGCTGGAAGTCCTGATGATTGAGGCGTTGCGGTCGTGCCCCGGTCACGCGCGCCCGCAGGGACTGTTGCGTGGATTGTCAGAGCCCGGGCTTGGTGCCGCGCTGCATCGGATACATCATGCTCCGGATGGTGCGCTGACGGTGGCAACGCTGGCCCGAGAGGCGGGCATGTCACGCTCGGCCTTCTTTGAACGGTTCAGGTCCGCGCTCGGGTGCGCACCGATGGAATATGTGCGGGCCTGGCGCATGGCCGTCGCGCGCGATCTCCTTCTGCGCGGTGACATGACCAATGCCGACGTGGCGCATCGCGTCGGATATGGTTCGGCCAGCGCATTCACCTTGGCCTTCGTGCGCCAAGAGGGGATAGCACCCGGTCTGTGGGCGCAGCGTCACGCTACGGGGCTACACGTTCACAGGGCCTGAAGCGACGTCTTCACGCCGCATCGGCCCGTTCAGCGTTGTCCCTGTGCGCCGCAGACGCTCTACACGCCACGCGAAGGAGGCTGGGGGGGATGACCGCTGAAGCGTTCGGGGTAACGGCTCTCTCGGAACGCGGCATCGATCCAGTCGATGAAAGCCCGCGTCTTGGCCGGGAGAAGGCTGCGCGAAGAATAGTAGATCGAGATGCCGCCAGCGTCGGCAAACCACTCAGGCAAGAGGCGGATCAGACGACCATCCTCCAGATCCGACAGGACCTCGGCCACCGCAAGAAGGGCGACGCCCAGTCCAAGACGCGCGGCCTCGCGGATCGCGCTTGGTTCGTTCAGCACGACTGTTTCGGGCAACGCTGCCGCAATCTCGTGGCCAGCCCCGTTCCGCATGGTCCAGTGCCGGATACGCCCAGTCCGCAGCACGCGCATTGCGATCCCGTCCAAGGCGGACAGCCCCCCCGGATCGGCAGGAGCGGTACGTCCCGCCATGTATTCTGGAGAGGCGACAGCGACAACATGTAGCGGCGCCAGCGTCCGAGCAACCGTGCCGGGAGAAAGCTCAATCGCCCCGCCAATGGCTGCGTCATACCCTTCTGCGACCAGATCGACGACGCGGTTCTCAAGGTGCCATTCCGCCCGGATCAGAGGATACCGCGCGAGGAATCCGGGCAGGAGAGGCAGCACATGCGTCATCCCGAAAGACGGAGCCATGCTGAGCTTGAGAGTGCCGGACGGTTTGGGTCCCTGTGCGGTGACCGCCGCAATCGCGCCCTGCAGCCGGTCCAGCGGGTCCCCGACCGAAGCGAGGAAACTCTCGCCCGCTTCCGTAAGCGTGAGCCCCCGGGTCGAGCGGTAAAACAGCCGAACGGCCAAATTGCGTTCCAGCATGGCGACGTTGCGGCTGACCGCTGCAGGCGTCAGCCCTAACCGGCGGGCAGCTTCTGAAAAGCTGCCGCATTCGGCGCTTTGCACAAAGGCTTCAAGGTTGGCGAGAGTCTCCATCGCGACAGCTTCAACGAATCGTTGAAGGAAAAGCAAGCAGGTCCCGACTAACGCGCCGGGCCAGCGTGACGCACATTCACGCAGACAGCAAAGCAAACTGCCGCAAAAGACCGAACCTGCCGGACGGCGTTCGGCACCGACCAACCGGGGTTTCGACTTCCCAGGTTTGGTCGCACGGCCCCTTCGATGACCAATGGAGCAGACCCATGACTTCCCGCCCCGAACCGACCCTGCAGATCAGCCGTCGCGACGCACTGATCGCGGCATCGGCGTTCGCGGTGAGCGCCGGACTTCCCTTGGGCACCGCGCAAGCCGACGAACCGACACCTCTCGACCCGCCAAAAGGAGTGCCTTCCATGGGTTACATCATCACCAATGATCACGTGCAGATCTACTACAAGGACTGGGGCCCGAAGGACGCCCAGCCCATCGTCTTCCATCACGGCTGGCCGCTCAGCTCGGACGACTGGGACGCGCAGATGCTGTTCTTCCTCGAAAAGGGGTATCGCGTCGTCGCACATGACCGGCGGGGGCATGGACGCTCCAGCCAGGTGGACGAAGGCCATGACATCGACCATTACGCCGCTGATGCCTTCGCTGTCGCAGAAGCGCTGGATCTGAGAAACGCGGTCCATGTCGGCCATTCTACCGGTGGCGGCGAGGTGGCGCGTTACGTTGCGCGCTATGGCGAACCGGCTGGCCGTGTGGCCAAGGCGGTCCTCGTCGCCGCCATCCCGCCCCTGATGCTTCGGACTGACACCAACCCTGAGGGCACGCCGCTGGAGGTCTTCGACGGCTTTCGCGCGGCGCTCTCTGGCAACCGCGCACAGTTCTTCCGGGACGTGCCCGCTGGTCCGTTCTACGGCTTTAACCGCGAGGGAGTGGAGGTCCACGAAGGCGTGATCCAGAACTGGTGGCGCCAGGGCATGATGGGCAGCGCAAAGGCGCATTACGACGGGATCAAGGCCTTTTCGGAGACCGATCAGACCGAGGACCTGAAGGCGATCACCGTCCCGACACTGGTGCTGCACGGCGAGGATGACCAGGTGGTCCCGATCACCGCCTCGGCCCTGAAAGCGGTCAAGCTCCTGCGCAATGGCACGCTCAAGACCTATCAGGGCTTTTCGCACGGAATGCTGACGATGAACGCCGACGTGCTGAACGCCGATCTGCTGGCCTTCATCACCGGCTAAGTCGTCCGCAAAGTGCCGCTACGTGCACCGCCGGGCATTACACCCCCTCATTCAACAGACCCGCCTCTGGCGAACCAAGGATACGATCCATGTCAAAACGAAATGCCATCTTCCCCGCCAACCGCCATGCGCTTTACGATGCACATGGCTACTCTGCCGCAGTCCGTTCGAGCGATCTTCTTTTCGTGTCCGGTCAGGTTGGCAGCCGTGAAGACGGCTCGCCCGAACCGGACTTTGCGAAGCAGGTGGACCTTGCTTTCCGGAACCTCGAAGCTGTCCTCATGGCGGCTGGGGCGAGCTTTGACGACATCATTGACGTCACCACGTTCCACACCGACCCCGACACGCAATTTGGCACGATCATGCCGGTGAAGAACCGGTTCTTCCCGGCGGCGCCCCACCCGACATGGACGGCGGTGGGGGTGAACTGGCTTGCCGGGTTCGATTTCGAGATCAAGGTGATCGCGCGCGTGCCGTAAGCGGTTTAGCCCCGTCGCAAGATCTTGGATCCGAAAACCGAGGGAAGAGCGGCCGGAACAGCGCGTTGTTCCGGCCGCTTTGGCCTGAGCCTATCGGTGATCCCTGATCCGATGGCAAAGCCAGGAACGCGCGCTGGGTGATCTCGGCGGCAGCGTCAGGCGCCGAGATCTGCAGCGCGTTTACCCCGATATCAGCGGGCGCAGCTCTGTTTCGCACCATGTCCGGAAGGTGGTCGGGGTATCCTGTCGCGATGGCGGGGTGACGAGGTGATCCATCCCTTCGTTCTTGGCTGTCAGCATCTCGACATATGCCTGCGCCATGCCGTCGCTTGTGCCAAAGTCGCGCATCATCTGGCGGAAGTGCTCCATCGGCAGTTCACTAGCCACGATCTCGCGGCCCAGGACCTCGGACAGGATCGTGGCCATCTCGTTGAACGACAGATCTTCAGGCCCGAGAAGCGGAAGCGCCTCGACACCTGTCCAGCGCATGTCCATCAGCAGGCCCGCAGCGACCCGCGCCACATCGGCCTTGGCCACGTGCGGCAGCTTCAGGTCGGCGGGCGTGGGCTGGAAGAACCGGCCCAGGTCCCGGATGGGTGCCGCCTGACGGGCGATGTTGTCCATCAGCGATGCGCAGGCAAGGGCGCGGTAGTGCACGCCCGTCGCAGCGATCATGTCGTCGACGGCCAGCGTTGCAGTGATGTGCCCGGCGGGCCTGGACCAACCGCGGCCCAGGGCTGAAACGCCAACCACATGCGTGACCTGCGACCCGCGAAGCCCATCGCAGAAGGCCTGTGAGACACCCACATAGGCCGCCTCGGCCGAGGGCAGTGTCGGGTCGCCGGGCGGCAACCAGAAGACGCGGGTCACGCCGGGCAGCGCGCGTGCAATGGTCGCAGCGTCGGCCATCGAGCCTTCAACCACATCAATTTGCGGGTCCGGGGGCAGCTTGGACGCATCGCGGGCAATGACGCGCACGGCCCTATCGGCCGCGCGCAGATGAGAGAGGACACGGCGACCGATGTCGCCGGTGGGGGTCGTCACAAGGATCATGTCGGCTTCCAATTGATTTGGGGGTAAGGACAAGGCTGTCAGTCGCCAATCGGCCCAAGGTTGGTCAGCGCCCGACCCGTCGCGAAATCGAACGGAACCGAGACGTGGTCGTGCACCACAAGCCAGCGGTCGTTCACACGGCGCAGGAGGTTGGTTTCGCGTACCCACATGTCGATGTAGGGCCCGCCAACAATGGTGCCTTCCAGCCGGGTCAGACCGTAGACGGTCGCCAGATCGCCCTGCTGATAGACCGTCAAGTCTTCGATCGTGATCACCAGATCCTCGGCGAACATGTCAAAGAAGGTGATCCAGTTCTGCCGCCAGCTCTGCTCGCCGTCGAAGGCCATGGCCAGACCCGCCTCGGTCGGAGCGGCCATCAGGTCGTAGGTGTAGATGTCCTCGACATAGAACGACATCATCTGGTCAAGGTCTTGCGCCGCAAAAGCCTCCAGCCAGGCGGCACGGGCGGCGGCGACCTCAAGGGCGGCGGCGCGGTCTTCGGTGGCGTCGGGGATGATCACCTCGAACGGCAGGTCAGTGGCGGCCTGTTGCGCCTGCAGCGCGGATGCGGCGAAGACGGATGCGGCAAGGACGGCCGCGCCGAACTGTGCGAGTGTGTGGCGCGTCTGGGGTCTGGTCATGATGCAACTCCTTTGGTGTGCCAAGGGACGTTACGGTCTGGCATCGGAACGATCTATGTGAGAGGGTTCGCATATCTATAGCATTCGTTCAGGACCCTCCAATGTCTGACCCTGTTTCCGATCCGTTCTCTGATGTTCTGGACCTGCTTCGACCGCATGACTGCGTCGCGGCGGGCCTTGATGCCGGGGGTGACTGGGCCCTGCGCTATGCACCCCATGCTGGTCTGAAGTGCATCGGCATTCTGAAGGGCGGGTGCTGGCTGGCCGTTGAAGGCCAGCGCGACAGTATCTGGCTGGCCGAAGGTGAGTGCGCAATTCTGCCGCATGGTAAGGCGTTCGTCCTGTCGGCGCGCGGCGCGCGAATGGGCGACGCGGCCGAGACGGTGCATTCGGCCCCGGCGCATGGCGATACCGCCGTGCTTGGCAGCGGCGGCGACTTTTTCATGACGGGCGCGCGGTTCCTCTTGTCGGGCCTTGCGTCCGAGATGCTGATGGCGACCTTGCCGGATGTCATCGTGATCCGTCCTGGGGCGAACGACCGCTCTGCCAGCGGCGAGACGGTGCGGTGGGCCATCACTCGGATTGCCGCCGAGCTTCGGCTGCGTCGGCCAGGCTGCGCCAGTTCGATCGCGCATCTGTCGCATGTCCTGCTGATCGAGCTGATGCGCTGCCATCTGGAAGACGGCCATGAGGGTCAGATCGGCTGGACCGCAGCACTTTCCGATCCATTCCTTCGGCGCGCCCTCGCCGCGATGCACCGGGACCTTTCCAGCCCCTGGACTGTGGCGACCCTAGCCAAAGAAGCGGGTCTGTCACGCACCGCCTTTGCCATCCGCTTCACGCGGCGCGTCGGGCAGACTCCGATGGGCTACCTGACGATGTGGCGGATGCTTTGGGCCGCCAAGCGCCTTGATCGGGACGGAACAACGGTCGCCGAGGCGGCGGCCGAGGTCGGATACGCTTCCGAGAGTGCGTTTACGGCAGCCTTCAAGCGCACCTTGGGAACCACGCCAAGACGGTTCGTGAACGAGACTACGACCGCAACGCCGCCGCAAATCCCAGCAGCGGAGGACCGCTTGACGATGGTGGCATGACCTGCGCCAGCCAGGCAGGACTGACGTGCGCGCGATGGTTTTCGGCAGGGGGACGACAGAGCCGGCCGCGAAGGTAAGCCCCTGAGGCGCGCACACAGGTCCAGGAACCAGTGACGCTGCTTGCAGCGTTTCCAGTCATGCCGCGCAGGCTTTTGACGCTGAGGCCACGCCGGGTTGCAGGCGGCACTCCCCCGCCTCCAAGGGTCTCACGGAACAAGTCAGCGCCAAGGCGTCCAGCCGGGCCAGCGCGCCCTTGGGGTCGCTCATCTACCCCGGCGGCAGGAAGAAGGTCGGCGGCCGTTCGAGCCCGTCGCAGATCACGTGCTGCTTCGCGTTCAGTTGGCTGTTGGTTCGTCCGAAGTCCTGCGGTCGAATTCCCATCTGAAAGGCCTACCGCCGTGCGCTTGGCCGTGCGGTGCATGCTGTCGATCATGATCACCTCGCCATCCGGCCTCGCCCGCGCAGGCCGCTCCGGCTTAGACGCAGAACGACGCGCGCACCGGCGACCGCGAAGGAACGCCACCCCGAACCTTCGTGGACCATTTGGTCTGGGCACCGACGACAGTCGCCCTGCTTCCCCGACGCAGTTGCGAAGGGGGCTTTACCGGACTCGCCTGCAGCACTGACCGACGATTTGACGCTTGGTTTCAAGCGCAGCCACGCCGTTTTCGGGCGTTCTGGCTTGTTGAACGAACAGCAGTGGAGTGAAAAACGAGCAAACCTCAGGCATTCCCGAAAACGCCGATAAATCATTCGCTTGGAAGTTTAGGTGGTGCCCAGAGCCGGAATCGAACCAGCGACACGCGGATTTTCAATCCGCTGCTCTACCAACTGAGCTATCTGGGCACGCTTTGGTGGGCGCGTGATACCCAAGGGGCGCGGAGCT
The DNA here is from genome assembly GCA_027489175.1 of Rhodobacter sp. Classification (GTDB taxonomy): domain Bacteria; phylum Pseudomonadota; class Alphaproteobacteria; order Rhodobacterales; family Rhodobacteraceae; genus Tabrizicola. The sequence continues at coordinate 319,114 of JAIYAE010000004.1, forward strand.
GTCCAGAGGGAAAACGTCCTAGTGCGGTCCTGCGCCGGGTGGGGCTTCGGGGTCGTCTTCGGCGGCGTCTTCGGCCTCGTCGCCTTTCGCGGGGATCCGGTAGCTTTCGGTCAGCCAGCGGCCCAGATCCACGTCCGCGCAGCGGCGCGAGCAGAAGGGGCGGTAGTCGGCTGCCACCGGTTTGCCACAGATCGGGCAGCTCATCCCGGTATCCTGTCCAGAAGGCTGGCCAACGGCAGGCGGTCGCGTTTGCGGGTCAACTCGTAAAGGCCGAGCGTGGTCCAGCCGGCCAAGTTCGTCTCACCTTCGGCCTTGAAGGCGGCCTTCATGACTTGGTCAAGGATATGCCGGTCACGCTTGGGCATCGGGGCGAAGTCCACCACGACCTGGCCCCCCAGCCCGCGCAGCCGCAGCTGGCGCGGCAGGTCGCGGGCGGCAGCGATGTTCACCTTCAGGCTGGCGGCGGGGCTGGTGTCCGGGCCGGTGTTCACATCGACGGCCACAAGGGCGCGGGTCGGCTCCAGCATCATGTGGCCCCCGCCCTCCAGCCCGATGCGCGGGGCAAGCAGTTCCTCCACCGCCTCGATCACGCCATGGCGCTCAAAGCTGCCCGCTTCGGTGTCGGCCTCATCCACCGCCGGGTCGAGCCAGTCGCGGAACGCCAGTTCATGCGCGCCGGCGCCGTCAACCAGAAGCTCCGGCCCGCCGTTCAGATCAGCCAGCACCGCCTCGGCCAGACCGCGCATCGCGGCGATGTCTTCGGCAATCGCGTCCTCCTCGGCCTCGGCGCAGCCGGACCGCAGGATCAGCCCCAGTGCGGGGCTGGCCCCGGCCATGCCCGCTTCGGCCATGGCAGCCAAGCCGGACCGCAGGTCTTCATCCTTGATCCGGCGGCTGATGTTCAGACCCGGCGCGTCCGGGGTGATGATCGCGAAGCGCGACTTGAAGAGAAGCCGGGTCGTCACCGGCAACGCCTTGCCCGCCTCGGCCGGACCCGAGACCTGCACCAAAAGCCGCTGCCCCGGAGCCACGCCCGAAATCTGGCGCAGGAAGCCCGACGCCCCCTGCGGCAGCTTCACGAATATCCCGCCCTGGCCCTTGACCGGCCGGTCGGCCACTGCGCGGTAAATGGCACCCGGAAGCGGGGTGTCATCGGCCGGATCAACCGCCAATTCCTCCAGCCGCCCATCCACCAGAAGGGCCGCCGCCTGGCGCCCCGCGATTTCGTCCAGCACCAACACGCGGCCGATCATGCCTGCCTCCAGACGGGGTAGCCGATGGCGGTCAGCAAGGTTGCGGTTTCGGCGACGGGCAGCCCCATGATCCCGGTAAAACTGCCGGAAATCCAGGGGATGAACGCCCCAGCAAGACCCTGGATGCCATAGCCCCCGGCCTTTCCCTGCCATTCGCCGCTGCCAAGGTAGGCATTCAACTCACTGTCCGACAGCCGCTTCATCTTGACCACGCTTTCGCTTGTCCGGGTCAGAACCCGCTCTCCCCGCCGCACGGCGATGGCGGTGATCACCTGATGCCGCCGCCCACCCAGCGCGGTCAGGAACGCCGCCGCTTCGCCTGCATCGGCGGGCTTGCCAAGGATGCGACGCCCCAGCGCCACCGTCGTGTCGGCGCAGATCACCACGTCACCCGGGTCACTTGGCACCGCAAGCGCCTTTTCCCGCGCCAGACGCTCGGCATAGGGGCGGGGCAATTCGCCCTTGCGGGGGTCTTCGTCAATGTCGGGCGGCAGGATCGCATCCGGCACGATCCCAAGCTGCGCCAGCAATTCCTTGCGGCGCGGGGACGCCGATCCGAGGATCAGTTTCACTTGAAGCGATAGTTGATGCGGCCCTTCGACAGATCGTAGGGGGTCATTTCGACCTGCACCTTGTCACCTGCCAGAACCCGAATCCGGTTCTTGCGCATCTTGCCTGCCATTACTGCGATCAATTCATGGCCGTTCTCGAGTTCGACCCTGAATGTCGCATTGGGCAAGAGTTCCTTGACGACACCGGGGAATTCGAGAATGTCTTCCTTGGCCATGGTCTCTCCATTGCGGGCGGGCCCGCGGATGGTCCGCAGGCTTCCGCACGGGCGTATGCCCCCGAAAGGCCCGGGTTTCAAGCGGATTCTGGTGCGAGGCCCGGGGCAGGGGGCCCAGTTAAAGGGCGCGCATCCAGAACTGCAGCGGTTTCAGGGTTTCAGCGCTGTCGCCAAGGTCCTTCCAGCTGAACTGGGCGACGACGCCCGGCAGGGGTTCATAGCCACGCCCGCGCCAGAAGGCATCGTTCCCGCGGTATGCCGCTGGCCTTGCCGGGTGGTCCTCGGGGCGGACGACCGAGCAAAAGGCGACATGGCTTCGGCCAAGGCGGCGGGCATGATCCTCGCGCAGGTCGATGAAGCGGTGGCCAAGGCCGATGCCGCGGTAGGGGCGCAGAAGGACGGACTCGGCGCCGTACAGGATCTTCTCCAGCGGGATGCCAAGGGCCTGGAACGGGGCGGCGAATTCGGGGGCGTGATCCTCCATGGGGGTGGAGGTCGAGGCGCCGACCAGTGTGCCGTCGTGGAACGCCCCCACCAACAGCGCGCCAGGATTGTCGCGGTAGGTGGCGAGGTACTGGCGTTCATAGTCCAGCGTGCCGTCATAAAGATACGGCCAGTCGCGGAAGACCGTGATCCGCAGCTGCGCGACCTGGTCCAGCGCCGCCTCAAGATCGGGGCCCCGCAGGGCGCGGACGGTGATGTCGTCGATGTTCACCGGCTCACCTGGGCGATCCAGTCGTTGAGGTTGTAGAACGTGGTGATCCGGGAAATGCGGCCGTCCCGCACCTGAAAGAACCCCCCGGCGGGAAGGATGTAGGTCTGGCCTTTCGCTTCGGGCAGGCCGGGGTCGGTCTGCAGGTACTGCCCGTGGACCACGAACTCCGCCGCCGCGCGGGTGCCGTCGTCGGTGGCGAAGATCACCATGTCTCGCAGCTCTTCACGGTAGCTGACGCCCATGTGACTGCAGAACTCGGCGAACTTTGCGCGGCCGATCCGGGGGGTGCCTTCATTGACCCGGTGTTCGATATCGTCGGTCAGGCAGGCGAGCATGCCCTCGGGGTTGCCGGCGTTGAAGGCGGCATAGTAGCGGGCGATGAGGGCAAGGGTGTCGCTGCGGGGCATCGGTCTCTCCTGGTTTCAAGAGAGAGTAGCGGGGAGGGGTGGGGTTTCCAAGCGGCGGAACGAATGGTCCACCCAAATGGGGTGTCCCGGGCAGGGACAGGGGTGCGTTACTTATGATTTCAAAGGGTTGGAAGCGCAATTGAGACATTGTTAGGGTTTTGTCTAACCGTTTTTCGCCACCAAACCACGCCTTTGGTGACTGCCAGAAGGCAAGGCTATCTGCCCGCGCCCCCTGCTGAAGCGGTGCAAGGGGCGCGGTGGTTCTTGAGTTTCGCTCGTGGCTTAAAGGGCTGCGGCAATGGTTTCGGCGATGGGTGTCGTCGGGCCGCCGATCAGGCGGCTGAGGGTGTGGCTGGTGTCGTTCAGCGCCCCTTCGCCCGCGCGGGCATCGCTGTCGGCGAGGATCTGGGCAAAGCCTTCGGGCAGGCCAAAGCCGACCAGGGCCGCCGCATAGTCCGCCTGCGGCATGCTGACGTAAGCGACCGGCTTGCCCGCCGCCTTGGCCACGGCGGCGGCAAAGTCGGCACCGGTATGGGCGGTGTCGCCCGCAAGCTCATAGGTTTTCCCAGCGTGGGAGGCATCGAGGGCGGTCACTGCAATCGCCTCGGCAAAATCCTTGCGGGCGGCAGAGGCGACCTGCCCCTCACCCGCCGCCCCGATCATGGCGCCGTGGGCGAGGGCGGCACCAAGGGCACCGGTGTAGTTCTCGGTATACCAGCCGTTGCGCAGGATGGTGGCGGGGATGCCCGCCTCACGCAGGGCAGCCTCGGTCGCGATGTGGTCTTGCGCCAGGATCAAGGGCGAGGCGTCGCCCTTCAGGATCGAGGTATACAGGATGCGGCTGACCCCGGCTTCTTTTGCGGCCTGGATGGCGCGGCGGTGCTGGCCCGCGCGGTCGTTGAAATCGTTCGAGGAGATGAGGACAAGGGTCGTCACCCCCTGCAGCGCCGCTGGATCAGCGATGGTGTAGTCGAAGGCGCGGGTTTCCACGCCCAGATCGGCGGCCTTTTCCGGGCTGCGGGCCAGGGCGATGGGGCTGGCCCCGCGCGCCTTCAGGGCGGCGATGGCAAGGCGGCCAAGCTGGCCGGTGGCTGCGGTGACGGCGATGGTCATGGGTCTCTCCTGTTGGTTGACAAGAAGAGAGATACGGGAATACTTACGAAACGGAAGTACGCACAAATTTGTTAGTATGTAGGAAAGGCGCACAGGATGACCGGTGAAACTGCACAACGCCTGCTGGAGGGCTGGCAACTGGGCAATGTGCTGGCGGCAGACTGCCCGTCGCGCGCGATACTGAACCACCTGACCAACCGCTGGGGCACTCTGGTGATGGTGGCCTTGGCCACCGGCCCGCACCGCTTTGCCGAGCTGCGCCGCAAGGTCGGAGGCGTCAGCGAGCGGATGCTTTCCCAAACCCTGAAGGACCTGGAGGCGGACGGGTTCGTCTTGCGCACCGCGCACCCGGTGGTGCCGCCGCATGTGGACTATGAGCTGACGGGGTTGGGCCGCGAGGCCGCGGCCTATGTGGTGGCGCTGGTGGGCTGGATCGAAGGGGCGCTGCCGGAGATCATGGCGGGGAAGATGCGGGTGGCGGCGGAGTGAGGGCGGTGGGTTGGCACCCACCCTACGCTGGCCGCAATGTGGACCAAGCCGCCGTTCCTAGTGCTCTCGCCAACGTCCGCTGTGGTTGAACAATAACTACTTGGATTGAATGATCCGTTCGTTCCATTCTATGTTACACGTGTACTTCCCGGACGACATAGTCATGATTTGCCCCTGCAATCATTAGCGCCTTTCCAAGTGGGATCTGAGCGGCCCTTGCACGGTTATAGACCCCTATCGGATCCTTGGTTTCATGGTCAGCATTCAACGCATCGCGCGCTTGGTCACGACGATACTCTTCCCGCATATCGAGTACCTGAAAAGGGTCATAAAAGCGGCTTGCATTTGATCGAAGGCATGAGCTGATCACTGCGTCATCATCTAGGTCTTGGCAAACAAGCCTCTCCAGCAGAAGTCGCAGGTTTATACTTTTCGGAACGCGCAGTTGCTTGATAATGCGGCCGTCTCGCGCGTACTTAACAACCAGATACTCGGTCCTGCTAATCATCAAATCCTCCGGAGCGTTAGACCGACCGATGTTGCAGATGCCGACTTAGCCGAAATTCTTGCTATGGGTAGAAGCGGTCACATTGTGCTCCATAACGCCTTTGGCAGCATCACCTCACCCCTCCGTCGGCGGACCGAACCGTTCCAGCATCCGCGTCCTGATCTGGTCGCGGGCTTGGCGGTAGGCGGAGAGTTTCGCCTCGCGCGTCTCACCCAGGCCGGTCGGATCAAGGATCGGCCAGTATTCGATATCCAGATGGTGATAGCGCGTCAGTTCCAGTGCCATGCGCTGGCTGGCGGGGGAGAGGGCGATGATCAGGTCGAACTGCGACAGGTCATCGCCCCATTCCTGCATCTCTTCAAAGCTGCGGGAGCGGTGGCGGGAAAGTTCGATCCCCAGCTCTTGGCAGACGGCGACGGAAAAGCCGTCCACCTCCATGTCGTTCTTCACGCCGGCGGATTGGACATAGGCGCGCTGGCCGTACATCCGCTTCATCAGCGCCTCGGCCATGGGGGAGCGGACGGCGTTATGGTCGCAGCAGAAGAGGACCGACTGGGGAAAATCGCCCAAATTCAGCCCCAGTGCAGGACGCAGATCAGGGTGAAAAGGCGGCGCGCGGTGTCGGTGTCGACGTCGGCTTTCCCCGTCAGCCGTTCGCGCAGGATGGAGGCGCCTTCGTTGTGGATGCCGCGGCGGGCCATATCGATCGCCTCGATCTGGGAGGGCGGCAGGCGTTTCACGGCGTCGAAGTAGTTTTCGCAGATCTGAAAATAATCCTTCACGACCTGCCGGAACGGGCCAAGGGAGAGGTGGAATTCGGCGGCTTTTTCGCCGTCTTCGGTCGCGATGTCGAAGACCAGACGGCCCTCGCGGATGGCGAGTTTGACGCGGTAGGGGCCGGGGGGCATTTCACGGTCCGGTTTTTTCGGCAGGGTGAAAAGGTTTTCTTCCAGAAGGTCATAGATCGCCACGCGGCGTTCCTGCTCGATCTCCGGCGTGGGCCGGGCGAGGCCTTTTTCGTCGATCTCGATGTGGCAGATGCGGTTCATGGGCAGACCTTCAGCGCGAACCCCGGTTTGATGCCTGACCGGGGGGCGCTGTGCAAGCGGTCAGTCGTTCAGGCGGTCAAGGCGGGCGCGGACGGAAAGGCCGTGGGCTTGCAGGCTTTCGCTGATGGCGAGGCGTTCGGCGGCAGGGCCGATGGCCTTGAGCGCGGCGGGCGTCATCTTGGCCAGGGTCGTGCGCTTCATGAAATCAAGGACGGAAAGGCCGGAGGAGAAGCGGGCGGACCGCGCAGTGGGCAGCACGTGGTTCGGGCCGCCGACATAGTCGCCAATCGCCTCGGGCGTGTAGGCGCCAAGGAAGATCGCGCCGGCGTGGGTGATTTTCTGGCTCAGGCCTTCCGGGTCGGCGGTGCAAAGCTCCAGATGTTCGGGGGCGATGCGGTTGGAGAGGGTGGCGGCCTCATCCAGACTGCGGACGGTGATGATGGCGCCGTTGTCGCGCCAGGAGGCCCCGGCGATGGCGCGGCGGTCGAGGGATTCGAGGCGCTTCGTCACAGCAGCGGCGACAGCCTGGCCGAACGCGGCGTCGGTGGTGATAAGGATCGACTGGGCCGAAGCGTCGTGTTCGGCTTGGGAAAGAAGGTCAAGCGCGATCCAGTCGGGGTCGTTGTCGGCGTCGGCGATCACCAGGATTTCAGACGGTCCGGCGATCATGTCGATGCCGACGCGGCCGAAGACCCGGCGTTTGGCGGCGGCCACATAGGCGTTGCCGGGGCCGGTGATCTTGTCCACGGGCTGAATCGTTTCGGTGCCGTAGGCAAGGGCCGCCACCGCCTGCGCGCCGCCGATGCGGTAGATCACGTCCACCCCGGCGATCTGGGCGGCCAGAAGGACCAAGGGGTTGACCACACCGCCGGGCGTGGGGCAGGCGATGACAAGCCGTTCGACCCCCGCCACTTTGGCCGGGATGGCGTTCATCAGGACGGAAGACGGGTAGGACGCCGTGCCCCCCGGCACATAAAGCCCCGCCGCTGACACCGGCGTCCAGCGCCAGCCAAGGGTGGCACCGCTGGCATCGGTCCAGCTTTCGTCCTGCGGTTTCTGGCGGGCGTGGTAGGCGCGGATGCGGTCAGCAGCCAGTTCAAGCGCTGCGCGGTCTTCGGGGCCGACTTTGGCGACCTCTGACGCGATCTCTTCGGCAGAGAAGGCGAGGGTTTCGGGGGTCAGCGCCAGCTTGTCGAAGCGGGCGGTCAGGTCGATCACCTCGGCGTCGCCGCGGGCGCGGACATCGGCGATGATCTGGGCGACGGCGGTATCCACATCCTCGGCCTCTTCGCGCTTTTGGCCCAGAAGGGCGGCGAAGGCGGCGTCAAAGCCCGGGTCGGCGGAGTTCAGGAAGGCGGGCATCGGCGGGACCTTTCGACGGATTGGCCCCAGATAGCGCGGGGGACGGGGGTCCTCAAGCCGGATGCGGGTGCGGCAAAAGTTTTCGAAAACTTTTGCAAATTCCTTCGAAGGATTTTGGTCCTGCCATTAGCCGTGGGTCGGAACCTTGCCCGAGGGCGCGCGGTAGGGGCGGGTGACATCGTCCAGCCGGACCTCGACCGCCTCAACCTCCAGCGCGATGGCACCGTCACCTGCCAGCGTCAGGGTCAGCCGACCTGATCCTTCGGGGCCGGGCGCAAAGTCCAGCGCAAGAAGGGACAGGACAAGGTCCTTGTCCGTCCGGTCAAAGCCGTAGCTTTTCACTGACAGCACATCTTCGACCACCAGCACCGAGCGGACGCGTTCGTAAGGCCGCCCGACAGCTTCGGCCTGGGTGCGGTCTTCCCAGCGGAAGCGGTTCAGCATCAGGGCAAAGCGGCGGCGCTTGGGGTCGTGGCTGATCTCGGTCACCGGCAGGACGGCGTCCTGCACGAGGGTTGAGATCACCTGCAGATCGTCTGCATCCTGCGCGACCAGGCGCAAGGGCGCCTCGCCCCCGTCCTGAAACCGGGCATCGGTCATGCGCGGATCCGCTCGATATGCGCGCCGCAAGCGCGGAGCTTTTCTTCCACCCGCTCATAGCCGCGATCAAGGTGGTAGACGCGGGACACGACGGTTTCGCCCTCGGCCGCAAGGCCCGCAAGGATCAGGCTGACCGATGCCCGCAGGTCGGTGGCCATCACGGGCGCACCTTTCAGCTTTTCAACGCCGGTCACGGTGGCGGTGCCGCCATGCACGTCGATCTTCGCCCCCATCCGCATCAGTTCCGGGGCATGCATGAAGCGGTTCTCAAAGATCTTTTCTTCCAGAACGCTGGTGCCTTCCGCCGTGCAGAGAAGCGCCATCATTTGCGCCTGCAGGTCGGTCGGGAAGCCGGGGAAGGGTTCGGTCGTCACGTCCACCGCGCGGACGCGGCCATTCTTGCGCGACACTTTCAGGCCGCGGTTGGTTTGCGTGACGGACACGCCCGCAGCCTCCAGCCGTTCGGCGAAGGCGCCCACAAGTTCCAGCGTGCCGCCCAGGCATTCCACCTCACCGCCGCAGATCGCGGGGACAAGCATATAGGTCCCAAGCTCAATCCGGTCCGTGACCACGGGGTGGGTTGCCCCGCCCAGCCGGTCAACCCCTTCGATGGTCAGGGTGCTGGTGCCTTCACCGTCGATCTGAGCGCCCATGCGGCGCAGGCAGCGGGCAAGGTCGACAATCTCAGGCTCACGCGCGGCGTTCTTCAGGATGGTGGTGCCCTTGGCCAGGGTGGCCGCCATCAGCGCGTTCTCGGTCGCCCCGACCGAGACGAACGGGAATTCGAACACAGCGCCTTTCAGGCGGCCCCCGGCGGCCTTGGCGTGGACATAGCCGTCGCGCAAGTCAAGCGTCGCGCCCATCGCCTCAAGCGCCCTCAGGTGCAGGTCAACCGGCCGCGCGCCAATGGCGCAGCCGCCCGGCAAGGAGACAACCGCATGACCATAACGCGCCAGCATTGGGCCAAGCACCAGGATCGAGGCGCGCATCTTGCGGACGATGTCATAGTCGGCCTTGAAGTTGCTGATCGAATGGCTGGACATCGCCAGCACCAGACCATCCTGCAGGCTGGCAACCTCGGCCCCCAGGGACTGCAGCAGTTGCGTCATCGTCGCGATGTCGGACAGGCGCGGCGCGTTGGTCAGGGTCAGCGGCTCATCGCTGAGCAGGGTTGCCGGCATCAGTGTCAGGCAGGCGTTCTTGGCCCCCGCAATCGGGATCACCCCCGACAAAGCCCCGTTGCCGCGCACCAGAATGGAATCCATCAGCCCTGTCCGTCCTTATCGGTTTCCCCGGGCCTCTGGTCCCCGGCTGCGGTTTTCCCCGCGCCCCGAGCCGCTGCCTGAGCCTTCCTGCGCGCCATATTTGCCTTCAGCGCCATCTTCAACCGGTCCTCTCGCAGATCAGCCGGTTTGCGGGCTGGCTTGAGGTCCGACGTGGCCCTGCGCCCGGGGTTTCCCGGCCGGTCACGCTGCGACGGATCAGTGGGACTGCGCATGCGCGTATCCATAGCGCAGCCTTTCCGGGGGGTCCAGAGAGCTGGCGCCAAGACCGGTGCGGGAAGCGGCAAAACCCTCTTGCGCCCTCCGGCGATTGCGTCTATCTCCCCCGCCACGAACGGCGCTGCAGTAGCTCAGTGGTAGAGCACTCCCTTGGTAAGGGAGAGGTCGAGAGTTCAATCCTCTCTTGCAGCACCATTTCTCTCTTCGGACCCGAGAATTCCCCTAAGAACTTGAAGGGGAAGGAAAATTCTGGAGTTCCATACACTCCATTTTGGCTGTACCTCAGGGGCTCTGCGAAAGCCAATCTGAGCACTGTTTGGCGCATCGCATGATCGCCATTTTTGTATAAATTCCAAGGGTTTGCCAGGAAACCAAGCGCGAGTTCAATACAATCCTCTAAGCGTCCCTTCGGAGGGATGGTTTTGTCGAGACGCTCTTGAAGAACGATCTTTTGACGTTCGAGCTTGTCGATCCTTGCTTCATAGGCGTGCACAACTGAAGCGTTGCTCGCCTCCACGATCCGGTCGAGAAGGCCTTCGATCTGACCCGCAACGTCATGTAGCTGCTTCTGAAGCGCTTCCTTCTCTTGATGCGCGAACGACAGGCGCATGCTCCAGGCATCGCGCAGCATCGCCTTGGCCAACTCGAAAAGCCCCTTGGCCGGTTGAAGCCCCTGCAGAATTTCCGCGAGGCCCGCTTCCATCTTAGAGCGCGGCACCGACTTACTCTTTGCCTCGCAGCCGCGTGTCTCGCATCTGTAGTACGCGTAATGCCGATACTTCCCCTTCGACCAGGCAGCCGTCATGGCGTTGCCGCAGCAATCGCATGCCACAAACCCACGAAGAGGAAAGTCTTCATTGAAATCAGCTCGGGCCGCTGGACGACGTTTACGGCCCTCTAGACGATCCAGAATCTGTTGATGCGTCTCAAAGCTGATCAGGCCTTCATGGTGGCCCTTCCGAACGCTGACGCCCCAACTGTCGGATTCAACGTATCCAGCATAGACCGTTTTCTTAAGCAGCCGAGTGACAGTCATCGACCGCAGCGTTCCGTCCTTCTTATCCTTTGGGAAGTGCGGGTTTTGTTCGAGGAAACGCTGCACCTCGGCTTGAGACGCAAAGTGCCCCGTCGCATAGCCTTCCAGTGCGGCCTGCACGATAGGGCCGAGAACCTCATCGGGCACAAGAACCTTGCCGCCCCCAGTTGGCGCGGACACGTAGCGATAGCCGACAGGTGCGCGGAAAACCCAAAACCCGCTCTCAACACGCGCCTTCATCTTCTGGACAACCTGACGCCGGTTCTGTTCGCGCTCAAGTTCGCCTTGAGCTGCGATCACCGTCTCAATGAACTTTCCTTCAGGTGTATCTTCGATGCGGAAGTTCAGACACTCGATCGTAGCGCCGCGCTTCACGAACTCGCGCCGCAGCTTCAGGTGGAATTCAGTGTCACGCGCAAAGCGCTTTAAATCGTCGAATATGACGACGTAGGGCTTGCCCCTCTGTGCGTCGAGATAGCTGAGCAGCGCCACCATGCCAGGACGTTGCATGAAGTCGCCGCCACCGCTCACATCATCAGGAAACACGGCTTCAACCGTGTATCCTTTTTCATTGGCATAGGCACGACAGCGCTGTTCCTGACTTTCAAGACCGCTGCCTTCGATACGTTGCTTGGTCGAAGATACACGGCAGTAGATTACTGCCATCGTCGTCATTGAATTTCTATTGTACTCATCCTTCATTGTGTCTCCAGTCCGCAATTACGGGCGCGGCTCCTGATCTCTTTCATCTTTATTGGCTTCCGTGAAGCTTACTTTACCAAGCTCTCTGGTGGAAGACTCATTGCCGGTCGAAGAGTCTTTTCCACAGACCTGTTGGACTGGGTGAACTTCGAAACCCAGTTCAACGAAGCTGACCATAACCAACCACATCGATTGAAGGAAATCTCTTTTCTGCTGATCAGTCATGCTCGTGTCGTCGAGGTAAGACTGATACCGCTCCACATCCACCTTGATTATACGTCTGGCAGCTGCTTCGAACGTCACTCGCAGGTCCTCTTGACCTGCCGAAATCTTTAACCCGTCATCCATGCGCTCCTCCTTTCGGAGCGAGGTGTTTCCACCTCCTTAAATTGTACTACAGATTGCCAAAAACTCCAAGCTTTCTGCGGGTTTCAGCGCGGCAGGCAGCGCACCAACGCCCTACTGGTGGCGCATCAATCTGTCTGAACCATGCTCTGAGAGCGTGTGTTCTTCCGCTCGGTCCGTGCTTCATCCACCTTCGGTTTGTGGTGTAGCTCTTCGAGCTCCTTGCCGCTCTCATACAGCTCGCGCCCTTCGATCGCTCGGTAGCTTTCAACCATGATTTTCTTGGCACCGCTTTCGGTGATATTCAGCGCTAGGGCGAGCTTTTTGCTCTCACGGTCGTAAGTCTTGAAGAACGGTTCTGTTTCGCCTTGTGCAATCGAGTCCAAAGCTTGCCGCGCCGACTGTATTCCTTGCTCACGTGCATTTTCGGGAAGGTTCTTTTCATTGCCCAAAAGGGTTTCTCGCAAAGCATTCATTGTTTGACCGTACTGTGCGGCAAAAACATCCCGAATGATGATTTCACCCTTTGCCGCATCGAACTTCTCAGAGCGGGAAAATGCATGAGCATAATCAGTCAAAGCTTCGCGGAACGAGCCAGTCTTTTGGATTTGACGATTGATGATACTCGCGACATCTACGGCCATGTCCCATTGGGCCTCAGTAAGTGTTTTTGCGATGTAGCTGTTGCGCGCGTTCGCGAGAGGCTTCTGCGCCGCTTTGTCCTCTGGGTTAGTCATTTTTTCCTCCAACAGGGTGTTAGTCATCAACTGAGAGATCGACCTCTATCGTTCAGAGGGATTGAGAGGGTTGCTGCGCCTTCTCTGCGGTGCGTCTAAAGACGTCTCGAAGGAGGCCTAGCTGTTGGCTGCGATTTAGGGCCTTTTCTAGGAGGCCTTTCATCTCTTGCCGTGCGTTGGCTCGTACCGAGGCAAGATCGGCTTCATGTGAGCGCTGAACGATGTACCTCGCGTCGGCTATCGTCTGCGCGGGTGGCTTTGCGGCAAACCCTCTTGGCGCAGGATGTTCGAGCTGCTGCCGAGCAGCCTTATTTGCGAGCTCTTGCATCACCCTTGCCAGCCGCTCTGAGTGATCGCGTTCATAAGCGTCCTGGAGGGCCTGAATTTCTTCGGTTGAGCGCAGCTCGATCTTTCTCGCTGCAGCCCAGTCGTCTGGGTTTGCTCCAGCGCGAGAAAGATATTGCATCGTGGCTGCCTCGAAGGTCCGGCTGAGCTCGCTTCCGATGCCTTCGCTATCGGTCATCGTGTTGTCCTTTCGCGCAGATTTGCTTTCAGAGACCCCGATCTGGCATGATCGGAACATGATGATTTTTCAGGACATTCAGGACCTAGAAGACTGGTTACGGCCGTTGGATTATGTGCAGTTCTGGGATGCTGTTGAGCCCTACGGCTTCAGCATGCAGGAACGTGACCATTGCGATGGGCTTATTGCGGGCGGAGAAGTTGATGCCGCACTGATCCTTAGTGGCCTGAAGTTCATGGCTGTCATGGAGTTGAGCGCGTCCCTTAATCTGAAGGACCGGATACGCGAACCTGTCTCGGCGCAGTACCTGACAAGCATTCACTGATTGGCGGTCATCTTGAAGAATCGGACCCAAGGACATTTTCCCGCCACAGCAGGTACCCGGACCACTCCCGTCCATCCGACGAAAGTGCAGGAGATGTACCAACGGGGCGCAACGGGATTGTAGGGATCACCGTTGTCTTGAAACTCGTATTCCCAGATCGCATGCGGCGTGCCCCACGCTCCACAGGCGAACCAAACACCCACTGGCACGGCAAGCCAAAGGAAGAGGGCTGCGTACCTCATGCCGTCCTCCCTTTAGGAGTGGTCAGTGTGAGAATGGGATCAGGCGTTAGTCGCCCGCCCTCGATTGGATTTTCAGCGAGGAGGTGACAGTAGGGCGCAACCTCCTGCTGACCGATCTTGCGCGCGACGATGAAGCCCAGGCCCTTGACGTGTATCAGCTGTTGATCCGCTGGCATCGCCATCAGTTCGGCGGGCGACATCCAGCGCTGGCGAACCAGATTCATGTTTGTGCTCAGGCGAAGGCTTTCGCTGTCCGCACCAAGCGACGAGCCAACGGCAAGTTCCTCGCCCATTGCACGGCTCGTCTTTTCAGCCTCATCGAAGCTAGAGAAGCCAAACCATTGCTTCACAATACTATTCTCTTCGATCGTTTGGGTCCCGAGACGTCCAAATCTTCTTTCGATCTCTGATCGGCTCTGAGCCACCATGTGCACTTCCGCTCCAAACCCTCGAAGCGTGGTCAAGGATTCAGTGAGCGTCTTGAGGGGAGCATTGGTGAATTCCTCAGCAATGACCCGGAGCTTTCCGGCACCACCGTAGATCGCTTGCAGAAAGCCCATGAGGTGAAGGGCGTAGTACGGGCCGAGTTCTTGGATGTAGGCCTGCGGCCCCACTAGGAAGATGAAGTATCCCTGACGGATCAGGTCGGCATGGCCGAGTGTCGCGCCGCGTCCGGCGTTGTGAAGCGCTGTACCAGGGCGAAACTGGCGCAAGGCACTCTGCGCTGCCTCTAGGTGTTGGAACCAGTGTTCATGCTCAGCCATTCCCAACAAGGCTTGAGCCAGCGCCTTCATAGAGGCATCGCCTTCATCAGCCTGTATCGCTGCAAACTTCAGCAGCATGTCCGGGTCTCCGAGGAGGGATGATACGCCACCGGGCGTGACGAGGCGTGGGTTGCACGACAGTAGGACCGAGATGGCGAACTCGGTCATTAGTCGCGGCCAGGCCCTGAAATATCGGTTGCGGGCATCCCCATCTGCGGGTTCTTCGATCAGTGCATGGGTGATCTTGTCGAGCGCATAAATGAGCTCTTCTGGCGCGCGCGAGTGCACCGAAGTTGCGGCGTCAAACGGATTGAGGTTGATGCGGTGGCGGCACTCTGGCCAGGTATTGAGATCGTCCAGGACCCCCACAGGAAAACCAAGGTCCGCGAGCATGTCCGCAGTCTGTCGCGCCACCTCCCCGTTCTTGGAGTCGAGGATAAGAACAGACGTTCCAACTTCGCTGGCGGCATAGGAATAGAGCCACGGCATCAGACCGCAGGTCGTCTTGTTCGATCCGGCGGCCCCCAAGAGCAAACTGCTTCCCTTCGGTGCCCAGATCGGCTGACCACTCTCTAACGTCAGTCCAAGTAGACGTTGGCCCAAGGGGTCAAGTGGCGCGCCGGTCTCCCGGCGCGCTCTTGAGAAAGGGTTCTTGCGAAATGGCCAGCTCATCGGATCATACCCCGATTCTTCAGGTCGGGTTCGTTTGCCATCGGATCGCTCCGCGTCTTGCGGCCTTGTGCCTGATAACGCCGAACCTTTCGGCCATGCAGGACAAGGCCAATGACTTCACCGATTGCCCGGATCAGTGTGGTGAAGCTCGCCAAGCCGCTGATGATCGCAATCATCCCAGCCCCCCAGTTGATGGGAGAGGCCCACTGCCAGAACACCCAGCCATATCCAAACGTGAAACATGACAGGATAAAGAGCATGTTGATCCGCAGGATCGCGCGTAGCCCAGGTTTTCCGTCGATCATTCTTGCCTCCTCTAGAAAGCAAATCCCGAACCGGTAACCGTCACGGAGGTGGCGCCCGCAGCTTCCAAAAAGGTCCGCCATTCCGGCACCAGCCGTTCTTCAAGCCCATCTGAGCTGAAGGACGCCTTCAGCTGCCCGACGCCGTTCATGATGACCGAGCAACCTGTCAGAAACGGTCGATCAGGCGTGGGCAGGCCGACCGAACCCTCGAAGAAAGCCTTGCCATCGACCGTCGAGCTCCACTCCAAGCCGTCGGTGAAAAGGACGACGGTTACATTGCCCTGCTGGCAGACCGGCTCAACGGAATGAAGAAACGCCAGGATAGAACTAGTTCCTTGAACATCGATCTTTCCATCGGCAGTCAGCTGGGGGAGGGAACGGAAGTATCCGCCGAACTCCGGAGCCAAGCGGGCGGCACTAGTCGCCCGCAGTTCAGTCACCGTAGCAGCGACATCGATCTGCCGATGGGCGAGCCCGGCGTCGCCGAGCGACAGCATGCGGAGATCATGAGGCGCTTCCAGCCCAGCGATGTAACGCTCGATCCAGGCCCCGGCAGCTTCGGCAGATCGAGGATCGTGCAAGAACGTCGAGGTGCCGGAGATGTCCACTGCGAGAACGCTAAGTGGTGGGGTTTCTGCAGCGGCGACTTCAGCGACGGAAAGGACGGCGGTCACAAAGGTCGTGGCAAGTTTCATGGGATCAGTCCTCCTGACTAAAGCCGCCGATTTGGGCGAGCAGATTGTGAACACGGGTTGCGTCCAGAACTTCGGTCATGTGCCGCTTGAAGGTGGCTTCCGTGCTGAAACGGGTTGGGATCGTCTCGGCATCGGAGTCTGGGAAGACCGTGGCCATCGCATCTGGAGTTCGGCCAACCGCAAACACTCGACGCGCAGCGCTGAGCTTGCGGAGGCTAACTGCCCGGCAGGCATGAGACGCTTCTCGGGCGAACTTCAGCTTCGGATCAATAGGCTGCGCCAGTCGTGCAGCTTTGTCCTCGTCTGCGTCCACTTGCTGCTCTGCAATCAAGGTTTGCAGCTCGGCAACGGTCTCGCGCGCCCAGGGGCCAATCCTTGGCATCTGGGTCCGGACGTTGAACGCGACTAGCGCTCTACCAAGACAGTGAGATGCCAGTGCCACGGAGATGATCATTCCAAACGACAAGCCAAGGAAGAGCAAAGCGTTGGGAATGAAGGACAACCAAACAGCGATGCCTAAACCGGATGACGGCTCTGACGTAACCACCTGGTCACCCAAAGCGCCGCTAGGACCGGATGAAAGTACTCCGACCACATCCTCGGCGGCCTGCCACGCGGCAAAGCCGAGAGACAAGGAGATACCCAGGCAAAACAGGGGTATACCGATCGTCGACAGCCTAGATAGCCACCATCGCGTGAAGTGATCCCCTTCGGAATGCAGCTTCACATGCACCATTCCGATGACCGCCGGGACCATCAGCGCGAAAGCTGCGCCCGATATGTTCGTGCCGAGCACCTGGACCGACAGCATCGAGAACAGCAAGGTAGCGAACAACGTTTCCGCAGTGACGATGCCAAGGAACAGTGTGCCATAGAACACAATCTGAACAGCCATGTAGTGGCGGCGGTTCTCCTCTACGCCGACAACACGAAGGATTGCCGAAGCGAGGAGCAGTACCCGACCAAGCCCTTCCGGGTCATCTTTGAGGATCATGGCCGCCCCCGCTTCTGTAGGCGGGCTATGTCCGCGAACACTTGCGGGTGCTCAGCTAGCGCCGCTTCGACCAACTCTGGCGCTCGCGCCACCAGCGTAGCAAAGCAAGCCCGGATATCGGAAAGGCGCGATGCCATCCGTGCCTCGCGTGCGGCGAAAGGCGCATAGACCTCCTGGGCATACAGGTCATAAGCGTAGCGCACTGTATCGGCAGAAGGGGCCTCACACAGCCTTTCAATCGGCGCTGTGAGAATGGCCTGCCAGTTTGTGCTGGCCTGCGCTGCAGTCTCACGCTTCACCAGAGCTGCCTGCTCGCCGTGATCCTTCGGACTTTCCGCCCTTTGCGGCTTCCTTTTTTGAGGAAGCCATCGGACAATTCTCGAAAACATCGTCGTTCTCCTCACTTTGATTTACCAAGTGTCGGAAAACTGCCTGATCGAGCTGGCTAGATCGGGCGGACCATGGGCGCTTTTCGGGCGCCAAAATGAACGCACAATCATCAAAAGTTTACGCCCACCTCCATGGGGAGGCGGGCGGATATCGCATAAAAGCCGCTAGCGATTACGGTCCCATCAGTTCCATGATCCGTGTTCTGTTTATCGAAGATCGTTTGAAGTTCTGATCTTCTGAGCGACGTCCATCCACAACATAAGCGGCATTAGCCGTCGATCGACCCGGCGTTTGGACGGTTGGTTGATCTTCTCGAAAACTCTGTTGAGGGTCCGTCTCGTGTTCTGTCCAAACGCGTCGTCCAACCGCACCAGCGGGACACCTTCCTCAATCAGTATCATCTTTCCACTTGTCGAGTAGACCGGAGTTTCGCCCACCCGTTCCATGCGCTCGATGTCGAGCTGGTCGCCAGTTGGAAGTAGCACCCGATTGCCTTCCACGTGCCACTCCCACACGGTCAGGAAGATGGCATCTCTCACCAAATTGGCCGTTGGAGCCTGTCCCTTGAAGTAGACAGCCAACGCTGACATCTTTTCTGGGCTACTCAACTGCCATGCTGCTGCAGCTACGACTTCTCCCATTGCTGCCAAGCCTCCCTCTTGCCATTGACGACGCTGCGGGCTCCCGGCAACCTCTGTTGACGCCGCCGCTAACGGCGCTGGGTGGGTCAAAGGAAAATCAAGGAACGCGCTTGCAGCACGGCATAAGGGATCAAGGCTCTACAGCTTGCCCGACGGCTGCCAGAAAGCTTCTGGCAACGAGCTCCACAGCATGACGGGGATTGCCATTCCAGGCCTTGGCGAGAAGCTGAGGCTTCTCGCGCAACTCGCCGATATCGGCGGCTGGAAGGGTCTGACAGAGCGCTTTAATAGATCCGAGAAGACAATGCGCTATTGGGGTACTGGCAACGACGCCAGGCCGCCGAACCTGCTACCCTCAGAACACTTGCCCATGCTTCGCAAGGTCATCGCGGATGCAATAAGGGCTGACCTCGCATCGCCGCAAATTGACGATCTGATCATCAACCCGCCTTCCGAGCTGCGCCAAGTCTTGCTTGGGCGAAGCGGTGTTGCACTCATGGAGGTCATTGATCTTCTTGGAAAGCCTGTAGACGCTGAACTTTTCGCTGATCGTTCGTCCAATGTCGGCCTTGTTCGTGTGGCGCAAAAACCAGTAAAGGACGTCAAGCTGAGGATTGGGTTAGATGTACCGTTCAGGCTTGTCTTTTCACAGCTCCAAAGGAAAACTGTTACTATTGTTCTACAGAAGAGCCCTTCCGCATGGGGTTATGTTGGAACAGGCCATCGCGATGCGAAGGGTGATCTCCATATCCCCGGCCAGATCGGCGGGAACCTCTTGACCATGGTTGAATCTGCCGAAACGGGTATCCATCGGTTTGTTGCGATTGGACTACCAACCCCGCCCTCCGTAAACCTGTATAGATATGCTAGAGATGAGATTGCACTTGATATTGCAGCTGTTTCGGCGATTGCAAATCAGCTTAGAGACATTGGCAAGGAGAAGTGCTACGTCGCTTTTTGCGATGTTCTGGTTGAACGAGCACCTTGAGCGAGAAGCTTATCCCGCCAGTTTCTTTGCCAAAACGGCGGATACCCAGGGGTATTAATTTCTACTCCATCCAATCCAGGCCCATCGAGCGCATTCAGCGCGATGCCGATCCTGCAATAACTTCAACTTAGAAAACTGGCGGTCTACGCTCCTACTAAACCCTGAAGTATACTCTTTCGGGTCGAAGACCCCGAGGCTTTCCAGCGCTGTCATCGCGCTGTCCAAATGCTCGTCGAGATGTCGGTGGAAGGCATCCGCATCAAACTCCCCACGACGTTCAAGTTCGAGCTGTAGGACATTCTTGATCAGAAGTGCCCGAACTTGAGGATGGGGATGCGTGCTGGACTTTTCGAACCTATGGCGTGTTCCCTCAATGTAGCAGAACAGGACAAAGAGCGAAGCGATTACGATCGCCGTTGTGTGCTCTAGGTCATAACCGTCAGGGTCCGAGAACACATCGGCTGTTCGCCCATTCGGTTTGATGTCGGCGACCAGCCCCTCGACGAACTGTGCTAGGAGGCCGCCACCAATCATGTCGGCGTCTGCCTCCCAAGCCAATCGCCGGTCGATATCAGCGACCGAAGACCTTCTGATTGCGACGAGTTCTGCGATCGCGTCTCCACCACCGAAGTGCTTAATGCCTTCGCAGTGCCCACAGAGCACGTGGCCTAACTCATGCAGTACAACAAAGGTACTGCAGATATCGGCCAACGTTCCGGCCGCAAAAGCGCGGATGGGGCTGCAGCTCACTTTCCATTCCGCCGTTCGCTCAAAATCGGATGGATCAATTGCGAAGGGGACAGTGAAGTGCGACGCGGCCATGCCCGCGCTGTCGAGACGGGGTAGGAACCTCTTATCGCTCAACAGACCGTAGAAGAGCGCCAGGTTGAACAGTGGTACGGCTGCGTTCAGCTCGACCTGGTACCGGCCTGAAACGAGCCCCGCGTAGGCATTGTACTCCCTGTCATCGATGTATCGGAACGAAACGGCATCGATCGGTTTGCCGAATGCATCCTGCAGAGACTGGCAAGCAGATCGAGCGCGTCGTTCAAGGAACTCGAACTCGCGGCGTATGCCTTCGTCTCCCAGGGTAGCGGGATCGAAAGTTGGCAAACTCGTCTCTCCCTGCCAGCGAGCATCCGAGGTGACTTGCACATCTGTCTTGGCAATGTGCGCCACACCGCGACTTTGTCCCAGGACCGCAGTTGCGGGCAACGGACGCAGGACGCGCAAGATGTGTTTTGTAGTACAAAACCATCTTGGCAAGGGGACCGCTGCGCGCCCCCGTTGCATCCCCCAGGCCGTGGCTCCGTCAGGGCATTGAACCCACGCCGGAGCCAGCAGACCGTATCGCCGGTCAACCACTCGCGGGAGACTTCGCTCTCCCTGCACCCATCGATCCCTTCGGGAAGATCAGGGGCTATCGCGACCCCTGAACCCACTCGCACCGTCTGGCCGATGCATCACCAATCGGAGGAGCGTTCCTGCTACCCCCGATGCCCCCATGACCACTTCATGGAGACGATTTCATCGAGACCAAGGAGGGGAGCCTTCGCGCTACCCTTCCTTGGAACCATCCCATCGACCACGGGGAGCTTCACACCCCTTGGAACCCCGACCAACCTTTCGCAGGTTGGATGCGCGCCCACTTGAACAGGTGCCGGTCACCTCACTTTTCCGAAGGAAGTCAGCCTTCAACATTCCGCCTCGATGTGGATAATTCCATATCTTGTGCATCTTCGGGTGCATGCCACTAGCCAACTTGCTAGTGTGGCTGGAAAAGTTGGGAGCTCTGCAGTTGAACGCCGTCGAGATCGAAGAAGCCATATCTACACTGGCGGAACAGCCGTTCCAGCCCGATGCGTTCACCTATGACTTCCTCGAAGCGTTCGGTCGCAAAGCTACCGAGATCAAGCGCCTTCAGTCTTCGGCCTCGAACAAGTCTGACCTGGGTGGCGTGCTTCAGCGGAACCACATCCACATCAAGGTCTGCAGTGAAGGCGAAGTGTCGACCACGTTCGACGCGTTGAAAGTCAGTCCCGCGACGACGAAGAGCAAAGCACGTTTCGTCCTCGCGACTGACGGCAATGACTTCCAAGCTGAGGACCTGATCACTGGCGAGACGATCGCTTGCCGGTACAGCGAGTTCCCGGACCATTTTGGCTTCTTTCTCCCGTTAGCTGGTATCAGTACCGTCAAGCAAATCCGGGAAAGCGCCTTCGACATCAAGGCCACCGGACGCTTGAACCGTCTCTACGTCGAACTGCTGAAGGACAACCCAGAATGGGGCACAGAAGCACGTCGCCACGACATGAACCACTTCATGGCGCGGCTGATCTTCTGCTTCTTCGCAGAAGACACCGGTATCTTTAGTGGGGGTACGCTGTTTACCACGACCATCGCCCAGTTCAGCGACAAGGATAGTGGTAACACCCATTGGGTGATTAGCGAGGTCTTCCGCGCGATGAATACCAAGGTTGCTGACAGGGCAACCTCTGGTCTGCGCAACTGGGCCAACGCGTTTCCATACGTCAACGGCGGCCTGTTCTCGGGTGATACTGATGTGCCTCGCTTCTCCAAGATTGCGCGAAGCTACCTTCTGCACATTGGCGGCCTCGACTGGACCAAAATCAATCCCGACATCTTCGGCTCAATGATCCAGGCCGTCGCGGATGAGGGCGAGCGGTCCGCGCTAGGCATGCACTACACCTCGGTGCCGAACATCCTGAAGGTGCTGAACCCACTGTTCCTCGACGACCTGCGCGCGCAATTGGAGGAGGCGGGCGACAACCCGCGCAAACTGCTGAACCTGCGTAACCGCATGGCTAAAATTAGGGTATTTGACCCTGCTTGCGGATCGGGCAACTTCCTTGTCATCGCATACAAGGAAATGCGTGCGATTGAGGCCGTGATCAACCAGCGCCGGGGCGAGCCTGATCGCAAAACCGATATCCCGAAAACCAACTTCCGAGGGATAGAGCTGCGCGACTTTGCTGCTGAAATCGCCCGTCTGGCGCTGATCATCGCGGAGTTCCAGTGCGACGTGACCTATCGCGGCGAGGTGCAGGCGCGGGCCGAGTTCCTACCGCTGGACCGCCAAAACTGGATCACCCAAGGCAACGCCCTTCGACTGGACTGGCTGTCAATCTGCCCGCCCACGGGCACGGGCGTGAGGTTTCAGGCGGAGGACCTGTTCCACACGCCACTGGATCAGGCGCAGATCGACTTCGAAAACGAGGGCGGAGAGACCTATATCTGCGGGAACCCGCCTTATAAGGGGAGCAAGTGGCAAACCCCCGAACAAAAGGAGGACTTGGCAAGGGCATGGGTAAGGTTCCCAAAGCTTGCAAAGACAACCGATTTTGTTGCCGGCTGGATAGCGAAGTTTCTTGAGTACGTACAAGCTGTGCCGAATGCGGTAGGCGCTTTCGTGACCACTAACAGTATCTGCCAGGGTCAACAGGCATCAGACATCTGGCCGGTCGCCTTCAAATGTGATGTTGAGATTACCTTCGCACACTTAGCGTTCAAATGGAGCAACCTCGCCAGTCAGAATGCTGGCGTCACGGTGATAATTGTGGGCTTGAGTCGAAAATCGCAAATGGTAAAAAGGCTGTTCAGTGACGGCTTGGTTCGGGAGTGTTCTGCCATCGGGCCATATCTTGTCCCAGACCGACTTGATGTCGTCGCGAAGGCTGACGCGCCGATTGGCGAACAGGGGAAAATGCTATTCGGAAACATGCCAAGAGACGGAGGACATCTATTTCTGAGCTCCGATGAAGCAGAGATGTTGCGGCAAGATTCTGAAGTTGGACACGTCGTCCGCCGCTTCGTTGGATCGGAGGAACTGATCCACGGAAAGCAACGTTATTGCATATGGGTTTCTGATGATGACTTTGAAAGCGCCAAGGCGAACGAGTTTCTTGCTCAGCGCTTCAAGCTGGTAGCAGCAAATCGTTTAGAATCTCCTGCTCAATCAACAAGGGACTTTGCAGCGAAACCTCATCGATTTGTCCAGATCGGTGGAGTGGCGAAAAGCACTCAGATACTGGTTCCTGGAGTAAGTTCCGAGAACCGCGACTACTTGCCTTGTGACTACCAAGACGAGCGTGCGATTGCTTCAAATAAACTGTTTGCACTCTATGATGCTCCGCTTTGGAACATGGCGCTTATAGCCTCACGCCTGCACTGGGTCTGGATTGGCACGGTCTGCGTGCGGATGAGGACAGATTTCAGCTATTCCAACACTCTCGGCTGGAACACCTTCCCTGTTCCTACCTTGACCGAAAAGAACAAGGCGGACCTGACCGCCTGCGCAGAGGACATCCTTCTCGCCCGCGAGGCGCATTTCCCCGCCACGATCGCCGACCTCTACGACCCAGAGAGTATGCCTGAGAACCTGCGGGCTGCCCACGACCACAACGACGAAACCCTTGAACGCATCTACATCGGTCGCCGATTCAAGAACGATACCGAACGTCTAGAAAAGCTGTTCGAGATGTACACCAAGATGACGGGCAAGAGCGAGGTACGCGCCCGTGTTTAAGCCCGTCAACTATCAGGCCCTGAACTCACGCCAAAAGGAAAATTACAACTTCCAGAAGGTCGCAGCACGACTCGCCGACTACGGTTACAACTGCTTGCGTTTGACCGATGACTGGCAGGGAGCAGACTTCATCGCCTGCCACATCGATGGTGAAACCATCCTGAAGGTACAACTGAAGGGGCGGCTAACCATCGACAAGAAGTATCTTGAGAAGTCCATCCAGATCGCCTTCTTCCACGGCCAGGATTGCTACATCTACGATCACGATGCTTTCGTTCTGCACCTTGAGCAAAATGGGTTGATCGGGGCCGAGAGTGTCACGTGGCACCAGGCGGGAGGCCGTAGCTGGCCATTTCCACCCAGTTGGGCCCTAAAATTTCTTTCAGAGTATAGGATTTGAACATGGTACAGACCGTCCCCACCGTTTCCGTCACATATGCCCGCAACGGCAACAGTACCAAGC
Organism: Rhodobacter sp.; assembly: GCA_027489175.1. GTDB lineage: Bacteria > Pseudomonadota > Alphaproteobacteria > Rhodobacterales > Rhodobacteraceae > Tabrizicola. Next base: position 343,267 of record JAIYAE010000004.1, read on the forward strand.
CGAACGAACTTGGCATGCGCGCCATGCAAGAACGCGCCTACGAAAAGCGAGGAGAGCAGTATCTGCTGATCAAGTCCCCTCCTGCATCAGGCAAGAGCCGGGCGTTGATGTTCATCGCCCTCGACAAGCTGCACAATCAGGGACTTCGCAAAGCGATCATTACGGTACCAGAAAAGTCTATCGGCTCCAGCTTCGCCGATGAGCCACTTTCGAAGTTTGGCTTCTGGGCCGACTGGAGGGTTGAACCGAAGTGGAACCTTTGCAACGCACCGGGCGCAGATGGAAGCAAGGCGGACTCTGTCGGCACATTCCTGAAGAGCGAGGATCGCGTACTGGTATGCCCCCACGCGACCTTCCGTAACGCCATCGAGAAGTTCGGCGTGGAGGCTTTCGACGAGTGTTTGATCGCCGTCGACGAGTTCCACCACGTCTCGGCCAACCCAGAAAACAAGCTAGGTGCACAGCTCGCAGAGTTGATCGCGCGGGACAAGGTGCACGTTGTCGCTATGACGGGATCGTACTTTCGTGGCGACGCCGAGCCAGTCTTGATGCCGCATGACGAAGCAAAATTCGATAGTGTAACCTACACCTACTACGAGCAACTGAACGGCTACAAACATCTCAAGCAGCTGGACATCGGTTACTTTTTCTACTCGGGCGCTTACGTCGATGACATCCTGAATGTCCTCAATCCAGGTGAGAAGACAATCATCCATATTCCTAGCGTGAACTCCCGCGAGAGTACCAAAGACAAACATCGCGAGGTCGATCACATCCTAGACGAACTTGGGGAGTGGCAAGGTACAGACGAGGCGACCGGCTTCCAGCTTGTGAAGACTTCAGATGGTCGACTACTTCGCATCGCTGACTTGGTCGATGATGAACCGGCGAAGCGGGAGAAGGTTTCTGCAGCACTCAAGGACCCGTCGCAGAAGAACAACCGCGATCATGTCGACATCATCATTGCTCTTGGGATGGCAAAGGAGGGCTTTGACTGGATTTGGTGTGAACATGCTCTTACCGTCGGTTATCGCGCAAGCTTGACTGAGATCGTTCAGATCATCGGGCGCGCTACGCGGGATGCTGAGGGCAAGACACGTGCACGTTTTACCAACTTGATCGCGGAGCCGGATGCCTCTGAAGCAGCGGTTACCGAAGCTGTGAACGACACGCTTAAGGCTATTGCCGCAAGCCTCCTGATGGAGCAGGTACTCGCTCCACGCTTTAACTTCACCCCTAAGAGACCTGATAGCGGCCCAGTTGAAGGGTTCAACTACGGGGACGGTGGATACAAGTCTGACCAATGCAACATTGGCTTCAACGAAGACAGCGGCCAGTTTCAGATTGAGATCAAGGGTTTGGTCGAGCCCAAGAGCAAGGAGGCGGAGCGTATCTGCCAAGAAGACCTCAACGAGGTCATTGCCGCCTTTGTCCAGGACAAGCAGACTGTCGCACGAGGTATGTTTGACGATGAACTTGTTCCAGAAGAGTTGACCCAGGTGCGCATGGGAAAAATCATTAAGGAAAAGTACCCTGAGTTGGATGACGAAGACCAGGAAGCTGTTCGCCAGCACGCTATCGCTGCGCTCAACCTCACCCAGAAGGCTAAGGAGGCGGCCCTCGCGATCGGCGAAGAAGACAGAGGCAGTAACACTGCACTCATTGATGGTGTTCGCAAGTTCGCGATGGACGTTCGGGATTTGGATATCGATCTGATTGACAGGATAAATCCATTTAGTGAGGCCTACGCGATACTTGCCAAGACAATGAGTGAAGAGAGCTTGAAGCAAGTTGCAGCAATCATTTCAGCTAGAAAGGTCCAGCTAAGCCCCGAGGAAGCTCGCGACCTCGCCAAACGCGCCCTTAAGTTCAAGCAAGAGCGCGGACGACTGCCATCGATCACCTCCACAGACGCTTGGGAAAAGCGCATGGCTGAAGGGATCGCATATCTTGCCCGTATGAAGGCAGAGGCGACCAATGGCTAAGTCGTTTACTGATGAAGATGACGCACTTCTAGCCGAGCTCGGGATCGAGGTTGAAAACTCAGTCGCACCCTCTCGGTCTGCAACCGAAGAACGCGTAATCGCTGGGTTCGAAGAAGTGCAGCGCTTCGTAGCCGACCATGGTCGTGCACCACAACACGGTGAAGGTAAGGATATCTTCGAACGCTTATACGCAGTTCGACTTGATCGCTTGCGAGAGTCTTCAGAGTTTCGCTCGCTCCTTGAGCCTCTAGATCATCAAGGCATTCTTGTATCTTCTAACGTCGCCGCAGTTCCAAACGTCGAGGAGCTCGATGACGATGAGCTTCTTGCTGCGCTAGGTGTCGAAGCAGAGACTTCAGACATCACGGAGCTTCGGCACGTCCGACCAAGTGCAGAGAAGCGAGCAGCTGAAGAAATTGCAAACCGCGAGAGATGCAGGGATTTTGAGCGCTTTAAGCCACTCTTCGAACAAGTCCAGGATGAACTGGACTCAGGCCTTCGGAGTACACGCCCCTTCGAAAAGAAAGCGGAAATAGCACCAGGCCGATTCTTCATAGTAGGGGGACAAAAGGCCTATGTCGCTGAGATGGACGAAGAGTTTCTAACGGCGCAAGGCATGACAGATGCGCGCCTGCGCGTAATCTTTGACAACGGGACCGAGAGCAACATGCTCATGCGATCCCTGCAGCGCGCCCTACACAAGGACGATGCCGGACGCAGGATCACAGACCCTGTTGCCGGTCCCCTGTTCGCCGACCAAACAGCGGATGGCGATGAGGCAAGCGGAACAATATACGTGCTTAGAAGCAAGTCAGACCTACCGATCGTTTCCGCCAACCGCAAAGTCTTGCACAAAATCGGAGTAACGAGTGGCAAAGTTGAGCGCAGAATAGCAAACGCGAAGCTCGATGCTACTTTCCTTCTCGCCGAAGTTGAAATCGTTGCAACATACGAACTCTTCAACATTAATCGGGCGAAATTGGAGAATCTAATCCATCGCATCTTTGACTCAGCTCGCCTTGATATCGAGATCAAGGATCGGTTCGGAAATCCTGTGGTTCCGCGAGAATGGTTTCTCGTGCCACTCTTTGCAATCGACGAAGCGGTAGATAGGATAAAAGACGGAAGCATAAGGTACTATAGGTATGATGCCGAAGCAGCTAGTTTGGTAAAAATCTGATGTCGGCGCTCTCCAATCTCTCTGACATAGATTTTGAGGAACTTTGCAGAGACATCGCTCTTAAAGAAACTGGAATGCGTTTCTCTGGCTTCGGACCTGGCCCAGACGGCGGAATAGATGGCCGCCACGCCAAAGATGGAAATGGAACAGTCCTGCAATGCAAGCACTACATTAACTCCTCCTTCTCTAACCTGAGGCGCGCGGTAGCCAAAGAAGTCCCAAAAATCGATCGGCTGTCGCCTGACCGCTACATCTTCTTCACGTCCCAGTCGCTAACCCCTAAGCGCAGTGACACCCTGGCCGGTTTGCTCGGTGCTCATCTTATTGAACCTGGAGATATCTGGTCTCAACAAGATATCGAAGATGCGCTACGGCGAAATCCGGATATTGAAAAGGCTCACCTTAAACTTTGGCTATCCTCCACAGCTGTTCTTGAACGGCTCCTGAAATCCGGACTGGAAGCCTATACTCAAACCACAAAGCGCGAAATTCTTGACGATCTTCGAGTGTATGTCCGCAACAACAGTTTCGATGAAGCAGCTTCCAAACTCGAAACGGAAAAGGTCCTCGTCATATCTGGGCCACCAGGTGTTGGAAAGACGACCTTGGCGAAAATGCTCTCTTACTACTATCTCAACGAGGGTTGGCGATTTGTTGCAATCCGGAAGCTAGATGAGGGGTTCGAAATCATCGACGACGAAACCCCAACAATTTTCTTCTTTGATGATTTTCTTGGTCGAATTGAGCTCGATAGGCAATCTCTTCTCCAGCGTGAATCTGCGCTAGCGACCTTCGTCCGGCGCGTCCAGAAATCCAAGAATGCAAGATTTGTTCTAACCACACGTGCACACATATTTGAAGAGGCCAGAAGATTATCTGACTATGTCGACGATAAGCGCTTTCAGCTCGCAAAGTATCTCCTCGATGTCGGTTCCTACACAAGAAGAATAAAGGCATACATACTTTTCAATCACCTGGCTGCCTCGAATCTATCCAGCGACCATTGCTTCGCCTTACTCCAAGGTGACTGGCTTAAGAAGATTATTGACCACAAAAACTACAACCCGCGTGTAATTTCCTCGGTTTCTAGCGATGCACTGGAAGCCGTTGAAGCAAAGGACTATCCGCGACACGTCTTCGATGCCCTAGAAGATCCCGACCTCATTTGGAGCAAGCCATTCCGCGGGCTAGAAATGAAGGCGCAGAACCTTCTCATTACTCTCTTCTTTTGCGGTCAGTTTGGGACCACCATACAAAACTTACAGTCTCAATTCTCGGAGCTACACCGACATGTGTCTGCCCACTACGGGCAACCGGCATCCCCATCTGACTTTGAAGACACATTGAGATCGTTGGAGACTGGCTTTCTTTCAATAGCGGGGCAAACAGTCTCGTTTGTAAATCCATCAGTGCGCGACTTCTTGAAATCATATCTTGTAGATCAAGCGTTCCTTGCACTTCTGCCTGTAAGCATCCAGCGTGCCGACACTGCCGCTGCGCTCTGGTCGCACATGAGGGAAGTCTTCAAACAGCATCCTGAAACGTTGAGGGGTTTTGTTGATGCATTTTTGACCCTCGCTCTGCGCATCGATGTGACCCCATCAATGAAGAGGGTGAAGACGCAGACCTACTGGTCCCATGTGCACGATGACAGTTCTCTATCGGACCGCGTTGATCTCTTATTTCAGTGGTGGGAGGCCTCCGGCAACGATGCGTTTTTGGAAAAGGCGCATGCAATGCTGGTTGAGAACAAATTAGCCTTGATCGCATGGCGCGATGGGCGCTCATTACCAAACTTACACTGGTTTGTTCGCAACTATATTGACAATGAACACCCACTTAAGGACGGACTGCTTAGCTCACTCTCAGATCGCCTAATCGAAGTTATTGAAAGCGGCGCACCGGTTGATGAGCTCATAACTATTGTCGAAAGCGTCCAAGAGCATATGGGCGATGAAGTTCCCGAAGCAGTTGAAGAGGCCTTGAACCATGTTGTGGGCTATGAGTTCAATAACACATCCCAGGCGATAAGTCATTTGGACTCGAAGCAGTATCTATCGGAGCACATTGAACAACTCGAAGCACTTTCTCGATTGACTGGATACGACGCTGAGCCAGCAAAGCAGATTGTAAACGAACGCCTCGCAGAGTTCGAAGTGCTTGATTATGACGAATACCGTCCGAGTGTATCTCGCCCCAGTACTCGTGTCGACGATCGCTTTGATGACGATGCAATCAAGAGCTTGTTTTCGAACCTCGTGCGGTAAGATTGGATTTCGTATTCAGCTATGTTGCCCCTGCCTGAGGGAAGGCAACGACGTTCTCTTGGTCGTCATTTGCGGCAATCGGCAGTTCCTGATAGTCATCGCCCATCATCATCTTGAAGTGCGCGCCGTGATCCGACACTTCGAAAATTCTCTGGAACACAATGAGATAGCGATCAATGAGGCCTGGATCACAGGCCATGTAGAGGTCATCCACTGCGAAATGCGACCCATCATTGACCCATGAGAGCAGGGTGTTGCATATCGTCTTATCTTTACCGTCGAACTTTTCGATGATGTCTTCAGGTGTAATGCCGCCGTAGAATTTGAAGTAATGCTCCAAAATTCGACGCATGACATTCTGAATCGCTGTATCCGAGGGAGGCTTCTGTCTAATTTCACGCCAAAGCAGTTCATAGCTGGACTTGATCGGGTTCTCGTCGTGTGAAACAAGCACTGATCGTGCCGATGACTTACGCACGACCCAAAACGTCTCGTCGGCCTTTGCCTTTCCAGCGCTGCGCTTTTTGTCGAACGTGACTTCCTTGTGGAAGTAGACATTATGGGTGAGAACAAACACCTGCTTGATCGGGCTTGTGCCTGTGCGCATCTCAGCGACGACCTTCTTAATCAGATTGCAGACGATAAAGAGAATGTCAGCATCCAGACTCGAAACGGGGTCATCGAATACAACAACCCTGTCGTTAGTGCCGCCGCTAGAGCTAAATGATCCTTCCACCAGATAGTAGAAGTAGAGGAACGTAATAAAGGATTTCTCACCTTCGCTTAAGGTCTTCTTGGCGTCAGAACCGTCTGGGCGCTTGACCTCGTAGAAGCCGCTTTCGGCGCTTTCTACCAGATGGAAGTTTGTGAAGCCAAAGGACTTGAGCAGTTTGTTGATTGCATCAATCGTCGGTTTGATGCTCGTTATCTTCTTCTCGTTCTCTTCGATCTCTGACTGCTTGGCCTCAAGCTCGGTCGATGACTTCCCGATCTTTGTTTCAAGGGCATTAATAGCGGAGTCGAGGGCGCCGCTGTCTGTTTTGAATTTTGTGAATATCCCTTTCGTGTCTTCGAGCAGCCGCTTCCAAATCTGCGAAATGAGTTCCTTTTTTCGTGCGGCGAGGTTGTCAATGATATCGTTATTCGCTGTCACCTTGGTGTTTGCAGCACCAATATGCGCAGCGACGGCAGCGAACATCGGAGCCGTGTCGATGAGCGTGACGGGCGTGCTCGGCTCTTTTTTCTTCGCCTGGATATGCTCGACGTTGGTTTCCAGCGCGAGCCGAAGTGCGGTAAGGTCTTTCTCGTAAGCGTCGCGTTCAAGGTATGGTGAGTCAATGATGTCAGTGCCGCCAAGTACGTTCAGAATTTCCTTCACCGCCTCCGCGTAGTCTTTAAGGAGCTTTTCGACTGTCGCAAGGTCGTCGATATAGCTCTGGTCGAAGTAATCTTCGAGACTCTTTCTGAAGGCCGCATCTGTCTTTTGCTGGCAGAAAGGGCACTGGTCGTCCAGTTGATCGAAATACTGCCGCCCCTGTTGAACCCAGTCACTGTTGCCGAGCTTCACAATGAGCGCTGCGATATCCACGTCTGTTTTGCCGATGATCTTCTTTTTCAGGATCGGCGCGCTCTCCAGCGTCAGCATTTCCGAGCTGTCTTGTGACGGCAGCACCGCTGCTTTTGAAAGCGAGCCAGAGAACACTGTCATCGCATCTTCGCGGAGATCGGCAATGTCCCTGACAATCGCGGTATTGGTTGCCGCCTCGGTCAGATACCGCTCGCAAAAGTTCTTCTTGTTGTTGTTCAGGCCTGTGAACGCAGCGTCGAGGTCATCGAACTTCTTCTTCGCGCTCCAGACATCTTCGACAAGCTGCGCGCCAAGTGCATCACGGTCTTTCTTCTTCCCGCCTTTACCATCGTCGCCGAGGAGGGTTCTGCGAAGGCCGAGAAGCGTTTTGTTGATCTCATCCGCTTCACCCTTGAGCGTCTTGATCTTCTCGGCGACTTCGACGTTCTCGCCAAAAGTGTAGATGCCCTTGATACTGCTTTCAGCATCGAAGTGCCGTTCCACAAAATCCTTGTTGTAGACGCGTGTTTCGAGCTTTGCTCCTCCTGCCCAGGTGATTATGCACGCATTGAAGGTTCCTGATCCTTCGATTACGCGTGAGATTGTCGTTTTGCCTGATCCGTTTGAACCGAAGATAAAATTGAGTTTTCTCAGCCCATGAAGTTGGGTCCCTGTGGTATCGTAAGCGCCTTCGTTTGCCAGATGGATTGTTTCAATCATTCGCCACTCATCTCACTATAGCTCTCAGTTGTGGGTTCAGGCTGCCATTCAACCTTGTGTCCTGGCAAGTGTTTTGCCGAAGCTCTTGCACGTTGCTGTGGATGAAGAGAGTAGCGAACGACGGCTTGCACGCCTCTCTTGTTGGAAGTTGGGCGCGTCCGCAGGTGCGAACCGGGCTGTCGTGAACCGAGCCTAGGGTCTCGGCCATTCGGCTTCCATCCCTTGCGCACTAGGTAAGTGGAAGGCCCTTTAGGGCCTGCTTGCTTTTCTTCGTTTAAGTGGGGGTCAGCTGACCCCGCCCGCTGTCAAGACCAAGCCCTTCGTATGCTTCGGGCGAAGACGGCGGCATCCCCAACCTTCCTCTCTTCGTTGCTCTCCGCTCGTGCAGGCCGGGTGATACCCCACCGCCGCCTTCGGTCTTGACAGCCTCCCCCCGCTCATTGGCGCGGGCCTAGTTCGGTTGCATGCGCAACCTACTAACCCAAAAGGAGAAAAGACCAATGAAACAAGACGTTTATCAGAAAGTGACTGACAAGATTATCGCCGACCTTGAGAAGGGCGAGCTCACTTGGCTGAAACCGTGGAACTCAGCAAACACCGATGGCCGGATCATCCGCCCCTTGCGTCACAACGGCATGGGATACAATGGCATCAACATTCTGATGCTCTGGAGTTCAGCCCTTGAGCATGGGTTTCAGTCCCCGTTCTGGATGACCTTCAACCAAGCCAAAGAGTTTGGCGCGCATGTGCGCAAAGGGGAGGCCGGATCACTGGTCGTCTATGCCAACACCATCACCAAGTCAGAAGAGCAGGAGGACGGCACCGAGGAGGAGCGGAAAATCCCGTTCATGAAAGGCTACACGGTCTTCAACGTCGAGCAGATCGAGGGATTACCCGAGCGCTTCTATACCAAGCCCGAACCGATGGCAGGGATGCCGGAGCGGATCGGACACGCCGATGCATTCTTTGGGGCAACTGGCGCAGTCGTTCGCCATGGCGGGAACTCTGCCCACTACAGCGGAGGGACGGACCACGTGCAGATGCCACCTTTCGAAAGCTTTGTTAGCCGTGAAGCCTACTATGCAACACTCGCCCATGAACTCACCCACTGGACCAAACATAAGAGCCGCCTCGATCGCGACTTTGGCCGCAAGACATGGGGCGATGAAGGGTATGCCAAAGAAGAACTAGTTGCAGAGCTTGGGGCAGCATTTCTTTGTGCTGATCTTGGCCTCACCCCCGAACCTGGCACCGACCATGCCGCCTACATTCAAAGTTGGCTGAAGGTGCTGAAGGACGACAAGCGCGCAATCTTCTCCGCAGCCGCTCACGCACAAAGGGCAGCTGACTATCTGCACGGGCTCCAGCAAACCCAGGCCGATGAAGGAGTCGCCGCGTAAGCGGCGGCTCCCCATCGCTGCGGTCGTTTGTCCTATGTGACGGCCCACATTCTGACAAATGCTGATCTGCACCAAACTTGTTGAATGCGGTCTGTCAGTTGTATATGTTCCCTATATGTTCTCATTCTTTCAAAGTAGGGTTTCGGCACTTCCCTTTCGTACTGATCGGGATGATTTTGCGCGACGGGCAGTTTTCGAGTATGCCGAAACCACGCTGAATGCGTTTCTCGATGGCCGCGAAAAGGCTTGGGCTGTCCGCGACGTGATGCGAGAAGTGCAGGCCGTTTTCGGCGGAGGAGCCACACTGCCCCTTGCGTTGATGGAAGAGGCGCTCGCGGCAGCCGAAGAACGCCGCGAATCCCTTGTGACCAAGGCCATCGACCTTCTGTCAAAGCAATTGCGCGAAAGCAAAAGTGACCCTTAGGGCCGAGCGTGGTGTATGGGGCAAGGGACAATCCAGATTGTTGGACAGTCAGAAAAATTTGCGCCCGCTGGGCAGCGGGCGCGAAGACCAGAGGCCCCGTCTAGAGTGATGGGACAGGACCTCGTGGCGAAGGTGGCACACAACAGCGTGTGCGAAGCACGGCTTCGATACTGTCGAGCGACATCTTTAGATTGATGCGATCTTGCTCGCTGAGGTCGTCGATGCATAGGCGTTGACGGATCACGCTGCGAAGCTTTTCGAGGTCTGATGTGCTGAGTCCGTCCAGCGCATGACGATTGAAGATTGGGAACATGATGGCCTCCTTTTCCGATTGAGACCCGGATCATCCAGGTCTTTCCGGGCTCGGAAGCAGGCGCAGTCCATGGGGATCGAAACACCTAAAGGGCGCAACGGACGTGTAGCAGGGCATGACATCGCATGCCCTTGTTTCGGCACGATCACCTGACTGTGCCAGTTGCAGATTTGCCCCCCCCAAAGACCTGAGAGCCGCGCGCGAATGAAAAAGGGAGGTCAGAGTGGGTCCTAGCTTTGATCGTCTTGCCTTACGGAATGGCCATTAGATCACCTTTGATCGAGCTCAGTGCGTTCGAAAATGCCGATAACCTGACCGGTTGCGGCCCCGCATCAATATCCTGCCCGCGCCAGTTCGCGCCGCTCACCCGTGTTGGACATGACACCGTACCTCGTGCCCCCGGTCTTTTGGTTCGGCGTAACGCACCAACCCCAACCAAAGGAGATCAAGAACATGGCACGTAAGAACGACGCTCAAACCTCTAACCACCTGACCACCGCCCCCGACTTTGTGGCGTGGCACGTCACGAACCGGGGGGTGAAATCCTTCTGGAACAAAGTCGGTGCCGCCTGGAAACACAAGGACGGCCACGGCTACACGATCCAGATTGAAGTAGTTCCGATCAATGGACGCATCGTACTCCGCACACCGCTGCATGACGCGTCACAATCGGTAAGTGAGGGGCGCTCATGAGCGCCCCTTCTAAACAATGTCAAGGCGACGGCCTGGGCGTGGACGCCTACGCTCTCGCTCCTTGACAGTCTGGCTGCGCTCGCGGGCAGGGCCTTCTGGCCCCGTAGGACTTGCGATGTCCTCTCGCAGCAGCATCAGCTCTCGATGCACGATAGCGCGCTGCATCTTGATCTCAGCTTGAAGAGCCTGGCGTTCCTTTAGCTGTTCGAAGATCAGGCTGTCTTTCTCAGCTCGATCTCTTTGCCAGGCCAAGACGGTTTCCATCTCATTCTGAGCTTTGATCTTCGCGTACTGGCCGGTCAGACGATGCCATATCCCAGATAGCCCTTTCGGGAGCTGTTGTGCCCGTGACTTGCTTTCTGCCAGCCAGCGCGCCTCATGGGCTTTCGCGAGCTTCGCTCGTTCGCCCTCATGACGTGAAATCAATGCAACCCGCCGCTGCTCGACTGCATCCAGGCGCTGCTTGGCGCGCCGCTCAGTGTCTTCGATGAACACAGCGACCTTGTGTGAAATCGCTTTCGCGATGTCTGCCTTGGCCACATCAAGAGAGGGGATTTGTTCTCGGTCCCCCAGCCGTCGCTCCAGGTATTTGGTTGCGACATCCGCATAACGTGACAGCGAATAGACCTCCCCAAGATAGTCGACGGCGACGTAGCCGCGTCGGTCACCCCTCGCTAGCCAAAAGCCCCGTTCTTTGAGCGCTTGCTCAAACGAGGCCCGACTGTCCGACGCCTGCCAACACTGCTGCAGAGCAGCTTTAATCTCTCGGGGATCAAGTGACGCGCGCTTGGCCTGCTGCCATTCTTCACGTGTGAAGTTCAGCGGATCACGCAGACGATGGTGCATGAGGCCGCGCGGCATGTCCCACCCATGGTCCAGGAACAACTCCCTTGAGATGTCGCGCAGTTTCGACTTGTAGTGTGAGAGATTGATGGACCGCATTTGCTCAGTATCGATCCGGGACCAGACCACATGGGCGTGCCGCCTACCGTCCTTCTCGTGGAAAACGATGGCGCGGGGTTGATTACTAAGCCCGAGCTTTTGCGCGATCTGATCCGCTGCTCTCTCGAACACTTCCGCTTGGACATACGCCCCTCCGGGCGGGTTCAAGCTCATCGAGAAGAGGTAGTTTTTGCAACGGGTCCCTCTCGCGATGGCATCCGCCTCGCGGAAAGCCTCTATGAGATCGTCGCTGGCAAAGCCCGATATCTCGTGAAGTTCGACGTGGTCATTCTCTCGTGTGGCCAGAAGATATCGCGCCAGCTGTGCCGCATCCCCGCGTTCCTTGGCCTTGAGGATCATCCGGATGGCCCCCCAAGTTTGCCAAGGGCGCGCAGCAGATCGAGTCGAATTTCCTGGATTTCACGGCAAGCCTCGATCAGGTCGGCTTCGGTTTCCGGTGTTACCGGCAGAGTTCCCATGTGCACTGCCTTCGCAAGCTGGTTCAAGTTTGACGATAGGCGGGACGCTCCCAAAGCCCCAAGAACGCGGCCAAGTGCAGCCGCGTCCTTGATTTGGCTATTGCCCGGTTTTCTACGGAACCCGGCATCCTTGCCAAAGAGTCGCTCGCGGATATGGGCGGCGAGGGTTCTGCGCCCGCGCTCGTCATCAAGCCTTGCGCGCTCTTCAAAAGTGAAACGGATAGAGAACGGCGGAGGGCCTTCTGCATCCTCGCCGTTCCGAGAGGCCGGTCGATTTGCAAACTTATTGAAATTATGGGATAAGTTTGACATCGGCGCACCTCAGACTCTTCGAGTCCAGCTGTGCGAGATGGCGCTCCCACTCCTCAAGGGCGTGGATGAGGGAGTTCAATTGCTCTCCCTCCAGCTGCACCATCTATCCCCTTGATTTTGCCTAAGCATCTGATCCATTTTGGATTTGTGCCGCCCACTAGTGCAGATGGGTCGTGCAGATGCGTTATGCCATGCCAAATCCAGAACTGATCAACGGGAACTACTATCTCCGCCTTCATGTCCCGAAGGACGTTGCCGAGAAAGCCAGAGGAACCACTGTCGCAATCCCCGTGGGGGACGCGATCAAGTATCAGAAGGTCGGCTCGGTGGTTAAAGTCTCGCTGCTGACGAAGGTCGCAGCAGAGGCGAAGCAGCGCTTCACCAAAGCTCTAGCGGCAGTCGAAGCCCACTGGGACAGCCTCAGGCGTGGGCCAGTCAAGCTAACGCATAAGCAGTGCGTAGGGCTTGCAGGGGAGTTGTATTCAGACTTCATCAGGGTGACTGACGAGAACCCCGGCCCTCCCGATCTTTGGCAGCAGATCAGGAAGTGGGACGAAGAAGCGAAAACCCCGAGGCTTCGTCCCATCGAAACGCTGATGGTTCCCATTCCAAAACCAAAAGCAGATTGGTCCATCGAAGAGCGTTTTGGAGGTTTCGCCGACGTCATGCTGCAAAGGCACAAACTGCAGGTGGATGCCGCCTCTCGCTGGCAGCTTGTGCTTCAGATTGCGAAGGCGTTGGACAAGGCTTCTGCCGTCATCCTGCGAAAAGCAGAAGGCGACTACAGCGACAGCGGCGAGACAAATGCCTTTCCGCAGTTCGTTCAGCCCAGCCCCGCCCCAGAACCAACATGGAAGACGGAGCAGACAGGTGGTCGGGTTTCCATAACGCAGCTCTTCGAGTTCTGGGAGCGCGATCATCTAGCGTCGGGCAAGTCACCCCGCACCGTGAAGGACTTCCGGCACAAGGTAGCGTCACTCATCCGCTTCCTTGGACACGAGGACGCGGAACGGGTCACGCCGGAAAACATCTCGGACTGGTGCGATGCCCTCACGGGCAACCAAGGCATAAACGCAAGGACCGTCAGTAAAAAGTATCTGGCCGTGGTGAAGCTGATCTACGCAATCGGCGTGGAGAAAAGGAAGATCAAGGACAACCCGGCGAAGGATCGCAAGGTGCGCTACTCCAAGCCACGGAGAACGCGCCCGCGCGGGTTCACCAACGCAGAAGCTCTGGCGATCTTGAAGGCAACCCTTGCGGACGATGACACGCACGGTCGCAGGACTGAAGAGAACCGGCGGGCTATCCGCTGGCTTCCTTGGATTTGCGCCTTTACGGGGGCCAGGATTACCGAAGCGGCACAGCTCCGCACCATCGACCTGATCGAAGAGGGCGGCATCCTCTGCCTTCGCATCACCCCAGAAGCAGGGTCGGTCAAGACGGGGAACTACAGGATCGTGCCGCTCCATCCTCAGCTCTTGGACATGGGCTTGCCTGCAATGATCCGCAGTCTGCCACCGGGGCCGATCTTCTACCACCTTAAGCCCTTCCGTGGCGTTGCGGCCGACCCGGTAGAACGCGCACAGAACGCTGGTGCAAAGGTCGGGGAGTGGGTGCGGAAGGTCGTCAAAATCACCGACCCTGTGCTGCAGCCGAACCACGCTTGGCGGCATCGCTTTAAGACGGTGGCGCGAGAAGTCGGGATGGACGTGGAAATCCGCGATGCCATCCAAGGGCATGAGGACGGCAAAGCTGCCAGCGACTACGGCGAAGTGACCATCAAGGCGATGTGGAACGCGCTGCAAGCCTTCCCGCGATACGACGTCACCGCAAAGCCTTGAAGACGCCTGCAGCGGCCCGCAGAGAGGCACTGGAGCCTGCCCCGACCTCGAGACGTAAGCTACGCCCAGCGCCCCTCTAGGGGCCTCCCAGCGCGTCCAGATGGGTTTGTCGCGGTCAGCTTGGTGACCATGCAGGGAGACGATCAAGTTGGGTGCCACCATTACAGAGACAAGCTCTCTGTGGGGGCCTCTCTAGCGGCAGCTGCAAGACCAAGACTTGGGATGCATAGCCGGTGCCACCCTTGCCTGACCCATGAGCTGTGGGGGGTAAGGGGGGCATCTGCGGATGCAGACCAAGATAGGGTATCAGGGTCGTAGCCTAAGCTACCAGTTCAACGCTACCGGGTGAGGGAGCGGAGGGTGCCGGGGATAGCTTATGCTTGAGGCGTGGTGACAATCCCATCTACCCAGCCCCTTCAACATCGTCCATCAAGGTGCAGTAGCTCAAGCTACCTGCTCAGGGCCAAAGGGTCAGGAGAGGTGGGTGCTGGGATAGCTTTTGCTTGAAGCGTGGTGACCGTCCCATCCACCCAGCCCCTTCAACATCTTCCCTCAAGCGGGCGAGACTAAAGCGACCTTCCGTCTGCCATCATACCCAAACTGAACGAGGCAAGTTCTTGGCCCCATCGGTCTAGTGTGCAGTGAGTTCACAGGGTCTACTCTGCAGCAACACTAGTCCGCATAAGGTCCAGGTCTTGAACTCGCATGACGTCCATCAACCTACGGCCCACCCATTCGGCGACGGGCGGCGTAACTGAGTTTCCGACCGCGTGGTAGCGGAGACTATCAATCCGGTCTGACTGCTTTTCGTCGAAATCGTGCGGGCGGGTCCAATCCAGTGGAAAGCCTTGCGCCAACTCAGTTTCGTTTGGTGTAAAGCGGCGGACCCTGCCTTCAGGATACCAAACATAGTTCCGAGACCAATCGGTTCCCGTGTGTCTCGCAGACTCAGCATAGATGCAGTGTGCGATTGATTTTACGAGCGGTCCCCGCTCAGGATCTCCAACGATTGTCTGAAAGAGGGAGGGAGATTTCTTCCCATCCGATCTACGCGCCGAAGAATCCCCACTGCCGCATTTTGGCTCAAAAAGTATTTCTCCGAGACCGGCCCTGTCTCGATGCATGGCAACAATGTAGACACGACGGCGTTGTTGGGGGACTCCGAAGTGCTTACTGTCAAGCACACGCCACGCGACGTCATACCCGCATTGGTCCAACGCTTTGAGAACGACGGCGAAGTCACGTCCGCCGTGGCTAGAGAGAAGCCCGTGGACGTTTTCAAGGATAATGGCTCTCGGGTTGCGTCCTCGAACAAGCCGCATAAAGTCGTGAAAGAGTCCAGACTGGCTTCCGCCAAGCCCTGATCGCGGCCCCATTCGTGCCAAGCTGAGGTCTTGGCAGGGGAAGCCTGCGGCCCAAACGTCAGAGGTAGGGATTCTTGAGTCATCGAGTTTCCTGATGTCATCGTCAATGGGCAGGTTTGGCCAGTGCTGTCTGAGGATGTCGCGGCAAAACGGTTTCACTTCGCACTGGAACACCACGCGAAAGCCCGCCCGCTCAAGCCCAAGGTCAAGGCCCCCGATGCCTGAGAAGAATGATGCGACGGTATACAGCTTAGCGCCCCCCCGGTGCGGAACATTGTGAGAACTTTTCAGTGACCTTACCTGACTTACCGCGAATCCGTCAACAGATGGTTTACCTGAGGAAGTCCTGCGATGCTACTATCAGTGGTAGAATCAGTGTCAGGATAGCCCACAATGGCCACATGCTCAGTAAGGTGGCGGTCCTCTGGCGGGCGGGGCGAGTTTGAGTTCGTTCCTGCTGACAGCCTAGAAGACCGTGAGGTCCAGATCTTTCTGGAAGACCTTAACCTGACCATCCCAGCCGAGGTCAGGGGTGAGCGGAAACAGGGAAAGCCTCGGCTGCGAAAGCACGAGGGGAACAACAGGAAGAAACTGCATCTACCTGACCTTGTCATGGCCATAGCACGACTCCCAGCTCCTGCCCGTGAGGATGTCCTGCACTCAGTCACTTTCCCGCTCCAGTCCAAGTCATTCGTGATGGACGCGATGGACTTCGACATCATCGTCGATGACGGGTTGACCGTTACACTTGCCCCGCTTCGCGTGTCGATCCGTAACGCAAAGTTCCAAGTTGATCTGCAAGACCGCATCAAGGCGATAGCAGACGATCTTCTGAACCTGCCCATGATTGCCTCTAAGCACCCGGCGCTTGCAGCCGCGATAGAAGCGCATGGCGCAGAACTGATGAAGGCCGTAAACTCATCCGAACTTCGGCTGGCAGCAGACGCTGTCAACGACCTGCAAGCACAGGTCTTTGGCCTGACGAACGCGGGTTCTGCAACGAAGTTGGAGGAAGCTGCCGCGAAACCACCAGTCGAACTTGAGGAAGAGATAGTTGGCGTTGAAGGCAAGCTCCTAACTCGGATTCATGTTTACAAGGAGCGCGACAAGGTATTCGCGGCCCGGGCAAAGAAACACTACAAGGACAAATGGGGCGGCAAGCTGCTCTGCGAAGCCTGTGGAATGGACCCTGTGGAAAAATACGGGGCTGACGGTGAGCGGTGCCTTGAGGCGCATCATCGAGTTCCGATAGAGGAACTTCAACCTGACAGCATCACTCGGCTCGATGAAATGGCTATAGTTTGCGCCAGTTGTCACCGGATCGTCCACTCACGCAAGCCGTGTCTTACGATAGAAGACCTAGCGAAAATCCTGGGCCGGTAGCTCATCGGGAGTATTAAACACCGGCTAGTCAGGGAAAGACCTGAAGCGACCCCGGCATGTTTTCATGGTGCATTTCTGAGCGGCCCACCGATACTCCATCGCACCGCGTTTTCCCCCATGCCCGGGGTCTACCCGTGGTGGGGGGGTCTCAGCTTTTCCCAGCAACCATCCTTGTAGCCCAGCGCCACCCGACCAGCGCCCCTTCTCACCCTACCGGCTGCACCCGTCCCTCCCCCCTTCCATCCCCGCCACAAGCACCTTTCGTATCAAGCACAACGATCATTGACGATTGATACGGGCTTGCTTACCTTCCTTTCCAGACGAAGGGAGGAGGAAGCCTCATGAAGCAATACGTCACCTACAAGCGCGTCAGCACGGCAGAGCAGGGCCGCAGCGGCCTTGGGCTTGAAGCTCAGGACCGTGACATGCAGCTCTACCTTGAGACCTTCTCCGAAGTTCCCTTCGAGGTCGTAGCCGAGTTCTTGGACGTGCAGAACGGCGGGAACGATGATCGCCCGGAGTTGGCCAAGGCCATCGCACTGGCCAAGCGCACGGGGGCGGAACTGCTGGTCGCCAAGCTGGACCGCCTCAGCCGTGATGTGGCCTTCATCGCCACCCTGCTGAAGGACAAACGTCTGAGCTTCCGCGTGGCATCCATGCCCCATGCCGACAAGTTCCAGCTCCACATCTACGCCGCGCTGGCAGAGCAGGAACGTGACTTCATTTCCCGCCGCACCAAGGCCGCACTGGCCGCTGCGAAGGCCAAGGGGAAGGTCTTGGGCGGGCTGCGGGACACCACAATGAAGCGAAACGAAGTGGTCAAGCGGGACGCCCAGCGCCGCGCTACTGACCTGCAGGGGGTGCTGCTGCCCATGCGGCAGGCAGGGAAGTCGCTACGCGAGATCGCAACCGAGCTGTCCCGACTTGGCGTCAAGACGGCGCGGGGAGGAGAGTGGACCGCAGCACAGGTATCGCGGCATCTGTCACGTTTGTCTTGAGAAGGAGAAGACGAAGAATGAAGCTGATCCCAGTCATCATCATTGCATCACTTGCTGGCGCTGGTGGCTATGTCTCCGGCCAGCAGAGCATCAAGGCCAAGAGCTTCGATGAGTTCACGCCACGCTTCGCGGATGAGACCTTCACCGACCACAAGTGCGTCGTGCTGGTCGAACGAGACGATAGCAGGCTTATCTACCGGGGCTGCTGGGCGTCCCACATCGTGGAAGCATCCCGCGCAACTTGGAAGGCCACAGGGCAACAGTTCCCCTACTGGCCCATCGCCGAGTTCAACAGGGAGACTGACCCTCTGGACCTCAACCCACGCTACTGATGCCTGCCCTTGAAGGGGCGGCACGACTGGTGCATACAGTTAGTGCAGATCAACAGCGGCACAACTGCACGGTGCAAGCAAAATCAATGGCTTAGGCGGCAAGGGTTAGACTTCAATCCTCTCTTGCAGCACCATCCATCCCCTTGATTTTGCGGAAATGCCTGATCGCTTCAGGTCTAGGTCGCGCGGTGCCGCAGGGTTTGGCCCAAGGCGCTGGGGACGGTGGGTCGGGCGGTTCTGCACCGCCACGCTGGGTCACCAGCCTACCGGCAGCCGGGAAACGGGCGGGCCGCTGCCCGGGAGCCGTGATCCAGGCCTTTGGAACGGGTCTTCCCCTGTCGCCTTGGCCTCCCGCGGCTGGAACGGGCAATCCCTTTCGCAAGGCGGTGCATATGGGGCCGCTCGCCCAGGTCATCCCCACGCGCCAGGGACTGACACGCCATCGTTGACGGTCTGTCCGATTCGAATGACACTGCCCTCGTGCAAGGGGGGAGTGAGCCGGTGATGACAGGGCCATCCGATTTGGTCGTGCGGGCTGCGTTCGGCCAAGGGGGAGCTGCGGTCCGGTTCCATCGCCCGGGTTGCGCCTGCCTTTACCGCCACGGATACTTGACCATGGGCCAGCGATAATCGCCCGGATCATACGGGGAAGCCTTGATGCCGCTTGCTCCCAGTAGTCTTTCGCCCCGTGACAAAAGGCCGGCCGCGCCGCGCGAGCAGCGGAGCTTTGGGGAAGAACTGGCCCATGCGGCGGTGCTTGTCATCGACGACGAGCCGGGGATGCGCAACTTCCTGTCCAAGGTGCTGATCGAACATTGCGCCCGGGTGGATGTGACCGCGCATACCCGTGACGCCGCCCGCCTGCTGGATGACAATTCCTATGACGTGATCGTTCTGGACAACCTCATGCCCGACAAGACCGGCCTAGAATGGCTGGCCGAACAGGGCCGGATCGGCCTTTACAGCGATGTCGTCCTGATCACCGCGCATGCCGATCTTGACACGGCGATCCAGGCGATCCGCGCCGGGGCGGGTGACCTGTTGCTGAAACCGTTCCGGTCCAACCAGGTGCTGAACGCGGTGGCGCGCAGTCTGGAGCGGGCGCGCCTCAGGCGGCAGAATTCGGTCCTGCGGCACGAGCTTGAGGTCGGGCGCGACATCCTGAAACACCGCGATGCCCTCCTTGGCACTTCGGCCGAGATTCAGGCCGCGCGCCAGACGATCCGGCAGGCCGCCGTGTCGCATGCCAATGTCGTCTTTCGCGGTGAGGTGGGGTCGGGCAAGCAGGTTGCGGCGCGGATGCTGCATGCCGCATCCCCCCGCGCGGCCAGTCCCTTCGTGTGCCTGCAATGCTATGGCATGACCGAGCAGGCCCTACAGGACCGGCTTTTCGGCCATCTGGACCCGCAGTCCGACCGATCGGTTGCCGGTCAGGAGGGCATACTGCTGAGTGCGGCTGGCGGCACGCTTTATCTTGAGGACGTGGACATGCTGTCCGCCGGTTGCCAGAACATCCTTGCGGAACTGGTGTCCACGGGCCGCTACAGCCCCGTTGGTGCGCGCCGCAGCCTGGGGTTCGACATGCGGATCATCTGCTCGACCACCCGGCCGCTGGGCGAAGTGGCGGCCTCGCGCATGTTCCGCGCCGATCTGTTCTATCTTCTGGCGGTGGTCGAGATTGCCCTGCCGCCCTTGCGCCGACGCACCGCCGACATCATCGAGCTGACGGTCTATTTCTCGGAAATGCTGTCGCAGCGGATCGGCACGTCGATCCCGGTCTTCTCGCCGATGGCGCGGCGGCGGTTCCTGTCCTACGACTGGCCGGGCAATGTGATGGAACTGCGAAATACCGTCGAACGGGCCTTGATCCACGGCGACTTTGAGGCCGCCCTTGGCACCGGAGCCCCCACGCCGGAGCTTGAGGATCTCGCCTCGGTCGAGAGGCGGCATATCCTGGCGATGCTGGATGCCTGCGACGGCAACCGGGCCGAGGCGGCCCGAAGGCTGGGCGTCGCGCGCAAGACCATCGACCGGAAATGCCAGTCCTGGGGGCTTTAGGGTGATGCGCTCGGTGCGCCTGCGGCTTCTGGCCATGGCGCTTTTGCCGCTGGTGGCCCTTTTGCCGCTGCTTCTGGGCCTGACGATGCAGCGCTGGATTGCCAAATTCGACGACCTTCTGATTGCCAAGGTCGGCAGTGACCTGCGGGTGGCGGAACAATATTTCAACCAGATCAAGGCGGCGCAGGGGGATGCGATCGCGGCGATGGCGCAGTCAGCGGCCTTTGCCGCCAAGTTGGGGCAGGGCGGGCCCGGGCTGGCGGCCTTTGTCGACAGCAAGCGCGACGCGCTGGATCTTGACTTCATCCTTTGGGCAGATGGGGCCGACTCGGGCCTGCCGCAGCCGGTTCGCGATCTGGCACGCTCGGTGCTGCCGGGCGCGGCCGGGGTGGGGGTGATGCTGCTTGATGCGCGGGAAATGGCGGCAATCTCTCCCGCACTGGCCGGCCGCGCCGCGATGCCGCTGGTCCCGACCGAGGCGGCGCGGACCATCGCGCGGGACGTGGAAGCCCGGGGCATGTTCATGCTGGCGGTCCATCGCGCGGCGGGCGGCGACAAGGTCCTGATCGGGGGGCGGCTCCTCAATCGCAATCTTGACGTGATCGACAGGATGAACGCGCTGGTCTACCGCGATGAGGATGGCGAGGTGTCGCGCACCGGGACCACGACCCTGTTCCTTGAGGATGTGCGCATTTCCACCAATGTGCGGCTGTTTCAGGGCGAACGCGCGCTGGGCACGCGGGTCTCTGACGCGGTCTGGCAGCGGGTGATGGTCGAAGGCCAGACCTGGCTGGACCGTGCCTTTGTGGTCAATGACTGGTACGTGTCGGGCTATGTGCCCTTGACCGACATGTCGGGTGCGCGGGTCGGCATGCTGTACACCGGGTTTCTTGAGGCGCCTTTCGTCTCTGAACGCAATACGATGGTGGTGGCGCTGATCGCGGCCGTCGTGGGGGTGATCGCCGTGTCGGTGCCGCTCTTCTTGTGGCTGGCGCGCGGGATTTTTGCCCCGCTGGAGGCGATGACCGCCACCATGGCCCGCGCCGAAGCCGGCGCGCTTGAGGCCCGCATTGGCCCCGTGTCGCGCAACGACGAGATCGGCACCGTGGCCCGACATCTGGACCGGCTTCTCGACCAGGTGCAGGAGCGCGATGCCGCCCTGCGCGATTATGCCGGCAACCTGAATGACCTTGTCGCCCAGCGCACCGCCGAGCTGCAGGAGGCCAATCACAAGCTGGAAGCCACCTTTGCCAAGCTGGTGATGTCGGAAAAGCTGGCCTCGGTCGGCGAAATCACCGCCGGGGTCGCGCATGAGATCAACAATCCCTTGGCGATCATCCAGGGCAATCTGGAGGTGATCCGGATGCGCCTTTCGCCCGATCAGCGCGCCGGGCTGAAAAGCGAGCTTGATTTCATCGACGCCCAGACCCACCGCATCGCGGTTCTGGTCAGCAAGCTTTTGAACTTCACCCGACCGGGCGAGATTTCGGACATGACCAGCCGCATCGATGCGGCCAAGGCGGTGGAGGATGCGCTGATCCTTGTGGCGCCGGACCTGCGAAAGAACGCCATCGAGACGCGGGTAGAACATGATCCCGCCCCGGCCTTCAACGTGGTCGAGACCGAGTTTCAGCAGGTCATCGTCAATCTGGTGATCAATGCGATCCAGGCCATGGGCCAGGGCGGGTCGCTGACGATCCGCACCGGACCCGCGACGCGGGAGGGGGTGGCGGGCACCAGGATCGTGGTCACCGACAGCGGCCCGGGCATCCCGCCCGACAAGATCGACAGCGTGTTTGACCCGTTCATGACGACCAAGCTTGGCACCGGATCAGGCTTGGGCCTGTCGATCAGCCAAAGTCTGGTGACCCGCGTCGGCGGCTTGATCACCGCCGAAAGCCCCCAAGGCGAAGGCGCCACCTTCACCGTGTGGTTTCCTGCGGCGGACATTTCGTCCAACGACCGTTAAGTTTCGGGACGAAAACTGGACATTTTGTCCAGTTTGCCTTTCCTGCACTTTGCACAGCAGTGACTTTCTGACCTTTCTGCGCTGCGGCAGATAGCCTGTAAGCTACTGTATAAAAACAATTTTATTGTTGACAGCTTGCACCGTGCATGTGTCTTTTCAGGGGCAGATCAAAAGGGCCGCGGCAGGGCAGAGGGCGGTCTTTCTGACAGAGGGGGGAGAAGGGTCCAGTAACCCGGGCCGGCATGAACTGCCGTCCGGAAAGCAGGCCAAGCACGTCAGCAATGCCACGCACATCTGCGGCACGACCGGGACAGGGACGAAGGGCCTCGCATCACGCGGGCCTGCCGACGATGCCTCGGCCCGGCCGGCCAGATTGGGCTGTCAAGCAAACCAACGGGAGGAGACGGAAGATGGTTCATCCACGCATACGTATGATGATTGCCGGTGCCGCGATTGCCGCGACATCGCTTCTGGCGCTGCCGGACGGTGCCGCAGCCCAGGAAACCCAGTATTTCCCGGTGCCCAGCAGCCGGGTCGGCCCCTATTCCGCGATGGGCACCGGCTATTACGGCGCCCAGATCGACTATATGAACTACATCAACATGAACGGCGGCGTGAACGGCGTCATGCTGACCTGGCAGGAATGCGAGACCGAATACAACGCCGCCAAGACCGTCGAATGCTACCAGCGCCTGTTGGAAAAGGACGGCCAGAAGATGGTGGTCTTCGACACGCTGGGCACGCCCGGGGCCTATGCCGTCATCAACCGGATGGCCGAGGATGAGGTGGTCTTGGCGCAATACGGCTATGGCCGGACCGATGCGGCCGATGGCACCGTCTGGCCCTGGGTCTTCAACGCCGCCAGCCACTACTGGGACCAGATCGCCGTAAAGCTGCGCTTCATGGCCGAGCAGGAAGGCGGCATCGAGAACATGCGCGGCAAGAAGATCGTGCACATGCACATCGACAGCGCCTTTGGCCGCGAACCGCTGCCTGCCATGCGCGCCATCGCCGAGGAATGGGGGTTCGAGCTGATCGAGATCGCCATCGTCCCCCCGGGGCTGGAACAGCAATCGCAATGGCTGCAGGTCCGCCGCGAACAGCCCGACTGGGTGACGTTCTGGGGCGCAGGTTCGGGCATGAACTCAACCGGCATGACCAACGCCGCCCGGGTCGGCTTTCCGCGCGAACGGCTGATCTACGTGACCTTCGGCGCGGCTGAAGAGGACATGGGGCCCGCGGGCGACAGTGCCACCGGTACCTATGCCATGGCCAACGCCCTGCCCGGCAAGGATTACCCGCTGGTCAAGGCGATTGAGGAACAGGTTTATGGCGCGGGCAAAGGGAACCTTGCCGATCCAAACCGTATCGGGTCCGTCTACTGGAACCGGGGCCTTGGGGCCGCCGTGATGTGGGTCGAGGCGCTGCGGAATGCGCAACAGATCCACAACAAGATCGGCCAGCCGGTCACGGGGGCCGAATTCCGTGACGGCTATGAGGCGATCAAGATGACGCCTGAGCGTCTGGAAGAGCTTGGCATTGCCGGCATGATCGCGCCGTTCGAGCTGTCTTGCGAAAAGCATGACGGGGCCGGCAAGTTCGCGATGATGCAGTGGGACGGGACCAAGTTCGTGCAGGTCACCGATTGGCAGGAACCCCTTGACCCGCCCTTCATCCGCGCCCTGATCAAGGACTCGGCAGCCAAATTCGCGGCCGAAAACAACATCACGCCGCGCACTTGCCCCTGATCTGCAGGCGGCCTTGCCGCCGATGACACAGCCTGCCGGGATCGGTGCCAGATCGGGCGCCGGTCCCGGACAGCCCCCCTTCCTTCAGGCACAGCCCGTCGATGCAGAGGATCTTGATATGGGAAGCGCACCATGACCGCACCAACGGACGACATCCTGAAACTTGACCAGGTCGCGGTCGTCTACAACAACGTCATCTCGGCCCTGCACGACATTTCGCTGACCGTGCCGCGCGGCAAGATCGTCGCCCTTCTGGGCGGCAATGGCGCGGGGAAAAGCACCACGCTCAAGTCGATCTCGACCATGCTTGCAGGCGAGCGCGGCCGCGTCACGCGCGGCACGATCACCTATGACGGGACGGCAGTGAAGGACCAGCAACCGTCCGACATGGTGGGCCTTGGCATGGTGCATGTGCTGGAGGGGCGGCGCTGCTTTGGCCACCTGACGGTGGAGGAAAACATCATCGCCGGGGCCTATTCGCGCAAGCTGTCCAAGGGCGAGATGCAGGCCGAGCTTGACCGCATCTACACCTATTTCAAGCGCCTGCGCGAACGCCGCAAAAGCCAGGCCGGCTATACCTCGGGCGGGGAACAGCAGATGACGGCCGTGGCCCGCGCGATGATGACGAAGCCGAAGATGCTGCTTCTGGACGAACCCTCGATGGGCCTTGCCCCGCAGCTGGTGGCCGAGATCTTCAACATCGCGCAAGAGCTGAACAAGAAGGAAGGCGTCAGCATCCTTCTGGCCGAACAGAACACCAACATCGCGCTGCGCAATGCCGACTATGGCTACATCATCGAGACGGGCCGCGTGATGCTGCACGGGCCAGCGCGCGACCTGCTGAACGACGACAAGATCAAGGAATTCTACCTCGGCATCTCCAAGGAGGGCCGCAAGAATTTCCGCGACGTGCTCCGCAAGGAGGCCGAAAGCCACAGCGAGCTTTACCATGGCTAAGGCGGGCAGGGGATAGGGATCATGATGCAAGCCAGAAACTTTCCGATCGGCGCACCGGTCTTGGAGGTCAAGAACATCTCGCTGCGGTTCGGCGGGGTGAAGGCGATCACCGACACCTCCTTCACCGTCTACAAGCACGAGATCCGCGCGATCATCGGGCCGAACGGGGCGGGCAAAAGCTCGCTTCTGAACTGCATCAACGGGATCTACAAACCGCAGGAAGGCAAGATCGCCTTCAAGGGCCGCGTGCTGGACCAGATCAGCCCGAACATCGTGGCCCGGCAAGGCATCTCGCGCACTTTCCAGAACCTCGCCTTGTTCAAGCGGATGTCGGTGATCGACAACATCCTTGTGGGCCGCAAGCTGCACATGTCGGCCAACTTCATGGAAGTGGCCTTCCAGCTGCCGAAAGCGCGGGCCGAGGAAAAGGCCAACCGCGCGCGCTGCGAGGAAATCGTGGAGTTTCTGGAAATCACCGACATCCGCGACACGCCCGTGGGCAAGCTGCCTTACGGCCTGCAAAAGAAGGTTGAACTGGGCCGCGCCTTGGCGACCGAGGCCGATGTGCTGCTGCTGGACGAGCCGATGGCCGGCATGAACGTCGAGGAAAAGCGCGAGATGTGCCGGTTCATCCTGAAGGTCAATGATGAGCTGGGCACCACCGTGGTCCTGATCGAACATGACATGGGCGTGGTGATGGACATTTCCGACGCCGTCGTCGTGCTGGATTACGGCAAGGTCATCGCCGATGGCCCGCCTGACACGGTCCGGTCCAATCAGGACGTCATCGACGCCTATCTGGGGGTTGCGCATGATTGAGGTTCTCTTCTTCTTCGAAGTCGTGCTGGCTGGCCTTCTGGCCGGCACGATGTATTCGCTGGTCGCCCTTGGTTTCGTGCTGATCTACAAGGCCTCCTCGACCTTCAACTTCGCGCAAGGGGCGATGGTGTTCTTCGCCGTGCTTTCCTTTGTGGGCTTCATGGAGCAGGGCATTCCCTTCGCTGCGGCCTTCGTGCTGACCGTGCTTTTGATGATCGCCGTTGGCTTCGCCACCGAACGGCTGGTGCTGAAGCCCCTGGTCAACCAAAGCGAAGACACCCTTCTGATGGCGACCATCGGGCTGGCCTTCGTGCTGCAAGGCCTTGCACAGGCGGTCTGGGGGGTTGAGGTGCGGCGGCTTGACCTGGGCGTGGGCGATTTCCCGATCCCGTGGATCGCCGACAACCTGGGCCTTTTCGTCAGCGCGCTGGACGTGATGGCGGGCGTGGTGGCGGCGACTCTGATCGTGATCCTGGCGCTGATGTTCAAATATACCAAGATGGGCCTTGGCCTCCGCGCTGTGGCGGATGATCCGGGGGCGGCGGCCTCGATCGGGATACCGCTGAAGAACATCATGCTGCTGGTGTGGTCGGCCGCAGGCTTCGTGGCGCTGGTCGCGGGCATGATGTGGGGGGCGCGGGCCGGGGTGCAGTTCGCGCTGGTCGATCTTGCGCTGAAGGCACTGCCGGTCCTCATCATCGGCGGGTTCTCGTCCATCCCCGGGGCCATCGTCGGCGGCCTGATCATCGGCGTCGTCGAAAAGGTGCTGGAGGTCTATGTCGGCCCGTCCTTTGGCGGCGGCATCGAAGGCTGGGCCCCCTTCGTTCTTGCCATCTTCTTCCTGCTCTGGCGGCCCGAAGGGCTGTTCGGCGAGAAGATCATCCGACGCGTCTAAGGGCAGGAGACCCAAGAAGATGACAAGCAAACCTGCCACGTCCCCCTTTGCCCGCGGCGACATCACCAATTTCGCCGTGCTGATGACCCTGGCTTTCCTGGTCATTCCGCTGACGATCCCGAACGGCTACTGGTATTCGTCGATCCTGATCCCCTGGCTATGCCTGGCACTTGCCGCCATCGGCCAGCAGATCGTGATGGGCTATGCCGGCCAGTTGGCGCTGGGGGCCGCAGGCTTCATGGCCGCCGGGGCCTTCGCTTGTTTCAACATCGAGCTGCGGATCCCCTGGATGCCCTTTGGCGGGTCGCTGATCCTGTCGGGGCTGATTGCGGCGGCCTTCGGGGTGCTGTTCGGGCTGCCCAGCCTGCGGGTGCGCGGCATCTACCTGATGGTGGCCACCCTTGCCTCGCAGTTCTTCATCATCTGGATGATCGACAAGTTCGGCTGGTTCAAGAACTACGACACCTCGGGCATCATCACCGCGCAGGACATCGTGATTTTCGGCTATGCCTTCACCGCGCCCTTGCAGATGTATCTGGTGGTGCTTGTCGTCGTCACCCTTCTGACGATCCTGGCCATCAACATGACGCGCGGGTCGGTGGGCCGCAACTGGATGGCGGTGCGCGACATGGACATCGCCGCCGAAAGCATGGGCATCTCGCTTTTGCGCACCAAGCTGCAGGCCTTCGCGATCAGCGCCTTCTACTGCGGCGTCGCCGGGGCGCTTTTCGCCTTCACCTACCTCAAATCGCTTGAGCCGGTGGCCTTCGACATCAAACTGTCGTTCCAGATCCTCTTCATGGTGATCCTGGGCGGGCTTGGCACGATCAGCGGCGCCTTCATCGGGGCGGCGTTCATCCTGTTGTTCCCGGTCGTGCTGAATACCGTGGGCAACGTCTGGTTCCACGGCATGGTCGACGCGACCGTGATCTCTGCGGTGGAACAGGTGGTGTTCGGCGCGCTGATCATCCTTTTCCTGATCTACGAACCGCTTGGCATGGCTAAACTGTGGGAGAATATCCGGGCGCGGATGCGGTCCAGATCGGTTCCCAAGGCAGAGGTGCCACGTCAGCAGGCAAGCTGACCCCGCCAACCTGACCGCCCGCTACCCGTTTCAGCGGGCCACGGGGCGCCGGGGCGGGCTTTCGCGACCCGAAGGCCCCCGGGGCAGGTTAGCCATTGACTCCAGCGACCCGGCTTCCTCCAATCAGGGCAGGACGTGACCCTCTGACGGTCAGCGCCTCAATGAATATGGACAGGGAGATGGACAATGCTTCTGAAGCATGGATTTGGCCGTGCGGCGGTCTTTGCCGCTTTGATGGCCGGCACTGCACCGATGGCGCTGATGGCCGAGACGCCAGCGGATACGCTGGTTGTCGCCGATGCGATCGACGACATCGTCTCGATCGACCCGCATGAGGCCTTTGAATTTTCGGGCACCGACCTGAACAACAACACCTACGACTCGCTGATCGAGCTTGATCCGACCAAGCCGGGCGAGCTTGTGCCGGGCCTGGCCGAAAGCTGGGCCGTGGCCGAAGACGGAATGACCTACACCTTCAAGGTCAAATCCGGCATCACCTTTTCCAGCGGCAACCCGCTGACCGCCGAAGATGCCGCCGGGTCGCTGCGCCGGGTGGTCAAGCTGAACAAGACCCCGGCCTTCATCCTGACCCAGTTCGGCCTGACGCCGGAAAACGTGGATCAGATGATCACCTTTGATGGGGATACCGTCACCATCAAGACCGACAAGGAATATGCGCCGTCCTTCGTCTACAACTGCCTGACGGCGGGTGTGGCCAGCATCGTCGACATGAAGACCGTCATGGCGAACGAAGTTGACGGCGACATGGGCAACGCCTGGCTGAAGGCCAACAGCGCCGGAACCGGGGCCTATGTGCTGCGGTCGTTCAAGCCGAACGAAGGCTATGTGCTTGAGGCCCGCGCGGGCCATTGGCGTGGCGATGCGAAGATCAAGAACGTCTTCATGCAGCACGTGCCGGAAGGTGCCACCCAGCGCCTGCTTTTGGAAAAGGGTGACATCGACGTCGCCCGCGAAATGACCCCGACCGACATCGCGGGCGTAACTGGCAACCCGGACATCAAGGTGCAGAACGATGTCGGCGGCCAGGTCTATTACCTCGCGCTGAACCAGAAGAAGGCCGAGCTTGCGAACCCCAAGGTGCAGGAAGCCATGCGCTGGGCGGTCGATTACGCCGGCATGACCGACAGCATCCTGAAGGGGCAGTGGGTCGTCCACCAGTCCTTCCTGCCGCAGGGGTTCCTGGGCGCGCTGACCGAAACGCCCTACAGCCTCGACCTTGAGAAGGCCAAGGCGCTGATGGCGGAATCCGGGGTGACCCTGCCCTTGGAGGTGAAGTTCACCGTCCGCAACAACCAGGAACGGCTGGATATCGCCACCTCGCTGCAGAACACCTTCGCGCAGGTCGGCATCAATCTGGTGCTGGACGTGGGCGACGGCGCGCAAGGGCTGGAGGTCTACCGTGGCCGCCTGCATGAGATGACGCTGCAGACCTGGGGGCCGGACTATCCCGACCCGCATACCAACGCCTCGACCTTCGCGATGAACCCCGACAACAGCGATGAGGCCGGGAATACCGGTTACCTCGCCTGGCGCACGGCGTGGGAGCCGGGCGAATTGCACGCGCTGACCGAAGCTGCGGTGGTCGAGAAGGACACCGAAAAGCGCAAGGCGATGTATGAAGAGATCCAGCGCAAGCACCGCGATGGGTCGGCCTTCGTGATGATGTTCCAGCAGGCGCGGCAAGAGGCGATGCGCGCCAATGTGATGGGCTTCTATGCCGGTGGGGCGACCGACTCGGCGTCCTACTGGACCGTCACCAAGTAAGCGACCGGGCCGCCGCCTTTTGGGGTGGCGGCCCCGTTTTTCATGACAGCCCTTCCCGCACCGCCGCCGCGTAGCCGTCTGCTTCCCTTTCTGGGGCAGATCGCGCTTGGGATCGGCACCCTGGCCATCACGCTTCTGGGGCTGCTTCTCATCACCTTCATCATTGCCCGCGTCGTCCCGACCGACCCGGTCCTGTCGATCGTCGGCGAACGCGCGACCGAGGCGCAGATGGAGGCCATCCGCGTCAAACTGGGGCTGGACCTGCCGCTGTGGCAGCAGTTCTTCATCTACGTCCGCGATGCGCTGCAGGGGGACCTTGGCACCTCGATCCGCACGGGGCAAAGCGTCACCGCCGAAATCGCGCGCTACTTCCCGGCAACGCTGGAGCTTGCCACTTTGGGCACGATCTTCGGCACGCTGGTCGGCGTACCCGCGGGCGTTTTGGCCGCCACGCGCCCCGGCAGCATTGCCGACCAGATTGTCCGGGTGGTGGGCTTGATGGGCTATTCGATGCCGGTGTTCTGGCTGGGTCTGATCGGCCTTCTGGTCTTTTACGGCAAGCTGGACTGGGTGTCCGGGCCGGGCCGCCTGGACCCGACCTATGACATGATGATGCAATTCACCCTGACCAGCTACACCGGCATGATCCTGATCGACGCGGCGCTGAATGGCGCCTGGGACGTTTTCGCCAATGCCATCAGCCACATCATCCTGCCTGCGGGCCTTCTGGGCTATGTCTCGATGGCCTATATCAGCCGCATGACCCGCAGCTTCATGATGAACGAGCTGGGCCAGGAATACATCACCACCGCCCGGGTCAAGGGCATGCCGGAATGGCGGGTGATCTGGGTGCATGCGATGAAGAACGTCCTCGTGCCGCTGATCACGGTGATCGCGCTGTCTTACGCCTACCTCCTGGAGGGGTCGGTCCTGACCGAGACGATCTTTGCCTGGCCGGGGCTTGGCAGCTATATAACCGACGCCCTGTTTGCCGCCGATATGCCCGCAGTGCTGGGGGGCACGGTTGTGGTGGGGGTGGTGTTCGTGACGCTGAACATGGCGTCCGATATCCTCTACCGTCTGGTTGATCCAAGGGCGCGGGCATGACGGCGCTGCGCAGCTGGCTTAGTGACCCGAACCCCGCCTCACGCCGGCAGGCACGATTGGGGCAGGCCTGGCTCGCCTGGCAGCGCATACGGCGCAACCGGCTGGCGATGGCGGGGCTGGTGATCGTCGGCATCCTTTTGGTGGTTGCGGCCCTGGCACCCTGGATCGCGCCGCATGACCCCCTAACGCAGGACCTGTCGCGCCGCCTGTTGCCACCCGGCACGCCCGGCAACCTGCTGGGCACCGACGATTTCGGCCGCGATATACTAAGCCGCATCATTCATGGCGCGCGGATCACGCTTTATATCATAGCGCTGGTGGCGGTGACCGCCCCGGTCCTTGGCCTTTTGATCGGCACGGTGGCGGGCTATTTCGGCGGTTGGATCGACGCCACCTTGATGCGCCTGACCGACATTTTCCTGGCCTTCCCGCGCCTGATTCTGGCGCTGGCGCTAGTCGCGGTACTGGGGCCGGGGATCGAAAATGCTGTCCTGGCCATCGCGCTGACCGCCTGGCCGCCCTATGCAAGGGTGGCGCGGGCCGAAACGCTGACCGTCCGATCCTCGGACTATATCGCCGCGATCCGGTTGCAAGGCGCCTCCGCCCCCCGGATCATCGCGGGGCATGTGGTGCCGATGTGCCTGCCGTCGGTCATCATCCGGGTGACGCTGGACATGGCCGGGGTCATCCTGATTGCGGCGGGCCTGGGGTTTCTGGGCCTTGGCGTCCTGCCACCGGCCCCGGAATGGGGGCTGATGATCTCGACCGGGCGGAAGTATCTCTTTGAACAATGGTGGGTCGCAACCATGCCGGGCCTCGCGATCTTCATCGTCAGCCTCGGCTTCAACCTCCTCGGCGACGGGTTGCGCGATGTCCTTGACCCGCGGAGCAGCAGCCGATGAGCCTTCTGGAGGTCAAGAACCTGCGCGTGACCTTCGACACCGAAACCGGCCCGGTGCAGGCGGTGCGGGGGGTGTCCTTTTCGCTGGGGCACGAACGGCTGGGGATCGTCGGCGAAAGCGGGTCGGGCAAGACGATGACCGGGCGCGCGGTCCTGCGGCTTATCCGCCCGCCGGGGCGGGTGGACGCCGACGTGATGACCTTTGACGGGCAGGACCTGCTGAATGCCACTGAGCGGGAGATGCGTGCCCTGCGCGGCAAGCGCATCGGCATGGTGATGCAGGACCCGAAATACAGCCTGAACCCGGTGATGACCGTTGGCCGCCAGCTGACCGAAGGCCTGCGCCTGCGTGACAAGCTGGGCCGTGCGGATGCCACCGCGAAAGCCATCGCCGCGCTGGACGCGGTGCAGATCCGCGACCCCGCGCGGGTGATGGAGGCCTACCCGCATGAACTTTCCGGCGGGATGGGCCAGCGCGTGATGATCGCGATGATGCTGATCCCGGAACCCGACCTTCTGATTGCCGATGAGCCGACGAGTGCCCTGGACGTGACCGTGCAGGCCGAGGTGCTGTCGATCCTGGATGGGCTGGTGCGGGACCGGGGCATGGGCCTGATCTTCATCAGCCACGACCTGCGGCTGGTGGCGCGGTTCTGCGACCGGGTGCTGGTGATGCACAAGGGCGTGGTGGTCGAAGAGGTGGCCGCCGCCAACCTTCTGGAAGCCAAGCACCCCTATACCCGGGGTCTCCTGAACTGCTTGCCGCGCATCGGTGGCCCGCGCGGGCCGTTGCCGGGCCTGGACCGCAGCGGCGCCTGGGCGACTGAGGGTGCACCATGACCGTGCCCCTTCCAAAGACCGCCGCGCGCCGGAGTTTTGGAAAACTCCGGTCCGGACCCTTTGAAGGGTCCGGTGCGATTTCTTCCAAGAAATCGCCCCCATGCCCGCAGGTCCGCGCATGAGCCTAATCGAAGTGGACAACCTGACCGTGACCTTCCGCGCCAAGGGGCGTGACGTGCGGGCGGTCGACAGTGTCAGCCTGACGGTCGGCGCGCGCGAAAGCTATGGGCTGGTTGGCGAAAGCGGGTCGGGCAAATCCACCATCCTGCGGGCGATCTGCGGCATGGCCCCGGTCACCGGCGGCACGATCCGCATCGGGGGCGAGGTGCTGCCCACCCCGCGCGGCCGGGCGTTTTCAACCCGGGTGCAGATGGTGTTTCAGGACCCCTACGCCAGCCTTCACCCGCGCCACACCATTGACCGCACCCTGTCTGAGCCTTTGGCGATCCACGGCCTGCCGGGCCGCGATACCCGTGTGGTGCAGGCGCTGACCGATGTGGGCCTGCCGCCAGCGTTCCGCTTTCGCTATCCCCACCAGCTTTCTGGCGGCCAGCGTCAGCGCGTGGCCATCGCCCGCGCCCTGATGCTGAAGCCGCAGATCCTCCTCTTGGACGAACCGACCAGCGCGCTGGATGCCTCAGTCCAGGCCGAGGTGCTGAACCTGCTGAACCGGCTGCGCGCCGAACAAGGCCTGACCTTCCTGATGGTGTCGCATGACCTCGCGGTGATTGACCACATGTGCGACCGGATCATGGTTCTGCAGCACGGCCGCACCGTCGAAGAGATCGCGCGTGACGATCTTGCCAACGCGCGCATGACCACCCCCTACGCCCGCAGCCTGTTCGACGCCAGCGCCGACCGGATGCTTAGCACCACCCCGGAGCCCAGCCGATGATCCCCGTTTTCGACGGCCACAACGATATCCTCCTCCGCCTGCTGCTCGACCCTTCGCGGAGAGAGGAGATTTTCCTGAAAGGTGAGGACAAGGGCCACCTTGACCTGCCGCGCATGCAGGCCTCGGGCTTTGCGGGCGGGTTCTTCGCGATCTACCTGCCGTCGCCCACCGCGCATGACGACCCGGATTTTCAGGTGCTGATGCAGAACCCGCCCTACAACCTGCCACTGCCGGACCTGATCCCGTTCCGCGATGCCATCCACCCGGCCACCATGATGGCAGGGCATCTGCTGTGGATGGAGCGCGCGTCGCAAGGCGCGCTCAAGGTCTGCCGGACGGCGGCTGAGGTGCGGGAGTGCCTGGCCTCTGGCATCATCGCGGCCTTGATGCATATGGAAGGCGCCGAGGCGATTGATGAAAGCCTTGATTCCTTGCATCTTTTCCACGCCATGGGCCTGCGGTCGCTGGGGCCGGTCTGGTCGCGGCCAACGATCTTTGGCCACGGCGTGCCCTTCGCCTATCCCGCCAGCCCCGATACCGGGCCGGGGCTGACCGACGCGGGCAAGCGGCTGGTCGCCGAATGCAACCGCCTGCGGATCATGCTGGACCTCAGCCACATGAACGAGGCCGGGTTCAACGATGTGGCCCGCCTTTCGGATGCGCCGCTGGTCGCCACCCATTCCAACGCCCATGCGATCTGCCCCTCGACCCGCAACCTGACCGATCGGCAGCTGGCGATGATCCGTGACAGCGGCGGGATGGTGGGGCTGAACTTCTCGGTCTCTTTCCTGCGACCCGACGGGCGACAGCTGGAAGCAACGGGGTGGGACCCGATCCTGCGCCAGATGGATTACCTTCTGGAGCGGCTTGGCGAGGATCACCTTGGCTTTGGCTCCGACTATGACGGCTGCACCACGCCCGAGGTGATCGGCGATGTGACCGGCCTGCCGCGCCTTCTGCAAGCGCTGTCGGACCATGGCTATGACCGCCCGCTTCTGGAAAAGCTCGCGCAGGCAAACTGGCTGGCCCTTCTGGACCGCACGCTGTAGCGCCCCGAGCGATTGGAAGGCGGCCCCGCTGGAGCGTCCTCAGGCTGTGGCCGAGGTGCTGTCGCCCTTCACCCGCTCTTCGCTCGGCCGGCTGCCGGTGGCCAGATAGATCGCCTGCTCCGCAATCGTGGTGGCATGATCCCCGGCGCGTTCGATATTCTTCGCGATGAAATGCAGGTGCATCGACGGCCCGATGCTGCCGGCACTTTCCATCATGTAGGTGAAAAGCGACCGGAAGAGCGTGTTGTACATCTGGTCAATTTCGACATCGCGGGCGCGCACGGCGGCGGCAAGGCTGGCGTCCTTGCGCACCAACGCAAGCTGCGCATCCTCCAGCATCTTCGCCACCATGACCGACATCCGCCGGATCGTCCCGGCATGCCCGTCCACCGGGGCCGAACGGCCGATCACCCGCGTCCGCTTGGCGACGTTCTTGGCGTAGTCGCCCACCCGTTCAAGGCTGTGGGCGGCGCGCATCACGGCCAGCACCAGCCGCAGGTCGCTGGCCGTGGGGGCGCGGCGGGCGATCAGGCTGGCAGCTTCGGTCTGGATGAACTCTTCCAGCGCATCGACCGCCTTGTCCCCGATGATGACGGAATCGGCGGCGGGCAGGTCCTGCGCCTCAAGCGCCTTGGCCGCGTTCACCAGGGCGGCTTCCACCAGACCCCCCATGCGCAACAGATGCGCCTGCAGCGCCTCAAGATCACGGTCGAAGGACGAAACGATGTGGCTTTCGCTGTCTGACATGGCGGTCAGCCGATCCGGCCGGTGATATAGGCTTCGGTCCGGGGGTCCTTGGGGTTGGTAAAGATATCGCCGGTCTCGCCAAACTCCACCAGGTTGCCAAGGTGGAAGAAGGCGGTCTTCTGGCTGACGCGGGCGGCTTGCTGCATCGAATGGGTGACGATGACGACCGAAAACTGGTGGCGCAATTCGTCGATCAGCTCTTCCACCTGCGCCGTGGCTATGGGGTCAAGAGCGCTGCAGGGTTCGTCCATCAGCAGAACCTCGGGCGAGGTGGCGATGGCGCGGGCGATGCACAGCCGTTGTTGCTGGCCGCCCGAAAGCCCGGTGCCGGTCGCATCAAGCCGATCCTTCACCTCACCCCAAAGGGCTGCCTTGCGCAAACTGGCCTCGACGATGGCATCCAGTTCCGCCTTGTTCCGGGTCATGCCGTGGATCTTCGGGCCATACGCCACGTTGTCATAGATCGATTTCGGGAACGGGTTCGGCTTTTGGAACACCATCCCCACTTTGGCGCGCAGCTGCACCGGGTCGACGCGGCGGTCGTAGATATCCTCGCCTTCCAGCAGGATCTGGCCCGACACGCGACAAGAGGCGACGGTATCATTCATCCGGTTCAGGCAGCGCAGGAAGGTGGACTTGCCGCAGCCCGACGGCCCGATGAAGGCGGTGACGGTGCGGTCAAGGATGGTGACGTCGACATCCTTCAGCGCGTGGTTGGTGCCATAGTGGACCTGCACCCCCGATGCCGAAATCTTTGCGGTCTGGGTGGCAAGGCCAAGCCCCTTGTGGGTCATGTCGTTCATGGGGTCCTACCAGCGGCGTTCGAAGCGGCGGCGCAGCAGGATCGCTGCGACGTTCATGATCACAAGGAAAGCCAGAAGCACGATGATCGCGCCCGACGACCGCTCGATGAACGCAGGGTCCGACCGGGAGGCCCAGGAATAGACCTGCACCGGCAGGGCGGTCGCAGGGTCCAACACACCACCGTCAAACGGGCCCGAGGGGTAGTTGGTGACAAAGGCCACCATCCCGATGAGGAGGAGCGGCGCGGTTTCACCCAGGGCGCTGGCAAGGCCAAGGATGGTGCCGGTCAGAATGCCTGGCATGGCCAGCGGCAGGACGTGGTGGAACACGGTCTGCATCTTCGATGCGCCCACACCAAGGGCCGCATCGCGGATCGACGGCGGGACAGCGCGGATCGCGGCCCGGGTGGCGATGATGATCGTGGGCAGGGTCATCAGCGAAATCACCAGCGCACCGACCAGCGAAGAGGACTGCGGCAGCCCGGCAAAGTTGATGAAGATCGCAAGACCCAGGATACCGAACACGATCGACGGCACGGCAGCGAGGTTGGAGATATTCACCTCGATCAGATCGGTCAGCCGGTTCTTCGGCGCGAATTCCTCAAGATAGATCGAGGCCGCCACACCAACCGGCAGCGTGAAGATCAGGACCAGCATCATCATGTAAAGGGACCCGATGATCGCCACGCCAAGCCCGGCAGACTCAGGCCGCTGGTCGGACGCATCCGGGTT
This sequence comes from Rhodobacter sp., assembly GCA_027489175.1. GTDB lineage: Bacteria > Pseudomonadota > Alphaproteobacteria > Rhodobacterales > Rhodobacteraceae > Tabrizicola. The sequence goes on from JAIYAE010000004.1 coordinate 379,856, forward strand.
GGTCAGGAACCCGGTGTTGAACCCCGAGGTCAGGATACCCGCCGCAATCAGCTTGTCCGCCAGCTGCAACTGTTCAAGCGATACGTTTCTGTCCAGTTCCGCCGTCTCAAGCGTCACGCGGCCCTTCATGTAGCCGTCGATCCGCCCAGTGGCATAAGCGTTGAAGTCGATGGTTTGACCAATCAGAGAGGGGTCCGCCAGCACCATATCCCGCAGCCGCCCCGGCGCATCGCGCGAGATCATGCCCGAGATGTCCTTGTCGCTGATCCCCTCAACCGCAATGCCTTCGGCGATCAGGAAGTTGGCGAACTGCTGGCCGATCAGGTTGCCGTAGCCAATGGTCGTGACCTTGGCCAGATCGGCAGGATCGCGCGCACCCTTCGGGTCAAGGATCTCGGCCTCAAGCGTGATCGGGAAGGCAACGCTGGCCTGCCGGAAGGCCGAAGTGCCATCGCGGAAGATGGTGAACAGCATCACCGCCAGCACCGACAGGCTTAGCACGATGGCAACGATGCCATAATACTTGAACCGGGTTTCAGCGGCGTTGCGGCGGCGCGTCAGGTCATCCTGCACGAACAGCGAATTCTTCGGCTTGGTGGCGGGCACGGCCCCGGCGGCGCTGATGTCGGTCATTCGTATTGCTCCCGGTATTTCCGCACGATCCAGAGGGCGAGGATGTTGAGGCCCAGCGTGATGACGAACAGCGACATCCCCAGCGCGAAGGCCACCAGCGTCTCGGGTGAGTTGAATTCAGTGTCGCCGGTCAGCTGGCTGACGATCTTGACGGTGATCGTCGTCATCGCCTCGAACGGGTTCAGGTCCAGGCGCGCAGCGGCCCCGGCACCCATCGTCACGATCATCGTCTCACCAATCGCACGGCTCGCAGCCATCAGGACCGCGCCCATGATGCCGGGCAGGGCTGCGGGCAGGACGACCTTCTTGATGGTTTCCGACTTCGTGGCCCCAAGGCCAAGCGACCCGTCGCGCATCGACTGCGGCACCGCGTTGATGATGTCATCGGCGAGGGACGAGATGAACGGGATGTTCAGGATGCCGATCACGATCCCGGCGGTCATCACAGATGAGCCGGAGTTGCCAAAGCCGAACGGCTGGGCAAAGTAATCGCGCAGGAAGGGGCCGACCGTCACCAGCGCGAACAGGCCGAAGACCACGGTCGGGATACCGGCAATCACCTCGATCAGCGGCTTGACCACCGACCGCACCCGGTTGGACGCATATTCCGCGAGGTAGATGGCGGCGAACAGCCCAATCGGCACCGACACCAGCATCGAGATCAGGCTGATGTAAAGCGTGCCCCACAAAAGCGGGATCAACCCCAGTTCCGAATTGCCACGGAAATTCGGCGACCAGGTCAGGTTGAAGAAGAAATCCGCCGCCGGGTACATGGTGAAGAACCGCAGCGATTCCGTCAGCATCGACAGCACGATCCCCACCGTCGTCAGGATCGCGATGGTCGAGGACAGGATCAGCAGCGCCAGCACGACCTGCTCCACCCGGTTGCGGGCGCGGAAGTCGGGGCCGGTGGCGCGGATGGCAAAGACAAGGCCCGCGACGGACAGGATCAAGGTGAGGATGGCCCGGCCAATCACGCCCACGCGCGCCATTTCGCGGTATTCCTGGGCTGCGGCCAGCACCTCGGGGGTGACTTCGGCGCCAAGGGCCACGCCCACGGCGGCCAAACGGTCACGGACGCTGCCAGCATCGGTGCGCACCTGTTCGGCCTCGTCTTCCGTCATCGCGCCCTGCGCGACGGCGGCGTCCAGCCCGGCGGCCACGCGGCGGACATCGGCGAAAAGCAGGGTGCGCGCAGACGGGTCCTCAACCATCTCGGCCGGGAAGAAACCGCTCAGCTGTCGTTCGATGACAATGGGCTGGATGATCAGCCACAGCGCAAGCGCCAGAAGGGCGGGCACCGAGGCGAGGATGAAGCCGAACCAGCCGTAATAGCCGGGCAGGGAATGCAGGCGGCGGATGTTTCCATCAACGCTTTTCAACGCGCGCTGTCGGCAAAGGACATAGCCGGCGACAGACAGGACCGCGATGACCACCAGCAGAAGAAAGACCGACATGGGAACCCCGTTCGGCAGGAGAAAAAAGAATGGGGCGGCACCGAAGCGCCGCCCCGTCCCGGGATCAGATCACTCCAGCGGGCCCATCGGGGTGCGCGCGGCAACCATCGCTTGGGTCGCGGCCAGTTCCGGGTCGGACACGAGGCCATACTGGGCCAAGGGGCCATTCGGGCCAGCCATGTCGTCAGACACGAAGAACTCCACATATTCCTTCAGGCCGGGGATCACGTCCATGTGCGCCAGCTTGACGTAGAAATACAGCGGACGGGACACCGGGTATTCGCCCGAAGCGATCGACTCGGTCGACGGAACGATGCCCGACATCGTGGCAACCTGCAGCTTGTCGGTGTTGTTCTGGTAGAACGACAGGCCGAACACGCCGACGGCGTTCTTGTCGGCGTCCAGACGGGCCAGCGTCTCGGTATAGTCGCCGTCGATGTCGACCGACCGGCCATCCGTGCGCAGCTTCATGCAGCCTTCTTCGGCGGCATCTTCGTCCATGCCGGCATCCATCATGGCCTTCATCGCGCCCGACTCTTCGCAGCCGGCGATGATGACGCGGGTGTCGAACACTTCACGGGTGCCGTGCTTGGTGCCCGGAACCAGCATCAGGATGTCCTGGGCGGGCAGGTTCGGGTTGAACTCGGCCCACTGGGTGTGCGGGTTGGCCACCAGCGCGCCGTCCTTCAGGACCTGCTCGCCAATCGCGTTGTAGATGTCGGCCGGGGTGAAGGCGAAAGCCGGGCCCGCGACGTCCGAAGCGAAGACGATCCCGTCATAGCCGATGCGGACTTCCATCACCTCGTTCACGCCATTGGCGGCGCAGGTGTCCAGGTCCTTCTGGCTGATGCGCGAGGAGGAGTTGGCGATGTCGACGGTGTTTTCACCCACGCCTTCGCACATCTTGGCGCGACCGGCACCCGACCCGCCGCCTTCGACGACCGGGGTGGGGAAGTCGAAGTTTTCGCCGAAGGCTTCGGCAACGATGGTCGCATAGGGCAGCACGGTGGACGAGCCGGTGATCTGAACCTGGTCGCGGGCAGATGCCGCACCGGCCGAAAGGGCGGCGATGGCAAAAGCCGACGTCGTGATGTGCATGAGTTTCATGAGAGTCTCCTGATGATCTCGCGGCCAATCGAGTCGGCCTGCGACCGGCTTACGGTCGCTTGATGACGGAGATATTGGACTTTTGTAAAAGTCATGTGACGGAACCATGCCGGTCCGCTGTCACACCACCCTCGCAACCGCTGGCACTGCACCGCGCCTTGGGGGTGATCCCCACGCTTTGCCATTGGGCCTGACAGCGGTGGCCGCCGCAGGGGCAGGCCACGGCCAAAGGCCGCCGTGCGCCGTGGCCACAGGCGCTGACCCCCGGGACCAAACCCTGCTCTTTCCTGCGGCCCCCACAGCGGGCCAAGCGGCTGCACGGTTGCCGCGCGGGCCCCCGAGTCACCGGCTTGTGTTATGTTATACTATAACCTATACCGACCATCGCCCCTTAGAAAGCAGGCCTTGATGACCCTTCGCTGCGCCCTCCGTCCTTTGCGATCCGCCCGCCTTCTGGCGGATCACAGGCGGGTGGCCCCTGATCGGGATCAAGGCTTGCCCAATGTCTTCCAAGCCTGAAAGGACCGTCCCATGTTCACTCGCCGCCTGCTTCTGGCCTCTGCCGCAGCCCTTGCCTTTGCCGCCCCTGCCCTTGCCGATGAAAAGCTGAAGGTCATTGCCACCTTCTCCATCCTTGGGGACATCACTGCCAATATCGGCGGCGACCGGGTCGAGGTGACCACCCTTGTCGGCCCGGACGGGGATGCGCATGTGTTCCAGCCCGCCCCCGCCGATGCGCAGGCCGTGGCCGGCGCGCAGGTGATCGTGGCCAATGGTCTTGGCTTTGAAGGCTGGATGGACCGGCTGATCGAAGCCTCCGGCACCACGGCGGCACTGGTGACCGCCTCGGACGGGGTGACGCCGATTGCCTTTGGCGAAGACAAGCCTGCCGAAGAGGCTGGCCATGATGACCATGACGACCATGCCGAAGGCGAAGCGCATGACCAGGAACATGACCACGACCATGCCGACGCCGGGCATGAGGGTCACGATCACGGCGCCTTCGACCCGCACGCCTGGCAAAGCGTCCCGAATGTGACGCTCTATGTTGGCAATATCGAACGCGGCCTAGCCGCCGCCGATCCTGCCGGCGCCGAAACCTACAAGGCCAATGCCGCGGCTTATCTGGCCGAGCTTGCAGCCCTGGACACCGAAATGCGCGCCGCCATCGCGGCCCTGCCAGAGGACCGGCGCACCGTCATCACCTCGCATGACGCCTTCGGCTACTTCGCCGAAGCCTACGGTCTGCGCTTCGTCGCCCCGCAAGGAATCTCGACCGAGGCCGAGGCCAGCGCGCAGGACGTCGCCGCCCTGATCACCCAGATCAAGGAGGCGGGCATCACGGCGGTCTTTGTCGAAAACATCGCCGACCGCCGCCTTCTGGACCAGATCGCCTCGGAAACCGGGGCGGTCGTGGGGGGCACGCTCTTTTCCGATGCGCTGTCGGCTGCGGACGGCCCCGCCGCGACCTACCTGGCGATGATGCGTCACAACCTGGGCCAGCTGACCGGCGCGCTGTCGCAATGACGGTCGATGTAGCCATCATCGGCGGCAGCTTTGCTGGCCTGACCGCCGCCCTGCAACTGGGCCGCGCCAGCCGCCGGGTGGCCGTGTTTGACACCGGACGCCCGCGCAACGCGGCCTCACCCGCAGCGCATGGCGTGCCGGGCTGGGACGGCCGCGCGCCGGGCGATATCCTGGCCGCAATCCGGGCGGATGCGGCGGCCTATCCGACGGTGCAGTTTCACGACCATGCGGTCACCGGCCTGACGGGAACGGCTGACGCCTTCCACCTGACCACCGATGGGGAAGCGGTCCAGGCACGCCGGGTGATCCTGGCGTGCGGTGTCACGGACCGCCTGCCGCCCATCCCCGGTCTGGCGGACGGCTGGGGCACATGGGCGCTCCACTGCCCCTATTGCCACGGATATGAGGTGAAGGGACAGCCGCTCTCCATCCTTGGGCGCGGGCCAATGGCGTTCCTGATGGCAAAACTGCTGCGCAGCGACTGGTCCGATGACGTGACCCTGATCGCCCACGAAGGCGAGTTCGGCCCCGAGGCTGAGGGCGAAGCGGCGGCGCTTGGCGTCCGGCTGATCCGCTCGCCCGTTCAGCGGGCCGAAACGCTGGCAACGGGCGCAAGGCTTCTGCTGGCCGACGGCACGTCTCTGCTGACGGCGGGGCTTTTCCTCCACGCCGATACCAGCTTTGCCGCTCCTTTCGTGGCGGATCTTGGCCTTGCCACGGCCCAAGGCCCGACTGGCCCCTACGTGAAGGTCGGTGCCTTCAATGCCACCAGCCGCGCCGGGATCTTTGCCGCGGGCGACATCACCCGCCCCGCGGGCATCCTGACCCCGGCGCTGGCTGACGGCGCCATAACCGGCACCGCCGCGCACCAGTCCCTCCTCTGGCCAGACCGCTTTCCCCCATTGCAGGAAGGGTGAGCCAAGGCCCGCCGCAGCGCGGTGCCCGTCCGGCCACCCTGGCCCGGGCGGGCACGTCCCACAGCCCACGCCAAAGACGGGGTTGCCGATCCTGCGCCCCTAAGCGAAAAACCAAAAGCGCACTGGCCCGCCACATCTGGCCTTCCCCGACCTGAGGCCCCCGTGACCGCCAGCCTTTCCCACCGCACTTACCCCCAGCGCGTCACCGACGGCGGGCGCCCGTCCCAAAGGGGCAGGGTCACGTGACGGCCTATGTGCATCTTGTCGAAGGCGATGACGCGGTGGACCGGCTTGCCCGCATCGCGGCGCTAAGCACAGCGTCGCGCCGGCCCGTCCTCCTCTTTGCTGAAACCGCCCCTACGCCCTGCGCCCCGCTGGATTGGCTGATGGGCCCCGGCTGCACCTGCTGCCTGCCGCCTGCCCACCCCCGCCAGCGCCTGATGGAAGCCGCCACCGACGCCACCCCTTGCCGCATCATCATCGACGCGGGGCCCCCCGCACTGGCAGACCGGATCGCGGCCCTGCTTGGGGCGCTGCCGGTGCCCCTTCGGCTGCGCATCCATTGACCGCCTAGCGCCGTTTCCCCGGCGCCTGAGTGGTCTTGTTCCCGCGCGCTCCGGTGGTGACCGGCGTGTTGCTGCGGTTTTCGTCCAGAAGCTTGCGCCAGCGGTCCAGCCTGCCCGCATCCAGCGTGCCCGCCGCCACCGCCGCCTGCACCGCGCAGCCCGGTTCATGCGCGTGGGTGCAATTGCGGAACCGGCACTCGGGTGCCAGTTCGGCAATCTCGGCAAAGAGCACATCCAGCCCCACAGACAGGTCGCTGACATGCAGCGTGCGGATGCCCGGCGTGTCGATCACCCAGCCGCCCCCCTTGATCCCGTGCAAGGAGCGTGAGGTGGTAGTATGCCGCCCCTTGGCATCCGCCTCGCGGATATCGCCAGTGGCTTGCGCCTCTTCAGGGGACTTGTCGGCCAGCGTGTTCAGCAGCGATGACTTCCCCACACCCGACGATCCCACCAGCGCCACCGTCTGCCCCGGCCCGCACCACGGCGCCAGAATCGCCGCCGCCTCAGGTGCGTTGGCGTTCAACACCACCACGTCCAGCCCACGCTGCAGACCCGCAACGCGGTCGATGTAGGGCTGCGGATCGGGCACCTGATCGGCCTTGGTCAAGACCAGAACCGGGGTCGTCCCAGCCTCATTCGCCAGCGCCAGATACCGCTCCAGCCGCGCGGGGTTCAGGTCATCGTTGCACGAGGTGACGATGAACAGGGTATCCACATTCGCCGCAATCAGCTGCGGCGGCCCGCCGCCCTCGGTCCGGCGCTGCAACAGGGTGTGGCGGTCCAGGCGGCGGATCAGACGGTTGGTCCCGTCCTCGACCAGCACCCAGTCCCCCACCGCATAGGCCGAGGTGTTGGCTTGCGGCGGCAGTTGCAGCCGCACCGGGCCAGTGCCGGTTTCCGCCGTCATCCGCGCACGGTGGACAGTCGCCACGCGCATCGGCTGCAGGCCCGCCTCATCCTCAGCCAGTTGGTCGGCAAGGAACGGCGTCCAGCCAAGGGCCAGCAGGGAAGGCGCAGTCTGATCCAATCTCTCGCTCACCCTTGACTGAGTGCGCGACCCCGCGCGCCGATGCAAGCCCCGCCGTGCACGCCAGGGCCGTGCCTGCTGGACGGCCCCCCGTGCCGCGCGCTATAGGCCCAGACCTGCGGCGAAACCTGCCGCGCGAAGGGGCCAATCATGCTGTGGGACATTCGGGCACGCATGAAACCGGCCCTGTCGATCATCGACCTCATCCCCAACGTCCACCGCACGCCCGCGCTGGTCGCCCTGCGCCGCGCCGTGGTGGAAGGCCGCCCCGCCGCCTTTCGCCTTGACCCTGATGACCGGGAACTCGCGTTTCATGAGGCGTCGGTGCAACTGACCTCACCCATCGGCGCGCGGGTGCTGAAGGGGCTTTACCTCGCGGGTGAGCTGAAGCTGAAGAAACCCGGCCTCCGCCCCGTGCCCGCGCTTGACGCCTATATCGCCACCGAACCTGCCTTCCGGGCCGACGTGGCGCGGATCCTCGCGGCCGAAGACGCCCGCCTGCAGCGCCTGGCCGAGATCATCGCCAACCCCGACACCGCCCGCCCGGAGGAGCTGACAGTCGCGCTGATCGACAAGGTCTTTACCGCGCGTCTGGGCCATGCGGCCCTTGGCACGCTGCGGATCGGCGGCATGGACTGCCACCGCAGCCTTGCCCCCGCCACCCTGGATGACCGCCTGCGAGCCGAAGACAAGCTGGTGATCTGGTGGCTTGACGGCAACGGCCAGCGCCAGGGCGACCCCGCCGCCTGACCCCGTTTCACGCATGGATGCCCATCGCAGGGCAGGGGGCGCGGCCCCCCTTGCACTTACACATATAAAGATACATATATGTGCAAGTAACGCAGCGAAGGCAGACCCCTATGGCCCAGACCCAGACCCGCATCCAGTCGGCCCCCCGCATCCCCGCCGTCTTTGGGCTTCTTGTCGCAGCCATGTTTCTTGCGGCAACCCCCCTCCGGGCGGAGCCTTTGACCCTGTCCCTGACTGAAGTGACCGACTGGAAAGCCGTCTACGGCACGGTTGAGGCGCGCGATCGTGTGCCAGCCCGCGCCCGACTTGGCGGGGTCCTTGTGGCCCTGACCGTAGCCGAAGGCGACATGGTCACCGAAGGTCAGGACCTTGGCCTGGTGACCGATGACAAGCTGGCCCTGCAAAGCGACGCGCTGGCCGCACAACGCACCGCCCTTGCCGCCCAGCTTGCCAATGCCGAGACGGATCTTGCCCGGGGGGAAGACCTCCTCGCCTCCGGCACCACAACCGCGCAGCGGGTGGACGCCCTGCGCACGGGCGTGGACGTGCTGAAAGGCCAGATCGCGTCCCTTGACGCCCAGGCGCAGGTCATTGACCAGCAGGTCGCCGAAGGCCGCGTCCTCGCCCCCGTCTCGGGCCGCGTCCTCGACGTCCCCGCCTCACGCGGGGCGGTCGTCCAGCCGGGTGAGCCTGTGGCCGTGATCGGCGGCGGCGGCACCTTCCTGCGCATCTCCGTTCCCGAACGCCACGCCACAAGCCTTGTGACCGGCGACCCCATCGAAATCGCTGCCGAAGATGCCACCCTGACCGGCACCCTGTCCCGCGTCTATCCGCTGATCGAAAACGGCCGCGTCACAGCCGATGTCGAGATTACCAATCTGCCCGACCGCTTCGTCGGCGCGCGCCTGTCGGTGCGTCTGCCCATCGGTACCCGGACGGCACTCCTGATCCCCGCCACCGCCATCACCACTCGCGCGGGCCTTGATTTCGTGGCGCTGGTCCAGCCCGAAGGCCCCGCCCTTCGCACCATCGTCCCCGGCGAACGCCTGACCCTGAACGGCACCCCGATGGTTGAGGTTCTCAGCGGCCTTGCCCCCGGCGACGCCATCCTGACCGAGGTGCCGCCGACCTCAGGGGCCAGCCATGATTAAGTCCCCCCTCGGCATCGCGGGCCGCTTGACGCAGGCCTTCATCAACTCGGCCCTCACACCCCTTTTCATCCTTGCAGCCCTCGCCGGTGGCCTTGTGGCCCTCGTCTCCCTCCCCCGGGAAGAAGAGCCGCAGATCTCCGTGCCGATGGTCGACATCCACATTCAGGCCCAGGGCCTGAAGGCCGAAGACGCCGTCAAGCTGGTCACTGAACCGCTGGAGGTGCTGGTCAAAGGCATCAACGACGTCGAACACGTCTATTCCCAGACCCGCGACGATGCGGCGATGGTCACCGCGCGCTTTGTCGTCGGCACCTCGGCCGAAGACGCCATCCTGCGCGTGCATGACAAGGTCCGCGCCAACCTTGACCGCATCCCCGTCGGCATTCCCGAACCCCTGATCGTCGGGCGCGGCATTGACGATGTGGCGATCCTGACGCTCACCCTGTCGGGTGACGGCCTGTCGGCCAACGACCTGACCCGCACCGCCCGCCTGCTGCAGACCGAGGTGGCAAAGACCGAAAACGTCGGCCTCACCTACCTTGTCGGCGACGCGAAAGATGCGATCCGGGTGGAACCCGACCCCGACCGTCTGGCGCTTTACGGTGTGACCCTCCAGCAACTGGCGGGCAAGGTGGCACAGGCCAACCGCACCCTCAACACCGGCAAGCTGCGCGATCAGGGCCAGATGATCGACCTTGTCGCCGGCGAAACCCTGACCGCCCCGGCCGAGGTTGGCCGACTCCTCCTGACTACCCGCGAGGGCCGCCCGGTCTATGTCGCTGACGTCGCCACCGTCCGCTATGTCGAGGATACGGCCGACCATATCGTGTCGCACCTCACCCTCGGACCGGATGGCCAGCCGCAAGGTGGCCCTGCTGTCACCCTCGCCATCGCCAAACGCGCCGGGGCGAATGCCGTCGTCGTGGCGGAAGAGGTCCTTCACCGGGTTGAAGCCTTGCGCGGCACCCTGATCCCCGAGGCGGTAACCATCACCATCACCCGCGACTATGGTGAAACCGCCAATGAAAAGGCCAATGAGCTTCTCTTCCACCTCGGCCTCGCCACCCTATCCATCATCGCACTCGTCTTCCTTGCCATCGGCTGGCGTGAATCCCTCGTGGTGGCCATCGTCATCCCCGTCACGATCCTGCTGACCCTCTTCGCCGCCTGGATCATGGGCTACACCCTGAACCGCGTGTCCCTCTTCGCGCTGATCTTTTCCATCGGTATCCTGGTCGATGACGCCATCGTGGTGATCGAGAATATCGACCGCCACTGGGGCATGGACCGCAAGAAATCCCGCGTCCAAGCCGCGATCGAGGCTGTGGCCGAGGTTGGCAATCCCACCATCGTCGCCACCCTGACCGTGGTCGCGGCCCTCTTGCCGATGCTGGCGGTGTCGGGCCTGATGGGCCCCTACATGTCGCCGATCCCGGCCAACGCGTCCGCGGCGATGATCTTTTCCTTCTTCGTCGCCGTCATCATCACGCCTTGGCTGATGGTCCGCATCGCCGGCCGCACCGACATGTCCGAACACGCCACGGATGACACCCACGGCGGCCATCACGGCGGCTGGCTGGCAAAGAACTACGCCCGTGTGGCCCGGCCCATCCTGAAAACCAAGGCCCGCAGCCTGACCTTCCTTCTGGTGACCGCCGCCCTGTCCTTCGGCTCTCTCACCGCGCTTTACACCCGCGATGTGACCGTCAAACTCCTCCCCTTCGACAACAAGTCGGAACTTTCCGTCGTCATCGACCTGCCCGAAGGCAGCGCGGTTGAAGCTACCGACCGCGTCGCCCGCGACGTGGCGGCAATCGTCCTGCAGCTGGAGGAAGTCACCAGCGTCCAGACCTATGTCGCAGCCCCGGCGCCCTTCAACTTCAACGGCCTCGTCCGCCATTCCTACCTGCGGTCTGAACCGCAAATGGCCGAAGTTGCGATCAACCTGACCCCCAAGACCGACCGCACCCGTGTCAGCCACGACGTGGCGCTTGACCTGCGCACCCGCCTCAACGCCCTGCCAGTCCCCGAAGGCACCACCCTCAAGGTTGTCGAACCCCCGCCCGGCCCCCCGGTTCTGGCAACCCTGCTGGCCGAGGTTTACGGCCCCGATCCCGAAACCCGCCGCGCCGCCGCGACCAAGATCCGTCAGGCGTTTGAGGCTGTGCCCTTCATCGTCGATGTCGATGACAGCTTCGGCACCCAACCCCGCCGCCTGCGCGCCACCATCTCGACCGATGACCTTGACCTGTTCCGCGTGCAGGAACAGGACGTGTTCGACACGCTCGCCTTGCTGAACGGCGGGCAGACCGTGGGCTATTCCCACCGCGAAGACGGCCGTCAGCCGATCCCGCTGATGATCCAGCGTCCGAAGTCTGACCGCGTGCTGGACGAACGCTTCCTGACCACCCCCATCCCCGCCAACGCCCTTCCCGGCGCGCGCGGCGTCGTCGAACTTGGCGATGTGGTGCAGGTCACCGAAGAACCCGCCAGCTTCCCGATCTTCCGCCACAACGGCCGCGCGGCTGAAATGGTCACCGCCGAACTCGCCGGCAGTTTTGAGGCCCCCCTCTACGGCATGCTCGCCGTAGCCGCCGAGATCGACAAGATGGACTGGGCCCCCGGCGAAAAGCCCGTCATCGCCTTCAACGGCCAACCTGCGGATGAAACCGTCACCACCCTTCTTTGGGACGGCGAATGGGAGGTGACCTTCGTCACCTTCCGCGACATGGGCGCTGCCTTCGGCATTGCGTTGGTCGGCATCTACATCCTTGTGGTCGCGCAATTCGGGTCGTTCAAACTGCCCCTGGTGATCCTGACGCCAATCCCGCTGACCTTCCTTGGCATCATCTTCGGCCACTGGCTCTACGCCGCGCCATTCTCGGCCACCTCGATGATCGGCTTCATCGCGCTTGCGGGGATCATCGTCCGAAACTCCATCCTTCTGGTCGATTTCATCCGCCACGGCACTGACGGCCAGGTCACCGTTGACCTCTTGATTGAGGCTGGGGCGATCCGCTTCAAGCCGATCCTCCTGACCGCCATCGCCGCGATGATTGGCGCAGTGGTCATCCTGGCCGACCCGATCTTCCAGGGCCTCGCCATTTCGCTGCTCTTCGGGCTCCTCAGCTCGACCCTTCTGACCGTTCTTGTCATCCCGGCCATCTACCGCGTGCTGCGCACATGACCGGCACCCCCGTCCTCAGCACAGGAGACTGACATGGCACATATCGTGGTTCTCGGCGCCGGACTTGGCGGCGCCATCATGGCTTACGAGTTGAAAGATCAGGTCCGCCCCGAAGACCGCATCACCGTGGTCACGAAAGAGCCGACCTATCACTTCGTCCCCTCAAACCCCTGGATCGCCGTCGGCTGGCGCGACCGGGAAGACATCACCGTCGACCTTGCCCCCACGATGGCAAAGAAGGGCATCAACTTCATCCCCGTCGCCGCCGAGCGCCTGCATCCAGCCGAAAACCGCATCGCGCTGGTTGATGGCCAGTCCGTCACCTACGACTACCTCGTGATCGCCACCGGACCGGAACTGGCTTTCGACGAAATCCCCGGCCTTGGCCCTGACGGCCACACCCAGTCCATCTGCCACATCGACCATGCCGAAGCGACGAAGGCCGTCTTCGACAAGCTGGTCGCGAACCCCGGCCCTGTCATCATCGGCGCCGCACAAGGGGCCAGCTGCTTTGGCCCTGCCTATGAATTCCTCTTCATCCTCGAAACCGCGCTGCGCCGCGCCAAGGTGCGTGACCGCGTGCCGATGACCTTCGTCACCCCCGAACCCTATATCGGCCACCTTGGCCTTGATGGGGTCGGCGATACCAAGGGCCTTCTCGAATCCCAGATGCGCGACAAGCACATCAAATGGCTGACCTCGACCCGCATCAAGCGGGTGGAGGACGGCCACATGTTCGTCGAAGAAATCGCCGACGATGGGTCGGTGAAGGCCGAAAAAGACCTGCCCTTCGCCTTCTCGATGATGCTGCCCGCCTTCCGCGGCATCAAGCCCGTCGCCGGGATCGAAGGCCTGTCGAACCCCCGCGGGTTCACCATCGTTGACAAGCACCAGCAGAACCCGACCTTCCCCAACGTCTTCGCCGTCGGCGTCTGCGTCGCGATCCCGCCGATGGGGCCGACCCCGGTCCCCTGTGGCGTGCCAAAGACCGGTTTCATGATTGAATCCATGGTCACCGCTACCGCCCACAACATCGGCGCGCTGGTGCGGGGCAAGCAGCCCGACCGCGTCGGCACCTGGAACGCGGTCTGCCTCGCCGATTTCGGCGACGGGGGCATCGCCTTTGTCGCCCAACCCCAGATCCCGCCCCGCAACATCAACTGGTCGTCGTCGGGCAAATGGGTTCACCTCGCCAAGGCGGGGTTTGAAAAATACTTCATCCGCAAACTGCGCAAGGGCCAGTCCGAGCCGTTCTACGAAAGCCTCGCGCTCAAGGTGCTTGGCATCGACAAACTCAAAGAAACCACCAAAGGATAAACCATCATGTCAATCGATCGTGCCGTCCTCCTCTTTGCTGGGGTCATGGTGCTGCTCAGCGTCCTGCTGACAGCATTCGTGTCACCCCTCTTTGTCTGGTTCACCGTCTTCATCGGCGCGAACCTGATCCAGTCGTCCTTCACCGGCTTCTGCCCCGCTGCCATGGCCTTCAAGGCACTGGGTATCAAGACCGGCACCGCGTTCCAGTAGGGCAGGGCGCGGTGGAGCAGCTTCCCGGCTTCGGCGGCACAGAAGGGCAGGCCGCCCGCGCAGTGGCCCTTCTGAAGTCACTTTCCCATGCCGGGCGGCTGCAGATCCTGTGCCTGCTGCTGGACCAGGACATGAACGTGACCCAGATCGCCACCGCCGTTGGCTGCACGCAGGCGCAGGTCTCGCAACAGCTGATGCGACTGCGGGCGGAAGGCGTGGTACAAACCCGCCGCCAGGGCCGCAAGGTGATCTACCAGCTTGCCCGGGCCGAGGTTGCCCCCGTGGTCAGCGTCCTGCGTGACACGTTCTGCCGCCCGCCCGCCGGGGGCTGACTACTCCACCGGCAGCGTCACGGTCGACTCCAGCGCCGCCGCCACCCCGGCATCCCCCGCCGGGATCACGTTGATCCTGAAGTCAAACACCCCTTCGGCATTGCGCGCAGGGTCGACGGCCAGCTCGAAATCAATCAGCACCGGCTCGGTCGACAGGGTTCCACCGCTGCCACCACCGCCCCCGCCGCAACCGCCTGATATCAGGCACATCTGGCGCGGCGGATTGCCGACCTTGAAGCAGATCGGCTCACAGACCCCGCTGGCCCGAACGCCCGCCACGCTCATCAAGGACACCGACGAGATGTCGCCGGAACTGTCGATGAAATAGCTCAGCTCGATGTCCGCAGTGCCCTCGGCTGTCGGCAGCGCACCGGGAATGGTGGTCATCACCTGAAAGAATGGCTCGGGCTGCACATCATTGGTCACCTGCGCCGGTGCGGCCGTCGTCCCCGCCAAAACCGCGCATATCGCCAGCGAAAACCGGACGTTCTCCATGCCTTGCTCCTCTCTACGGCTTCGGTTCGTCGAAAATGTAGTCAAACCCATCCCACCCGATGGCGACGGGCCTCAGAAACACTTGGGCGAAGGTAAGGCCCGTCGCGTCCCAGCTTTGAAAGGCGATCTGTTCGCCCGGTGCCTGGGCGCGCGCCAGTTCCGCCACCTGGTCCTGCAATGCGGTCAGCTCGGTCTGCAACTCGGCCGAGGTGCCCGCGCCCGCCCCGTTCAGCGTGACATTCACCGTGGGCGGTTGCGCTGCGGTGGTGCCCTGTTGCGCACCAGCGGAAAACCGGGTTGCCGCCGCCTGCAGGATGGCCGCACTGCGATAGGTGTAAGTGATGTTGCGCGTCAGATAGACCCGCGTCACCACGGTGAACCCGCAGGCCCGCGTGGCGCTGCAGGCCTGTGTCGGGGTGCTGCGTCGAATGTCCAGCAGCCGCTGCACATCGACCATCGCTTGCTCGGTCGTGGCCGCCGCGATCCCGGCCATTTCCGCCCTGACCCGCCCGGCGACGATGGTATTCGGCACCCAGTAGGTCCGCACATCGTTGAAGTTCAGCGACACCGTCGTCCGGTTGCCCCCCGACAGCCCCAGCGCGCGGAAAATCCGCCCGATGCCCGCGCCCGCCACAAAACCCGCATCCGCCGTGATTTCCGGAAAGGCCGAGATTGGCAGGGAATCGGCCGCCACCTCGCCCCGCACCCGCAGCTTCCCGCCTGTGATGTCAGACTGCGCCGCGTCATCGTCGGCTGACGGGCTGAAAACGATCCGCGTGTTCAGGAATGCCTCCGCCTCGTGCCGCATCCATGGCATCGAGGCGACCCAGACCGTCTCAACATCGTTCGGGTTGGTATTCGACCGCGACCAGAAATAGACGTCGCCGATCTGGAATTCCTCACGCGGGGGATAGACCGGGAACAGCCCCAACTCTCGCGTTTTTTGCTGGTATTCGCGGGCCAGATCATCGCCCGAACCCGCAGTGCAGCCCGCTACGGCAAGGGCCAGACATAGAAAAAGAACCGTCAAAAATTTGGACATTCTGAATTCTCGCGATCAAAAATGGGGGACGGCGAAATGCAAAACGATGCCAAGGATGCTGCCAGCTTCCCTTACGTCAAGCAAGATTAAATTCCAGGCAGAATCACCCGCCCGCCAAACGCCTCTGGGTTGACCCACATCGCGGCTATGCTTGCCCCTTGTCGCGGGCTGCAGGGCGGCTACCTCCTTTTCATGCGGCATGTTGTGCTTCTTGGCTGTCTTGTCGGACCGGTCCACGCCCAGGAAGTGGACCTTGAACTTGTGCTTCTTGCCGATGCCTCAGGCTCCATCACGCAAGGGGAGATCGATTTTCAGCGTCAGGGCTATGCCGCCGCCATCACCGACCCTGCCGTGCTGGGGGCGATCCGCAGCAACCTGACAGGCACCATTGCCGTCACCTATGTCGAATGGGCGGCCAATCAGGTAGTGGTGGTCGACTGGACGGTGATCGACGGCGAAGCCAGCGCCGCCGCCTTTGCGCAGGCACTGCTGGAACCGCCCCGCCTTGCCACTGGCCGCAATGCCATTGGCAACGCCCTGCTGGAGGGGCAGCGCCTGATCGAAGGCAACCAGATCACCGGTCTGCGCCGGGTGATCGACTTTTCCAGCGACAGTCTCGGCAATTTCAGCGGGGCCAGCATCGCTGAGGCGCGGGCCTTGGTTCTGGCGGCGGGGATAACCATCAACGGCCTGCCCATCCTTGACGAAGGCGAAGCCGATCCTCTGGCCGAGCTTTACCAGTCAGACCTGATCGGCGGCCCCGGGGCCTTTGTGATCGCGACCGACCGCACCGAAGGCTTTGTCGAGGCGGTCCGCCGCAAGCTGATCCTGGAAATCGCGGGCGAACTGCCTTTGCCCGACGAGGGGCTGATCCTTCCCGTCAGCGCGACCAATCCTTGACGAATGGTTAGTGTCCGCAGTCAAGCCATTGATATATAACGGTATCCGCGGATTGTCCACCGTGGACACATCGCCTCAGAAATCCGTTGGCGCCCCGCCTTCCTGCTTCCGCTTGGCCACGAACTGGCGCAGCGCTTCCTGATGGTCGCCGTTCATCGCCGGGGCCTCGAACTCGGCCAGGATCTGCTTGTAGATCCGGTGCGCCCGCTCCTGGGTCCAGACCGCCCCGTCGATCTGCCAGGCCTCATAATTCCGCCAGTCTGAACAGATCGGGGCATAGAAGGCGTTCTGATAGCGGTCCTGGGTGTGCTGGACCCCAAAGTAATGCCCGCCGGGGCCAACCTCCTTGATCGCGTCGAAGGCGAGGTCGTCCTCGGTCGTGGCAAAGGTCGCCTCTTCAAAGTAGCGCTGGATCATCTGCAGGACCTCGCAGTCCATGACGAACTTTTCGGGGCTGGCGATCAGCCCGCCCTCCAGCCAGCCCGCCGCGTGGTAGACCATGTTGGTCCCCGACTGCACTGCCGACCACAGGCTGTTCGAGGTCTCCCACATCGCTTGCCCATCCGGCACGTTGGCCGCGCAAACCCCGCTGGCCCGCATCGGCACGCCGTAAAACCGCACCAGTTGCCCGGTCATCTGCGTGGCCCGCATGTATTCCGGGGTGCCGAACGCGGGCGCCCCCGACTTCATGTCGACGTTCGAGGTGAAGGTCCCGATCGCCACCGGACAGCCGGGGTTGATGTATTGCAAAAGCGCGACCGCCGCCAAAGCCTCGGCAATCGACAGGGCCACCGCACCTGACATGGTCACCGGCGCCATCGCCCCCGCCAGCGTGAAGGGCGTCACCACCACCGGCTGCCCCCGCCGCGCCATCCGCATCGCGCCATCCAGCATCGGGAAGTCATGCTTCAGCGGGCTGACCGAGTTGATGTTGGTGTACATCCGCGGCTTGGCCTGGAACTCCGCCTCGCTCAGGCCGCCCGCGATGCGGACCATCTCCATCACGTCTTCCACCCGCTCCGCCCCCAAGGAGTAGGCATGGACGACCTTGTCGGTCAGCGTCAGCTTTTCATAAAGGCAATCCAGATGCCGGACCGAGGCATGGATGTCCACCGGCTCAACCGGATAGCCCCCGGCCACGTGGATGCAGTTGAAATACTGCGTCAGCTTCATGAATTCCTTGAACGTCTCAAAGTCGCCGGAGCGTTTGCCCCGCTCCATATCCCAGGCGTTCGGTGGTGAGCTTACGTTCACGAATACCATGTGCTTGCCGCCCATGATGATCTCGCGTTCCGGGTTGCGCGGGGTGATGGTGAAGGTGCTGGGCGCGTGCCCCACCATTTCCATCACGAAATCCTCGTCCATGCGGACATTGGTGCCCGTCACCTTGCACCCTGCCTTGCGCAGGATTTCTACAGCTTCGGGGTTCAGAAACTCGATCCCGATGTCGCGCAGGATCCGCATCGCGGTCTTGTGGACGCGCTGCACGCCGTCAGCATCCAAGGGTTCGGTCGGGCGGTCCGGGTTGACCGGGATGCGCCAGGGCATCTGGTCGATGACCGCCGTGCCAGCACGAACCTGCATCCCCGCCCGCCCACCGGCACGCTTTCTACGGGTTGGTTCTTCGGTCATCGCGCACCCTCCGTTGTCCTGAAGGCGAAGATGACGGAAGCGGCAGAGGAATGGACACCGTGCCAGCGACGCAAAAGCGTCGTTTTCAGCGCACCACGGGGTTAGTCATCGCTGCAGCCCGGTCAACCAGTCCGGAAGAGACCCGATGTCGGGCAGCACCACATCGGCATGGGGGGCAAGGTCATCGCGCTTGGCGATGCCGGTCAGCACGGCCACGGTGCGCATTCCCGCCGCGCGCCCGGCCTCCAGATCATGGCGACTGTCGCCCACCATCGCCACCCGGGCCGGGTCCAGCCCCAGGCTTGCGGCAAAGGCCAGGCACATGCCGGGGCCGGGCTTGGCGCCGTGGCCGGAATCGTAGCCGGCGATGAAATCGAAACACTCGGTGATGCCATGGGCTGCCAGATGCTGGCGGGCCGGGGCTTCGCTGTCATTCGTCGCCACGCCCAGCTTCAGCCCCCGCGCGCGCAAGATGGCCAGCAGCGGGCGTAGCGGCACCGCCTCGGACATGGGGGCCGCGCCAGCCGTTTCGTCGATCAGCTCGGTCAGCCGGGCGACCGTCTGCCCCGGCAGATGCGGGGCCAATGCGGCGGCAATGTCGGCCGCCGTGGCGGCAATCACCGGGCTGTCTGGCGCAAAGGAAAGCGTCGCCGCGTCAAACCCGATGGCCCGGCCCAGCGCGGCCGCATGCTCTGGCCCCGTCGCAACCGAGGCCAGAAACCCCTCGGCCCACTGCCCCCAGCTGATGCGGAAGTCGAACAGCGTGCCGTCCTTGTCGAAAATCAGACCGTCAATCATCTGCAGTCAATCCCAGCGTTCAGGTCCAATGGACGGGTGCCCCACCCGGCAGCGCCGCCCGCGCCGCCTGTGGTGTGGTGTAGGGTAGGCCATGCTGATCGCAGAAGGCTACAACCCACTGATCGTCCATCATCAGGAAATCGAGAATCGCCCCCTGGAAGTCAACATCCCCTGCGCGAGCCCGAAGATCGCCCAACCCCGCGCCGGTTGCATTCAGAAAAGCCGGTAACAATTCATCATCCGCCGCCAGCCAAGCAAGGACCTGCAACGCCACGATCTGAGCGGATTCTTGCTGCAATTCTCAGCTTTCCTGTGGTTCTGGCCCGGTTCGCTCACGGCAATATGACGATTGACGGGATTTCGGAAAGGATTTCTTAACTAACTGGGTAACACACTCTTCATCATCCTGACCAAAGTCCTTGGTTGGGTTCACGAAGGCGGAAGATGGGCGGCAGAATCCTCATTGTTGACGACGTGGCGACAAATCGGATCGTCTACCGGGCCCGCCTGTCGGCGGCGTTCTATGATCCTGTTCTGGCGTCCGACGGCGAAAGTTGCCTTGAGGCGGCGCAGTCGGGTGTCGGATCCCGGCCTGACCTGATCCTGCTTGACCTGAATCTGCCTGACATGCCGGGGCATGAGGTGTTGCGCCGCCTGCGTGCCGATCCGCGCAGCCGCGACATTCCGGTGATCGTGCTGACGGCCGCGCAGGACGCGGCGGCCCGGCTGGCGGCTTTTGCGGCCGGGGCCGATGACGTGATCCTGAAACCCGCATCGGACCGGGTGCTTCTGGCCCGCGTGCGCAACCTGATGCGCTCACAAGCCGAGTTTGCGGGCGATGCGGCCTTGCCCGGTGCCGGTTTTGCAGAAGCCCCCGCCAGCTTTGAACCCCCGGGCATGCTGGCCGTGGTGACCGCCCTTCCCTCCGTCGCGGCTGACCTGCAGGCCGCGCTGACCGGCCTGATGCGCGACCGGCTGGTCGCACTGACCCGCACCCAGGCTTTGGCCGAGGGTCTTGCCGATACCACCATCTCGGACCGCGCCACCCCGGGCCGGTCCCAGGCTGATGTATTCATCGTCGCTGAAGACGACAGCGGCCCAGGTGCGTCGCTGCGGCTTTTGTCGGAACTGAAAAGCCATCAGGCGACGCGACATGCCGCCGTCTGCCTTCTGGTGCGCGGCAGCACGCATGAATCAGCGGCGATGGCGCTGGACCTGGGCGCGGATGATGTCGTGGACCAGTCGATTCCGGCGGCCGAACTCGCGGTGCGCCTGCGCAGCCTTGTGCGGCGCAAGCGGCTGGGCGACCGGCAACGCGCCCGGATGCAGGACAGCCTGCGCCTGGCGATGGTTGACCCGCTGACCGGGCTTTACAATCGCCGCTATGCCGGACCGCATCTTTCCGCCATCGCCGCCCGCGCGGCCGAGACGGGCACCCCCTATGCGGTCATGGTGGTCGATCTTGACCGGTTCAAGCGGGTGAATGACCTGCATGGCCACGCCGCTGGTGACCTCGTGCTGGTCGAAGTGGCGCGTCGCCTGACAGCGAACCTGCGCGACAGCGACCTTCTGGCCCGCATCGGCGGCGAAGAGTTTCTGATCGTCCTGCCCAGCAGTGGCATGGCCGACGCCCGCCGCGTGGCCGAACGCCTGTGTCAGGCAGTGGAAGAACGCCCCATCCGCCTGCCCTCGGGTCCCGGGCTTACGGTCACCGTGTCGATCGGGGTGGCGGTCTCGGACGGGGGCGCATCGGTGGATGCGGTGGTCGAGCAGGCGGATCTGGCGCTTCTCGACTCCAAGGTGTCGGGCCGCAACCAGGTGACGTTCCGGCTTAGCGCGGCCTGAAGCGCGTCAGTCGCGCGGGCGGCGGCCCAGGCCCTTTTCCAACCGGTCAGCAAAGGCCAGACGGTCCGCCTCGGACATCTGGGCAATCCGCGCCTCGATCAGGCTGCGGCCCAATTCCAGCCGCCCGGCATTGCGCGCCTCGATTGCGGCAAGTGCGGTCTGGACGGCGGCAGGGTCAAACGGGCTGGCCCGCAGCGCGTCCAAGAGGGCGGCGAATTCGGCCTGGGCTTCTGCGCGCGCTTCCCGAAAGCCCGGCGCGCGGTCGATCAGCGCCTTGCGGAGGGCACGGCGGTCGTCGGCGCTCAGGGCCTCGCTGAACGGGCCAAAGGACAGATCGCGCGGCATCCCGCCGCCCGGCCGCCCGTCCTTCAGCCAGGCCCCGGCCACCAGCCCCACCACCGCAAGGTTCAGCGCGACCGAGATCGCCAGCGCGATCTTCAGCCCCCGACCCGCCGTCGCCGTGGAAGGCGGGGCAGGGGGCTTGTCCGGCATCGGCGGCAAAGATTGGGGCGGCGGGGTCTCGGTTTCGGTCATCACATCACCCTTCGTTCGTCAGAAAATCGGCCGAGGGGAACAGGTCCAGCGTCTCCGCCCCCGTTCCCGCCAGCCCGCCGGTCAATAGGTCCAGCGACGCGGGCTGCAGATAGCCGAGCGCCACCCCAGCGACCATCGCCGAACAGACCCCTGCCAGCACCGGCCCGCCGCCAAACAGCGCCGCCAGCCGCGTCATGAGACCCGGCGCAGGTGCGGGCGCCGCCCGGACCGCCACGGGCTGCGGTTGCAGTGCCATCGCGTCGGCCAGCACCCGGTCCATCAGCGCAGGCGACGGCGTGGGCCGGTCCCGCGCGGCCAGGGCGAAAAGCCCGTCCAGATCCTTATCCTGCATGTCCGTCATCCTCATATCCCAGGGCGTCCTTCTGCCCTGACAACACTGCCGCAAGGGCGCGTTTGCCCCGTGCGGTCAGGCTTTCCACCGCTTCGACCCCGATATCCATCACCGCGGCAATCTCGGGGTTGGTCAGCCCCTCGATATGCCGCAGCACCACCGCTTGCCGTTGGCGGTCCGGCAATTCGGCCAGCGCGGCCTCAAGCGCCGCCACCCGCCGCCCATCTTGCAACCGTTGGTCAGCCGTCGGCGCGCCATCGGCCAGATCGGGCGCATCGTCCAGCGTGACCTGCCCCTTGCGGCGGCCTGATCGCTGCCGGTCGATGCACAGATTGGTGGCGACCCGGTAGGCCCAGGTCGTCACCTTTGCTTCGCCCTGCCGCCAGTCGGGCGCCATCCGCCACAGCCGCAGCAGCGTTTCCTGCGCCACATCCTCGGCCTCGGCCCGGTCGCCGCCCAGCATCCGCGCCGCATAGGCCAGCACCCGCGGCGTGACCCGTTCGGCCAACGCCCGCGCCGCCTGACGGTCTCCATTGGCATAGAGAACCATCAGCGCCTCATCCGAGGCAATGTCCTGTGCGTCGTAGGCCATGGTCATCCTGTGACGGGTCTAGCGGTTCGCGGGCGTTTGGCCAAGGGTCCGGGCCTTGCGCGTCAGTCGTCGTTGCCGCCCATCATGCCCTTGCGGTGCTTGCGCTTGCCCATGTTCTCCATCGCCGCTTCCGCCTCGGCCTTCGAGATGGCGCCGTCATTGTCGCTGTCCAGCCGGGCAAAGTGGCGCTGGCCCGGGCCTTCATCCACCTCGTCCAGGGACAGGCTGCCGTCACCGTTGTTGTCGCGGTTCTCGATCATCTTCGCGGTGCGGTCGGCCAGGCTTTCGGTGAAGCGGGCCAGATGCTGGGCCGAGACTTCTTCGGCGCTCAGCATGCCGTCGCTGTTCGTATCAGCCGCAGTGAACATCGCGGCGCGGTGCGCTTCAAGTTCCGCCTCGGTCAGCTTGCCATCGGCGTCGGCGTCGATGCCGTCAAACATCTCCAGAAGCATCGCGCCACGGTCGCCCGGGCCACGCGGCCCCTCTTGCGCCATCGCGCCCGAGGCGAAGGTGGCCCCCATCAGGGCAAGCACGGCAACGGTGGATTTCATCGGTCCAGTCATGGTCATCTCCAGGTTTGGGGCCCTATCTCTGGCCCGTCTGATAGGGCAAACGGTCCACCTGCCGCTTTCCGTCGCAGATTTTTGCGGATCATGATTGGTCCCCCCCTCGCGACATGGCGACACGGGGGGGCAGGGCCCCCTTGTCGCGCGCCCTGGCTTGGCGCATGGTCCCCGCCTGCCCATGCGACGTCCCCGATCTGGCCGAAAGCCCTGCCGATGCCCCTTGCGAACCTGTCTGAACCCCAAGCCTTTGCCGATGACGATGACCGCCCCCTCCGCCCCGCCCTCGCGCGCGGCTGGCGGCGGAAGTGCCCGAATTGCGGGGCGGGTCCGATGATGCGCGGCTTTCTCAAGGTGCGGGACGCCTGCCCGGTGTGCGGCGAGGCGCTGCACCACCAGCGCGCCGATGATGGCCCGGCCTATCTGACGATCCTGATCGTGGGCCATATCCTCGCCCCGGTCCTTCTGTTCGTCTATTCGACTTGGCGGCCGGAACCCCTGCTTCTGGCGCTGATGTTTTCCTTCGGCACCGTGGCGCTGTCGCTGTTCCTTTTGCCCCGGCTGAAGGGCGGCATGGTCGCCTTCCAATGGGCCAAGCGGATGCACGGCTTCGGGTCTGGCCGTGACGACTGAGGCGATCCGCCCCGCCGCCACCGTCATCCTGTGGCGCCGAGGGCCTTCGGGGCCTGAGGTGCTGATGGGCCAGCGCGGGGCAGGGGCGGTGTTCATGCCGTCGAAATTCGTCTTCCCCGGCGGCGCGGTCGACCCTGACGATCACACCGCCCCGCTGGCTGGCCACCTGTCTGACCTTTGCGCCCGCCGCCTTGGCCAAATGGTCGACGCCGATGCTCCGGCGCCTGACGTGCTTGTCGCCGCAGCCCTGCGCGAGCTTGAGGAGGAGACCGGCCTTCGCCTGCTTCCCGCGACCTACCCCGCGTTGCGCTTTGTGTTCCGGGCGATCACGCCCCCCGGCCGCACCCGCCGCTTTGACGCGCGCTTCCTTCTGGCCGATGCCGCCTGCCTCGCCGGTGACCCGCAGGACTTCACGGCCGCGTCCGGCGAGCTTGCCCACCTTCGCTGGCTCCCGTTGCCGGACGCCCGCGCGCTGGACCTGCCCTTCATCACCGAGGTCGTGCTGGCCGAGGTCGCCGCCCTAGTGACGGGCGGTGATCAGCCCGGCGTGCCGTTCTTCGACAATTCCGGCGCCACCCCGCAGTTCCGGCGGCTGCTCTAGCGCACCCCCCTTTGCAACGGGAAAGATCGGGTGCGGCACCGGGTCCTTCGCCCGGAACAGGAACTGGCGGAAAATCTCGACATAGCTTGCGTAAAGGTAGCTGTCGTTGCGGCGCAGGTAATGCTCGCGGTTGCTGAAATACAAGCTTGGCAGCTTGTACCATGCCACCCCCGGATGCATGTGGTGCACGACATGGAAATTGTTGTTCAGAAACAACAAGGACAGCGGCCCACGGCTTTCGATGACTACGGTCCGCGCCCGCGCAGCCTCATGTGCGCGGTGCTCCAGGTAGGTGCGGATCTTCAAGAGGCTCCACCCCAGATAGGCCGCCAAAAGGTAGGCCCAGACCGGCATGGTGCTCACGGCCACCAGCCACCAGACCACCAGCGCCACCCCCGGCAGGTGGAGGCCCCAGGCCAGCGCCACGCGACGGTCACCCTTCAAGGCAGCCCTCAGGTCCCCGGTCACCAACGCCCAAGTCGAAATCGCCGGGCCCAGCAGCATCCGCCCGGCCAGCGTGTTGTTGAACCGCAGCACGGCCTTGACCGGCGCGGACAGCCGCGCCCAGACCGCCGGGTCCTGAAAGTTCGACTCCGGGTCGTCATAGGGGTCGGTCAGGTTCGGGTCAAAATGGTGCTGCAAGTGCAGGTCCTTGAAGCGCAGGTAGGGCACAAAGATCGTCAAGCCCGGAAAGACCAATGCCTCGGACAAGCGTTGGTTGCGGAACGGGTGGCCGTGCAGCACCTCATGCGTAAGCGATGAATACTGCGCGATGGCCAGCGCCGCTGCCAGAACCGCAAGGACAGGCGAGATTTGCCAGAAAAGCGCGGTAGCCAGCGCCCAAAGCCCGTAGGTCGCAAGGAAAATCAGCAGGGTCGGCCATTCGATGGCCAAGGAACCAAGCCGTGTTTCCGGCTGTTGTTTGTTCTGCAAGATCATGCCCGATCAGGTAAATGTGATATCAGGCTATCAGCACGTGCTTTGCGGGGGAATTCGGGATAATGTCAACGAAATCTCGCTAGTGTTTGGAAAACAAAACACATGATGGATAAACTTGACAAACGCGACCGCGCCCCGGTCTTCCGCGCCCGCCTGGATGAGGCGATGAAGGATCGCAAGGTCACCCAGGCCGCGCTGGCCCGGCTGACGGGGGTGGACCGGTCCACCATCTCGGCGCTCTTGCAGCCCGGCACGCGGCTGCCGAACGCCCAGCTGGCCGCCGACTGCGCCCGCGCGCTGGGCATCAGCGCGGACTGGCTTTTGGGTCTGTCCGGCCGCCCCGAGCCCATTGCCGACCTTCTCGCCGCGTCCCTGTCCCTGACCGAAGCCCCCCGCGCGCTGATCGACGAGCGCATCTTCGGCTGGCATCAGGAAGCAGCGGGCTACAAGATCCGCCACGTTCCGGCGACGCTGCCCGACATGCTGAAAATCCGCAGCGTGGTGGAATGGGAATATGAACCCCAGCTTGGCCGCACCGCCGAACAGGCCATCGGCGCGTTCGAGGACCGTCTGAAATGGATGCGCGGCGCGGGGTCGGACTATGAAATCGCCCTGCCGGTGCATGAACTGACCGCCTTCGCCACCGGCACCGGCTATTACGAAGGCCTCTCCGCTGATGTGCGGCTGCAACAGCTTCGTCACCTGATGACGCTGTGCGAGCAGCTTTACCCCTCGCTCCGCCTTTGCCTTTTCGACGCGCGGCGGCTTTTCTCAGCCCCGATCACCGTCTTCGGCCCGCTTCTGGCGGTGATCTACCTTGGCCGCCATTACCTCGCCTTCCGCGATTCCGCGCGGGTGGAAACCATCACGCAGCACTTCGACCTTCTGGTGCGCGAGGCCGAGGTGGGCGCCCGCGACATGGTGGCCCATCTGCAAACCCTGTGCGACCGGGTGCGGTAAGTCCCGGATGCCCTGACCGACTAGAACGCCCGCAAAGCCCCTGCGACATAGCCGTTGAAATCAAAGATCTCGCGCGCCGCCGCCAACCGGTCCCCCGCTGCCGCGCCCCGGTCCAGCACAAAGCCGAACCGGCCCGAAGGCGTGCCGATCGCCAGCGTCCGGTAGCCGCTGTCGACCCACAGGATCCACCAATCCTCTTGCCCCTCCATTGCCAACCGGCCCGGCCCGTTGGGTGTGGCAAGGCCCGAAACAGGCCGCTCTACCCCGTTCAGGCACAAGACCCCGTCAACCGCCAGACCACCGGGGGCAGGCCGAAACTCCAGCCCGCCCGCAGCGCACTTGCCGCGCGCGGTTGCCTGATACCCTGCCACCTGATTCCAGCGCCCGGCAATCTGCGGGGGCTGGAACGCGGCGGCAGAGTAGATCGGCACGCTCGCGGCGCGGAAGACAATCGTGGGCGGGGCCGGGGCCGCACAGGCCGACACCGCCATCATCAGGGCAAGGATCACTCGATGCAAAGGGTCACCCGGGCACCGTTGTCCTGTAGGACCTCATGGCAGCCAAGCAGCGGCTTGATGGGCGAACAGGTGCCGGACCGGGCCAGACAGACCCCCTCGCACTGGCTTTCCCGCTCGCAGCGCTTGCCGGCATCCCGGGTTTCATAGACGCAGGTGCGCAGAACGCCAGACCCGACGCCAGACCAGGTCCCGCCGCGTTTTTCGCAGGTGCGCTGGACCTCGGACTTCACCTCCTCGGGTGCGGCGGGAACGGCGACAGATTGGGGCGCAGGCTCTGGCGCTTCGGCTGCTTCCGTCGGGGCCGCCGCTTCCGCCGGGGTTTCTGCCGCAGCCGGGGCCTGCCCCTCCACTGCGGCGGGCTCCGCTCCGGCCGTCGCGGTGGCTTCCGGCGCGCTTGCGCTGGGCGGGGCGTCCAGCGCTGTCACCTCAATCGCGTCCCCCGCTACGGCATTGGGGGTTACGTCCCCATCCGGTCCCGCACCCGTGCCTGGGGCGGACAGCTGACACCCTGCGACCAGTGCGGTCACCATGAGGGCAAGACCAAGCGGGAAAAGACGGTGGGCAAGGCGCGGCATCTGGGTCTCCGGGAACGCGTTCAGCAGTGCCTTGATCCGCCCCATCCCGCAAGTCCCCTCAATAGGGTGCGGGGAAGGCCCGGTGGGTTTCCGCTATCTCGGCCAGCACCGCATCCGACAGCGTGACCGAGGCCGCACCGATGTTGGTGCGGAGTTGGTCCAGCGTGGTGGCCCCGATGATCGGGATCGTGCGGAACGGGCGCGACAGGCAGAAGGCAATCGCCATCTGGCAAGGGTCAAGTCCATGGCGCGCCGCGATCCCCATATAGGCCGCCACGGCGGGAAAGACCTGCGGCGTGATCCGCCCGCCAAGGTCAGGCGTGTGCATCCGCCGCGTGCCATCGGGGATCACGTCACCCGCATACTTCCCGGACAAAAGCCCCACCGCGAGGGGGGAGAACGCCAGAAGCGGCATATCCTCGATCAGGCTGAACTCGGCCCAGTCGGTATCAAACTGCCGGCAGAGCAGGCTGTATTCGTTCTGCACGCTTGCCATGCGCGGCAGGCCCAGACTGTCGGCCAGATGCAGCCAGCGCGCCGCGCCCCAGACGCTTTCGTTGGAAAGCCCGATGGCGCGGATCTTGCCTTCGGCCACCAGCGCCTGCGCGGTGGTCAGCACATCGGTCATATGCGCGGTTTCCGCCGCCTTGTCGGTGCCCGTCGGGGCATAGCGCCAGGCCTGACGGAAGTGATAGCTGCCCCGGTTCGGCCAGTGCAGCTGGTAAAGGTCGATGTAATCCGTCCCCATCCGCCGCAAGGACCCCTCAACCGCCGTGCGCATCGTGGCCCCGCTGATCGGCTGGCCCGGGCGCACCATCTGGCCCTTGCCGGTGATCTTGGTGGCAATCTGCACCCGGTCACGGCCCCCCCGCGCGGCCAGCCATGAGCCGATGATCTCTTCCGTCCGGCCCACGGTTTCGGCGCGCACCGGGTTCGTCGGATACATCTCGGCCGTGTCCCAGAAGGTCACCCCCGCCTCAAGCGCCATGTCGGCCTGGGCGTGGCCTTCGCTTTCGGTGTTCTGCGTGCCCCAGGTCATCGTGCCCAGGCAAATCTCCGAGACGGTCAGGCCGGTCTTGCCAAGGGTCAGGGTTTTCATCACGCCTCCGGGGATCATCCGGCAGCCAATTGCTGCCTTGCAGCAAGCTAGGCCGGATCAGCGGCGGGGCAAAGGCCCAGACTTGAGAACATTACGCGAACATACTACAGTTTCGGGCATGAGTCTGCCGATCCACACCCAAGCTGCGCCCCGGCCCCAGGACCTGCAACCGCTGGTCGGTGACCTGACCTTGCGCCGGGGCCGGGTGCATGAGTTGTGCGGCCCCGCCCGGCTCATGCTCGCGGCCCTTGTCATGGCCAAGGCGCAGGGGCCGGTGGTCTGGATCCGCCCGGGCTGGCTTTCTGACCGGCTGAACGCGGCGGGCCTGCAGCCGATGGCCAACCCCGCGCGGCTGATCCTCGCCACCGCGGCGCGGGATGAGGGCCTTCTTTGGGCGATGGAAGAGGCGCTGAGGTCCGGTGCAGCACCCCTCGTGATCGCCGAACTGCTGACCCCGCCCGGCCTGACCCCGATCCGCCGCCTGCACCTTGCGGCCGAGGCGGGCAGTCAGGCCGCCCAGCGGGATGGGGCCGCCGCCCCCATCGGCCTGATCCTGTCGCCGGGGCAAGGCGGCGCGCAAGGCGTGGAAAGCCGCTGGCACATGACCCCGCGCCCCAGCCGGTCGCTTCTGTGGTCGGATGAAGGGGCCTGGACCCTGACGCGCCTCCGCGCCCGGCTGGCGCCCCCCGCCGCCTGGGCGCTGCGGCGCGGTGCAGATGGGGACGAAACGCTGGCCCCCCAATCGCTGGACCCAGCCCCCTGACACTGCGCGGGTGCCAGCGCATTGGCCAAAACGCACGCCAGAGTGATGACTGGCACGCCAAAACCCTGCTATTGTCCGCTCAAAGGAAAGGTCCGCCCATGCGCAGACTGACAGCCCTCGGCCTTGCCGCCCTGCTTCTTGCGCCAATGGCCCCCGTGATGGCCCCCCAGATGGCCCAGGCGGCCACCATCGACTATACCCTCGACGCCGCCGCCTCGACCGTCGCGTTCGAGACGGACTTCGGCCCCGACATC
This sequence comes from Rhodobacter sp., assembly GCA_027489175.1. GTDB lineage: Bacteria > Pseudomonadota > Alphaproteobacteria > Rhodobacterales > Rhodobacteraceae > Tabrizicola. Next base: position 409,132 of record JAIYAE010000004.1, read on the forward strand.
ATCACCGGGCAGATCCCGCTCGCCCAGGCTGACCTGACGCTGGACTTCGACGATGTGCGCAACTGCACCGTCGCCGTCGCCCTTGACGTCACCGGGGCCGAGGCGAGCTTTCCCTTCGCCGCCCAGGCCCTGAAAGGCCCGAAGGTGCTGGACGCCAAGTCGCATCCGACGATGACCTTCCAAAGCACCTCGGTCACCCGCGCGGGTGAGGCGGCCGATGTGACCGGCCAGATCACCATTCGCGGGGTGACCCGCCCCGTCACCCTGCGGGCACAGCTATTCCGGCCCCAAGGCAGCGCCGCAACCGATTACAGCCGCCTGACCGTCCGCCTGACCGGCCGCGTCAACCGCAGTGAGTTCGGCGCAACCGGCTGGGCTGACATGGTCGGCGATGAGGTGCGAATCGTCATCACCGCCCGGATTGACGCGAAAGGCTGACCCATGGCCCTGCGCAACGGCCCCGACAGCTTTGGCCTTGTAACGCGGGTGATCCATTGGCTCATGGCCCTCCTGATCCTCGCCCTGATCGCGCTTGGCTTGCGGCTGACCTCCATGCAGCCGGGCCTCTCCAACCTCTGGCTTTACGGGCTGCACAAGACGCTGGGCATCACCCTTCTGGCGCTGGTCGTCTTTCGCATCCTTTGGCATGTCCTGTCGCCGCCGCCCGCGCCCATCGGCCCGCCCGGCCGGATGCGGCTGTTCGTCAAGCTCTGGCACTGGACACTTTATGCCCTGATGATCGCCACCCCCATCGCGGGCTGGGCCGGGTCCTCGGCCAGCGGGATCGACACGGTGATCTTCAACCGCTTCACCCTCCCGCCCTTGGTTGAGCCGAACGAAACCTCGGAATTCGTCTGGTTCATCCTGCACGAGATCTTCGCCAAGACCCTGCTTGGCATGGTCATCGTCCACATCCTCGGCGCCTTGAAGCGTGAAATGGACGGCGACGGCACCCTGACGCGCATGCTGAAGGGGCGCGCGTGACCACAAGTTTTCTGCGAAAACTTGAGCTTCCCCGAATTTTCGCAGAAAATTCGTGCTGTGCCCTGCCGCTGGCCCTTTCGCTGCACTTGGGCTAAGCAATCGCCGGACTTGAACGAAGGCGCAGACATGGCACGGATTCTCATCACCTCGGCCATCCCTTATATCAACGGGATCAAGCATTTGGGCAATCTGGTGGGCAGCCAGCTTCCCGCCGACCTCTTCGCCCGCTTCAACCGGGCCTTGGGGCATGAGGTGATGTTCATCTGTGCCACCGACGAACACGGCACCCCGGCCGAGCTTGCCGCCGCCAAGGCGGGCAAACCGGTGGCCGACTACTGCGCCGAAATGCACGCCGTCCAGGCCGAGATTGCCAAGGGCTTCCGTCTGTCGTTCGACCATTTCGGCCGCTCGTCCAGCCAGCGCAACCACCGCCTGACCCAGCACTTCGCCGGCAAACTGGCTGAGAATGGGCTGATCGAGGAAGTGTCGGAAAAGCAGGTCTTTTCCATCGACGACAACCGCTTTCTGCCGGATCGCTACATCACCGGCACCTGCCCGAACTGCGGCTATACGGCGGCGCGCGGCGACCAGTGCGAAAACTGCACCAAGCAGCTTGACCCGACTGATCTGATCAACCCGCGCTCGTCCATCAGCGGCAGCACCAACCTAGAGGTGCGGGAGACGAAGCACCTCTACCTCCGCCAGCGCTCGCTTCGCGACAAGCTTGAGGCCTGGATCGACTCGAAACACGACTGGCCGATCCTGACGACTTCGATCGCCAAGAAATGGCTGAACGACGGTGACGGGTTGCAAGATCGTGGCATCACCCGTGACCTCCACTGGGGTATCCCGGTGAAAAAGGGCGACCAGCCCTGGCCCGGGATGGAAGGCAAGGTCTTCTACGTCTGGTTCGACGCCCCCATCGAATACATCGCCGCCACCGCCGAATGGGCGGACGCGCACGGCAAGCCCGATAGCGCGTGGGAACGCTGGTGGCGCACCGACAAGGGTGCTGCCGACGTGACCTATTACCAGTTCATGGGCAAGGACAACGTCCCCTTCCACACCCTGTCGTTCCCCGCCACGATCCTGGGGTCGGGTGAGCCTTGGAAGCTGGTCGACTACCTCAAGTCCTTCAACTACCTCAACTATGACGGTGGCCAGTTCTCCACCTCGCAGGGCAGGGGGGTCTTCATGGACCAGGCCCTGTCGATTCTGCCCGCCGACTACTGGCGATGGTGGCTTCTGTCCCACGCGCCGGAATCCAGCGACAGCGAATTCACCTGGGAAAACTTCCAGACCGCCGTGAACAAGGACCTCGCCGATGTGCTTGGCAACCTCGTCTCCCGCGTGACCAAGTTCGCCGTGGCCAAGTTCGGCAACGAAGTTCCCGCAGGCGGCCAGTTCGGCCCCCTTGAAACCGCCCTCATCGCCGACCTTGGCGCGCGGATTGCCGACTACACCGCCCTGATGCAGGCGATGGAGGTGCGCAAGGCCGCCGCCGAGTTGCGCGCGATCTGGGTCATCGGCAATGAGTATCTTCAGTCCGCCGCCCCCTGGTCGGTCGTCAAGACCGACCCCGATCAGGCGCAGGCGATCATCCGTCTGTCCCTGAACCTGATCCGGGTCTACGCGGTCCTGTCCGCGCCCTTCATCCCCGACGCCTCGGCCACCATGCTGCAGGCGATGGGTACCGACGACGCCAGCTGGCCGCACGACATTTCCGCCGCGATGCGCACGCTTCCGGCTGGCCACGCCTTCACCGTGCCCGAAAACCTCTTCCGCAAGATCACGGATGAGGAACGCACCGACTGGCAGACCCGCTTTTCCGGCATCCGCGCCTGATCCCACGCCGCGCTGCGGAAAACCTTCCGCTGCAACCGCAGAAACCGCGCCGCCGCGCGCGGTTTTCCGCTGGAATGTGCCCGGACCGGGAAGAAATTCCGCCGATGCCTGAATCTCTGGAAACCGCGCCACAGCTTCCGGTGGTAATGTCTCCCCATCGGACCCGAGTCGCTGCCACATGAGGAGAGCCCGAGATGCCCGAAGTTCTGCCTTCGCGTCACCAGTCGCCACCCCGTTCGCGCCGCACCTATGCTGCCATCGCCCTCTTCCTGATCGTGTATATCGGGGTGCTGGCCGTCGTCCTTGCCCCCCGCGACATGATCGCCGCCGAAACGGGCGCGATCTTCGCGGACAGCAACTGATCTACCCCAATTCCAAAGCGAAGGCCCGCCGCAGGTGGGCCTCCGCCATTTCTGGGGTCAGGTCGGTGGTCCCGGCCAGCAAAAGCCCCGCCAGCCCGTCCTGCAACGCCGTCAGTCGCAGCGCGGTGGCCTTGGGGTCAGGACAGCGCTCGGGGACCGCAGCCAAATCCGCCGTCAGCCGCGCCAGCATCCGCCCCTGCACCCGGGTCAGCGCCGCCGCCATCGCCGGGTCTGACGCCGCCAGATCCGTCGCTTCCAGCCACAGCCGCCAATAGGTCCGGGCCTCAGGCGCGAAGGCGGTGGCAAGCCAAGCCTCCAGCGCCTCGTCGGGCGCTGCCTCAGGGCCTTCGACCTCGGCAAAGATCGCTTCCCAGGCCAAGGCCCGCAGTTCCGGCCAGCGGAAATAGTGGTTCAAAAGCCCCCGCCCCACGCCCGCCCGGTCTGTCACGGCCCGCGTCGTTGCCGCGTGCAGCCCAACCTCGCGCAGCACATCCGCCGCCGCCTGCCGGATCAGCGCCGCACCGTCCGAAGCCCGCTTGTCCATCTCTGCCACCCGCGCCCCCTTGACAGAATTGAGCGCTTGCTCAATCTTGTGCTGAGCAACTGCTCAACACGGAATAGCCGATGTCGGACCCCTCCCGCAACTCTGCCGTCGATCTGATCCGCACCGCGGCGCTGATCGGCATCTGCGTGGTGAACCTGCCCTTCCTCGCCCTGCCGGGGTCTGCCCTGCTGCAGGTCCCCGCACACCCCGCCGACCGCCTGGCCGCCGATCTGGTGCAACTGCTGTTCGAGGGGAAGTTCTTCCTCCTCTTCTCTTTCCTTTTCGGCTGGGGGATGCAGGTGCAGATGCAATCAGCTTCCCGGCAGGGGCAGGCCTTCGCCCCGCGCTATGCCCGCCGTCTGGCGGGGCTGGCGATCCTTGGGGTGCTGCACGCGGTCTTCGTCTTCACCGGTGACATTCTGGTGCTTTACGCCGTCCTGGGCGCGCTGGCCTGGCCGCTGCGCAACGCCCCGCCGCGCCGTCTGGTCCGGCTGGCCATCGTCATGGTCCCAGCTGCACTTTTGGGGCTGGTCCTCCTTGCGGTGCTGGTCGAGGTTGGTCTGCCCGAACCCGACTACCGCGCGCTGGCGCATGGGTTCTGGCAGGCGACATTGGTCCGCAGCACCGAATGGCCGCCCACCTTCGTGATCCTGCTCCTGTTCCAGGGTCCCCTTGCGTTCGGGGCGATCCTCATGGGCCTTGCCGCCGCCCAGACCGGCTTCTTCCAACCTGACAGCCCCGGGCGCCGCCTGCTCCGGCGCGCCTTTCCCTGGGCGTTGACCATCGGCTTGGCCCTGAACCTGATCGTCGCCCTGTCGCCAATGGACGACTCCCCCCGCGCGCTGGTCGGACTTCTGCTTTTGGCCCCCGCAGCACCGATCCTGGCAATGGCTTGGTTTCATGGGATATTATGGTTAGCTGATCGGCTAAGCATACCCGCAGTCCTGCAACGCGCCGGTCAGAACTCGCTCAGCGCCTACCTGTTGCAGGGCATCCTCGCCGGGCTGGTCTTTGGCGGGCATGGGCTGGGGCTGTTCGGTCAGCTGGGGCAGGCGGTGCTCTTGCCGCTGGCCATTCTGATCGCACTTCTGGCCATGGTGCTGACCGGGCTCATGGCTGGCCGCTGGGGCAGGGGCCCGTTCGAGGCGATCTTGCGCCGCCTCACCTATGGGGCATCCCGCCCATGAAACAGGCCCGGGCATGACACCCGGGCCGCACTCATCACACCAGACCGTCCGAAGCTGTGGCTCAGGCCCGCAGATCGAAGCGGTCGGCCTCCATCACCTTGACCCAGGCGTCGACGAAGTCGCAGACGAACTTGCCTGCGTTGTCGTCCTGGGCGTAGACCTCGGCATATGCCCGCAGGATAGAGTTGGACCCGAACACCAGATCCGCCCGCGTTGCCGTCCACTTCACGGCGCCGGTCTTGCGATCGGTCAGCTCGTAAAGATTGGTCCCCTTCGGCACCCATTTGTAGGCCATGTCGGTCAGGCCGGTGAAAAAGTCGGTGGTCAGCGCCCCCACGCGATCCGTGAACACGCCATGATGCGTGCCGCCGTGGTTGGTGCCAATCACCCGCATGCCGCCGATCAGGCAGGTCATCTGATGCGCCGTCAGGCCCATCAGCTGCGCCCGATCCAGCAGCAACTCTTCCGCCGTGACCGCATAGTCCTGCTTCATCCAGTTGCGGAACCCATCCGCCACCGGCTCCAGCACAGAGAAGCTGTCGGCGTCGGTCTGCGACGGCGTGGCATCGCCGCGACCGGCATGGAACGGCACCGTCACGTCAAAGCCCGCAGCCTTGGCCGCATGTTCCACGCCCACGTTGCCCGCCAGCACGATCACATCGGCCACTGATGCGCCCGCCGCCGTGGCAATCGGCTCCAGCACTGACAACACGCGCGCCAGACGGGCGGGTTCGTTCCCCTCCCAGTCCTTCTGCGGCGCCAGACGGATGCGCGCGCCATTGGCGCCGCCCCGGTTGTCCGACCCGCGGAAGGTCCGCGCCGAATCCCAGGCTGTCGTCACCATGTCGCTGATGGCAAGACCCGACGAGGCGATCTTGGCCTTTACCGCCGCCACGTCCCAGCCGGTTGAACCAGCCGGGACCGGGTCTTGCCAGATCAGGTCCTCAGCCGGGACCCATGGCCCCAGATACCGAACCTTCGGCCCCATGTCGCGGTGCGTCAGCTTGAACCAGGCGCGGGCGAAGGCATCGCTGAACGCCGCCTGATCCTTGGCGAACCGCTCGGAAATCGCGCGGTAGGTCGGGTCCATCTTCATCGCCATATCGGCATCCGTCATCATCGGCATGCGGCGGATCGTCGGGTCTTCCACGTCCACCGGCATGTCTTCGGGTGCGATGTTGATCGGCTGCCACTGGAAGGCCCCGGCGGGGGATTTCACCAGTTCCCAGTCGTATTTCAGGAGGAGGTCAAAATACCCGTTGTCCCACTTCGTCGGATGCGCGGTCCAGGCCCCTTCCAGCCCCGAGGTGATGGTGTCGCGCCCGATCGACCGCGCCGCATGCACGTTCCAGCCAAGGCCGCCTTCCTCCAGCGCAGCACCTTCCGGTTCCGGCCCGATCAGCGCCGCATTGTTGTTGCCATGCGCCTTCCCGACGGTGTGGCCGCCTGCGGTCAGCGCGACGGTCTCTTCATCATCCATCGCCATGCGGGAAAAGGTTTCGCGCACGTCATGCGCGGTGCGCAAGGGGTCGGGCTTGCCGTCAACGCCTTGCGGGTTGACGTAGATCAGGCCCATCACCACGGCGGCCAGCGGGTTCTCCAGGCTGGTGCGGTCTTCCTTCGACGGATAGCGCTGGTCGGTCAGCCATTCCTTCTCCGACCCCCACCAGATGTCCTTTTCCGGGGCCCAGATATCCTCACGGCCAAAGCCGAAGCCGAAGGTCTTCAGACCCATCGATTCATAGGCAATCGTCCCCGCCAGGGCCATCAGGTCAGCCCAGCTCAGCCGGTTGCCGTATTTCTTCTTGATCGGCCACAAAAGACGCCGCGCCTTGTCGAGGTTCGCGTTGTCCGGCCAGCTGTTCAAGGGCGCGAAGCGGTGGTTGCCGGTCCCGGCCCCGCCCCGGCCGTCAGCCATGCGGTAGGTGCCAGCCGCGTGCCAGGTCATCCGGATGAACAACCCACCGTAGTGCCCCCAGTCGGCGGGCCACCAGTCCTGGCTGTCGGTCATCAGCGCGATCAGGTCGCGCTTCAGCGCCTCGAAGTCCAGCTTCTTGACCTCTTCCTGATAATTGAACCCGGTCAGGGGGTTAACCTTGGTGTCATGCTGGTGCAGGATGTCGAGGTTCAGCGTCTTCGGCCACCAGTCCATCACCGTGGTTTCGGTGGTCGTGATCGCGCCATGTGCCACCGGGCACTTGCCCGAACGGGGAATATCGTTGCCGTCCATCTTGCTCTCCTGATCTGGCTGGATGCACCTAAGGCGCAAAACCGGCCACGTCCGAAACCGGGGGCCGACGACTCACGCGCTGCATCTTGACTGGGATTACCACCCCCGTCCGATAAATGGAATTTTCATTTTCCAATCGTGGCGATATGCTGGGCCTATGACGCAACTCACCATGAAACACCTGCGCTACTTTGAGGCGCTGGCCCGCCACCGCCATTTCGGCCGCGCGGCCGAAGCCTCTGCCATCTCGCAACCGGCCCTGTCGCTGCAGATCAAGGAGCTTGAGGATATCCTCGGCGCGCCCCTTGCCGAACGCGGGCCCCGGCAGATCCGCCTGACCGCGCTGGGCGAAGATGTTGCCCTCCGCGCGCGTGAGGTGCTGCGGTCGGTCGATGAACTGGCAGCCCTGGCCCGCGCTTCGACCGGCCCCCTGTCCGGGCGGCTGCGGCTGGGGATCATCCCCACCATCGCGCCCTATTACCTGCCGCAACTGATCCGCCGCCTTGGTGCCGATTTCCCCGACCTCGACCTCCGCCCGCGTGAGGCGGTGACCCAGCGCCTCGTCCGTGACCTGGCCGAAGGGCAGCTTGACCTGGCCCTTGTGGCCCTTCCGGTGTCGGAACCGTCACTGATCGAACTCCCGCTGTTTGATGAGGAATTCCTCCTCGTCCGCCCCCTATCTGACGCCGCCCGCCCGGTCCCCAGCCTGTCAGACCTCGCCGCGATGCCGCTCCTCTTGCTTGAGGAAGGCCACTGCTTCCGCGACCAGGCCATCGCCGCCTGCAAACTGCCCCGCACCCCGGCGGGTGAGATCATGGAGGGCTCCTCCCTCTCCACCCTCGTCCAGATGGTCGGCGCTGGCATCGGCGTGACCCTGATCCCCGAGATGGCCGCGGGGGTTGAGGCGCGGTCGGCCCCCGTCGCCGTCCAACGCCTGCCCAGCCCCAGCCCGGGCCGCACCATCGGCCTCGTCTGGCGCCGCACCAACCCCCTTGCCGACCGACTGGCCGATCTGGCCCGCAGCCTGACTCCGCCAGCGGCCCCGTTGCCGCAGGCCATCGTCAGCGCTTGACCGCGCCACCCGCTTGCGCCATCCAAAAGGCCATGGTGACCACGGTCTTCCTCCGTCTGCGGCAGCTGGTCCTGCTGACGCTCCTCACGGTCTCGCTGACCGCGACGGCCTTCGCGCACCGCATGCCCAGCCCCGACGACGGCGCCTTGGCCTTCGTGCTAGCCAACGGGTTGACGCTGGCCGACCTCTGCGCCGGCGACCTTGACGGCGACGGTATCCGCGACGGCCATTGCCCCGCCTGCCAGATCACCGCCACCCCGGGCCTGCCCGCTACGGCCCCGACGCTGATCGACCTTGAGCTTGCGTTTGTCCTGCAGGTCACAGCCCCCCGCGAAAGCCGGGCCCTTCTGCGCATCCTTGACCCCGCGCGCAGCCCGCAAGGTCCCCCCGCCGCCTGATTGGCGGCCTAGGCCAACCGTCGCCTGACCGGCGACCCAAGCCCCATCGCCGCCCGTGCGCCGCCGCAACCGGCCCCCGCTTTGGGCCAGACCCCCGCACATCCGCAGGCATCCGATGACCATCGAACTCCCCCAGGCCGCCTGCGCCCTGTCACCCGTCACCGGCCTGTTTTGCCCCCGGGTGGCCCTTCCCCCAAGTCCCCAATTCCCAGAAACGGAGCCTGTCCATGAAACCCGTCCTCGCCTTCCTTGCGGCCATCTGCCTCGCCGCCCCCGTCTTCGCCCATGACTTCACCGCCGGCGCGCTTGAAATCAAGCACCCCCACATCCCGCAACCCGCCGCCTCGGCCAAGGCCGCCGGGGGCTTCATGACCATCATCAACACCGGCACCGAAGCCGACCGCCTGATCGGAATTGAGACCGCCCTCGCCGCGAAATCCGAGGTTCACGAAAGCAAGGTCGATGCGAACGGCGTTGGCACCATGACCCACATCGACGCGCTTGAGATTCCGCCGGGCGAGACCGTCACGCTGCAGCATGGCGGCTATCACATCATGTTCATGGGCCTTACCGCCCCCCTGACCGAAGGCGACATGCACAAGGCCACCCTGATCTTTGAAAAGGCCGGTCGGGTTGAGGTTGAATTCAGCGTCGATGCGCCAACCGGGCAGGGTAAGGGGATGGATCATTCGACCATGGACCATTCCTCGATGAACCATGGCGCCGCCACGGACTGACGCACGCGGGGCAGGGGCGGTGTCAGCCGACATCGCCCCTGCGGCCCCTATCCCGCGAACGTCCGGCCTTGCCTGATGCCCTTCGCCCCAGCGAAATCGCCACTTCCTTCGTCCCGGGCGCCGCCATGCCTGCGCCCCTGCACTTTGTCGGGCGCCGTCGCACCCCTTGGGCACGCGGCAACTTCCTGAAGACCCTGACCGTAGCGCGCGGCGACAACGTCCGCGCCCTGGTGCACGCGCCCTTCCGCCCCCCGCCTCCTTGGGCTTTCGGCGGGGCAGGCTGTGATTCTCCTCACCTCAACTGGCGAGGCCCGGCGAGACCTGATCGTGGAAAGCCCCGCCCGCGGCGATGGTCCCGCCGGGGCTTTTGCCGTGCGCTCTTCGGCGCGGCCAAATCCGGTGGTGGTCCGGGCTCTGGCCATGGACGCGCAGGCGGGCATCCTGCAGGTCAATGCGCTGGATGCCTTTGACAGCACGGCACTTCTGGACAGGAAGCCCTTGCTGCCCGGCGTCGATATCCCGCCCGCACCGGGCAGTTGATCCCCGCCAAAGGCCTGCCAGCCTGTCACGCAACCTTCATGCAACCGCGAAACAGCCGTCATGAAGGCCCGCTAATCGTCGCCCAGCAAAACGGGGGTGGCGGCATGCTTCAGGTCCAATCGGTGACGCGGATGTTCGGGCAGAAAGCTGCCGTCGACAACGTCAGCTTCTCCGTAGACGGGCCTGCCTTTGTCGGCATCATCGGCCGGTCCGGCGCGGGAAAGTCCACCTTCCTGCGCCTGATGAACCGCCTGATCGACGCCTCCTCGGGCGAGATCCGGGTCGATGGCCAAAACGTCCTGGCGCTGAAAGGCCCGCAGGCCCGCGCCTGGCAAAGCCAATGCGCAATGATCTTCCAGCAGTTCAACCTCGTGCCGCGGATGGATGTGGCCTCGAACGTCCTCCACGGCATCCTGAACCGCCGCTCCACCCTGCAGACCATGTTCAACCTCTGGCCCCGCGCCGACATCCTGAAGGCGCTCGACATCCTTGACCGCCTCGGCATCGCCGAGCAGGCCCCGAAACGCGCCGAGGCGCTGTCGGGCGGCCAGCAGCAGCGCGTCGCCATCGCCCGCGCCCTGATGCAGGACCCCAAGATCATCCTGGCCGATGAACCCATCGCCAGCCTTGATCCGATGAATGCGCAGATCGTCATGGACGCCCTGAAGCGCATCAACGTCGAAGACGGCCGCATGGTCATCGCCAACCTCCACACGCTGGATACCGCGCGCCGCTACTGTGACCGGGTGATCGGCATGCGCGACGGCCGCATCGTCTTTGACGGCACGCCCGACCAGCTGTCGACCGGCGTGGCGCGTGAAATTTACGGGGCGGATGAGACGTTCAACGAAGCCGCCACCTCCACCTCGATCCCGACCGACACCAAAGCAGACCGCACCTATGCGGACCTGATGCTGTCGTAACCCCCCACAACCCCGCAACCCATGGAGCAACCATGCAAAAGCTGCTGACTGCCACCGCGCTGACCGCCATCCTCGCCTCCTCCGCCTTCGCGCAAGAGATCACCGAATTCAACATCGGCATCCTTGGCGGCGAAAACGCCCAGGACCGCCTGACCAACCAGGAATGCTTCCGCGCCGCGATCGAGGCTGAACTGGGCGTTCCGGTGAAACTCTTCGCCCCCGCCGACTATGACGGCGTGATCCAGGGCCTTCTCGGCGGCACCATCGACTATGCCTGGCTGGGTGCGTCGGCCTTCGCCAAAATCCACCTGACCGACCCGAATGCCGTTGAACTGAAGCTGACCAAGCAGAACGTCGACGGCTCGACCGGTTACTATTCCATCGGTTTCGCCCGCGCCGACAGCGGCATCACCTCGATGGAAGACGCCAAGGGCAAGGTCTTCGCCTTCGCCGACCCGAACTCCACCTCGGGCTACCTTGTTCCCGGTGCCGAACTGATGGCGACCTATGGCAAGCTGGAAGACTACTTCGCCGAGGTGAAGATGTCCGGCGGTCACGAACAGTCCATCGTCGGCGTCCACAACGGCGACTTCGACGCCGGCGTGTCCTGGGCTGACGGCCTTGGCAACTGGGAAGACGGCTACAACTCTGGCGCCTTCCGCCGCGCCGCCGACGCAGGCCTGGTCGACATGTCGAACCTGGTTGAAATCTGGCGCTCGAAGCTGATCCCGGAAGGCCCGATGGTCATCCGCGCCGCGCTGCCGCAGGACGTCAAGGACAAGGTCACCGACCTGACCGCCAACCTTTGGGAAACCGACCCGGCCTGCGCCTACAACGTCGCCGCCGGCGACGCGAAGGACTTCGTTCCCGTGACCCTCGATGCCTATGAAGGCGTCCTCGCCGCCCGCAAGCTGCAGGAAGGCATGTAATCTGCCGCACCGTTTCGCCGGGCCCTCCATCAGGGGGGCCCGGCTTTTTTCCGGGGGACGAAGATGGTCGATATCGCCTACGGGCCGAATGAGGGCAAACGCCCGGATCTGTCGGACAGCCGTGAAGCCTACCTCGACATGGTCCGCCGCAAGCGCATGTATGGCGGCATCCTTCTGGTGATCTTCGTGGCCCTGATGGCCTCGGGCTGGATGCTGGCCGAAGAACGCAACGCGGGCAGCTTCTGGTCCGGCCTGCCGCAAGTCTTCGACTTCCCGGCCGAGGTGCTGTCCGAGGCCTGGGAAAAACGCGCCCTTCTGCCGGGCCTTTTCTGGGACCATGTCCCCGCCCTGATCGAAACCTAGAACATCGCCGCCGTCGCCACGCTGATCGGCGCGATTGCCGCCGTGTCGCTGTCGCTTTTGGCCACCCGCGGCCTGGCCCGCTGGCCCCGCCTGATCCCGGTGTTCCGCCGCACGATGGACGCCCTCCGCGCGATCCCCGAAATCGTGATCGCCCTTGTCCTTATCTACGTCCTTGGCGGTGGCCCGGTCCCCGCCGTCATCGCCATTGCGCTGCACACCGGCGGCGCTTTGGGCAAGCTTTTTTCCGAAGTGGCCGAAAACGCTGACTTGAAACCTGTCGAAGGCCTCGCCTCGGTCGGGGCCACCTGGTCGCAGCGCATGTGGCTGGGCGTGATCCCGCAGGTCGCCCCGAACTGGCTGTCCTATGCACTCCTCCGCTTTGAAATCAACGTCCGCGCTTCGGCGATCCTTGGCTTTGTGGGCGAAGGCGGCATCGGCCATGACCTGAAACTCGCCATGCAATGGGGCCAGGGTCGGTATGATGAAGTTGTCGCGATCTTCCTTCTTCTCTTCGCCGCCATCGTGGTCATCGACCGCATCTCGGACCACTACCGCCACAAGCTGGTGAAGGGGCACTGATCCATGACCGCGACCCTCTCTCCGACGCTGGCCGACACGATCACCCGGCGCTTCGCCGCCCGGCGTCGCATAGCCTTTGCCATCCCCGCCGCGATCCTCGCCTATCTGATCTACGCCGCGATCAGCTTTGACATCGCAGGCCTCGTCCAGCGCGCCCGCATGGACAACGCGGCCATCCTTCTGGGCGATTTCTGGTCACACAAGACCCATGTCACCCGCGACAACCGGTCAGGCAACGTGACCGTCGCGATTGAAGGGGAAGCCAAGGGCACCTATCCCCCCGGCATGCTGCCGGACTGGGTGACCATCGCGGGCGGCGTCACCACCATCGACCTTGGCACCGGCCATGTCGTGACCTACGACGACGCGGGCGCCCACTTTGTCGTGCCGGGCTACGGCACCATCGACATCCGCCCTGTTGGCGGCAAACCCGTCCTCACCGCGCCGGAACCGATCCCCGACTGGATCTCGGTCGCTGAAAACAAGGTCAGCGTCACCACCGACGCCGGGCGCTTCAGCTACTCCCGCTCCAAGGTGGAAACCTTCAAATACGAACCGGGGTGGGAGCTTTTCTTCTTCACCCTCGACAGCCCGTTCTACGGCAAGGGCCTTGGCGAACTCGCCGCCCTCGCCACCGTCGGCGACCGGGTCGATCCCGACCGGATGAACCTGGCCTACATGGTCAGCGAGGTGTGGACCAACCGCATGTGGCGTCATGCCGACGTCGCCTGGGCGATCTTTGAGACGATCCTGATGGCCTTCCTCGGCACCATGGCCGCGGCCCTTGTGGCCCTGCCTCTGGGCTTCCTTGCCGCGCGCAATTTCATGCCGCTTGGCCCCTTGCGCTTTGCCGTGCGGCGGTTCTTCGACTTCATCCGCGGGGTTGATGGCCTGATCTGGACCATCATCCTGTCGCGCGCCTTTGGCCCCGGCCCGATGACCGGTGCCATCGCCATCGCGATCACCGATGCCGGCACCTTCGGCAAGACCTTCTCGGAAGCGTTGGAGAATATCGACGAAAAACAGGTCGAAGGCATCCGCTCCACTGGCGCCAACGCCGCCCTCCGTGCCCGCTTCGGGGTCATCCCGCAGATCACCCCGGTCCTGCTGTCGCAGGTGCTTTACTACCTCGAATCCAACACCCGCAGCGCCACCGTCATCGGTGCCATCGTCGGTGGCGGGATCGGGCTTCTTCTAACCCAAGCCATCCTGACCCAGAAGGACTGGGAAGAGGTCGCCTATTACATGGTCCTCATCGTCCTCATGGTCATGCTGATGGACAGCCTCTCCGGCTGGCTCCGCCGCAAGCTCATCAAGGGGGAATGACGATGTATGACGACGGTATACTGTCCTGGTACTGCGACCTTCTGTTCGGCAAACACGCGCCTTTGGTGCGGGTGGCGCTGCAGGGCGTCAAACCCGGGCCGCTTGCGCGCTGGCGCGTAAGGGCGGGCTGACAGGCTTGCGCCGTCCAGCGATCCCGGTGTAAACCGCCCCTGCCAGCCGCGCCGCAAAAGGTTAGCCAATTATGAATCTCTCCGCCCAACCCGTTGATACCATTGATAAGAAAAATCTGTCCACGGTGGGCGCACGGCTCTCCCCGCATGGCGCGGTCATCCACCCCACCGCCAGGGTGATGGTGTCTGAGTTTGAGGCCTTCACCGAGGTTGGCGAAGGCTCCCGCATCCTGAACTCCACCTTCCAGGCCTATGCCTATTGCGACCGCTTCGCCGACATCGCCAACACCACCGTGGGCCGCTTTTCCAACATCGCCGCGATGACCCGGATCGGCCCGACCGACCACCCCTTCACCCACGCCGCCCAGCACCATTTCCTCTACCGCTCCAGCTATTACTGGGACGACGCCGAAGATGACCCCGCCTTTTTTGAGGCCCGCGCCGCCCGCCGCACCACCCTTGGCGCCGATTGCTGGATCGGCCACGGCGCGATCATCAAGCCCGAGGTGACGATCGGCATCGGTGCCATCGTCGCCTCCGGTGCAGTGGTCACCAAAGACGTCCCCCCCTTCATGATCGTCGCCGGCTGCCCCGCCACCCCCCTCCGCCCCCGGTTCGCGCAAGGCGTGATCGACCGCCTCCTCGCCCTTGCCTGGTGGGACTGGGACCACGCCCGCCTGCGCGGGGCCCTGCAAGATTTCCGCAGCCTGAAGGCCGAAGCCTTCCTCGAAAAACATCACGCCTGATCTGCGGCGACTGTCAGCGTCACCCGGTCCCCGGCAAACCAGGTGGTGCCCAGTTCGACCGGCACCCCGCCCGCATCCACGTTCACCGCCACCGACCGCAAAAGCGCCGCCCCGGGGCGCAGCTGCAAGGCCAGCGCCTGCACCGGGTCGGCCAGTGTCGCTGTCAGCCGGGTTTCGGCCCGTGTGTAGTCCGCGACCCCGCAGGCGGCCAACGCCTGGGTGATCGACCCCCTCTCGCGCAGCACCTCGGGCAGGGTCGGGAACCGGGCGGCCGGAAAGATCGACCGGAAAGCCGCCAAGGGCTGGTCATCCGCCAGGGACACGCCTTCGACCACATGCACCGCATCGCCCGGCCGAAGCGCCAGCGCACGCGCTTCCTCGGCATCCGCAGGCCGCGTCTCCACCCGGCTGATCCGGCGCGAGGGGGTCTGCCCCGCCGCCAGCACGTTCTGGTGAAACCGCACCCGCCGTCCCAGCCGATAATCCGTCGGCCGCGCGGTCACGAACACCCCGGCCCCGCGCCGGGAATGGACCACACCCGCTTCGGCCAGCGCGGCCAGCGCATGGCGCACCGTGTGGCGGTTCACCCCGAACCGCGCGGCCAGCGCGGCCTCGGTCGGCAGCTTGTCACCGGGCCGGTAATGCCCCGCCCCGATGTCATGGCGCAAGGTCTCGCTGATGCTGGTCCAAAGGGCTTTGGCGGCCAAGGTCTTCCCCGTCATCAAAAATTCACAACTCTCCGGTTGGCCAAAGCCGCCGGCTCAGCTATGATTTGTATAGTTGTCTAGTATCATAGACAACCCGCAAAACATGTCGAGGTCCCGATGACCGATGCCCCCCATGCCGCCCGCAAGTCCTGGATGGCCACCCTTGCCAAGGCCCCGCCCGCCCGTCTGCAGGCCCTGATGCCTGACCCGCCGCCCCACGACCTCCTCCGCGCGCCCGAGGTTGGCGCGGTCATGGTGCAAGGTCGCACGGGGGCCACGGGTGCGCCATTCAATCTGGGTGAGATGACGGTCACCCGCGCCTCGGTCCGGCTTGCCTGCGGCACCGTTGGTCATGCTTGGGTGCAGGGCCGTGACAAGGCCCATGCCCGCCGCGCCGCCCTTGCCGATGCGCTGCTGCAGACCGATGCGGCACCGGCCACGATGACCCAGATCATCGCCCCCTTGCAGGCCGAAGCGGCCAGCGAAAAAGCCGAGCGCGCCGCAAAGGCCGCTGGCACCAAAGTTGAATTCTTCACCATGGTCCGGGGGGACAACGTATGACCCTGCACGCCGACGCGCTTTCGGGTGGCTTCACTGATGCCCCCACCCAATCCGCCCGCGCCTTCCGCGCGGTGCTTGAAGCGATGGCCCGCCCCGGCACGATCCACACCGTCGAAGGCGCGGCTCCGCCAGCACCCCTGTCGCTGGCCGCCGGGGTCGCACTGCTGACGCTGGCCGATGCCACCACACCCATGCATCTGGCCGGAGCCGCCGATTGTCAGCCGGTCCGCGACTGGGTCGCCTTCCACATCGGCGCGCCCTTGGTTTCAGCCGAAGACGCGGACTTTGCCCTTGGCACCTGGGCCGCCCTGCAACCGGTAACGCGCTTCAAGATCGGCCAGCCCGACTATCCCGACCGCTCCGCCACCCTGATCGTCGAGGTGGACCGCCTGACCAACCACGGCCCCGCCTTGACCGGCCCGGGCATTGCGCTGGTCACCTGGCTGTCCTTGCCCGAAACCGCCGCCTTCCATGCCAACCGGGCGCTTTTCCCGCTTGGGTTCGACTGTCTTTTCACCTTTGGCAACCGGCTGGCCGGACTGCCCAGGTCCACCCGAGTGGAGAAGATTTGATGTATGTCGCCGTCAAGGGTGGCGAACGCGCCATCGACAACGCCCATGCCTGGCTGGCCGAGGAACGCCGTGGCGACCCCGCCGTGCCGGCACTGTCCATCGCCCAGATCCGCGAACAGATGGCGCTGGCCGTCAACCGGGTGATGGCCGAAGGCTCGCTTTACGACCCCGACCTTGCCGCCCTTGCCATCAAGCAGGCGCGCGGTGACCTGATCGAGGCGGTCTTCCTGATCCGCGCTTACCGCACCACATTGCCCCGCCTGACTGCCTCGCGCCCCGTGGACACCGGCGCGATGGCCGTGGACCGCCGTGTCAGCGCCACCTTCAAGGACCTTCCCGGCGGCCAGGTTCTTGGCCCGACCTTCGACTACACTCATCGCCTGCTGGATTTCGCGCTGATGGCCGAGGGGCCGTCCGACACGCCCTCCACCCCACCGGTGGCAGAAAGTGGACCCGTTGCGCAAAGGGTCCCCCACGTCACCAGCTTTCTCAACCGCGACGGCCTGATCGAGGCGGCGACCCCCTCCGACATCACGCCCCCCGACCTCACCCGCGAACCGATGGAGCTTCCGGCCACCCGCCCCCTGCGCCTGCAGGCATTGACCCGGGGCGACGAGGGCTTTGTCCTCTCCATGGCCTACAGCACCCAGCGCGGCTATGGCCGGACCCACGCCTTCGTGGGCGAGCTTCGCATCGGCATGGTCCCGGTCAAGGTCGAAATCCCCGAGCTTGGCTTCGCGGTCGAGATCGGCGAGGTCGAGCTGACCGAATGCGAAACGGTCAACCAGTTCAAAGGCTCAAAAACCGAACCGCCGCAGTTCACCCGCGGTTACGGCCTGGTCTTCGGCCAGTCCGAACGCAAAGCCATCGCCATGTCCCTCGTCGACCGTGCCCTGCGGTGGGAGGAGTTGGGCGAAGACTTCACCGGCGCCCCGGCGCAGGATGAGGAATTCGTCCTGATGCACTGCGACAACATCCAGGCAACCGGGTTCCTTGAGCACATCAAGCTGCCCCACTACGTGGATTTCCAGGCCGAACTGGAACTCGTCCGTCGCCTGCGCACGGAAGCCCAGGCGATGCAGGAGGCGGCCGAATGACCCTAGTCACCGCCCCCGTCGCCATCCCCATCCGCCGCATCCTGGGCGTCCCACTTGTCACGCGGATCGTCGCGGGATCGTCCAGGGCTGCCGTCAATTTCGACCCAGACGTAGAAACCATCATCTTCGCGCCGCAGCGATCTGCGACGGCGGGTTTTCCGGCGCTGCTGGTGAATGACAAAGTCCATCACCAGCGCGAACAGCACTGCGCAAAACAAGATGAACCACCAACGCTCGGTCATGTTGTAGCCGAACACACCGACCTCCTCAGCCTGCGGGGACATCATGTCTGACTACAACTTCGCCTACCTTGACGAACAAACCAAGCGAATGATCCGCCGCGCGATCCTGAAAGGGATCGCTGTCCCCGGCTACCAGGTCCCCTTCGCCAGCCGCGAGATGCCGATGCCCTACGGCTGGGGCACCGGCGGCGTCCAAGTCACCGCCGCCTGCCTGACACCGGACGACACGCTCAAGGTCATCGACCAGGGCGCCGATGACACCACCAACGCCGTCTCCATCCGCCGCTTCTTCCAGCGCACCGCCGGGGTCGCCACGACCGAGGCGACGGAGGAGGCGACGATCATCCAGACCCGCCACCGCATCCCCGAGACGCCCCTGACCGAAGGCCAGATCCTCGTCTACCAGGTCCCGATCCCCGAACCCCTGCGCTTTCTTGAACCGCGTGAGACCGAGACGCGGAAGATGCATGAGCTTGAGGAATACGGCCTGATGCATGTCAAGCTTTACGAAGACATCGCCCGCCACGGCCAGATTGCCACCAGCTACGCCTATCCGGTCAAGGTTGAGGGGCGCTATGTCATGGACCCCTCGCCGATCCCGAAATTCGACAACCCGAAGCTGACCGCCAACCCCGCGATCCAGCTGTTCGGCGCCGGGCGTGAACAGCGAATCTACGCCCTGCCGCCCTACACCGAAGTCGTCAGCCTTGATTTCGACGACCACCCTTTCCAGGCCTCGAAGGCCGCGCATGACTGCGACCTGTGCGGTGCCAAGGACAGCTATCTGGATGAGGTCATCACCGATGACGCGGGCGGGCGGATGTTCGTCTGCTCCGACACCGAATATTGCACCAGCCGCCGCGCGGCAGGCCACAAGGGCCGCCTTTGGGCCCCTGAACCGGAGGGCGTGGCATGACGCTGATGGAAAAGATGACCGCGACCACCCAGCCGCTACTGAAGGTTGATGGTCTGACCAAACGCTACGGCCCGCGCATCGGCTGCCTTGATGTCAGCTTTGACCTTTACCCCGGTGAGGTTCTTGGCATTGTCGGCGAAAGTGGTTCGGGCAAGTCCACGCTGCTGTCCTGCCTTGCAGGCCACCAACGCGCCGACCTTGGCCGCATCGCCTATGATGGCCGCGATGTGCTGGCCATGTCGGAAACCGAACGCCGCCGCTTGGGGCGCACCGATTGGGCCTATGTCCACCAGAACCCGCGCGACGGGCTGCGGATGGGCGTCAGCGCTGGCGGCAACGTCGGCGAACGGCTGATGGCCGTCGGCGCCCGCCACTACGGAGAGATCCGCGGCAAAGCGCAGGATTGGCTGGGCCGGGTGGAAATCGCCGGCGACCGGATCGACGACCGCCCCAGCGCCTTTTCCGGCGGGATGCAGCAACGCCTGCAGATCGCCCGCAACCTGGTGACGTCACCCCGCCTTGTGTTCATGGATGAACCGACCGGCGGCCTTGACGTCAGCGTTCAGGCGCGGCTTCTGGACCTTCTTCGTGGCCTGGTCCGCGACCTGGGGCTAAGTGTCATCATCGTCACGCATGACCTTGCCGTCGTCCGCCTTCTCGCGCACCGTCTGATGGTGATGAAATCGGGCCGCGTTGTGGAACAGGGCCTGACCGATCAGGTGCTGGATGACCCGCAGCACGCCTATACCCAACTTCTCGTCTCGTCCGTCCTGCAGGTGTAACCCCATGATCCGTATCGAGAACCTTTCGAAGTCCTTCACCCTACACAATCAGGGCAGCGCGGTGATCCCTGTCATGGCGGGGGCGCACCTGACCATCCAGCCGGGTGAGTGCGTGGGTCTCACCGGCCAATCCGGATCAGGCAAATCCACCCTGATGCGGATGGTCTGGGGCAATTACCTTGCCGCCGGGGGCAGCATCATGGTGGGCGACACCGACGTTGCCAAAGCCGAACCCCGCCAGATCATCGCCCTACGCCGCGAAACCCTTGGCTACGTCAGCCAGTTCCTGCGTGTCGTCCCCCGCGTGCCGACCTTGGACGTGGTCGCCGAACCGCTCCTCGCCCTTGGCACACCCGTGGCCGAGGCCCGCGAGCGTGCCGCCGACCTTCTCCAGCGCCTCAATATCCCCGAACGGCTCTGGCCCCTTTCGCCCACGACCTTCTCTGGTGGTGAACAGCAGCGCGTCAACATCGCGCGCGGCTTTGCGCACCCTTATCCCGCGCTCCTCCTCGATGAACCCACCGCCAGCCTTGATGCTGCCAACCGTGAGGTTGTGCTGACCCTGATCGAAGAGGCCAAGGCCCGCGGTGCCGCCATTCTTGGCATCTTCCACGACGAAGGCGCCCGCGCCCGCGTCTGTGACCGCTTGGTCGACGTGACCGGTTTCACCCCAAAGGCCGCCGCATGATCTTCGCCATCGTTGGCCCTTCTGGCGCAGGCAAGGACACGCTGATCGAAGGCGCGCTGCGGCAGCGCCCCGACCTGCGTTTGATCCGCCGCGTCATCACCCGGCCGACCGGGGCAGGGGGTGAGGATTTCGAAGGCGTGACCGAGCCTGACTTCGCCACCCGCCTCGCGCGCGGCGATTTCGCCCTGCACTGGCAGGCGCATGGGCTGAGTTACGGCATCCCGAAAGCCCAACTTTCCGCCCCCGGCGACGTGATCTTCAACGGCAGCCGCGCCGCCCTTCCCGAAGCGGCGAAGGTCTTCCCCAACCTGCGCGTCATTCTGGTCACCGCCCCCGATGCCATCCTCGCCACCCGCCTTGCCGCCCGGGGGCGTGAGACGGAAGCCGACATCACCCAACGCCTGACCCGCGCCGCCTTCACCCTGCCCGCAGGGATCACGGCGGAAACCGTGGTCAACGATGGCACATTGGAAACCGGCATCGCCCGGCTTCTGGCCGCCCTTCAACCGGTCAAGGCGTAGCGGTGCAGCAGATGAAAGCCCGCGTCATCCTCACCAAACAGGCACAGATCCTCGATCACGAAGGGCCGTGGCAGCACGGGCGCGAAATGCGCGTCAAGCGCGGCCATGACGGGGGCCACCTCAGCCTCGGGCAGACGGTCGGTCAGGGTCAGGTGGAACCGAAACTCCTCCATGACATACGGATAGCCCCAGACCCCCAGCAAGGCCCGTTGGCGGCTGGACAGGGTTTCGGGCTTGCGGTGCGCAACCTCAGCCTCGGTCAGGGGCGCGCGCAGGCTGTCCGTCCCCTCAACCACCATCGCGCCGAATTCCAACAACGCCGCCTCACAGCCCCGGGGCGTCAGCGCCAGGAACCCGTGCAGGTTCTCCAGCACCAACCCCTCGCACCGCACCGGGGCCAGACGGCCGGCAAGGCCCGCCACCACCTCGGCCACCTGCGCTGCGTCCACGCCATCGCCCGGCCGGAACGGCGCGCGGAGGGTGCCGTGAAAGCCATAGCGGCGCGGGTCAACCGTGATCTGATCGGCTGGCCGGGGCAGGCCGGGCAGGGCGGTGCCACCGCCAAGCCATGCGGCCGCCCGGTCCGCGAAGTCCCCGGGTCGCGGGGCGTAATAGACAGCGTAGCGTTTCATTCCCATGCCTCGCGGCGTAACCGCCCTCTGTCACAGGCCTGTGACAGGTCTGTGGCAGGGAAGCCCGCCGGACGCCAGAACTCAAGACCGACTTCAAGACAGGAAACACCATGACGGAAACCATCCTCGCCAACGCCACCCTTGTCCTTGAAGGCGAAGTCCTGCGCGGCCAACTGCGCCTTGCCGAAGGCAGCATTGCCGACATCGCTGAAGGCGGCACCATCCCCCCGGGTGCGGTCGACTGCGGTGGCGACCTCGTGATGCCCGGTCTGGTGGAACTTCACACCGACAACCTTGAACGCCACATCGAACCGCGCCCCAAGGTCGCCTGGCCGCACCAGTCCGCCATTGTCGCCCATGATGCCGAGCTTGCGAGCACCGGCATCACCACCGTCTTCGACGCCCTCCGCGTCGGCTCGCTGGTATCGGGCAAGACCAGCAACGGCGAATACGCCCGCGCCCTGGCGGATGAGATCCTCGACCTCCGCCGCGAAGGGGCCCTCAAGATCAGCCACTTCCTGCACCTGCGGGCCGAGGTCTGCTCTGAGACCCTGGTCGAAGAGCTGGCCAAGTTCGGGCCCGAGGATCAGATCGGCATCGTCTCCCTCATGGACCACACCCCCGGCCAGCGCCAGTTCCGCGATATCTCCAAGCTCAAGGACTACTACACCGGCAAGTACGGCCTGACGGAGGCCGACTGGACCGACCACGTCACCACCCAGATGGCCATCCGCGCCCGCCTTGGCGACGCGCATGAGGCTGCCGTCGTGCAAGAGGCCCGCCGCTTCGGCGCTGTCCTCGCCAGCCATGACGACACCACCGCCGATCAAGTTGCGACCAGCGCCCAGCACGGCGTCCACTTCGCCGAATTCCCGACGACGGTCGAAGCCGCCGCTGCCTGCCGCGCGCATGGGATCAAGGTGATGATGGGCGGCCCGAACCTGATCCGGGGTGGCAGCCATTCCGGCAACGTCGCCGCCAAGGAACTGGCCGAGGCGGGCTTGTTGGATATCCTGTCGTCCGACTACGTCCCTTCTTCGCTCCTCTCCGGTGCGCTCTTCCTCGGTGATCTCTGGGGCGACGTCGCGCGCGGGGTGGCCACAGTCACCACCGCCCCTGCCGCCGCCACGGGCCTTGCCGACCGGGGCGCCATCCGCCAGGGCCTGCGCGCCGACGTGATCCGCGTCGCCCGTGTGGGCCGCGCCGCCGCTTTGCGGGGCGTCTGGGTTGAAGGCCACCGCGTCGGCTGATTGAAGGCCCTGCCGCGCTGCGCTACACCCGTCGCAAACGGGGGGCGCAATGCAGGGCTTTCAGGCGGAACCGAAGCACGATGCTTATGATGTCGTCATCATCGGCGGGGCAATCATGGGGTCGTCCACCGCCTGGTGGCTGACCCGCATGGAGCCGACCACCCGCGTTCTGGTGATTGAGCGTGACCCGACCTATGCCCAGGCCGGTACCACGCACACCAACTCCTGCATCCGCCAGCAATTTTCCACCGAACTTAACATCCGCATCTCGCAATTCGGGGCGGAGTTTGTGCAGAACCTGCCCGCCCAGATGGGCCATGACCCCCGCGTGCCCGACCTGCGCATCCAGAACTTCGGCTACATGTATCTGGCCGACACGCCCGAATTCGCCGCCGTCCTTCGCGCCAACCAAAGTGTGCAAACCGCCCTTGGTGCCGAAACCCGCCTGCTGACGCCCGATCAGATCAAGGCGGAATACCCCTTCTACACCGTCGATGACCTGGCCCTCGGGTCAATCAACACCAAGGACGAAGGCTATTTCGACGGCTCCACCGTCTTTGACTGGTTCCGCCGCCAAGCGCGTGAGGCGGGGGTGGAGTATGTGGCGGGTGAGGTCACCGCCATGACCGTAGCCGCCCACCGCGTGACCCATGTCACCCTGCGCTCGGGCCGCCAGATCGCCTGCGGCACGGTCGTCAACGCCTCTGGCCCGCGTGGCGCGCGCACTGCCGCGATGGCCGGGATTGACCTGCCGATTGAACCCCGCAAGCGCCTGACCTGGATCATCCAGGCCGCCCAGCCGCTTGACCGGCCCTTGCCCCTGACCATCGACCCCACTGGCGTGCACATGCGGGAAGTCGGCGGCGGCACCTACATGATCGGCGGCCATGCCGACCATGACCCCGCTGTCGACTTCGACGATTTCGCGATGGACGCATCGATCTGGGAAGACAAGATCTGGCCCGCAATCGCCACCCGCATCCCCGCGTTCGAGGCGGTGAAGGTCATCAGCGAATGGGTCGGGCACTATGACTACAACACGCTGGACCAGAACGCCGTCACCGGCCCGCACCCGCAGATTGGCAACTTCCTGTTCCTGAACGGCTTTTCCGGCCACGGGCTGCAGCAATCCCCCGCCATGGGGCGCGGCACGGCGGAATGGATCCTGCATGGCCGCTATCAGACGCTGGACCTGACACCCTTCCACTATGACCGCATCGCCAAAGGGGCGGCCGTGGTCGAAGGCGCGATCATCTGACCCTGATGCAGACACCGGTCAGCGCGTCAGGAATACCCTCCCTTGCTGCGCGTCCTGGTCACCGGCACAACCGGGCGCTGTGCTGAAAGGAAAGACCATGGCCGTGACTGTCCTTGCCCTGACAACCCTCCAACCCGGCGGCGATGCCGCGCTTCAAACCTATCTCGACGTGGTCGGCCCGTTGATGGCGGCTGCCGGCGCGCGGTTGGTCAGCCGCCATGCCGTGACGCGGGTGTTGGCGGGCGACAGTCCAACGCGCTACGTCTCGCTGGTATCCTACCCGTCCGAGGCTGCCGTGCGCGACGTTTTCGAAAGCCCTGCCTATCTTGCGCTGTCCAGCGTCAAGGCCGCCGCCTTCAGCCATTATGAGGTCAACCTTCTGGACCGGATGGTCTAGGCGGCGAATACCCCCCCAAGGTCACGAAACCCCTTCACCTCGATCGGGTTGCCACTGGGGTCGCGAAAGAACATCGTCCATTGCTCGCCCGGCTGGCCTTCAAAGCGGACGGACGGAGGCAGCACGAACACCACCCCGGCCTGCACCAGCCTGTCCGCCAGCGCCTGCCAGTCCGGCAGGTGCAGCACCAGACCAAGGTGAGGCATCGGGACCAAATGATCGCCGACCTTGCCGGTATTCGTCGTCTGGAACGGCACGCCCAGATGCAGGCTGATCTGGTGGCCGAAAAAGTCGAAATCGACCCAGGTCTCGGTGCTGCGGCCTTCAACGCAGCCCAGCGTGCCGCCGTAGAAGGCGCGGGCCTGGTCAAGGTCGGTGACATGATAGGCAAGGTGAAACGGGGTCAGCATCCGGGCGGCTCCTCAGGGCGATGGGCAAGGGGTTCGGGCATGAAACACCTCCCCTTCCATGCACGCCCCGGCGCGCGTCCGCAACGATCATGCTGCCGGTGTGGTCGGGCAAAGATTAACATTCCATGAAAACCCGTGACCAAGGCATTGATTTTCTTATCTCTGTCGCTCTGTCCCTGCCCGGGACACTCCCCGTTGCCTCAGGCCCAATCCGCGACTACCCTCACGCCCGAATTCAGGGAGGACACCATGACCGACAGACCGATGGGCTTTGACACCCTTGCCATCCACGCCGCCACCGCGCCCGACCCCGCCACCGGGGCGCGGCAGGTGCCGATCTACCAGACCACCGCCTACGTCTTCCGCGACGCCGACCACGCGGCCAAGCTCTTCAACCTGCAGGAAGTGGGCTACATCTACTCGCGCCTGACGAACCCCACCGTCTCGGCCCTGGCAAACCGGGTCGTGGCGCTTGAGGGAGGAGCGGGGGGCATCGCCTGCTCGTCCGGTCACGCAGCGCAGATCATGGCGCTCTTCCCGATCATGGCCCCCGGCCGCAACGTCGTCGCCTCGACCAAGCTTTACGGCGGGACGATCCAGCAGTTTTCCAACACGATCCGCAAATTCGGCTGGTCGGCCAAGTTCGTCGATTTCGATGACCCGAAAGAGATCGAGAAAGCCATCGACGCCGACACCCGTGCCCTCTTCTGCGAAACGATCTGCAACCCCGGCGGTGCCCTTTCCGACCTGCCCGCCATCGCCCGCGTGGCCGACATGGCCGGCATCCCGCTGATCGTGGACAACACCACCGCCAGCCCCTACCTCTGCCGCCCGATCGAACACGGCGCGACGCTGGTCGTCCATTCCGCCACCAAATACCTTACCGGCAACGGCACGGTCACCGGCGGGATCGTGGTCGACAGTGGCAAGTTCAACTGGTCGGCCTCCGACAAGTTCCCGTCCCTCAGCCAGCCAGAGCCTGCTTACCACGGCCTCGTCTTCCACCCGACGCTGGGCAACATGGCCTTCACCTTCCACTCCATCGCCATTGGCTTGCGTGACCTTGGCATGACGATGAACCCGCAAGGCGCGCATTACAC
>JAIYAE010000034.1 GCA_027489175.1 Rhodobacter sp.
CAATATCACGGGTCACATAAGACCCGGATGAGG
Organism: Rhodobacter sp.; assembly: GCA_027489175.1. GTDB lineage: Bacteria > Pseudomonadota > Alphaproteobacteria > Rhodobacterales > Rhodobacteraceae > Tabrizicola. The sequence goes on from JAIYAE010000034.1 coordinate 34, forward strand.
CAGTAAATGGCGGGCGCATCGAGCAGGATGTCCCCCAGAGTGGCGGTTTTGATGGGTGGGCTTTCCGCTGAGCGGGAGGTCTCTCTTGTCTCAGGGCGTGAATGCGCCGTGGCCCTCCGGGAGGCTGGATATCAGGTGGTTGAGGTCGATTGCGGCCCCGATCTGCCTGTGCGTCTGGCCGAAATCCAACCCGATGTCTGCTTCAACGCACTGCATGGCCGGTGGGGTGAGGATGGTTGCGTCCAAGGCCTTCTGGAATGGCTGGGCCTGCCCTATACGCATTCCGGGGTGCTCGCTTCGGCCCTCGCAATGGACAAGATCAAGACTAAAGAGGCGTACCGCGCGGCGGGTTTGCCGGTGGTGACCAGCGTGCTGGCCCCGCGCGAGGCGGTGGAGGGTGGCCATGTCCTGCCCGCGCCCTATGTGGTCAAGCCCTACAACGAAGGCTCATCCGTCGGGGTCTATATCGTGCGCGAGGGGTCGAATGCCCCCCGGCTTGCGGCGTCGATGCCCGCGGTGGTGATGGTCGAGGCCTATGTGCCGGGGCGGGAACTGACGACGACCGTAATGGGCGACCGGTCACTGGGGGTGACGGATATCATCACCGACGGCTGGTATGACTATGACGCCAAGTACAAGCCGGGCGGCAGCCGCCATGAATGCCCAGCCGATGTGCCCGCCGATATCGCGGCGGCCTGCCTTGACTATGCCTTGCGCGCGCACCGGGCCCTTGGCTGCCGGGGTGTCAGCCGCACCGACTTCCGCTGGGATGAGGCGCGGGGGCTGGATGGGCTGATCCTGCTGGAGACGAACACCCAGCCGGGCATGACGCCCACCTCGCTGGCGCCGGAACAGGCGGCGATGCAGGGGATCAGCTTTGCCGATTTCTGCGACTGGATGGTGAAGGACGCATCATGCAACCGCTGACCGCCACCCGCGCCTTTGGCTCCACGGGCACGGGGGCCCGCCCGCGCAGCGCTGGATCGCCCGCGCCGCAACAGGCTGTAGCGCGCCCGGTGCGGCGGGATCCGGCGCCGTCGAAATGGGCCTACCGAGCACAGCGGATGATGCTGACCCCCTATGTGCGGCTTTTCCTGCGCAAGGGTCTGCCGATGCTTGCGCTGATCGCGGGCGTGACGGTCTGGCTGTCGGATGATGCCCGGCGTCAGGGGCTGGTCACCACGCTGACCGACCTGCGCGAGGATTTCGAAGCGCGGCCGGAATTCCGCGTCTCGCTTGCCCGGGTTGAGGGCGCGTCGGATGATCTGGCCGAGGCGGTCCGCGCCCGGCTGGGTCTGACGCTGCCGATGTCGTCCTTCGACATCAACCTTGATGAAGTGCGCGCCCGGGTCGAGGCGCTGGACGCTGTTGCCCGCGCCGATCTTCGGGTCCGCTCGGGTGGCGTGCTGCAGGTGCTGGTCACCGAACGCGTGCCCGTCGCCGTCTGGCGGACCGAGGCCGGGTTGACACTTGTGGATGACACCGGCCACCGGGTGGCGGGCCTTTTTGCCCGCAGCGACCGGCCTGATCTGCCGCTGATCGCGGGCCATGGTGCCGATCTTGCCACGCCTGAAGCGCTGGAACTGATCGCCGCCGCAGGCCCCCTTGCCCCCCGTATCCGTGGCCTTGTGCGCATGGGCGAACGGCGCTGGGACCTGGTCCTTGACCGCGATCAGCGCGTGCTTCTGCCCGAAAAGAACCCCGTCCAGGCGCTGGAGCGTCTGCTCGCGCTGGACCATGTCCAGGACATCATGAACCGCGACATCCTGACCGTCGACCTTCGGTCAGACCACCGACCCACCCTTCGCCTTACCCCCAACGCCCTTGCCGAGATGCGCCGTGCTCAAGGCATCGAAACCGTGGAGAACGAACTGTGACCGATCTCTATACTTCTCAGCGTGCCATGCGGAACATGCGGAAGGCCGCGATGCAACGCGGCGTGATCGCCATTCTGGATGTGGGCACGTCCAAGATCGCCTGCCTGATCCTGCGCTTTGACGGTCCCGACCGGCTGCGCGAACAGGACGGCGTGCGCCCGATGGCCGGGCAAAGCCAGTTCCGGGTGATCGGTGCCGCCACCACCCGGTCACGCGGGGTGCGCTTTGGCGAAATCGCCGTGATGAATGAGACGGAACGCGCGATCCGCACCGCCGTGCAAGCGGCGCAGAAGATGGCGAACGTCCGGGTCGATCACGTCATCGCCTGCTTCTCGGGGGCCGAGCCGCGGAGCTATGGTCTGGCCGGTGAGCTGGACCTGGCCGACAGCGTTGTCACCGAACAGGATGTCAGCCGCGTGCTGGCCGCCTGCGATGTGCCCGACCTTGGCCAAGGGCGTGAGGTGCTGCATGCCCAGCCGGTGAACTTTGCGCTGGATCATCGGTCCGGCCTTGGCGATCCGCGCGGGCAGATCGGGCATCGGCTGGCGGTGGACATGCACCTTCTCTCGGTTGACGGCGATGTGGTGCAGAACCTTCTCTACTGCATCAAGCGCTGCGATCTGGAACTGGCGGGGCTTGCGTCCTCGGCCTATGTCTCGGGCATCTCCAGCCTTGTGGAAGATGAGCAGGAGCTGGGGGCCGCCTGCATCGACATGGGCGGCGGGGCGACGGGCCTGTCGATCTTCATCAAGAAGCACATGATCTATTCCGACTGCGTACGGATGGGCGGGGATCATGTGACCTCAGACATCTCCAAAGGCCTGCAAGTGCCGCTGGCGGTGGCCGAACGGATCAAGACGCGCCATGGCGGGCTTTATGCCACGGGCATGGACGACCGCGAGATGATCGACATCGGCGGCGACAGCGGCGACTGGGAAAAGGACCGCCGCCAGATCAGCCGGACGGAGCTGATCGGGATCATGCGGCCACGGGTCGAAGAGATCCTGGAAGAGGTGCGCGGCACGCTGGATGCGGCGGGGTTTGACAGCCTGCCCAGCCAGCAGAGCGTGTTGACGGGAGGCGGCAGCCAGATCCCGGGGCTGGATGGCCTTGCGACGCGGATCCTGGGCCAAAGGGTGCGGCTTGGCCGGCCCCTGCGGGTGCAGGGCCTGCCGCAAGCCGCGACCGGCGCGCCTTTCGCCAGTGCGGTCGGCCTGTGCCTTTTCGCAGCCCATCCGCAGGACGAATGGTGGGATTTCGAAATCCCCGCCGAACGCTATCCGGCGCGGTCGCTGCGGCGGGCGGTCAAATGGTTCAAGGACAACTGGTGACCCCTACATCTGGTCATCCGGGCAGAATACCGCTGAATTTGGGGCACAATCCCCTAGATTTTGCGTCTTTCCGGTCTTTTTTTCGTGACCTTTGTCAAGGTTGTGGATAGATTCGGGGATAAGTCGGTCAGATGCACGCGGGACAGGTGCAGTCAGGGCCGGAAAAGAAACAGGCGGCAGACAAGAAACGGACGGGCAAAGCCATGGCACTCAATCTGACGATGACACCTGAGCGTGAAGAACTGAAGCCGCGCATCACCGTCTTTGGTGTGGGTGGGGCAGGCGGCAACGCGGTGAACAACATGATCGACCAGGCGCTGGAAGGCGTTGAGTTTGTCGTGGCCAACACCGATGCACAGGCCCTGCAGCAAAGCCGGGCGCACGCGCGCATCCAGATGGGTGTGAAGGTGACCGAAGGCCTTGGCGCAGGCGCGCGGCCGACGGTGGGTGCTGCGGCGGCGGAAGAGACGATCGAGGAAATCGTCGATCACCTGGCAGGCGCGCACATGTGCTTCATCACCGCTGGCATGGGTGGCGGCACCGGCACGGGCGCAGCGCCCATCATCGCGCAAGCCGCGCGTGAGTTGGGTGTGCTGACCGTCGGCGTCGTGACCAAGCCCTTCCAGTTTGAAGGCAACAAGCGGATGCGTCAGGCCGAAGAGGGCATCGAAGCCCTGCAGAAGGTCGTCGATACGCTGATTATCATTCCGAACCAGAACCTCTTCCGTCTGGCAAACGAACGCACCACCTTCACCGAAGCTTTCGCGATGGCGGACGATGTCCTCTATCAGGGCGTCAAGGGTGTGACCGATCTGATGGTGCGCCCGGGCCTGATCAACCTCGACTTCGCCGACGTGCGCGCGGTGATGGACGAGATGGGCAAGGCGATGATGGGCACCGGCGAAGCGAGCGGCGAAGACCGCGCGGTTCAGGCGGCGGAAAAGGCGATTGCCAACCCGCTCTTGGACGAAATCAGCCTGCATGGCGCCAAGGGTGTTCTCATCAACATCACCGGCGGCCATGACCTGACGCTGTTTGAACTGGACGAAGCCGCCAATATCATCCGCGAAAAGGTGGACCCCGACGCGAATATCATCGTCGGTTCGACCTTGGATACCAGCATGGAAGGCCGCATCCGCGTGTCAGTCGTGGCCACGGGCATCGACGCTTCGGCAGCACGGCATGAAGTGCCGGTGGCCCGCCGCTCGATGGCCGCGCCCTTGACGCTGACCCCGGCCTACCAGGCCGAGGCGCCACGTGCTGCGGCACCAGTGGCCGCTTCGACGCCCGCGCCACAAGCCCCTGCGCCGCAGCCGCAGATGGCCGATGATGAGCCGGAGACGATCCTGGCCAACCTCTTTGACGGGGCAGGGGCGCAGGCCGTAGCCGAGGAAGACACCTTCGCCTCTGACGATCTGCCGCCCCCGGCCTATCGTCCGCAACCGGCACCGCAGCCGTCGATGATCCGCTCGGCCCCCGCCGCGATCGAGGCGGATGCCGCAGACTTCATCGCCCCGCGCCCGCGCACCGCTGGCCAACCCTCGCCCGAGGCCTTGGCCCGGTTGCAGGCCGCCGTGGCCCGCCCGGCCGCCGGTGCCGCACCGAAGTTCGCCCGTCCTGCCGCCGTGTCCGCCCCGGCGCCCGCCGCAGCCCCGGCAGCCGCCAAGCCGCGCTTCGGGATCGGGTCGCTGATCAACCGGATGGCCGGTCATCTGGAGGCCACGAGCGAGCGCCCGGCCCCCAGCACCGCCCGCGCCCAGCCACCCGTGACGTCCTACGACGACGAGCATGACATGGGGACCGACCAGGACCGGATCGAGATTCCCGCCTTCCTGCGCCGTCAGGCGAACTGAAACGCAAAGACTGCACTTGCAGCATAAAGGCCCGGTCAGTCCGGGCCTTTTTCATTTAAATCAACGGTTTGGTACGTTTCTGCGATTGTCACATACCGTCACAAAGAGTGAGTTGAGCTTCAGCCCCCGCGCGACTAGCTACTGTACAACCGGATGCGGTCCCTAAGTCCCGCACCAGATGAGGTTGAGCGCGACGTGCAGAACAGTCTGATATCCCCTGCCACCTTTACCGGGTTTGGCCTGCATTCCGGCGCGCCGGTCAGCATGGTCGTGCACCCGGCTCCGGCAGATCATGGTGTCTGGTTCATCCGCACGGATGTGGTGGGCCAGGACGCGCTGGTCCCGGCGCGCTGGGATGCGGTCACGCCGTCGCGGCTGTGCACCGTGGTGGAAAATGCCGACGGCGTGTCGGTTTCCACCATTGAACACGTGATGGCGGCGCTTGCTGGCAGTGGTGTCCACAACGCCCTGATCCAGATCGACGGGCCCGAGGTTCCGATCCTTGATGGGTCTTCCGTGCCCTTCGTTGAAGGCTTCCTTGCTGCCGGGATTGATGAGCTTTCTGCCCCGGTCCGCGCGGTTCGGGTTCTGAAGTCCGTCGAAGTGCGTGAGGGTGAGGCCGTTGCCCGCCTTGACCCGGCCGACATGCTGGAAATCGACTTTCGAATCTCGTTCGAGGATGCGGCAATCGGCACCCAGTCGCGCTGTCTGAACATGGCCAATGGCGCTTTCGTGCGTGAGCTGTCAGACAGCCGCACCTTCTGCCGCCAATCCGACGTCGACGCGATGCGTGAGGCGGGGCTGGCCCTTGGCGGCACACTGGAAAACGCCGTGGTCTTTGAGGGCGCGCGCGTCCTGTCGCCGGGTGGCCTGCGCCATGCCGATGAACCGGTGCGCCACAAGATGCTGGATGCGCTTGGTGACCTTGCCCTTGCGGGCGGGCCGATCCTTGGCCGCTATACGGGCGTGCGCGCCGGTCATGCGCTGACCAACCGCCTGCTGCGCGCGCTGTTCGCGGATCCCACTGCCTACCGTCTGCTGGATTGCGGCCCGCAGACGCTGGGCAAACTGCCGGGTGTCGGCGTCCACCTGGGCGACCTGCCCACCCGTGCTGCAACACTCAGCTAAGGTTTTCCATCGCGCGAAAGTCACGAAAGGCGTTTTGCGCCCCGGATTTTTCTGTGCTAGGACGTGGCAAAGCGCGAGGCAAAGGCCGGGACAATCGCCCCGGAGACAGGTCCCGACAGGGGCCCCAGCGACGGGCACCGAACGGGGGCGGCAGGTTTGGATAGGCGGAACATGTCAGGCAGCAGGCCCGGCGCAGGGATTGTGGGAACGGCGCTTTTGGTGGCAACCTTGGCCGGATGTGCCGGGGGGACGCGGGAACGCGCGCTGGACACCTACACCGCCGAGGAAATCTACAAGCGGGGCGAGTTGGAGCTGGAAACCAGCCGCCGCCCGGATGACGCGCTTCTGTACTTCCAGGAAGTCGAACGCCTGTATCCCTATACCGAATTCGCCAAGCGCGCCCTGATCATGCAGGCCTTCACGCTGCACAAGGCCAAGAAATACCCCGAAGCGCGCGACGCTGCGCAACGCTTCCTGGATTTCTATCCCGGCGATGAGGACGCGCCCTATGCGCTCTACCTCATGGCGCTGTCGTATTACGACCAGATCGACGATGTTGGCCGTGACCAGGGCGTGACCTTCCAGGCCCTCAAGGGCATGCGTGATGTGATCGAAACTTACCCTGACAGCGAATATGCGCGGTCGGCGATCCTGAAGTTCGACCTTGCCTTTGACCAGCTGGCCGCGAAGGAAATGGAAGTCGGGCGCTACTATCTAAAGCGCGGGCATTATGCCGCCGCGATCAACCGCTTCCGCGTAGTGGTGCAGGATTTCCAGACCACCACCCACACGGCCGAGGCGCTGCATCGGTTGGTGGAAAGCTATCTGGCACTGGGCCTCGATGATGAGGCGCAGACGGCCGCCGCGATCCTCGGCTTCAACTACCAGGCCTCGCCCTTCTATGACGACAGCTTCCGTTTGCTGAAAGGCAAGGGCCTGTCGCCTGAGGCCAAGGGCGAAAGCTGGCTGACCCAGGTCTACCGCCAGATGGTGCGCGGCGAATGGTTGTGACCGGGATGGGCGGATCGCCCATCCTACGGGCCTGACATGCTGCGCAGTCTTGATATCCGCGATGTGCTGATCATCGACCGGCTGAGCCTTGATCTGGGCCCGGGTCTCAACGTGCTGACCGGTGAGACGGGGGCGGGGAAGTCGATCCTGCTGGATGCGCTTGGCTTTGTTCTCGGCTGGCGCGGGCGGGCGGAACTGGTGCGCCAGGGGGCCGCACAGGGTGAGGTGACGGCGGTCTTTGACCTTCCCCCCGGTCATGCCGCCCACGCCGTTTTGGCTGAGGCCGGGATCGAGGCTGAGGATGAGCTGATCCTGCGCCGGATCAACACCTCCGATGGCCGCAAGACGGCCTGGGTCAATGACCGCCGCGTGTCGGGTGAGGTGCTGCGCGATCTGTCGGATCATCTGGTGGAACTGCACGGCCAGCATGATGACCGGGGACTTTTGAACCCGCGTGGCCACCGGACCCTTTTGGATACCTTCGCAGGCCTTGACCTTGCCCCTTTGCGGGCTGCCTGGGGCGCACAACGCGCCGCCCGCGCGGCATTGGCCGAGGCAGAGGGGGTGCTGTCACGCGCGGCGGCGGAAGAGGAATTCCTGCGCCATGCCGTGGCGGAACTGGACAAGCTGAACCCCGAACCGGGTGAGGATGCCGCCCTTGATGCCCGCCGCCGCCTGATGCAAGGCGCGGCGCGGATCACGGAGGATGTGGCGAAGGGTTTGATGGCCCTGTCCGACCAGGGCGCCGAAGGCCGGATGCGCGACGCACTGCGCTGGCTGGAAGGGGCGACCGACAAGGCCGAAGGGCGGCTGGATGCAGCCCTCGCAGCCCTTAACCGCGCGCTGATCGAATTGGGCGAGGCACAGGCCGGTGTTGAGTCTGCGCTGGAGGCGTTGGAGTTTGATCCAGGCGAGTTAGAGCGGGCCGAAGAGCGCCTGTTTGCCATCCGCGCCTTGGCCCGCAAGCACGGACAGCTGCCCGACAACCTTGGCACCTTCGCCGATGGCCTGCGCAGCCGTCTGGCCGCGATTGACGGCGGCGCGGCAGGCATCGCCCGGTTGCAAAAGGCGGTGGCTGAAGCGGAAGCCGCCTTTGCGGCTGAGGCCGCGCGGATCACCGCCGCCAGGGCTGAGGCTGCCGCCCGGCTGGACGCGGCGATGGCTGCCGAGCTTGCCCCTCTCAAGATGGAACGCGCGGTCTTCGTGACCGAGTTTGCGCCCGGTGAGCCGGGGCCGGAAGGCGTGGACGCGGTGACCTTCACCGTTGCCACCAACCCCGGCGCGCCTGCGGGTCCTTTGAACCGCATCGCTTCGGGCGGGGAACTGAGCCGCTTCCTTTTGGCGCTGAAGGTCTGCCTGACCGGGGATAGCCCCGGCCAGACCCTGATCTTTGATGAGATTGACCGGGGCGTCGGCGGGGCCACGGCCGATGCGGTTGGCCGCCGGTTGCGGGCGCTGGCCGATGGGGCGCAGGTGCTGGTCGTCACCCACTCACCGCAGGTGGCGGCCTTTGGTGCGCGGCATTGGCGGGTGGAAAAGCGGGTGGTAGCCGACCAGACCCTGTCCACCGTTACTCCCCTGGGCGCAGAGGAGCGGGTTGAGGAAATCGCCCGCATGCTGGCCGGCGACACGGTGACCGAGGCCGCACGGGCCGCGGCAAGGGCGCTGTTGCAAGGGTGATGCCGCAGTGGGCGGTCTGCCAGTCTATTGCCACTCGTTACAGCGTTTATGACACAAGCCATGCGTAAGGCGCATGGCGGGATTTCCGCTTCGGGCGTTTAATGCTGCGCTGCAGCGTCCTATCTTACCCCTGTAAAGAAGAGGTAAGACCATGTTCAATTTCATCAAATCCGCCCTGTCCGGCCGTTCCTTCCCGTCGCGCCGCGAGCTTGAGCGCGATTATCTGAACGCCGCCGTGTCGCTCTACGACCTTGAGCGTCGGGAGCGGGAAGTGGAAAACGGGCTGTTCCGCCGGTCTAGCTTCGACCTTTGATACCGCTTACCCCGGCACCAACTTGCCGGGGTTCATCAGGTTCAGGGGGTCAAGCGCGCGTTTCAGCGTGCCCATGACCGCCCACGCCGCCCCGTGTTCGGCGGCCATGTGACCGAGCTTGCCAAAGCCTACGCCATGTTCGCCGGTGATCGTGCCGCCCAAGGCCAGTGACCGGTAAGCCATCCGCGCGGCAAGGGCTTTGGCGGTGGTTACTTCGTCCGCTGACGCCGGATCAACCAGCAAAATCGCGTGGAAATTCCCGTCGCCGACATGGCCAAGGATCGGCCCGGGGATGCCTGAGGCGGCAATGTCGGCCCGCGTCTCCTCAACCGCCTGGGTCAGCGCCGAGATCGGCACGCAGACATCCGTCACCACCGCTTTCGCGCCGGGCCGCGTTGCCAGGATCGCGCGGTAGGCACTGTGCCGCGCGGCCCAAAGGCGGGTGCGGTCTTCCTGCCGTTCGGCCCATTGCAGGCCTTCAGCGCCAAAGCCTTCGGAAAGTTCGCGGAACCTGCGCACATCTTCGGCCACGCCTTCGGGATGGCCATGAAATTCGACCAGCAGCTGTGGCGCGGCAGGCAGGGTGAGTTTGGAATAGGCATTGCAGGCAAGCACGGTTTCGACATCCAGAAACTCGATCCGCGCAGGCGTCAGGCCCATCTGCATGGTGGCAATCACGCAATCCACCGCCTGCGCGACACCGGCAAAGGCGGCGACGGCCGTCATCATCGCCTCGGGCTGGCCATGCAGGCGCAAGGTCAGTTCGGTGATCAGGCCCAAGGTCCCCTCGGACCCCACCATCAGCGCCGTCAGATCATAGCCGGCCGAGGATTTCGGCGCGCCCGTGCCGGTACGGATCACGCGGCCATCGGCCAACACCACCTCCAACCCCCGGACATTGTCGCGCATCGTGCCGTAGCGGACCGCCGTCGTGCCCGATGCCCGCGTGGCCGCCATGCCGCCAAGGCTGGCATTGGCCCCCGGATCGACCGGGAACATCAGTCCGGTCGTGCGCAGTTCATGGTTCAGCGCCTCGCGCGTGATGCCGGGTTTGACGCGGACGAGGCGATCTTCAGCCCGCACCTCCAACACCTGCGCCATCTCGCGGAAGTCCACCACCACGCCGCCCGCCACCGCCAGCGCATGCCCTTCCAGCGAAGTTCCTGCCCCCCAGCCGATCAGCGGCACAAGGTGGCGGGTGGACCAGGCGGCCAGCGCCGCCACCTCAGCCGTCGAGCGCGGAAAGGCCACCGCATCGGGCAGGCCCGCGGTCACCAGGCTTTCGCTGGCCCCGTGTTCGGCCAGCATAGCCGGGGAGAGGGACAGGCGGTCCCCGAAAATGGCGCGCAGGTCGGCAAGGGCAGGATCAGACAGCATGAGATGACCCTACCGCCTGCCAGGCCTTGCGCCAAGGGGTGGCCCTTGGGTCTGCCATGCGGTATCAGGCACCAACCAGACATGCAGGGGAATCGCCCATGAAAGCCGCCGTCGTCACCTTCCCAGGCTCGAACTGCGACCGCGACCTTGCCACCGCCTTTGCCGCCGCCGGGTTTGACGTGACACGGGTCTGGCATAAGGACACGAGCCTGCCGCGCGGCGTTGACGTGGTGGGGGTGCCCGGTGGGTTCTCGTTCGGCGATTACCTGCGCTGCGGCGCGATTGCGGCACAGTCGCCGATCAGCACCGCCATCCGCGCCCATGCCGACCAGGGCGGCTATGTCATGGGCATCTGCAACGGCTTTCAGGTCCTGACCGAGATGGGCCTTCTGCCGGGCGCCCTGATGCGCAACGCGGGCCTCAAATTCGTCTGCAAGACCGTCACCCTGCGCGTGGCCACCACCGACACCGCCTATACCTCGGCTTACGTCCTGGGCCAGAAGATCCGCGTGCCGATTGCCCATCACGACGGCAACTACACTATCGACGCCGACGGCCTGGCCCGGCTGCAAGGCGATGACCGGATTGCCTTTACCTACTGCGACAACCCCAACGGCAGCATGGCCGACATCGCGGGCGTCCTGTCGGAAAACCGCCGCGTTCTCGGCATGATGCCCCACCCCGAGCGCGCGACCGAGGCGGTTCTTGGCGGTGATGATGGCCGGGCGCTCTTTGCGGCATTGATGGGCGGGATGGCGCTGGCCTGACCGCCATCGGCTTGAGGGCTGCCCGCCCGAAGCCTACTCTGCCCCCATGTCCAACGCCGAGCCTTCCATGTCCGCCTCAACCGCACAGGGCCTGCCCTGGCGCGTGAAGCTGGCCGTGGGGCTGCTGCTTCTGATGGCGGTCGGGGTGGTGCTGGTCTCCAACCGGCTTCTGACCGACCGTTACACCGCCGATACCCGCAACCGGGCCGAGGTTCGACTGGCCCTTTACACCGGCAACCTGATGTCGGAACTGCAGCGCACCTCGGTCGTGCCCTTGCTTTTGTCGCGTGACCCGGAACTGGTGCAGGCGCTGCGCGATGGCAACTTTTCCGCAACCTCGGCCAAACTGATCGCGCTGCAGGCACAGATCGGCGTCGCCTCGATCCGGCTTCTGGCCAATGACGGGCGCGTGGTGGGCGCGACGAACCGCAATGTGCTGGGCACCGGCAACCGGAACGAGACCTATTTCGTTGATGCACAACGCACCAATGAGACGATCTTCACCGCGGTAAAGCGTGATTCGGGTGGGTTCGATTTTGTCTATTCCCGAGCGGTGCAGGCTGATGCCCGCACCCTGGGCGTCATCGTCGTGTCGGTCGACCTGATGAAATATGAACGCGCCTGGTCGGGCCTGCAGGATGCGGTTCTGGTGACCGACAGCGAAGGCCGGGTGATCCTGTCGACGGAATCGCGCTGGCGTGGGCTTTTGGTCGAGGAAGCCCTGGCGCTGCGCGATCCGCCTTCGGCCATTGCGCGCGCGCTCCGGGCGACCGCGGATTGGGCGCAGGACCCGCCGGATGCCTATGTCCGCGGCGAAGCGGTGATGCGCACAGAGGCGCGGGTGCCGTTTCGGGGCTGGCGGATCCAGACCTTCACCGCCTACGGATCGGTCCGTGACCAGGTGAACGGGATCTTGGCGTTACAGATCATGGGTTTTGCCATTCTGATGGCATTCACCTTCTACATCCTGTCGCGCCGGGCCTGGTCGCGCTCGCTGTCGTTCCAGCGCGAATCCGCAGAACTTCGGGCGCTGAACGTCCGCCTGCAGCGAGAGATCGCGGAACGCGAGAAGGTGCAGAAAGACCTCGCCGTGGCGGAACTCACCCTGGCGCAATCGTCCAAGCTGGCGGCTTTGGGGGAAATGTCGGCGGCAGTCAGCCATGAGCTGAACCAGCCCCTGGCCGCGATGAAGACCTATCTTGCCGGGGCGCGCCTTCTTCTGCAGCGCAAGCGCCCGGATGAGGCCTTGTCGAGCTTCCAGCGGATTGACGATCTGATTGAACGGATGGGGGCGATCACCCGGCAGTTGAAGTCCTACGCCAGGAAAGGCGGTGAAGCCTTTGAAGAGGTTGACCTTAGGGCCTGCGTCTCCTCGGCGCTGTCGATGATGGAGCCACAGTTGAAGGCCCGCGTCGTCAAGATCAGCCGTGGCCTGCCGCGCCAGCCGGTGATGGTGCTGGCGGACCGTATCCGGCTGGAGCAGGTCATCATCAACCTTTTGCGCAACGCGCTGGACGCGACGAAAGAGGCGAAGACCCCGCAGATCGACATCCTTTTGTCGGCTGGCGAAACCGCGACCCTGACGGTGCGGGACAACGGCCACGGGATCACCGATCTCGAGAACCTTTTCGAACCCTTTTACACCACCAAAAAGCCGGGTGAGGGGGTGGGGCTTGGCCTTGCGATCTCGTCCGGGATCGTCACCGACCTTGGGGGGCGGCTGACCGCACGGAACGGCGAAGAGGGCGGTGCAGTTTTCGAAATGCAATTGCCGATCCTTGGCAACAAACAGGAAGCAGCAGAATGATGAGGTCCCAATGGCCCGCGCAATGAAAGTGGCGATCGTCGATGATGAGGCGGACATGCGCCAGTCGATCAGCCAGTGGCTGGCCCTGTCGGGCTTTGACACCGAAACCTACGCCAGCGCAGAAGAGGCGCTGAAGGTCATCGGCCCGGATTTTCAGGGTGTGGTGGTCAGCGACATCAAGATGCCGGGCATGGACGGGATGGCGTTCCTCAAGCGTCTGATGGGTCAGGACAGCGGCCTGCCGGTCATCATGATCACCGGCCACGGCGACGTGCCGATGGCGGTCGAGGCGATGCGCGTGGGCGCTTTCGATTTCCTTGAAAAGCCGTTCAACCCCGACCGGATGACCGAACTTGCCAAGCGCGCCACCCAGTCGCGGCGGATGACGCTGGACAACCGCGCCCTGCGCAAAGAGCTGTCGGATGGGTCGACGATCATCAAGAAGCTGATCGGGTCGTCGCCAGCGATGGAGCGGCTGCGGGAAGACATCCTTGACCTCGGGCAGGCGGATTCTCACGTCCTGATCGATGGTGAAACGGGAACGGGCAAGACCCTTGTCGCCCATGCGCTTCATGCCGTGGGGCCGCGTGCGTCGAAGAAGTTCGTTGCGATTTCCTGCGCCGCTTGGGGTGAGGATCAGCTGGCCGCGCGCCTGTTTGGCCCGGGTGAGGATGGCGCGCTGCCCCTGATCGAAGAGGCGCGGGGCGGAACCCTCTGCCTTGAGGATATCGAGGCGCTGAGCCATCCGCTGCAATCGCGGCTTCTGACGGTGATCAACGATCAGGGCACGCCGCCCGAAACCCGGATCATCGCGATCTGCAACCAGCATGCGCCCGACACCACGCTTGAGGCGGTGTTGCGGCCGGATCTCTTTTACCGGCTGGGGGCGATGACGATCCTGTTGCCGCCGCTCCGCACCCGTGGGGAGGATATCCTGCAGCTTTTCACCCGCCTCAGCGAACAGTTCGCCGAGGAATACGGCTGCGACGCGCCGCAGGTGACGGCACAGGAAGCAGCCCAGCTTCTGCAAGCGCCTTGGCCGGGGAACGTCCGGCAGCTGGTCAATATCGCGGAACGCGCGGTCTTGCAGAACCGGCGGGGGTCGGGGTCGATTGCCAGCCTCCTCATGGCGGACAACGAGGCGGCGGGGCCGGCCTTGACCACCGAGGGCAAGCCCCTGAAGGACTATGTCGAGGCCTTCGAAAGGATGCTGATCGACAACACCATGCGGCGGCACAAGGGGTCGATCGTCGCGGTGATGGAAGAGCTGTGCCTGCCGCGCCGGACCCTGAACGAGAAGATGGCCAAGTATGGTCTGACCCGGGGCGACTATGTCTGAGCCTGGGTCCGGCCCCGGGGATGTCCCGCGCATGGACATCTTGCGGGCCGAGCGTTTTCAAGGGCTTGGCTTCGCATTTTAGGACTTTCTTCACACATTCCCCCCCCTCTTTCCCCGAGTGGCCCTCTGCGATCCCTTGTGGTGCCAAAGGGACAGGGGGCAGGAATTATACTTGCAAGGCGGATGTTGACCAGGCTGGCGGTGCTGCCACGGCTTGCCGACAGGACGCCGCCCTTCATCATCGGCGGCGACCTTTTCGCCTGCCCGCGGCCGGTGGAGCGGTATAGCCGCGCCTGGGCGGGGAAGGGTGTCCTGGTTGTCACGACCTGGCTGATCAATGGGATCGACTTTACAAAGCCGGTCGAGCTGGCCGACCTGCCGCTGGATTTGCACATTGGTGGGCGGACTGGAAGGGACACCGATGCCGAGAACCCCTTCATAGGCCACAGCCACCATATTCGCACCCTGACACGCGACGGTCGGCGGCAGCACCAGCGCGCCCCATGATGCGGCAGCGCTGGAGGCATCCGCTTGCCAAAGGGCGGACGGCACGCCGGTAGCGGGCTGCGCGCCCTAGCCGGGACTTGCACGGCGCGAGGATCTGTGCGGACGATGCCAGCACCAGACGGGGGAGGGTGAGCGGTGCGAAGGAAGGTTCTGGCGGCGGTGCTGGCGAGTCTTGCGGGGCCGGCGCAGGCGGAATGCACCAGCGGCGGCTGCTATGACGGCATCGCGATCTTTCTTGGGGCGGTTCTGGTCTATGGACTGCTTGGGATTGCCCTGCTTGTCATGCTGGCGCGGGCGAAGTGGCGGCGCGCCGGGTGGCGGGCCCTTGGCGTTGCGCTGGCAATCGCGGTCGGGGTGCCCCTGGTTTCGCAAGCTTGGCTTTCGTGGAAACTGGCGGCAATGGAGCGGCGCGAGGTTGCCGGACAGCCGCCCGGCCTGATCGGCAGCGCTGTGCTGCTGATCCCGCAAGGTGAGGCGTGTTACAACGATCTGTGCATGTCGGTGCTCTATGGCCGGGGGGCGGAAGGGGCCTATGTCCTGCCTCCGGCGGCGCTGGATGGGCTTGACATGACCCGGCCGATCCCGCTGGCTGATCTGCCGCTGCAACTGTGGCGGGCACCGGGCACGGCGGGCGGAGAGGTGTTGCGGCGCAGCCTCTCGGCGGTGGAGCGGCAGGAGGTGGCGGCCAAGCTGTCCTACTTTATCGTGACGGCCGAGCCTTACTACTGGTCTGTGGCGGGCCCGGTTGAGGCTGCGCTGCGGACCCATCCTGATCTTGGCGGCATGCGCCCGGTTGAACTGGTCCGCCTGGCAATGGCCCCGTTGGACGGGGGCACCCTGTCGCTGGCCGATTTGCGGTTTGACCTTCTTGACCTGTGGCTGGCCGATAGCGCCCTTGCGATCCCGCTGGTCCCGACCAACCGGCAAGGACCCGACAATACCACCGCCGGGCAGGAGGCTGCGGCAAAGGTGCTGTGCGAGTACTTTGACGGAACCCCGGACCCGGGTTGCCTGACCGCGCTGGAGTAGCGCCGGGTGGGCCGGTTCGCCTGGGGCCTTCGCAGCGGCATGGCCGATCCGCAGCGGGCTGTCCAGCGGAAAGATCATTGGAATTCCTGACCTTACTGACGAGAGTCCCAGCGTTTACCAGTCTGATGACCCCCGGCTGGGACCGGGTTTGAATTGGATTGGAAAGACAATGTTACCCAAGACGACCGTGATCTTTGCGGCGGTGCTGCTGCAGGCCACTACCCTTGCGGCGGCGGCGGGGGTCAAAGGCGACCGGCCTTTCGCGTTTTCGGCCATGCTGGGGGCGGGCTATGCGCCGATCTACGAAGGCTCAAACACGTCTGAAGCGAGCCCCCTCTTGGATTTCAACGTCAGCTTTGGCGACGGGCGCTTTTTCGCGGGCACACGGGGCATCGGCTATGCGCCGGTGTTGACCGAGACGCTGAGCCTGCGCCTTGGGATCGGCTATGGTGGCGGGCGCAAGATGAAGGACGATCCGGCCAACCTTGCCGGGCTGGGCGACATTGATGCCGAAGCGCTTGGGCTTTTGTCGGCCGAATACCGGATGGGACAGTTCGGCTTTGGCGCCGACGTCATGGCGGGGTCGGAGTATGGGGTGACGGCGGACCTGAAGGCCACGACCACGATTGCGGTTTCGGACAAGGTCAACCTGAGCGGCGAGATCCTGGCGACCTATGCCGACCAAAGCCACATGCAGCGCTATTTCGGGGTGACGACGGCGCAGTCGGCGGCCTCGGGGCTTGACGGATTTGCGGCTGGGTCGGGGATGAAGTCGGCGGGCGTCGGGATCACGGTCAGTTATGACTGCACCGAGGCGACCTCGGTCATGGTGGGTGCGCGCTACAGCAAGTTGGCGGGCGATGCCGCGGAGAGCCCGATCACGCGGGATGCATCGCAGGCCAGCGCGTTTGTCGGTCTGTCGACCCGGTTCTGATGGCAGGGCCCGGGCCGGGCTGGTGACGTCCGGTCCGGGCCACCCGCCGCCTGCAGCGCGATCCCTGGCGCTGCAGCGGCAAAAATTGACCATTGTCTTTTCGCGCCCTTTGCCGATAGGGTCGGCAGACGCAGGGCAGGATGCCTTTGCGCAGGAATTCTCTCGTGTTGTCGGATGTTGGGCCCCATGCGTGCCGCCGGCGACAGGATCGGATCGGCCGCGAGGCTGAGAAATTTCCCGCCAAGTCTATGACGATGCGGGATTTATTAGGTGGGTGGCTGCAAGGCTTCCCAGACGTGAAACGCGATGACGTGTGCGACAGTGGCAAAGATTGGCGAGGGGTGCCCACCGGGCATGGCCCGCCGCTTTGCAGATCGCGCCTTCGCCCGAACAAGCCGCCCTTACCCTGTCAGTCACCCGCCCGGGGCATCCCCCGGGGCGGGCTTTGGCAGGCCGGGCGCATTGGAACATCATGGCCAAAAAGATGCTGATCGACGCCACCCATGCCGAGGAAACTCGGGTTGTGGTGGTGGATGGAAACAAGGTTGAAGAGTTCGACTTTGAGACCGTAAACAAACGCCAACTTGCCGGAAACATCTACCTTGCCAAAGTGACCCGCGTGGAGCCTTCGCTTCAGGCGGCCTTTGTCGAATATGGTGGGAACCGGCACGGGTTTCTGGCTTTCGCCGAAATTCACCCGGATTATTACCAGATCCCGGTCGCGGACCGCAAAGCCCTGATCGAGGAAGAGCGGGCGATGGCCCGCGCCGAGGAAGAGGAAGACAACCGTCGCGCCCGTCGCCGCCCGGCACGGGGTGAGCGGGCCGAGAAGGTCAAGACCCAGGACGCGGTGGCCGAAGGGCCGACCGGAATGGACGTCGTCGATCTGGGCGAGGATGAGGCTGAGGCGGGCGGCGCTGAGGCGAGCCAGGGCCATGACCACGACCATGCGCAGGATAATGACCACGGGCATGACCATGACCACGCTGAAGACGGCGCGCGCAACGCCTCACCTTCGGAAGAGGCCAGTGAAGGGGACCGCCCCTACCGCGCGATGGACCATGCCAGCGACACCGACGACGAGATCGAATCGATCGCTGAAGAGGATGTGTCGGAAGAGATCGCCGCCCCGCGCCGCACCCCGCGCGCCCGGCGCTACAAGATCCAGGAAGTGATCAAGGTCCGGCAGATCATGCTGGTCCAGGTCGTGAAGGAAGAGCGTGGCAACAAGGGGGCTGCGCTGACGACCTACCTGTCGCTGGCTGGGCGGTATTGCGTTCTGATGCCGAACACCGCGCGGGGCGGCGGGATTTCCCGCAAGATCACCGTGGCCGCAGACCGCAAGAAGCTGAAGGAAATCGCTGGCGAGATCGAGCTGCCGGAAGGTGCCGGCCTGATCATCCGCACGGCGGGTGCCAAGCGCACCAAGCCCGAGATCAAGCGCGATTACGAATACCTGATGCGGCTTTGGGAACAGATCCGCGAGCTGACGCTGAAATCCATCGCCCCTGCCAAGATCTACGAAGAGGGCGATATCATCAAACGCTCGATCCGCGATCTGTTCAGCCGCGAGATTGACGAGGTGATCGTTGATGGCGAGGGCGGCTACCGCACCGCCAAGGACTTCATGCGGATGATCCTGCCGGCGCAAGCGCGGCAAGTGGTGCGGCATACGGACCCGATGCCGCTGTTTGCGAAGTATCAGGTGGAAAGCTATCTGGCCGGCATGTTCAACCCGGTGGTGCAGCTGAAATCCGGCGGCTACATCGTGATTGGCGTGACCGAGGCGCTGGTGGCGATCGACGTGAACTCTGGCCGGGCCACGAAAGAAGGCTCGATCGAAGAAACGGCGCTGAAGACGAACCTTGAAGCCTCGGACGAGGTGGCGCGGCAGCTTCGCTTGCGCGACCTTGCGGGGCTGATCGTCATCGACTTCATCGACATGGAAGAGCGCAAGAACAACGCCGCCGTCGAGAAGCGCCTGAAGGACAAGCTGAAAACCGACCGCGCGCGGATTCAGGTGGGGCGCATCTCGGGCTTTGGCCTGATGGAGATGAGCCGTCAGCGCCTGCGTCCCGGTATGCTGGAATCGACCACGCAGCCTTGCCCGCATTGCCATGGCACCGGCCTCATTCGCAGCGACGACAGCATGGCCCTGCAGGTCCTGCGCGCGCTGGAGGAAGAGGGCACGCGGAAACGGTCGAAAGAGGTGCTGCTGAAGGCGCCGATTGGCATCGTGAACTATCTGATCAACCAGAAGCGCGAACATATCGCCCTGATCGAAGCCCGCTATGCGATGAGCGTGCGGATCGAGGCGGACCCGATGCTGATCAGCCCGGATTACAGCATTGAAAAGTTCAAGACCGCGCTGCGGGTGGTGCCGGATACGCCCGTCATCTCGGGCCATGCGGGGCTGATGGGGGCGGCGGTTGCCGAAGAAGAAGAGGATGATCTGGTCGATGACCTGATCGAGGAAGAGATCGAAGAAGCCGAAGAGGTCGAGGCGGTAGAGCCCGTGGCCCGCGCTGCGGCCCCGGCGGCCGAAGGCGACGGTGCCCCGGGCAAGAAAAAGCGCCGTCGGCGTCGGCGTCGGCGCGGCGGGGCCAAAGAGGGTGAGGCCGGGACCAACGGCAGCGCCACGGAGGAAGACGGCGATGACGATGGCGACGAGGAAGACGCCGTTGCCGTGGCCGAGCCGGTTGCCGAAGTGGCTGCAGACGACAAGGGCAGCGCCCGCAAGCGCACCCGCAAACCGCGCGCCCGGAAAGGCGATGCCGCACCTGCTGCTGAGCCTGCCGTCCTGCCGGTAAGCGAGCCGGTCGTCGAGGCCGTGGCAGAGGTCGCTGCACCCGAGGCGGCGCCGGAAGCACCCGCCAAGCCCGCGCCGCGCAAGCGGGCCCCGCGCGGCAAGGCGGCTGCCGAAACCGTGGTCGAGCCTGCCGCAGAGCCTGTGGCTGAGCCAGCAGCGGAGCCTGTGGCCGAGGCCGCCCCGGCAAAGCCTGCCCGTGGCCGTGCGCCAAAGGCGAAGGCCGCAGCGGCGGTGGAAGCGGCACCTGCGCAGGTGAGCGAAGCCGAGGTGGCAAAGGAGGCCGCCCCAGCCCCGTCCGACACCGAGGCGACGGCAAGTGACGACGCGGCAAAACCGAAGCGCAAGGGCTGGTGGTCGCTGGGCCGTTAAGCCGTCGCTTCCTAGACGCAAGCCAAAGCAAAAGCCCGGTGCCGTCAGGTGCCGGGCTTTTCCCTACAGCGGATCAGGTGGAGGGTGACCGCCCCCTCAGCCCGCGCGCCAAGGTAGGCGTGACCGCTTTCCGTGCAGAAATGCGGCAGGTCGATCAGGGCCATCCGGTCCGTCGTGCGGACAGCAAGGACGGTGCCGGGTGCCAGAGACAACAACCGTTTGCGCGCGCGCAGGACGGGAAGCGGGCAGAGCAGCCCTTCACAGTCCAGCATGTCATCCCAGTCATCCATCAGCGGCATCTAGCGGGCCGGGTCGCTGCGGGCAAGGTTGCCCGGCATTCCGGTCCAAACCCACCCGCGGGCGACATTACAGGGCGGCCACGCGGATGTGACGCCTTGCGCGGGTGACGGAAGGACCGAAAGCCGCTATCTGGGTGAGAAGGGGACCCGCCGCATGTTCGGAATCGAGATCATTGACGCTGCCTTGCTGCCTGCGATGGCGGTGGCCCTGCTTGCGGGGGTGCTGTCGTTCCTCAGCCCTTGTGTGCTGCCGATCGTGCCGCCCTATCTGGCCTATATGGGCGGGATCAGCATGGGCGAGATGACAAGCACCGGTCAGGCGCGGCGGCGGGTGATCCTGCCGGCGCTGTTCTTCGTCATGGGGCTGTCGACGATCTTCCTGCTGCTGGGCTTCACCGCTTCGGCCTTTGGCAGTTTCGTGCTGCAGAACCAGCTTTTGCTGGCGCGGATTTCCGGGGTCATCATCATCATCTTCGGGCTGCATTTCGTGGGCCTGTTCCGGATCGGCATTCTGGACCGCGAGATGCGGATGGATGCCGGGGATCGGGGCGGGTCGGCGGCGGGGGCCTATGTGCTGGGCCTGGCCTTTGCCTTTGGCTGGACGCCCTGCATCGGCCCGCAACTGGGTGCGATCCTCAGCCTTGCGGCGCAAGAGAACAGCATGGAGCGGGGCACGCTCCTCTTGGGCGTCTATGCGCTGGGGCTGGGGTTGCCGTTCCTCTTGGCGGCGATCTTTGTCGAACGGTCGATGGTGGTGATGGGCAAGCTCAAGCGCCACATGCGGGTGATCGAACGCGCGATGGGGGTGCTTCTCCTGATCGTGGGGGCGGCGCTGGTGACCGGGGCCTTCACCGATTTCAGCTACTGGATGCTGGAGACCTATGAGGTCCTCGGCCTGCCTTTGCCCGGGTGATGCCTTTCTTCTGCTGCATCATCCGTTAAGGTAAGGCAGACAGACTGGCGGGATGGACGTGGCGGAAACTGCAAGAAAACCGAAGGATCCGGTGGAGGAGCCCGTGTTCCGCCGCCAGGTTTTCTATGTGCCCGGCTATGACCCGTTCCCGCCCCGCCGCTACCGTGAGCTTTACCGCACCGAAGGGGCCGAACAGGCGGCGATCAGCGGCTATGCCCTGAAGCTGAAGCCGAAGCTGCGGCAGGCGGGCGCGGCCAGGCCCTACGGCTGGACGGTTGAGGCCGACATTGGCCGCCGCTGCGAGATTGATTTCGAGGTGCTGGTCTGGTCCGACCTTGTGCGCCAGTCGATGACCGAGGCGATTGCCAGCACCTACTGGCTTTTGGCGCGCACGGCCTGGGCCTATATCGGGTCGGGGGCGCTTTTCCGGCTGGTGCGACTGCGCAAGGGGCCGATGATTGCGGCCTTGTATCCGGCGATCCTGCTTCTGCTGCAGGGGCTGGTGGCGCTGGTGCTTGGTGGCTTGGTGCTGTGGCTGGGGGCGGCGCTGCCCTGGGGGCTGGAATGGCCCTTGGCGGCGGCGGTGGTCTGGCTGGCGCTGGTCGGCTTTCGCGTGATCGACCGCAAGCTTTACGTCTATTACCTGATGCATGACTACGCCTTTACCGCAAGCGAAGGCGGGGCCTATCCCGCCCGGCTTGAGGCGCGTCTGGCCGAGTTTCGCGCCCGTGTTCGCGCGGCCCTTGGCAGCGGGGTGGATGAGGTGCTGGTGGTCGGTCATTCCTCGGGCGTGCATCTGGCGGTGTCGTTCCTGGCCGATCTGATCCGCGAGGGGATGCCTGAGGGCGCTCCACCCTTGGGGTTTCTGTCCCTGGGGCAGGTGGTGCCGATGGCGTCTTTCCTGCCCGGTGCGGTGCGGCTGCGCGGGGATCTGGCCTATATTTCCACGCGGGAGGAGTTGACCTGGGTCGACGTGACCGCGCCCGGCGATGGCTGCAGCTTTGCACTGTGTGATCCGGTGGCGGTCAGCGGCGTGGCGCCTGAGGGGCAGCTTTGGCCCCTCGTCATCTCGGCCGCATTCACGCGCACGCTGTCGCCCGAACGCTGGAAAGCGCTGCGGTGGAAGTTCTTCCGGCTGCATTTCCAGTACCTTTGCGCCTTTGACAACCTGCCCGGACGGCGGGCGGATTACGATTACTTCCGCATCACGGCCGGGCCGATGACGTTGGCGCGGCGGTTCCGGCAAAGGAAACCTTCGACCAGCCGGATAGCCACGGCGGCCAGCCCGCACCGGGACGTGGCATGACGCCGCCGAAGCCGGAGCCTCGGGCGGACAAGGTTTCGCTTTGGGGTTACCTGCGGATGTTCCGGCGCGACATCCTGTCGGCGCAGCCCCAGCGCCTGTATCGCGCTTGGATGGCGGAGTTTCGGACGACCTTCTTTCGCAGCTACCTGTGCAATGACCCAGCCCTTGTGCGGCGGGTGCTGGAGGAGCGCCCGGCGGATTTCCCGAAGTCGGGGCGCGTGACCGAGGGGCTGTTGCCCCTGCTGGGCCGGTCGGTTTTCGTCACCAACGGTGAGGAATGGCTGCACCAGCGGCGGATCATCGATCCGGCGTTTGAGGGCGGGCGGCTGCGTGAGGCTTTCCCGGCAATCTGGGCGGCGGCTGAGGCGGCGGTGGCCCGGATGGGGACGGGTGAGGTGGAGGTGGAACTTGCCGCCAGCCACGCGGCGGCGGATGTGATCTTCCGCACGCTCTTTTCGATCCCGATCGAGGACAAGGTCGCGCAAGCGGTGTTTCATGAATTCCGCGCCTATCAACGCAGTGCGCCGATCCTGAACCTTGCCGCCTTCCTGCCCTTGCCGCGCTGGTTTCCGCGCCTGCACCGGAAGGCGACGCTGCGGTCGGCCAAGGTGATCCGGGGTCTGATCACCGGCCTTACGGCGGACCGAGCGGCGGCGATTGCTGCCGGGACCGCGCCGCAGGATCTGGCGACCAAAATCATGACCACGCCGGACCCGGTGACGGGTGCCCCTTTCGGGACCGGGGAAATGGTCGATCAGGTGGCAATCTTCTTTCTGGCCGGGCATGAAACCAGCGCCTCGGCCCTTGGTTGGGCGCTCTATCTTCTGGCGACGCACCCGGAGGTGCATGAGCGGGTGGCGGCTGAGGCGGCGGGGATCAGGCCGGAGTTCGCGACGATGGGCAGTTTGCGCTTTACCCGCGACGTGTTCCGCGAGGCGCTGCGGCTATACCCACCCGTCCCGATGATGGTGCGCGAGACTACGGTGGTCGAGGACTTCCGGGGCCGGGCCGTCAAGCCTGGCGCGCAGGTGGTGATCAGCCCTTGGCACCTGCACCGGCATGAACGGCTGTGGGACCGGCCCGATGAGTTTGACCCCGACCGCTGGGCGGGTGAGGGGAAAGAGGCCGCGCGGGACGGCTATCTGCCGTTCTCACGCGGCGCGCGGGTTTGTCCGGGGGCCGGATTTGCGATGCTGGAGGGCACGCTTCTCTTGGCCCATCTGGTGCGGGCCTTCCGGTTTGAAGCCGTGCCGGGCAAGGTGCCTGTGCCAGTGGCGCATCTGACGGTGCGGGCGAAGGACGGCATCTGGCTGCGGGTGACGCGGCGCACGGATGGATAACCGCGCGCCGCCGATTTCTTGCAAGAAATCGGACCGGAGCCTTTGAAGGCTCCGGTGCGGAGTTTTTGAAAACTCCGCTTTCCCCCGTCAGTCGCTGTCGCCGGCGATCTGGGTCAGGACCTGGCCCTTGCCGCGCAGCCGCAGGATCATCGGCACGATCAACGCCAGTGCGGCAATGCCGAGAAGGGTGGCCGAAAGGGGGGTTGAGACCAGTGTCGTCCAGTCGCCCTGCGAGATCGACAGTGCCCGGCGCAGCTGTTGCTCGGCCATCGGCCCCAGGATCAGCCCCACGACCACCGGCGCGATCGGGTAGCCGTAAAGCCGCAGGCCGTAGCCGAGGAAGCCGAAGATCACCAGCATCGACAGTTCCACCGCCGAGGGGTTCACGCCGATGGTGCCAAGCGTGGCGAACATCAGGATCCCCGCATAAAGCCATGGGCGCGGGATGCGCAGAAGCAGGACCCAGAACCGGATCAGGGGCAGGTTCAGGACCAGAAGCATCACGTTTGCTATCAAGAGGCTCGCGATCAGGCCCCAGACCAACTGCGGGGCAGTGGCGAAGAGGAGGGGGCCGGGTTGCAGGCCGAACTGCTGGAAGCCGGCCAGCATGATGGCGGCGGTGGCGGTGGTCGGCAGGCCAAGGGTCAGGAGGGGTACCAGCGTTCCGGCGGCGGCGGCGTTGTTCGCAGCCTCGGGCCCCGCGACGCCTTCGATTGCGCCGTGGCCGAACTCTTCCGGGTGATGCGACATGCGCTTTTCGGTGCCGTAGCTGAGGAAGCTCGCGATGTCAGCGCCGCCTGCGGGCATCGCGCCAATGGGAAAGCCGATGGCCGACCCGCGCAACCAGGCGGGCCAGGAGCGTTTCCAGTCGGCCGCGGTCATGCGGACGGAGCCCTTGATTGCCTCGACCTTGTCATCCAGCCCGTGAGTCTGGGCGGCGACAAACAGGCATTCCCCCAACGCGAACATCGCGACGGCGAGGGTCGTGACCTCAATCCCGTCCAGAAGCTGCGGCACACCGAATGACATGCGGGCCTGACCGGTCAGGCTGTCGATGCCGATGGTGGCAAGGCCAAGGCCGATGAAGAGGGAGGTGAGGCCCTTGAGGGTGGATTCCCCGAAGGCCGCGGAGACGGTAACGAAGGCCAGCATCATCAGCGCGAAGTACTCGCGCGGGCCGAAGACGAGGGCGAGTTTGACGATATGCGGGGCAAGGAAGGCGAGGGCGAGGGTGGCGAGGAGGCCTGCGACGAAGGAGCCGATGGCAGCCGTGGCAAGGGCCGGGCCGCCGCGTCCGGCCTTGGCCATGCGGTTGCCCTCCAGCGCCGTGACGATGGAGGCGCTTTCGCCGGGGGTGTTAAGCAGGATCGAGGTGGTCGATCCGCCGTACATGCCGCCGTAGTAGATGCCCGCGAACATGATGAGCGAACCGGCGGGATCAAGGCCGTAGGTCACCGGCAAGAGAAGCGCCACGGTCAGCGCCGGGCCGATGCCGGGCAGAACGCCCACGGCGGTGCCAAGGGTCACGCCGATCAGGGCGTAAAGCAGGATCATCGGCTGCATCGCGGTGCCGAGGCCCTGAAGAAGGAATTCGAAGGTGCTCATCTTCAGCCGCCGTAGATCAGGGTTTCAAGCCAGCCGCCGGGCAGGTTCAGCTGCAGAAGGCCGTCGAAAATGCCGTAGATGCCGAAGGCCAGCGCATAGCCCAGGGGCAGGGTGAGGATGAGGTTCCGCTTGCCGAAGGCGGCGGCGGTGGCGGCGAAGAGGATGCCGGTTGCAAGCGCAAAGCCGGCGACATGGAGGAGGGCGATCTGGGCAATCAGCCCGGCCCCGATCAGCAGAAGTGGCACCGGGTTCTGGCGCGGCACAGAGGCAAGGCGTCCCTTGAAGGCCCCGGCCACGGTGGCCGCCGCCAGCGCGATCAGGCCCCACCCCACCACCTTGGGCATGGCCGCAGGGCCGATGCCTGCGTAACCGCCCTTGTCGGGGATCAGGCTTGCGTCCCACAGAAGGACCGCCCCGAAGACCGCCAGAAGGCCTGCGATGATGAACGCAGCCCCATCGGGGCTGCGTCCGGTTCCCGGAGTTCCGGTCATTGCACCAGACCGATGTCCTTGAGGATCGCGGTCGTGGCTTCGACTTCCTTGGCAAGCTGTGCCTCAAACTCAGCCCCGGCAAGGTAGGTGTCGGCCCAGTTCTTCGAGGCGAGGGCGGCCTTCCAGCCTTCGGACTTCGCAAGGGTGTCGATGTCGGCCAGGACGGCGGCCTTTTGCTCATCGGTCAGGCCGGGGGCGGCGGCGATCATGCGCCAGTTCTGCACGGCGACGTCATAGCCCGATTCCATCAGCGTCGGTGCGTCGGTGCCGGGCCAGCGGGCCTCGGTCGACACCGCAAGGATGCGCATGGTTCCGGCTTCGACCTGCGGCAGGAATTCCCCCACACCCGAGATGCCTGCGGTGACCTGGTTGCCAAGGATGGCGGCCAGCGCCTCACCGCCGCCGGAGAAGGCGACGTAGTTGATCTTGGTCGGATCGACGCCCGCAGCCTTGGCCAGAAGGCCGACGGTGATGTGATCGACGCCGCCAGCCGAGCCGCCCGCCCAGGAGACGGAGCCCGGATCGGCCTTCATCTTCTCGACCAGGTCCTGGATCGTCTGCAGTTCCGAAGCGGCGGGAACGGCAATCGCCACGGCCTCACCCGTCAGGCGGGCGATGGGGGTCACATCGGCGAGGGACACCGGCGAGGCGTTGGTCAGGATCGCGCCGACCATGACATAGCCGCCGACAATCAGCTGGGTCGGATCGCCCGCCGCCGAGGAGGCG
This sequence comes from Rhodobacter sp., assembly GCA_027489175.1. Classification (GTDB taxonomy): domain Bacteria; phylum Pseudomonadota; class Alphaproteobacteria; order Rhodobacterales; family Rhodobacteraceae; genus Tabrizicola. The sequence continues at coordinate 26,845 of JAIYAE010000034.1, forward strand.
AACTGGGCAAGGCCCACGGTGCCGCCCGCGCCGGGGACGTTCTGGACCTGCACGTTGCCGGCGATGCCTTCGGCGACCATCACCTCTTGCAGGGTGCGGGCGGTCGAATCCCAGCCGCCGCCGGGGGCAGCGGGTGCCATGATCATGTAGTCTTCCGCAAAGGCTGCGGTGGCTGCGGCCACGGCAAAGGCCGCGCCGAGAAGGGCGTGTTTCATAGTGGTCTCCTCCCTGTGGCACATTGCGTGCCGGATACTGTCCGGGCGGCGCCTCCTCGCGCCGGTCCCATGCGGTCAATGCATCACAGAAACCTGTCAGGAAGCTGACAGGGTTCAGGGGCTACCTAGCGCGGCCTGCCAGCGCGCGATCAGCCGGGCGCGGTTGGACTGGTCAAGGTAGGCCAGAAGCCCGGGGCTGACCGGCACGGGGCGGAGCTGGTTGCCAAGGGCTGCCTCCATTGCGCGGGCGGTGTTCTGGCCCGACACCTCAAGCGAGACAGCACCCAGGCGCAGGCGGTCGGCCATCAGGGTCTGGCCATCGCGGCCCATCAGGAAGGCAAGGAAAGCGGTGCCAAGATCGGGCCGCGCCGCCGCGCGGGGGACAAGGCCGACGCGGCTGGTGACGACGGTGAAATCGCGCAAAAGAAGGACGCCAAGATCCGCCTCGCTGCGGGCGCGGGCATCGGCGTAGGAACCAAGGATGTTGTAGCCGATGGCCAGCCGCCCATCAGCCACGCGGTCGATGATCGCCTGGCTCGTTGGATAGGTCTGAAGGTCCGCCCGGCCCATCGCGGCCACAAGCGACCAGATGTCGGCGAAATGTTCCGCGTCGCGGGCGAGGTAAAGGTAGCCGACCGCCGAGCGGGCCACGTCATAGGTGCCGATGCGGCCCTTGGCGGCGGGGGTCTTGGCCCAGGCCATCAGCTCCAGCCGTGATTGGGGCGGGCCGTCGGGGAAGGACGGCTTGTGCCAGACCAGAACGCCCGGTTCATAGGTCAGGGCAAAGGCCATGTCGCGCCAGTTGGCCCAATCGGGCCAGGCGGTGGCAAGGGGGACGGTGACGGTCTGGGCATAACCGTCATTGGCCAGTTTCACCTGCAGGTCCATGCCGGAGGAAAAGACGAAATCGGCGGTCGGCTGGCCTGCATCGGTTTCGGTGGTGACGCGGGTGGCGATGTCGGCGGCCAGAAGGTCTTCGTAAACCACCGAGATGCCGGGGTTTTCGGTCTGGAACGCGGCGATCAGCGGGGCGGCGAGGGGCTGGTCGAGGGTGGAGTAGATGCGCAAGGTTGCCGCCTCGGCCCCAGGGGCTGCGAAACGGGCAACCTCGGCCTTGGCCGGGAGGGCGAGGGTCAGGGTCAGGATCAAGGCGCGCCACATGGGGGGAGCCTGCCCGATCTGGACCCTTCGCTCAAGCCTTGAGGCGAGGACCGGAATTCTGAAGAATTCCGGCACGATTTTTCTGCGAAAAATCGGGGTGGTGTGCGGGTCGGCCCCGGTGTGGGCTTGGCGCTTTCCCGGCGGCGGTTGCTGCTTTAGGCTGGCCGCAGGGGGGACCATGCGTCTGCTGCTTGTCGAGGATGATCTGCCATTGGCCGAGGCGCTGACCACGCTTCTGGCGGGGTCGGGCCATGCAGTCGATTGCGTGAACGATGGGCTTGCCGCCGAGGCGTTGCTTTTGGCCGAACAGTTTGAGTTGGTGATCCTTGACCTGAACCTGCCGGGGCTGGATGGCCTGAGCCTTCTGCGCCGCATCCGGGCGCGCAATCCGTCACCTGCCGTGATGATCCTGACCGCGCGCGGGTCGGCGGAGGAGAGGGTGCGGGGCCTGGACCTTGGGGCGGATGACTACATGTCCAAGCCCTTTGACGTGCGTGAGCTTGAGGCGCGGGTGCGGTCCTTGCTGCGGCGGCAGGCTGGATTGCGATCCTCGGTCGTGCGGTTGGGGGCGCTGACGCTGGACCTGACCACGCGGCAGTTCCGGGCCGAGGAGATGGACCTTGACCTGCCGCCCCGTGAGCGCGCGCTCTTGGAATTGTTCTTCCTGCGCGCGGGCAAGGTGGTGACGAAAGAGGCGATCGTGCAATCCTTGACCTCGCTGGACGACCTTCTGTCAGACAATGCGATTGAACAGTATGTCTCGCGCCTGCGGCGGCGGATTGCGCCTTATGGGCTGACCTTGCGGACCGCGCGGGGGCTTGGCTACCTTCTGGAACGCCCGTTGGAGGCGGGATGACCGGCTATTCGCTGCGCCGCCGGCTGCTGTTGGGCCTGACGCTGGCCGCCGCGCTGATCGGGGTGGTGGCGCTGGTCGACACGTGGCGCGAGGCGGTGCGGACGGCGCAGGGGCTGTCGGACCGTGTGCTGGAAGGGTCTGCCCTTGCCATTGCGGAACGGGTCACGGTGGACGAAGGCGGGGGGCTTGAGGTCGACATTCCCTTTGCCGCGCTGGAAATGCTCGCCTCTGCCGCCGAGGACCAGGTGTTCTACCGGGTCGATGCCCCGGCGGGGACTTTTCTGACGGGGTATGAGGCATTGGCGGTGCTGGCCCCCGGCGAAGACGGGATCGCCTTTGCCGATGGGCTTTTCGGCGCGGTGTCGATCCGCAGCGCCACGCTGGTGCGGCAGATTTCCACCGGGGCGGAATCGGTGGCGTTCACGGTGACCGTGGCGGAATCGACGCGGGCGCGGTCGGCGCTGGCGCGGCAGATCCTGATCCGGTCGGCGGTGCGGATTTTGGTGCTGATCGGCTGCATCGTGGCGATTGTCTGGGTGGCGGTGACGCTGGCCTTTCGCCCATTGGACCGGCTGGGGGCGGCGATTGCCGAACGCACGCCGGATGACCTGCGCCCGCTTCAGGCGCAGGTGCCGTTGGAGGCGGCTCCGCTGGCAGGCGCGATCAACAGTTTCATGGCGCGGCTTGAGGGGGCGGTGGCGGCGCTGCGGCATTTCACCGGGAACGCCAGCCACCAGTTGCGCACGCCCCTGGCCACGCTGCGCACCCAGCTGGCGCTGGCGCGGCGGGCCGGGGAGCGGGTGCCGCGCGACGCGGCGCTGGACAAGGCCGAGGCGGCGCTGGTGCGGGCGGAACGGGTGCTGGCGCAGCTTCTGGCGCTGGCGCGGGTGGATGCGGCGGCCACGGGGCTGGCGCTGGGGCCTGTTGACCTTGCGGCCCTTGCGCGGGAGGTGACGGGAGAGGCGCTGCCCGCCGCCAGTGATGCCGGGATCGACCTTGGCTATGAGGGCGCGGGTGAGGCACGGGCGCTCGCTGATCCGGTGCTGGCGGCCGAACTCCTCCGCAATCTGGTGGACAACGCGCTGCGCTATGCGGGTCGGGGCGCGGTGGTGACCGTGCGCGTCCGGCAAGAGGGCGAGGCGGTGCTGCTGGAGGTGGAGGATGATGGCCCCGGCCTGCCGCCTGACCGGCTGGCCGCGTTGCAGTCGGCGACCCAGCCACAACGGATGGTTCCAACGCCAGCAGTGGCGGGTGGGTCCGGCCTTGGCCTTGCGATCGTGGCGGAGATTGCGGCGCTATTCGGGGCGGAGTGCCAGTTCAGCCAGGGGGCTGCCGGGCGTGGGCTTTGCGTCAGCTGCCGCTTTGCGCCGGGGGCAGGGGTCTAGAGAACCTCGACCCGGTAGCTTTCGATCACGGTGTTCGCCAGAAGCTTTTCGCACATTGCCTTGACTGCCGTGTCGGCTTTCGCAGGGTCGGTTTCCGCAAGCTCAAGCTCGATCACCTTGCCTTGGCGCACGCCGGTCACCCCCGCAAAGCCAAGCGAACCAAGCGCATGGCGGACCGCTTCGCCCTGCGGATCAAGGACGCCGGATTTCAGCATGACGGTGACGCGGGCTTTCATCGGGGCCTCCGGGCGATGGTGGCCACTGGATAGCGAAAGGGGGGGCGAGGGGCAAGCCCATCTTCCGCGACGGGGTGGGCCGCTTCGCGGGGAAAGCGGCCCAAGTGGTGTCAGTTCAAGCGCAGCCACATCATCACGGCGCGGACGTTGGAATAGGTCCAGACGTCAGCCCCGCCGAGGCGGGTCACCCACTTGGCCTCGACCTCTGCGCTTGCCGTGCGGGCGACGTCGTCGAAGTAGGTTTCGGTGGTGAGGAACGGGTTGGCATAGCCCGCGCGTTCCGCCGCCGACTGGTAGCTGACGCTTTGCAGCGCGGCCATCGTCGCGGTGATGAGGTCGGTCACATACTCCTTGTTCGTCGCCACATCGTCGCGCGTCGCAAGGCGGCCGACATGACCGCCGACCATCACATCCCAGTCGAGTGCAAGAAGCGCGTCATGGGCGGCGAGGTAGCTGGAGATATCCTCGGCATGACCAAGACGTTCGAAGGGAATCCAGCCGGCCCAGACGATATCTACGGCCATCGCGATCCGGTGGTCGGGCAGAAGGACCGCGAGGTCGGAATGCGAATGCGCCTTGCCAAGCTCGTGGAAGCTGAAGGTCTGGCTGCCGATCGTCAGGCTTTCGCCATCGGCGATGGTGCGGGTGACGGCCGGAACGGGCTTGCCGCCGACGAAGGTGCCGAAGGGCCCGAAGCGCTCACCGGACTGGAGTTCGGTGATGTGCTCGGCACTTTCGCTGGTGGCGACGATCTCTATCCCTTCGGGGAACTGCCAGGCGCCAGCGATGTGGTCGGCGTGCGGGTGGCTGTAGATCAGGTGGGTGACCGGTTCGTCGGTGACACTGGCGATGGCCTTTGCGATCTTGTCGCCGAAGATCGGTGGGGCATCGACCACGACGACGCCCTCGCCGGTGGTGACGAACATCGCCTGGTGCGAGCCTTCGGTGACCCACCAGACGCCGGTGCCGGGCTTCACCTCGCCGACGAGGTAGCCAATGTTGTAGTCGACCGGGGTGCCGTAGGCGGCAGCGGGCACCTCGGCCGCCGTCACCGTCGCGGCGCGGGTGTCGATCTGGGCGGTGGCAGCAAGCGGCAAAAGGGCAAGCAGGATCGATCCGGCAAAATGCCGGTGACGGAAGAGGTTGGGCATGGAACAAATCCTTGGTTGGGGGTGGTCAGGGGGAAAGCGCGCGCGTCACATCACGCACAAGGTTGTGGGGGCCGAAAATCTGGATGACTGGAACGGTGGCGGCGGCAAGGACGACGCGGCGTTCATCGTCGCCCACGCCCCCGCCGATGGCGACCGCGTCGATCCGGCCTTCGGCCAGGCGCGCGATCGCGGCGGCGGCGTCGAAGACCCCCTCGGCCGCGAAGCCCGCCGAGGTCAGGGCGGCGAGCGCGCCGGGCATCAGGGCCGGGGTCTTGCCGAAGACGAGGATGCGTCTCATGGCGTGCCGTCCTCCACGGCAAGGCCGCCGAGCGCGCGGAGCAGCTGCGCCAGAGCCCGGCGCATGGCGCGGGCGTCTTCGGGCGGGATGTCGCGAGTGAAGCGCTCCTCCACCGCCTTGGCCTCGATGGCAAGGTCGGCGAGGAGGGCGGTTCCCTTCGCTGTCAGCGCCAGCGACCAGGCGCGGCGGTCGTTCGGCAGGGGGCGGCGTTCGATCAGGCCGCGGTTGGCGAGCTTGTCGACCATCCGGCCGTAGGTCGTGGCGTCACGCGCCTGATAGGCGGCATAGTCAGCCTGGCTGCGCCCCGGCATGAGGTTGATCGTCCAGAGGACGCCGACCAGCACGGGGTCAATATCTTCGCGGGCGAAGCGGGCCGTGCTTTCGGCATGGAGCAGCCGACCGACCGTATTGACGAGAAAGCCAAGGGGCAGGTGTTCCGGGTCGATCAGCATGAACGGGTCTCTCGAATCATATCATTTTGAGATAATATCAAAATGAGGATATCGAGCGCAAGCCACGATGTTTCCCGGGCCGGGCGGCCAAGGGATCGGTCAGTTGATCAGTGTGGGCTTCGTCGTGTGCGTGACGTTCGAGGGCATGACGCCCAGTCGCCGCGCAAGTTCGCTGTAGACGTCATTCATCGGCTGCGGGTCAGGCAGGGTGCCGTCGGGCCGTTCGGGCAGGCGCATGTCCCAAAGGCGGCAACTGTCGGGGCTGATTTCATCGGCCACGATCAAGCGCATGTAGTCGCCATCCCAGACGCGGCCCACTTCGATCTTGAAATCAGCTAGGCGGATGCCGACACCCATCATCACCCCAGACAGGAAGTCATTTACCCGCAAGGCAAGGGCGATGATGTCATCCAGGTCCTGCTGGTTGGCCCAGCCGAAGGCGACGATATGTTCCTCGGCCACCAGGGGCGCGTTCAGGCGTTCGTCCTTGTAGTAGTATTCCACGATGGGGCGTGGCAATTGCGTCCCCTCGGGGATGCCCAGCCGTGCGGTCATCGGGCCGGCGGAAAAGTTGCGGACCACCACCTCAAGCGGGATGATTTCTGCCATGCGGACCAGTTGTTCGCGCATGTTGATCCGGCGGATGAAATGGGTCGGCACGCCGATCTGGTTCAGCCCGGTCATGAAGAATTCTGACAGGCGGTTGTTCAGCACGCCCTTGCCTTCCAGCGTGGCGGGGGCTGCAACCGTGGGGGCGCTGTCATCCTTGAAGTACTGGATCAGGGTGCCGGGTTCCGGGCCTTCATAGAGGATCTTGGCCTTGCCTTCGTAGACCTTCTTGCGCCGTGCCATGAGCTCTCCGATGAATGGACAAGTCGGGCCGGGTTTCCACCCCTCCCTGTCTTTGAATGCGCTATAAGGCAAGGGCGGTTCCGTCGCAAGGCCGCGAGGTCAAGGAGGGGGGGATGGGGCGCGAGGCAGAAGGGACGATCCGGTATCTGGGGGCAGAGGGCGCGGGGCGCATCCTGATCGAGGGGGCCGAGGTGATCCTGCGCGGTGAGGTGCGGGCGAAGATCCCGCGCGAGGCCATTGCGGCGGTGTGGGTTGAGGGCGAGGATCTGGTGCTGGCAACGGCGCGCGGGCCAGTGGTGGCCACGGTCGGGGCAGGGGTGGCAGAGGGGCTGGCGCGGGTGCTGCGAAAGCCGGTCCCGACCCTGGCCGAAAAGCTGGGACTGATGGGCGGGGCGCGGGCCGGGTGCCTGTGGCCGGTCACCGATCCCACGCTTGCGGCGGCGCTGGAGGGGCACGTGGCCCCAGTGGCCGAGGCGACAATCCTCGTGGCCGAGATCATGGACGAAGGCGCGCTGGAGCGGCTCGTCAAGGCCCTGCCCGCCTTGGTGGGGCGCTATGTCTGGTGTGTGAACGCCAAGGGGCCGCGCCCGCCATTGCCCGAGGCGCGCATCCGCGCAGCGTTGCGCGCGGCCGGTTGGATCGACAGCAAGACAACAGCAGTATCGCAGGCGACGTCGGCCACCCGCTACGGTCTGCGCAAGGGGTGATCGGGGGCTTGCGGGACGGGCCGGGGATGGGCATATGGTGCTGCAACAAACGTTCCCCGGAGGGCTGCCATGACCACGTTCGATGACCGCGAAAACGCCTTTGAAAACAAGTTCGCCCATGACAGCGAAATGCAGTTCCGGGCCGAGGCGCGGCGCAACAAGCTGACCGGGCTTTGGGCGGCCGAGTTGATGGGCAAGACCGGCGATGAGGCGGCGGCCTATGCGATGGAAGTCGTCAGCGCCGATTTCGAAGAGGCGGGGATTGAAGACGTGGTGCGCAAGCTGGTGGCCGATCTTGCGGGCAAAGCCAGCGCTGACCAGATCCGCGCCAAGATGGCCGAGCTTCTGCCGGTGGCCAAGGCCCAGCTGATGACCGAGATCTGACCCCGTCGCCGCGTAGCGCTACCGCCTTGACCGGCGGGCGCCGTGGCGCGTCCAGAACGCGGGGCAAGTCCAATCGACTAAAAAGGCGTCGGGCACCTGCCCGGCGCTTTTTCTTTGCGGCACTGGTCATGGGTTTTTCCTCCGGTCGCGGAATAAAGCCAGGACTGCTGCGTTTTCCTCATGACCGCGCCAGGCTGACCCCCCCGATGACCGCCGTTTGGCGCGTTTCTGGCGGCAAGGCCGGACAGGAAACCAGAGGAGACCGGCATGTTGATTTCCCCCTCCGCCAGCTTTGTGAGTGCGACGCCATGTCCAGTCAAAGTGGAGACGAAGTCGGTCCGCGACATGCTTGCCCTTGGCGAAGAGCTTGCCGAGATTGACCTTCTGGTCGTGCCGCTGATCGGCCACGGCTTTGACGCGTTGGACGTGATCGAGGCGCTGGGGGCGACGGTCTTCATGGGTCACATCCGCGTGGTCGCATCGCCCCTTGCCAACCGCGACGCAGTTCTGGCCGAGTTGCGTTGCCATGCCGAGCCTCTGGGTCTGCGGGTTGACTTGATCGATAGCCTGTAGGGCGGCTTTCCCGGCGGGACGCGGGCCGGTTGCTTGCCACAAGGCCGCCGTCCTGCCCTGGCTGGTTGAGGTCTGGCACATCATGTCATGCGGAATATGAATTTGCCTCTCGGGGCGGGGCATGGCAGAGGATGAAAAACGCCTGACGGAAGGACCCCGACCATGACCGATGCGCTGACCCGGATGCTTGCCTCACGCGAGTGGCTGATGGCCGATGGGGCCACGGGGACCAACCTCTTCAACATGGGGCTGGAATCGGGCGAGCCGCCGGAATTCTGGAACACCGACCGGCCGGACAATATCCGCACCCTTTATCGTGGGGCGGTGGAGGCGGGGTCGGATATCTTTCTGACCAACACTTTCGGCGGGAATGCCAGCCGGTTGAAGCTGCATGGCGCGCAGGGCCGGGTGCACGAGCTGAACCGCATCGGTGCCGCATTGGGGCGCGAAATCGCGGATGCGGCGGGGCGGCCGGTGGTGGTCGCAGGCTCGGTCGGGCCGACGGGCGAAATCTTCGAGCCGATGGGCACCCTGACCCATGCGCTGGCGGTGGAGATGTTCCACGAGCAGGCCGAGGGGTTGAAGGCAGGCGGGGCGGATGTCCTTTGGGTCGAGACGATCAGCGCGTTTGAGGAATACAAAGCCGCCGCCGAAGCCGCAGCCCTGGCCGGCATGCCCTGGTGCGGCACGATGAGCTTTGACACTGCCGGGCGCACGATGATGGGCGTGACCTCGGCCGCGATGGCCGAGATGGTGGAAAAGCTGCCGAACCCGCCGATCGCCTTTGGCGCAAATTGCGGCGTGGGGGCAAGTGACCTGATGCGCACGGTCCTTGGCTTTGTCGCTACCGGCACGACGCGCCCGCTGATCGCCAAGGGCAACGCAGGCATCCCGAAATATCAGGACGGCCATATCCACTATGATGGCACGCCAGAGCTGATGGCCGAGTATGCAGTCCTTGCGCGGGACGCCGGGGTGCGGGTCATTGGCGGCTGCTGTGGCACGATGCCCGGGCACCTGACGGCGATGCATGCTGCGCTGGAAAGCCGCCCGAAAGGCCCGCGCCCGACGCTGGAGGACATCACCGCGCATCTTGGCGGGTTCTCGTCAGCTTCGGACGGGACGGGGGATACCTCGGGCGACCCAAAGCGAGAACGGCGCGGTCGGCGGGGGTAACACCGGAATTTTCGAAAATTCCGGTGCGGAGCCTTCGAAGGCTCCGGTCCGATTTCTTTGAAGAAATCGGTCTCTCAGCGGTCAGAATAACGACAATTGATCCCCAGCCCGCGGTGGTGGACGAAAGAGGTCACACCGCAGCGGCGGCATGCCATTGCCAAGGCCCAGCCGCTTGCGTGCCACGTCGGCCCGGCGGTGGATCAGCTCCGCCCAGAGGCCCTGGCCGGTCATCCTGGTGCCAAACTCCGGGTCATAGTCGCGGCCGCCGTGCAATTCGCGCACCCGTCCCATGACGCGGGCGGCGCGGTCGGGGAAGGTCGTCTCAATCCAGCGGCGGAAGAGGTTCGCCACCTCAGCCGGCAGGCGCAGGGGGATGGAATTGGCGTAGGTTGCCCCCGCCTCGGCCCCGGCGGCCATCACTGCCTCAAGCTCGTGATCCGTCAGCGCCGGGATCAGGGGTGAGACCTGCACGCGCACGGGAATGCCCGCCGCGGCCAGCGCGCGGATCATCTGCAACCGCCGCTTTGGCGCGGGGGCGCGGGGTTCCATCTGCCGGGCAAGGCCTTCGTCCAGCGTGGTGATCGAGATCGACACAGCCGCCAGCCCGTGCGCGGCCATCGGGGCCAGAAGGTCGATGTCGCGTTCCACCAGTGTGCCGCGCGTGGTGATCCAGACCGGGTGGTTGAAACTGGACAGCACCTGCAGCACCTGTCGCATCAGCCCATGGTCGCGGTCGATGGGCTGGTAGGGGTCGGTGTTGGTGCCGATGGCGATCGGGGCCACCTTGTAGGCAGGGCGGCGCAGTTCCGCCGCCAGCACCTCGGCGATGCCGGGGCGGGCGATCAGCCGGGTCTCGAAATCCAGGCCGGGCGAAAGGTTCAGGAAGGCATGGCTGGGCCGGGCGTAACAATAGACGCAGCCATGCTCACAGCCCCGGTAGGGATTGATCGACCGGTCAAAGGGCAGATCGGGTGAGCGGTTGTAGGTGATGGCGGACCGGGGCCGTTCCAGACGGGTCTCGGTGCGAACCAGACGCTCCTCCTCTGCCAGGTCCCAGCCATCGTCATGCGCGTCTACGCGATGCCGTTCGAAGCGCCCGGCGGCGTTGCTGTCGGCCCCGCGTCCGCGCAAGCGTTGGCCGGGAAGGATGCTGTCATCTGTCATGGTAGGGCAAATCTAGAACGAAGGCGGAACATTTGCCACAACTTTCCCAACCGCGACGGCTTTCTGTCGGCTTTCATTCGGTGTATGTCGCTTGGCGCATAGTGGCCCTGCCGCTTTGCGACCATGCATCCTTGAAGACACTTCCGCTTGGAGCCCGCCCGATGGCCGACGAAGACGACATCATCCTTGCCGATCTTTCTGATGACGAGCTTGTGCTGCAAATGCACGACGACCTTTACGACGGTCTGAAGGAGGAGATCGAGGATGGCGTCAACATCCTGATCGCACGCGGCTGGACGCCCTATGACGTTCTGACCAAGGCGCTGGTGGCTGGCATGACCATCGTGGGCGCCGACTTCCGCGACGGGATCCTCTTCGTGCCCGAGGTGCTGCTGGCCGCCAACGCGATGAAGGCCGGGATGTTCATCCTCAAGCCACTTCTGGTGGAAACCGGCGCGCCGCGGATGGGCAAGATGGTGATCGGCACCGTCAAGGGCGACATCCACGACATCGGCAAGAACCTTGTCGCGATGATGATGGAAGGCGCCGGGTTTGAGGTGCTGGACCTTGGGATCAACAACTCGGTCGAGAAATACCTTGAGGCGCTGGAGCGTGAGCAGCCCGATATCCTTGGCATGTCCGCCCTGCTGACGACCACGATGCCCTACATGAAGGTCGTGATCGACACGATGAAGGAAAAGGGCATGCGCGAGGATTACATCGTGCTGGTCGGTGGCGCGCCTTTGAACGAAGAGTTCGGCAAGGCGATTGGGGCTGATGCCTATTGCCGCGATGCAGCCGTCGCCGTGGAAACGGCCAAGCAGTTCGTGGCCCGCAAGCACAACCAGTTGTCCGCCTGAAGGCTTCTCCCATGAAGGCGCACCGTAGCATGTGCCCCAAGGGCCATGCACGGTGCTGTGATGCCGACAGGGCTTGCGAAAACCGTTTCAGACGCGCAGGTTGTCGGCTGAGGAGGCGCTGTCATGCCACTGACGCATTTTCTGGGCTTGATCGCATTGGTGATCCTTTCGGCGGGGCTGACGCTGGCCCTGGCCTTCTGGTCGGGCGTGCCACTGGCCGCCGTCGCTTTCGCGGCCGTATCGGCAAGTCTGATCCTCGCCTGGTCACGCATCGGCCGATAGGGTCGGCTGACCCGAGGGGACAGCATGGATGATCTGATCCTAAGCGAGGTGGGGCTGGCACCGGTGCGGTCCGGGCGCATCCTTCTGATCGCTTGCGGAGCGCTTGCGCATGAGATCCTGGCGCTGAAGGCCGCCAATGGGTGGGACCATATGGACCTGCAGTGCCTGCCCGCCAAACTGCACCTTTGGCCGGACAAGATCATCCCTGCGGTCGAGGCCGCGGTGACCGAAGCGCGGGGTCAGTACGAGACGGTCTTCGTGGTCTATGCCGATTGTGGCACGGGTGGCCGGTTGTTCGAAAAGTGCAAGGAACTAGGCGTCGAGATGGTCGAAGGTCCACATTGTTATTCGTTTTTTGAAGGTAACGCTGCTTTCGCCGCGAAGTCCGAAACTGAATTCACCGCCTTCTACCTGACCGATTTTCTGGTCCGGCAGTTTGATGCCTTCGTCTGGCGTCCCATGGGCCTGGACCGCCACCCCGAGCTGCGCGACATGTATTTCGGCAATTACACCAAGCTGGTCTATCAGGCTCAGGTCGATGATCTGGCACTGGACACAAAGGCGCAGGACTGCGCCGCGCGATTGGGTCTGGCCTATGAGCGGCGCTTTACTGGCTACGGCGATCTGGCGACCACGCTTGAGGTGGTCGCGGAGCGGTAGTGGTTCAGCACGTAAAGCCGGATCGCCGACGCCAGACCCTCATCACCGCTGCGCGCATCGTCCACTTCGGCGGCAAGCTGGTTGAGCGGAACCTGCCGCTCGGCGGCGATGTCGCGGAAGGCCTCCCAGAACGGCGCCTCCAGCGACACGCTGGTCCGATGGCCGTGCAGGGTGAGTGAGCGTTTCTGGGGGCGGGCAGTCATGGAGCCCAGATTAGCGCAACCGCAGCCTAAGGACAAAATCCTTCGAAGGATTTTGCAAATCTTTTCGAAAAGATTTGCGTCCAGCAGCCCAAGGTCAGGAGTGTAAAAAAACCGGCTCGCGATTGCAGAACACGATGAATTGGCCAGCGTTTTCCACAGCGCGGTAGCCCCGGCGGCGGACCACTTGCAAGAACCTGTCTCGGCCGACCAGTCGTTCGACACCTGTCACCTTTCTGTGGACCGTTCCACCCTCTGCCGCGCTTTTGGCGGAGAACAGGTGAGTCATCCAGCGTTCAGGAGAAATGGTTTCCGGCAGATTTTTCATGACACACCTCCGACCACCGAAAGCTGCCAGAACACGGTTAAGCGTGGGTTAATCGGTTTCGCGCTTATGCGCGTCCAGATCGCGCGCGGCCTTTTCGGCTTGCGCCTCCTCCACCTCACGCTCTGCCTTCGTGCGCCCGAACTTGGCGGCGTTCGCGTCTGCGGTCTTGCGGGCAGCCTTGCGGGCCGCCTGCTTTTTCGCCCGGGCTAGGTTGATGACCTCGGCCATGCCTTAGCCTTTGGGGCCGATCATGTCTTCGGGGCGGACCACGCGGTCGAAGGTTTCGCCATCGACATAGCCAAGGGCAATCGCCTCTTCCCGCAAGGTCGTGCCGTTCTTGTGCGCGGTCTTGGCGACCTTGGTGGCCGCGTCATAGCCGATGGTGGGCGCAAGCGCCGTCACCAGCATCAGCGATTCCTTCATAAGCTTGTCGATGCGCGCCACGTTCGCTTGCGTGCCTACCACCATGTTGTCGGTGAAGGATCCGGCCGCGTCGCCCAGAAGCTGCATGGATTGCAACACGTTATAGGACATCATCGGGTTGTAGACGTTCAGCTCGAAATGCCCCTGCGACCCGGCAAAGCCGACCGCCGCATCGTTGCCCATCACTTGCGCGCAGACCATGGTCAGCGCTTCGGCCTGGGTCGGATTGACCTTGCCAGGCATGATCGAGGACCCCGGCTCATTCTCCGGCAGGATCAGTTCTCCCAGACCGGAGCGGGGGCCAGAGCCCAGCAGCCGCAGGTCGTTGGCTATCTTGAAAAGGCTCGCGGCGACCGTTTTCAGGGCACCGGAGAACATGACCATCGCGTCATGCGCGGCGAGGGCTTCGAACTTGTTCGGGGCGGTGACGAAGGGCAGGCTGGTGATTTTCGCGATCTCGGCGGCCACGCGCGTATCCCAGCCGACGCGGGTGTTCAGGCCGGTGCCGACGGCGGTGCCGCCTTGGGCCAGTTCGTAGATGTCGGGCAGGCACATCTTGACCCGGGCGATCCCCTTGTCGACTTGCGTGGCGTAGCCCGAGAATTCCTGGCCAAGCGTCAGCGGCGTCGCATCCTGGGTATGCGTCCGGCCGATCTTGATGATGTCCTTGAATTCGTTGGACTTCGCCCAGAGCGCCGCCGACAGCTTTTCCAGCCCCGGCAGCAGCACATCGCGCGCCATCATCCCGATGGCCACATGCATCGCGGTGGGGAAGGTGTCGTTCGAGGATTGCCCCATGTTCACGTGGTCATTCGGGTGGACGGGTTTCTTCGACCCCATCACTCCGCCCAGCATCTCAATCGCGCGGTTCGAGATCACCTCATTCGCGTTCATGTTCGACTGGGTGCCCGACCCGGTCTGCCAGACGACCAGCGGAAAGTTGTCGTCAAACTTGCCGTCGATCACCTCTTGCGCGGCGGCGGCGATGGCGTTCCCCAAATCGGCCGAAATGTCGCCCTGCACGATGTTCACCCGGGCGCAGGCCTGCTTGATGACCCCCAGCGCGCGGATGATGGCTGTGGGCTGGCGTTCCCAGCCGATGGGGAAGTTGATGATCGACCGTTGGGTCTGTGCGCCCCAATACTTGTCTGCGGGCACCTCCAGCGGGCCAAAGCTGTCCGTCTCGGTCCGGGTTGCGGTCATCGGTGCCTCCTCGAAAGATGTCGTGCCTCTCCTAGCGCCGGAGGGCGCCGAAATCAATTGGCATACCGTCGCATACCGTTAGATGCGATAGAACCGATAGACCCGCGCGGGGGGCAGGTTCAGCCAGATCTTCGGCCCGGCTTCGACCCGCAGGCCCAGCTTTTCCATCGTCTCGGGCGGCAGGGGCGGTTTTGGGCCGTAGGTGAACTGGATATAGGGCGCGCCGGGGGCGAGGATGCGGAATGCGGCGCCCACGATCGCCTCACGCACCTCGGCGGGCATCGACAGAAGCGGCAGGCCAGAGACCACGGCCCCCACGCCCGGGGCCACCACCTCACCGGCATGATCGGCGCCGATGTGGTGCACGGCCACGCCCGGGAACTGCTGGTGAAGGTGGCGGACGAAATCACTGTCCAGCTCAAACAGTTCCAGCATCCGGGCGGGAACCCCGGCCGCAAGGATCGCGCGGGTCAGCCGGCCGGTGCCGGGCCCAAACTCGACCACGCGGCCGGTCTTTGGCCCAAGGCCTTCGGCCATCGCCCGCGCCAGAAAGCGTGAGGACGGCGCCAGCGCGGAAACCTGTTTGGGGTTCTGCAGCAGCCTGCGGCGGAACAGCGCCAGATCGCTGCTCAACGGTCAGCTCTTGCGGAACTGGTCAAGCGAGACGACCTGCGCATCGGTGCGGGCAGGGGTTTCTTCAGCTTCGGGTTCATCGTCCTCCTCGTCCTCATCGTCATCCGAGGATTGGGTTTCGAACTTCAGCCCAAACTCAACCGACGGGTCCACAAAGGTGCGGACGGCGTCGAAGGGAATGATCATCGGTTCGGGGTTGTTGCCGAAGTTGAGGGTAATGGTGAAGTGGTCATCGGTCACCGTCAGGTTTTCATACCAGTGCTGGATGACGACGGTCATTTCGGTCGGGTAGCGGTCGCGCAGCCAATCAGCCAGCTCTACCCCCGGATAGGTGGTGTCGAAGGTGATGAAGAAGTGATGCGCCCCGGGCAGGCCGTGGTCCGCCACATCGGCGAGAACCGTCTGGATCAGCCCGCGCATCGCGCGATGCATCAGAGTGCCATAGTCGATGGAGCGCGCCATCCGGATGCCCTTTCGTGATTGCCCCCACCATAGGGGATTTGAAGCCCAAGGGAAGGGGCGGCAGGCGGAAACTGACACGAGAGCCGGGACAGCCGCTAAAGCAGGCTGGCGCAGGCCGAGGCGGCTGCTGAAAGCGCAAGCACCCACAAAAGCGGCCAGTGCCGCCACAACAGCGCCAGCCCCGCCGCAATGGCAATCAGCGCAGGCAGGGGGCGCAGGGTGGTGGGGTCGGGCAGGGCCATCTGCAACGGGCCAAGCGCCACCTCGGGGACGCTGGCGAACAGGACATGCAGCGCGAACCAGAGCGAAAGGTTGGCAATCACCCCGACCACCGCCGCCGTGATCGCGGCCAAGGCCCCCGACAAGCGTGGCATATGCGTCAGCCGGTCAATGAACGGGGCACCGGTGAAGATAAACAGGAAAGACGGGATGAAGGTCATCCACAGCGCCACCAGCGCGCCCAGGACGCCGAAGCCCAGACCGCCCACCTGATCGGCGGCAAGAAAGCCGACGAACTGATTGACCAGAATCAGCGGCCCTGGCGTGGTTTCGGCCAGCCCAAGGCCATCCATCATCTGGGTCAGGGTCAGCCAGCCCTTATCCTCAACCACCTCCTGCGCCATCCAGGCCAGCACCGCGTAAGCGCCGCCAAAGGTCAGGACGGCAAGTTTTGAGAAGAAGATACCGATCTCGGCCAGCCGCCCGGGGGCCAGCAGGACAAGGGCGGCCAAAGGTGCCAGCCAGATCACCAGCCAGACCACCGCCGCCTTGACGGACCGGGCAAGGGCAGCAGGCGGGGCGGGGGCCAGCGGGTCACGCGCCACGGCGGGGGTGCGCAGAAAACCCCAGATCGCTGCGGTCAGGATGACCAGGGGAAAGGGCGCGTCGAAGAGGTAAAGGGCCGCGAAGGCGGCGATGGCGATGACATAAGCCTCAGCCGATTTCAGCGCCCGGCGCGAGACGCGGATCAGCGCTTCGATCACGATGGCGATGACGGCGGCCTGCACCCCGGTGAAGAGGGCCGCAATAAAGGGCACATCGCCAAAGGTGGCATAGACCATGGTCAGGGCCAGGACGATGGCGGCGCCGGGCAGCACGAACAGACCCCCGGCGATCAGCCCGCCTGTCACCCCATGCAGCCGCCAGCCGATCCAGGTGGCCAGCTGCATCGCCTCGGGCCCCGGCAGAAGCATGCAGAACGACAGGGCGCGGAGGTAGTCAGGTTCCGAAACCCAGCGCTTTTCGTCCAGGATCACGCGGTGCATGAGCGCGATCTGCGCGGCGGGGCCGCCGAAGGACAGAAAACCGATGCGCGCGAAAGTGCGGGTCAGGTCAGAAAGGGTCGGCGTCATTCTTTGCGTCCTGCCGGCCAGTCATGGCCTTCTTCATGTCCGTCACGGGCCCACCGGTAGAGGGCGTCATAAAGTGCGATACCCGCATCAAGCTGTTGCAGGTCATCGTGATACATCCGTGACAAGCCGACCGACAGCGCCAGAAGCCCCGCGGCCTGGGGGGCCAAGTCATGCCGGTCGGTATCGGCCGCGCGGATCACCGTTGCCATCCGGTCAAGCGCCGGGCTGTGCAGCTGGAAGTCATCCAGCAGCGTGTCAAACGTGCAGCGGTCTTCACGGTGACTGAACGGGACCCCTTCGATGTCAAAGGGAATCGCGCCGAAGCGGTCGGCGACGTCGGCCACCTCGGCCGGGGCGACATACAGGAAGCGCGCCGTAGGGTCGATGAAGCGGCGGATCAACCAAGGGCAGGCGATGCGGTCGATCTTGGGCCGGTGCCGGGTGACCCATGGGGTGCCGGGCGCAGGCCGCACGCCAATCGGCGTCATCGGCAGGCCTGCGGCGACCCAGGTAAGGGTGCCGCCCTGCAAAACCTCGGCCTGCCAACCGGCGCTGCGCAGCCAGGCGGCTACCCCTTCAGAAAGCTTGCGGCCTTTGGTGCAGACGACGATGGCCCGGCCGGGCGGGCCGGTCAGCGTCTCAAGTGCGGTATGGGCCAGCCGCCGCGAGGTGGGAATGACCTGGGGCAGGGCGGCGACGTCATCTTCGACGCGGACGTCAAAGACGGTCGGGGCATCGGGGGTGCCGATCAGACGAAAGGCCTGGGCGGGGGTGATCTGGGAAAAACCGGGCATGGGGTGCATCCTTTGGCCAAGGGGTCAGGGATGCGACGCTTGGGCCGAAGCCTCACGGGGTGGACGCGGACCCCATGGGATTTGCCTAGGGGGTGGCGGGGGTTCGGTCAAGGGGTCAGCCGATGGGGTCGCCCAACTCTCGCAGCAGTTTGAGGCGCAGGGTTTCGGCATAGTCCTGCAGGCCGCGCGCGGTCATCACAAAGCCACCGGGGGTGATCACCCAACCGCGGTAGTAGCTGGTGACCGGGGCGGCGGGGCCGGGTTCCTCGATCGCGATGGCGTTGAGGGTGATGCCACTGGCGATGGCTTCGGACCTTGCCTTGGCATCGGTGAAGCCGGCGTTTTCCGGGCCGTCGCCGGAAATGTCGATGACTTGGGCCGTGCAGTCGGAAACGGCGGCGAACTGGGCGATGGCGAAGCGCAGCCCCTCACCTACCGCCGTGTCCGACCCCTTGAAGGCGCGCGGCATCGCGGCCGCGCGGGCGGCGAAGGTGGTGACGGCCTCTGGCGTCAGCATCCGTTGCCAGGACAGGGACAGGGTCTGCTGCGCGGGGCCGGACCATTGGACGACCGCAAGGGCAACCTTGCCGCGCACCAGCGTCTCGGCCACGGTGGGGTCTGTCAGGGCGGTGGCAAGACCTTCGGCCTGCAGCCGGTAATCGGCGCTGTCGATAGAGCCGGAGACATCGATGGACAGAAGCAGCGCCGTCTCGCAGGCGAGGGCGGGTTGGGCGGTCAACCAGACAAGAAGGGCCGCGCGGAACATGGCCAAGGATGTGGCGGTCAGGGGGCAGATGGCAAGGGCATCCGAAACGATGACGGCGTCACCCATGGCGACGAGGAGGAGCGGCTTGGGGGGGAAGGTGCAGGTTTCTGTTGCCAGGTACCTGCGAACCCCGCCCTACGCGGCTAAGCGCAGGGGCTTAAGTTTCGATACCTCGAACTGCTTACGCAGCCAGAGCCATCGGAGCACG
>JAIYAE010000007.1 GCA_027489175.1 Rhodobacter sp.
ACGGTGGCGGGAGTGGCGAAGAGGGCGACATGTTTGACCGCAACCTCACGCGGGGGGGAATTGTCGCCCCATTGCCGTTCGGTCAGCGCCTCGATCAGCGGAACAAAGACGCCCAGCACGCGCTTGTCGGCCGGAACCCAGGTTTCCTGCATCCGCTTCAGCGCGGCGGCAGAGGCGGTGTTGCAGGCCAGGATCACCAGATCGCAGCCCTCGGCCCAAAGGCGTTCTACCGCTGCGCAGGTCAGGTTGAAGATGTCATCGGCGGTGCGGACGCCGTAGGGGGCATGGGCATTGTCGCCGAAGTAGACAAAAGGCACATCAGGTAGACGCTTTGTTACCGCATCAAGAACAGTCAGCCCGCCAAGCCCCGAATCGAAGATGCCTACCGCCATGCCTGATCCCTTCACGCCGCCGACAAACCGGCCGCCGCACTGCCTTTTGGCGATCATAGGACGGAGCGAGCGCCCGCGAAAGGGCCATGCGGCGGAAGGATTCGCCGCAGACGTGGGTGAAATCGTGTTCAGGTTTCCTTATCTGGGGGCGGGCATGCTAGGGTGCCGCGTGTTTGTGGGGAGGCAGGGATGGACTGGGACAAGCTGAGGATCTTTCACGCGGTGGCGGAGAAGGGCAGCCTGACCCATGCCGGTGACGTGTTGCACCTGTCGCAATCGGCTGTCAGCCGCCAGATCCGCGCGCTGGAGGAATCACTTGCCGTCACCCTCTTCCATCGCCATGCGCGGGGGCTGATCCTGACCGAACAGGGGGAACTGCTGTTTGACGCGACGCAAGCCATGGTCAAACGGCTGGACGCCACCGCCGCCCGCATCCGCGACAGCGAAGATGAGGTGTTTGGCGAATTGCGCGTGACCACGACCACAGGGTTCGGCACGCTTTGGCTGGCCCCGCGTCTGGCGCGTCTCTATGAGAAGTACCCGGCGCTGAAGATCGACCTCATGCTGGAAGAGCGGGTGCTGGACCTGCCGATGCGTGAGGCGGATGTGGCAATCCGGATGAAGGAACCCAGCCAGGCCGACCTGATCCGGAAGCGGCTGATGAACATCCAGATGCGGCTATACGCAACGCCAGAGTATCTGGCGGCGCATGGCACGCCCGAGGTGCTGGATGACCTGAGCGCGCATCGCCTGATCAGCCAGCACGCGGGCACGCCGCAGGTCGCGGCGGGGGCGATCCTGGTGCAGGACCTGATGTCGCATGACATTCCGTCAACGCTGACGGTGAACAATTACTTCGGCGTGTTGCAGGCGGTGTTGAACCATCTGGGCGTGGGGGTGCTGCCCGATTACCTGACCGAGGATTTCCCCAATCTTGTCCGCGTCTTGCCCGATGTGCAAAGTGCTGAGGTGCCGGTGTTCCTCGCCTACCCCGAGGAATTGCGCCATTCCAAGCGTGTGGCGGCCTTCCGGGATTTCGTGACCGAAGAGATCATGGCCTTCCGCCGCCGCCAGGCGGATGACGCGGCCGCCTGAGGGTTGAACCCTGCTGCCATGCGGCAAGTGCATATCAGCAATGCCGAATAAGCGGGCAACCTGCCCTTGTTTGCGGCACCAGACGCCTCTATTTCCCCCTCATGCAGCGGCGATGACTGTGCTCTCGCTGCTGCATACCTCCCTGTTGGACTTGGCCGAGCGTAAAGCTCGGCCTTTTTTTTACGCACGCAGCCGGTCGCGGCGGCGGGTCAGGAAGGCGGCATCGGCCGGTGAGACCGCCATGCCAATGGCCCGGTCATAGGCGGTGAGCGCGGCATCGGTCTGGCCCGCGCGTCCAAGGTATTCCGCGCAGGCTGCATGATACGGCTGATAGTCGGCCAAAGGTTCGGCAAGGCCCACAAGGCTGGCGATGGCCGCGGGCAAATGCCCAGCCTCAGCCAGCGCGACGGCCTGGTTGAGCTGGATGATCGGCGTCGGCTCATGCCGGTAAAGACCGGTGTAGAGGGCGGCGATCTGTGGCCAGTCGGGCGGAGACTGGCTTTGGCAGGCGGCAATGGCAGCCTTGATCTGGAACGGCCCCGGCGCCCGGCGGGACATGGCGGTTTCCAGGAGGCCAAGCCCTTCGGCCAGCATTTGCCGGTCCCAAAGCGCGCGGTCCTGATCGGTCAGCGCCACGGTCTCATCGTCGCGCAACCGCGCATCGCGGCGGGCGTGGGTGATCAGGAGGAGGGCCAGGCAGCCTTCAACCTCGGCCTCGCCGGGTTGCAGAAGGGCCAGCATCCGCGCCAGAAAGATCGCCTCGGCGCAAAGGTCTCGGTCCAGCGACGGGCCCACGGTATAGCCCGCGTTGAAGATCAGGTAGACCACGGTCAGGACCGAATTCAGCCGGTCGGGCAGGTCTTCCGGGTCAGGCACCTTGAAGGGGATGCCGGCGGCGCTGATCTTGGCCTTGGCGCGGCTCAGGCGCTGGCCCATCGTGGGTTCAGCATCAAGGAACGCGCGTGCAATCTCACCGGTCGTAAGTCCCCCAAGGGTGCGCAGCGTCAGCGCCACGCGCGACTTGGGGTCAAGGGCCGGGTGACAGCAGGTGAAGATCAGGCGCAGGCGCTGGTCGGGGATCATCTCGGGTTCGCTTTCATCCGCTTCGTCGCCGACAAAATGGGCAAGCTCGGCTGCCTTGCGGGTTTCCCGTGCCCCGCCACGCAGCCGGTCGATGGCCTTGCGCAGCGCCACTTTCAACAGCCACCCTTGAGGGGAACTCGGCAAACCCACCCGGCCCCAGTGTGCCAGCGCGGAAATGGCGGCCTCTTGCAGGGCCTCTTCAGCCAGCTGAAAATCCCGCAAACGCGAGATCAGCGCGGCGATCAGCCGCCCCCGATCATTGCGCATCACCGCCTCAAGGGCTTTGGTGACGGCAATGGCTTCGGAGGCGGCCATGATTGGTATCCTTTCGCGTCAATTGCCGGCCGGGTTGTAATCCATCAACGGGCGCACCTCGACCGTGCCATACTTGGCCGAGGGGATCAGAGCGGCGTATTTCAGGGCCGCGTCCAGATCAGGCACGTCGATCACATAGTAGCCGCCAAGGTGTTCCTTGGTCTCGGCAAAGGGGCCGTCCATCGTCTCGACCTTGCCACCGCGGATCCGCAGCGAAGTGGCCGTTTCCACGCCTTGCAGGCCTTCGCCGCTGCGCATGACGCCATCGGCGACCATCTTTGCACTGGCGGCAGCATAGCCTTCCATCATCTCGGCGAAGGCGGGGGTGCCGTATTGCGGCTCAACTGCGGGAGCACCGTAGATCAGAAGCATGTATTGCATGATGTGTGTCCTTGGATTGCTGGTTTCAGGGGTGAAGTTTCAGAGACCGAGGATGTTCACGCCAAGGCAGACCATCAGGTTCACCGTGGCAAGAATGTTGGTGCCGTTGCCGACATAGCGCAGCGGGTGGGCGGCGTTGTCGATGGCGCCAAGGCCGAAGGGATGCGCAATCCGCCCGATCAGGAGGAGCGCGCCAGAGATGTGAAGGTAAAGGGCAGGTGCACCCATGCCTTCAGCCAGGATCATCAGGATCAGGACGAAGGTCGTCCATTCGACGAAGTTGCCGTGCTGGCGCACACGGCGCAGAAGCTCGGTGTTGCCACCGTCGCCGTAGGAGGTCTTGGTTGCGGCCCGCACCCCGCTGATGCGGAACCACAGGATCAGGAAGATGGCGGCAAGCGGCAGGGCGTAAAGCGGGGTCACAGTGAACAACATTCTCGGTTTTCCTTTTGGTTTTGGGTTTCGTAATCCAAGGACGCTTGCACTTTGCCGATTTCGACAGAGCACGCAAAATAATTGCAGAAAAATATTCGCGGCCGTCGCGGGTGCTTCCCCTGCCCGGCCCCATGGCCTATGAGGCTGGCGAAATGTTGTGGAGGCCTGCCAATGTCCGAACCCGCAATCACGCCAGAACTGGTGGCCGCCCACGGGCTGAAACCGGATGAGTATGAGCGGCTTTTGGGCATCATCGGGCGAGAGCCTTCGTTCACCGAACTCGGCATTTTCTCGGCAATGTGGAACGAGCATTGTTCCTACAAGTCATCGAAGAAGTGGCTGCGCACGCTGCCGACGACTGGCCCGCAGGTGATTTGCGGACCGGGTGAGAATGCGGGCGTGGTGGATATCGGTGACGGGCAGGCCGTGATCTTCAAGATGGAGAGCCACAACCACCCGTCCTATATCGAGCCCTATCAGGGGGCCGCGACGGGCGTCGGTGGCATCCTGCGCGACGTCTTTACCATGGGCGCGCGACCGATTGCGGCGATGAACGCCCTGTCCTTTGGCCTGCCGAGCCACCCCAAGACCAAGCGACTGGTGCAGGGCGTGGTGGAAGGTGTGGGCGGCTATGGCAATGCGTTCGGGGTGCCCACGGTCGGGGGTGAGGTGCGCTTTCACGCCAGCTACAACGGCAACTGTCTGGTGAACGCCTTTGCCGCCGGTTTGGCGGATGCGGACAAGATTTTCTATTCAGTGGCGTCCGGTGTGGGGATGCCGGTGGTCTACCTTGGGGCCAAGACGGGGCGGGATGGCGTCGGCGGGGCCACGATGGCATCCGCCGAGTTCGACGACACGATAGAGGAAAAGCGCCCGACGGTGCAGGTCGGCGACCCCTTCACCGAAAAGCGGTTGCTTGAGGCGTGCCTTGAGCTGATGGCATCGGGCGCGGTGATTTCCATTCAGGACATGGGGGCGGCTGGCCTGACCTGTTCGGCGGTCGAGATGGGTGACAAGGGCGGGCTTGGCATCAAGCTGCAGCTGGATGACGTGCCGCAACGCGAAACCAACATGACCGCTTATGAGATGATGCTGAGCGAGTCTCAGGAACGCATGCTGATGGTGCTGAAGCCCGAGATGGAGGCTGAAGCGCGGGCGATCTTCCGCAAATGGGACCTCGACTTTGCCATCGTGGGTGAGACGATCCCGGAAGACCGCTTCCTGATCCTGCATGGTAACGAAGTGAAAGCGGATCTGCCGCTGTCGAAACTCGCCTCAAGCGCGCCGGAATATGACCGGCCTTGGGTGGAAACCCCGGCGGCGGCGCCGTTGGGCGCGGTGCCAGAGATTTCGGCGCTAGACGGATTGCGCGCGCTGATCGGCTCGCCGTCCTACGCCCACAAGGCCTGGGTTTATGAGCAGTACGACAGCCAAGTGGGTGCCGACACGGTGGTCGCCCCAGGTGCGGGTGCAGGCGTGGTGCGGGTGCATGGCACGGGCAAGGCGCTGGCGTTCACCAGCGATGTGACGCCGCGCTATGTGAAGGCCAACCCGTTCGAGGGCGGCAAACAGGCGGTGGCCGAGGCTTACCGCAACCTTTGCGCCGTGGGCGCGCGGCCCTTGGCCACGACGGATAACCTGAACTTCGGCAACCCGGAAAAGCCGGAAATCATGGGGCAATTCGTGGGTGCTATAAAAGGGATCGGCGCAGCCGTGGCGGCCCTTGATATGCCGATCGTGTCAGGCAACGTGTCGCTTTACAATGAAACCGACGGCAAGGGCATCCTGCCGACGCCGACGATTGGCGCGGTGGGGATTTTGGCTTCGCTGGACGAACTGATCGCCGGGCGACCCGTGGCGGGGGATGCGGCGGTGCTGGTCGGGGCGACCCATGGGCATCTGGGGCAATCGGCGCTACTGGCCGAAGCGTTCGGGATCGAAGCGGGTGACGCGCCGACGGTGGACCTGGTGGCCGAGCGGAAGCACGGCGAATTCGTCCGCGCCAACCGCTCGCTTATCCGCGCCTGCAGTGACCTGAGCGATGGCGGCCTTGCGCTGGCGGCCTTCGAGATGGCTGAAGGTGCGGGCCTTGGGCTGGTGCTTGAGGCCGGGGATATTGCCACCCTCTTTGCCGAGGATCAGGCGCGCTATCTGCTGGCGGTGGCGCCAGAGCACGTGGCAGCGGTGATCGCTGCGGGCCAGGCAGCGGGGGTCCCCGTCACGCAAGTCGGCCAGTTCGGCGGAACCGAGGTGGTTTTCGGTACGGAAGTTGCGCCCTTGGCCGGACTCTCCGCGCTTTATCGCACCGCTTTCGCAGCGGCTTTGGGCGGCTGATGCTGCGCCTGGCCACCGCAGGGGATATCCCGTTCATCCGCAGCCTGACCACGCGGTCCGACTATGCGCCTTTCATCGGCGATTCCGATGACGGCATCTTGCAAGCTTGGATCGCCAGCCAGACCGAGCAGGTGGTGATCTGGACCGACGGTGAGGCCACCGGCTTTGCCGTTTACCGCGGACTTGGCAAGCCCGGCGCGATTGTCGAACTCTTCCGCATTGCGCTTGATCAGGCCGGCGGTGGGCGGGGCGATGCGTTCTTTGCGGCCCTGCTGGACCATGCTTTCACCGATCTTGCAGCGAACCGGGTCTGGTTTGATGCCAGCGGCGAAAACCCCCGCGCCATGAAGGTCTACGAACGCGCTGGCTGCACGCGCGAGGGTGTGCAACGCGGCCAGTGGTGGCGGCCCGCTTTGGGCCGGGCGGTGGACCTGCATCTTTTCGGCATCCTGCGGCAGGAATGGCTGGCCCGCAGCGCCTGACGCCATGCCGCAAGCGGTCTTGCAGGCCCCTGCCCCTGCGCTTACATTCAGGCGAAGTGACTGGAGGGACCATGCCCATCGAAGCCCGCGACATCGAAGCCCTGATCCGGGAAAGCTTCCCGAATGCCAAGATCAGCGTGCAGGGCGATGATGGCGCACATTTCGCGGCCGAAGTGATTGACGAGTCCTTTCGTGGCCTGAACCGCGTGCAGCAGCAGCGGGCGGTCTATGCGGCGCTGAAGGGCAGAATGGACGGCCCGAACGGCGCGCTGCACGCGCTGGCCCTGACCACAAAGGCGCCGGACTGAGATGACAGGGTCAGCCTTCAGTCAACTGGCGCTGGTGCTGATGGGTCTTTTCGGGATCATCAACGTCCTGCGCAACCGCCGCAGCCGGGGCCAACCGGACGAGGCAGAAGAAGACCGGAAGGCGCGGAAGCTGGAAATGGAGCGGCGCATGGCATCCTACCTTGCCTCCCGCGATGACAAATAACCCAAGGAGCGTGCGATGAGCGCCGTTGAGACGATCAAGTCGACGATTGAGAAGAACGATGTGGTCCTGTTCATGAAGGGCACCAAGATGATGCCGCAATGCGGGTTCTCAAGCCGCGTGGCCGGGGTGCTGAACTTCATGGGGGTGGAGTTTGCCGACGTGAACGTGCTGGCCGATCCCGAAGTGCGCCAGGGCATCAAGGATTTCAGCGACTGGCCGACGATCCCGCAGCTTTATGTAAAGGGCGAATTCGTCGGCGGCTGCGATATCGTGACCGAAATGACCCTGTCGGGCGAGCTGGACCAGCTGCTTGAAGCCAAGGGCGTGGCCTTTGACAAGGCCGCTGCCGACAAGATCCGCGAAGCCAACGCCTGATGACCTTCGCCGGGTGGGCCAGCGGCCCACCTGACCGGCCCTGTCACGGGATGGTGCAGGTCAGCAAAGGCACCTCGCCCTCCGGCGTCTTCCAAAGCAGCGTGGCACCGTCGTCCTTCGACAACCAGACATAGCCTGACCCATCCGAAGGCCAGCTGTACCGCGTGCCCGAGGCTGCAGGCTCATTAATAAGGGTCTGCTGACGGTCGTCCACATTGATGACCACCAGATCGTAGTCCGGGCCGACGACATAGGTCGCCGGCACTTCCACACCACGATCACAAAGATAGGTGCGGGTGGCATAGGACTGCGCCAGTGCAGGCATCCCAGCACCCCCGGACACAATCGCAACGGCGGCAAGGATCAGGGATCGCACCGCGCCGGTCATGCCTTGACCTGCTCTTCCACCCTTGCGGCCATCGCTTCGGCCCGCGCGGCGATTTCGGCCAGCGTCTCGGACACCTGGGGCGGGATCACGGCCACATCGCGGGTGGCAACGGGGCGGGCCTCAAGCTCGGCCACCCGGGCGCGCAGGCTGCGCAGCTCATCTTCCACAGCGGCGGTCTTGTCAGCCAGCATCAGCCCGGCCATCAACAGCATCTTGGCATCCGGCAAGCGGCCCATCTGGGCAATCAGCGGGGTGGCTTCGGCGTCAAGGAGTGCCGCGGCCGAGCGCAGGAAATGCTCTTCCCCCGGCTGGCAGGACACCTGGAAGCCGCGGCCGCCAATCATCACTTCAAGATCAGGCATCTTCGGCCCTTTTCAGTTTGGGGTGGGGGTCAGGTGCGGCTCAAGCGCCGCCAGAATCTCGTCCATCTCGGCCACTTCGGTCAGGCGCAGGGCGCGAAGCGCGTCGAGTTCGGCGACAAGGGACTTGTTGATGAGTTGCGGGTCGATGACGCCGGCCATCTGGGCCTGTCGCAGGCTGGCAAGCTGGTCGCGCAGGGTGCTGTTGGTCCGGCGCATGCGCTGCAGCTCCAGCCCCTGGACGTCAAGTTGCTGGGTCAGCTTCTCGATCTTTTCCGTCAGATCGCCCTTCGGCTCGCGGTCTTTGAGGCTGCGCAGGCGGGCCTGCAGTTGGGTGACAAGCGCCCGTTCCTCTTCCAGCTGGGCGCGCAGGGCGGCATCCCCTGCCGGAGCGGCCGGGGCTGCGGCTGGCGGAGTGGGCACGGGCGGCATCGGGCGCGGGGTTGCGGCCAGACGGTCGACACCCTTGCTGATCCGTTCCAGCGCGGCGGTGATCCGCCCTTCAAGTGCGGCTATGTCCTGCATCCCGTTCCCCCGTCCCCGTTCCGTCTTTGCCCGGCCCCTTTGGCGCGGTCTTCTGCCTTGGCCCCGAATGTAATGGCGCATGCGAATCGGCCAGTCGGGGTTCCCGGCAATCTTAGCGCGAAACAGCAGAAAGGGGACGGGCCTTTATTGCCAAGGCCTTGGCCAGCGCGCTTGATCTTGCCGGTGCTGCTCGGTAGGACCCGTGGCGATACCTGCCCCGCCCCTTCCAAACCAAAGGACCGTGCCCGTGGACATCCAGACCCTTCGTCAGACGCACCCCGACCACTGGATGCGCGCCACCGCGATCCGCGCCCTGACGCTGGATGCGGTTGCGGCTGCCAACTCGGGCCATTCCGGCATGCCGATGGGGATGGCGGATGTGGCGACGGTTCTGTTCGCCAACCATCTGAAGTTTGATCCGAAAGCGCCGCGCTGGGCCGACCGGGACCGGTTCATCCTGTCGGCGGGGCATGGGTCGATGTTGATCTACAGCCTGCTCTACCTGACCGGCTATGCCGACATGACGCTGGATCAGATCAAGAACTTCCGCCAATGGGGCGCGATCACGGCGGGGCATCCGGAGTACGGCCATGTCGCGGGGGTGGAAACCACGACCGGACCGCTTGGTCAGGGGATCGCCAATGCCGTGGGCTTTGCGATGGCCGAGGAATCCTTGCGCGCCCGCTGGGGGGCCAAGGTGCAGGACCATTACACCTGGGTCATCGCGGGTGACGGTTGCCTGATGGAGGGCGTCAGCCAAGAGGCCATCGGCCTTGCGGGCAAGCAGCAGCTGTCGCGGCTGATCGTTCTTTGGGACAACAACGGCATCACCATCGACGGCAAGGTCTCCATTGCCGATGTGACAGACCAGAAGGCGCGGTTCGCGGCCTCCGGGTGGGATGTGTTTGAGTGCGACGGGCATGACCCGGTGGACATTGACCGAGCGCTGACCGCCGCCAAAGCCTCGCCCCGCCCGGCGATGGTCGCCTGCAAGACGCATATCGCCATCGGGCACGCGGCGCAGGACACCTCCAAGGGTCACGGCGCCTTGACCGACAAGGCACAGATGCAGGCGGCGAAGGACGGTTACGGCTGGACCTCGGCCCCGTTTGAGGTGCCCGCGGACGTCAAGAAATGGTGGGAATCGCTGGGCGCCAAGGGGGCCAAGGCCCGGGCGGAGTGGGAGGGGCGGATGGCCGCCCTCTCTCCCGCCAAACAAGCCGAATTCGCCCGCATCTTTGCGGCCGAGGCCCCGGCCAAGCTGGCCGCCACCATCCGCGCCGTGAAGAAGCAGGCCGTGGCGGACATGCCGAAACTGGCCACCCGCGCCTCGTCGGAAAAGGTGCTGCAGGCGGTGAACCCGGTCTTGCCGGAAACCATCGGTGGGTCGGCTGACCTGACGGGGTCGAACAATACCAAGACCGCGGACCTTGGCGTCTTCACGCCCGAGGATCGCAAGGGCCGCTATGTCTACTTCGGCATCCGCGAACATGGCATGGCCGCCGCGATGAACGGCATGGCGCTGCATGGCGGGGTGCGGCCCTACGGCGGCACCTTCATGTGCTTTACCGACTATGCCCGGCCGTCCATGCGCCTGTCGGCGCTGATGGGAATTCCGGTCGTTTACGTCATGACCCATGACAGCATCGGTCTGGGCGAAGACGGCCCGACCCACCAACCCGTTGAACACCTGGCGATTTCGCGCTCGACGCCGAACACGTTGGTCATCCGCCCGGCGGATATGGTCGAAGTGGCCGAGGCTTGGGAAATCGCCCTGACCGAAAAGACCCGCCCCACGGTCCTTGCCCTCAGCCGCCAGAACCTGCCTGCGGTGCGGAAGGTCCACACCAACACCAACATGGTCGCCAAGGGCGGTTATGTGCTGGAAGAAGCCACCGGCAAGCGTCAGGTGATCCTGATGGCAACAGGGTCCGAGGTGGAAATCGCGCTCAAGGCCCGGGCGGCGCTGGAGGCGGAAGGGATCGGCACCCGCGTCGTGTCCATGCCGTCGATGGAGCTGTTCGCCCAGCAGGACGAAGCCTGGCGCAAGCGCGTGCTGCCGGCAGGCCCCGTGCGCGTGGCGATCGAGGCGGGCGTGCGCATGGGCTGGGACCGCTGGCTTCTGGGCGAGCGTGGCCGTGAGGCCAAGGCCGATTTCGTCGGCATGTCCTCTTTCGGCGCCTCGGCCCCGATGGAACGGCTGTACGCCGAGTTCGGCATTACGGCTGAGGCGACCGTGGCCAAGGTCAAGGCGCTGCTCTGACCCTTTGGTTTATGCAGGCGGTGTAAGCGGCGGCTTAGGGCCGCCGTTTGCATTTCGGCAGACGTCGCGCCGCAGGCTGGGTAGTGTTGCCCAAATTTCGGCAGCAAAAACAGGACGGATGCGGATGCGGTTTCTGAAAACCATGCACGGCTGGCTGGGGGTCGTCGTCTTGCCTTGGGTGCTGATCATCGGTCTGACGGGTCTCTACCTGAACCACGAACGTCTGGTGAATGGCCTTCTGGACGGGGAAGGCTATGACGAGGCGCAGTTTGACGCCTGGCCCGATCCCACGCCCCTGACACGAAATGACGCCCTGGCGTTCGCGCAGGGCCTTTTCCCGGGGCAAGAGGTGTCGGTGACCGAGGAGACAAGCTACCATGACCGGGCTGCGGCCCTGTTTGAGGTCGCGGGCACCGAGGTGATCGTTGCGCTGGCAACCGGGCATTACTGGATCAAGTCCGACTTTCGCCGCGTCACCTACGCCCCTGATGGGCAGGTTCTTGAAACGAAGGTCTATTGGGGCACGATCTTCAAGCGGCTGCATGTGCGCGGCTGGCTGACCTCAACCTTCGGGACATGGCTTTCCGACATCACGGCAGCGGCGATGGTGCTATTCGGACTATCGGGGATCGTGCTGTTCCTGATGCCGCGCCTGCGCCGGCTGCGGAACCGGCGCCAGCGCAAGGCCGTCGCGGCTTAATGCGCCGCCGCCTTCTTGCCGGTGACGGCCGCCCAGAGCGGCCCGATCACCCGCGTTGCGACCGGGATCAGCAGCACGCCCAGCACCAGCCCGAACACGCCGTCCAGCGTCGCGGTCACAACCCAGGTGACAAAGCCCGAAGCGGTGCCAATGGCTGAGGCCGCGCCTTCGGCAATGTGGTGGATCGTGTCATAGGGCCAGGCCCAGAGATGCGTCACCTCAAGGCCGTGCAGCACGATGTTGCCGCCGACCCACAGCATCGCCGCCGTGCCGACTATGGACAGGAACGCCATCAACTTCGGCATCGCCAGCACAAGACCCCGGCCAAGCGCCCTGCCCCCGCTGGTGCGGCCCGTGGCGGCCAGGTGCAGGCCCACGTCATCCATCTTCACGATCAGCGCCACCGCGCCATAGACGACCAGGGTGATGAAGGCCCCAACCACCGCCAACGTGATCGCCTGCATCCAGAAGCTGGGGCTTTCGATGGTGGCAAGGGCAATGGTCATGATCTCGGCCGACAGGATGAAATCGGTCTTGATGGCACCTGCCACCTTTTCCTCTTCCAGATGCGCGGGGTCTTTCGTGTCGAAATCCGCGTCAACGGCCGGGTCGGCATGGGGGGCAAAGGCATGGACCACCTTCTCTGCGCCTTCAAAGCACAGGTAGGCCCCGCCCAGCATCAGCAGGGGCGTGATCGCCTGCGGCAGGAAATGGTCCAGCGCCAGAAGGGCCGGCAAGAGGATCAAAAGTTTGTTCTTCAACGACCCCTGCGCGATGTGCCAGATGATCGGCAATTCCCGCTCGGCCGAAAAGCCGTGAACGTATTTCGGCGTCACGGCGGCATCGTCGATCACCACGCCCGCCGCCTTGGCCCCCGCCTTCGCCGCCGCCGCCGCGATATCGTCAACCGAGGCCGCCGCGACCTTGGCAATCGCCGCCACGTCGTCAAGAAGTGCCAGAAGTCCGCTCATGCCCAGTTTCCCTTTGCTTGCAGCGCTGATGTAGCGCGTCCGGGGCTATGGGGCATAGCCCCTCTTCACCTCGTCTTTGCAAATGCCGTATAGACCGCAAGCGTTCCCGGCAATCGCAGGCCCCCATGACAAACATGATCGCGCTTTTCCTTGGGCTGTTCCTGCTCGCCGGGATCGGGCTGGACCTACTGGCAAATGACGGTGAAACGCTGACGTTTCTGGCCCGGAAGTTCCTGCATCTGGTGGAATGGGTGGTATTCTGGCGCTGACCTTGTCAAACTGGGGTTGCAATCAGCGGGTATCAGTGGATGTTACCGCTAACAGCGACATGAGTCGCATCCGGACGGAGGAACAAGCATGACGGTCAAGGTCGCTATCAACGGGTTCGGTCGCATCGGCCGCAACGTGCTGCGGGCTATCGTGGAATCGGGGCGCACTGACATCGAGGTCGTGGCGATCAATGATCTGGGTCCGGTGGAAACCAACGCGCACCTCCTGCGCTACGATTCGGTGCATGGCCGGTTCCCGGCGACCGTCACCACGGGGACGGACTGGATCGACGTCGGTCGCGGGCACATGCTGGTCACCGCCCTGAAGAACCCGGCCGATCTGCCGTGGTCGGATGTCGACATCGTGCTGGAATGCACCGGGATCTTCACCTCGAAGGAAAAGTGCCAGGCGCATCTTGAGAACGGCTCGAAGCGGGTCCTGATCTCGGCCCCGGGCGATGGCGCGGACAAGACCATCGTCTACGGCGTGAACCATGACACGCTGACCTCAGCGGATATCGTGGTTTCCAACGCGTCCTGCACGACGAACTGCCTGTCTCCGGTCGCCCAGGTGCTGAACCAGGCCATCGGGATCGAGAAGGGGATGATGACGACCATCCACTCCTACACCGGCGACCAGCCGACGCTGGATACGATGCACAAGGACCTGTATCGCGGGCGGGCTGCGGCGCTGAGCATGATCCCGACCTCAACCGGGGCGGCCAAGGCCGTGGGGCTGGTGCTGCCGGAACTGAAGGGCAAGCTGGACGGTTTCGCCATGCGCGTGCCGACGCCGAACGTGTCGGTCGTGGACCTGAAGTTCATCGCCAAGCGCGCGACCAGCGTGGAAGAGGTCAACGCAGCCATCAAGACGGCGGCGCATGGGCGGCTTAAGGGCATTCTGGGTTATACCGAAGAAAAGCTCGTCAGCTCGGACTTCAACCACGATCCGCATTCGTCGGTGTTCCACATGGACCAGACCAAGGTCATGGACGGCACCTTCGTGTCGATCCTGAGCTGGTATGACAACGAATGGGGCTTCTCAAACCGCATGGCAGATACGGCCGTGGCGATGGGCAAGCTGATCTGAACCTGCTGAAATTACTGTGAAAAGGGCGCCATCTGGCGCCCTTTTCTCTTTTCAAGCCATGCGCCTGACGCATAGCCGCAGCGCAGCATTGGCCGTTGTTGGCGCTAACGGTTTTCCTACATACTGGCCACGCAAGGAGAACAAGCAGACCCTTGCAGTGAAAGGACGATGAAAATGATTACCGCGATTGACATGCTGAAGACCGCCGCCCGCAACTATGCGGCCTATCGTGCCACCCGGGACGAGATTGCCAACCTGCCGCTGGATGTGGCTTTGGATGTGGGCATCTACCCTGGCGACGCCGACCGGATCGCGCGCGAAGCGGTTTACGGCAAGGCCGCCTGAGGGCAGCCACGCGCACTGAACGACGACTTGGGGGCCTTCGCGGCCCCCTTTGCATGTCAGCCGTATTTGGCTTTCAGCGCCAGAACCACCGGCGGCGTCACGAACTTCGACACATCGCCGTGCAGCCGGGCGATTTCCTTCACCAGCTTCGACGCAATCGCCTGCCGCCGCGCATCGGCCATCATGAACACCGTCTCGATGCTGGCATCCAGCGACCGGTTCATGCCAACCATCTGAAACTCATACTCAAAATCCGCCACAGCCCGCAGCCCGCGGATGATGATGCTGGCCCCCACGTCGCGCGCGCAGTCGATCAACAGGTTCTCGAACGGGTGAACGACAATCTCACCCCCGGTCTTGGCGGTGATCGCGGCACATTCCGCCTCAACCATCGCGACGCGTTCTTCCAGATTGAACAGCGGGCCCTTGTCACGGTTGATCGCCACGCCGATCACCAGCCGATCCACCAGCGCCATCGCGCGCTGGATTATGTCGACATGGCCAAGGGTGACCGGATCAAAGGTCCCCGGGTAAAGCCCGATGCGCATGGATCGCCCCCCTTGGCCCGTCTGCCCTGTGCAAGCGCACGCAACATTATTGCGCCCGTCGGTGCAAGTGCAATCTGACAGCGGTCAGAAGCCCTTGATCATGCCTTCCAGCGCGTCCTTTTCGGCCGCAAGCTCCATCATCCGGGCCTTGACCACGTCGCCGATGGAGATGAGGCCGACCATCTCATCGCCCTCCATCACCGGCATGTGGCGAAAGCGGCCGTCGGTCATGCGCCCCAGCACCTCATCCGTGCTTTCCAGACGGCTGCAGGACACGATCTTGGCCGTCATCAGCGCATCCACCGTGTCGGCCAGACAGGACACCCCGCGCCGACCGAGTTCGCGGACGATGTCGCGTTCCGACAGGATGCCCGCCACGCGTTTGCCGTCGGGCGACACGATGACCGCCCCGATGCGCCGGGCTGACAGAAGCTCTGCCGCCTTGGCAACCGAGGTGCCGGGCGGGACTGTCACCACGCCGTCATCGCCTTTGGATTTGAGGATTTGTTGCACGAGCATGGGACGGCCCCTCCTCCTGACCGGAGGGCAAGGGTCGGACCGCAACAGGATTCTGTCAAGCGTGCTGTTCTGAGGCGCTCACCAGCGCCTCCAGCCGCGCCATCTCGGCCCGGACCTCGCGCGTCAGCTGGTCGGCAAAGCGGTTCAGCCGGTCCAGCCGCCCATCGCCTTCGTGTCGGATCAGCCAGAAGGCGCGGGTCAGGTGGATGCGGTCGGTCAGAACGCGGGTCAGTTCGGGGGCGGCAGGCAAGGCAAAGTCGTGAACCACGCCAACCCCTGCCCCGTTCCGCAGCCAGTTCAGCTGCACCGAGACGGAGTTCGAGGTCAGCGTCGCTGGCCCTGCCCCTATTTCCGCAAGGTAATCCAATTCCTTGTCAAAGATCATGTCGGGGATATAGCCGACAAAGCGGTGATCCCGCAGGTCCTGCGGGCTGGTCAGCGGGTGCGCCGCCAGATAGCTGCGGCTGGCCGCCAGGTGCAGGTGGTAATCGGTCAGCTTCTGCACGGTCAGCCGCCCCGCTTCGGGCCGGGACACGGCAATCGCCATGTCCGCCTCACGTTTCGACAGGTTGAAGACGCGGGGAAGCGCCACGATCTGCACCTCCAACCCCGGGTTTGCATCGCAGATCCGCGCCAGCACCTGGGGCAGAAGGTAATTCGCACAGCCATCCGGCGCGCCCAGGCGGATCTGGCCGGTCAGCCCGCCGGGACCGGACAGGCTTTCCGCCGCAGCCAGGGAAGCACGCTCCGCCGCCTCGGCATGGGGCAAGAGGCGCGTGCCCGCTTCGGTCAGCGCATAGCCCTGCGGGGATTTCGCGAAGAGGCGCTCGCCCGTCACCTCTTCCAGCCGCGCGATGCGTCGGCCGACGGTGGCGGGGTCGATCTTCAGCCCCTTGCCAGCCGCCGACAGGCTTTCCGCCCGCGCCACGGCCAGAAAGACGCGCAGATCATCCCAGTCCATCCACCACCCTTGCATTCTTGCAAAACACTTTTGACATATTGCCGCTTTGTCTGGCGTTTGTGCAAGGGTATACCCGGCGCATCACATTGGGAGGATTCCATGCAAGAGATCGGTCACTGGATCAACGGGCAGCTGGTCAAGGGCACTTCGGGCCGCTTTGCCGACGTCATGAACCCCGCCACAGGCGAAGTGCAGGCGCGCGTCGCTTTGGCCACCGTGGCCGAGCTGGATCATGCCATCAACGAAGCCGCAAAGGCCCAAGTCCTTTGGGCCGCCACCAACCCGCAGCGCCGCGCGCGGGTGATGATGGCCTTTGGCGCATTGATCAATGAAAACATGGATAAGCTGGCCGAACTTGTGGCCCGCGAGCATGGCAAGACCATCCCCGACGCCAAGGGCGACGTGCAGCGCGGCCTTGAGGTGATTGAGGTCTGCATGGGCGCGCCCGCCATGCTGAAGGGCGAGATGATGGACAGTGCCGGCCCCGGCATCGACCTCTTCGCCATGCGCCAGCCCTTGGGCGTGGTGGCGGGCATCACCCCGTTCAACTTCCCGGCGATGATCCCCCTGTGGAAGATCGGCCCGGCGCTGTCATCCGGCAACGCGATGATCCTGAAACCGTCTGAGCGGGTTCCCTCAACCTCGCTCTACCTCGCGGAACTTCTGAAGCAGGCCGGTCTGCCGGATGGCGTCTTGCAAGTGGTGAACGGCGACAAGGCGGTGGTGGACGGCATTCTTGACCATCCGACGATCCAGGCTGTGGGCTTTGTCGGATCAACCCCGATCGCGCAGTACATTTATGGCCGCGCGGCCACCAACGGCAAGCGCGCGCAGTGCTTTGGCGGTGCGAAGAACCACATGATCATCATGCCCGACGCCGACCTCGACAAGGCCGCCGATGCGCTGGTGGGCGCTGGTTTTGGCGCGGCGGGCGAACGCTGCATGGCGATTTCTGTGGCCGTTCCGGTGGGCAAGGCCACGGCGGACGCGCTGATTGAAAAGCTGATCCCGAAGATCGAGAAGTTGAAGGTCGGCCCCTATACCGCTGGAAACGATGTGGATTTTGGCCCCCTGATCACCAAGGCGAGCCAGGAGCGGGTGCTCGGGCTGATCGCCTCAGGCGTGGATCAAGGCGCGAAACTGGTGATCGACGGGCGCAACCTGAAGATCCAAGGCTATGAGAACGGCTTCTTCGTCGGGCCGAGCCTCTTCGACAACGTCACCCCGGACATGGACATCTACAAGCAAGAGATTTTCGGACCGGTGCTGTCGACCGTCCGCGCAGGCAGCTATGATGAGGCGTTGCAGCTCGTCATGGACAACGAATACGGCAACGGCACCGCGATCTACACCGCCGATGGCGACACCGCCCGCGACTTCGCCAGCCGGGTCAATGTGGGCATGGTCGGGATCAACTTCCCGATCCCGGTGCCGCTGTCCTACTTCAGCTTCGGCGGCTGGAAGCGGTCGGCCTTTGGCGACCTGAACCAATACGGGCCGGACGCGTTCAAGTTCTACACCAAGACCAAGACGGTGACCGCCCGCTGGTTCAGCGGCATCAAGGATGGGGCTGCGCTGAACTTCAAAGCGCTGGACTGACCAACCCCACGCCATCCGGCGCAAACCTGCCGAACGACATGGCTGTGTCGTTCGGCGGGCCTACAGACCCGGAACCGGGGCGCTTTGCCTGCGTTGCCTTCCCATGACCATCACACATGGAGCTTCGCAAATGAAACCCAAGGGCCTTGACGTTCTCTTTCACGACACGCTGAAAGACATCTATTACGCCGAGCGCAAGCTGCTGAAAGCCTTGCCGAAAATGGCGCGGGCCGCGCAGTCGGACGACCTGAAGGCCGCCTTCACGGCGCACAAGGCGGAAACTGAAGAGCAGAAGTCCCGGCTTGACCGGGTGTTCGAAATCCTCGGCAAACGTGCGGCTGGCAAGACCTGCCCGGCCATCGACGGCATCCTGGACGAAGGCGACGAAATCCTTGAGGAATACAAGGATTCCCCGACCCTTGACGCCGGCTTGATTGCAGCGGCACAGGCGGTTGAGAACTATGAAATCGCCCGCTACACCGCCCTGCATGCCTGGGCAAAGGCGCTTGGCCATGAAGAGGCGGCAACGCTGCTGGCCGAAACTCTGGCGGAAGAGACTGCCGCCCGTGGCAAGCTGGAAAAGATGATGCCGTCGCACTTGCCCGACATGGCGATCGCCGCCGAATGAGCGCACCAGACGCTGCCCCCCATCAAAGGGGGGGCAGCGGTCTATTCGGCAGCAATCTTCCGTGCCTTCAGCAGGTCTTTCAGGTAGCGCCCAGTATGGCTGGCCTCGACCTTGCAGATCGCTTCCGGCGTGCCGGTCGCCACGACCTCACCCCCGCCATCGCCGCCTTCGGGGCCAATATCGATCACCCAATCGGCGGTTTTCACCACGTCAAGGTTGTGTTCGATCACCACCACCGTATTTCCCTGATCCACAAGGGAATGAAGCACTTCGAGGAGTTTCCTAACATCCTCAAAGTGCAGACCGGTGGTCGGCTCGTCCAGGATATAAAGCGTCCGGCCCGTGGCACGGCGGCTAAGCTCCTTCGACAGCTTCACCCGCTGCGCTTCGCCACCTGACAGGGTCGTGGCCTGCTGGCCGACCTTGATGTAGCCAAGCCCGACCTCAACCAGCGCATCCATCTTTTCGCGGATCGCGGGAACGGCCTGAAAGAACGCCGCCGCATCTTCACAGGTCATATCAAGAACATCAGCTATGCTCTTGTTCTTGAACTTAACTTCCAAAGTCTCACGATTATAGCGCTGGCCTTTGCAGGTCTCGCAGGTCACGTAAACATCCGGCAGGAAGTTCATCTCGATCTTCAAGACGCCATCGCCCTGGCACGCCTCACACCGCCCGCCCTTGACGTTGAAGCTGAAGCGCCCGGGCTGATAGCCGCGGGTTTTGGACTCCGGTAACCCGGCAAACCAGTCGCGGATCGGGGTGAAGGCCCCGGTATAGGTGGCCGGGTTTGACCGAGGGGTCCGCCCGATGGCGCGTTGGTCGATGTCGATCACCTTGTCGAGGTGTTCGAACCCCTTGATCGTCTCACAGGGTGCCGGTGTCTCGTGCGCGCCGTTCAGACGCATGGCAGCGGTCTTGAACAGCGTCTCAATGGTCAGTGAGGATTTGCCGCCCCCCGAAACACCCGTCACGCAGACGAACATGCCCAAAGGAAACTCGGCGGTGACGTTCTTCAGGTTGTTCCCCGTCGCGCCGACCACCGTCAGTTTCTTGCCGTTCCCCTTGCGCCGAACCTTCGGCACACTGATTTCCCGCGCGCCAGAGAGGTACTGCCCGGTCATGCTGGCCGGATCGGCGGCAACCTCGGCCGGGGTGCCGTGGCTGACCACGCGCCCGCCATGCACACCCGCGCCCGGCCCCATGTCGAAGACATAGTCGGCCTCGCGGATCGCATCCTCGTCATGCTCCACCACCAGCACGGTGTTCCCGGCATCGCGGAGGTTCTTCAGCGTGGTCAGCAAACGATCATTGTCGCGCTGGTGCAGGCCGATGCTGGGTTCATCCAGCACGTAAAGCACGCCGGTCAGGCCGGAACCGATCTGTGACGCCAGACGAATCCGCTGCGACTCCCCGCCGGAAAGCGTGCCCGCGGCCCGGCTCATCGTCAGGTAGTTCAGGCCGACATTCACAAGGAATCCAAGGCGTTCGCGGATTTCCTTCAGGATCGCCCGCGCGATTTCGTTCTGCTGTTTGGTCAGCGTCGCGGCCACGCCTTCGATCCAGGCAAAGGCCTCGGTGATCGACATCTGGACGACCTGGCCGATGTGCAGGCCAGCGATCTTCACGGCCAAAGCCTCGGGCTTCAGACGATAGCCGCCGCATGCCCCGCAGGCACGGTTGGCCTGAAAACGCTCCATCTCCTCACGGCTCCAGGCGCTGTCAGTCTCGCGGTAGCGGCGTTCCATGTTGGGGATGATCCCCTCATAGACGCGCTTCACCTGATAGACCCGGCCGCCTTCGTCATAGCGGAACTGGATCTCCTCCCCCTTGGAGCCTTGCAGGAAAAGCTCTTTGATGTTCTCCGGCAGATTCTTCCACTTGGTCTTCAGGTTGAAGCCATAGTGCTTGGACAGCGCCTCCATCGTCTGGGTCAGGTAGGGCGACTTTGACTTGGACCAAGGCGCGATGGCCCCTTGCAGGAGGGTCAGGTTCTGGTCGGGGACGACAAGGCGTTCATCGAAGAAGAGCTCCATCCCCAACCCGTCACAGACCGGGCAGGCCCCGAAGGGGGCGTTGAAGCTGAACAGGCGCGGCTCGATCTCGGCGATGGTGAAGCCGCTGACGGGGCAGGCGAATTTCTCGGAATAGGTGATGCGCTCAGGCGCTTCGCCTTCTTTCGCTTCGGCCAGTTCGACGACTGCAATCCCGTCAGCCAGGTTCAGGGCGGTGCGGAAACTGTCGGCGAGGCGGGTCTCGATCCCCTCTTTCACGACGATCCGATCGACCACCACGTCGATGTTGTGGCGGAACTTCTTATCCAGAACCGGCGGGTCCTCAAGCTCATGGAAGGTGCCGTTGACCTTGACGCGCTGGAAGCCCTGCTTGCGCAGATCAAGGAATTCCTTTTTGTACTCACCCTTCCGGTCGCGAATGATCGGGGCCAGCAGATAGGCGCGGGTGCCTTCCGGCATCGCCATCACGGCATCCACCATGTCCTGCACCTGCATCGCGGTGATCGGCAGGCCGGTGGCAGGGGAATAGGGCGTGCCGACGCGGGCGAAGAGCAGGCGGAGGTAGTCGTAAATCTCAGTCACCGTCCCCACGGTGGAGCGGGGATTTTTCGAGGTCGTCTTCTGCTCAATCGAAATCGCGGGCGACAGGCCCGAGATATGGTCGACGTCCGGTTTCCCCATCATGTCAAGGAATTGCCGCGCATAGGCCGACAGGCTTTCCACATAGCGGCGCTGGCCTTCGGCATAGATCGTGTCAAAAGCCAGCGAGGATTTCCCTGACCCCGAAAGCCCGGTGATCACCACCAGCTGGTCACGCGGAATGTTGACATCGACCCCCTTGAGGTTGTGTTCCCGCGCGCCCCGCACTTCGATGAACTTCTGTTCAGCCATGACAACCCCCGGCAATGCCCGCCACAGATAGTGCGTTGCGGCTGAGTCTCCAACCAGAATTTGTGAACGAATAGGGAACGGACGTCAATCAGCCCGCAAGCGCCGCCGCGCTGCCTGAAGCTGATGCAGGCCGATCCCAAGGACGCACAAAGCCACCGCCGCCAAGGCGAGACCGGGCGGCCCGGCCTGGGCAAGAAGGGCGGCCAGAACCGGCGTGCCGGTGGTTGTGCCAAGATTGCCAAGCTGCGCCACGGCCCCAGCGGCGCGGGCGCGGGCCTCGGGCGTCTGGTTCAACTCGGGGATCGAAGAAAAGCTCGCACCTTGGACGATTCCAAGCGCGGCCGACAGGACAAAGCCCCCGGCCACCATTCCCGTCCCATTGCCCCAGAAAGCCCAGAGGATCACGAATCCCGGCACCGCCGCCGCATAGCCCCATTGCACCAGACGCACCGCCGACATCCGCCGCAAAAGCCGCACGCCCAGCGTCAGCGACACAGCGATGGACACAAGCGGCATTCCTGCCGCGATCAGCGCGCGGTGGGTGGCAGGCGTCTCGGGCGGCAGCAGGGTCAGGACGGCGACATAAAGGAAGGTATAGCAGCAAAACCCCATTGCAGGGGCCGCCAGCCGGGGTGAGGCGTAAATCTCGACATGCTGGCGCAAGAGGTTGCCAAGAGGTGCCGGCGGCTGTCGCGGGTCAGGCGGCAGGCTGACCGCCAGGATCACCGCCAGCGCGGCCATGTATACGGCATGGCCCAGGAACAGGCCGATGGGCGTGGCATGGGGACCGATCAGCGCCAGAACGGTGTAGGTCACGCCAAAGAAGCTGGACCACAGGGTCATGGCCAGCGGACGGCGGTCTTCGGGTGCCAGGGTGGCGATCATCGTCGGACCGACCACCACGATCGCAAGATGGGATGCGCCCTCGATGATCCGGCTGGCCAGCATCAAAGGGTAGGACGGCAACAGCGCCTGCAGCGCCGACATGGCAGCCCCGGCCGCAAGTGCCGCCACAATCGCCCGACGCGGCCCGATCCGGGCGACCAGAAGCCCCGCCGTGGTGCCGAAGATCAGCCCGACCATCCCGACGATAGAGACGACCAGCCCCAGCGCCACCTCGCCACTGCCGCCATAGCTGGCGCGAAGCGTCTCATAGAGGATGGAAATCTTGCCAAACTGCGCCGCGGCCCCAAGGCCGGCACACCACAGCAGCACAACCAGGATCATCGGGGGAAGCGGGCGCATGGGCGATTGGTAGCCAGTCCTGCGCGGTTGCGCCAGTGGGGGCGGCGAAGCCTCCGGCGGGAGTATTTGGAAAAAGAGCAAATGGCTGGGGGGTTATGGGGGGGTCAGAGTTTCTGGCCCATGGCCCAGGCGACGATGGGAAAGGCCGGGTCATCGGTCAGATCATCGCCTTCGCGGTGTTCGGGCGGCCAGGGGGTTTCCAGATTGCGGAGCGCGGCGGCGCGGTTGCCCCACTGCGCGGATTTGATCGAGGCTTCATCGAACCAGCCCTCGATCAGAAGGTTGCGCAGGCCCCGCGCGCTCCACCGGCTGCAATCCACCGGGACCGCGTGGTAGGGGATGAAGAACGGCACCGCCAGCCAGAACCACCCCCCTTTGCGCAGCATCTTGAAGACGTTGCGGGTGGCGGCATAGGGGCGGTCCATATGCTCCCACACCTGGTTGGCAAGGATCAGGTCATGTTTGACGACCTTGCCGTCCTCATCGCGGAACGGGCCTTCGCAGGCGTCGTATTCGGGGAAACGGTAGGTGGTAAAGCTGCGAAAGCCGAAGCCCTTGCCCCATTCCCCCGAAATCTCGGCCGCATCCAGCTTTGCCGGACCCAGGGCCCGAATCCAGTCGCGACTGGTGCCCTGCATCACGATGCGGTTGAGCGAGCGCATCAGATATGCAGCGCGCGGCCGTAGGCATCCAGCACGGCTTCGTGCATCATTTCACTCAACGTCGGGTGCGGGAAGACGGTGTTCATCAGGTCTTCCTCGGTCGTCTCCAGCGTGCGGCCGATGACATAGCCCTGGATCAACTCCGTCACTTCCGCGCCAACCATGTGGGCGCCCAGAAGCTCACCCGTCTTGGCGTCGAAGATCGTCTTGATCATCCCCTCAGCCTCACCCAGCGCAATCGCCTTGCCATTGCCGATGAAGGGGAAGCGGCCAACCTTGATCTCATGCCCGGCTTCCTTGGCCTTGGCCTCGGTAAAGCCCACGGAAGCGATCTGCGGCTGGCAATAGGTGCAGCCAGCGATGGAGTTCGGCTTGATCGGGTGCGGGTGTTTCCCCGCGATAAGTTCGGCCACCATGACGCCTTCATGGCTGGCCTTGTGGGCAAGCCAGGGCGCGCCTGCGATATCGCCGATGGCGTACAGGCCTTCCACCCCGGTGCGGCAGTATTCATCGGTCACGACATGGGTGCGGTCGATCTTCACGCCCAAAGCTTCAAGGCCCAGGTTTTCCACGTTGCCAACGATGCCGACCGCTGAGATCACAGTGTCAAAGTCCTGCGTGGTGGTCTTGCCGTCCTGTTCGATATGGGCCGTGACACCCACACCCGGCTTGCGGTCAAGCTTCTTGACCGCTGCCTTTTCCAGGATCTTCATCCCCTGCTTTACGAAGCTCTTTTTCGCAAAGGCGGCAATTTCGGCGTCTTCGACCGGAAGGATGCGGTCCATCACCTCAACCACCGTGGTATCCGCGCCCAGCGTGTTGAAGAAGCTGGCGAATTCAATGCCGATGGCGCCCGATCCGATCACCAGAAGCTTCTTTGGCATCCGCTTGGCCACAAGGGCATCACGGTAGGCCCAGACCAGATCCCCATCCGCCTCAAGCCCCGGCAGTTCGCGGGCGCGGGCACCGGTGGCAAGGACGATCGACTTGGCGGTCAGAGTCTCCACGCCCTTGTCGGTGGTCACGGCAACCGTGCCTTTGGCGGGGATCGTGGCCGCGCCCATGAAGACGGTCACCTTGTTCTTCTTCATCAGATGGCCGATGCCGCCGGACAGCTGTTTTGCCACACCACGGCTGCGGGCCACGACAGCGGGCAGGTCATAGCTGATGCCGGTCGCGCCCAGACCGAATTCCTTGGCGCGGTGCATCAGGTGGAACACCTCGGCACTGCGCAGCATGGCCTTCGTCGGGATGCAGCCCCAGTTCAGGCAGATGCCGCCCAGATTTTCCCGCTCAACAATGGCGACCTTCAGGCCCAGCTGGCTGGCGCGGATGGCGGCGACATAGCCCCCCGGTCCGGCACCGATCACGATGACGTCGAAACTTTGGCCTGCCATTCTTTCCTCCCCCACTCTTTTTCCTTAGCCGAAAAAGTAGTTTGCCCTTAAACTATTCTGTAGCCCCAAGCAATAAAGGCCGCGCTGCAGGCCTATGCACCGGGTGCATGGCTTTTCAGCCGATTGACCACAGCCATATACCCGCCCTCGTCCAGATAGGCCTGTTCCTCCGGGCTGCTGACCCGGCCAACGGCCGCGTTGCGGGTGGGAAAGCGGCCGAAGCGGGCAATCACCTCCTGATGCGCGCGGGCGTGCAGCGCCATGTCGGGGTCAGAGGACAGCCGTTCGGTCAGATATTCCACCGCCAGCGCCTGATCGGCGGGGTCTTCGGAATGTTCAAACGGCATGTAGAAGAACTGCCGTTCGGGTTCCGGGGCGTTCATGTCCCAGCCTTCAGCCACGGCCTTCTTTGCTGCGGCCAGTGCTTGCGCGTCGGTCGCAAAGGCCAAGGCGCTGCCCCTGTGGATGTTGCGGGGAAACTGGTCGGTCACAATCAGATAGGCCAGCGTGCCGACTGTGCCATCCACCCAATGCTCCAGCCCGCCGTCATGGGCCGCCTGCCAGATGTCCAGAAATCGCTCACGGCAGACGGTGTCGATCGCATCACCCCCGGCATACCAGCCCTCGGGGCCGATCTCGTGCAGCCAGAATTCCAGAACCTCAACCGGGTCTGCCATGCGTCCCTCCCTGTCAAAGCAAAGCCTTGCAGGGATCGGCCCGGGCTGCAACCGTTGTTCTCAGGTCTTGGCGGCCTCATCCAGCACGGTGCCCACGGCGAGGGGTGAGGCGTTGGGCGTGACCGTCCGGAACGAGCCCGTCACCTGCGGCGCGGCACGGCGCGACATCCGGTAAAGCGCGTAGGCCGCAAGGGCGATGTAGAGGATGCCGATAAAGAGGAAGAACCCCCGCGGGCCGACCGTTTCCATCATCCAGCCCGTGGCCGTGGGGCCGAAGATTGCCCCGAACCCGTTCAGGAAGATCAACCCGGCCGAGGCGGCTGCCATCTGCTCGCGGCTGAGGAAGTCGTTGGTGTAGGCGATCAGCAACGCATAGACCGGGTTGGTGATCCCCCCCAGCAAGACCGCGACCACGATCAGCGCGGTGAACGGCAACGGCAAGAGGCCCGCCACCAGCATGACCACCGCCGCCACCGCCGACAGCCCCATGATCAACGTGCGGCGGTCCATTCGGTCTGACAGCCAGCCGATCGGGTATTGCAGGATCAGCCCGCCGACATAAAGCGCGCCCACAAAGATCGAGATGTCGCGCACCGACAGCCCCTCTTGCGCG
This sequence comes from Rhodobacter sp., assembly GCA_027489175.1. GTDB lineage: Bacteria > Pseudomonadota > Alphaproteobacteria > Rhodobacterales > Rhodobacteraceae > Tabrizicola. Next base: position 26,050 of record JAIYAE010000007.1, read on the forward strand.
CCCCAGACCGAGGCCATGCCGAACATCGCCGAGAACACCCCCCCGGTCAGCAGCATGCCCGCGCAGCCGAGGGGTGAGATGCGGAACAACTCACGGAACGGCAGGCGTTTTGTGCTGTCAAAGGCGGGCGCGGGCGTGGGGGCCAGCAGGATCGGCATGAAGGCGAGCGACACCAGCACCGACGGGATGATGAAAAGCGCAAAGCCGCTCGGGTCCGGTACGTTCAGCAGGACCTGAGATGCGATGATCCCCAGCATCTGCACAATCATGTAGGCCGAAAGCGCCTGCCCCCGCGTGTCATTGCTGGCGGTGTTGTTGATCCAGCTTTCCGCCGTGATGTAGATGCCGGAAAAGCAGAAACCTGCCAGCACCCGAAGCGCCGTCCAGACCATCCAGTCCGGATAGACGGGATAGATCACCAGAATGGCCGAGATGAAGGACCCCAGGGCCGCAAAGACCCGCACATGCCCTACCCGCCGGATCATCCGGGGCGCGGCCCAGGACCCGAACAGGAACCCGACGAAATAGGCCGCCATCACATAGGACAGCTGATAGGTCGAAAACCCCTCGACGTTGCCGCGAATGCCCAGAAGCGTGCCCTGAATGCCGTTCCCGACCATCAGCAGCATCACCCCCATCAACAGGGGCCAGGAATGGGTCAGGACCTTGAGCATTGCAGGCTTTCGTCAAAGGGGCAGGTTGAAACGCGGACCCAACCACAGCATGAGGAGATAGAGCAGGATCGTCACGGCGCAGCCCGCCCCAAGCGACGGCCAAAACCCCGTTCCCGACCGAAGCAGCCACGGCACCAACAGGAACATCGGCAGGGACGGCAGCACGTACCAGAACGTGGCTTCGGCATGCGTGGCCAGACGCGCCGTATCGCCCGTGTCGCGCCAAAGCCAAATCATCCCAAGGATCGACACAAGCGGCAGTGAGGCCACAAGGGCCGCAAACCCCGGGCTGCGCCGCGCAATCTCGGAAATCGCGGCAATAAGGATGCCGGAGATGATGGCCTTCAGCGCGAGATAGCCGGTCATGACGTGCCTCGCTTGGGGATCAGCAAAGAGCTGTCGCCATAAGAGAAGAACCGATAGCCCTTGGCAATGGCGTGGTCATAGATGGTGCGGATCGCCGTCTCGCCCATCAGCGCCGCCACCAGCATCACCAGTGTCGATTTCGGCAGATGAAAGTTGGTCATCAGGGCATCGGTCACCCGGAAACGGTAACCGGGATAGATGAAGATATCCGTCTCGCCTTCCCACGGGTGCAGGGTGCCGTCGGGGCTGGCCGCAGATTCGATCAGCCGCAGGGCCGTGGTGCCGACCGGGATGATCCGGCCCCCTGCCCGCTTTGTGGCGTTGATCTCGTCCGCTGCAGCCGCCGTGACGCGGCCCCATTCGGCATGCATCTTATGGGTGGTCACGTCGTCCACCTTTACCGGCAGAAAGGTGCCCGCGCCGACATGCAGCGTCACTTCGGTGAAATCGACCCCCTTGGCCGCCAAAGCGCGGAGGAGCGCCTCATCAAAATGCAGGCTGGCGGTCGGTGCGGCCACAGCCCCGGCATGGCGGGCAAAGACGGTCTGGTAATCGGTGCGGTCCTGGTCATCCGCCGCGCGCTTGGCGGCGATATACGGCGGCAGGGGCATCACCCCGGCCTCGGCCAATGCCGCGTCAAAGTCATCCCCGGTCAGGGTGAAGGCCAGGGTCAAGTCGGTCTCGGACTTCGCCGCCACGGTGGCGGACAGGCGGTCGGAAAAGCGGATCACCTCGCCCTCGTTCACCTTGCGCAGCGGCTTTGCCAGGGCGCGCCAGCCTTTCGCTTGCGGCTCCAGCAGGGTGATTTCCACCTTCGCCACCGCCTCGCCCCTTTGGCGGGAGCCAAAAAGCCGCGCGGGGATCACCTTGGTGTTGTTCAGGACCAGCCGGTCCCCCGGGCGGAAGATGTCAATCAGATCATAGACATGCCGGTCACTGATCCGGTCGCCCTCGGCCAGCAGCAGCCGGGCATGGGTGCGCGGACGCGCGGGCCTGGTGGCGATCAGGCCCTCAGGCAGGTCAAAATCGAAATCGTCCAGCTTCATCCGCCTTGGTCCTGCAGGTTCGGCGGTGCTTGCCGAAAGATCTCACGGAACATCCCCGGCGTCAGCACCGACAGCGGGTTGATCGACACATCCGGCGCTTCGGCGGTGCCGGTCAGGCGGTAGTTGAAGCCAAACAGCCCCTCGCCCCGGCGCGAAAAGATCTGGCCGACCCCGTTCACAAGGTAAATGGGCGAGATGACGCCTTGCAGGTCCAACTGCCCACCGGCGGTCAGATAAAGCCCGGCAAAGGAAATGCCAAGCGATGCGCCTACGGCTGACCCTTGGCTGATTTCCACCGCGTCGGGCGTCAGCACAAAGCGCACCTCGCCGTTGTTGAAGGCCAGCCCCTCGCCGTTCATCTGCTCCAAGAGCCCGACGACCGACACCGCGCTGAGGAGTTCGGCCAGTGCCGGGGCGCCTTGCACGCGCATCCGGCTGAAACTGGCAAAGCCGTTGTAATGGCCATCGGGGCCGCGCGGAGTGAGCGTCATGTCAAGACTGCCACCGCGCCCGTTTTCAAAGATCCCGGCGGCGGCCATGACTGTGCCCGCATTGTCCGAGGTGATGCGGAAGGCGCTGCCACCTTCGGCGGGCAGAACCTCGCCGCGCATCTCGCCCCTGCCGTTGACCCCGGCGGTAAAGGTGCCAGCCATCCCGCCGCGCGTGGTGAAGGTGCCGCGCATGCCCGTCAGCGTGATCCCGCGTGAGATGACGAGTTCGTCCAGCGCCAGACGGATCGGGCCACCGCCCCCGGCCCCGTCGCCCTGGCCCTTCGGCATGGCGCGCAGATCGATCCGGCCACCGTTGACCGCCACGTCCGGCACACCGCCCCGGCCCGTCCCGGTCAGGGTGACCGGTGCATCCAGCCAGTCCCCGGCGACGACCCGGGAAAACCGCGCCTCGGCCAGCCCGCCGCCTTCGGCGGTGGTGATTTCGCCCTCGGCGGTCAGACCGGGGGCGGACAGGACCAGCCGGTCCACGACGGGTTCGCGCGTCAGGCGCGCCTCAAGGTCAAGGCTGGCGCGGGCCTTGGCCCCCTTGGACCAGCCAAGCGCATCCAGCCGCAAGGCCAGCCCCACAAGGTTGGATGTCAGCGTCAACTGCGGTGGCAGGCCCTTGATCAGCGCGATGTCGATCGCCGCCGGGCCTTCGCCGCGGACGGCCCCTTCGGGCAGCGCAATCCCAAGGTCGCGCAGGGCGGCGTCCGACAGCGTCACCGTGCCGTTCACCCGCGCACGGCCGTTCTGTTCGGGGCCAAAGCCCTGCAGATAGGTCAGATCGACCGGCAGTTGGTCCAGCATGCCCGCGCCCGACAGCGAAAGACCCTCGGTATCAACCGCCACCGCAATCTCTGGCGCGCGCAGGATGCGCCCCGGCACCAGCGCGGGCGAGGAAAAGTCGACGATCCGCCCAGTGACGACGAAACTGACATCCGGCAGCGTCACCTTTCCGGCCAGCGGCATGTAGAGCGTGGTTTTCAGTTCCGCCCGCCCCTCGCCCAGGTTGATCGGCTGTCCGGCCTTGGAAAAGAAGCTGAACGGCTCCTGATCCAGAAGCGATAGCGTCGCCGTCAGGGGCGAGGATGTGACCAGCGTGATCTTCGCTGTCGCCGGGCGTTGGAAGATGTCGATGACCTGAAAGACCGATCCCGCCGCCTCGATCCGGCCACCCTCGGGCGGGACGACATGGCCGCTGTCCAGTTGCACGGTGTAGGTCTTGCCTTCCAGCGTGGCATGGCCGCGTGCATCCAGAACCGGCGGCAGGGTGCGGACAAAGCGCACCTCGGCCTCGGCGAATTCATAGCCAAGCGTGAACCGCGGTGCAGTGCCTGGGGCCAGGCGGAGGGCGGCCTTCACATCGGTCAGCGTGGCTTGGCCAACGTTTGCGGCAAACCAGTCCCGCGTCTTCGGCACGACCGACACCGGCCAGAGCTTCAGCAGGCGGTCCGCGTCGATCCGGTCAAGGTCGACGTCCAGCGCCCCGGACCAGCCGCCCTGCCCCGGCTGCACCGCGCCCGACAACAGCAGCCGTTCCCCCGCCTCGACCAAGGCCAACTGGCCGATGTCCAGACGGAACGGGTTCAGCCGCAGCCGCAGGTCCAGCGCCCCTTCGCTGAAGCGGACAGGTTCGGCAAACAGCCCCTCGGGATCAACCACCACCTCGGCAAAGCCGATCTGCGCCACGACACTGGCCGGAAGCGCCCCCGCCGCAAGCGGCGCCCCATCTGCCGCCAGAAGGTCACCGTGCCCACGCGCCTTCAAGCGCAGCGAGGCGCTTTCCACCACCAGATCCGACAGGGTCAGGCGCGCAGTCACCGGGTCAAAGCGCAGCGACATCGCTGCGCGGTCAAAGGCAATCGGGCGCGCCCCGGCTTCGGCCAGAATGCTTCCCGCCGCCAGCGACAGATCGCCCGTCAGGGCGGAGACCGCCCCATCCGTCCCGATCAGCGCCTCCAACCCGCCCGACAAGGGCGCATCCACCACTGCAAGCCAGGCCAGCGGCGGGGCAAGCGCGGCCAGATCCGCCGCTGCCATGTTGTCCAGCTTCGCGCTCAGCCGGGCCGCGCCTCCGCCCTTGGTGCCCTTCATCGTCAGGGTCGCCTGTGCCGGAGTGTCCCCGTCCAGCAGGGTCAGGCTCAGCTCTGCAGCAACGGTTTCGGGCTGGTTATCGATGGTCAGCCGCCCATCCCCCACCTGCCAGGACCGCCCGGCCCGGTCATCGGTCAGGGTCAGGGTCAGGGCCTCGGCCTCGATGACCCGCAGCCGGTCCAGCGCGGGCGTGGCCAGAAGCCGGTCAACCGCCGCCAAGACCTCGCCCAGGTCTTTCGGCCCGGCAGCCCCCCCGCCGAATTCAAGGTCCAGACGCCCCGCCGCATCGCGCCGCACCGCCAGCCGCGCCCCGATCATCCGCACCGTGCTGGGCCGGATCTGCCCGGACATCAGCGCCGTCGGGTCAAAGCTGACCATCGCCTCGGGCAGGGCCAGCATTGACCGGCCTTCCCCGTCGATCAGGCGGATGTCCTCGATCCGAAAGCGCGGCACAAAGCGGTGGTCGACCGCGAATTCCACCCCGCCAAGCGACACCGCCGTGCCTTCCGGCAGCCGCGCGCCGACGAGGCCAGCGTTCAGCCGCGCCTCAACCTCGGCCACGGCGGCGGTTGGCAGGCGCAGGGTCTTGCCGCTGTAGGCAAGCGTGAGGTAGCCAAACCCAAGTGCCAGGGCCAGAAGCGTGACGATCACCGTCAGGCTGAACCGCGTCCGCCGCACCCTGCGCCGCACCGGCCGGGCGCGGGGGGCTGACGGATCAACGGCAGCCGCGGAACCGGCAGGCTCAATGGCAACAGGGCGCGTGGTCCCAACGTCCTCGCCCGCCGCTTCGTCCTGCATCTTGCCTTGGCGCCTCGCGTTCTTGTGCCTGCCGTCCCCCGGCAGAAGGCTGGCTGGCTGAGCCCGTGCTTGCCTTTATCTTTGCGCGAAGGCAACTAGAACCAAAATCACATATCCTGACAAGGCAAGGAGCCGCCCATGCTGTCCACCGGATCGCCCGCCCCCGATTTCACCCTGCCGC
>JAIYAE010000036.1 GCA_027489175.1 Rhodobacter sp.
ACGTTGTAATCGATGGCGGATTTCTGGGTGGCGGCGCTGATCGTCTTGCTGGCCTTGGGGTCGAAGACGACGATGTCGGCGTCCGCCCCAACCAGGATCGCGCCCTTCTGCGGGAAGACGTTCAGGATCTGCGCGATGTTGGTCGAGGTCACCGCGACGAACTCGTTCATCGTGATCCGGCCCGTGGCAACCCCGTGCGTCCAGAGGAGCGAGAGCCGGTCTTCCAGCCCCCCCGTCCCGTTCGGGATCTTGGTGAAATCGCCCCGGCCGAGTTGCTTCTGCTTCGTCGTGAAGGCGCAGTGGTCCGTCGCCACCACCGACAGGGTCCCTGCCGCAAGGCCCGCCCAAAGGCTGTCCTGATGCCGCTTGTCGCGGAACGGGGGCGACATGACACGCTGCGCGGCGTGGTTCCAGTCGGGGTGCTGGTATTCGGTCTCATCCAGCAACAGGTGCTGGATCAGCGGCTCGCCCCAGACCCGGGTGCCCGCCTGTTTCCAGCGCCGGATCGCCTCGTGTGCCTCTTCGGAGGAGGTATGGACGATGTAGACCGGCACGCCGACCGCGTCGGCGATCATGATGGCGCGGTTCGTGGCCTCACCCTCCACCGTCGCGGGGCGGGAATAGGCGTGGGCCTCGGGGCCGCGGTTGCCTTCGGCGAGAAGCTTCTGCTGCAGCCCCGCGATCAGGTCGCCGTTTTCGGCGTGGACGAGGGGGATCGCGCCCAGTTCCCGGCAGCGGGTGAAGCTGGCGTACATCTCGTCGTCGTTCACCATCAGCGCGCCCTTGTAGGCCATGAAGTGCTTGAAGGTGTTCACGCCCCGGTCGACGCAGGTCGCCATCTGGTCCCAGATGTCCTTGGACCAGCCGGTGATCGACATGTGGAAACCGTAGTCGATGCTGGCCTGCCTGGCTGCGCGTTCTTCCCACAGCGCCAGCGGTCCCAGAAGGTCGGTAGGGGAGGAGATGATGTGGTCCACGATCATCGTCGTCCCGCCACTGGCCGCCGCGAAGGTGCCGCTTTCCCAGGTCTCTGCCGTGGAAGTCCCCATGAACGGCATTTCCAGATGCGTGTGCGGGTCGATCCCGCCGGGCATGACATAGGCCCCCTCGGCGTCGATCACCGTGTCGCCCTTCAGGTCCGGGCCGATGGCGATGATCTTGCCACCATCAATCAGGACGTCTGCAACGTAGGTCAGGTCGTGGGTGACGATGGTGCCGCCCTTGATGACAGTGGTCATGGCTCCTCCGGTGGCGCGACGGCGCCCGTGCGTTCGGTAATCAGGGAATAGGCCTCGGGCCGGCGGTGGGCCGCGAAGTTGAAGACGGTTTCCTTGTAGATGCGGCCCATGTCGAGGTCGCATTTCGCGGTGATGACCTCGTCCTCCACCGTCACCCCCTGCGCGACGATCTCTCCGCTAGGGGCCACGATCACCGACTGCCCGCCCATGGACGAGCCTTCCTCATTCCCGCATTTCGCGGTGCCGACGACCCAGGTCGCGTTCTGATAGGCTCCGGCCTGCATGGAGAGGTGGTTGTGGAAGAGGGTGAGGCTGTCCATCGGCTGCTGGTTCAGGTGGCCGAAGGGCGTGTTGTAGCCCAGCATGACCATTTCGACGCCCTGCAGGCCCATGACGCGGTAGGTCTCGGGCCAGCGGCGGTCATTGCAGATGCACATGCCCATGACCCCGCCCATCGTGCGCCAGACCGGGAAGCCGAGGTTGCCGGGTTCGAAGTAGCGCTTTTCCAGGTGCTGGAAGGCGCGGTTCGGCAGGGGTTCGGCCCAGCCGGGGAGGTGAACCTTGCGGTATTTGCCAACGATGCGGCCGGTCTGGTCGACGAGGATGGAGGTGTTGAAGCGGTGCTTGACGCCGCCCTCGATCACCAGTTCCGCATAGCCGAGGTAGAAGCCGACGCCCAGCCTTGCGGCCTCATCGAACAAGGGCTGCGTCGCGGGCGAAGGCATCGCGGTTTCGTAGTAGCTGTCCAGCTCCGCCTCATCGTCGATCAGCCAGCGCGGGAAGAAGGTGGTGAGCGCAAGTTCGGTGAAAACGACCAGCTTTGCCCCCCGCCCATGCGCCTCGCGCAGCATGGCGATCAGGCGGGCGACGGTGTCCTTGCGGGTTTCGGACTTGGCGATCGGCCCCATCTGGGCCGCGGCGGTGATGAGGTGGCGGGTCACTGGGGCCTCCGCAATGTGACGAGGGCCGAAGCAAAGGCGGCGGCGGCACCGACGCCGTCGATGACCTTCAGGCCGTGCTCGCCCTCCATCCGCGCCGCAAGGTCGGCCATCCCGGCGCAGCCGAGGACGATGGCCCCGACGCCGTCTTCGGCCTTGGCACGGGCGATTTCGGCGCTGACCTTGGCGACCGCGCCGGAGTGTTCGTCTTCGAGGTCCAGCACCTTGACGCCGGCAGCCCGCACCCGTGCGCAGGCCCCGGCCATGCCGTAGTGGGCAAGGTTTTCCTCAAGCGTTGCGATGGCAATGGGCAGCGTGGTGACGACGGAAAACCGCCCTCCCAACAGCATCGCCGCGTGAAACCCGGCCTCACCGATTCCAAGCACGGGGATCGACACGCTGGCGCGGGCCTTGTCCAAAGCGGGGTCGTCGAAGCAGGCGATAACGATGGCATCGGCCCCGCCGGTCGCGGCCTTTGCGACCTCTTCCAGCACGAAAGGCTGGCAGATCGCGTCGTCCTCGGGCCCCTGTATTGCGGGCGGGGAGCGGTGGCAGGTGATGCCGATCACCTCCGCCCCTGGGGCGGCGGCGCGGGCGGCAGCGGCGGCCTTTTCGGTCATCGAAACCGTCGAGTTCGGGTTGATGACCACCAGCCGCATCAGACCAGTCCCTTGCCCGCATCCGATCCGGCCCTTGCGCGGCGGCGCTGGATCGCCGTGACGGTCAGGATCACCAAACCGACGAGGCTGAGCGAGAAGAGTGTGGTCAGGGTGCCAAGCGCATAAAGGACCGGCGAGGTGACGTTGGTCGTCATCCCCCAGATCTCCAGTGGCAAGGTGTTGCGGCTGCCCGAGACGAGGATCGTGCGTGCGATTTCGTCGTAACTGAGGGTGAAGCCGAAGAGTGCGACGCCGACAAGGGCGGGAGCGATAAGGGGCAGCACCACATGGGCGAACACTTGCCAGGTGGACGCGCCTTGGTCGCGGGCGGCTTCCTCATAAGCCGGGTTGAAGCGGTTGAAGACGGCGAACATGATCAGGATGCCGAACGGGAGCGTCCAGGTCAGCTGCGCGCCGAACGCCGTGCGCGCCCAGTGGTTGCCGATGCCGGTGCGGTCGAAGAGTAGTCCGATGCCCATTGAGACAAGGATCGACGGGATCACGAGGGACCCCACTACGAGGTAGAACAGGACCGTGGAGCCGGGGAAATGCCGCCGGAACGCAAGCCCCGCCATGACCGAGACGACGACGGTGGTGACCATGACCATCAGGCCCAGCACCAGGCTGCGGCCAAAGCTGCCCCAGATGTCGCCCACGGCTTGCTCCATGAAAAGCTCACGGAACCAGGTGAGGGAAAGACCGCGCAGGGGGAAGGTCAGGCCACCCTCTGGCCCCTGGAACGACAGGATCGCGATGGTGATCGTCGGGCCGTAGAGAAACAGCATGAAGAGGGCGAAGAAGGCGCCGAGGACGTAGAAAGACCGGGGACGGGGTTCCAATTACAGCTCCTTCCGGATGTCGACGATCCGGAGCATCGCGCCGATGATCAGAAGGACGGTGATCAGGAGGATGACCGAGGTCGCGGCCGCTGAGGGATATTGGAGGAGGCCCACGTCATTGGAGATCAACCGCCCGACGTTGGCTAGCTGGCTGCCCGACATGAAACGGGTGGTGACGAAGTCGCTCATCACCAGGGCGACGACGAAGATCGACCCGATCATGATGCCGGGCTTGGTCAGCGGCAGGATGACGTTGGTCAGGATCTGGAAGCCATTGGCCCCGGCATCCCGCGCGGCCTCGATCAGGGATTTGTCGATCCGCATCATTGTATTGAAGATCGGGACCACCATGAACAGCGTGTAGAGATGCACGAATGCAAGGCAGACCGAGAAGCTGGAGTAGAGGAGCCACTCGATGGGTTGGTCGATGAGACCTGCGCCGATCAGGGTCTGGTTGACGAGGCCATTCTTCCCCAGAAGGGGTATCCACGAGATCATCCGGATGATGTTTGACGTCCAGAACGGGATCGTGGTCAGCAGGAACAGGACCATCTGCCATTTCAGCGTTCGAACGTGGAACGCGAGGAAGTAGGCTACGGTAAATCCGATGACCAGCGTCAGCGCCCAGACGATTCCGGTCATCAGCATGGTCAGGCCAAAGACCTTCCAGGCGACGGCCGACCCCAGAAGGTATTCGTAGTTGCCGAACTGGAAATCGGGGCGGAAGCTGAACTCGTCGGCCGTCCAGAAGCTGACCGCGACGATCAAAAGGATCGGCAGGATCAGGAAGACGGTCAGGATGATCGTCAGGGGCGTGGCCAGAAGCCAACTGTTCAGGTGATCGCGGCGCATGGGGGGTCCTTTGGCGGTTGGCCCCCTCCGCGGACGGAGGGGGCCGCGTCGGTCAGGCCGCGATGAACTCGTTCCACTTGCGGACCATGTACTGGTTCTCGTCCATGACCGCGTTCCAGCAGGCGACCTTGCCCATGCGGTTCTCGAAGCTGCCACCGTCGCGGACGGCCCCGGCTTTCTCGATCACTTGACCTTGAGGGCTGACGATGTCGCCCTGGGCGGGTTTGCCCTCGAACCAGAAGCCCCATTCGTCTTCGGACATGAAGAGCTTGGAGGTTTCGGGCACCGCCGAGTAATAGCCCTGCCGCATCAGGAACCCGCCGACCCAGCCGGAGAGATACCAGTTGATGTATTCGTAAGCGGCGTCGAGCGGCAGGCCGGTGAGGCCCGCGGACAGACCGATCCCGCCGCCCCAGCTGCGATAGCCTTCCTTAAGCGGCTGGTAGACGCAAGGCACGCCCTGGGCGCGGACGGCAGTGATCGCGGGCGACCACATCGACTGGATGACGACTTCGCCCGAGGCCATCAGGTTCACCGATTCATCGAAGGACTTCCAGAAGGCGCGGAACTGGCCGGCCTTCTTCGCCTCGGTGAAGATCGCGATGGTCTTGTCGATCTCGTCCGTGGTCATGTTGCCCTTGTCGGCATATTTGATCTCGCCCATCGCCTCGCAGACCATGGCCATGTCCATGATGCCGATGGAGGAGATGTCGAGGATCGACGCCTTGCCCTTGAACTCGGGGTTCAGAAGCTCGGCCCAGGATTCGATGGGGCGGCCGATCAGGTCGGGGCGGATGCCCAAGGTGTCGGCGTTGTAGATAGTGGGGATCAGGGTCATCCAGCCGGATTCCTCCTGCACGAAGGTGCTGGAGCCGGGGCCCTCGACAAACCCCACGGTGTGTGGCGCAGTGCCTTGGGCGATCACGCTGTCGGGCGTCAGCTTGCCGTCGCGGAAGATGCCGACGATCTTGTCGTAGTTCGCGATCTTCGAGGTATCCATCGCCTGCAGGTTGCCGGTGGGCCAGACCTTCTTGCAGATCCAGTATTCGATGTCGGCGATGTCATAGCTGTCGGGCTGGGTCGCCGCGCGCTGGGTGACGGCGTCGGAATCGAGCGCGGTCATCTCCAGCGTGAAGCCGAGGTCTTCCTTCACCTTGGCGGCGACATCGTTGAAGGCCGAAACGCCGGTGCCTGCCTGGCGCAGGACGACATCCTTGATCTCCTGCGCCCAGATCATGGGTGCCGGGAAGGCACTGGCTGCTGCGGCGGCAGCACCGCCCTTCAGGATTGACCGGCGGCTGTATCGCATCTTGCTCATAGTGGTAGTCCCTCTCTGTTGTTGTTCAGGCTTCAAGCGGGTGGGCGCGGTCGGCGCGCCAGGACAGGCGGACAGAGTCGCCCGGAGATTTCGGGTCGGCGAAGAAATCTGCCTCGGGTATCAGCGCCAGGATCTCCTGGTTGCCCGCCATCCGGCCGTTCAGCGCGACATGCGCACCCTGGTATTCGACCGAGGTCACCACGGCTTCGGCTCCATCCTGGGCAAGCCGCACCTCATCCGCGCGGACAGCAAAGCGCCCCTGCGGCAGGGCAAGCACGTTGTGGCCGCCGATGAAGCGGGCGACGAAAGCAGTCTTCGGCGCGTTGAAGACCTCGCGCGCGGGGCCCGCCTGTTCGATCACGGCGTTGTTCATCACCACAATCTCGTCAGCCAAGGCCAGCGCCTCATCCTGGCCGTGGGTGACGTGGATGAAGGTGATCCCAAGCTCACGCTGGAGCTTTTTCAACTCGGCCCGCATGTGAATGCGCAGGAAGGGGTCAAGCGCCGAAAGGGGTTCGTCCAGAAGCAGTACCTGCGGTTTGGTGATCAGTGCCCGGGCCAGCGCCGCGCGCTGCTGCTGGCCGCCCGACAGTTGCGCGGGCAGTCGGTCGGCAAGCGCGGTCATGCCGACGAGGTCCAGAAGCTGGTCCGCCTCGCGGTGGCGTTCGGCCTTGTCGATGCCCTTCATCTTCAGGCTAAAGGCCACGTTGTCGCGCACCGTCAGATGCGGAAACAAAGCGTAGGACTGGAACATCATCGCCGTGCCGCGCCGCGCGGGTGGCAGTTGCGCGATGTCCTTGCCTGCAAGGATGATCGCGCCTTCCGTCACCGTCTCATGCCCCGCGATCATCCGCAGGGTCGAGGACTTGCCGCAGCCTGACGGGCCCAGCAGGCAGACGTAGCTGCCTTCGATGAAAAGGTGCGAAACGGCGTTCACGGCGACGGTGGTGCCATAGCGTTTGGTCACCGCCACCAGTTCCAAGTCCCGACCCGTGCGCATCGTCACCCCCAAAGTGTCAGGACAAAGCCTGCGTCCGCCGCTTGCCCTCTGGCGAACGAAACCTGCAACCGTCGGAGAGCGTCTTGCAGGTTTGAGTGAATCTTCCGCAATCCGATCCAAGTGCGCACAAAGTTTGGGACAAGATTGTATCCAATTCTGTCGGTGTTCGTTGCCAGTGCCTAGCCCGTGCCAGTATCAGCGCAGCAGGAGACGCGAATCATGATTCACTCGGTCGATGCCGATATCGACAGCCACCGGATTGCCGCCCGCATCTCGCAGGCGATCCATGAACATCGTCTCGCCCCTGGCACCAAGCTGTCCGAAGAAGAGGTGGCCGGGACCTTCGATGTCTCACGCACCATCGTCCGTGCGGCGCTCCAGCGCCTGGCCCATGACCGGCTGGTCGAGCTGAAGCGGAACCGGGGCGCCTATGTGGCGCAACCCACGGTCCGCGAAGCGCGCGAGGTGTTCGAGGCCCGCGCCCTTCTGGAACCGCGCACGGCGCGCTCGGCGGCAGAACGGGCGGGACCCGCCGACATCGCCCTCCTCCGCCGTCATATCGACGAGGAACACGCCGCGATGCATGACGACGATGCCGGCCGGGCGTTGTACCTGTCAGGTCTCTTCCACATCGAAATCGCGCGGATCGCCGATCAGGCGACCATTGCCGCCTTCATCAGCCAGCTGATCGCCCGATCATCGCTGATTATCGCGCTTTACTGGGAACGCCGCCGTGCGCTGTGCGAAAGCCACTCCCACCATGCCCTGCTCGCTGCCTTCGAACAGAAGGATGGCGCGCGGGCGGAAGAGCTGATGACAAGCCATCTGGTCGATCTGCTTGCTTCACTCGACCTGAGACGTCCGCCAGCAGGGGCGCGATCGCTGAAAGAGGCGCTCGCGCTCTCGACTGGCCGCTTGCGGTAGAGAGACGGCACCCGAAAGCTTGGTGCCAGCCTCGCCTCTGTCAGCCTTCTCCCAGTCCGCTAGAAATCGCCTCCGAAGACCCGTGGGAATCTGCCGTGTCAAAGGCTCTTCTTGCAGGAGCGATCAACTCGACCGTGGCAATGCGTTTCTGCTGCAAACTCAGGCTCAAGGGGACCAACAGCAGTTCAGTGCCGCACCTGTGTCGGACCGCTGTTCGCCCTTCACGTCTTTCTGGTCACTGTCGGCCCAAGCTGCGGGTCAGCCTGTGCATCAGGCATCGAGCCTACGGAGGTCGATTTTCCAAGTTCAATTGTTTTTGGGGTGCCCCATGTGCCACTGCCGATTTAAGCGCCATAGCGCCTTGACATCGGATAAAAACCCGAAAGTATGATCTAATTCAGGTAGGGGAGGGGGGTCGGATGGCCGCGATCACGCTGGAGGGGGTCTCGAAGAAGTTCGGCGCGGTCGAGGTTATCCGCGACCTGAACCTGGAAATCCGAGCGGGGGAGTTTGTGGTGTTTCTCGGCCCGTCCGGGTCTGGCAAATCCACACTCCTGCGGATGATCGCGGGCCTGGAGAGCATCGATTCTGGCAAGCTTCTGATCGATGGGGTGCGGGCGGAAGGGTTGGCGCCGGGCAGCCGGAACGTGGCGATGGTATTCCAGAACTATGCGCTTTATCCCCACATGACGGTCGAAGAGAACATGGCCTTCGGCCTTCGCAACATCGGCATGCCCGCGGACCGGATCAAGGCGCAGGTGACCGAGGCGGCGCGGATGCTGGAGATGGACAAGCTTCTGGCCCGGCGGCCGGCCGAGCTTTCGGGCGGGCAGCGGCAACGCGTGGCCATCGGTCGGGCGATCGTGAAGGAACCGAAGGCTTTCCTTTTCGATGAACCCTTGTCCAACCTGGACGCGGCGCTGCGGGTTCGGACGCGGGTCGAACTTGCCGAACTGCACCAGCGGCTGGGATCGACGATGGTCTACGTCACGCATGACCAGACCGAGGCGATGACGCTGGCCGACCAGATCGTCATCCTGAACAACTGCCGGATCGAGCAGGTCGGCACGCCGATGCAGGTCTACAGCCGACCAGCCTCGCGCTTTGTTGCCAGCTTCATCGGCTCGCCGGCGATGAACCTTCTGCCGGTCACGCTGACCGGGCAGGACGACAGGGTAGCGGCGCGGCTGGGGGACGGGTCCGTGGTGCCGCTGCGCGGCGCGCCCAAGGGCGAGGGCCCGTGGGAACTGGGCATCCGGCCTGAGGCACTGACCCTTGCCGCCGAAGGAATGGCCCGGGCGACGGCCACGGTGGTAGAGCGGCTGGGCGACCGGACGCTGGTCTATGCCAAGCTGTCGGACGGATCGCAAGTGATCGCGCAGGACGGCGGCAAGTCGCAGGTCAAGGCGGGGGACAGTGTCGGTTTGACCTTCGACACCGCAGAGCTGCACCTTTTCGACGGTCAGGGCCTGGCCGTTTCGTTCTGACCTCAACCCGCGCGCATGCCCGATCCTTGCCGGAAACGACGTGGCGCCTTCATGCGCCCGGGATGTGCTTTGTGCACGCTTAGCCCTTGATACCGGCTGACAGCGTGATCGCCTCGGTCACCCGGCGCTGGAACAGAAGATAGGCAAGCGCGACCGGCAGACCCGCCAGCACTGCGGCGGCCAACTCACGGGCGTAGTAGACGCCGAAGGCATCGTTGACCTGGGTGATGCCAACCGTGATCGTCATCATCTCGGTCCGGGTGACCGACAGGAACGGCCAGAGAAAGGCATTCCACGTCCAGATGAAGCAGACGATCGACAGCGCGGTCGTCACGCCCCAATTCATCGGCAGGTAAACCCTGAAGAGAATGCGGAACTCGCCCGCGTTGTCCATCACCGCGGCCTCACGGAAATCATGTGGGACCTGATCGAAGAACTGTTTGTAGACGATGATGATGACGGGATGGATCAGCTGCGGCAGCATGATCCCCGCCCACGTATTGATCAGCCCCAACTGCGAGGTCAGCACGAAATGGTTTATGATCAACGCCTGGGTCGGCACCATGAAGCTGGCCAGGATCAGCCACCACAATAGCTTGCGACCCGGAAATTGCAGCTGTGACAAGGCATAGCCGCACAGCATCGAGGTGACGATGGTGATCACGGTCACGCCCACTGCAACCGCGATGGAGTTGACATACCAGGCGCCGATCTGCGTCGCCGTCAGGGCATGGACATAGTGCTGGAAGGTCAGGTTCTCGGGCCAGAGCTCGATGTATGGCCGGACGACCTCGTCTTCGGGTTTCAGCGAAGAGATGACGCCCCAATACAGGGGAAAGGCCCAGATCAGCGCCATAAGGATGGTCAGAGCCGTGATCACCCCGCCCCAGAAGTTCGCCCGTCGTATGCCCGTGGCGGTCATTTGCGCCCCCCGGCCAGCCGCAAGAGCTGAAACTGCAGGACCGAGACCACGACAACCAGAACGAACAAAGTCACGGCCACCGCCGCAGCCCGGCCGCCCTGATCCTGCTGAAAGGCGCGCTGAAATACATAGTAGACCAGCACCATGTTGTCGTTCGGCCGCCCGCCTTGCGAGAACAGATATACCTGGTCGAAGATCTTGAGCTGCGCGATCAGCTGGATCGTGAAGACCAGGCTGGTGACTGGCCAGAGAAGCGGCCAGGTGATGCGGCGAAAGGTCGTCCAGCGGCCGGCATTGTCCAGCGCAGCGGCCTCATAGATCTCGACCGGGATCGACCGCAGGCCCGCCAGAAAAAGAAGGATTGAGAATCCCGCGGTCCACCAGATGGTGACGATACCCACAGCTGGCATGAACCACTCGCGGGATTTTGTGATCGGAATGCGCTCAAGACCAAGAAGGTCAAGGATGTGCATCGAAATCCCGAACTGGAAGTTCAGCACCCAGTCCCAGATCAGATAGACGACCGAGACCGGCAGGATATAGGGAAGAAAGAACAGCGCCAGGATTGCCGCCTGCAGCCGGCCCTTCAGGCGCGAAACGCCAAGCGAGATCAGAAGCGCGATGATCGTGCCGGGCAGGACGGTCAGCAGCACGAAATAGGCGGTGTTCCAGGCCGCGGTGCGAAAGCGCGGGTCGCTGTCGAGGCGCGCATAGTTGTCCAGGCCCACCCATTCGCCTGACCCGATCAAGGGGGCGTCAGTGAAGGAGATCCCGAACATCTGGATCGTCGGCCAGACGAAGACCAGAAGATAGATCGCCAGAAACGGCGCCACCAGCACGGCGGCGACCAAGGCATCCTTGCGGCGGTTGGTCAGCATGGCGATGTCCCCGAAAGCTCCGGGCCGTCCGGGGAGCACGGACGGCCCGGAATGTGGCAAGCCTTAAAGAGCGTTCAGCTCTTCCTTGATGGATTCCACGGCTTCTGCTGGGTCCATTTCACCGTTCAGGGTCGGGACGAAGTAGGTGGACATGACGTCGAAGATCGGCCCGGCCACGCCCGCAAGCGGGGTTTTGGGGTCGAAGATCATGTTGGCTGTCAGGGTCGAGTAGGTCGCGTTCGGCTCCATCGCCGCGTATTCGGGCGAAGCGGTGACTGTGCCGTTTGCCGGGATGTGACCGGCCGTCGCCCAGAAGAGCGAATTCTTCGACATCCAGGACATGATTTCCAGAACGGCGGCGCGCTTTTCGGGCGTCATCTCCTTACCCTGGTTCAGGGGCAGCGCGAAAGCATGGCTGTCGGCATAGGTTGCGGGCTTGTCGAAGATCACCGGCAGTTCCACCGCGCCCCAGTTGAACAGCTTTCCTTGCGCGTTCAGGTCGGTCATCGTCGGCACTTCCCAGACGCCGTTGATCATCATCGCCGCCTCACCGCTGGTGAAAAGCGCGACGGTGGCCGGATAGTCGGTATAGGTCGACTGCAGGCCGGCGGTCGTCCATTCCGATAGGACGCCCAGTGCGTTGGCCAGTTTGTCACCATTGTCGCCGGCAAGGAATTCGCCGTCGGTCATCAGCTCGCCGTTCTGCTGACCAACCAGCGAATAGATCGTGCGGAACATGAAGTTGCCGTCGGCGGTGACCGAGCCCAGCGGGAACTTGACGCCATTGTCCTTCAGCGCCTGCAGCGTGGCGGTAAAGCCTTCGCGGCTGTCCATGCCCTTGGGCTTGCCGGTTTCGTCCAGCATGCCTGCGGCTTCCAGAAGGTCCTTGTTGTAGTAAAGGACGATCGGATGGGTATCCAGCGGTACGGCATATTGCTTGCCGTCGATGCTGACCGCATCCCAGGTGGCAGGGGCAAAGTCACCCTGGCCCAGGCCCATCGCGGCCCAGTCCTCTGCCGTGATTTCCTGCAGGACGCCCTGCTGCACCGCGAGCGGGATGCGGCTGGCGTGATAGGTCATGATGTCCGGCGCCTCACCCACCGCGGCCGAGGTCTGGACCTTGGCGTAGAACGGGGTGCCCCATTCCAGCGTCGTGGCGTCAATCTTGATCTGGCCCGCGTGCGCGGCGTTGAAGTCCTCGATCAGCTTCTTCATCCGCACGCCGTCGCCGCCGCCCAGGAAATCCCACCAGACGACAGTCTCTTCCGCGCGCGCGACCCCGGCAAAACCGATGGTGGCGACGATGGCGGACTTCAGCAATCCACTTATGGTCATCTTTTCCTCCCTCCAAACGGCGTGGTTCGCCGCGTCTCGTGAGAAAAGCGTATCGCCTTTCCCGATTCGATCAACTCAAACCTGATATATATCCGATAGTCGGATACTAAAGCGTGACCCGGATCATCGAGTAGGAATGCGGCGGCAGGGTCAGGTGCAGCCCCTTTCCGCCCAACTTTGCACCGCTGCCCTTCTGCGGGGCGACGTTGTCCGGTTTGGCCTTCGAGTTACGCGCCTCAAGGTCCGTGTGCTTGATCAGCGTGTGCTCAACCGTCTTCGCGGCAAAGCCGTCCAGCGCAAGATCGACCTCCATTGGCTCGGCCCCGTTACGGTTGATGGCAAAGAAGGTCAGCGTGCCCGCGTCGTCATCCCGCACACCCGCGATGTCCAGCCAAGGCACCCCGGCCGCGGCGTCGGCGTCATAGCTTGGCACCTCGACCGCCAGCTGCATCGCCGTGCCGCGCCCATGCTTGGACGCGAAGAGGAACGGCCAGTAGATCGTCTGCCGCCAGGCCGGACCGCCCGGTTCGGTCATGATCGGGGCGATCACGTTCACCAGTTGCGCGATACAGGCGATCTTCACCACATCGGCGCGACGGATGAAGGTGTTCAGGATGCAGCCGACCTGCAGCACGTCCTCGAAATTATACTGGTCTTCCAGCAGCACAGGCGCCTCTGGCCAGTCCCATGTCCGCATCCGCTCGGCATCCGCCTTGCGTTCATGATACCAGACGTTCCATTCGTCGAAGGAAATCGTCACCTGCCGCTTCGAGCGCTTCTTCGCCTTCACATAGTCGATGATCCCGGAAACGGTGCCGATGTAGGTGTCCAGCTTCTGCGGCAAAGCGAGGAACTCGTTGGAGTTTTTCTCGTAGTTCTCGAAATACATGTGCAGGCTGATGTGATCGACCTGATCGTAGGTTTCCTCCAGCACCGTCGCTTCCCATTGCGGGTAGGTCGGCATGTTGGAATGACTTGAGCCGCAAACCACCAGTTCCAGCGTCGGGTCCAGGCCCCGCAGCGCCTTGGCCGTCTCGTTCGCCAGATGCCCGTATTCGCCGGCGGACTTGTGGCCGACCTGCCAGGGCCCGTCCATCTCATTGCCCAGGCACCAAAGCCGGCAATTCCACGGGTCCTTGCGCCCGTTCTTGGCCCGCAGGTCCGACCAGTAAGTCCCGCCCTTGTGGTTGACGTATTCAACAAAGGCCCGCGCCTCGTCGAGGCCGCGTGAGCCGAGGTTGACCGCCAGCATCATCTCGGTCCCGGCCTTCTCGGCCCAGTCGGCGAATTCGTGGATGCCGACCTGATTGCTTTCCGTCGTCCGCCAAGCAAGGTCCAACCGCTTGGGCCGCTGGTCCTTGGGGCCGATCCCGTCTTCCCAGTTGTAGGCCGACACGAAGTTGCCGCCGGGATAGCGACAGATCGGTGTGTCCAGCGCGCGCACAAGGTCAATCACGTCGCGGCGCATGCCCTGATCGTCAGCGGTTGGATGGCCGGGCTCGTAGATGCCGGTGTAGACCGCCCGGCCCAGATGCTCCAGAAACGACCCGTATAGCCGCTTGTCGATATCCGCGATTGTGTAGGCGCTGTGCGCCGTGACCCTGGCTTTCATCTTTCCCCCCGTCCGAATGATGCACATCTGCACTTCCGGTCTATACCAGCTTTTCCGGTATTGTTGGTCGCAGCGGAAGAGTCGGTCAAGCGAAAAGGTGGGTCAGGCCCGCAGCAGCCGCAGGGTGATGTCCTGGTCGTGGTTGCCAAAGCCGCGGCCAAAAATGTTCAGGCCGCCGGGGTGGCGGGCATCGTCCTTGATCCCGATGCGCACCCGGATCGAGCGGTGATTGTCCAGTTCCAGGTCCTTCAACGTGCAGTCGGACACCCGCTGTCCGTCAAGGTAGGTGCCCGTGGTCGTCACCTCCCACCGCTTCAGGTCGCCGTATTGCGAACCGGCCAGCTTCCACCAGTCCGGCGTGAATTTGCCGCGTTTGTCGCCATAGTCGCCCGGCGAGGTCCACGTGCCGATCTCATGCCCGTTTAGCGTCACCGTGATGTCCGAGGGCCAGTCCTTCGACGTGCCCGGCACCTCGGAGGACAGTTCCGTCACCAGTTCGACGGACTTGACCGATGTGCCGGCCAGCTTGGCGTTGTTTGGGAACTGGTATTCGACAAAACCCCTTGTAAACCAAAGCAGTCCGGCGCGCATGCGGTCCGGGTCAAGGAAGGTGTCCGGCACGTCAAGAAGGCCGATCACACCGTCGGGAGAGCACAATCCGCAGGGCGCAGACACCTCGCAGCGCGTGTACAGACCGATCGGCATGGCCACCTCGATCGCATCCGAAAGCTGGGCCGGTGGCGGGTCCTTGAAGGCGATCAGAAGCTCGGTGAAGGTCGACAGGCAGATCTTCTGGCTGCCCTTCCGGCCCTTTTCCGACCGCGTCTGAACCAGACCGACGTCCACCAGGATCTGGATGTTAGATGAGACGGTGGATTGCGGCAGGCCAAGGTCTTCCGAGATCTGGTTGACGTTGCGTGGCCCGCCCCGTGTCAGGTGTTCCAGAATTCGGGCGCGAACCTCGCTGGCAAGACTGCGCAGAATGTCCTGTCGCTCCAGGGGGTCAACAACGAGGATTTGATTTGTCATGGCATCACGCTTTCCGGCATCACGCGTTCGTATCAGGAACTCCGATGCAAATAAAGCTGGTCGAAGACCGCGCATCCATTTGCAAACGCGGGCTGTGGAACCCGCTTCCCTGTGTGATCTTTTGGATGTCCCGGGCAGGGACAGGATGTGCTGGCTTGGGAAATCAAGGGCTTGGCTTTTCATTTTAAGGAAACCTCAACACTTGCCGACCCTTGCGACGGAAACTTCGCAGCCCCACGTATTAGGGGTCCAAGCGCAAACGGAGCCTGTCCATGCCCAACCCTGAAGATCCCGCCCCGCAGGCAAACGGCGGCCCAGATGCGGAGCATGACCATGGGCCAGAAGGGTTGGCTGCCGATCTGCCGCATCTGATGACCCGGCGGCTGATGGTGGCGGGGCTGGCGATGGGCGGAGCGGCACTGTCCCTGTGGGCGGCGCGTGGCGGGGCTGCGGTGACCGCAACCTCGGCGGATGGGTCGGTCTGCGTCCAGCAGCCGGCCGCAACCGCCGGGCCCTTTCCGGCCGATGGCAGCAACATGCGCGACGGCCAGACCGTCAACATCCTGACCGAGGCGGGCGTGATCCGTGAGGATATCCGCCCCAGCATCGGCGGGCTGACCCCGGTGGCCGAGGGCGTGCCGATGCAGGTGGAGATTTCGCTGGTCGATGTGAACCGCGCCTGTGCGCCCCTTGCCGGACATGCGGTCTACTTGTGGCAATGCGATGCGGCGGGGGTCTATTCGATCTATGGTGCCCCCGACCGCAACTATCTGCGTGGCGTGGCGATCAGCGATGCCCAAGGCCGGCTGCGGTTGACCACGGTCTTCCCCGGCTGCTATCCGGGCCGCTGGCCGCATCTGCATTTCGAGGTCTTCGCCAGCGCCGATGATGCCGTCCGGGGTGGGCCTGCGCTGTTGACCGGGCAATTTGCCCTGCCCGAGGCAGAGTGCCGGGCCGTCTATTCCGAAGGCGGGGCCTATGCCGCCAGCATGCCTGCGCTGGAGGGCGTCAGCCTGACCCGCGACGGCATTTTCCGCCGCAGTTCTGCCGAAGAGCTGGCGGCGCAGACGCTGGTCCTTACGGGCGGTGCGGCGCAGGGCTACCGGGCAACCGGACAGGTCGGGCTGGTGCTTTAAGCGCAGCGCCGGGGGTGGGCCAAAATTCTTAAGTAAGAATTTTGGCAAGAATTTTACGTAAAATTCTTGGGTCCGGACCTTAGAGGTTCTCTGCCTGCGGCATCCCCAGCACATGGTAGCCACCGTCGACATGCACCACCTCACCGGTGGTGCAGGCACCACCTGCGGAACAGAGCCAGACAGCCGTGCCGCCGATCGCCTCAAGCGTGGCATTGGCGCGCAAGGGGGCGTTCGCCTCGGTATGGCGGTAGGTGGCGCGCGCGCCGCCGATGGCTGCGCCAGCAAGGGTCTTCATCGGGCCGGGCGAGATGGCGTTGACGCGGATGCCCTGCGGGCCAAGGTCATTCGCCAGATAGCGGGTTGCAGACTCAAGCGCTGCCTTGGCCACGCCCATCACGTTGTAGTTCGGCACCACGGCGTTCGAGCCCTGGAAGGTCAGGGTGATCAGGGACCCGCCATTGGGCATCATCGCTGCCGCCCGCGCGGCGACGTCGATGAAGCTGTAGCAGGAGATGGTCAGCGAGTTCTGGAAATTCGCTCGGCTGGTGTTGATGAAACGGCCGGTAAGTTCGTTCTTGTCAGAAAAGGCGATGGCATGGATCAGGAAATCCAGGGTGCCCCAGCGCGCCTGCAGGGCGGCAAAGCAGGCGTCAAGGCTCGTGTCATCGGTCACGTCGACATCGACCAGAAAGTCTGAGCCAACGCTGGCGGCCAGTGGTTCGACGCGTTTGCCGAAAGCGTCACCCTGATAGGAAAAGGCGAGTTCCGCACCTTCCGCCGCAAGGGCCGCGGCGATGCCCCAGGCGATGGAGCGTTCGTTCGCCACGCCCATGACAAGCCCGCGCTTGCCCTTCATGAGGTCTGCCATGCTGCGTTACCCCTGGTATTTCGACATGACGAGGGTGGCGTTGGTGCCGCCAAAGCCGAAAGAGTTCGACAGGACGCTGTCAAGGGCGACACCCTCGCGCAGGGTGGTCACGATCTCGCCCGGGTCGAGGGCGGGGTCAGGGGTGATGACATTGGCCGAAGCCGCGATGAAGTTGCCGTTCATCATGATCAGGGAATAGATCGCCTCCCACACGCCCGCGCCGCCAAGGCAGTGGCCGGTCAACGATTTGGTCGAGGCGATGGGCGGGGTGGTGCCGCGCCCGAAGACGCGGCGGATCGCCTCGACTTCGGTCACGTCGCCGACCGAGGTCGACGTGCCGTGGCTGTTGATATAATCGATCCGGCGGCCCTGCGGCAGGGTGGAGAGCGCCAGCCGCATCGCGCGTTCGCCGCCTTCGCCCGAGGGGGCGACCATGTCATAGCCGTCTGAGGTCGCGCCGTAGCCCGTCACTTCGCCGTAGATCTTGGCGCCGCGCGCAAGGGCGTGGTTCAGCTCTTCCAGCACGACGATGCCGCCGCCGCCCGCGATGACGAAACCGTCGCGGTTCGCGTCATAGGTGCGTGAGGCCAGTTCCGGGGTGTCGTTGTATTTCGACGACATCGCGCCCATCGCGTCAAAGAGGCAGGACAGCGTCCAGTCCAGCTCTTCACCGCCGCCGGCGAAGACGATGTCCTGCTTGCCCATCTGGATGAGCTCGGTGCCGTTGCCGATGCAGTGGGCCGACGTGGAGCAGGCCGAGGTGATGGAATAGTTGACGCCCCGGATCTTGAAGGGTGTGGCCAGACAGGCCGAGACGGTAGAGGACATGCCCTTGGTCACCCCGAACGGGCCGATCCGTTTCGGCGCGCCGGTTTCGCGGACGATGTTATGCGCCTTGAAGAAGGATTTGGTCGAGGGCCCGCCAGAGCCGACGATGATCCCGGTCCGGTCGTTGGAGATGTCGGTCTCGGAGAGCCCCGAATCCTTTACCGCCTGGTCCATCGCGATGAAGGTATAGGCCGCACCATCGCCCATGAAGCGCAGGTCGCGCTTGTCAATGTGATCCTCCAGCACGATGTTCGGCTGGCCATGGACCCGGCAGCGAAAGCCATGCTCGGCATAGTCCGGGGCGAAGACGATGCCGGACTTGCCGGCCCGCAGCGAGGCCTCGACCTCGGCAGCGTTGTTGCCGATGGAGGATACGATTCCGATCCCGGTGATGACGACACGACGCATGGCGGCCTCCCTCAGTGAGTTAGGGCCTGTTTACGGGAGAGGGGGGGAGGGGGCAAGGAGGTTGGGGGAGTGGGCCGCTTTGCAGTTACCCTGAACTTCTTCCTTCGCCCGGAATCAAGGGCGTAAGCCCGCCGGGCAGCGCCCGCCTCCCGGCCCGGCCACGGGCCGGGCGTTCTTCGCGGAAATCGTCCACTGGACGATTTCTGATCGCTCATCACCCCCCTCGGGCGGGCGCTTTGCGACGTCGACCTGCTGAACTTCGGGGGAAGTCGTTGCACCATAAAGTGTCTAGAACTGCCGTGGCTCGCCCACCCGGCGGATGGGCGCTGCCCTGTGTTGCGTGGGAGAGGCTTACGCCTCCGACAACGCGACCTTCATGTCCTTGACGAGGTAGATCGTCTCGCCATCCGCCTCGACGCGCCCATCCGCCACGCCCATGGTCAGGCGGCGGGTGGTCAGCGCCTTGGTGAAATCGACGAAGTAAGTGAGCCGTTTGCGGTCGGGGCGGACCATGCCGGTCAGTTTGACCTCGCCCACGCCAAGCGCATAGCCGCGACCCTGCCAGCCGCGCCAGCCGAGGTTGAAGCCGGTGAGTTGCCAGAGGCCATCAAGGCCAAGGCACCCCGGCATGATCGGGTTGCCGGGGAAGTGGCAGTCGAAGAACCACAGGTCGGGCGTGATGTCGAATTCGGCCACGACATGGCCCTTGCCGTGTTCGCCCCGGTCCTCGGAAATGTCGGTGATCCGGTCCATCATCAGCATCGGCGGGGCGGGCAGCTGGGCGTTGCCGGGACCGAAAAGTTCGCCCCGCGAACAGGCCAGAAGCGCCTCTTTGTCAAAGCTGTTTGGAAATGACGCCATCCCTGGTGGTCCCCCGATCTATCCCTTTGCCTTGCTAGCATTCGGCGGGGAAGAGTGGCAAGGCCGCGGGGTGTTTTCCTGCCTTGACGCCGCCGTGCCCCCTGCCAAGGTCCGCCACCAGCACCAAAGGGGGGCGCATATGACGGCATTGCGGCGGTTCATTCTGGCCAGTGGGATGACCAACCTCGCGGATGGGGTGGCGGTGGTGGCCTGGGGCTGGATTGCGTCCCTTCTGACACGCGATGCACTTTTGGTGGCGCTGGTGCCGGTGGCGCTGCGGCTGCCTTGGGTTCTTTTGGCCCTGCCGGCGGGGATTGTCACCGACCGGACGGACCGGCGCCGGCTGATCCTGGCGATGGACGCGGTGCGGGGGCTGGCCTTTGCCGGGGCGGCGCTGGCGATCTGGGCGGCACTTCCCTTGGCGCCCGCCCCGGACGCGGGCGTGTCGGCGCCGGGGCTGTATCTGGCGCTGATCCTGGCGGCCTTCACCGTTGGCGGGGCCGAGGTCTTTCGCGACAATGCCGCGCAGACCATGCTGCCCGCCTTGGTGCCGCCGGAACGGCTGGAGCGGGCGAATGGCCAGTTGTGGAGTGCGGAGCTTTTGACCAACGCGCTGATCGGACCGGCCTTGGGCGCGGTCTTGATCGGGTTGTGGCTGCCTTTGGCCTTTGGGATGAATGCGGTGGCCTATGGGTTGGCGATGCTGCTGGTGGCGGGGCTTGCCGGGCAGTTCCGCCCCGACCGCCCGGACCCGCGCAACTGGCGGGTGGAACTCGGCGAAGGTCTGGGGTTTCTGCGCGCCTCAGCCCTGTTGCGGGTGCTGGCCTGGACCACGGGGTTCTGGAACCTGTTTCATCAGATGATCGTGATCGGCGTCGTCCTGCATGCGCAGGAAAACCTCAACCTGTCCGCCACGGCCTACGGGCTGACGCTGGCCGGAGGGGCGATTGGCGGCATTGCGGGCAGCTTGATGGGAGAGCGGATTGCGCGGCGGCTTGGCCCGGTGCGGACCATGCAGTGGATGCTTCTGGCGTCAGGCCCCTGCTTTGCCGCGATGGCCTTGGCACCGAACGCCGTGACCCTGGCCCTGTGCTTTGCGGCGATGGAGTTTTCCGGGCTGGTCTGGAACGTCGTTTCGGTCAGCACCCGGCAGCGGCTGATCCCTGATGCGCTGATGGGGCGGGTGAACAGCATCTACCGCCTTCTGGCCTGGGGGATGATGCCCTTGGGGCTGGTCCTGTCCGGTCTGGCCGTTACCCTGGCCGAGGGCGTGCTGCCGCGCGATCAGGCGCTGACGGTGCCGTTTCTGGTGGCTGGGGCGGGGTCTTTCGTGCTGAGCTTTGCGGTCTGGGGCAAGATCCGGCGCGGTTTTGCGCAGCTTTAGGCACATTCTGGACGGAATGTGATTGAAAGCCGGGGGGCCGCGGCCCTATATCGGGGACATGACGATGGACCTGCAAGCACCTGATGGCGGGATGGACCGCGTGGCCAACTGGCTGAAGGCCGGGGGCTTGCGGCCGACGCGTCAGCGGCTGGCGCTGGCGGCGCTGCTGGTCGGGGATGGCGAGAACCGGCATGTCACCGCAGAAAGCCTTTATGCGCTGTCTTCGGCGACGGATGAGAAGGTCAGCCTTGCCACGGTCTACAACACCCTGCGTGCTTTTTGTGATGCCGGCCTGATGAACGAGATCGTGGTCGACGGGTCGAAAAGCTATTTCGACACCCGGATCGACGATCACCCGCATTTCTACTGGGAAGACAGCCACAGCCTGACCGACGCCCCGGCTGAGGAATTGTCCATTGCCTCGTTGCCGCAGGTGCCTGCGGGCATGGCAGTGTCGCGGGTGGATGTGGTGATCCGGCTGCGCAAGGCCTGAGGCCCGGTTACGGGGCTTGTGAAAAAGGGCGGGGTTGCCCCCGCCCGAACCATTTAAGAACCCCGTAAGGTCCTGCTGTGCCCGATCACTTCGGGACGAGAACCGTGTCGATCACATGGATCACGCCGTTCGACTGGTCGACGTCACCGATCGTGATGCTGCCGATGTTGCGGCTTTCCGAGTAGATCATCGCGGTGTTGCCCTTGAACTTCACCGACAGCGCATCGCCCGACAGGGTCTGCAGGTTGGCAAAGCCATCGCTGCCGACCTTGGCGCGCAGGTCGGCCAGTTTCAGGTCACCGGCCACGACATGGGCGGTCAGGACCTTGGTCAGCATGTCCTTGTTTTCCGGCTTGAGAAGCGTGTCGACCGTGCCTGCGGGCAGGGCGGCGAAAGCGTCATTGACCGGGGCGAAGACGGTGAAGGGGCCGGGGCCCATCAGCGCATCAACAAGGCCCGCGGCCTTGACGGCGGCGACCAGCGTGGTGTGGTCGGCCGAGTTCACGGCGTTTTCCACGATGTTCTTTTCTTCGAACATCGGCGCGCCGCCGACGTCGGGGTTGGCGGCAAAGGCCGCTTGGGCAAGGCCGGTCAGCGCGATGGCGCCAAGGATCAAACGCAGGGACATGGGGTCGCTCCTTCAAAGGGTCAGCCGGACCGTCCGGCTGTCACATGGGAAAGAACGGGGGGTTTGAGCGTGAAGTTTCGGGCGGCCGATCACGGCTGCGTGATGCCCGGGTGAGGATCAATCGCCCTGGGTCAGAACCATTGCCCCGGCTCCATCAGGCCAAGGTCCATCAGCTGTTGGCTGTGCCACTGGAACGGGGTGGAGTTGCGCCAGCGAAAGGTGGAAATCGCCTGACGTGAGCCTGGATTGGCGCGCAGGGCCTTGGCGGTGCGGAAGGAACAGACAGCGGCCGTCAGGTTGTGGTGCCAGGGGCAGGCGTAGGTGTTCAGCTCAGCCTCGCTGAGGGTGAAATCAGGCGCCATCCGCAGGCCCGTCTGGGCGCGGAAGATCGAGATGCGGTCGATGCGGCGGCGGGTCCAGGGAATGTGTTCCTCAAACCGCCAGCGCAGGCCGCCGTAGCAATCGACCTGCCTCTCTACCGGCTCCCAGTTCTGCGCGGGGTTCTGGCGGGCCAGGGCATAGTAGCCGGACCGGTCCAGCCAGGCATCCTGAAGGGCCACCGCCCCGGGATGCTGGCCAAGGTCGCCGGCGTAAAGATCGACGACATAGGTCAGCATCGCGCTGCGGCGTTCTTCCGTGTGGAAGGCAAGCAACTCGCGGATGCGGCGCGTCTCGCAGAACGGGAAGAACAGGTATTCGGCGTTGTAGCAGGCATGGACCCAGGCGCCGGAGAGGCTGTCCATCATCGCGTTGACGGCAGTTGGCAGGGCCGCCTCGGCGAAGACGTCATAGGTGACGATATGGGTGCGCGCCTCATGTTCGGGTGCCACGGTGATGCCTGCGGGGGCCAGAAGGACCAGATCGCGGAAGCCCAGTTTCAGAAGATGGGCAAGGGTGCTGTCCAGCTCAACCTCATCCTCGGCCATGACGATGGCCACGGGGCCAGTGGCAAGGCTGGTGCCCGCGTGGGCAAGAAGGTCAGGGATCGAGGCGTGCTGCATGTCAGGTCCGCAATGGCTGCGGGCAAGGTCAGGCATCCGGGCCGCCGATGCAAGGGTGTGAAGCGGCGCCAGGTGGCCGCAATTGCGGGGGGCAGGGTTTCGCGGTAAACCCCGCGCAACGCGGAGAGCCCGAAGATGCCCGACACCCCAGACGGCCCCAAGAAGCTGTTCATCAAAACCTATGGCTGCCAGATGAACGTCTACGATTCTGAGCGCATGGCCGAAGCCATGGGCGCTGAGGGCTATGTCACGACCGAGGTGGCGGAAGAGGCGGACATGGTCCTGCTCAACACCTGCCACATCCGCGAGAAGGCCAGCGAGAAGCTCTATTCCGACCTTGGTCGCCTGCGGGCGCTGAAGCTGGAAAAGCCGGGGCTGAAGGTGGGCGTCGCGGGCTGCGTGGCGCAAGCCGAAGGCGCGGAAATCCTGCGCCGCGCGCCGGTGGTGGACCTTGTTGTCGGCCCGCAGGCCTATCACCGCTTGCCCGCCATGGTGGCGGCGGGGGGGCGGCTGGTCGATACGGACTTCCCGGTCGAAGACAAGTTCGGCGCCTTGCCCGCGCGCAAGGTGACGCGCGGTCCGGCAGCCTTTCTGACCGTGCAGGAAGGCTGTGACAAGTTCTGCGCCTTCTGCGTCGTGCCTTACACCCGAGGGGCCGAGGTCAGCCGCCCGGTTGCCCGCCTGCTGGACGAGGCGCGGGGGCTGGTCGCCCAAGGCGTGCGCGAGATCACGCTGCTGGGCCAGAACGTCAACGCCTACCACGGCGCAGGGCCGGATGGCCCCTGGGGCCTGGCGCGCCTGCTGCGCGAACTGGCACGGGTCGAGGGGTTGGAGCGGCTGCGCTATACCACCAGCCACCCCAATGACATGGAAGATGACCTGATCGCCGCCCATGGCGACCTTCCCCAGCTGATGCCCTATCTGCATCTGCCGGTGCAGTCGGGGTCGGACCGCATCCTGAAAGCGATGAACCGCAAGCACACCGCTGACACCTATCTGCGGCTGGTGGAGCGGATTCGCACGGCACGGCCGGATATCCTGCTCTCGTCGGATTTCATCGTGGGCTTCCCGGGTGAGACCGACGCCGATTTCGCCGCCACGATGGACCTGATCCGCACGGTCGGGTTCGGGATGGCCTACAGCTTCAAATACTCCGCACGTCCCGGCACGCCTGCCGCCGAAAAGGCCCCCGTCGCGGCCGAAGTGGCCGATGCCCGCCTGCAAGAGCTGCAGGCGCTGGTCACCACCCAGCAACGCGCCGCACAGACGGCGATGGTGGGCCGCGAGGTGACGGTGCTTTACGAAAAGCCGGGCCGGATGCCGGGCCAGATGATGGGCAAGTCCGACCATCTGCATGCGGTGCACGTGCAAGACCAAAGTGGCACGGTCGGCCAGCTGGTTCGCGTCCGGGTGACGGCATCCTCGACCAACTCGCTGGCGGGAGAGCTGGTGGAGCGCTGAAACGACCGGCCGCTTTTTGGGCAGCTGTCCGGGAACCTGTCACACAGCTTGCACGTTTCCGCACAACAGTTGGTGTTGGCAGCGGGTTTTGCTTGCCAGATGACGTGTCTGGCTGCAGTCTTTGACCAGTGGCCCTTAACATAAGGAGCGCCCGCTTGGGCATCAGCGCGCTGACCCCCCCGCCAAACCGTTCTGTCGCCGAGGATATCGTGGAGACAGTCCTCGAATTTCCAGACAACCGATTGTTGATCGATCTGTGCGGCGAATTTGACCGCAACCTTGCGCAGATCGAACACCAGATGGGGGTGCACATCCTTCGACGCGGCAACCGTCTGGCCGTGATTGGCGAGAAATCGGCCCGTGAACAGGCCGCGGCGGTGCTGCGGTCGCTTTACGCGCGGCTGGAATCCGGGCGCGGCGTGGCGGCGGGCGACATTGATGGCGCGCTACGCATGGGCCGCCCGGTGGGCGACGCCGATGGCGCGGAACAGATCGAACTTTTCTCCACCGGGATGGAGCTGCGCACCCGCAAGAAGCCGATCGAACCTCGGACCGAGGCGCAGAAAGCCTATGTCGCGAACCTGTTCGCGCATGAGCTGGGCTTTGGCATCGGGCCGGCGGGAACGGGGAAAACCTATCTGGCGGTGGCGGTTGGGGTGACGATGTTCATCTCGGGTGCGGTGGAAAAGATCATCCTGTCGCGCCCTGCGGTAGAAGCGGGCGAACGCCTTGGGTTCCTTCCCGGCGACATGAAGGAGAAGGTCGATCCCTACATGCAGCCGCTTTATGATGCGCTGAACGATTTTCTGCCGTCGAAACAGGTGCAGAAACTGCTGGAGGAAAAGCGGATCGAGATCGCGCCCCTGGCCTTCATGCGCGGGCGGACGCTGTCGAACGCCTTTGTCGTGCTGGACGAGGCGCAAAACGCCACCGCGATGCAGATGAAGATGTTCCTGACCCGTCTTGGCGAAGGCAGCCGGATGGTGGTGACGGGCGACCGGACCCAGATCGACCTGCCGCGCGGCGTGCCCTCGGGCTTGGCCGAGGCGGAGAGAATCTTGCAAGGGGTCAAGGGCGTCAGCTTCAATTACTTCACGGCCAAGGACGTGGTGCGTCACCCCTTGGTCGCGCGGATCATCGGCGCTTACGAAAAAGACGAAAGCACCAGCTGAGGCGACGGTTGCCGGGCCGGGTTACTGGCGGAGCGGCGTTCCGCCGCAAGCCATTTACCTTTGCATCGCGCCAGGAAGCGCGATGCAAAGCCGGGCGAGGGGCCAGCCCCTCGCGCTCCCCGTAGTATTCAAAAAAGAGCAAAGACCTTTCACATTTGCCCAAATATCCCACGGGGGTGCGGGGGTGTGAAACCCCCGCTTGCCCGAGCCGGTTGGCGCGGCCCCTGGGCCGCGACAGAGGCGAGCCAAAAGGTCTTCGCGCGGAACGCGCTCCTTCAGATCACCGGCGGGCGGGGTTGAGCGGCTGGGGTTCCCGCGCTAAGGCGGGCGGATGGACGATCTGGTTGACACCATCATTGAAGACCCGCGCTGGGAGGACTTCGGCCTTGCAGCGCTGGCCGAGCCTGCGGCGCGGGCGGCGCTGGGGGCTCTCGGGCTGCCGCCTGCGGGGTTTTCGCTGGCGCTGATGGGCTGCGATGATGCGCGAATCGCGGTCCTGAACGCGGACTTTCGCGGCAAGCCGCAGCCGACCAACGTCCTCAGCTGGCCCTCGGAGGAACGCGGGGCCGAGGTGATCGGTGCCGCCCCCGACCTGCCGGAGCCGGGGCCGGAAGACGACCCCGCCTTTCTCGGTGACATTGCCATCGCCTGGGAAACCTGCGCAGCCGAGGCCCGCGCGCAAAGCAAGACCATGGCGGACCATGTCACCCATTTGGTGGTCCATGCCGTGTTGCATCTCTTGGGCTATGACCACATCGAAGCGGAGGATGCCGCCGTGATGGAGGCGCTGGAGGTGCGGATACTTGCCAGCCTTGGGGTTTCTGACCCATACTAGGCGCGCACCCGCAGGACGGGTGTTTTCAGGACAAAGGACCCATGGGCAGTAGCATCGACGGGTCAGCTGCGGCGCAAGGCGCGCCAGACGGCTTGACCGAAGACCCCGCCCCGGAGACCGCCCAGCGCGGGTTTTTCGGCAGATTGCTTTCGGCGTTCACCGCCTCATCCGACCCTTCTTCCTCTGCGGCGTCCGAGGCCGCTGGCGCAGATGCTGCCGGGCAAGGCACCGCCGGTCTGGCAGCCCCCGGCCTTGGCGCCTTGCGCCGGATGCGGGTGGATGATGTGGCCATGCCCAAGGCGGAAATCATCGCGGTGCCGCTGGACATCGGCAAGGATGAGCTGGTCGAGGTCTTCCGCGAACATGGGTTCAGCCGGGTGCCGGTCTACAAGGGCACGCTCGACCATCCGCAGGGGCTTGTGTTGCTCAAGGACCTTGCCCTGCAGCACGGCTTCGGCGCCAGCGGGCGGTTCAGCCTGAAGCGGCTGTTGCGGCCGATTCTTTATGCTCCACCTTCCATGCCGACGGGCGTTCTTTTGCAGAAGATGCAGAAGGAACGGGTGCATATGGCGCTGGTGATTGACGAATATGGCGGGGTCGACGGGCTGGTCACGATCGAGGACCTGATCGAGACGGTGATCGGTGAGATCGAGGATGAGCATGACGAAGACGAAGGTGCCCTCTGGAAGGAAGAAAAGCCGGGCGTGATCCTGGCGCAGTCCACCGCCCCCCTGGAAGAGATTGAGGCCGCGCTTGGCATTGCCCTGCGGACCGACGAAGAGGATGAAGAGATCGACACACTGGGCGGTCTGGTCTTCCTGCGCTGCGGCCGGGTGCCCGCGCGGGGCGAAGTTGTGGACCACGAAAGCGGCGTCCAGTTCGAGATCGTCGATGCCGACCCGCGCCGGATCAAGCGGCTTCGGGTGCGGCTGCCGGCAGCCCAAAGCGGCGCTGCCTGACGCATGTCCCTTGCCCGGTTGCCCCTTTGGTTGACCCCGCGACGCCGGGTGGCAACGGCCTTTGCGCTGGGGCTGGTGATCGCCCTGGGGCAGGCGCCCTGGGGGCTGGTGGTCTGCACGGTGGCCGGGCTGGCCGGGTTGATCTGGCTGATTGCGGCGGCTGAAGGGCCAAGGCCCGGCTTCTGGCTGGGGCTGGCGGCGGGGACAGGGTATTTCGCCCTGGCTTTGTCCTGGATCGTCGAGCCGTTTCTGATCGACATTGCCCGGCACGGCTGGATGGCACCTTTCGCGGTGGTGTTCCTGTCGGCAGGTCTGGCACTTTTCTGGGCGGTTGCGGCGGCCATCGCCGTCCGGATGCCCAACGCCGCGCTGGGGTTCGTGGTCGCCTTCACCGCGACCGAAGCCCTGCGCGGGGTGATCCTGACCGGCTTTCCCTGGGCGATGGTCGGCCATGTCTGGATTGGCCAGCCCGCCGATCAGCTGGCGGCGGTCCTTGGCGCGTCTGGCCTGACGCTGGTCACGCTGCTGGCAGCGGCCTTGCCGGTCATGGCGCGGTGGCGAGGCGCGGCGCTGGCGGTTGTCCTGTTGGCAGCAGTGTCGGGCTTTGGCGCATGGCGGCTGTCCGCGCCCCTGCCCGAGAGCCGGACCGAGACGCTGCGGCTGGTCCAGCCAAACGCGGCCCAGTCGGTGAAATGGGATCAGGCGCTGGCGGATGAACACCTGCATCGCCTGCTGGACCTGACCGCACAAGGCGACGTGGCCGACCTGACAATCTGGCCCGAAACCGCCGTGCCCTTCATGCTGGAATATGCGCCCTCGGTCGCGGGAATGGTAACCGAAGCCAGCGAGGGCCGCCCTGTCGCCATGGGCATCCAGCGCGAGGAGGACGGGCGGTTCTACAACAGCCTGCGCGTGCTGGAAGGGATGGGCGAGGAGCTTGCCCGCTATGACAAGCACCACCTGGTGCCCTTTGGCGAATACATTCCTTTCGGTGATCTGGCCTATCGCTGGTTCGGGATCACGGCTTTCGCCTCACAGGCGGGCAGCACCTATTCGGCGGGGTCGGGGCCGGTTGTCCTTGACCTTGGCCCTTTCGGGAAGGTGCTACCGCTGATCTGCTATGAGGCGGTTTTCCCGCGAGATGTGAACAACGCGCCAGATCGCGCCGACTGGATGCTGCAGGTCACGAATGACGCCTGGTTCGGCATCCACACCGGGCCGTTCCAGCATTTCGCCCAAGCGCGGCTGCGCGCGGTCGAACAGGGGCTGCCCTTGGTCCGCGTGGCCAATACCGGCGTGACAGCGGTGATCGACGCGCGCGGCCGGGTGCTAGATACACTGCCCTTCGGCACGATGGGCGTCCTTGATACCACGATCCCCGGCGCCTTGCCGCCAACGACCTATGCCCGTTTTGGCGATGGGCCGGTGCTGCTGTTGCTGGCAGGCCTCGCCCTGGCAGCGATGCGCCGCCGCCGCACCACTGGGCATTGACGCTTACATCGCTGCCGATTACGGGGGGCATTGACCCCTCACAACGGCTTCCTGGCGTGGCGGGGATGAACCAACGGAGCACTTCCCCACATGAACACCTCGACTGGCCGCAAAGATTACGTCTTCACGTCCGAGTCCGTCTCGGAAGGTCACCCCGACAAGGTCTGTGACCGCATCTCGGATGCCGTCCTGGATGCCTTCCTGCGGGAAGAGCCGAACGCCCGCGTCGCCTGCGAAACCTTTGCCACCACGAACCGGGTGGTTGTGGGCGGCGAAGTGGGCCTGTCCTCGAAAGAGGCGACCCATGGCATGATGTCCCGGATCGACGGCATTGTCCGCGATTGCGTGCGCGACATCGGCTATGAGCAGAAGAAATTCCACTGGGAAAAGATCAAGATCAGCAACTACCTGCACGAGCAGTCGGCCCATATCGCGCAAGGCGTGGACCGGGATGGCGCTGGTGACCAGGGGATCATGTTCGGCTATGCCACGCTGGAGACGCCGGAATACATGCCCGCGCCGATCCAGTACGCCCACGCCATCCTGCGCCGCCTGACCGAAGCGCGGAAATCGGGCGCTGAACCCACGCTGGGGCCGGATGCTAAAAGCCAGCTGACCTTGCGCTATGCGGGTGGCAAGCCGGTTGAGGTGACCTCGATCGTGCTGTCGACGCAGCACACGTCAAAGCGCCAGACCTCGAAGGTTATCCGCAAGATCGTGGAGCCCTATATCCGCGAGGTCCTGCCCGAAGGCTGGATCACCCGGAAGACCGAATGGCATGTGAACCCGACGGGGACGTTCGTCATCGGCGGGCCGGACGGCGACGCGGGCCTGACGGGGCGCAAGATCATTGTCGATACCTATGGTGGGGCCGCCCCGCATGGCGGCGGCGCGTTTTCCGGCAAGGACCCGACCAAGGTTGACCGTTCGGCCGCCTACGCCGCGCGCTATCTGGCCAAGAACGTGGTGGCCGCAGGGCTGGCAGATCGCTGCACGCTGCAGGTGAGCTATGCGATCGGCGTGGCCAAGCCCTTGTCGATCTATGTCGACACCCACGGCACCGGCAAGGTGCCAGAGGCGGTGATAGAACGCGCCGTGGCCGAAGTGATGGACCTGACCCCGCGCGGCATCCGCACGCATCTGGACCTGAACCGCCCGATCTACGCCCGCACCAGCGCCTACGGCCACTTTGGCCGCGCGCCGGACGCGGATGGCGGTTTCTCGTGGGAACGCACGGACTTGGTTGAGGCGCTGAAAAAGGCGGTCTGACCCTGCGCGTGGGGCGGCCTTGGGGGCATCGAGCCCCCGCAGCCGCGTCGCCAGTTCCGGCTCCGGTCGGCGCTTGACCCCAAGGTCGGGCTCTGTTTGAAGGCCCCGGAGCAATCCGGGGCTTTTTACATGACCGAGGCAGGCGAACGCCGCAACTTCTATGGCCGGATCCGGGGCAAGACCCTGCGGGCCAGCCAGAAGGATTACCTGGCCGAAGATCTGGGGCCCCTGACCCTGCGCGGTGTGACGCGGGAGGACAACCCGGCGCGGTCGCCACTGGACCTCGGGTTCGTCAAAGGGCCGCTCTGGCTGGAGGTTGGCTTTGGCGGCGGTGAGCATCTGGTGCATATGGCGGCCGCGAACCCGGGCGTGACGATCATCGGGGCCGAGCCGTTCGTGAACGGCATCGCGATGCTTCTGGGCAAGATCCGGGGGGCGGGGGTGACGAACCTATGGCTGCATCCCGGCGACGTGCGCGACCTCTTCGACGTCCTTCCTGACCAGTCCTTGACCAAGGTCTTTCTAAACTATCCCGACCCCTGGCCCAAGGCCCGCCACCACCGCCGCCGCTTTGTGACGCCGGAATACCTGACCCCCCTGGCCCGCAAGATGGCACCGGGGGCCGAGTTCCGGGTGGCGACCGACATCCCCGACTATGTCCGCCAGACGCTGGAGGAAGTGCCCCCCGCGGGATTTGATCTGGTGGGGCAGGCGGGGTTGGGTGGGGCCTGGGGCGACTGGCTGTCCACCCGCTATGAGCAGAAGGCCCTGCGCGAAGGGCGCGCGCCGCATTACCTGACCTTCCGCAGGCGCTGAGTTGGCTTGCTCTTTTGAAAAATACTCCCCCCGGAGGGTTCCGCAGTTGCCGCCGGCGCTGGTGGAGCAGGTGATGGACCACGCTTGAAGCTTGCGCTATCAGGCGGCGGCAAGGTGAGGGAGAGACTGATGTCCGGCCATGGTGACGCGCAACCGATGAAATCCCGGAAATCCGGGCCGCTGCAGGGCGTGGCCGAGGTGCCGGGCGACAAGTCGATTTCGCACCGGTCCTTGATCTTTGGCGCGATGGCGGTGGGCGAGACGCGGATCACCGGCCTTTTGGAGGGCCAGGACGTGCTGGACACCGCCAAGGCGATGCGGGCCTTCGGTGCGACGGTTACGCGGCTGGGTGAAGGGGCCTGGACGGTGAACGGCGTGGGGGTCGGCGGGTTTTCGGAGCCTGCGGATGTGATCGACTGCGGCAACTCTGGCACTGGTGTGCGGCTGATCATGGGCACGATGGCGACGACGCCGATCACGGCGACCTTCACCGGCGATGCCAGCTTGAGGAAACGGCCGATGGGGCGGGTGACCGATCCGCTCAGCCTGTTCGGCACCCAGGCCTACGGGCGCAAGGGTGGGCGCTTGCCGATGACGGTGGTGGGTGCTGCGAACCCGGTGCCGGTGCGCTATGCGTTGCCGGTGGCCAGTGCGCAGGTCAAGTCGGCGGTGCTGCTGGCGGGGCTGAACGCTCCGGGTGAGACGGTGGTGATTGAACGCGAACCGACGCGGGATCATTCCGAACGGATGCTTCTGGGCTTTGGCGCGAAGCTTCATGTTGAGAAGACCAGTGAGGGCCATGTCATCACCCTGACTGGCCAGCCGGAGTTGCGGCCACAAGTGGTGGCCGTGCCGCGCGACCCCTCAAGCGCGGCCTTTCCGGTCTGTGCGGCGCTGATCGTTGAAGGGTCCGATATCCTCGTGCCCGGCGTCTCCCAGAACCTGACCCGCAACGGGCTTTACCTGACCCTCGTTGAGATGGGGGCGGAGATCGACTTCCAGAACCCGCGCGAGGAGGGGGGCGAGCCGGTGGCGGACCTGCGCGTCCGGTTCAGCGGCGCCATGAAGGGGATCGAGGTGCCGCCGGAACGCGCGCCGTCGATGATCGATGAATATCCTATCCTGTCGGTCGTCGCGTCCTTTGCCACCGGCAAGACCGTGATGCGCGGCGTCAAGGAATTACGGGTCAAGGAAAGCGACCGGATCGATGCGATGGCCCGGGGCCTTGAGGCATGCGGCGTGCGGGTCGAGGAGGATGAGGATACCCTGATCGTCCACGGCATGGGGCCGGGCGGCGTGCCGGGGGGGGCCACCTGTGCCACCCATATCGACCACCGCATTGCGATGAGCTTTCTGGTCTGCGGCCTTGCGGCGAAGGCCCCGGTCGCGGTTGATGATGGGTCACCAATCCAGACATCCTTCCCGGTCTTTGAAGGGCTGATGCAGGGGCTTGGGGCACTGATCGAGCGGGGCTGACCAACTGTCCCTGCCCGGGACAGGGACCGGACGCCTTTCGGATCAAAGGTTTGCGATCCCCGTTCGCAATTCGTTAACCGATACGGGGCAGGCTTTTGCCTTGCACCGTACGGGTGGGGTTGGGATCAGTAGTCCATCCCTGCCGCATCGCCGGCGCAGCGGCCAAGCGCGTTGGCGGCCCAGTCCAGCAACATCGCCTCACGAAACTCGCCGTTCTGGCGCAGCCAGGTGGTCTGAAGGTGGTAGGCCTCCCGCTCCAGCTCGCCCTCGCAACTGACGCGGGTATGCTCCCCTGCCCGGAACTGCGCGGCGTGGACCAGTTCGTGTAACAGATAGCTGCGGCCCAGCGTGGTATCGGTGTCCAGATCCTGGGCCAGCAGGATCTGCCCGGTTGCAGGCACAAAGGCCCCAACCTGCGAGCGTAGCGCCGGTGCGGTTTCCAAAAGGTCGGACCGGTTGATCAACGGGCAATCGACGGGAACGGGATAGCCGGCTTGGGTTTCGATGAAGGCCAGAAGGTCGCCCATGCCGGCGCAGGACCCGGCCAATGCGGGCGGGGCAAGGGAAAGCGACAGGGCAAGGGCCGCGGCGGATCGTTTCATGCCCACAAGGATGAACGTCACAAAAGTTTTGTAAAGATATGCAAGGGGCGCAAGGGCATTTTTTCCGAATCGCGGTGACGACCGAAGCGATCCCGGGCCCCTTTCACTGCTTTGCGGCGGATAGGGGGCCGGTCATCCCCCCTTTTCCTGTGACGCGTTTCCCAATACCTCGGTCAGGCAAAGGATGGCGGCAGGGCAGGCGGATGATCTTCACGGTGGCGATTGACGGTCCGGCGGCGGCGGGCAAGGGAACGATCAGCCGGGCCGTGGCCGAACGTTTCGGATTCCGGTATCTGGACACTGGGCTCTTGTACCGGGCTGTCGGGGTCAAGGGCGGTGATCCGGTCGCGGCCGCCCAAACCCTGACGGCGGAGGATCTGGCGCGGGGCGACCTGCGGTCACTTGCGGCAGGGCAGGCGGCAAGCCGCGTGGCTGCGATCCCAGAGGTGCGGGCGGCCTTGGTCGATTTTCAGCGCCGCTTTGCGCGAGCCGAAGGCGGCGCGGTGCTGGACGGGCGCGACATCGGCACCGTGATCTGCCCCGAGGCGGAGGTGAAGCTTTATGTCACCGCCAGCCCGGAAGTGCGCGCCCACCGGCGCTGGCTGGAGGTGGGCGGTGAGGAAGCCAAGGTCCTTGCCGAGGTGCAGGAACGCGACGCCCGCGACATGGGCCGCGCCGATGCACCCCTGAAAGCCGCAGAAGATGCGGCGGTGATCGACACCAGCGACATGGCCATCGAGGCCGCAATCGACCACGCCTGCCGCATCATCACGGCGCGCCTTGCGCCGTGATGCCCGATCCGTCCGGGCCTTGCCCGGATGGCGAGACAGGGGAATGTGGGCGGGCTTGCCCGCACACTCCACAAGATCACCGCTGATGCAGGGCGGCACGGCAGAACAGCCAGTTTCCCTTGCCCACAAGGCGCAATGGGGCTATAGGCCCCGCATCCGAAGGGAGTCGTCTTGTGGTCCGGTTTGCCGGGGCATGGGCGTTTTCGTTCCGGAGGGACGCAAAGACCGGCGGAGCCAACCGCCAGGCCCGTGACAACCAAGCAAAGGAAACTGATCTATATGTGCGCTAAATCAACCATGGAAGACTTCGAAGCCCTTCTGAAGGAAAGCTTTGAAATGGACACGCCCGAAGAGGGCACTGTCGTCAAGGGCCGCGTCATTGCCATCGAGGCAGGCCAGGCCATCATCGATGTCGGCTACAAGATGGAAGGCCGCATCGACCTCAAAGAATTCGCAAACCCCGGTGAGCAGCCCAACATCAACGTGGGCGACACTGTCGAGGTTTATCTGGACCGCGTGGAAAACGCCCGCGGCGAAGCCCAGATCAGCCGTGAAAAGGCCCGCCGCGAGGAAGCCTGGGATCGTCTGGAAAAAGCCTATGCCAGCGAAATCCGCGTCGATGGCGCGATCTTTGGCCGGGTCAAGGGTGGCTTCACGGTCGACCTTGGCGGCGCTGTGGCGTTCCTGCCGGGCAGCCAGGTTGACGTGCGCCCGGTGCGTGACGCAGGCCCCTTGATGGGCATGAAGCAGCCGTTCCAGATCCTGAAGATGGACCGTCGTCGTGGCAACATCGTTGTCTCGCGTCGTGCGATCCTGGAAGAAAGCCGCGCCGAACAGCGCGCCGAAGTCATCGGCAACCTGACCGAAGGTCAGACCGTCGATGGTGTGGTCAAGAACATCACCGAATACGGGGCGTTCGTGGACCTCGGCGGTGTGGACGGCCTCCTCCATGTCACCGACATGGCTTGGCGCCGGGTCAACCATCCGTCGGAAATCCTTGCCATTGGTGAGACTGTCAAAGTGCAGGTCATCAAGATCAACAAGGAAACCCATCGCATCAGCCTGGGCATGAAGCAGCTGCAGTCCGATCCGTGGGATGCCGTTGAAAAGATGTATGCCCTTGGCACGGTCCACAAAGGCCGCGTGACCAACATCACCGATTACGGCGCCTTCGTGGAGCTGGAAGCCGGTGTCGAAGGTCTGGTCCATGTCAGCGAGATGTCCTGGACCAAGAAGAACGTGCACCCCGGCAAGATCGTCTCCACCTCGCAGGAAGTGGACGTCATGGTGCTGGAAATCGACAGCGCCAAGCGTCGCGTGTCGCTCGGCCTGAAGCAGACCCAGCGCAACCCGTGGGAAGTCTTTGCGGAAACGCATCCCGTGGGCAGCCAGATCGAAGGCGAAGTCAAGAACATCACCGAATTCGGTCTGTTCGTCGGCCTCGACAACGACATCGACGG
>JAIYAE010000002.1 GCA_027489175.1 Rhodobacter sp.
CGTCACCGTCACCGTCACCGTCACCGTCACCGTCACCGTCACCGTCACCGTCACCGTCACCGTCACCGTCACCGTCACCGTCACCGTCACCGTCCCCGGCTGCGCCCGCCGCCCCAACCTTTCCCGTTGAGTCTGCTTTCGGCGACCCCTTTGCCGAAGCCCTGCCACCGCCTTTGGCCCCAACGCCTCCGCCCATTCCCGCAGCGATCCCAGTGCCCGAACCGGTGCCAGCGCCGACGCCCTTCGCCGCGGCCCCTCGGCCGCCCGCCGCTGCCGCTGATCCCGGCGTGGTGGCGGCGCTGCTGCGCGGCCTCGGCATTGACCCGCCCCCCGGCTTTCGTGGCACGCCGGAGGAGGTTGAGGCGCTGGGCCGCCGCTATCGGCAGATGACCGAAGGGCTGGTGCAGCTGTTGCGGATGCGGGCGCAGGAAAAGGGCAGCGCGCGGGTGGCGCAGACGGTGATCGGTGCGGCGAACGTGAACCCTCTCAAGTTCATCGTCAGTACGGATGAGGCGGTGGCTGCCGTCGTCGCCCCAAAAGGCGCGGGCTATCTGGACCCCGAAGCCGCGATTGCCGCCGCTCTGCGTGACCTGATGGACCACCACGCCCGGTCCTGGACCGGGGTTCAGGCGGCCCTGCGCCGGATGATCGACCGTTTTGACCCCGCCCTTTTTGAGGCCGAGATTGAAGATGTCGGCATGTTGAAAGCCATCGTGGCAGGCAGCCGCCCCGCCCGCCTTTGGCAGCTTTACGCCGACCGTTACCGCGACATCGCCAAGGCCGCCGAAGACCGGTTCCTGGGCGATGTCGGT
The DNA here is from genome assembly GCA_027489175.1 of Rhodobacter sp. GTDB lineage: Bacteria > Pseudomonadota > Alphaproteobacteria > Rhodobacterales > Rhodobacteraceae > Tabrizicola. The sequence continues at coordinate 813 of JAIYAE010000002.1, forward strand.
GCGGATTTCCGAGACGCCTATGAAAATGAGACCCGAAAGGACACATGATGGAACGTCGTGATTTTCTGATTGCCACGCTGGGACTTGGGGCTTTGGGTCTGGCGGGCTGCGCGCCCTCGGGGCCGGGGGTGGTTACCGTGGTGGCGCAGGGCACTGCCGGCATGAACCCTGGCCCGGATGGCGCCGACCGGCCCCTGACCGTGCAGGTCGTGCAGATGCGCAGTGCAGGTGCCTTTGACGGGGCCGATTTCTTTGCCCTGCAAGACCCGCAGGCCGCCCTTGGGGGTGAGTTCATCAAGGCCGACCAGATTGCCTTGACACCTGGCGCGTCCAAGACCCTGACCATCGGGCTTGATGCGGGCACCACGGTGCTTGGGGTGATCGCGGGCTTCCGTGACCCGGCAGGCAAGGTGTTCCGGGCCAAGGCCAGCGTCTCGGCCACCGAAAGCGTGACCTTCAGCGTTGAAGTCAGCGGCTCGGGCGTAAAGCTTCGCGCGGCATGAAGCCTGTATTGGGCGGGAGAACGGGATGACAGGCTCAAATAGGGTGGTGTGGTCCGAAGGGCTGTATCTGCGCACCCAGCATTTCCAGCAGCAGGACCGGCATGCCGACGCCCTGATGCGGGCCGGGCTGCAGGCGGCGGCGCATCAACCTTACGGCTTTTCCCGGCTGGAGCTGGACCGTGCAGCCCTTGACGCGGGCCAAGTGGCCATTCGCAGCGCCGAAGGGCTGTTTCCCGATGGCACGCCCTTTGCCATCCCCGACACGGCCGCGCCACCACCCCCGGTGCCGATTACCGCCGGTGCCGCTGGCCTCGCCCATCTGGCGGTGGCGGTCGAGCAGCAGGGCGTGGCGACGATGGACCCGTCGCAAGCCGAACCTTCCGGCGCGCGCTATAGGGGAGAGATTGTTCCGGTGCGTGACACGGTGCGCAACGGCTCAGACCCTGCGGATGTTGAGGTGGCGCGTCTCGCCTTGCGCCTTCTGGCCCCGGGCGAGGCGACGGCTGGCTTTGTCACCTTGCCGGTGGCCCAGGTGGAAGGCTTGCGGGCAGATGGGTCGGTGGCCATTCCCGATGGCGATCTGCCGCCAGCGCTGACCATCGCGGCGCTGCCCTGGTATGCGGGGTTCCTGAAAGAAGTCGTTACCGGGCTTGACCGCATCGCCGAGGCGCATGGCGCGCTGGTTCTTGGCGGGGCAGGGCGGTCGATCGAGAACCTGCTGATCCTGGAACTGGCCAATTCCGCGCGGCCGCGCTTTGCCCATCTTCTGGCGCAGAACCTGATCCACCCTTGCGCGCTGTATGAGGACCTTGTGGCGCTTGCCGGGCGGATGGCGACCTATGGCTCCTCCTCTCGCCGGTTGTCGGACCTGCCGGTCTATGACCACCGCGCCGCCTCGGCCGCTTTTGGCCCGCTGGCCGATACCCTGCGCAGCCTGATGCTGTCCTTGCGGCATGTTGAGCCGAAGTCGCGCGCGCTTCCGGTCGCGCGGCACAGCCAGAACGTGTGGAAAGTGCGGATCGACAACCCCGAGATCCTCAAGACCAGCCGGATCGTCTTGCGCATAGGCTCCCCCCTGTCGGAAGAAAGCCTGCGCAAGCTGTTTGTCGATCAGGCCACGGTCGGGGCAGCGGATGCGTTTGAATCGCTCTGGAAATCGCGGCTGCCGGGGATTGCGCTGAAACCGCTTCATTCGCAGCCGCGCGAGATCCCTTATGATGGGGAAAGGCTGTGTCTGGAGCTGAACCAGAAATCCGAACATTGGGCGCAACTTCTGAACGCGCCGGGCTTTGTGATCGGCATTTCCGGGCAGTTGGAAAGCGAGCCGCAGATTGATTGCTATGCGGTCAGCAGGTGACGGGAATGGACTGCAAAGATGAATGACAAGGACGATCCCTTTGGCCTGTCGTCGGATGCCGGGCGGACACGCATCCGCCCGGTCTCGGGCGCGGCGGGGCAACGCCCTGTCACGCCGCCCTCCTATGGCACGACCCCGACGCCTGCCCCCACACCCGGCGGCGCCTTTGGCAGCTTTGGCGGCGGAGCCTTTGGCGGCGGCGCGCCTGCCCCCGGCCCGTCGCGCCCCCGCAGCCAGCGCCCCCACGCCAACCCCCTGATTGCCGCCTTCGCGCCTTTGTTGGAAATCGCCCCGGAACTGGAGCGTGCCGCCCCGCCCGGCCAGCCCGACGTGCTGCGCCAGCGCCTGCAGAACAGCCTGATCGACGCGCGCGATGCCGCCGTGGCTTTGGGCCAGCCCCTGACCCGGGCCAATCAGGGGGCGTGGTTTGTGGCCGCCCTCGTCGATGACATCGCGCTCAACACGCCCTGGGGCGGCCATAGCGACTGGCCGCGCCAACCCCTGGTGACCGCCCTTTCGGGCGACGTTGACGCCGGGACTCGCTTCTTCCGCCACCTCGAGGACCTTGTTGCCCACCCCACCCGCGACCCTGACCTGCTGGAGCTCGCCTATACCTGCCTTAGCCTTGGCTTTCGCGGCCAGTACCGGCTGCAGGGCGCCTCGGGCGAAGCGTCGATCACAGCGATGCGCGGGCAGATCGCGCGGCTTTTGCGCAATGTCGAAACGCTGGCCGCCCCCCTTTCACCCCATGCCGATGGGGTGAAAGTCCCCGACACGCCGCGCCGCTTTGCGGTGCCGCTCTGGACGGTCTGGCTCGTGGCGGTGGCGCTTTCGGCGGGCATTTACACCCTTCTGTCGCTGCAATTGGGCAACAAGGCGGAACAGCTGTTCGTCTCGGCCGCTGCCCTGCCGCCGGCAGAACGGGCGGGCATCTTCCGCCCGGTTCGTGATACCGTGTCGCTTACCGAACCCGTGGTGCCGGTGGAACCGGTTGAGCCGGTGATGTTCGAACTTCTGCCCCTCTTCAAATCCGCCGCCCCGGCCGAGACTGCCGCCGCCCTGACCGGACGTGAGGATGTGTCGCTGGTCGTTCTGGTGGTGCAGGGCACCGCGCCGGAACTGTTCCGTAGCGCCAAGGCCGAGGTGAATGAAGAATACGCCCCCCTGATGGCCGCAATCGCCAAGGTCATCGGCGAAAACGCCGAGGTGACGGGCCGGGTCACCGTGATCGGGCATACCGATTCCGTGCCCGTGCAGTCGTCAAACCCTTTCCAGTCCAACCAAGGGCTAAGCGAGGCGCGCGCCGCCACGATTGCCGAAATTCTGGTGGCGGCGGGCGTGCCTGCAGAAAACGTCTCCTCCGAAGGGCGGGCGGATACCGAACCGGTGGGCGACAATGCCACCAAGGACGGCCGGGCCCAGAACCGGCGGATTGAGATCAAGATCGAAAAGAGGCTTTGACGCCATGTTCCGGATCCTCAAATCAATCCTGCGCTTCCTGATCTCACGCAAGCTGTGGACGATGATCGGGGTCATCGTTCTTTGCGCGCTGATCTGGCAATTCGGCGCCCTTCTGGCCTTTGGCGATCTGCATCCGCTTGAAAGCGACATGAACCGCCTGATCGCGATCGGGGTGGTGCTGATCATCTGGCTTTTCTCGCATCTTCTGGCGCAGCTGCGGGCCGCCCGGAAGAACCGGATGTTCGTGACCGAGCTTGCCGCCCCCCCGCAACAGGCCGCCGCAAAGCCAGGTGAGGGCAACCTTGCGGCGATCAACACCAAGTTCCAGGATATCTTGGTCCAGATGAAGAAATCCAAGCTGGGCGCGAAGAAGTTCCTGCGTGAGATGCCCTGGTACGTCATCATCGGCCCGCCCGGCACCGGCAAGACCACCGCGCTGAAGCAGTCGGGCCTGCATTTCCCGATTGACCTGTCCGATGACATCAAGGGCGTCGGCGGCACGCGCAACTGTGACTGGTTCTTCACCGACACCGCCGTTCTGGTCGATACCGCCGGGCGCTATGTCGAACAGGCCAGCGACCCCGAGATTGACGCCGTCGAATGGGGCGGGTTCCTCGCACTGTTGAAAAAGCACCGGGGCAAGCGGGCCTTGAACGGAGTGATCGTTACTCTGTCGATGCAAGAACTGCTCGGTGACGACGAGGCCCTGCGCACGCATGGCAAGACCATCCGCAAACGCTTGGCTGAGCTTCGCGAACGGCTGCAGATCCAGCTGCCGGTCTATCTGATGATCACCAAGGCTGACCTTATCCCCGGGTTTGAACCCTTCTTCGCCGACCTGACCAGCCGCGACCGCGAACAGGTCTGGGGCGCCACCCTGCCAACCGATGCCCGCGCCGAACCCACCGCCATAGCGCGTGAGGTGCGGGGGCTGCTCAGCCGTTTGGAAACCCGGCTGTCTGCGCGTCTGGGTGAGGATGCGGCTTTGGGCTGGCGGGCAGAGGTCTTCCGCTTTCCCGCCCAAATGGAGCGGGTGGAAGCGCCCTTGAAAACGCTGGTCGACACCGTCTTTGGCGAAAGCCGCTACGAAGATGCGCCTTGGCTGCGCGGGTTCTATTTCACGTCCGCAGCGCAGGAAGGCAGCCCGATTGACCGGATGCTCGGCGACATGGCGGCCTCGTACGGCCTGCGGGCCGAGCCGCCACCGCGCCGCGCCGCCAGCGACAACCGCAGTTATTTCCTGCATGACATGCTTGCCGGGGTAATCTTCCCCGAGGCAGGTCTAGGCCAGTTTGACCGCGCCGCGGAGGAGCGTCGGACCTGGATCTGGCGCGGGTCGGTCGCGGCAGCATCGCTGGCTTGCACGCTGGCGGGGCTGGCGTTTCTGTACAGTTTCCTCAATCAGTCCGGCACCATCACCGACCAAGCGCGGCTCACGGCCGATCTGTCGCAGCGGCTTGCCAATATCGCGGCAAGGCAGGCGCCTACCGATCCCCTTGATCTGGACATCGCACTTGAGGCGATGAACGAGATCGAGGCCGCCCGGAGCCCGATGAGCGCTGGCATCCTGACCTTTACAGGACCCTCAGCCCGGACCGACCTGAACCGCGCGCAGAAGATTGCCTATGACCACGGTCTGAAAACCATTCTCGAACCCCGCATGGTGGCCCTTCTGGAAGCGACGATGTGGCGGGAAATTCGCAACCCCGAGTTCCTTCTAGGCGCGCTGAAATCCTACCATATGCTGACCGGGAAGGCCCCTTATGACCGCGAGTTCCTGACCTTCTGGTGGACGGAAAAGCTCCCCGAAAGCGCGCCGATCCCGCCTTTCCCTACCGAAGCGGCACTGGCCCACCAGCTTGCCGCCATCGAACGCGCCAGTGGTGATGAGGCGGCGGACCGCATCGCGCCCGATGATGTGCTGGTGTCCAAGGCGCTGGAGGCGATCTGCACGGTTCCCTTGTCGGTGCGAGCCTACAATAGTCTGATGGGCAACACGGCGGTCACCAGCCTGCCGGAGTGGATTCCGGCCGAAACCGCAGGCCCGAACGCCACAAAAGTGTTGACCCGCCTGTCAGGCAAGACGCTGCGGGTGGGCCTGCCTGGGGCCTATACCTATCAGGGGTTTCACAACGTGATCCTGCCCTTGATCCCCGAAGTTGCGGCCGAGGCGGCGCTGGACCGGGCGGTCTTTGCCGGCGGATGTGCCGAAAGCAGCGACGCCTCTGTCGCCACGCTTGAGGTGGATATCCTGAAGCTTTACTCCGACGATTTCATCGCCCAGTGGGACGGATTCCTGCGCGATGTGCGGCTGGCCCCGATCACCGATCTGACGGTGGCGACGGCCAACCTCAAGGACCTTGCCAGCGCCGACAGCACGCTGAAGCGCCTCTTGCGCGCCGTGGTGACCGAGACCGACCTGACTGCCGTCCCCCCTGAACCAGAGGAAGGTGCAGAAGCCACCGGTGGGATCGTCAAGGCAGCGACGAAAAAGCTGGGCAAGCTGGGCGCGCTGGTCAGCAAAGGGACCAAGACAGCAGACAAGATTGGTCTCGGTGGTGATGCGGGCGCTGCCCCTGCCGATCCGCCAGGCACGGCTATCGCCGAGCATTTCTCCCCTCTGAAGGCGACGATAGCCGAGGTGGATGGCAATCCTCCCTTGATCACCGACGCCGAAACGGCTCTGGCGGCGCTGGCCAATGAATTGCAAACCGTGGCCGCAAGCCCTGACGCAGAGGCAGCCCTTCTGGCGCGGGGGGGCTTGCCGCAGCTGACCGGGCAATTGGCCAATGTCGCTTCTTTGCTGCCCGATCCGGTGGATGATTGGCTGACCGGTCTGGCCGGTGATACCGTCAGCGTGACGCGTGAAGCTGTGCTGGCCCAGCTTAACGCGCGATGGAAGGCAGATGTGCTGCCGTTCTGCACCAGCGCCACGGCCGGGCGTTACCCGTTTGAAGCTGCGTCGGCCATCGACGTGAACACCGCCGACTTCCAGCGCCTGTTTGGTCCCGGTGGCTTGATCGACACCTTCACCAACACCCATCTGATCCAGTATGTTGACACAACCGTCCGCCCCTGGGTCTGGCGGTCCGATTTCGGACTGCCCGCCACCACGCTGCAACCCTTTGAACAGGCACGCAGTATCCGGGACGGGTTGTTCCCCGGCGGTGCCGGCCCGATCATGGCCTTCTCGCTGGAGCCGAAAGATCTGTCCGGCAATTCTAGCCGGGTGACGCTGAATGTGGACGGGCAGACGCTGGTCTACTTCAACTCGGCCCCGCGACCGATGGCGATGACATGGCCGGGCAAGGACGGCACCAACCTGATCTCGCTGGCCTTTACGCCGCTTGATGGGACGGGCGACGTGATGGCGTCGGAATCCGGGGCCTGGGCCTGGCTGCGGCTGATCCGCAAGGGCAACCTTGGCAAGACCAGCCTGCCAGAGCTTTTCAACCTGACGCTGTCCGCCGGGGGCCATTCTGCCACCTTCGAACTGCGTGCGGCGTCGGTCGAGAACCCGTTTGACCTGACCATGTTCGGCAATTTCCGCTGCCCGCAGGGGTTCTGATGGCTGAACCCGTTACTGCGTCGCTTCAGGACGTGATCACGGGCTTTCATGGCAAGCTGCCGACGGCGGGTGACTTCGTCATGCGGGGCCTGCCAACTGGTCTGGCCGCGTTCTGGGATGCTTGGGCCGCGCGCAACCTGGCCCGGCGCAGCGGCTGGCCCGAGGGCGGCTTGCGGCTGCGGCTACAGTCAGGCGGCAAGGTCGCGGCGGGTGTGGCGGTGCCGGGGGCTGACCGGGTGGGGCGGCGGTTTCCGTTGGCGGCCTTCGTCATCGCGCCCGCGCTGCCCGCGCCCAACGGGCTGACCGATTGGGGCGATGCCGCGGCGGCGATTCTGGTGGCGGCCGGGCAGGGAGGCATCGACCCTGATGCCCTTCTGGACCGTCTTGAGGCACTGCCACTGCCGACCGGCGATGAGCCAGGGCCCATGATGCAGCTTTGGCAGGCCGGGGGAGCGCCGCAAGCCTGCGACCCCTCCGATTGCGACGCCGTTCTGCAGACCCTCTTCAGTTGTTCATGATCTTTGCGCCCTTGACGGTCACATTCCCCGTCGCCTTGACGTTGATCTTGCCAGACCCTTTGATCGTGATGTCCTTGCCTTCGATATTGATCGTGCCGTCCTTCTTCATCGAGATCGAGGCTGAGCCGGTTTTCAGCACGATGGCATCGGCGGCTTCGATGGTGATGGTCTTGCCCGCCTTGATCCCCAAGGCCCCTGCAATGTCGTGCAAGGCGTCCTTGCCGACCTTGGTGGCCTGAGAGCCGCCAACCTCGGTCGCCTGATCCTTCGCGACCTTGACCGACATGCCGCCACCCACGGTGACGCCCTGGTCTGACCCGATCGTGACAGATTGCTTGGCGCCAATCGTCCAACTGTCATCGCTGCCGATTGTGTGGGTCTGGTCATTGCCCACGGTGACCGCGCGGCTTGCACCAATCGTGTTGACCTGTTCGGCCCCTACGCTGCGGACTTCGGCCGCCCCAACGGTATCCGTCCGTGCGGCTCCAACCGTAATTGTCTGGGCGATGGCTACGGTTTGGCTATGGTTGCCGCCGATGGTTTCATCCGAATTCGCGCCGACACTGATCGTCTCATTTGACCCCACGGTCAGGGACCGGTTCGACCCCACCGTTTCATCATCATTCACCCCGATGCTGACCGTTCGGTTGTTGCCGACCGTCACCGACTTGTCATTGCCCACGCTTTCGGTGCGGTCATGGCCGACAGACTGCGTGCCATCATGGCCGACATCCTCGACCCAGTCATTGCCGATGGTGCGGGTTTCGTTGTTCTTGACCAGTTCGGTGTGGTCTTTCTCGGCCTGGAAATAGACCTCTTCCGCGCCCGCCTTGTCTTCGAACCGCAGCTCGTTGAACCCACCAGAGGACGGCGTCGACCAGCTTTTCCAGCCCGACTGGCTGGCATTGCCGGGCAGACCGTAAGGTACCGTGTTCTGGCCGTTGTAGACCCGCCCGGTGATGATCGGCTGATCGGGGTCTCCTTCCAGAAAGTCGACGATCACCTCATGCCCGATGCGCGGGATCTGGATGAACCCCCAGCCCGCCCCCGCCCAAGCCGCCGAAACGCGGACAAAGCAGGAGGAGTTTTCGTCCTTGCCGTCCAGCCGGTCCCAGTGGAAATGCACCTTCACGCGGGAGTATTCGTCGCAGAAGATCTCGGCCCCCGAAGGCCCCACAACAACGGCCGTCTGTGGCCCGGCCATGCGCGGCTTTGGCGTTATGCGCGCGGGGCGGAAGGGTACGGAAGCGGGCGAAAGCTCCATCGTCACTTCATAGCCCGACCCATAGCGCGACTGCCCGGCGCGAAGTTCTTCATCCCACATCACATAAGAGGCTGAGATCACCAGATAGGCGATGTTCTCTGCCTCACGCGGGAACAGCTCCAGCGTGAAGCTGTGGCCTGACCACAGCTGCCGCGCGGTGCCCTTGGCTGTCACCCGGTGCTGATTGGCCTGCAATTCGTGCAAGCGGCGTTCGGTGATCTTTTGCCCCGGGTCCAGTTCGGTATAGCGGCCGGGGTAGTGATAAACCTCAGCCTTGTCCTCCTTGTGGCCGACCGGGGCCTCGGTCAGCGCGGTCAGATCGAACGAGGGTTTGACGAAATCATAGTCGGTCGCGGTGTACTTGCCGCTGCGCACCTGCGCCTTCGGCACCCATTGGGTGATGAAATCGCCTTCGCGAAAACTGACGCGGCTGTCGGGTTCGTAAGGCACCTTCTCACTGCCCTCGGCGGGTTCCAGCGCCTCATTCGCGTCCGAGATCACCAGGGTGTGCCCGTCTTCGGCATGGGTGAAGTGGTAGAAGATGCCGTCATCCTCCATCAGCCGCTGCACGAAATTCAGGTCGCTCTCGCCGTACTGCACGCAGTATTCGCGCTTGTCGTACTTGCCGCGCAGCGCCAGCTTGAACTTGGCATTCGGGTAGGCCTTGAACACCTCTTCCACGATGTCCGGGGTGCTTTTGGCCTGAAAGATGCGGTTGTCGCTGTCCAAGGACAGAAACCACAGCCAGGGCCGCAGGGTCATGCGGAAGAAGGCCAGATCGTCGCGAATCTCTTCCAGCGCGAAATCGGCCACCAACCCGTGAAAGTGGCGCGGGGTCTCGCCCTTGACGGTGATCACCGCCGGGGTGCCCAGCACGTCCAGGGGCTTTAGGTCCATGTCTTTGCAGGAAATCAGCAGCGAATAGGCGAAGGGTTGGGAAATCTGATCCTCGCCCTCCATCCGCGCAAAAAAGATCTCAGCCTCGATGGCGGGAATGGAAATGTTGATGTCGCGGTCAGCTGTCACGGGGGCCATCCTTGAAGGAACGGTGCAGTTGAAAAGGGCGTCCGAAAAAATACTGGGTCAAAGTATAGCGCCATTTGACGGTCTTGGCGCGTAGGAAGTTCCATCTTTCAGCGGTTGAAATTCAAGCTGCAGATCTCGTGGTTGGCTACAACACCGCCGGGCAGGCAAAGCCCTGCAGCAGCTTGCGCAAAGCAAGGGGGTTTTGCGGTCGGTCGAAGACGATTTCGAGGAACAGCCGTGACTGATCGGCCCTGAGGTCGACAAGAAAACGGGTGCCATTATCGCGGTCGCGCAGGCGCAGCGGAGCCAGCAACCGCAACAGACCCCAATAACCTGGCTGGGTCAGCCGCGCTTCTCCCTCGCCCGAGTTGAAGGTGACCTCAATTCCTGCGTTTGGCTGGGCGCCGGGCCAGGCCAGTACCAGACTGTCGGTCGTGGCTTCGACCGGCCCCCCCGCGCCACTCAGGCTGACAAAGGCGCGGCCCCGCTCTGCCAGTGCCGAAAGGGTCAGTTCCAGCCCTGGCTGACCTTCCGACGCGCCTGCCGGGAAAAGGCCTGCCCCAATCTCGACGGCGCGCTGCAGGAAGACCGCACTTTCCTGCGTCAGGCCTTCAAACAGTGCCTCGGGCTTCCAGCGCCAGGGGGTTTCCGTCATGTCCAGCATCTCGACGGCACGACCTTTGACGAAACGGTCCACCAGCCCGCCCGGAGCAAGAAGAACGGCCACCTGATCAGGTTCTGCATCGGCCCCTTCGGCAAAGGGAAAGCGGTTGGCGGTGACGGCCATGCAGGTTTCCAGCACCTCGGTCTGCCAGACGCGGGTCAGGTCGTTCGACATCAGGTCCGCATGGGCGGCCCCAGTCTGGGCCAGCGTATCCTCAACCAGCTGCACAACGACCTTGGGCGCCACCCCAAGTGTCGCAACCGAGGCCGCACGGTCCTGCACGCTCATCAATCGGTTCTGGCCTTTCTCGCCATCACGGTCCTGTGCCGCAAGGGCCACGTTCAGCCCGGCGAAGAGCGTTGCAATGTCCTGCATCCGCCCGCCTTCGACATATTGGATCATTGGGCCAAAAACGGCGGCAACCTGCAATTGCTGCGAATGTGTGCGGCGGCGGTCTGTGCCGCCGGCCTGTACCCAAACCTCACGCAACAGCCCCTCAAGCGGTGAGGCACGCCGCGCCAACTCCCCCGAGATGCGGATGGAGGCTTCGGGCGACACGAAGGCTTGCACACGCAGGTCGGCAAGATAATCGGACCAATGCTGTAGTGTCTGTTCCTGCAGACGGTCCATCAGAATGTCGGGCGTGTCGTTCTGTGGCGGCTGCGGGGTGTCGAAAAGCCGCGCCGCTTGATCTCGGGCCGCCTGGACCGCCAGCCCTGCGCCAAAGTCGCGGGCATAATCCCAGCCGGCTTGCGTGAAGAGGCCCGGCAAGGGTTGGTCCATCGCCAGACCGGATTTACGGCTAAGGATGACGGACAGTCCGGGCACGGCGGTATCGGCGTCCCAGCCAGGGAGGCCGACCACCGGCGCCGAGCGGCGCAGTTCCAGGTATGCGCGGTCAGGCTCTGCTGCTTCGGCGGCGATGTTGCGGGCCTGGGCCAGCAGTTCGGCGTCGGGCGATTGGGGCAAGGCGTCCAAGGGCTGCAGGCGCAAAATATGGGGGGAAAGGCCGTTCAAGGCTGGATCAGCACTTGCCCGTTCTTCAGCCCAGCCCGCAAGCCAGGCCGGTTGCCAGTCCGGCGGAGCATCGGCTGTGTCGGTCGCTCCCGCACTCGCGAGAATCGACCAGGCGCGCAGCGTGTCGTATGCGGCGGCGGGGTCACCTTCCGTTGCCAGCGCCCGGTCGATCCCTGCGGCCAGCACCGGCGGTAAATGCCGCTGCAGGGCGGCCTGATAGGTAGCCTCTGCCGTCTCTTGTGCGTCGGGGCCGATCATCCCGGCAAAGAGGTTGACCGGTGCTTTGGCGCGGGCTGTGGCGGTATTGCGCGCCTCTGCGCCAAGATCATCCAGCCTTCTGGCAAGGTCGGGGAACGGACCATCGCGGTCTAGGCCGATGCTCAGGGCGCGGGCGGCGAAAGTCGCCCCAAGATCGCGGTGGAAGCGGTATTCGACCAGCGCCGCCCAGCCCACCACAGCCAGAAGAAAGCCGATACCCAGCACGACAAGGATACCGGTCCAACCCGCCGTCGCGGGAGAGGTGTCAAAAGCCCGACGGCGGTTGTCCAGCCGCAGAAGGCAATCGGCGACAAAGGCCACCGTTCCAGCGTGATCGGGCTGCCCGGTCGCACGGCGCTGATATTCGGCAAGGTCGGCGGGTGACACCTCTCGCCCTTCGAACATCAACCGCCGTGCCTCAAGCCCCCATTCGGCCACGTTGATCGACGGATTGTCCCGCGCCTTCTGGTCCAGGATCAGCGCCAGCGCCGCGCGGGCCGGTGGCACCGCCGCCCCCGGCACACCCGCCCGCTGCAGGCCGGTAGCAAATCGGTCCAGCAGGGTGGCGGCATGACGCAGCAGGTCAGACTGGCGTTCCCCGGTGACAAAGGGCAGCCGGTCGGCATAGGCCAGCACCGGTTCAGCCAGCCGCGCGATCAGGGCATCGGGTGCATCGGGCCCTCTCGCACTTGCCATAGGTTACAGCTTTCCTTCAGCCGCCCAGGCCCGCAGCGTTTCCTCGCCCACTTCGAAATGCATCGAATCTTCACGGTTGTAGGCGGCACCCCAGAACCAGCCCTCATCATTGAAATACTCGGCCAGGATCAAAAGCCCAAACTGCGTTCCCCCATCGGCGAAACCGTCCAGCTCCCCCTCAAGCGTCAGGTCAATCGCCGTGGCCCAGGAGTGGTTTGAAATCCCGGTCGAAGATCCGCGAATCAGCCGCACGCATAGGGCACCGGCCGTGCCGACCTTGGCGTAAATGTCGGGGTCAGTCTCTTTCAGCCGGTTCATCACGCGTTCCAGACTGTCCAGCGCCGGGCGCAGCATGGTCACCTTGATCGGGCCGATCTGGCGGGTGTCCAGCAGGTCCTTGAGGCGCGGGTTGGTCATCGGCTGGCAGTCGGTGTTGTAGCTTTCGCGTGGCTGCCCCAGAATCTCCAGCATGGTCTTGTTGCGGGGCTGGGTGATGCCGTTGTTGAAGCGCGTCTTTGCCAGCTTCATCTGTTCGGTCAGATTTTCGGTGCCTTCCTGGCTTTCAAAATCTTCATCCGGGAGCAGTGCAGCCGGATCAATCTGGATCACATCTGGGGCGGCATCGGGGGCAGGCATGGCAACCGGGGCGCGGTTTGCCAGAAGGCTCAAATCCTCACGCAGGCGGGTCAGGTCGGCGTCCTGCGCTTCGGCCTTTGTCCGGCTTTCGGCAACGGCGGCCTCAAGCTTTGACGCGCTTTCTTCCAGCCGTTGCAGGCGCAGGTCGGTGCCGCCATCCGCCGTGTCGATCAGCGTGGTCACCACGGCAAAGACGATGGCCGCGACGATGACGCCAATGGCCACGATGATCGGGCCGATCAGGGTTCCCTTGCCCATCGGTCAGCCCACCCTCAGATCGACCACGATCACCGACACATTGTCCGGCGCACCTTCAGCCAGCGCCCGCTGCAGAAGCGCTTGGCAAATGGTTTGGGCGGGGTCGGGCTGCAACAGGATCGCCTCGATATCCTGAGCATAGACGCAGCGCGGCAGCCCATCGGAACATAGAAGGAGCCTGTCCCCTGCCAGCAGCGGCACGGCGGCATGGTCCACCTCGATCTCAGACGCGGCACCCACGGCCCGCGTGATCACATGGGCCTCTGGGTGGCCCTCGGCCTCGGACAGGCCAAGCTCGCCCCGGTCAACCATATCCTGCACCACTGTATGGTCGTGCGTTAGCAGCCGCAGCCGTCCGCCGCGCAAAAGATAGGCCCGGCTGTCGCCCGCCCAAGCCACGTGCGCAATGCCTTGCGAGATGAAAAGCGCCACCACGGTCGCCCCCATGGTCCGCGCCCCAAGCGATCCGGCAGCCGCCCGGATGCGGCCATTGGCCAGCTCGATCGCATCTTCCAGCGCTTCCGCCGGGGGGGCGTCGTCAGCAATGTCGGCCAGTGTATCGACGACAAGATCGGCCGCGATCGCGCCCCCTTCATGGCCGCCCATCCCGTCTGCAACCGCCCATAGGATACCGGTGGGATCGGCCAGTATGGCATCCTCATTCTTTGACCGGACCGCGCCGCGATGGGTCAGCGCATGGCCTTCGGGTCGGGGAAAAGCGGTGTGGCCCAATCTCGGCACAACGGTTGTAGGCAGGTTCATCACTGCAGCCATCCCGTTTTGCGCAAGGCCGCGCTCAAATGGCGGCACCGTGGCCGAGAGGCGGGAATGGGGCTGGGCGAGCGATGGCAAACCAGATGCATGCCTGAGGATCCGATGAAATGGCTACGATTGAAAACAGGCGGAATATAGCATAGGCTACAAATGCTCTTAACATAAATTTTGGGGTGATTTGATGCTGCCCAAAGGCCTTTTTGCCGCCGCCCTTGTCCTGTCGTGCCTGACCGTGCCGGTCGCGGCACAGACCCTGACGGACGAGGAAATCCTTGAACGCTTCCTGATCCAGCGTGAGGCATATAATGCCGTGCGCACCGGTCTGGGCCCGACCCGCGGCCTGACCATCGTCACCGTCGAGACGCCGGAAGAGACCGCACCTGTGACCGAGTCGATTGCCGCTGAAACGTCTGTCAGCGAAGCGCCTGCCGAAGATTCCGGTGCTGTGGTGGTCGCGGGAACCGACCCGGCCCCTGACGCTGGCGGGGGCACTGTCAGTCTGACGGAAGTTGCCGCCGACGCGGTCAGTGCAAATGAAGTGGGTCGCCTGCCGGCCGAGCTTGAGGTCGATGTCCGCATCAGCTTCGATTACGACAGCGCTTCGATCAAGGCCGATCAGAAACCGGTGCTCGAACAGATGTGCCGGGTGATGAAGGCCAGCGATGTGCAGCTGTTCCGAATCATGGGGCACACCGATTCCGCCGGGTCTGATCTTTACAACGAAAACCTTTCCCTTCTGCGCGCCGAGGAAGTGAAGCGCCGGTTGGTCAGCGATTGTGGAATCGAACCTGCACGGCTCGAAGCGATGGGTCTGGGCGAGCGTTTCCCCAAGGTAACCACCGACCCCGCCGCATCGGAAAACCGCCGGGTAGAGTTTCAGGCGCTCAGCTGACGGAGCGTCCGCTACAACGGCGTCATCGGTCCGCTGCCGCGCAACGGCCGCACCATTGCCCGCGCCCGGGCCGACGCTTCGGCGTCTAGCCGGGGCAAGGCCAGACCCAAAGCGTCGTCTAGCCGGGTTGCCAATTCCTCGGAAAAGGCAAGGCGATCGGCTTGGTTGCTTACCTCGGCGGCGATTCCGTCCCAGTACCGGGCAAATTCGTTGTAGTCGGCAATGATCTGCGGCGGGGCACGGTCCAGCGCGGTTCGTACCGCTCCAAGACGCGCGCCAAAAATGGCCCAGTCCCCATTCGGTTGATCGCAACCGATCGAACACCAGATCCGCAGCCGTTCAAGGTTAGTCTTGCCCAGATGCTTGGCAAAGGCCTCGGGAAGGGGAAGGTCCGGATAGGCGTCGGCGGGGGCCTGCGCGCGGATCAGGCAAAGCTTCACTCCCTCGCGATAGCCAGACCGAAAGGCCTGCGCCGGGGTCGCCGCCATGCGGACCTCGGAAACCTGACGGTGAATCAGAAAAAAGGGAACAGTCCAGAAATCAAGCTGGCCCTCCAGCCGCGCGCTTTGTTCGTGGCTGCGCAGGTCCTGCAATAGAAAGCGCGGCCAAAGCTTTACCCCGCCATTGCCATAGCTGAGCCCGTTCAGCCCATTGCGGGCCGAGAAGGAAAAGACTTGGCCAAGGTCCCGCGGTGCCACGTCCATCCAGCCGTCAAAAAAGCCCGGATCGGTCACTCGGTTGTCCCCGTCGATGGTAAAGACCCAGTCAGATGCCCCCTCTGCTGCACGGCGATGGGCTGCATCAAACCCTTTGACCCCATGCACCCGCCGCGCACGTGGAAGGTGCTGCTGAAGGTCGGCGAAATTGGCATCCGCTTCGGGCTCGTCATAGCTGATGAACACGACATCGGCGCGGGAAAGGTTGATCATGCTACCACTCGGCATGGGTGCCCAAATGGACGATGGCCGCTGGCTGCCACTTGTTGGCCAGCAGTTGTCGACAGCGCGCTACATAAGCGGACCAGTCCCGGCTGGGCATGGGGTCTGGCAGACCGGCGTTGGCGGCGACATCGGGCAGCGTATCATAGGCCAGGTCCGTTCGGCGCACGGCAACTATATCGGCGCGGTCCACCACCAGCACTGGCACCATGTCCTTTTCCGCCGCCATGCTGGTAATCAACGGGACAAGGGGTTCGATGGCGGGCCAGTCCAGCCCTGTAAGATCAACCAGCATCACCGTGGTCTGAAGGCCCCTCATAAGCCTGTCGCCAAGCACCTTGGCATTAGTATTGAAGGGCCATGCAAGATCTTCCGGCAGCGGCACCGGCGGGGGTGTCAGGGCTTTGTCATTCGCGGGGGGAACGTCAGTGTTCATGATCCAATTTTCGACCTTGCCAGCCCCAGGATCAAGTCTGTCCAGCCAGCGGCCAGCATCGCTGGGTCACGCCCTGCCATGGCACTGCGGGCAGCCTTACCCCTTGTCAACCAGACCTCCGGCCCCTCTGCCAAAGCGGTTGCCAAGGCAGCCCGCAATCCGCCCTCGGGGTAAAGCGTTCCGGTAAGCCCGGACACGACCGCATCACGCAAACCGGGGCAATCGGGGCCCAGCACGCCTCGCGCCAGCGTGGCCGCCAGCAATGCCGACCCAGAGGTCAGCGATAGCTGATAAGGCAGAACAATAAAATCAGCGGCAGCATGCAGGGCAGCAACTTCGGTGGCATCAGCGTGCGCCGTGCGCAGGATGATGCGACGGTCGGTCGGCTTTGGCAGGACAAGCCCCGCATCAAGCTGTCCGGCCACAACCATCCGGTCCTGTGGCCCAGCCACGGCAAGAAACGCTCCGATCAGGGCCTGGGGTTGCTTGTAAGCGGCAATGCGTCCAGGCAAGAGAACGACCATCGAGGCATCCTCAACCCCAAGCGCCGCCCGCGCGTCTTTGCGGTCAGCCTGTGGATACTGCCCATCATAGGACGGATGTGCGATAACCCTGACCTTGTGCAAAGGCAGGGTCCAGCGCTGTCGGGCCGCGGCCACAGCGGGCAGCGAATGCAAATGAATCACGTCGGCCAACTGAAATAGGCCTTCGCGCAGGTCGGCCAACCGCACCTCAAGCGCCGGGTCATGCGCAGCGAGGTTGTGGATCGTCCATATCACCCGGCCACCCCGGCCCCGAAAGGCGTGGAGGTCGTCCAGAAACCCCTCTGCTGTGGTACCGGGCTGGCGCAGGACCGCGTCTTCCCAATGCAGATGGAACACCGACGAATGACCCGGCAGCGCGCCGATGTCCTTCACCGTGCTGGGCTTGGGCAGAATCATCAAGGGCAGACGGTCGTAAAGCTGGCTTTGAACCGGGTTCGCGGCCCGGTAATCGGGAAAGTACGCCAGCGTGATGGGAAATGCCGGATGATCGTTCATGTCGAACGGCGTCCCTTCAATCCTCAAGCCCGATGCGGGCAGCGGCAAGGAAATACATCTTGATCCACAGACTTAACTTATGATTTCAATTGAAGAACAATTCTACTACAATGCGAACATTGATTTACGTTGGAGGAATTTATGTCCAAGTGGGTGTTTGCCAAGTTGGCAGCCATAGCCGTGGCTTTGGCCACACCGGCAAGATCGAGCGAAGGCGACAAGTCGCCTTTGCTGCAGTTTCCGACCGAAGAGGCCGCTCGCAACTATCTGCGAGAGAATCCGACCGGTGAACTTGCCCGGCTCGCCTTTCTGGCCCTGGTCGAATACCGTCTGATGCGTGAAAACCCGGGCATGACCAAGGCGCAGGCCATGGCCGTCTTTTCCAAGCAACCCGTTGTGATTCGCCGCCAGCGTGAAGTGGTGGCTCCGATCTACTAAGGTCTATCAGCGGAGAGCACACCGTGGCAGGTGGGGTGGCAATCTACAGCTGGCGACGCAGGATGGTTGCGCAGCTCTGTGGCCTCGTTCTTGGTGCGACGGTCCCGCAGGGTGCTACCGCGCAAGATGCGGCGCCAGAAGGGCCCGCCGCCCCTCGGGTGGCCCTCGTGATTGGAAATTCCGCCTACGTCAGCGTAGAGCCCCTGCCCAACCCGTCCAACGACGCGCGCCTTGTTGCGGAAAAGCTTTGGCTTGCCGGGTTTGAAGTGATCGAATCGATCGATTCAGACCGGGCGACGATGCTGGCCGACATCGCCACCTTTCAAAGCCGGCTTCGCGAAGGAAGCGAGGCCCTGTTCTACTATGCCGGCCATGGGGTTCAATTGGATGGGCGGAACTATCTGCTGCCTGTCTCGGTTGCGCCGGCTTCGGTTGATCAGCTGAAGGCTCAGTCCATCGACGCACAGTTTGTGGTCGATATCATGTCCGGTTCGGGCGCGAAGCTGAACCTTGTCCTCTTGGACGCCTGCCGCAACAACCCTTTTGCCACCCTTTCGGCCGAA
The DNA here is from genome assembly GCA_027489175.1 of Rhodobacter sp. Taxonomy (GTDB): domain Bacteria; phylum Pseudomonadota; class Alphaproteobacteria; order Rhodobacterales; family Rhodobacteraceae; genus Tabrizicola. The sequence continues at coordinate 19,120 of JAIYAE010000002.1, forward strand.
GCGTCGGAGCAGATCGCCTCGCGGTCTATCGCCCTTGGACAGACCGAGGATCAGGTCAGCCGTGGCCTGACAATCCTTTCGGGCGTGGCCAGCGAAGGCCTGGCTGAAATGACGGCTGGATCGGTTGAGACGATGATCTCCTTCGCGACGGCCCCTGGGTCGGTGGCGCTGGATGGGGCAGGGCGGCACAGCCCCTACACCGAGGCGCTGGCCCAGAACATCGACGAACCGGGAATGGAAATTGGCGACTTGTTCCGCGCCGTTCGCGCCCATGTGCGTGAGGCGACGGGAGGGACGCAAATCACATGGACGACCTCAACCCTGGAAAGCCGGTTCTACTTTTCGCCAACGGGGGGTGATCCGCGCCAGACGACGGCAGGCATGGCCGTGGCGGGAGACACGCTGGGCATTCTTCCACCGGAAAGAGTGGTAGACCGCGCCTTCTGGCGGGCAATCCGTGACAGTGGCAAGGCCGAGGCTTACGCATCCTACTTGCGCACAATGCCAGAGGGCGCGTTTCGTGCAGATGCCGAGGCCGGGCTGAAAGCGGCAGGGGGCGATCCGGCAACGCTGATTGCAGACGACCCGCTTTTGCCTGCCCTTGCCCCGGCCCGGTCGCCCGAAGAGCAGGCCGAGGCCCGTCAGGATGCGCTGGAGAGCCTTGATGGCCCGGCGCTGGATGTGACCATCGGCACGGCCGCCCAGCCCCTTGACCTACAGGGGAATGGTGGCTGGTTCTGGGTTTCGGACCCGGCACATCTGGGTGAGGTTTCAGGTGCTGGAGGCACCGTGCTTGCGGACGGCGCAGTCCAATGGCTTCCCCCAGGGGCGGGTCTTGCCTATCTGCCAAAGGTGGGTGTCAACGGCGGGGTCGATACCCTGAAGGGCGCAATTCTGGGTGATGGCGGGACGGCAACCCCAATTGAAGCGCAGTTCGAGACTGTAGTTGACGCCTGTGACCTTCTGGCAGGTAACCCCTATGACGGCGAACGTGTGACCGCTGGCACGCGGCAATTCATCATTGATCGGAACTTCGACGCCGCCATCGCGGTCTGCGAAATTGCGGTCCAGAATTATCCGGATGTGCCGCGCTTCTGGGCCCAGCTTGCGCGCAGCTACCGCGCCGCCGGGCGGTATGAAGAGGCGCTCGTCTGGCAGCAAAAGGCGGTGGATGCGGGCTATGTCAACGCCGCCGTCTACCTCGGCCAGATGTATCTGGACGGGCAGGCCGTGCCGCAGGACTACGCCAAGGCCAAAGAACTCTTTGAATTCGCCGCTGCAAAAGGTGACACCGCGGCCTTTACCGCACTGGCCTGGATTTACCGCGCCGGGGTCGGCGTGCCGCAGGATTATGCCCGCGCCCTGTCCTACTATCGCGAAGGGGCCGCCCTCGGGAATGATTGGGCGATGACCAACATCGCTGAATTCCACAAGGAAGGGTTTGGCGTCGCCGCTGATCCTTCAGAGGCGGTGCGCTGGTACACCGCCGCCGCCAAGAGCGGCGAGTTGACGGCGCAAACCCGCCTTGCCCGGATGTATCAAGTGGGCGACGGGGTAACGAAGGACTTCACCCTCGCCCGGTTCTGGTTTGAAACCGCCGCCTCGCGTGGGGTGCCGAACGCGCTGACGCGGCTTGGCCTCATGTATGAGGAAGGCCAGGGCATGGACAAGGATATTGACGCCGCCGTCCGGCTTTACACCACCGCCGCGCGTGAAGGCGACATGGAGGCGCGCTTTCGGCTTGGCAAGGTCTATGCCTCCAAGTCGCCGCTTTACGACGACCCTGTTCGCGCGGCGGGCCTATTGACCGCTGCGGCCGAGGCGGAGGTGTTTGGCGCAAACCGGGAATTAGGCAAGCTTTACGAACAAGGGCGCGGGGTCGAAAAGGATCTTGCCCGCGCCCGCGCGCTTTTCCTTACCGAAGCCGACAAGAATCCTTGGGCCGCGCGCGACGCGGCACGGGCCTTCGTCTCTGACGATGGGGTTGAACCCGACTTTGCCGAGGCCGTGCGGCTTTACCAGATCGCGGTTGCAGGCAAGGTGCCGCCAGCAGCTCTCGAGCTGGGGCGGCTGGTGGCCGCAGGCAAGGGCACCGAAAAGGATACCAACGCCGCACTGATCCTCTTTGCGCGGGCGCTGGGCCAGGCGGGCAGTGACCAGAAGCTGGCCGATGCCGCGCGAGAGGCGGCAGCCGGAGCGACGACCACGGACATCACCCGCGCCATACAGACCTTGCTCGCCGACCTGGGCTATTTCGCCGGGCCGGTCGACGGACAGCCTGGCCCTGCCACCACGGCGGGCCTTGCCGATGCCTTCGCTGCCCAAGGGCTCGACGCCCCGACCGGCGATGTACCGACATTCGACGATCTTGCCATTCTGGCCGCCATTTGAGGAGAAACATAATGCCAAACTACCTTCGTCTTGCCGGGGCAGTTGCTCTGTGCGGCACCCTTGTCTTGACCGGCTGCAGCGGCGCGATGATGGCTGGCGGTAGCATCAAGGACTCAGAGACCATCGCCAGCCTGCGGGCAAAGGGTTTCAAGCCGGTCGCCCGAGACAGCGAAGGCCAGATCGTCGCGATGTCCTATACCGGGCCGGTAACAGATGCCGTGGTCTGCGGCTCCAGAAAAGGACCAAAGAAACCGATCGGGCCCCACATCAAAGACCTCGACGGCGTTGAAAAACAAGTCACGCTGGACGCCTACTTGATCTTGGATGAGGGTGATCTGAAGCAGGGAATCTATGCCATCGTTCTGCGCACAAAGGCGGGTGCGCTGGAAGGCATTGACTTCTCCCCCGGTGAATTCCGGTCCTTCGCGTCGGGTCTAACCTGCACTAGCGCATGATGCCAACGCCGGTTCGGCTGGACGTTTGCGTTTTGGCCGATCAGCGCCTTGGCGATTCGGCAGGAGATTGCCATGCCGCAGGGCTGGCCGCCCTTGCGGCTCTTGGCTACCGGATTGGCGTTCTGGCTGTGGCAACCGATGCGATTGCAAGGGATACGGGCGCACTCTCTCCTGCCTGGGCCGCCTTGGTTCAGGGAAAACAGATCCTGCAGCTTGCACCGACTGCGCGGGTTGAGGCCCTGGTGGCGTTGGCCCTCGACAGCCGGCTTTTTGCTCATGACATCCCAAAGCAGTTTGGCCTGACGGCAGGACAAGCCTTTGTCACGGTTGACCGGCCATCCCACTTGTCCGGTTTGACGGCGCGCGAGATTGACCTGATCGCCCAGCGCGCGCGCTTGGCGCTGGGTGCCCCAGTGACATGGGCGCCAGGCACGGTGCTGGCGCGCGATGCGCTGGCCCATCTGGCCCCGCATTGGCAGCTGACCGAAACCGACTGGCCCCTTGCCATGCCCAATGCGCAGCTGTCGCCTCCCCGGCAAGTCCAGCGCAGCCGCCCGGTGGCCGGCGTGGCCCGGCTTGCCCGTGCTCGTAGCGCGCCGGATGAATTGCCCCAGGCCTGGATGGACGATCCGCGGATCTCGTGGCGCTTGCGTCTTGGGCCCAGGGCCCAGCGTCCGCCCTGGCCCCAACGCTCCCCGGTAGAGGCTTGGCCCGATACGTCTTTGGATATGCCGGACTTCCTTGCCCGGATCGATGCGCTGGTTCTGCAGGATGACCCGGCAGAAGACCCCTGCCCGCCCGAACTCCTGTTCGCGCTGGCCGCCGGTGTGATTCCTCTGCTGGACCCCGGGTATCGCCCTGTCTTTGGCGGGGCCGCGCTTTACGCCCGACCGCATGAGGTGCCGGATCGCCTGATTTCCCTGCACGAGGACCGCGCCCTGTCCGCCGAAACCCGCGATGCGGGCCAGGGTTTGCTGCAGCGACTGCACGACCCCCAAAGCTTTGCCCAGCGTGTGGCCGGCCTGATCGGACCACCAAATGCGAATTCCTTCGCCCCTAATGTTCTGGCAAGGCCGCCGCGTCGGGTGATGTTTTTTTCGTCGAACGGAATCGGCATGGGGCATCTGACCCGGCAACTTGCCATCGCGCGACGCCTGCCGACTGAACTTTCCCCGGTGTTTGTCAGCCATTCCCAAGCGGTCGATGTGGTACGCGGCTTCGGCTTTCCGGGCGAACATCTGCCGTATCACACCACTTATCGCCAGAACCGCGCGCATTGGAATGAAGCTTTGGCCGAAAGGCTGGACGCTGCACTGGCCTTCTGGCAGCCTTCGGCGCTGGTCTATGACGGCAATATTCCTTTTCCTGGCCTCTTCGCCGCGCTGCGGCTGCGCCCTGAGGTTGCGCGGGTCTGGGTGCGCCGCGGGCTTTGGGGGCCCAACCGTGACCTTGATGTGCTGGAGGCAAGTTCAGCCTTCGACCTGATCCTGGAACCCGGTGAACCGGCCGATGTCCTGGACAACGGCCCGACAGCCCAACGTCCGGGCGAAACCGTGGTCGTGCCGCCGATCCGCCTTTTGGACGAAGGTGAAAAGCGAAGTCGCGCCGAAGCCTGTGCCGCCCTCGGGCTGGATCCAGAGGCGGTGAACGTACTTCTGGCGCCCGGGTCCGGCAACAATGCGTCTACCAGCGCACTGACGGCCAAGGTGTTGGATGAGCTGGCCTTCAGACCTGGGATCGGTGTTGTTCTGGCTGAATGGCGCATCGCGACACGAACGATGACGTTGCCTCCTGGAGTGGTCCGGCAGTCGGACTACCCCTTTTCCCAGCATTTGGGTGCTTTCGACTTTTCAATCGCCGCGGCAGGTTACAACACCTTTGCCGAACATCTGTCAGCCGGGTTGCCGACGATCTGGCTGCCAAACGAAGCGCCCGAACAGGATCAGCAAATCCTACGGGCCCGTTTTGCCAGCGAAATGGGTCTTGGCCTGACAGTGCGCCTGAACGAAAGTTTTTCGCTGCGTGCCGCCCTTGATGCGATGCTAAGCCCTGCCTCGCGCGCCGCATTTGCCGCGGCGGGTCGGAACTATGCCCTGTCCAATCTGGCCAGTAATGGGGCGGTTGCTGCGGCCAACGCCCTGTCCGCGATCTGTGGAATGACCCTGTCTAGACGGCCTGCGAACCTCGGATAGGAAGCGCAGCTGGCGCGACAGCGGCATCCCGTTGATCTTGGCCTCTGGCTAAAGACGCGCCCACTGGCTGGCTCTGGCAAAACAAAGAATTCGCCACCGCCTTGGGCGCCAACTTCCTGTCCTGGCACTAAACGCAGTCCGACCTCAAACCCACGGCCGCAACCAGTCTAGTTTGGATCCTTTGTGGGCCTAGCAGTCTCGACAAGAGTGCCGTTGCTCGCAAGTTCCTGCGCAGCAAGAAGCACCTCCACACGATTGCGCACATTCAACTTCTGAATCAGAACTGTCATGTGATGCTTGACGGTCTTCTCGCTGATCAGAAGCTCAAGCGCGATCTGCCGATTGGTTTTGCCGCGAAGCAAAAGCCGAAGCACGTCCTCTTCGCGTTTGCTGAACGTCACTCTTGGCACGGACCGTTTCGTATGTTCCTTCCGCAGCGCCGCGACAACCTTCGTCGCGAAGCTTGGGGTGATGTAGGTCTCGCCGGCATTGACCCGCTCGATCGCATCCCGAAGGTCTTCAAGGCTGCTTCCCTTCAGCACGAAGCCCAAGGCCCCTGCCTCAAGTGTCGCTACAGCCGTGTCGATGCATTCCGAGGCCGTAAAGACCAGGATCTTGGTCTCAGAGCTTCGCGAGGTAACCTTCGCGATCGCTTCAAGAGCGTTGCCCGGCATCCCAAGATCAACCACCATGACCCGGGGCCGTACCGTCTGGGCAATCTCGACAATGTCGTCAGCGGTCTTGCCGATCGCGATCACATTCATGTCCGACCCGGACGAGAAGAGACGCGCCAGCCCTGCAAGCAATATTGGATGATCGTCGATAAACGCTACGGTAGTAGTCATGCTGTATCAAAACCCAACCCTGAGTCAAAAAAGCTCAAGAACTTGAAATCCTCAATCAAAAGTTTAGTGACGGGTAGTTCTGGCCTGCCCGCGCAAACAGTGTACACCGTTCCTTGGTGTTTGTTGCCAGTATTTCATTACTTGCAGATGACACAATCCTACCGAAGGCAGCAGAGAGTGGGGCACTGTGATTCAGTGCGCCCTTCAGCGGATGAGCTGGGTCTGGCACGCCACGAAAAAATTCTCCTGCGCGCACACAGGCATAGTGGCAATTTGCCAGACGATCCCCGCTGCAGGCTTACCGTCTCGCCACGCTCTAAGAGAATGGCAGCCGTACCACCAAACGCGCCTGATCTCCGAGAGGCTCAAGCTCTACTGTGCCACTAAAAGCGGCAATTCGTCTGCGCATGCCTTGCAGACCAAGCTTCTGTTTCGTGTCGTCTCCCTGAACATCAGTACTAGGCCGCCGCGCGCTGACGATGTTAACCACGAGAGATGCCTTTTCAACCGACAAGGACACCTGGACCGGACCTTCGCCGCCGTGTCGCGTGGCATTCGACAGACCTTCCTGAAGAACCCTGTAGAGGCAAATGCGCCGCGATAGGTCCAGTCCCGGCAGGGATGAGGGTCCATCAATCGACAGATCCACGGATGTCCCGGTAAGGGAACGGTGCCGACTGACCGCCAACTTTACGGTCTCCAACGGCCCAAGCTCCTCGATTTCGGGCAGGATCAATCCCGCTGAAATGCGTCGCAATTCCCCAACCGCTTGCTGAACAAGACTGGGCGCCGCGGCATCACCGTTCAATTTGGGTTCGGCCGTCGTCGATCCCATCAAAGCGGCCAATCCCAGCAGCTGCAGCGGGCCATCGTGGATTTCCGCGCCGATGAAATTCAGCGTCTGCTCATTGGCTTCCGCCGCTGCATACCGCGCCTTCTCAGCCTCCTGCCTGAGGGCATGGTTCTGGCTGACAAGAAGCTGCTCGGCCTCCAGCCGTGCGCGCAGCACTTCGCTTTGGCGCGCGCTAAGGCCCAACATTCCGATCATCGCAACCATTGCCGATCCGATCGAAAGCCACACCGTCCGTTCAAACTGACCGGAGCTGTCGATAAGTCCCTTGGCATCAAGGTAAATCTCGCCAACCGCAATTGGGGTGCTCTGGCTGGGGTCCATGATCGGCATGTAGACTTCAAGGTAGGGAAGGGCGATTGGGCCAACTTCGTGCCCATCTTCGACCGTTTCAAGCTGGACCACCCGCTGCCCGCGCAGCGCCTCGACCAGGTCTGAGTCGTCGTGATCTTCAACATGCAGGCCGTTCGTGCTTGAGTAGAGAAGCTGACCGTCTGGAAGCCAGATCTGTGCAGCGATCATCGGCTTGGTGCCCAGGTGCCTTGCCAGCGCTGCCTCAAGTGCCTCTCGCTGTTGCGCGCTTGTTCCGCTGCTGCTGAGCCTGGTCCGGGCGTAAGGTTCAAGAAAATGGGTCAGAAAGGTTTCGGCAATTTCGATCTGGACTTGCATCCGGGTCTCCCGGAACTCGCTCATGATCCTGCTTCCCGTTCCAACCATCATGAGCGCGGTTAGAACCGTCAGAACGACGGGAAACATGCGAAGCCGAAACTGGGGAAAGCGGAATCTTGCCGGGTCTGAAAGTCTCGCTCGGTGATCGGTGGTGCCGCTGGACGAATCAGGCTTCACGTTCAATCTCCAAACCAGGCACCGCTACCGCAACGGTTGAATAGTCTCGCAGCTCGCGTGCACTGACACACTCTCCACACGCATCGCGCACATTGAATGCAATTACATATATTTACTGAATGTTAACTGATTGCAACTTTGCGATCTATCAGACTTTGGTCTTAGCTGGCGTCAGACTTTCTGCCCAGGCAGCACTGCAACTTTGGGTCGGGACATGCCGCCGACCTTGGGCAATTCCGACCGCAGCTAATTTGTGTCAACTTTGGGAAAATCAAGTGTCCTGCTGCCATTAAAAGGACACAAACCGCCCAACCTGCTGCAACTGCAAGATAACCATTTGAAATTAAAGATAAAACCCGCGCCTTTGCGTGTCGGGTAACAGGGAGAAATTGCCATGACTGTGAAGCTCAACGCTGCGGACCTCAGCTTCATCCTGCGCCAGATCAAGATTTCCGAGGCGCATTCAAGCGGAACTGCGTTGACCGACATCTGGGTGGACGCAAATGGCAATGTCGTTCCGGCCAACACACCCGGCGCAGTGCCAGCGCTCTCGGATCCGCATGTGCCCTATGGTCTTCGCACTGTCGACGGCACTTTGAACAACCTTGTGGAAGGGCGCGAAACCTGGGGTGCGTCAGACCAGCCAATGCCGCGGCTGTTCGACCCGAACTGGCGGAACGATGCAGACGGCGACATGATGCCGCTTGGCCCGCCGGGCGGTCCGCGCGTCACCAACAACGATTACGGCGTCATCGGTGGCCCATCAGCCGGCAATGGTGGACACAGCGCGAATGTGGCCGATGCTGATCCTCGGATCATCTCGAACCTCGTGGTCGATCAATCGATCAGCAACCCGGCCGCCGTTGCCGCATGGTTTGCCAATGATGCGGCCATTGCGGCCTTCCATGTGCGCCATGGCGAAGATGCAATCCCCGTTGCCCCCGGCGACCCGACGGCCGGGACCGGCAACAGGATCGCAATCGACAACATCGATCTGGCTACCCTGCCAAACATTGCTCCGGATGATGGGATTTCGGCCCCGTTCAACGCGTGGATGACGTTCTTTGGCCAGTTCTTCGACCACGGTCTTGATCTGATCTCCAAAGGCGAAAATGGCACGGTCTACATCCCGCTGCAAAGCGATGACCCGCTGGTGCTGGGCGCGGACGGAGTTCTTGGCACGCCCGATGACCTGCCAAATCACCTTCGTTTCATGGCCCTGACCCGGGCCACGCCGACGGCAGGCCCCGGGGTCGACGGGGTTCTCGGCACGGCCGACGATACCGAGCACGAAGGCAACAACGTCACCACGGCCTTTGTTGACCAGAACCAGACCTATACCTCGCACGCCTCGCATCAGGTCTTTCTGCGGGAATACAAGATGGGGCCGGATGGGCCCATCGCCACTGGCAAGCTCCTCGATGGCGAGACCGGTGGACTGCCAACCTGGGCCGATGTGAAAAAGCAGGCGCTGGAAAAGCTTGGCATTCAGTTGTCAGACGTCGATGTGCTGAACGTGCCGCTGTTGCGCACCGACCCCTACGGCGAATTCATCCGCGATGAGAACGGATTTGCCCAGGTGGTCGTCGGCCTAGGCCCGGACGGTATCCCGAACACGGCTGATGACATCGTGGTTTCGGGAACGCCCGAATCCCCCGTTGTGCTCAGCACGTTGAACGGTGGGCTGGGCCCGGTCCGTACCGCGCATGCTTTCCTGGACGATATCGCCCATGCTGCCACACCGGGCGGCGGAAAGGTGGCAGACGCAGATTTTGGCGTGAACGACGCCAATGCGAACGGAATCGTCGATGAGGGTGACACCTTCAATGACGCGAACGGAAATGGCCAGATTGATCCAGGTGAAGGCCATGTTTCACGGACCCAGTATGACAACGAACTGCTCGACCGGCACTTCATCACCGGCGACGGGCGCGGAAACGAAAACATCGGCCTGACGGCAGTCCACCATGTCTTCCATCAGGAACACAACCGCCAGGTCGCCGCGCAGAAGCTGACGGTCCTCGATACCGGGGATATCAATTTCATCAATGAATGGCTGGCCGATGACATCTCGGCAGAAGATCTTGCCGGCTATGCCTCGATGACCGCCGTGCAGAAGACCGAATTTGCAGACACTTTGGGCTGGGACGGTGAGCGGCTGTTCCAGGCTGGGCGTTTCGCCACCGAGATGCAGTATCAGCACCTCGTGTTCGAAGAGTTTGCCCGGAAGATCCACCCGAACATCGATCCGTTCATCTTCAACAACGTCACGGACATCAACCCGGCCATCTTCGCCGAGTTTGCCAATGTCGTGTACCGGTTCGGCCATTCGATGCTGACCGACTCGATGCCGCGGGTGTTTGCCAACGGCACGACCGATGATATGGGGCTCATCACCTCGTTCCTGAACCCCGTCGCTTATGACAACGACACTGCGCTGACCGCTGATGAAGCTGCCGCTGCGGTGATCCGCGGCATGACGGCCGAGCGTGGCAATGCGATGGACGAATTCATCGTCGGATCGCTGCGCAACAACTTGGTTGGCCTGCCACTTGACCTTGCGGCGCTGAACATCGCCCGCGGCCGGGACACTGGCATGCCGTCGTTCAATGAGGCCCGGGCGCAACTCTTTGCTCAGACCGGATCCAGCTGGCTGAAGCCCTACGCGACCTGGGCCGAGCTTGCTGCGAACCTCAAGAACCCGATGACGATCGTGAATTTGATCGCCGCCTACGGCACACTTCCAGAGATCGCTAATGCTACGACCCTCGAGCAAAAACGCGCGCTTGCCTTTGACGTCGTCTTCGGTGGTGGGGCCTTCGATGAAGATTTCCGCAAGGATTTCCTGCATGGGCGAAATGGCTGGACGGCAGAGAATTCTGGCCTGAACGATATCGACCTTTGGGTTGGCGGCCTGGCCGAACGCATCATGCCCTTTGGCGGGATGCTCGGGTCCACCTTCACTGCGATTTTCGAGGCGCAGATGGAAGCGCTGCAGTTCGGTGACCGGTTCTACTACCTGTCCCGGACCCAGGGTCAGAACTTCCTGAACGAACTGGAGCAGAATTCGTTCTCGAAGATGCTCTTGGCCAACACAACCCTTGCCCAACCCGGAGCCGACGGCATCCGCGGCACTTCGGACGATATCATCGCGCACCACATCGGCGTCGATGCGTTCGCCAAGTATGACTTCGTGCTGGAAGTGAACAAAGACAACCAGCTTGTTGACGATCCGGAAGGCATCGACCCGCTTTTGGAAGCGATCGGGCTGGGCAAGGTCATGCGCGACGACCCGACAACGGCCGCGGTCGAGACGAATTACCTCCGCTTCACCGGGGGCGAGCATATCGTCGTCGGCGGCACAGCCGGCAATGACACGATCATCACCGATGACGGCGATGACGGCATCTGGGGCGATGCGGGAGACGACTTCATTCAGTCCGGCTTCGGTGTCGACCTCGTGAACGGTGGTGCCGGCAACGACATCATCCTGGATGCAGGCGACGAGGCCGACTTCCTAAAGGGCGAAGAGGGTGATGACGTGATGGGCACGTCAAGCGGCCTCGACATCCTGATGGGCGGCAAGGGCAAGGACGTCATCTTCCTTGGGGCCGACGCCTCCGAAATCTTCGGCGGTGAAGGCGATGACTTCATGCTGGGTGGCGAGGGTGCCGACTTCCTGATGGGGAACGAAGGCAGCGACTGGATCGAAGGCGGCAACGGGTTTGACGGTATCGCCGGCGACAACACCGAGCTTTTCTTCAACAGCCGCATCATCGGCCATGACGTGATGTTCGCAGGGTCCGAAGAACAGGATTTCGATGCCGAATCCGGCGACGATATCATGGTCCAGGGCGAAAGCGTGATGCGGAACGAGGGCATGTTCGGCTTCGACTGGGTTACCTACAAGGGTGTCCAGACGGCCGCTGATGCCGACATGCGCATCAAGATCTTCACCACGGAAGAGCAGGACATCCTGCGCAACCGCTTTGACAAGGTCGAGGCACTGTCCGGCTGGGAAAAGGATGACCAGCTGCGCGGGGACGATCGTGTCTCGGGAGCCGGTGCGGTCGGCGCTGGCGCCAATGAAGGCATCTTTGACCGGGACGGCCTTGACCAGGCCGGGATTGACCGGATCGCAGGCCTTGAGCAACTTGTCACACTGGGATCCGAGCAGCTGACTTGGGAAGAAGGCAACATCCTCCTTGGCGGCGGCGGCTCTGACAGCCTGACCGGTGGCGGCGGCAACGACATTCTGGATGGCGACCGCTGGCTGAACGTGCGCATTCGGATCACCGATGCAGCGGGGGCAGAGAACACTCAAGCGAACGAAATCGCGACGGTCGACACGCTGAAGCACATCTTCACCGCGACCGACGGTGTTGACCCGTCCTGGGTGGGCAAAAGCCTGTTCGAGCTTCTGGTGGCCCGTGTGGTTGTTCCGGCTCAGATGCATATCGTGCGGGAAATCCGTGACGGCAGCAGCGAAAGTGACGTGGACGTCGCTGTCTTCAGCGATGACCGCGACCAGTATACCATCACCTACCTGCCAGACGGCCTTGTGCGGGTCTCCCATACCGGGTTTGGCACGAATGAAGATGTTCTGATCGACGATGGCACGGATACGCTGCACAACATCGAGGTTCTGCGGTTCCGCGACGGCGATTTCACCGTCGCAGGCGGGGCCGCTATTGGGGTCCCGGCAATCAGCGACACCACACCGCTGGAAGGCCAGGCACTGACCGTCGATCTCGGCGGTATCGAAGGCGCTGTCGGTCCGATTGCGGTCCAGTGGCGGGTTTCGGAGGATGGAACGACCTGGACCAACATACCGGGTGAGACCAACACCACCTTCACGCCGCAGAATCTGGCCGGCATCCTGCAGGGCGCGCAAACCGGGCTGCTCCTGCAGGTGGTTGCGACCTACACCAACGCCGCGGGCCAAGTGGTGACTTCAACCTCCAGCGCAACCGCCCCGGTCGGTTGGAATTGGACCGGGTTGAACGGTCAGCGGAATGACTTTTCGGGCACCGAAGGCGATGACGTCGCCGTCGGAGGCAATGATCGCGACGATCTGGAAGGCAACGGCGGTGCTGACAACATGCATGGCGGGGCCGGCGATGACCGGCTGCGCGGCGGCGAGGGTGCCGATACGCTTGACGGTGGCGCGGGCGAAGACCGGGTCATTGGCGGAAACGGTGATGACGTATTGCACGTCGATTTCAACTCCGGGGCCAGTGGTCAGGACATCATCGAAGGTGACCTCGGCACCGATACGCTTGAGATCATCGACACGGCGGCCACGTCAAGCTTCACGATCATGACCCGTGCCGTGGCCGAAAGCCTTGGCATCACCCTCCTTGAAGACACCAGCGAGATCGTCATCACCCGCAACGGTATCAATCAGGGGTCGGTGGTTGCAGAGATTGCGACCATCGAAGAAATCGTCATCGACACAGTCGGGGCAAGCGGTTCAGGCACCGTTGGCACGCCGGGTGGGGATACGATCACCATCATCGGTGACTTCACCCCGACCAGCCTGCTTCTCAGCACGATCACCATCAATGGCTCGGCAGCGGATGATACGGTCGACCTGTCGGCCTTCGCTTCGGCCCACCGTGTGGTCTTCCGCAGTGCTGGCGGCAATGACACCATCATCGGCAACATCCGGGCCCAGGACGTCATCGACCTGCCTGGAACCGGTGAGACCAGCGTCACCCACGGCGCGAACGGAATGGTGACCGTCAGCCGTGGTGGTGCCTCGGTGACCTTCGACGGCTCTGGCGCCATGCCGACCGTGCCAGGCCTGGCAGCGGACGATGACGCAGCGGCTGGAGGCTTCTTCCTGACGGCTTCCGACCTTGCCGGGCTGAAGAACCTGGTCAACGGACGGCCCGCGTTTGAAGGTGACGATGACACCGCAGGGGCGACGGGCGTCCGCACACTCAGCGGCGAAGGCAACAACGTCGACAACCCGCTTTACGGTACGGCTGGTGAAAGCTTCATCCGCCTTACCGACGCGCGCTATGGCGAATACAACCCGGCCACCGGCAACCGCGACATCAACCCGATCTTCGACGGACTGGATCCAAGGGAAATCTCCAACATCCTTGGCGAACAGGAAGCCGGACTGGCCAAAAGCGCGGTCAATGCCAACATTCTGTTCATGGCCTTCGGTCAGTACTTCGACCACGGCCTCGACTTCCTGCCGAAAAGCGCGGTCAACGGCATGATCGAGATCGGCGGCCCGGGCATGTCGCGGGGTCCCGGTTCGGATAACCCTGCTGACCTGACCCGCGCGAAGGTTGACTACATCGACGCGAATGGCGTGCCCCAGCACGAAAACATGACCTCGCCCTTCGTGGATCAGAACCAGGCCTACGGCAGCCATGAGCTTGTCGGCCAGTTCCTCCGCGAAAGCGATGGCGAGCAGGGCTACGGCATGCGCCTTCTGCAGGGCGAGCCTGATCCATCGGATCCGGATTTCACCCTTCTGCCGACGCTCCGCGACGTCATCCTGCACCATTGGGAGGCCAATACGATCTTCCGGGATCCCGGTCTGCCGGGTGGGGCAGTTGCCTTCCAGACCGCCTATGCGGGACTGGTTGATGGGACGGGCGCAATTGATGCCGCGATGGTCCGGTCGCTTGCCGGCAACTTCCTCGGGTCTGGGCAGCCGCTCTTGCTGGACGCCAACCCGTTCATCAATCTGCTTGACCACCGCGTGGCCGGCGATGGCCGGGCGAACGAGAACTTTGCCCTCACATCGATCCACACGATCTGGGCGCGCAACCACAACTTCCATGTCGAAAACCTGATCGATCAGGGCTTTGTCGGAACGGCCGAAGAGGTCTACCAGGCCGCGAAGATGCTGAACGAAAGCGACTACCAGCGCGTCGTGTTCCAGGAATTCGCTGACAAGCTCATCGGCGGCATTCGCAGCGCAGACGGTGGTAACGACAACCACGGCTGGGATGGCTACAAAGACTCAGTGGACTCGCGCATCAGCCACGAGTTTGCCTCGGCGGTCTACCGTGTCGGTCATTCCCTGATCGGGCAAACGCTTCAGGTGATGGGGCCAGATGGCAATCCGATCGAGGTGCCGCTGTTTGATGCCTTCCTGAACCCGACAAATGCACCGTCGGCGTTCACCGGCCCGCTGCCTCCCGGCTATGTACCGCAGCCTGGCTATGCCCAACACGGCGTGGCGGCGATCATGGAAGGAACCGCGACGCAGCTGGCGGAAGAGATCGACTTCAACATCGTCGATGCCGTCCGCAACGACCTGGTGCGGATCAACGCTGACCTCTTTGCCTTCAACGTCGCAAGGGGTTGGGATGTCGGCCTTGGCACACTGAACCAGGTTCGGGCCGGTCTTGCCGCGTCGAACAACATCTACATCGCACAGGCGGTCGGCTTGGCCGGTGATCTGTCACCCTACACCAGCTGGGACGATTTCCAGGCCCGCAACGGGCTGAGCGATACCGTCATCACCCAGTTCAAGGAGGCCTATCCCGATCTGGTGCTGTCGACGGCCGAAGATATCGCCGCCTTCGTTGCGGTGAACCCGGACATCGAACTGCTTGATGGTCCGAACGGCACCAAGATCGTCAAGGGCATCGACCGGGTCGATCTTTGGGTCGGCGGCCTCGCCGAACAGCACATCAACGGCGGTATGGTCGGCCAGACCTTCTGGGTTGTTCTGCACGAACAACTTGACCGTCTGCAGGAAGGCGACCGGTTCTACTACCTTGACCGGTTCGAGAACTTCGACTTCTACGGCACCTTCGGCGAGGACACGACCTTCGCCAACATCATCGCCCGCAATACCAGCCTGACCGGCCTCGACTCGTCGATCTTCGACGCGGTCAATGATGCCGAAGAGGAGGAAGAAGACGGCGAAGACAACGACGACGACGGCGACGCCGATGATGACGGTGACGGAGACGGTGACACCGGCAGTGGCGGTGACAACGACGGCGATGCCGACGATGACGACGACAATGACGATGACGACGACGGCGACACCGACAATGACGGCGACACCGGCGAAGACTCTGACGGAGAGTCCGACGAAGACGACGAAGACTCCGATGAGGATGATGACGAAGACACTGACCACGATGATGACGATGCAGACAATGGCACGGATGATGATGTCGGCGTCCCACCACTGGCCGCTTCGGGTATCATCGCTGGCACTGCAAACGGCGAGGCCCTGTTTGGAGCAGCCGAAGCTGAGAACATCATGGGTCTGGGTGGCCGGGACATGATCTTCGCAGGGGCAGGGGCGGATAACATCCTTGCCGGTGCGGGCAATGACATCGTCTTCGGCGACGGTGGCGATGACCGGATCTTCGGCGAAAGTGGAGACGATTTCATCGAAGCTGGTGCCGGCGGCGATTTTGCCGTCGGCGGGGCGGGGGATGATGTCTTCAGGGCCACGGTCGGAGACGGAAGCGATGTCTACTACGGTGACGATGTTCTCGGCGGGGTTGGCACGGACACGCTCGACATGTCGGCCATTCTTGCCGACGCTGTAGTGGACCTTGGCTCTGGCCCGAATGGCCGAGGGATGGCGCAAAGTTCGGCCACCGGGACGGATGTTCTCTGGAATTTCGAGAACTTCGTCGGCGGTGCCGGTGACGATGTGGTCATCGCCGGCCGGTCAGCCAACGTCATGGATGGCGGGGTCGGTGACGACACCTACACTTTCCTGACCACCGAAGATGCCGACGGTGACGTGATCGCAAGCTTCGAACCTGGCGACAAGATTGACCTGTCCCAGATCGACGCAAACGGCAGCGGTGCTGGAAATGGCACTTTCACGCTGGTGTCAGGCGCTTTCACTGCGGTGGGTCAGCTTGCCATCAGTCTGGAATCGGGCAGCGATGGCGACTTCACGGTGATCGAGGGCAACACCACCGGCGACGCCGGATCCGAGTTCTCGATCAAGCTTCGTGGCCACCACACTCTGACTGCGGATGATTTCCAGATGTAATCCGCAGGGCACGATACGGTCCGGGATATGGCTTGGCCTGATCCCGGACCGAAGACGTTAGACGGACACATTTTTAGAACGTGAGGAAATCGGATGTCATCGCGTAACAAGAGACCGAAGGGGGCTGCTGCAGCAGCCGTTGGCAAGATCAAGGGTTTGGTCCTGTTCCTGGTTTTCGTCTCGGCGGTCATCAGTATTTTGGCTTTGACCGGTTCATTTTACATGCTGCAGATTTACGACCGCGCTTTGGTCAGTGGCAGCGTTCCGACCCTTGTCGTGATTTCGGCATTGGCCATCGGGCTTTACCTGTTCCAGGGCATGTTCGACATCATCCGCTCGCAGGTTCTGGTGCGTGTTGGCGCGCGGCTGGACCGGCGGCTGGCCCCCCTCGCGCACCGGGTGGCCATCGACATGCCGCGGCTTGGCTATTCAACGTCAGAAGCGCTTGAGCGTGGCCGTGATGTGGACACCATTCGCGGTTTTTTTGGGTCCCAAGGCCCTGCCGCCATTTTTGACCTGCCTTGGGTGCCACTGTTCCTTGGGTTCGTCTACTTGCTGCACCCGACACTTGGCGCCCTGACCCTTGGCGGTGCCATTGTCCTGACGCTGATCGCCGTCCTGACCGAACTTCGGACCCGGAAGTGGAGCCAGGCGACGATCGGCGCGACGGTTGAAAGGAACGCAATCGCCGACTCCAACGCGCGCAATGCCGAAGTTCTGAAGGCGATGGGTTTTGCGTCCCGGGCGGTTGACCGCTTCAACACCGCCAACGAACGCCATCTGGAACTGCAAACCCAGACCAGCGACATCTCGGGCACTTTTGGTGCCATCTCGCGCGTTTTGCGCATGCTGCTGCAGTCGGCTGTCCTTGGTCTTGCAGCCTACCTGACAATTCAGGGTGAGCTTTCGGCCGGGGCGATCATTGCGGCCACAATCGCCTCGTCGCGCGCCATGGCGCCAATCGATCTTGCCATCGGGAACTGGAAGCAGATCGTCGCCGCCCGGGGTGCCTGGGCACGCGTGACTGACACCATGGAAGTGCTTGATCGTCAGCCGGTCCCGATGAAACTGCCTGCGCCCGTGCGCTCGCTGAAAATCGAAGGTGTCACCGTCGCAGCCCCGGCAAGTGGCCGCGTCCTGCTCAGCGACGTCACCTTCGAAGCCGTGGCAGGCCAGGCCATCGGCATCATCGGGCCAAGCGGGGGCGGGAAGTCGACCCTTGCCCGCGCGATCACCGGCATCTGGCCGGTGTTGCGCGGCTCCGTCCGGCTTGACGAGGCCGAGCTTTCGCAATGGTCCGATGCCGACCGCGGGATGCATGTCGGCTACTTGCCGCAAGAAGTGGCGCTTCTGGATGCAACGGTCGAAGAAAACATCGCCCGGCTGGACCCAACCCCGAACCCGAACACGATTGTCGAGGCTTCGCGGGCAGCTGCCGTGCATGAAATGATCGTCCGGCTGCCCGACGGGTACCGGACGCATCTGGGGCCGATGGGGGCGTCAATCTCGGGCGGCCAGCGCCAGCGTTTGGGGCTGGCCCGTGCCCTTTACGGCAACCCCTTCGTCGTTGTGCTGGACGAACCGAACGCAAACCTCGACCCTGAAGGCGAAGCCGCACTTTCTGCCGCCATCGAAGGCATCAAGCGCCGCGGCGGCATCGCCATCGTGATCGCGCACCGGCCCTCGGTCCTGCAGTGCTGCGACCTGATCGGCGTCGTCCAGCGCGGCAAACTGACCGCCTTCGGCCCCAGAGAGCAGATCATGAACCCGCGTCCGGTGCCGAACGCAACTGTCGCCTCTGCGGCGGCCCCGATCGGGGCGCAACCAGCGCGCCGGGCGAAAACGTCCAAGCGCGTGAACCAGGCGTCTAGTAGCGCAATCCCCGGGGGCCCCGTGTCATGATCGAAGTCAAGGGAACACGGTCCGCACGGACCGAACAGGATCCGACCGATCCACTGGGCCTGATGAAGCCCGTCGCGACGGGCAGCGGGCTCCTTGGTGCCTTTGTCGTTGGGCTTCTTGGTCTTGCTGCCTATCTGCGTTCGTTTCTTTGGTTTGAACCCGCGCCCGCATTTACAGCGGAAGAGCGTAAGCCCCCCGCCGAAGAGGATGACAGCACGTCTGCAGCACGGCACTCGGACGCGGTCCTGGCCGTTGCAAGTTCGTCAAGCGCTGGCAACTCCCGGTCTCCGGAACCCGAAACCCAAGACGAAACGACAATGACCCTGCCGGTGGTTTTCGGGCCGTTCGACAGTGGTTTCTTCCCTCTCAAATCGGCGCCATTGGCGTCCGGCTTTTTGCCAAACGCGCCGGCAAACTCTGGGCTTCCCCCGTTTGGGACGAACAAGGTCCCGGTCGATACCACGGGGCTGAACGGTCCGGGGACCGGCGGTCCATCGGGCGATCAGCCCGATAGCATCGATATCGACCTGCCCGACGACTTCGACAACGTTGCTCCTCCATCCGGCGTCAACCCGCCCCAGACCCGGAACCGTGCGCCGCAGAATTCCGGTCCGGTCAACCTTGGCGAGGTTGGCAGTGGCGCGGCGCTGGCCATCGTGCTGTCCAGCCTCGTCGCGAACAGCAGCGATGCCGATGGCGACCCGCTCACCGTGACCAGGGCCAGCGCCTCCTCCGGCAGCCTTCAGGCAAAGCCCGGCAGCGTCCGCTTCGTCGCTGATACGGAACAGTTGGGGACCGTGCAGATTTCCTACCAGGTGACAGATGGGGTGAACGCCGTCACGCAGACCGCTTTCGTCACCGTCGTCGAAAATCAGTTCAATGGCAGCGCCGATGCCGATCTTATCTTGGGCACCGAAGGTCGTGACCGTGTGATGGCCTTTGCAGGCGATGACAACATCGCCGTTTTCGGCGGCCGCGATGTTGTTTTCGGCGGGTCTGGAGATGACAACATTTCCGGCGGTGCAGGGCGGGACTCCCTCTACGGTGATGATGGGAATGATCTGATATCGGGTGGTCTCGACGCCGACTGGATCTCTGGCGGTGAGGGCGATGACCGGCTCTATGGGGAAGCCGGCGATGACCACATCCAGGGCGACGGGGGCCATGACCTGCTTGACGGCGGCGCGGGCAAAGACACGCTGCTGGGAGGAGATGGGGACGACACCGCGTCTGGCGGTGACCAGGACGACGTGATTGCCGGTGGACTTGGTGACGACGCCCTGTCGGGTGACGCCGGCAAGGACATCCAGTTTGGTGATGACGGCCAGGATACCGTTTTGGGTGGGACTGGCGAAGACGTCCTCTTCGGCGGGCTGGGGGCAGACCACCTCTTTGGCGGCGCCGACAATGACGTGATGTCCGGCGATGAGGGGGGCGATACCCTGCTTGGCGAAGCCGGGGCCGACCTCGTGACCGGCGGTGAAGGCAACGACATTGTCCATGGCGGTGAAGGCAACGATTTCGTTCTGGGAGAGGCTGGCAATGACGTCCTTGCTGGCAACGAAGGCGCAGATACCCTTGTCGGCGGCGCTGGCGACGATGTTTTCCACGCCGTCAGTGACGGTCTTGCCGATCAGTTTGACGGTGGCGAAGGCGAAGACGAACTCAGCTACGCCACTGAAACCGCTGACCTGACCATTGACCTTGTGCTGGAACAGGTCTTCGTCGCAGCGGTGCCAGAGGACAGCTTTTCCGCCGTTGAGGCCTTCGTTGGCGGATCGGGCGATGACACTTTCATCGCCGATGCGGGCGAGGCGACCTTTACCGGCAATGAGGGCGCGGACACCTACAATTTTGTCCAAGGAGATACGGTGGAAGCCCCGCCCTCTGCGTTCCGGATCACCGATTTCGGCTGCGAAGACCTCGTCTCGCTCCGCTACACCGGAGCGCACTATTCGATCCAGCGGGCGCAGCGAGAGCTGGAGGATCGGATCGAAGACCTGTTCGAGGACTTTGCCGAACGCTTGACCCTGGATGAACCGAAGCTGCGGTACTTCCACGAATGGTCGGAAGACTATCGCCGCACCGTTGTCGAGGTAGACTTCGACCGTGACAACACCGTTGACCTGACCCTGACGATGGACGGCGAGCTTGTCCTTGACGTCTTCCGCGAAAGCACCTGACTGAGATAACGGAGTAGCGCCATGAAATCCAAAGATCTGCAACCGGCGGTCCAGGGTGAAGACAAGTCCTTCGACAAGCTGGGTGGACGCGTCATCTTCGGGATGGTGCTTGCGGTTGCGCTGCTTGGGGGTGTCGGAGGCTGGGCGTTTACGGCCAGGATCAGCGGCGCGGTGATTGCGACGGGATCAGTGCAGGTCGACCAGAACCTCAAGCAGGTCCAACATCTGGATGGCGGCATCGTCTCTGAAATCCTGGTGCGGGAAGGTGACACCGTCGCGGAAGGCCAGCTCCTGTTCCGCCTGAACGACACCCAGACCCGCGCCGAGCGTTCGATCCTGACGGCGCAGATCAATGAAGTCGAGGCGCGCCGCGCCCGTCTTGTTGCTGATCGGGACGGACAGCCTGAAATCATCTTCCCCGCGCGGCTGACGGTCGATGACCCGGCGCTGTTCGAAGTCGTTGCCGGGGAAACCCGGCTGCATCAGGGCAATCTGACCAACCGCAAAAACCAGCGCCAGCAGCTTGAACTGGGGATCCTCCAGATCAATGACGAAGTCGCAGCCCTCAAGGCGCAACGCGACGCCCTGGTCGACGAACTGGTGCTGGTCGAGGACAGCTATCAGCGGATCAAGGAATTGCACGAGAACGGACTGGTCGAGACGCCTCGGATCGAGGAAGCGAAACGGGAACTCGTTCAGCTCCGCGGCCGCCTTGGCGAACTCGATGCCAACATTGCACGGTCAAAGTCACGGATCAGCGAAGTGCAGATGCGTGTTCTGGCCATCGATGAAGTGGCAAGGACTGAGTCCCAGCGGGAACTCGTGGTCGTGGAATCCCGGCTGCAAGAGCTTTATGACCGCTTGGCCGCCGTCGAGGATCGTCTGCTTCGCACCGAGATCCGCGCGCCGATTGCGGGTCGGATCAATGAACTCTCGGTCTTCACCATCGGCGGTGTTGTCACCCCTGCAGAAGTTCTGGCGACGATCGTGCCGGAAGGGGCAAAGCTCAGCATCGAAGTGCAGCTTCCGATCACCTCCATTGACCAAGTCTATCTTGGGCAGCCGGCACGCGTGAAATTCTCGGCTTTCAACCACAGGACCACGCCGGAATTGGCTGCCAAGATCAGCTACATTTCAGCGGCCACCACGGTTGCAGGCCCGGACTCCCAGCCCTTCTACATCGGCAATGTCGAGCTTTTGCCGGAAGAGATGGCCCAGCTTGCCGGTCTGGAACTGATGCCCGGCATGCCGGTCGAGATTTACCTGACCACTCAGGAACAGACGGCCATGGCCTATTTTTCCAGACCGCTGATCGACCAGTATGAAAGGGCGCTGCGCGAGGAGTGACAGCCCACACCCCAAAGGTGGCTATTGGCCGACGGGATGATTGGCTGGACTGCCAAAGACCAGCCTAAGCATGGTCGACTGCTGCAGCGTCTTGGCGGGCAAGCCCGGCACCGGGTTCACCCCCGCATCGGCAACAGAAACAGCAGTTTCTGCGCGCCTTCCTGAATCATGGTGCTGACCGAAAGGTCCGGCGCGACCTTGGCGTAGTCGCCGTCGATTGTCAGGCTGGCCGCGCCATGGACCAGCGTCCACAGCTGCACCGCAATCATCATCGCGTCACCTGCGACCCGGTGGAACGCGCAGTAGTCGATCACTTCCTGCAAGACATAGCCAAAGCAAGCCCGGCCTTGCGCGGTCACGATATCGTCTTCCGACAGGTTGGGCTTCTGGCTGAACATCATGCGGAAAAGGGCCGGTTCCTGGATCGCGAAGGCCAGATAGACTTGGCCGACCGCCACGATGCGGTCCGGTGCGCCCGCCGGGAAAGCTGCCGTCGCCGCGCGAAACTGGTTGCCCATGTCGGTGAAGCCCTGCGCCACCACTTCGTTGATGATTGCGGTCTTGTCCGGAAAATGGCGGTAGGGCGCGGCGGTAGATACACCCGCCCTTCGGCAGGCATCCGACAGGCTGAAATCATTCCCCTGCCGTTCCGCAATCAGATGGCGCGCTGCATCGATCAGCGCCTGCCGCAGTTCGCCATGGTGATACGTGGTCTTCACACCTGATCCTTTGCCCTTACGGCCTTGGTTTCTTCTAGTCGCTTGCACCGGTGATGCAAGTCCAGCGGGCCTTCAGATATCGCTTGCCATGTTAGAGACACTAACATAAGTTAGAACCACTAACATGGCAAGATTCCAGGAGGCTCGGCATGGTAAGGTCACGCATGGTCAAGGCAGGATGGACCTTTGCCCTGCTCGCTCTCCTCGGGGTGGCAGGCTACGCTGGGCGAGACCGTCTGGCAGACCTTTTGCCTGCCCCCGCCCCCGCAGACGCGGCACGTATCGCAGCCCCCCGGCCGCCGCAGCCCGTCCGGGTGACGCTTGTGGCCTTCGCGCCAGCCGCCAACGTCGAAACCTACACCGGCACAATCCGCCCCCGGCATGAGTTGTCCCTTGGCTTCCGGCAGCCGGGCAAGATCGTCGCCCGGATGGTCGAAGTTGGGGACCGCGTGACACAGGGCCAGACCCTGGCCCGGCTGGATGACACTGACGCCAGGCTTGACCTCGATACTGCCCGCGCCGAAGCCGCTGCCGCCGCAACTGACCTTGACCGCGCGCAGGCCGACCTTGTCCGCAGTCGTGAACTCTTTGCCGCCGGCCATGTTGCGC
This sequence comes from Rhodobacter sp., assembly GCA_027489175.1. GTDB lineage: Bacteria > Pseudomonadota > Alphaproteobacteria > Rhodobacterales > Rhodobacteraceae > Tabrizicola. Next base: position 42,460 of record JAIYAE010000002.1, read on the forward strand.
AGGCAGCGCTTGACCGTGCCACCAGTGCCGCAGCCGAGGCCACGTCGCGCGCCGATCGCGCCCTGAAGGCCATGGCGCTGGCTGAAAACCGGCTTTCCTACACAACCCTTGTGGCTGAGGCTGATGGCGTCGTCACTGCCACCCCCACCGAAGCGGGTCAGGTGATCGGCGCGGGCCAACCCGTTGTTCTGGTCGCCCGAACGGACGCGCTGGATGTCGTCTTTGCCTTGCCGGAAGACTCGCGCGCCTTGCCGGAAACGGCCACGGCAACTGCCGAACTCTGGGGTTCTGACGGCACCGCCTATGCGCTGACCCTGCGCGACATCTCGCCCGACGTTGACCCTGTTGGTCGCACCTACAGGGTGCGCATGGCGCTTGTCGCCCCCGATGCCGCCACGGCGCTTGGCCGGACCGTGACCATCAGGTTCTCCACCAAAAGCGGCGCGCCAGTGGTTGCTCTACCGCTGGCGGCGGTGCTGAACGACGGCGAAGGGCCTGCCGTCTGGCGTTTGCCGCAAGGGCAAGACTTCGTTCAACGGGTCGCCGTCGATCTTGTCTCGGTCAAAGGGGACCGCGCGTTGGTACGTGGGCCCCTGGCCGAGGGGGACAGGATCGTCAGCCTTGGCGCGCACAAGATCGACGCCACGCGTCCCGTCCGCGTGGTGGAAACCACCGTCACTCCGGAAAGCTGAGCCATGGACCGCCTCAACCTTTCACGCTGGTCGGTCACCAATCCCGCCGTCACGCTTTTTGCCATCCTCGTGGCGCTGGCCGCCGGGGCCTTTGCCTATGTCACGCTGGGCCGGGCTGAAGACCCCACCTTCACCATCAAGACCATGGTCGTGCAGGCCGTCTGGCCCGGGGCTACGGCGGAAGAGATGCAGAACCTGGTGGCCGAGCCGATCGAAAAGCGCATCCAGGAACTGCCGGAACTTGACTATGTCCGCACCTTCTCGCGTCCCGGGGCGGTTGTTCTTCAGGTCCAGCTCAAGGATTCCGTCCGGCAAGAGGCAGCCGGGGTCTGGTATCAGATCCGCAAAAAGGTCAGTGACCTGCGCCCCACGCTGCCTCAGGGCCTGATCGGCCCCTTCTTCAACGATGAATTCGGCGATGTCTTTTCGGCCATCTACATGGTCACCGGTGAAGGCTTGGGCCGGTCGGAATTGAAGACCTATGCCGAACGCCTGCGCACCCGGCTTCTCGGGGCCGAAGATGTGGCCAAGGTCGCGCTGATCGGCGAGGTTAAGGAACGCATTTACGTTGAGATCAGCCACCACCGCCTTGCCACTTTGGGGTTCTCTCCTCAGGCGATCTTTGACGCCATCGCCGAGCAGAATGCGATGACAGCCGCAGGTGCCTTCCAGACCAGCGCGGATGAAGTTCAGGTTCGCGTCAGCGGCGATCTTGGCAGCCTTGCCGCCCTGCGTGACCTTCCCATCCGGGCCGGGGCAACCGTGCTGCGCCTTGGCGATATCGCCGAAGTCCGGCGCGGCTATGAAGACCCTGCCGCCTACTTGGCCTATCTGAACGGCGCGCCGACCGTCGGCGTCGGTGTCGCCATGGCCGATGGTGCCAACGTCGTCCATCTGGGCGAGGTGCTGGAGGCCGAGGTGGAAGCCTTCCGCGCCGATCTGCCCCTGGGGGTCGAGGTAACGCAAACCTCAGACCAAGCCGACATCGTCGAACACGCCTTTGACGAATTCATCCACACCTTCCTTGAGGCGCTGGTCATCGTGCTTCTGGTATCCTTCGCCACACTTGGCCTCAGGACCGGGATCGTGGTGGCGCTGTCGGTGCCCATCGTGCTGGCGGTGGTCTTCGTCATCATGCAGGCCATGGGGCTGAACTTTGACCGGATCACGCTTGGCGCGCTCATCATCGCGCTGGGCCTTCTGGTCGACGACGCCATCATCGCGGTCGAGATGATGGTCGTGAAGATCGAACAGGGCTATGACCGGATCGCCGCCGCGTCTGCCGCGTGGTCCAGCACCGCCTTCCCGATGCTGACGGGCACGCTGGTCACGGCGGCGGGGTTCCTGCCCGTGGGCCTTGCCCAGTCCACCAGCGGTGAATACGCGGGCAACATCTTCTGGGTCGTCGGCATCGCGCTGATTGTGTCTTGGTTCGTGGCCGTGATCGTCACCCCCTACCTTGGGCTGAAGCTGCTGCCGCCGCCCAAACCCGGCGCGCATCACGCTGCCTATGATAGCCGCCTTTACCGCATCTTGCGGGCCGGGGTGAATGCCAGCCTGCGTGCGCGCTGGGCGGTCATCGGGCTGACCCTTGCCGCCCTTGTCGCGACCGGCGTGGGCATGGGCTTCGTCCAGCAGCAGTTCTTTCCCACCTCCGCCCGGGCCGAGCTCTTCATCGAAACCCGCATGCCCGAAGGCTCATCGATTGAGGCCACTGCCAAAGCCGCCCTCGCCGCTGAGGCGCTGGTCAAGGGTGACCCGGACGTGCGCTATTCCTCAACCTACGTCGGGGCCGGTGCACCGCGCTTCTTCTTCGCTCTGAACCCCGCGCTGCCAAATCCCAGCTTTGCGATGACCGTCATCATGGCCCAGGACGCCGAAGCCCGCGACCGCCTGCGCGCCAAGATCGAGGCTGCGGTTTCCGCCGGTGCCGTGCCGCAGGCCCGCGTCCGGGTTGACCAGATCGTCTTTGGCCCACCCGTGGGTTTTCCGGTCCAGTTCCGCGTCATCGGCCCCGACCCGGCCGAGGTGCGCCGGATCGCGGCCGATGTGCGGGCGGTCATGGTCGCAAATCCCAACACGGTTGAGCCGCAGTTTGACTGGAACGAACAAGCCAAGACCGTGCAGGTCCGCCTCGATCAAGACCGCATCCGCAGCCTTGGTCTGAACACAGCCGACGTGTCGAACACGCTTCAAACGCTGCTTTCGGGCGTGAAGGTCACCGAATACCGCGACGGGACCGAACTAATCGACGTCATCGTCCGCGCCCCCGCGCCCGAACGCGCCGATCCGTCGGCCTTGGCTGACCTGACGGTCCTTCTGCCCGGCGGCGGGGCAGTCCCGCTGCGCCAACTGGCAGAGGTCAGCTATGCCTTTGAAGAGCCAATCCTCTGGCGGCGCAACCGCGACATGGAACTGACCGTCCGCGCCGACATCGTGCCCGGCGTGCAGGCCCCGACCGTCACGGCTGAGATCCAGCCCCTGCTGCAGCCGATCATCGATGCCCTGCCCACCGGCTACCGGATCGAAACCGGCGGCGCGGTCGAGGAAAGCAACAAGGCAAACGGCGCGCTTTTCCAGGTGTTCCCGCTGATGTTCGTGGTGATGCTGACGCTTCTGATGCTGCAACTGCGCAGCTTCTCCAAGCTGTTCCTCGTGTTCCTGACCGCACCCCTTGGCGCCATCGGCGCGGTCGCAGCCCTTCTGTTGTTCAACGCGCCCTTCGGCTTTGTTGCCCTTCTGGGGGTGATTGCGCTGGCTGGGATGATCATGCGCAACACGGTCATCCTGGTCGACCAGATCGACCACGACCTCGCCGCAGGCGCCGCCCCGTGGGAGGCGATCGTCGAAAGCACCGTGCGCCGCGCCCGTCCTGTGGTGCTGACCGCCCTGGCGGCGATCCTTGCAATGATCCCCCTCGCGCGGTCGGTCTTCTGGGGGCCGATGGCATTGTCGATCATGGGAGGGCTGATCGTGGCCACCGTCCTGACCCTGTTCTTCCTGCCCGCCCTCTACGCCGCCTGGTTTCGCGTGCGACCCAGCCAGCCGCTTCAGACCTCTACCGTTTCTGATACCCCGGACGCCCCAACGCTGCAGCTTGCCGCTGAATGATCCTGACCCGAAAGGCCCCTTTCCGATGACATCCGCACTCACCACAAAGTTTGGCCCCACAGCCCTCGTCACCGGCGCCAGTGACGGCATCGGTCGCGCCTTTGCCGAGGCTCTGGCCGTTCAGGGTTTCGACCTGATCCTCGTCGCCCGCCGGGAAGCCCTGCTGCAAGAACAGGCCGCCGAATTGCGCCGCGTCCACGGCATCAAGGTCGAGGTCATTGCGACCGACCTGTCAGACCCGGCCGCCGTCACGACCCTGCTGGAACGTACCACGACCGCGCCGATAGGCCTTCTCGTCGCCTCTGCCGGGTTCGGCTCGCTCGGGCCGTTTCTGTCACAGGACTTGGCGTCCGAGCTGAACATGGTCGACGTGAACTGCCGCGCGGTCGTGGCCTTGACCCATGGCATTGGCAGCCGGATGGCGCAGGCGGGGCGGGGGGGCATCATTCTCTTTTCCTCGGTCGTCGGCTTCCAGGGCGCGCCCAACTCGGCCATCTATGCCGCCACCAAAAGCTTCGTGCAGTCCTTCGCCGAAGGTCTTGCCTCCGAACTGAAACCGCAAGGCATCGCTGTCCTCTCGGTCGCCCCTGGCCCGGTCGGCACCGGCTTTGCCGCCCGGGCTGGCATGCAGATGGGCCAGGCAGAGTCGCCCGAGACTGTGGCCCGCGTCGCCTTGCGCGCCTTGCCGGGCGGCGGCACGGTCCGGCCGGGGTTTCTGGCAAAACTCCTCGGCTGGTCGTTGGGCCTAATGCCGCGCTGGGGCAGGGTGCTTGTGCTGGGGCAGATCATGCGTGGCATGACGCCCAAGCGAAGGGGCTAAGGCGATGGCCACCAACCCCTGGGTCGTCTTCGCCATTGCCAGCGCCGCGGTGTTCCTTGTCTCGGTCGATGCTACCATCGCTGTCGCGGCATTTCCCGCGCTGCGGGCGTCCTTTGCCGAAACCTCTCCCGCGACCCTTTCCTGGGTGCTGAATGCCTACACCATCCTTTACGCGGCCCTTTTGGTGCCCGCCGGGCGGCTGGTTGACCTGCATGGCGCGCGCAGGCTTTTCCTCTTCGGGGTTACGCTTTTTACCCTGGCCAGCGCTGCCTGTGGCATGGCACCCGGCACCGGCAGCCTGATCGCCGCCCGCACCGTGCAGGCGGTCGGCGGGGCCGTCCTTACCCCCGCCTCACTGGCGCTGATCCTCGGGGCCTTCCCCGCCGAAAAGCGCAGCGCCATCGTCGGGCTGTGGAGCGCCGCCGGTGCCCTGGGAGCCGCCGTCGGCCCAGGAGCGGGCGCCATCCTGATCGAGCTTGCCACCTGGCGCGCGGCCTTCCTTGTCAACCTGCCCTTCGGCGCGCTGATCTTGTGGTTCGCCCTCCGCCGACTGCCCACGCTGAAGGGTGCCGATGCCGGTGAGGGCCTTGATATCCCCGGCATCGCCTTGATTGCGGGCGGTGTGGCCGCGCTAACCTGGGGCGTGGTTCAGGTTGAGGCCGCAGGCCCCGCTGCCCCCACCGTCTGGGGCCCAGCGCTGGCAGGAATCTCGCTTTTGGTCACTTACTCCCTCTGGGCACGCGGGCGCAAAGCCGCTGCCATCGACCTCAGTCTTTTTGCCAACCGCACCTACACGATGGTCACCATCGCCAGCTTCGTTTTCGGCATCGCGTTTTCCATGATGTTCTTGTCGTCCTTCCTGTTCCTCTTGGGGATCTGGGACTACTCGCAAGGCCTGACCGGGCTGGCCGTCACCCCCGGTCCCCTGGTGGTGATCGCGGTCGCCATCGCCTCGTGGCGATTGGTGGCGCGGGTTGGCCATCGGTCGGTTCTGGTGGCCGGGGGGCTGCTTTACGCGGTGGCGCAGATCTGGCTTGCGGTCCATGTCACGGCGGCCCCAGCCTACCTGACCCTGTGGTTCCCGATGCAGATCATCGGCGGCACCGCCGTAGGGCTTCTGCTGGTGGGCCTCTCGGGCGCTGCCGTCACTGGCTTGCCGCCCGCCCGCTTTGGCGTCGGCGGCGCTGTGAACAACGCCGTGCGCCAGTTGGGCGGCGTCTTCGGCACGGCGTTGGCTGCCGTTCTGGTCGGCCAATCCGGCGCAGGGATCGAGGCGTTTCGCCTGTGCTTCCTGTGCCTTGGGTCCATCGGGCTGGTGACGGCGCTTCTGTGCCTGCCTTTGCCGCGGGCCAGCGGCCGGGCGGTGCCCGCCCCAGCCGGATGATGCCCAGCCGGTCAGTCACGTACCGCGCCGCACCCTTAGTCCAGTTGCAAGACCGACAGACTGCCCTTTCCAGGGCCAAAGTCCGTGGATGAAATCGCCGCCCCGCACAGCCCCTGCACGCGCAATCGGTCAGCAAAGCGCAGGCCCCCATCGCCGCTGGCCGAGGCTGCAATGACCATGGCCCCCTCGGCAAGCAACGGTCGCGCCGCCATCAACGTCCGCAGCGCGTAGATGTCGACATCTGTGAACAGCATCAGGTCAAACAGCCCGTCAGAAGGCTGAAGGCCAGCCAGGAATGCGCTTTCCGGCTGGCTGTCGATCACCAACCGGTCCGGAAAACCCTGCGCCAGCCAATCCCGCGCCAACGGCACATATCGGGCGCGCTGCGGCGGGTCTTCGTCACCCTCATCTGGCCAGCGCCCGGCGTCGGTCGCGCAAACCGTCAACTCCGGCTGCACATGCAGCGCCGACAGGATCAGATGCCCGGTATCATAGCCAATCACCAACGCCCGCCGCGCCGTGCCAAGCCAGCCCAGAAGCTGGCGGCGCATCGCGGCGGACCGGGTGCGCAACTTGCCCTCGGTCAGGGGTTGCTGCTGCATATGCCGGTAGAAATGCGCACCTTGAAAGCGCGGGGGCAGTCCAGCCGCCACCATGCCGTCGCACAAGGTGGCGTTCAGCGCAGCGAAATCCGTTGCCACCTGCGGCAGGTCCAGCACGCCACTCAGCCGATCGCCCTCAACCTTTGCGGCGGCCTGCCGTTCGGCAGTCGCGGGCCGGTCGGCGCCCTGCCTGTCTCCAAACGCCCCGGCCAATCGGTCCAGAATGCCCGCATGCCGCGCCTGGATCTCCGCCGCCGGCAGAAGCTCGGCCGAAGGCCCATTCTGCCGATTGTAGGCAAAGGTCGAGGTGCCCCATTTCTGCTCGGCGTAAACCTTGTCCGGCCCGTCGTACCAGACGTTCGGCGCGCTTTTCTGCCAAGGGATGAAGTAATGCGTCGGGAAGATCTGCAGCACCTCCGGCCCTGGCGCGCGGTCCTTGATCATCCGCATGAGAAAGCGGTTGCCGGTCGAAACCTCGGGCTTGCGCAGCTCCCACGGCTCCAGCTTCGCCAACTCGTCGATCACCGCGCCGACGAAGGGGTTGCCTGGTTCGCAGGCCAGAAACGGGCAGACGCCGCGAAACTTGTCGGTCTCGGGCCGGTCAAAGACCGTATAGGCGCGCGGCTGGTCCAGAAGCTCGTCCACGGCATGCAGGCTGATCGCATCGGCATCGGCCATGAAGCCGCCATAGCGATACAAAAGCTCATACCGCATCATGTCCTGCACGCCAGCCCAGGCCCCGCGCCAGGCGTATTCGTTGATCAGGCGGCGCAGGCGGAACGGATAGCCGATCAGCGTGTCGTTGCCATAAACGGTATAGGACCAGTCCGGGTGCACCTTGGGCCAGCTGTCCATCCACAGCTTCGGCGCGGGCTTCGGGCCAATCCAGATATGGCCCAGCCGCTTTGGAATGGCCACGGCAGTGGTCATGCCGGCCCCATCGCAAGGCGGGTCATGTTGGGCGGTGGCCCGCCCCGCAGGTCAAGAACCGGACCGCCGGCCGCAACTTCGGCCATGCCCGGCAGCCCGGCGCGGAGGAACCCCAACTCCACCAGCCGCTGAAACAAGGCCGCCATGTCCAGTTCTCCGATCGAGGCATAGTCGATCCGCGTCCCGCCTTCCTTGACCCAGCACGCCGTCAGGCAGTCCACGATATCGACCGTGGCCCCTGAAAACCGCCGCAACTGGTCCGCAAGTCTTGGCAGGATCGCCGACCGCCGCCGCGCGATCATCGCGACGTGGGCATCGGGGCGCAGCGCATAGGCCGCCATATGCAGGGCTGACCCGTCCAGCCCGATGATCTTTCGTGCCGCCGCATAACGCTCCAGCTGCTCCCGCTGGGAATGGCGCTGCGGGTGAAAGATCTCATACCCGTCCTCGGCCAGCACCGCCTCGATCTCGGCCTCGCCGAAGATGCCACCCCGGTTGTCATTCAGCCCGCTGCGCGAGATGTACAGCTTCTCCGGCCCCGCCGCCGTGATTTCCGCCGCCACCCGGCCCCGCGTGAAGGCGCGGTAGCGGTCGGTCCCCTTCATCCGCGCCTCATGGCCAAAGCCAGGGTCGGGCACCACAAGTTCGGCCACCCGCGTTGGCTGGCTGACCCGCTCGATCGGCAGTCCGCCACACAGCAACTCAAGAAACGGCGCATAGGCCTTGCGCGCGCGCCAGTAGGATTTCGGGCCGATCGGGATGAAAAGAACCGAAGCCACCACTTCCGTGTCAAGCGCCCACAGCCTTGGAGTAGACTCCAGCAGGAAATGCCCGAAATGCGGGTGCATCGGGCCGGCGAACAGATGGCGTCCCGGCAACTCCAGCAACGGTTCGGCCAAAAGCGCTGGGTCCGGCGTCTCGCGGGCCTTGCGCGGACGGATATGGTCCAGCGAAAACTCGACAAAGGCCCCGTCCCGGTCCAGCACGCCGCAACGCCCGCTCTCATCCGGCGGGCAGACCACCGCATTCTGCAGCACGACGACCCGGTCGCTCATCGCGGTCGCGTTGTAACTGGCCACGTCCCGGTCCCTTTGTCCTTGGCTCAGCGCAGCCCGGTCACAGCCCGCGCGCCTGATGTATGGCAGAGCTTATCTGACTTGGAAACCAGTCGTGCCAACGGCCACCCTCCCCAGCCAGAAGTTCCCGCACCGGCCGGTTATGCTGGCCGTACGGGATCATCTCGACCTGCACCGGGCACCCCCGGGCCTGCAGGTCCGCATCCAGCCGTTGAACGGCCGCGCGTGGCATGATGGGATCGCCCCGCGCGATCAGAAGGGCGCTGCGGCAGGAATGGCCCGGCAGGATCCGCCAGGGCTGCGGCGGAACCGCCGCAATCCCCAGCGCCAGCACCGGGGCCACGCCACCGCCTGTCCCATCCAGACCATAGGCATAACCCAGCGCCGCCATTCCGCCCGCCGAAAGCCCGGCGACAATCAGCGGCAGATCGCCCAACGCGGGCCCGGCGCTGTCATGGCGAAGCCAGTCGACAGCCGCCCTGAAATCCTGTGTGGCCCGGTAAAGAAGTGGTCCGAACAGCCGCGCTGCAATCTCCGGATAGAACGCAGCGCTCTGCAGTGCTGCCGCTTCAACGGCAGGCCGGTCGTCCTCGGTCAGGTCGCGCCATGGGTCACCACCCTTGCGATAGTCGATTGACGCAAAGGCTAGCCCCATCCCGGGCACCAGTGCCGCGAAGTGTCGGGCCAGCCGGTCCGTGCGTGCGCCTGAGATGAAGCTGCCGCCATGGGCATAGACCACCAGCGCTGCAGGTCGCGCAACGCTGCACCAGTAATCCAGCTCCACGCCCTGCCGGTAAGCAAAGCTTTCCACAGGTGCCGGGTCAGCCATCGCCGCCCGCCCCCGCCAGCCGCAGGATCGCAGCTTTCAGGTCCAGGTCCTGCAACCCTTCCCGCAGAATGTCAGCTTGCCGGAACCGCAAAAGCCCGGGAAGCGGCTCACGCAGTGGCCCTTTCGGCGTCAGCGCCATCCGCTTGCGGGTGATGGATGGCCGGGACGGCCCTGACAGCGCGCGCAACGTCGTCCCGTCGCCTTCCGCCATGACATCCATCGGCGCCACCGTCATCGGCGCCTGACCGGTGGCGAACAGCGCATCCAAGTGATCCGGCAGCGCCGCCCCGTCCAACGGCGTCAGAATATCCTCAACCTCGGCGCAGAGCACCCAGTTGTAGTACAGCGTCAAACCGCTTGCGAAATGTGACAGCGTGGACCAGCGGCGTTCCTCGGGCGTCTCAGCTTCGCCAAAGGCGGGCTGGTGCACCACATTCGCCCCTTGCGCAATGCGGTCAACCTCGGCGTCATGGCCCTGACGCAGGATGTAAAGGTTCTCTCGCCCGATCAGCCCGCCGTAGTATTCAACCCAACGCTCCAACGCCAAGTGATCGCCCTTCACCATGGTCACCGCCGCCATCCGCGCCTTTGACGGGTCCGGGCCAAAGACCGGCGGCGGGGCATGGGTGGTTTCTTCTACCGGCTCGACCGCGAGGTCTGGCGGAAACCCCTCAGGCCCGACCAGCGCCATCCCTGCCGGGGGCGGAACCTTGAAAACCCAGCGCACCCGGCTCGTGCCCACCTGATCGGCCAGGAACTGCTCTGGCAGGTCCTTCAAACCCGCCTCGGCCAGGATGTTCCGGCTGCGGTAGTGCAGCAGGGTCACGTCCGCCTCCTCCGGGACCGGCTTCCCGCGCATCATGCCGTTGATGCTGTAATTGTATTTCTCGGGCAGGATGTTCCAGGTCATTCCGGCCCGCAGGGTCGCTACAGGCAGGGTCATCTGGTCCAGATAGGGCCGCCGGTTTTCAATCCCCGTGCGGTCCAGGATTTGCGCGCTGTCCATCCAGACTTCGGCAAAGCGCTGGCCGTCCGCGCTGCGCCAGCGCTCATCCACCACGATCAGCCCGGCGTTGAAATAGGGGGCAACTGGCTTCCGCTTGTCGCGGTTCATCGTGATCCGCTCTTCCGGCACGGCCATCCCAAAAGCGCCGTAGATCTGATCCCAAACCGTCTGCGGCGCCCATCGCATCGAACTTGCCGCGACCATCCCGACCTGCCCCGGGCTGACGATCTCTTCCACCAGACAGGGCTGCAGAAACAGCATGTCACTGTCCAGGAAGGCGGCAAAGTCGGTGTCCTTCGGGGCGAGGGTCGCGAGGATCTTGTTGCCATGCGGATAGGCCGGGTCAAAGGCCCCCTCCGCCTCGATCGGGCGCACCTCGACGCGCAGGCGGCGCAGAACTTCCAGCGGTTCCCGCTCCATTTCGGCCCAGCGATGCTTGGGGCAATAGCCGATCACCGTGACCTCGGGCGGCAGGTATTTGCGGATCGAGGCCGCCAGATGACACCCCATGTAAAGGTAATTCGGCGGCTCGACGATGAAGAACAGGGTCAGGGTGGGGGGCATCTGGGGGCCTTGCACTAAAGGTCAGAACACGCCGTTGAAACGGTCGGGCAAGCGGTAAATCTCGGGCGGGCGACCACCGCCCATCAGCGTGAAGGGCGGCCGCAAGATCCGGTCCTCCAGCATGGCACGGCGAAAGGCGGGGTGGTCCACGGTTTCCGCCACCGGCGCGCGCTGCGACAGGGCCTTGAACGTCGCCTCGACCGAGGTCCAGCCCCAGCCGCCCGCCTGCATCGCCTGCCGCTCCGCCTCGGTCTTGCCCGCCAGCCGCCGGTCCAGGCTTTTCTGGAACCGGGCCATGCACAGGTCATAGTCGATGAACCGCAGATGGAAGTTGTAAAGGTTCGGGTCCAGCGTGATCTCGGCATGGTTGGCCCCATGGCCGCCGGCCTTGAATTCGGTCGGCCGGCTGATCAGACAGGGCTTTGCATAGTTGGCGTTCAGCCGGTAACAGCGCCGCGCGCCCAGGATCGGCGTGCCGGGTGCCAGGGGCGTGGTCTCGGTCTCAACATTGTGCACCATCTCGATGGCAAAGGTCGTCAGCGCGGGTGGCACCACATCTTGCGCCGCGATGGTGTCCAGATAGGCGACCAGCCCGCCTGGCACCTCAGGGTCCAGGACCACAAACTCATCCACATCGTTGCAGGCCACCCAGCGATAGGCCCCCGTCAAGGCCGAGGCATGCAAGGACAGGATCTGCCAGCGCCGCTGGTTCACCGATTTCTTCAAGTGGTCATAGGGCAGGCGGATCACGTTGCAGCCTTCCGCAATCCGCGCCACATCGGCATTGCCGCCATGGTTCAAGACATAGATCGCGTCATCCGGCAGGACCTTGCGCCAATGCGCAATCCAGCGCTCAAGGAAGAAATCTTCCTCATGCACCATGGTCAGCGCGGCCAGCGGCGCACGAGAGCGGTCAAGCGCCATGGCATCGGCCCCTTTTGCCTTGCCATTCAACGGGCGCGCCGCCCCTCATGCCGACTTTTCCCGCTTCTTGCGCTTGGACGCGGGCTGTGGAACCGGCCCGTCGATCTGGGCCAGAACGGCCGCAGGATCGCGCACCCCATGCAGGTCGATCACCGAAAGGGCCAGCCGCAGCTGCACCCGGCCTGCGCCAAGGCCCGTGATCTCGGGCATCCGGGGCCAGCCCGACAGGTTCAGCCGCATCTCCGGCCCCCAGCGCCGGATCACCGTCACCCCGCCATAGGCGATATGGAACACCACCGCCCCGGTGCCGGCATCAATCTGGTTCACGCCACTGCCCACATGCAACACGTCGTCGCCATCGCTCAGCGTGACCACATTCCGCCCCGGCCCGGTGTGGATGGTCGACGACCCATCGCCATCGACGATCCGGTCATTGCCGTGCCCGCCATAGATCCGGTTGTTGTTCCCGCGGCCAAAGATCACGTCATCCCCCGTGCCCCCGTCCAGCGTATCCTTGCCCGGCCCGCCGATCAGCGTGTCATTCCCCGCCCCACCATAAAACGCGTGGCGGCTGGAGGTGAGCGTGGCAATCGCCCGCAACTCATCATCCCCCGCACCGCCCCGAAACGTGGCACTGCCGTACTTCGGGCCGAGCATGATATCGCCCCGGTCGGACCCGGTCACGTCCACCTCTACCCGCTCGGACGTCTCGAAGTGGATCGGGCTGTCCGGGTGCGCCACGATCTTCAGGGTCTTCCTGACCTCGCCGCCACCCTCCTCATTTCGGGCGACGACCGTAGCAATCCGGATGCGTTCGACATGCGGCGGGCAGCGCAAGATGTAATCATCCGGCCCCGCCATATACCACAGCGTATCCAAGCCCCCGCCACGCTCCTCCCGGATCTTTTCGGCATCGGCGCCATAAGCCCAATAGTCGGTATCGCCGCCGCCACCCGCCAGAATGACGCTGCCATCCACCGCCATCATCGCGTTGACGCCCGCCTCGGGGTTCTCAAACCCCCGCAGGTCCAGCCCCAAGGCCAGCGCGCCCTCCACCAGTTCCGCCCGCAACGCCGTCAAAGGGGCGGTGTCCTTCAGGTTGGTCGTTTCCCCGGGGTCGGCGACGATGTCATAGACATGCTCTTCCCCATTCGGATAGCGGAAATAGCGCAGATGGCTGAGGCCCTCGGTTGACGGCCGCACCGACAAAGTCCCAAACACGCTGGTCACCGGCGACTGGCTGCGGTCATAACTTCCGAATGACGCATCCAGCAACGGCAGCAGGCTTTGCCCTTGGGTCCAGTCCGGCCGCGGCGGCAGGCCCGCGATCTGCATCAGCGTCTTCGGCACGTTGCCCAGCGAGACCGGCAGGTCAACTTCCCCCGCCGCAATCCCCTTGTGCCAGATCGCCAGCGGGACATGGGCGGCGCTGTCCCACTGGCTCATCTTGTGGAAACTGTCGTGGTTGCCCAGGTTGAAGCCGTTGTCCGACAGGAACACCACCGTGGTATTGTCCCCCAGCGGCGACGCCTCCAGCGCGGTCATGAAGCGGCCAATCTCATGGTCCACATGGCTGATCGCGGCGAAATAGGCGCGCACAACCTGCCGCCACGCCTCATCGCTGGACCGTTCGGGCGTCCAGTGGCCGTTGGCGATATAGGCCGCCTCATAGACCGCAAAGCCGGGCTGGGGGCCGAACTGGTCTTCGGGCGCGGCGATGCTGGGCCAGCGAATGTCAGCGGGGTCATACAGCTGGTAGAACCGGTCCGGGCAATCAAGGTTGTAATGCGGATGCTTGAAGCCCAGCTGGATCAGCTGCCGCCGCGCAGGGTCAGCCCGGTCAAGATAGCGGATGGCGTTTTCCGCCACCCAGAAGTCATAGAACCGGTCATCCTGTTCGCCCTTGTCATTCGGGTGGTTCGTGCCCTGAATGCCGGGGCCGCCCTCCAGATAGACCTTCACCCCCGTTCGTTCGCCAGAATCCTGCACCAGCGGGTTTTCGTGGAATAGCAGGCGGCGGTAATCCTCGCGCATCGGGCGATAATTCGCGTCGACCTTGCCGGTGGTAAAGGTGTGAAACCCCGCCCGGCGCAGGTCATAGGCCCAGGCCTTTTCCGGGGTCAGAAGATCGCTCCAGAACCGGTTCAGGTCGACAAGCCCGCTGCGAAAGGGTGACAGCCCCGTGGCCAGTTCCGCCCGGCAGGGCGCGCACAGGGGCACCGTCGCATAAGCATTGCTGAACCGCACCGCGCCCGCCATCAGCCGGTCAAGGTTGGGCGTCTGTATCGCCAGACCGAACGTGTTGCGCCAGGTGTAGACGTCGATCATGTCGTCCACCCAGATCACGCAGAGGTGGCCGTTCCGGATGGCATCGGCAGTGAACGCCATGCCCTATCGTCTCCACAGGTAGTAGCGCGCCAGCTTGACGCGCTGGGCGTCATCGGCCGGGGTCTGCGGCAGCAGCAGCGACTTGCCCGGCCAGATCAGCACATCCTCGATCACCGCCTCGCCCAGCGTCTTCTGCAGACCGCCCCGGTGACTGCGCACGCCGATGAAAAGCGACGCAGGCTTCGGCAGCGCGGGCGCTACCCCTTCGCCCCGGTGTACCGGCCCGGCGCTGTCCTGCAGCGCAATCTGGCCCCGGTCGATTGAGACGAGCACGCAGTGCAGCCCATCCACCCCCGGGGTTTTCGGCACCTCCAACGAAAGGCCCTCGCTGGTGTCCTTGACCAATAGTTTGTCACCATAGTCGGCCAGAAACAGATAGGGCGCGCTGCCACCGTCACCCTCACCGTTGATGGTCAAAAGGGTGCGCCCCTCCACTTCCGGGTCGGACCGGTAAAGCACCGCCATGCTGAACCGCTCCGCCCGGTCAAGGACGCCTGGCAGAACCAGCCCGCAGTGCACCCCGGTCTGGCACTGCAACCCGCCGCCCGTGTCGGTCTGAACCCAGCGCCCATGGCCTTCGTTGGGCTTCGTCGGCTGGGCCTCAAGGCTGCCATCGGTGGTCCGCCAGCCCAGAACTGCGCCCTCGGCATCCAGCCGCAGATGCCGCGCGTCGCCATGCAGCCACAGGCCCCCAGCCGCAGCCATCGACGCGGCAAGGTCAGCGCTTGAGCCGTCCAGCAGCGCCGCACCCGGCAGATCATCCTCTACCCGGATCATGCCGCCCCGCCCTCGCGGATCGCCAACCGGCAGGGCAGGGCCCAGCGGTGCAGCATCCGCCCATCCGCCGCCGCAAGCGCCCAGCCGTCGCGGATGGCCACTTGCCCCGGCCCTTCGGGTGCGACCCCATAGCCATAGCGCAGGACGGCCTCGCCCTTGGGTCGTTTGTCCAGCGTGACCAGCACCGCCTGCGCATCGCTTGGGTCCACCTCGACCGACAGGATCTTCGCCCCCGCCGTATCGCCATCCAGCGCCAGACCCACGGGACGGTCTCCACCGATACTGTCGCCCGGCGCCAGCACCAGATCTCCCAGCGCCCGCAAGACCAGCCGCAGGACCACCGCGCCTTTCGGCCCACCTTCAAGTTCCGCCAGATGGATGACCGGACAGCGCCAGCCGTCAATGAGCGGGTCAGGCTTCAAACTTTGCGCCCCTGCCGCACTCGCCGCTGCGGCCGACATCGCTGCCATCTGCCGGCGCGCTTCGGCCGTCGGGCGGTCATATTCGTCATGGGCAAACATCGTGCTTGGGGCCGCGATCACCAGCCGATGCGCCCCGCAATTCCACGCCAGTTCCCACTGCGCGTCGATCACCCGGTCGTCGGTCAGACCGGGCCGCCCGGCCTCAAACCGCGCAACAAAAACCGGCCGGTCAAAGCCCAGCCGGGCCAGCCCCGCCGCAACCTTGTCCATCAAGGCCAGCATCCCGTCACGATAGTCTGTGGCCGACCCCTCCACCGCCTCCAGCGCGAAATCGAGGGTGACCGCAAAGATCCGCGCCGGTTTGCCCAGACGCGCCGCCGCCCGCTTCAGGTTCCCCGCCGCGCGCAACAGGTTCTCCACCGCCACCCCGCCCGCCAGTGCCGTGGCTGAGGCAGAGCTGTCGGTTTCCACCCGCGTCACGAACAAGGGCAGGCCCGCGTGTTTCTCCAGCTGCCAGTCCAGGCAGACCTCGGCCATCAGCGCCTCATGCGTCATCTCGCGCAAGTGGGCCAGAAGATCAGTCGCCGCCGCCCGCTCCACCCCCGCATGGCCGACCGCGCCAATGTCATCGGCCGGGGCAAGGATATGAAACGGGTAGGCCGCGCCCTCCGCGTTCGCCAAGGCCGCCCGTGGTCCGCCGATGCCAAGGATGCCCACCACAGCGCCCGGCGCATCGGCCACCACATCACCGCCCGCCCGGCACAGCCGGAAATCGCGCGGCCCCTGCCGCCCCGGCAACCGCCCGGAAAACCGCAGCCACTCCCCCTCGGCCCGGATGTTCCAGACGTCGCGGCCCTCCAGCATCGCCTCAAGCTCGGCCAGATCGTGCGGCTCTGCAGTCGGAGCCTCGGCCTGCAGCCGTCCGCCCAGCCGCAGCGCGATGTCGTCGATCACCTTGTCGGCAAGTCGCAACACAAGGCCGGACGGATCATAGCCGATCACATCGCCATTCCTTGCCCGCACCAATACGCCATGACCCGCCCGCATCTTCGTGCCTGCCGGGATATTGTCAGTCTTGTCGGTCACGCGGTTTCTTTCGGTTCCTGCAACCCCGGCCCATGGGACCGCAGCACCCACCCGGACGCCGGATTGCAAACATGTGGAAAATACCCTAACCCACGGTTAGGTTTCGTTCCAGTAGGTCGAAGGCCATGCCAGCTTGACCGACACAGCCCTCACGCCCCTGCCGCCAATCCTGCCCGACGCAACAGCCGCGGACGCCGCAAGCGCTTTCCGGGTTGTCTCCCCCAAGGCTGCCCTCTGGTTTGAACCGGGCTCACGCCAACTCGTTGTCAGCTTTGACAATCTGGCCACCGTCGATGATCCCTATCCCCGGCCCCCGTGGCTTTTGGCCCGCCTTCAGGCCGAGGGCTATGCGGTGCTGGGCGTCCAGACCTTCGCCAAGGATTGGTATCGCAACCCCGACGCCGCCCCGTTGGTCCAAACCCTCGCCGCGACCGGGTTCTTCGCGCAGTTTGAACGCGTGGTCTTCATCGGCGCGTCGATGGGGGCCTTTGCCGCGATCAACCTGGCCACGCTGGTGCCGGGGGCGCTGGTCATCGCCTTTTCGCCCCAGTCGACCATGGCCACCGCCATCGCCCCGTTTGAACGCCGCTTCGGCTGGGCCGTCCGCAAAAGCGACTGGACGACCCCGGCCTTCCTTGACGTCCGCGATGCCCTGCCGAACGTGGCCGGGATCATCCTGCTTTATGATGGCCGGGTGCCCGAAGACCTGGCCCACGCCCGCCGCCTGACCGCGCCCAATGTCCAGGCCCTTCGCGTGGATCATTCCACCCACGAAGCCATCCGCGTGATCCTGAAATGCGGTGCCCTGCCGCCCTTGCTGGCCGAGGTGATGCAGACCGGCCGCGCTGGCCCCGCCTTCTGGCAGGCCATGCGCGCCCGCCGCACCGTGCGCAAGTGGGCCCGCGCGATGATGGAGGCGGTGGTGGCAGAAGGTCACCCCACCCGCATCCGCGCCACGGCGACGGCCCTTCTGCGGCAAGAGGATTACCTGTTCGCGCAAGTCGCCTTGCGTGACCTGAAAGCCAAGCCGCCCGCCTGATCAGGCCCGCAGAAAAAGAAGCGACCCGCCGTCTGCCGTCTTCGCATCTTCCTGGAAACCCACTGATACCAGCGCTCCAGTGAACCCTTCGCGCAGCGCGTCCCGCTCGGCCGCCGTTTCAAACGGCAGGATGATCCGCCGAACGCTTTCCAGCGGGGCCGCCGCCAGCGCCTCCGCCATCACTCCCGCCCGCCCGTTCACCCGCAAAGCATCAGGGCGGTAGTCGCGCAGATAAGCATCAAGCCCCCCTGCGACCCCGAGCTTGCCGCCAACCAGCTTCAAGATCGAGGTATCCTCAAACCCATTGCGCCGGAACACCTCAGCCGCGGCCTTGGTCATGCCGGGGGCCTCGTCCTGCAGCATCACCACCAGCCCCGGCGCGTCACGCAGCGCCTTCATAGCGCAAAAGCCGATGCCGCCGCCCAGTTCCAGCAGCCGTTTCGCCCCGCCCAGATAGCCCGCGATGTTGCGCGCATGTTTGCGGTCGAACTTGCCCGCAAGGATGGCCATCACCGCCTCGGCCCCGAACAACTGCGGGTCGGCGGGCAGCAGAAGCTTCTGGTTCTCCACCCACTCCACCTTGTCCGACAGCGCCACCTTCGGCCCCGCATAGGCACCGGGAGGCGCAGCAGGCGGCTGCGCTGCCCGCACCTCTGCCGCCGCATCGACGGTGCGCTTTTCGACCTTGCTCATCTTCTCGGCAATCTTGGCCGGGTCGCGGGCTTTCGGGGGCTTCGCCTCAACCTTGGTGATCGGCACCTTCCCGGCCTCGATCAACCCGGCCTTCAAATCGGCATAGGCCGCCGTCCCGCGCAGTTCGGCCAGCCGCGCCTCAACCCGCGCCAGTGCCGCCTCATGCAATTCGCGCAGCACGGGGTCTTTCAGCAACTCCGCCATGATCTCGGCCCGCCGGGGGGCATGGCGCAGGATATGGGTATCGGACACCTCATTGCGGTCCTGCAGCGCCCAGTAATCGGCGTTGTACTTGTCGGCCTTGTTGTTGACGTTCCCCCGCAGCCGCCGGATCGCATAGCTTTCGATCGACTTCACCGCATAGTGGTTCATCTGCGCCCAGTCGAAGCCCACGGTCCGCCGGATCGACCGCCAGCCGCGAAACTTGAAATAATCCTCCATCTTCTGGCCAGACCCGTTCAGCCACAGCACCGTTTCGGGAAACCGCTCCTTCAGGTGCTTGTTCTTGATCGAGGGGCGATGGATGCCCAGCTTCCAGTACTCCGGGTCATACTTGAACAGCGTCTTCACCCCCCAGCCCATGTGCCACAAGGGCGGGGCAGCGCGGGTGTATTGTTCGGTCACCGGGGCAGGGGACCAGTCCACCACCCCGCCGGACCCAAAGATGCGCCAGGTGACCACGATCCCGTTCGCGCCCGCCGCCACCGCGTCATCCAGCATCCCGTCCAGATGGCCCGAGGGGTGGTTGACCGACAGAAACTCATCCGCGTCAAACACCATCACCCAGTCGGCATCGGCGACCAGCACCTCCTCCTGTGCGTGGCTCAGTGCCGAAGGCTGCGGCTTGCCCCCGGGCTTGATGACATTGGGCCGGTGGTAGCCAAGGCCAAGCTCTTCCAGCCGCTCCAGCATCTCGACCGTGCCATCGGTGCAGTCGTTGGTGTAGACGAGGATATCGGTGAACCCGACCGCCAGATGATGCGCGAACCATTCCAGCAGGAACGGCGCTTCGTCCTTCATCATCGACACCGCCATCACCACGCCATGGCGGCTGATGGGCTTTTTCAGGGTCACCACGGCCGCCCGATCATTCTTCCAGCGCTGCGCCCGGGTCGATGCCAAGCGCGTCACACATCCGCGCGACGTAGGAATTGGCAAGGGGCGGGTTCCGGCGCCAGTAGGGCTTGGTCCCGTTGGTATAAAGGTGGACAGATACGGTTGCATCGGTGAAATGCCCCTCAACCCGGCCGTAGGGGTCAAAGAACACGTCGTTCAACTGGAACGGCACCGGGTAAAGCACATCCGGCGTCATCGCCTTGGCAATGTCCCCGGTCTGTTGCGCAAACCAGGTAAAGGCCTGCGGGCCAAAGGCCGTGCGTTCCGTCTTGTAGATCGCCGCGGCGTGGGAAAGGTCACCCTTCTCGGTCACCCGGTCCATCATCTTGCGCTGCTTCTTGTTCCACCATGCGGGGTAGTCGGGCAGGTTGTCGTAGTAGTCCAGCAGTTGATCCATCAGCGCGCATTCGGCCGGCAACCCTACCACCCCGCAATTCAGCGCGCCCCGCATCCCGTGACCGGCAAAGACATAGTCCCACTCATCCGGGAAAGGCGCATGGCAGAACGCGTCGCAGTCGATCCACAAGGCCCCGGTTTTCCGGATCATCTTGTAGCGGAACACGTTCGACAGGAACGAGGCTGACGTCGCCTCTACCAGCCCCATGTCCAGCTCCATGATCTCTTCTGCCGGGCGGATGACCACGCCGTCAGGGGCGTTCTGCACGTCATCGGTGCAGTAAAGCGTCACCGGATGGCCATGCATCAGGTGCGATTTCAGGCAAAGCTGGTTCAGGTAATGCAGCCTGTCCCCGATCCAGAGCGAGGCGACAGGGCGACGGTCAAGCTTCATTGCCGGGGTTCCAGATGGGGTCATGTTGCGGCCAAGTCCTAAAGGATCAGTCCGGTCGAAACAACCGCTTTGGCCGCGCCGCACCCCCCGCCGCCAATCCCGTTCCCGGCAGCGCCCTCTGCCGCAGGCCAAGCCGGACCTGTCGTTTTCTGCCTTGCCCGCCGGCCCGTTCCGTCGCACACAAGGGCATAGATGGTTCCCGGCCAAACCACGCGCGGCCGGGTGAAAAGGGAATACGGTGAAGGTGTAGGCAACAGCCGCCAACTCCGTGACTGCCCCCGCAACTGTAAGCGGCGAGCGACCCCCACAGGCCACTGGTCCGACCGGACCGGGAAGGCAGGGGCAAGCCCAGACCCGCGAGTCAGGAGACCTGCCATCAGCGTCAGTAACCACCGGGCGGGGTGCCCCGGAAGGAGCGTTTGATGACCGTCACACCAGGGCCCATGGCCTTTGTCCCGGCTGAGTCCCCGCAGCCCGACCATGTCCTGTCACAGGGCCGGGCTTTGCCATGACCGCCACAGTCGAACTTTCCGGCGTCTTCTGGGGCCCCGCGCGCCAGCCGGACATTCTGCACGACCTCAGCTTCGCCGTCGCCAAGGGTGAGGTTTTGGCCATCTGCGGCGCGAACGGGGCGGGGAAATCCTCGCTCCTCCGCCTGCTTTACCGCCATCAGGCACCCCGCCGCGGCACCGTCCGGCTGATGGGCCGTGACATCTGGCAGATGAAAGCGCCCGAGACCGCCCGCATCGTCGCCGCCGTTCTGCAGGAACAACCGACCGACTTTGCCCTGACCACGCGGCAGATCGTGGCCCTTGGCCGCCTGCCGCATCGCCGCGGCTTTGGCCCGGGGGCAACGGACGGCACGGCGGTTGACGCGGCTCTCTGCCGAATGGACCTTTCGGCCTTCGCCGACCGCGCTTTCGGCACGCTCTCGGGCGGTGAACGCCAACGCGTCATGGTGGCCCGGGCGCTGGCGCAGGACCCGCAGGTGATCGTCCTCGACGAACCCACGAACCACCTCGACATCCGGCATCAGCTGGAACTCTTGGCACTTCTGCGCGGCCTTGGCCTGACCGTCATCACCACTCTGCATGACCTGACCCTCGCCGCTGAATTCGCTGACCGGGTTCTGATCCTGCGCCAAGGCCGGATCATCGCCGATGCCCCCCCCGACCAAGCGCTGTGCGAGGCCACCATCGCCCAAGCCTTCAACGTCACTGCCCGGGTGGACCGCACCGGCCCATCCCCCCGCTTCTCTTTTGAACTGCATGGACACTGACATGAAATACGCCGTCGCGGCCCTTTGCCTTTCCGCCGCCCCCGCCCTTGCCTTCCCCGTCACCGTGCAAAGCTGCGGGCGTGAGGTGACCTTCACCGAAGCCCCGACCCGCGCCATCGCGAATGACGTCAACCTGATCGAGATGATGCTGGCCCTTGGCTTGGCGGACCGGATGGTCGGCTATACCGGCGTCTCGGGCTGGAAGACGCTGGACGAAGGCCTGCGCGAAGGCATTGCTGAACTGCCGGAGCTTTCGGCCAAATACCCCACGCGCGAGGTGCTTTTGGGCGCCGAGCCTGACTTCTTCTTTGCCGGTTGGAACTACGGCATGACGGTCGGGGGTGAGGTCACGCCCGAAACGCTGGAACCCTTGGGCATTCAGACCTACGAGCTGACGGAAAGCTGCATCTTCGTCGGCCCCAAGGGCAAATCCTCGATGGACGACATGTATGTCGACCTTCTGAACCTCGGCCGCATCTTCGGGGTCGAGGCAAAGGCGGAACAGCTGGTCGCAGGCTACAAGGCCCGGCTGGCCGAGGTGACCGCCACGGTCAACCGCGAAACCCCGCTGCGCGTCTTCGTCTACGACTCTGGCGAAGAAACCCCCTTCACCGCTGGTGCCTATGCCATCCCCACGGCCTTGATCGAGGCTGCGGGCGGCGTCAACATCATGGACGACCTTGCAAAAAGCTGGGCCACCGTCGCATGGGAGCCGGTGGTAGAACGCAACCCCGAGGTCATCGTGATCGTCAATTACGGCGACGTGACCGCCGACCAGAAGATCGCCTTCCTCGAATCCAACCCGGCTTTTGCGAACATCGACGCGGTGAAGAACGACCGCTACGTCGTCCTGGAATATGTCGAGGCGACGCCCGGCCCCCGCAACATCAAGGCGGTGGAAAAGCTGGTCGCGGGCTTCGCGTCGAAGTAGGTCAATGCGTGCGGGCCTGCGTCCTTAGGCGCGGGCCCGTTCAGGGAAACTCTATGATCCACCGCCGCCACGCTTTGTCGCTTCTCTCCGTCGCCCTGCTCGGCCCCCGTGTGGCTCGCGCGCAGGCCGGGCGCAGCGTTCTGGTCATTGGCGCGGGCGTCTCAGGTCTGGCCGCAGCGCGCAGCCTGCAGGATTCAGGTTGGCAGGTCACCATGGTCGAAGCGCGTGACCGGATCGGCGGCCGGGTCTGGACCTCGCGCCTTTGGCCTGAGCTGCCGATGGACATGGGCGCAAGCTGGATTCACGGCACCGACGGCAACCCGATCACCACCCTTGCCGACAGCATCGGCGCTGCGCGGGTGGAAACGCGCTATGATCGCGGTATCACCTACAACGCGGATGGGGCCGTCCTCAACCTTGATCCCGAGATGGCAAGGGCCGACACGGTAGTGACCGCCGCCCGCACGGCCGCAGGTGCGCTGCCGCAGGATGTCTCACTTGCCGATGCCGTCATGAGTTCCGCCGACTGGCAAGACGGCACCGCGACCGACCGCCGCCTGATCCGCCATTACATCAACGCCACCTATGAACAGGAGTATGGCTTTGACTGGTCCGAAGCCTCGGCCTGGCATTTCGATGATGGCGGGGCGTTCTCCGGCCCCGATGTCCTCTTTCCCGGTGGTTACGACCAGATTCCCACCGCCCTCGCGCAGGGCCTGACCATCCGCCTCGGCCAAGCGGTCACTGATCTTGCGCCCAACGGGGCAGGGGTCACCGCCACCCTTGCCGACGGCACCACCCTCACCGCCGACCACGCCGTGGTGACCCTCCCGCTCGGCGTCCTCAAATCCGGCAGCCTTCACTTTGCCGAACCTCTCGCCACCACCCGCCAGCAGGCGATAAAGACGCTTGGCATGGGCCTCCTCAACAAATGCTGGCTGCGCTTTGAAAAGGTCACCTGGCCCGGTGATCTGGACTGGATCGAATGGTTCGGTCCCCGCGACGGGTTCTGGTCGCAATGGGTCAGCCTTGCCCGCAGCACCGGCGCGCCCGTCCTCCTTGCCTTCCACGCCGGCGCCCAGGCCCGAGAGGTCGAGGCGCTGGACGACGCAGCCACCCTGGCCGAGGCGCATCTCGCCCTCAGATCCATGTTCGGCAGTGGCTTTCCCGCCCCCATCGCCGCGCAGGTGACCCGCTGGTCGCAGGACCCGATGGCCCGCGGCGCCTACTCCTTCCTG
Source organism: Rhodobacter sp. (assembly GCA_027489175.1). Taxonomy (GTDB): domain Bacteria; phylum Pseudomonadota; class Alphaproteobacteria; order Rhodobacterales; family Rhodobacteraceae; genus Tabrizicola. The sequence goes on from JAIYAE010000002.1 coordinate 66,157, forward strand.
CCCACCGGCACCTCGTCTAACACCCGCCGCGCGCTGGCCGGGGCGGACTGGGACGGCCGCCTCGTCTTCGCCGGTGAGGCCGCGCATGCCGACCATCCCGCCACCGTCCACGGGGCGTTCCTGTCCGGCCAAAGCGCCGCCCGCACCGTGATGGAGCATGCCGGATGATCCCCGAACACCGCCTCCACGAAGACTGCCCAAAGGGCCGCGACAAGCGCGCCCCAAAGCCGCCCGTCGCGCATGAACGTCCCGCCTCCCCCGGGGGCCAGGCATGACCGAAACCCCGCTCACCACCCCACTGTCAACGACACTCCGCCTTACCCGCCGCGCGGGCGTGGCACTTGGCGGCGGCGCGGTTCTCCTCCTTGCCATCCTCGTCGCCGTCTCGATCGGAGCCGTCGCCGTGCCCCTTTCCACCGTCTGGGGCATCCTCGCCCACCAGACCACCGGCCTTGTCACCCCAGACTGGACCCCGGCGCGCCAGGCCATCGTCTGGGACATCCGCTTCCCCCGCGCCCTCCTCGCCGCCCTTGTCGGCGCGGGCCTCGGGATCACCGGCGCCGCGCTGCAATCCGTGACAAGAAACCCCCTCGCCGACCCCCACCTCCTTGGCATTTCCTCGGGCGGAGCGTTCGGTGCCATTGCCGCCCTTCTCCACACCGGCCTTTTCCTTGGCCTTCTCACCGTCCCGCTCATGGCCTTCGGGGGCGCGCTCGCCGCCACGCTCATGGTCCTCGCCGCCGCCCGCCTGACCGGAGCGACCAGCGCCGACCGTCTCGTCCTGGCAGGCGTCGCCATCAGCTTCATCATCATGGCCGGGGCAAACATCCTGATCTTCCTTGGCGACCCGAAAGCCACCCACACCGTTGTCTTCTGGATGCTCGGCGGCCTCGGCCTCGCCCAGTGGGGCCACCTGATCTACCCCGCCGCCGTCCTTCTTCCCGCGGGCCTCTGGCTGTGGTCGCAGTCGCCCTCTCTGAACGCCATGTCCTTGGGGGATGAGACCGCTGCCTCCCTTGGCATCCCCGTCGCCCGCTTCCGCCTCTCGGTCTTCGTGGCAGGGGCCCTCATCACCGGCGTCATGGTCGCCTTTTCCGGCATCATCGGTTTTGTCGGCCTGATGATGCCCCACCTCGTCCGCCTGATCGCAGGTGGCGACAATGCCCGCGTCCTGCCCCTTTCCGCCCTCCTTGGTGCGATCTTCCTTGTCCTTGCCGACACGCTCGCCCGTGTGGTGATGGCACCCGAGGATATGCCCATCGGCGTCGTTACCGGCCTGATCGGCGGGGTGTTCTTCCTCTGGCTCATGGCGCGCAAGACATGAAGATCATGATCCAGGGCGCAGGCTCGAACGTCGGCAAGTCCATGCTTGTGGCCGGCCTTTGCCGCCACTTCGCCCGCCAGGGCCTGACCGTCCGCCCCTTCAAGCCGCAGAACATGTCGAACAACGCCGCCGTGGCGCTGGGTGGAGAGATCGGCCGCGCCCAGGCCCTGCAGGCCCGCGCCTGCGGCGTGCAGCCCCACGTCGATATGAACCCCGTCCTCCTGAAACCGGAATCTGAGACCGGCGCGCAGGTCATCGTGCAGGGCAAGCGCCTGACCACGGTCAGGGCCCGCGACTACGCCGCCCTCAAACCCCAACTCATGGCTCCGGTCCTTGACAGCTTCCACCGGCTTCAGCGCGAAGCTGACCTTGTGATCGTCGAAGGCGCGGGCAGCCCGGCCGAGGTGAACCTGCGCGCGGGTGACATCGCCAACATGGGCTTTGCCATCGCGTCGCAGACCCCCGTCATCCTGACCGGCGACATCGACCGCGGCGGCGTCATCGCCCAGCTGGTCGGCACGCAGGCCGTCCTTGACCCCGCCGATGCCGCCATGATCCGCGGCTTTCTTATCAACAAGTTCCGTGGCGACCCCCGCCTTTTCGATGACGGCTACCGCCTGATCGAAGCCCGCACCGGCTGGCCGGGCCTTGGCGTGATCCCGTGGTTCGCCGACGCCCACAAACTCCCCGCCGAAGACGCCGCTGACCTTGGCGGCACGCGGGGGGCGGGGGCCTTTCTCATCGCCGTTCCGCACCTGAACCGCATCGCCAACTTCGATGACCTCGACCCCCTCGCCCAGGAACCCGGCGTCACCCTCAGGATCGTCAAACCCGGCCAGCCCCTCCCGGTTGAGGCTGATCTCATCATCCTCCCTGGCTCCAAGGCCACCATCGCTGACCTCGCCCATTTCCGCGCCCAAGGCTGGGACATTGACCTTGCTGCCGCCCTGCGCCGGGGTGCCAAGGTCCTCGGCCTCTGCGGCGGCTATCAGATGCTGGGGACCACGATTGCCGATCCCGACGGGATCGAGGGCAAACCCGGCTCCGTCCCTGGCCTTGGCCTGCTTGACTTCACCACCACGATGACCCCCGACAAACGGGTCACCGAAACCGAAGCACTGCACCCCGCGTCAGGCACGAAGGTCAGGGGCTACGAAATCCACCTCGGCGTGACGACTGGCGCCGACCGGGCGCAGCCGATGTTCACCGTGAACGGCCAGCCCGAAGGTGCTGTCCGCGCCGATGGCCGGGTGATGGGCAGCTACCTCCACGGCATGTTCACCGAAGACGCTTTCCGCCGCGCCTTCCTTGCCAGCCTTGGCGCCATGCCCGGCAATGTCAGCTACGATACGACGGTCGAAGAAACACTCGACGCCTTGGCAGATCATCTTGCCACCCATGTCGATTGCGCCCGACTTCTTGATCTGGCGCGCATGTCCTGATCCCACCGCCACCGGGCGGCCTTCAGCAAGACGATGCAGCGCAGGCAATGCCTTGCTGGCAATCGCGGGTTTACGCCTTCCACGGCGGACCCAAGACTATTTCTTCGCCCACATGCAACGCTTTGCACTTGAAACCGTTTTCCTTCGGGACGCCTCAAAATCGGGGTCAACCCTGTGCGCCGAACCGCCTCAAAGGCGTCTTTGCGCACTTAGCACCCAACAAAGTGAGAAATCATGAAAAACCTGCTGCTTGCTGCTGCACTTGTCTTTGCTACTCCGATCTATGCGGGCGGGCCGGTCATCGTCGAAGAAGCCGAGATCGCCCCGACCGCTGTTCGCAAACCGAACACCGTTCTGCTCGTCGCTCTGGTCGGCCTTGCCGTGGCAGCCATCGTGCTTGGGTCAGGCTCGGAAAACTGTACGTCGGAAACCACGACGCCGACGCCTGAGGCGGTCTGCTAAGCGCGTAAACGACGCTGGCCGGTCCCTTTCCGGGGCCGGCCAACTGAACAGCACCTTGGCTGCCCTTGTCTTTTGATGCCACACCGCACCCAATCCAGTGCGCCTCAAACTCACTCAGTCACATCAGGGCCGATATCGACGCGACGGCATGGCATTATTGGCGGCCTTGCGGCTTAGAACAGCCCGTCGCCGCCCTGATCCTGTTCGATCACCTCATCCGCGACGACCGCAGCCGCCCCGCCAACCACCAAAGGCGCGCAAGCACTGGTGGCGCAAAGTGCCAGCAAAAGGCCGATAGCCGTGATTTTCCGTAGTGTCATCCGCTCACTCCATTCCTTGCCAAATTCTTAAAGTCTGATCGTAAAGCATTGATTCTATTCAGGACGATGCAGTGTCCCTGCCCGGGACATCAGAACTCCACCCCGATCTGCGCCTTGATGCCCGACCGGAAGGGATGCTTGACCAGCGTCATCTCGGTCACCAGATCCGCCGCCTCGATCAACCCCTCGGCAGCGTTGCGCCCGGTCAGCACGACATGGGTCAGCGGCGGCTTTTCGGTCCGCAGAAACTCCAGCACCTCGGCCAAGTCCAGATAGTCATAGCGCAAGGCGATGTTGATCTCGTCCAGCAGCACCATCCGGATGGACGGGTCGCGGATCAGCTCCTTCGCCTTCTCCCACCCCGCCTTGGCCGCCGCAATGTCGCGCGCCTTGTCCTGCGTTTCCCAGGTGAATCCCTCGCCCATCGCGTGGAACTGGCAGAGGTCGGCGAAATGCGTGGTCAGCAGCCGCCGCTCCCCTGTATCCCAGGCGCCCTTGATGAACTGGACCACCGCGCAAGGCATCCCATGCGCCACACAGCGCAGGATCATCCCGAACCCGCTGGAGGATTTCCCCTTCCCCGCCCCGGTGTGGACGATGATCAGCCCCTTCTCGCCTTCCTTGGCCGCCATGATCTTGTCCCGCGCGGCCTTCTTCTTGGCCATCTTCGCGGCGTGGCGGGCAAGGTCGGACTCGGCCACCGCCTGGGGGTCAACTGTCGCTTCAGTGTCGGTCATGGTCGGTCGCGTCCTTGACAATGGTCGGCCTTCTGCCACAGGTGGACAGGCGCTGGTTCCTGTTTATGACAGGCGAAGAGGGAATGCGACAGGGGATGAAAACCCGATGCGCAGCCGCCCCCGCGACCGTGACCGGAGAGGTCCCATAGCCACTGGCGAACAGCCGGGAAGGCGGGGGCCGTGGGGGACACTTCCCCGTATCCGCAAGCCGGGAGACCTGCCAGCGCAAAGGAAACCGGCGGACGGGGTGTTCCGCGACCGGGTGAAGGCGGGCGACCGTCCTCTCTGGCCCATGCCCCTTCCGCCTCAGGATAGGCTGCGATGGGCACCACAGTTTACGTCTGCACCACCTGCAAGGCCGGCCAGCCGGTACCCGAGGGCGACTTGCCACCCGGTGCACAGCTTTATGCGGCCCTGACCGCCGGGGCCCCCTCTGACGGCCTGCGCTTTGTCGGGGTGGAGTGTCTTTCGGCCTGCAACACCGGTTGCGCGGTTTCGCTGACCAAGCCCGGCGCCTGGTCCTATGTCTACGGCCGCCTCACCTTGGAGGACGTCCCGGCGATCCTGGAGGGGGCCGCGAAATACGCCGCCACGACCGACGGTATCGTCCCCTGGCGCGACCGCCCGACCGTTTTCCGCAAACAGAGCATCGCCCGCATCCCGCCCCACCCCCTGCCAGAGGCCGCCGAATGACCGATCTGACCAAAATCCCCGTGACCGTGATCACCGGCTTCCTTGGCGCGGGGAAAACCACCCTTATCCGCCATCTGATGCAGAACCCGCAGGGCAAGCGTCTGGCGATCCTTGTGAACGAATTCGGCACCGTAGGCGTCGATGGCGACATCCTGAAATCCTGCGCGGATGAGATGTGCCCGGTGGAAAACATCGTCGAGCTTGCCAACGGCTGCATCTGCTGCACCGTCGCCGATGACTTCATCCCGACGATCGAGGCCTTGATGGCCATGCCCGTCCGCCCTGACCATATCCTGATCGAAACCTCCGGCCTCGCCCTGCCGAAGCCCTTGCTGAAAGCCTTCGACTGGCCCGCGATCCGCAGCCGCATCACCGTGGACGGCGTCATCACCCTCGCCGATGCAGAGGCTGTGGCGGCAGGCCGTTTCGCCCCTGACGTGGCCGCCGTTGATGCGCAGCGCGCCGCAGACCCCAGCCTTGACCACGAAACCCCGCTCTCTGAGGTTTTCGAAGACCAGATCCTGTGTGCCGACCTCATCCTTCTGTCCAAGGCCGATCTGGCGGGTGAGGCTGGCCTTGCCACCGCCCGCGCCGTCATCACGGCCGAAATGACCCGCACCATTCCCATGCTGGCGATGACCGAAGGCGTGATCGACCCCCGCGTGATCCTGGGCCTTGGCGCGGCGGCGGAAGATGATCTAGCTGCCCGCCCCTCGCACCACGACGGGCATGACGACCATGAGCACGAGGATTTTGACAGCGTCGTCATTGACCTGCCCGAGGTGGCCGACACCGACGCCCTTGCCGCCGCGATCGTCCGGCTGGCAGAAGAGCAGAAGATTCTGCGCGTAAAGGGTCATGTCGCCGTGGTGGGCAAGCCGATGCGACTGTTGGTGCAGGCAGTGGGCGCGCGGGTGCGGATGCAGTTTGATAGGCCTTGGGGCACCAGCCCGCGCCGGTCGCAACTGGTGGTGATTGCCGAACATGACGACATTGATCCTGCAGCGATCCGCAAGGTTCTGGGGGCCTGACGCCATGTCCATCCCGCACCAGATTGCAGGCAGGCTGACCAGGTCTTGCACTCTGGTCAGTTTGCGTGCATCGGGTCCGGGGCGCGGGTTCGCCTCTCGGCATCCGGATGCGGGGGGCTGACGCCATGCATGTCGTCTTCCGCGAAAGCCACGGGCTTGAGGAAACGGAAACCCCGTTCGACCCGGGTCAGGACCCGGCCGATCTGGTGGTGCTGTCCTTTTCCGACAGTGACCTTGGCGCTTTCACAGCAGGATATGAACGTATGCGTCGGATGGGCAATACTGCCCATCCTACCGTGCGTCTCGCCAACATCATCGCGCTGAAGCATCCGATTTCGGTCGATACCTATGTGGAAAGGACCCTGTCATCGGCCAAGGCCATCCTGGTCCGGCTGATCGGGGGTGAGGCCTATTGGCCCTACGGTCTTGCCACACTGCAGGACCTTGCCCGGCGCAAGGGCCTTGCCTTGGCCATCTTGCCCGCTGATGGCCGCCCCGACCCCCGATTGGACGAGCTGTCCACCCTTCCGGTCTCAACCCTGCGTCGGCTGCAGGCGCTGTGTGATGAGGGCGGCGCAGTGGCCGCGCAGGCGGCGCTGGCGCAACTGGCACTGGCGGCGGGCCTTTACGTCGCCCCTGTTGCGGGTGACAAGACCGTTCCGCAGATGGGGTTCTATGACCCCGCGCTGGGCGTGACCGCCGCGCCTGGTGGCGCGCGTCCGGTTCTTGTCACCTTCTACCGCAGCTATCTGACCGCCGGTGACACCGCGCCGGTCGATACGCTGATCGAGGCGCTACGGGCTGCAGGCTTCACCGCTTACGGCGCTTTTGTCCCCAGCCTGAAGGCCCCTGACGTCGCCCCCTGGCTGGCCGCGCATCTCACCGCCGCGCCGCCGGTGGCCATCGTCAACGCCACGGCCTTTTCGGCCAAGGGCGACGATGGGACCACCCCGTTTGACGGCGCCGATTGCCCGGTGTTTCAGGTGGCGCTGTCCACCGCCCGGCGGCGGGATTGGGCGGCATCGGACCGGGGCCTGTCGCCCGCCGACCTTGCTATGCACGTGGTCCTGCCTGAGGTGGATGGCCGCCTTTTTGCAGGCCTTGTCAGCTTCAAGTCCCCCGGCAAGCGCCACCCCGAACTGCAATTCTCACGCTTCGCCCACCGCGCAGATGCCGGGCGGATCGCGGCTGTGGTTGACCGGGTGACTGCCTGGACGCAGCTTGCCAGCGCCCCGGCAGCGGATCGGCGGCTGGCGCTGATCCTGTCCACCTACCCCGGTCGCGCGCATCAGATGGCCCATGCCGTGGGCCTTGATGCCCTCGCCTCGACCGAGGCGCTGCTGACTGACCTTGCTGCCAATGGCTACACCGTCACCGAAGGCGCACCCTTGCCGCAGGCGCTGACGGACACCCTGACCTGGCCGGTAGCCGCCTATGAGGCGGCCCTTGCAGACCTGCCCGCGCCCCTGCGAGACACCCTCGCCACCGCCTGGGGCGCGCCTGAGGCTGATCCTTCTGTCCGCGACGGTCAGTTCCACTTCCCCACCACCCTGCGCGGCAATGTGCTGGTCGCCCTCCAGCCGGAACGCGGCGATGTAGAGGCGCGCGACAGCGATTACCACGACCTCGCCCGCACGCCGCGGCATGGCTATGTGGCCTTCTACCTCTGGCTGCGGTCACAAGGGGCCCATGCCCTGATCCACATGGGCGCGCATGGCACGCTGGAATGGCTGCCGGGCAAGTCCGTCGCCCTAAGCGATGCCTGCTGGCCCGAGGCGCTGATCGGCCCCTTGCCGGTGATCTACCCCTTCATCGTCAATGACCCGGGTGAGGCCGCGCAGGCCAAGCGGCGGATCGGTGCCGTCACCCTTGGCCACCTGCCGCCGCCAATGGTCGCCAGCGCGCTGCCCCCCGCCCTTGCGACGCTGGAACGTCTTTTGGACGAGTACTCCACCGCCGATGGCCTTGATCCGGCCCGCCGCACCCGCCTGATTTCCAGCATCCGGGATGAGGCGCTGGCCTCCGGCGTGGCCGATGATCTTGGGCTGCCGAGTGACGCCACCCCGGCCGAGGCGATCACCCGGATTGACCGCTTCGTCTGCGACCTGAAGGAAAGCCAGTTCGGCCACGGCCTGCATATCTTCGGTCAAGGCGCGGGGGAGCGGGATGGCCTCCTGATCGCCCTTGCCGGCCGCCGCGTAGCCCCTGGCCCCGCCGGCTCCCCCAACCGGGACCGCTCTGACGTGCTGCCCACCGGGCGCAACCTCTACTCCGTCGATCCGCGTGCTGTCCCGTCCCGAAATGCCCATGCGCAAGGCGTGAAGCTGGCGGAAGAGCTGATCCGCCGCCACCTGCAAGACCACGGCGATTACCCGCGCGGCCTGGTGGTCGATCTCTGGGGCAGCGCCACCATGCGCACGGCGGGCGAAGAGTTTGCGATGGCCCTCCACCTCGCCGGTCTGTCGCCGAAGTGGGACGATGGGTCAGCACGCGTCTCTGGCTTCGAGATCCTGCCGCTCGCGATCCTTGGCCGCCCGCGGATCGACGTCACCCTGCGCGTCTCGGGCCTGTTCCGTGATGTCTTCCCCACCCTCGCGCAGCTGTTCGAGGCAGGCGCCGAGGCCCTGTCGCACCGCGATGAGGCGCCTGAGGACAACCCCTACACCCTCCGCGCGGCCCGCGTCTTTGGCCCCCAGCCGGGCCAGTACGGCCTAGGAATGGGCACCGCCGCCGACACCTTCACGGCTGAGGCCCGCGCCGCTGCGGGTGAGGCCTGGCTGACCGCATCAAGCTGGGCCATCGGCACCGACGGCCAGTCAACCGAAGACCGCAAGGGGCTTGAGGCGCGGGTGCTGAACGCTGACGCCTTCGTCCATGCCCAGGACCTGCCTGAAACCGATGTCCTGATGGCCGCCGACTATGCCGCGCATGAGGCTGGATTTGCCGCCGCGGTCGCGCGCCTTGGCGGCCAGACGCCCAACCTTTACCACCTTGACGCCACGCGGCCCGATACCCCCCGCGCCCGGACCCTGACCGAAGAAATCGCCCGCACCGTCCGCGCCCGCGCTGCCAACCCCGACTGGGCGTCCGGCATGATGAACCACGGCTACCGGGGTGCTGCCGAAATTGCCGCGACGCTCGATCACATGGCCGCCTTTGCCCACTTGGCCCAAGCCGTGCCGCCCCACCTCTTCGACCTCTACCACGACGCCACCCTTGGCCTGCCGCAGGTCCGTGACTTCCTTGGCCGCGAGAACCCTGCCGCCTTGCAAGCGATGGAAGACCTCTTCCGCCGCCTTCGCGACGCCGGCCTTTGGCAGACCCGCCGCAACTCCATCGCCGCTACGCTGGACGGTGCGGCATGACCCACCCAGCCTTTCACATTTGCCCAAATATCCCCGCCGGAGGCCACCCGAGCCGGTTGCGCGCTTGCGCGCAGAGGCGAGACAAAAGGCTTGCGCGGCACGCGCTCAACCTGAAACCCGCCCGCACCCCAAGGCGCAGCACATGACAGTCGCGCCCGAAATCAAGGGCTGGTGTCCCGGTGCCCTGCGCCCGATGCAATCGGGGGACGGCCTTGTCGTGCGCATCCGCCCGCCGCTTGGCCGCCTGACCCCGGCGCAGGCCGAAGCCATCGCCCGGGCCGCCGAAACCCATGGCAACGGGATCATCGACCTGTCCGCCCGGGCCAACCTGCAACTGCGCGGCGTGACCACGGCGTCGCACCTCAACCTCATTGAAGACCTCCGCGCCCAGGGCCTGATCGACCCCGATATCGAGACGGAAAGCCTCCGCAATCTCATCGTCACGCCTTTTCGTGACGCTGAAACAGCTGTGCTGGCCACTACCCTGACCGCCGCGCTGACCCGTATGCCCCGCCTGCCGGGCAAGTTCGGCTTCGCGCTTGATACCGGCCCGCACCCGGTGCTGACCGCAGCCTCCGCCGACATTCGTGTTGAGCGGTCTGCCGATGGGCGGCTTATCTTGCGCCCTGACGGTCATCCGCTTGGCAAGCCCATCAGCGATCTTGCCCAGGATGCACTGGCACAGGCGCATTGGTTCGTCGCTGCCGGAGGTATCACCAACGGGCGTGGCCGGATGGCAGCGCTGATCGCGCGGGGCATCATTCCTCCCGGCTTTGACACCAGCCCTGCCCCATCACAGCTCCAACCGAACCCCGGCATCACCCCCGACGGAACGCTTGTCGCCCTCGCCTTCGGGCAGATGCGCGCCGAAACGCTGGCCGCCCTTGCCCAGCTTGGACACGAAATCCGCCCGACGCCTTGGCGGATGCTGCTTCTTTTAGGCGCGACGCGGCTGCCCGACCTGCCCGGCCTGGTGACCAACCCCGCTGACCCGATCCTGCGCGTCACCGCCTGCACTGGTGCGCCAGGCTGTCCGCAGGGGCTTGGCGAAACGCGGGGGCTTGCGCGCGGCCTTGCCCCCCTGGTGCCAAACGGCCAGACCCTGCACGTTTCCGGCTGTGCCAAGGGCTGTGCCCATCCCGCCCCGGCTGACCTGACGCTGGTCGCGACCCCGCAAGGCTTTGACCTTGTGCAGGGCGGCACCGCGCAGGATACCCCGTCGCAATCCGGTTTGAGCCCGACCGCGATCCCTGACCACTTGAAGGCCCTTCATGCCCCACATCTATGAAACCGACGGTGCTGCGATCTATGTCCAAAGCTTCGCCATGATCCGGGCCGAAGCCGCCCTGAGCCGCTTCACGCCCGAGGAAGAGATCGTCGCCGTCCGCATGATCCACGCTGCCGGGATGGTGGACCTTGCGCCGCACATCCATTTCTCGCCCGGGATGGCCATCGCCGCCCGTGCCGCGCTGGAAGGTGGCGCGCCAATCCTGTGCGATGTGCGCATGGTCAGCGAGGGCATCACGAAAAAGCGCTTGCCCGCCGACAACCAGATCATCTGCACCCTGCAGGACCCCGCAGTCCCCGCCCTTGCAGCCGAGATGCGGAACACCCGCTCGGCCGCGGCGGTTGAACTTTGGCGGCCGCATCTCGCGGGTGCGGTCGTCGCCATCGGGAATGCGCCCACGGCCCTGTTTCACCTGCTGAACATGCTGGAGGACCCCGACTGCCCCCGCCCTGCCGCGATCATCGGCTGCCCCGTCGGCTTTGTCGGCGCCGCTGAATCGAAAGACGCGCTGATGGCTGCCCCTCCGGTCCCCAGCCTGATCGTCAAGGGCCGCCTGGGGGGGTCCGCCATCACCGTGGCTGCGATCAACGCTTTGGCCAGTCGGAAGGAATGACGATGGCCCCGATCAGCGGCAAGGTCATCTGCGCAGGCCTCGGCCCCGGCGACCCCGACCTGATGAGCTTGCGCGCCGCGCGGGTGATCGGCGCGGCCCGCCATGTCGCCTATTTTCGCAAAGAGGGCCGCGCAGGTCAGGCCCGGCGGATCGTTGAAGGGATGCTTGCGGCGGATGCCGTAGAATACCCGATGGAATACCCGGTCACCACCGAGCTTCCTTTCGACAGCCCCGAATACACCGACGCACTGGCGCGGTTCTACGACGACTGGGCAAACCGTCTGGCGGCCCTCGCCGCGACCGAGAATGTGGTGGTCCTGTGCGAAGGTGACCCGTTCTTTTACGGCAGTTTCATGCACCTCCACTCCCGCCTTCAGGGCCGCGTGCCGGTTGAGGTGATCCCCGGCATCACCGGCATGACCGGCTGCTGGCATGCCACCGATACGCCAATCACCTGGGGCGATGACGTGCTGACCGTGCTGATGGGCACGCTCCCCGAGGATGACCTGGTCCGCCACATGGCCAGCGCCGATGCGCTGGTGGTGATGAAGACGGGGCGCAACCTGCCCCGCGTCCGCCGAGCGCTGGAGCGGACCGGTCGGCTGGACGCAGCTTGGCTGGTGGAACGCGGGACGATGCCGAACCAGCGCGTGGCGCGGCTGGTCGATGTGGACAGCGCCGACTGCCCTTACTTCGCAATCGTCCTCGTCCATGGTCATGGACGCCGTCCGGAGCTGCCGGAATGACCGGTTGGCTGGCCATCGCGGGCCTTGGTCCGGGCAGCGACCATCTGGTGACGCCGGAAGTGACCGCGATCCTTGCTGAGGCAACAGATGTTGTGGGCTACATCCCCTATGTGGCCCGGGTGGCACCTCGCAAGGGCCTGACCCTGCACCCGTCTGACAACCGGGTGGAACTCGACCGCGCGCGGGCCGCCTTGGAGATGGCGGCGGCCGGGCGGAAGGTGGTCGTCGTCTCCTCGGGCGATCCGGGGGTGTTTGCCATGGCCTCTGCGGTCTTCGAGGCCTTGGAGGGTCGCCCGGACTGGCAGGCGCTGGACACTCGCGTGCTGCCCGGCATCACGGCGATGCTGGCGGCAGCGGCCGCGGCGGGCGCGCCCTTGGGTCATGATTTCTGCTGCATCAACCTGTCCGACAACCTCAAGCCCTGGGCGATGATCGAAACGCGCCTGCGCCATGCGGCAAAGGCCGATTTCGCAATGGCCTTCTACAATCCGCGCTCGGCCTCACGGCCTGAGGGGTTCACGAAGGCGCTGGAGGTGTTGCGGGAAGAATGCGGGCCCGATCGGCTGATCACCTTCGCCCGCGCCGTCTCGACGCCCGAAGAGGCCTTGCTGACCGTGACCCTGGGCGAGGCCACGCCCGAGATGGCCGACATGCGGACGGTGGTGATCGTCGGCAATTCCGCTACCCGGCGTGTCGGGCGCTTTGTCTATTCACCTAGGAGCGCCGGATGAAACCCCAGCCGCTCGTCGTTCATTGCGTGTCCTCCTCGGCACCGCGCGGCGAGGCGGGTTCGAAAAGCCCGAGAAGCGGCCGGTCAGCCGAGCCAGGCCATCACCTCCCTGACGCTGTGCGCGACGCGGCGCGCGGGGATCGTTGGGCGGTCAATCATCAGCACCGGCAGGCCCAGGGCACGGGCGGCGGCGATCTTCGCAACGGCACCCTTGCCGCCGGCGTTCTTGGCGACGACCACTTGGGTGCCGTGGCTTTGCATGAGGGCCGTGTCGCCCGCCACATCAAACGGCCCGCGCGCCACAACGACGTCAGCTTGCGGCAAGGGCAGGGGGGTGGTCGGGGGGTCGACCAGCCGCAGCAGATAGTGGTGCTGTGGCTGGGCCGCGAAAACGTCGATGTGCTGACGGCCGATGGCCAGGAAGACGCGCTGGGCTGGCCCGGCAAGGGCAGCAACGGCGGCAGGGATATCGGGGACATGGGTCCAGCGGTCACCTTCGCCCGCCGTCCAGGCTGCGCGCTCCAGCGCGATCAGGGCGACACCTGTGGCGCTGCAGGCGGCGACGGCGTTCGCGCTCATCCCGGCGGCAAAAGGGTGGGTGGCGTCGATCACATGGCTTATCGCCTGATCCCCCAGATAGGCGATCAGCCCCTCAACCCCGCCAAAGCCGCCCATGCGCATGTGGATCGGCTGTCCCATCGGCGCCTCGGTCCGGCCCGCGTAGGAATAGACCCCCGGCAGCCCTGCCTTAGCGATGGCTTCGGCCATCAGGTTCGCCTCACTCGTGCCGCCGAGGATAAGGATGCGTGTCATGGGTGATCCCTGGCTGACGATCATCGGGCTGGGCGAAGATGGACCAGAGGGCCTGTCACCCGCAAGCCATGCCGCCCTAGCCGCCGCCGAGGTCATCTTCGGCGGCCCCCGGCATCTGGACCTGATCGGGGCGGGTGGCAAGGGGCAACCCTGGCCGGTGCCGTTTGACCTTGGGCCGGTTCTGGCCGACCGGGGGCGGGCAGTGGTGGTCCTCGCCTCGGGCGATCCGTTCTGGTTCGGGGCAGGGGGCAGCCTCATGGCGCATCTCGAACCGGGGGAGTGGGTGTCGCATCCCGCGCCCTCGACCTTCCAGCTGGTGGCCAATCGTCTGGGGTGGCGGCTGGAAGAATGTGTGTGTCTTGGCCTGCATGCGGCCCCATTGGCCCGTTTGCGCCCGGTGCTGGGGCGTGGGGTGAAGGTGATCGCCACGCTGCGCGACGGGGCAGCGGTGCAGGACCTTGCGGCATGGCTTTGCGAAAATGGCCATGAAAATGCGCAGCTGACGGTGCTGGAGCGGCTGGGCGGGCCGTTGGAACGGGTGACGGCCGGTATCCTGGCAAAGGTGGCAGCGACGGCGACTGCTCCGGTGATGGCCCCGGTCTCGGTGGCCATCGAGGCCACCGATCCCGGCCTGCCGGGGGCCTCGGGCCTGCCGGATGCCATGTTTGAACACGACGGGCAGATCACCAAACGCCCGATCCGCGCGCTGACCCTGTCGGCGCTGGCCCCGCGCAAAGGGGAAGTTTTGTGGGACATCGGTGCAGGGTCGGGGTCGGTGGGGATCGAATGGCTTTTGGCCGGGGGGGCGCGGGTGATTGCGCTGGAAGCGGACCCGGACCGCGCCGCGCGGGCGCGGGGCAATGCGGCGGCCTTCGGGCTTGCACACCGGCATCAGGTGGAAGAGGCGCGGGCGCCGGAGGGGATTGGCACCCTGCCGCAGCCTGATGCGGTCTTTGTCGGGGGCGGCGCAAGCGAGGCTTTGCTGACGCAGCTGTGGGGGGTGATGCCCGCTGGTTGCCGCCTGGTGTTGAACGCGGTCACGATCGAGACCGAGGCGCTGGTGCTGGACTGGTCGGCGCGGCACGGCGGGGATTTGCTGAAGATCGAACTGTCCGAGCCTGTTGCCATCGGCCGCAAGCGAGGGTGGCGCGCGGCCCTGCCGATCCTGCAGTGGAGCGTGGTGCGATGATTGTGGCGGGGTTCGGGTTCCGCTCCGGGGTGACCGGTGGCGCGCTGATGGACGCCCTGGCGCGGGCCGGTGGCGTGGCGGGGGTCACGCATCTGGCGACGGTCGCCGCAAAGGCGGAAGGGTTGGCGGAATTGGCTGCAGCGCTGGGGCTGCCTGTGCTGGCGGTAGAGCCGCAGCTGCTGGCCGCGCAAGCGGTGCTCACGCAGTCCGACCGGGTGGAGGCGCTTTATGGCACGGGTTCGGTCGCTGAAGCCGCAGCGCTTGCCGCGGCAGGACCGGGCGCGCGACTTCGCGGGCCACGTGTAACCTCGGCGGACGGAACGGCGACGGCGGCGATTGCGGAGAGGCTGGCGTGAGCGCGTGTGCGGGCGGCTGTCAAATTGAGCGCCTTGCGGCGCAAGCCTTTTGTCTCGCCTCTGCGCGCGAAGGGCGCGCAACCGGCTTGGACGTGCTCCGCAGGGGATATTTGGGCAAATGTGAAAGGGCAGGGGTTTGGTCCTGCTGGGGGAAGCGATGACGGTGCATTTCATCGGGGCAGGGCCGGGGGCGGCCGACCTTCTGACGCTGCGCGGGCGGGATCTGATCGCAGCTTCGCCGGTCTGCCTTTATGCCGGGTCGCTGGTGCCCGAGGGCGTGTTGTCGCATTGTCCGCCGGGCTGCAGGATCGTGAACACGGCACCCTTGTCGCTGGATGAGATCATGGCCGAGATCGCGGCGGCCCATGCGGCGGGGCAGGATGTGGCGCGGCTGCATTCGGGGGATCTGTCGATCTGGTCCGCGATGGGGGAACAGCTTCGACGCCTGCGTGAGTTGGGCATCCCCTATGACGTGACGCCCGGCGTGCCGTCCTTTGCCGCAGCGGCGGCGGCGCTTGGGGTTGAGCTGACGCTGCCGGGCCTTGCGCAGTCAGTGGTGCTGACCCGGGTCGAGGGGCGCGCGACGCAGATGCCGTCGCGCGAGACGCTGACCGCCTTTGGCGCGACCGGGGCGACGCTGGCGCTGCATCTCTCGGTCCACTTGATCGACAAGCTGGTGGCGGAACTCGTGCCGCATTACGGGCCGGATTGCCCGGTGGCCGTGGTCTGGCGTGCGACCTGGCCGGACCAGCGGATCATCCGGGCGACATTGGCCACCCTTGCCGGTGCCGTGCCGGAGGAAGTGGAGCGCACCGCGTTGATCCTTGTGGGGCAGGCCTTGGCGCAGGAGGGGTTTGAGGAGAGCCGCCTCTATGCCGGTGACTATGATCGCCGCTATCGCCCGGTCGGGACTGACCCGCGCTTTCCGGGGACGGGGTCTTGATCCCGGGGCTGATCGTCTCGGCCCCGGCGTCGGGCACAGGCAAGACCACAGTGATGCTGGGGTTGCTGGCGGCACTGCGTGACCGCGGTTTGACCGTGCAGCCGTTCAAGAACGGGCCGGACTACATTGACCCGGCGTTTCACCGGGCGGCAAGTGGGCGCTGGTCCTTCAATCTTGACAGTTGGGCTATGCCGGGCACGGTCCTCGATGGGCTGCTTGGCCAGGCAGCAGGGGCGGATCTGATCCTTGCGGAAGGCTCAATGGGCCTCTTTGACGGGGTGGCGGCAGCTGGCGCCTGCGGCAACGGGGCCACGGCGGACTTGGCGGCGCGGATGGGCTGGCCCGTGGTCGTGGTGATCGACGCCAGCGGTCAGGCGCAGACCGCGGCGGCGGTGGCGCTGGGCCTGGCGCGGTTCCGGCCCGGCGTGCGGGTGGCGGGGGTGATCCTGAACCGGATCGCAAGCCCCCGGCACGAGGCGCTGGTCAGGAAAGGAATGGAGGAGGCGGGCATCACCGTTCTTGGGGCGCTGCCCAAGCGCGCGGCCATCGCGATGCCAGAGCGTCACCTGGGCCTTGTGCAGGCCGAAGAGCAGCCCGCGCTGCAGGCCCTGATCGCCGAGGCCGCAGCGCTGATGCGCGAAGGCGTCGATCTTGATGCGCTGGTGGCTGCAGCGGCGACAGTGGCAACGCCCGCCCCTGCCGCAAAGATCACCCCGCCCGGCCAGCGCATTGCCTTGGCGCGGGATGCGGCGTTCAGCTTCGTCTACCCGCATCTCTTGCACGGTTGGAGGGCGGCGGGGGCAGAGATCCTGCCTTTCTCGCCCTTGGCTGACCAGGGACCGGACCCCAGCGCCGATGTCTGCTGGTTGCCCGGCGGCTATCCGGAACTGCACGCCGGCGCTTTGGCTGCGGCCAGCACTTACCGCGCCGCGCTGCAGGCCTTTGCCGAGGTGAAGCCGGTGCATGGCGAGTGTGGCGGCTACATGGCAATGGGCGAGGGGCTGGTCGACAAGGACGGCACGCGCCACCGGATGGCCGGGCTCCTTGGCTTGGTCACCAGCTATGCAGATCGGAAAATGCATCTGGGCTACCGGCAGGCGATGCTTGCACAATCCATTCCCGGTCATGCCGCAAGGGCGCATCTGGCGGGGCATGAGTTTCATTATTCCACCATCCTCGGCCAACCGGACAAGCCACTTGCGCAGGTGACCGACGCCACCGGAGCGGCAGTGCCTGAAACCGGCTCCTATCGACTTCAGGCAGGGGGCGGGCTATCGACCGGCACCTATTTCCACCTGATCGCGGGATCACGATGACCAGCCCTGTCCGCCGCACCCCCGGAATTTTCGAAAATTCCGGGTCGGAGCCTTCGAAGGCTCCGGTCCGATTTCTTCGAAGAAATCAGTGCGCGCAATGACCGGCTTTGTCACCTTCGTCTCGGCCGGGCCGGGCGATCCTGACCTTTTGACCGTCAAGGCGGTCAAGGCGCTGCAGGCGGCGGATGCTATCCTGTTCGATGACCTCTCGTCAGGTCCCATCCTGGCGCTGGCAAAGCCGGGAGCCGATCTGGTCGGCGTGGGCAAGCGCGCGGGCCGCGCCTCGCCCAAGCAAGACCATGTCAGCCGGTTGCTCGTCGACTATGCCCTGACTGGCGCGCGGGTGGTGCGGCTGAAATCCGGAGACTCGGGCATTTTCGGACGGCTTGAGGAAGAGCTGACCGCCCTCCACGCCGCTGGGATCGGGTGCGAGATCGTGCCCGGCGTCACCTCCGCTTCGGCCGCCGCCGCCGCCGCCGGCATCCCGCTGACCCGGCGCGGGCATGCGCAGCGGGTGCAGTTCATCACCGCCGCCGATACCTCGGGCAACCTGCCGCCGGGGCTGAACCTGGCCGCCCTTGCCGACCCCCAGGCCACCACCGTGGTCTTCATGGGCAAGCGCACCTTCCCCGCCCTTGCCGCCGCGCTGATCGCCCATGGCCTGCCGCCCGACACCCCGGCAATGCTGGCCGAAGCGGTCAGTTCCCCCGACCAGCGGCTGCACCGGTCGACCATCGCTGCCCTGGCCGAAACCCTGGCCCATGACCGCAGCCCGCTTCCCGGCCTCATCCTGTTCGGTCCCCTCGCGGACAGCGTCGCGGACTGACCCTGTCCCGTCGGCTTCCGCCTTGCCAGACCCCGGCCAAGGGCGCACAAAGACCTTGCAAGGTGTCCCACAACTGCGCAAAGCGCCGGGACTGAAACGGGAATGAGGAGCGGGCTTACCCAGTTGGGAGCCCGTGTCATCAGCCGCCCCCGCGACTGTCAGCGGTGAGCGGGCTTCACCAAAGCCACTGCCCCACGAAGGGCGGGAAGGCCAGAAGCCCGCCGCGATCCGCCAGCCAGGAGACCGGCCCTGCAAAAGAAACAACCGCCGTCGGGTGTGACGGACAGGAGGGACTTATGCATATCGAACCAGGCCTCGTTGACGGGGCCAAGATTGTGCTTGGGCACGCCACGGCCGCTGCCGCCGGCGCAACCGCAGTTTACCACATCGCCATCGCCACAAGGGAACGGGGCATCGCCTCGGTCGCGCTTCGGGCCGTCATCGCCACAGTCGGCGTCTTCCTCTTCTTCGAGGTGATGCCGCATTTCGCCATCGGCGTCAGTGAGGTGCACTTCATCCTCGGCTCAACCCTGTTCCTGATCCTTGGGGCCGGGCCGGCCGCCATCGGCCTTGCGGCGGGCCTTCTGATCCAGGGCCTCTTCTTCGCGCCCCTCGACCTGCCGCAATACGGGATGAACCTGACCACGCTGCTGGTCCCGCTTTTCGCGCTGCACGAACTTGCCAAGCGGATCATCGCGCCCGGTACGGCCTATGTGGACCTGAAATACAGTCAGGTTCTGGCGCTTTCGGCAGTCTATCAGGGTGGTGTTGTCGCCTGGGTCGCCTTCTGGGCGGTCTATGGCGCGGGCTTCGGCGCGGAAAACCTGGCCGCCATCGGCACCTTCGGCGTGGCCTACATGGCCGTGGTCCTGATTGAACCGATTGCCGATCTGGCCGTGCTTGGTCTGGCCAAGGCGGCCAAGGGCCACGGCTCGCCCCTCGTCACCCCGCGGCTTTACGCGGCATAAGGAAATCAGGCGCGGCCTTGCCAAGGGCCGCGCCGCTTTTTAAAGCCCATGCCCATGATCACTCTGTCCCTCATCGGCATCGGCACCGGCAATCCCGGCCACCTGACGGCCGAGGCCGCCCGCGAGCTGAACGCCGCCGACCTGATCCTTCTGCCCAGGAAGGGCGAAGAGAAGTCTGACCTTGCCGATATCCGCCACCTGATCCTGTCCCAGATCCTGACCGCCCCGGTCCCGGTCGCCGAATACGACGTGCCGCAACGCGCCGACCAGACCGACTATCTTGGCGCAGTCAATGACTGGCACGACGCCATAGCCGCTGTGTGGCTGGACGCCATCACCGCCCGCCTGCCGCAGGGCGGCACCGTCGCGCTGATGGTCTGGGGCGACCCCTCGCTGTATGACAGCACCCTGCGCATCGCCGCCCGACTGCCGGATGTGGCTGTCAGGGTGATCCCCGGCATCACTAGCCTGCAAGTCCTGACCGCGGCCCATGCCATCCCGCTGAACACCCTTGCCGCCCCCGTCACCATCACCACCGGCCGCCAGTTGCGCGACCACGGCTGGCCAGAGGGCACCACCACCCTGGCGGTCATGCTGGACAAAGGCGGCGCCTTCACCACCATCGACCCGATCGACACGCATATCTGGTGGGGCGCCTATGTCGGCATGCCGCAGCAGGCGCTGGTCCATGGCCCGCTGGCCAAGGTGTCGGATGACATTCTTGCCACCCGTGCGCGCCTGCGGGCAGAACATGGCTGGATCATGGACATCTACCTTATGCGCCGGGGCGGGGATGTCTGACATCCTCTCCCGCGCGCTGCCGGTCTATGGCCTGCCCGAAGACACGCCCCTCACCCTCCTCAACCGGTCCGAGAATGAGACGTGGCGCGCCGGGCCCTTGATCCTGCGCCTGCACCGCCAAGGCTACCACACCAAGGCGGAGATCGCCTCCGAACTCGCCTGGCTGGCCGCCCTGCAAGACCTGCTCGCCCTCAACACCGTGCGCTCCATCCCCGGCGCGCAAGGCCCGGTCACCCAGGTTGACGACCGTTTCATCGTTGCTTTCGCCCCCCTCGCCGGGCAGGAACTGCACCCCGGCGACGACCTCGCCCGCTGGTTCGCGCCACTGGGAGAGATCACCGCCCACCTGCATCTGCAGTCGCGCCAGTGGTCGCCGCCCGCAGGCTTTACCCGCAAGCGTTGGGACGTGGACACCATCCTTGGGCCAAAGCCACATTGGGGCGACTGGCGGCAGGCGCAAGGGCTGGACGCCACAGGCGCAGCCCTTTTGACCCGCGCAACCGATGCGCTGGCGGCCCAGCTGCACGCCTATGGCACCGGGCCAAAGACCTTTGGCCTGATCCACGCCGACCTGCGGCTGGCGAACCTGATGGTCCACGGCGATACGCTCACCGCCATCGACTTTGACGATTGCGGCTTTGGCTGGTGGGTCTACGACCTTGCCGCCGCCCTCAGCTTTATCGAAACTGACCCCCGCCTGCCTGACCTGATCGCCGCCTGGGTCACCGGCTACACCCGCATCGCTCCGCTTCCCGACACCGACCGCGCGATGATCCCCGCGCTGATCTTCTTGCGCCGCGTGCTCCTTACCGCCTGGCTTGCCACCCGCGCCGACAGCGATACGGCGCTGGCGCTGGGCGGGCCTGCCTATACTTTGGGCACCCTCACCCTGGCAGAGCGCTTTCTGACCGATGGATTGGCCGATTTCCGGCCCTGAAGACCCTCGTCAAGGGTTCGTGACAAAAAGTCGCGGTTGAGCCTGTGCCCCCCTCCGTGCTAGCCTGACATTGGCGCTGACCGCGCCTTCCGGGCCGCTATCCTGCCACCCGGCAACGATAATTCGGTCACCTTCATGCGCGCCCTTGTCGTCTACTGCCACCCCCGCCCCGACAGCTTCAACGCGGCGGTGCGTGATCTTGTCATCCGCAAACTCAACGCCGCCGGGGCCGAGGTTCGGCTTGCCGACCTTTACGCCAACGGGTTCCAGCCGGTCCTGACCGGGCCGGAATGGCAGGGCTATCTCGATTGCCCGAACAACACCGCCTGCGTTGAAAAAGACGTTCAGGATGTCCGCTGGTGCGACACCCTTATCTTTGTCTACCCGACCTGGTGGTACGGCCTGCCTGCCATGCTGAAGGGCTGGCTTGACCGGGTGATGCTGCCCGACGTGGCCTTCCACATGCCCGACGCCGACCACCCCGGCATCCGCCCGGGCCTGCGCCATATCTCGCGGCTGGGCATCTTCACCACCTGCGGCGCAAGCTGGCTGATGACGCAGGTGATCGGCGCGCCCGGCAAACGCACCCTGTCACGCGGGGTGGGGCTTCTGTGCAAGCCCGGCAAGCGCACCGCCTTTGCCGCGCATTACAAGATGGACGCCTCCACCCCCGAAAGCCGCACTCGCCACCTTGCCCGCGTGGCCCGGCAGATGGATAAGCTCATCGGCCAGCGCGTGCCGGTGCCCCTGCCCGAACCACCGCAGGGCGCGGTCGCTGCCGAATAGGTCAGTCCTTCAGCAATAGCCACAGCGCCAGCCCGGTCAGCGCCACGCCCACCAGCACCATCGGGCGTGGCATGTCGCCATGCATGGCGATTTCCCATAGGATGACCCAGGCCGGAACCAGATAAGTATAGGCCATCACCTTGGCTGACGGCAGGCGCAGCGTCGCGTATTGCAGCAACACAAAGGTCATCGCACTGGCCGCCACCGCCACATAGACCAGCGTCACCCAGACGATGCCGGGCAAGGCCAGCCAGTCGGTGGCGATGATCGCCTCCCAGGACCAGAGTGTCAGCAAAAGCGTTCCAGCCACCATCATCCCGAAGGTGAAGACCACCGCAGGCTCACCCCGGTTCAAGCGGCGCACCATTGGCGCGTAAAGCGCATGGGCGACGCAGCCCCAGAAATACGTCACCTCACCCGGCCCGATCTTCAGCGCCATAAGCGCCCCAAGGTCGGCCCGGAAGATCACCCACAGTGCGCCAACCGCCCCGATCACCAAGGCCAGCGCCATCCGCCCAGTCAGCCGCTGGCGCAACAGAAGCCAGCCGAACCCCGCTGCCATCACTGGCGTCAAGGTGAACACCGCAGCGGCCGGAACTGGCGGGGCGGTCTTCAACCCTTCGAACATCAGCACAAAATAGGCCGCCAGAAGCCCCCCGAGCACCAGATACCGCCAAGGGGCCACCCAGGCGCTGCGCGGCAGTCCTGTCGTCAGATGCGCGGCGACCCCGACCAGCGCCCCCGCCAGAAGGAACCGCACCGCCGACAAAGCGCCAGGGTCGATAAAGGGCGCGGCAAGCGACCCCAGCGAAAACGCCCCCGCCACCAATGCCGAAAACGCCAGCATCGCTAGATGCCCACGTGCGCTTTCGCCCATGCCGGCCAAGATCAGCCGTGCCGGGCTCAATTGCAGAAGGCCCAGTCCTTCGCGGCATCCTTCAGATGCGTGAGGAACGCCTGCACCTTGCGCGTCCGGTGCAGGTCGACATGGGTGACAATCCGCAGCGGAGCTTCCCATTCCGGCCGGGGTGGCAGGATCTCGATCAGACCGGGGTCAAGCGCTGCCCGGAAGCATGAGATGAACCCGATCCCCGCGCCATGCCGCACCGCCTCTTCCAGGGCCGCCGCTTCGGTCGCGGCATAGGCGATCTGGTCAGGCTGCACGGTCGCCCGCAGCCAGCGGTAGAACGGCGCGCGGGTGTTTTCATGATCGACGCATACAAAGCGGTGGCCGGCAAAATCGGCCTCTGACGCGGGTTTGCCGAAGCGGTCGATATAAGCCTGCGTGGCATAAAGCCCCGACTGGATGCGCGCCAGGGGTTGCACCACATTGTCCGGCTCCTCCGGCCCGGCCCCGGCGCGGATCGCCACATGCGCTTCGCCGTAATCCAGCCGGAAGACCCGCATGTCGGTCAGGAACCGCACCCGCACCTCGGGCCATTTCTGCTGAAAACTGACCATCACCGGCGTCAGAAGATCTGCCATCCCGGCGATCGAGGTGACCACCAACTCACCCGACACCGTCTCGCCCTGGCCCTTGATCCGGCTGGAGAGATGGGCGAACTGCTCTTCCGTGGTCTGCGCCACCGACAGAAGGTCGCGGCCAGCCTCGGTCGGGGTATAGCCGCGGGCATGGCGCTGGAAAAGCTTCGCCCCCAGCCGTCGCTCCAGCGCGTCAATGTGGCGGATCACGGTGGCATGGTGGACCCCCAGCACATCCGCCGCACCCGAGACGGTGCCCAGCCTTGCCACCTGAAACGCCGTGCGGATCTCGTCCCAGTTTTCCATTGCGCTCTCCAGTCCTGTGCGGGGATGCACAGAAAACGGCATCATGGCGCAGCGCGCAAGCCCCAAGACCGCCTCAGGTTGACGCATTGGGCGGGTGGGCGGCACTCTGGCGGCAGCGAAAGAGGGTGCCATGCGGATTCGCGTCGACACGCCAGAGCGGCTGGTCATAACCGACCGGCCCATCGTCCTTGGGGTCACGTTGGCCGCAGTCCTGCTGGTCATGCTCGGCTTTGCCTTGGCCGCAGCCGGATCAGGTGCCTGGCTCGGCGCGGGGATTCTGCTTTTCGCTTCGGCGGTGATCGCCGGCCTCACAGCGGTCTTCATCCGCAGAAGCGACCTGATCCTGGATCGGCTGTCAGGTGAGGCGCATCTGCACAGCTCCACCCTTTTGGGTAAGAGCTGGCTCAGCTGGCCGCTGTCAGAGGTGACCGGTGCCACGGTCCAGTCCAGCCGTGGCAGTGAGGACGCCGGGATGACCTATCGCCCCGCCTTGCTTCTGTCCGGCGGCCGCACGCAGGAACTGACGCCGGTCTACACCTCGGGTCAGGGGGCCAGCCGGACCGTCACGGCCATCGAACGCTGGCTGACCGACCGTGCCCCCCGCTGACCCTGCGACAGCTTGACTTGACGCCGCGATGGGCGTATCCGCCCGTGACTTCCCCGGAGGCTTGCCGCTTCCGGTCCCATGGGCAAGGCCCGGGATCGCCATCCGTCAGCGCGTTGCGCCCACGGGTGCCATTCCGCTTTGCGTCTTGGGGTTCGCCGCCCCATATGAGGGCAAACGCAAGCACGAGGTGACGCGATGTTCGAAAGCCTGTCAGAACGCCTTGGTGGCGTGTTCGACCGTCTGACCAAGGCCGGCGCCCTGTCCGAGGCCGATGTCATCACCGCCCTGCGGGAAGTCCGCACCGCGCTTTTGGAGGCAGACGTATCGCTGCCGGTCGCCCGCGACTTCATCAAGCGCGTGCAGGACAAGGCCACCGGCGCTGCGGTCACGAAGTCGATCACCCCGGGCCAGATGGTCGTCAAGATCGTCCATGATGAGCTGATCCGCGTTCTGGCCGGCGACGGCGACCCCGAAGCGCTGAAGATCGACAACCCGCCCGCGACGATCCTGATGGTCGGCCTCCAAGGCTCCGGCAAGACCACGACGACGGCTAAGCTGGCCAAGCGGCTGAAGGAAAAGAACGGCAAGAAGGTGCTGCTGGCGTCCCTCGACACCAACCGCCCCGCCGCGATGGAACAGCTGGCGATCCTCGGTGTGCAGATCGGGGTGGACTCGCTTCCCATCGTGAAGGGCGAAACCGCCGTCCAGATCGCCAAGCGCGCGAAGACCCAAGCCAACCTCGGCGGCTATGACGTCGTCTTCCTCGACACCGCCGGACGTCTCCACATCGACGAAGTCCTGATGGACGAGATTCAGGCCGTCCGCGACATCGCCCAACCGCGTGAGACGCTGCTGGTCGTCGATGGCCTGACCGGCCAGGACGCCGTCAACGTCGCCACCGAATTCGACGGCAAGGTCGGCATCTCTGGCGTCGTCCTCACCCGGATGGACGGCGACGGCCGCGGTGGTGCGGCGCTTTCCATGCGTGCTGTCACCGGCAAACCCATCCGCTTCGTCGGCCTTGGCGAAAAGATGGATGCCATCGAAACCTTCGACGCAGACCGCGTCGCAGGCCGCATCCTTGGCATGGGCGATATCGTCGCCCTTGTCGAACGCGCGCAGGAAACGTTTGAGGCGGAACAAGCCGAACGCATGGCCAAGCGCTTTGCCAAGGGTCTGTTCAACATGAACGACCTGAAGATGCAGCTTGAGCAGATGATGAAGATGGGCGGCATGCAGGGCCTGATGGGCATGATGCCCGGCATGGGCAAGATGGCCAACCAGGCCGAAGCTGCGGGCCTGAACGACAAGATGCTGACCCATCAGGTTGCCCTGATCAATTCGATGACCAAGAAGGAACGCGCCAACCCTGACCTTCTGGCCGCTTCTCGCAAGAAACGCATCGCGGCTGGGGCTGGCCTTGATGTCTCGGACCTCAACCGTCTGCTGAAACAGCACAAGCAGATGGCCGAGATGATGAAGAAGATGGGCAAGGGCGGCATGATGAAACAGGCGCTCAAGTCCATGCTGGGCAAGGGCGGCATGCCCGATCCGTCCAAGATGACGCCCGAACAGCTGGCCGAGGCCGCCAAGGGCATGCAACAGGGCATGGGCGGGATGCCCGGGATCGGCGGCCTGCCGCGCGGGATGACGCTGCCTGCGGGCCTTTCGGGGCTGATGCGCAAGAAATGATCCAGCGTCCGCAGCATATCGCACACGCCACAGCGCCGGTCCTGATGACCGAGCGTTTGCGCCTGCGCATGCCGCGGTATGAGGATTTCGCCCATCGCCTTGACTTCTACGCCTCGGACCGTTCGGTCTGGGAAGGCGGCCCCTTCGCCGCGCGTGAGGCTTGGCGCGTCTTCGCCTCGGAAGTCGGGCAATGGCCGCTGATGGGCTTTGGTCCCTTCTCGATCGAAGACCGCCACACCGGCGACTATCTGGGCGAGGTCGGCATCTACCAGCCCGAAGGTTACCCCGAGCCAGAGCTCGGCTGGTTCGTGACCGAAGCTGCCGAAGGTCGCGGCATCGCCGCCGAGGGCGCGCGTGCGGTCATGGTCTGGGCGCGCACCACCTTTGGTTGGGACCATATCGACAACTACATTGATCCCGGCAACACCCGTTCCATCGCGCTGGGGCTGCGCTTGGGTGGCGTGATCGCAGATGTCCCGGGCGACGATCCGACCGATGTGGTGATCCGGCACGACCTGAGGGCCGCCGCATGACCTATGCCATGCCCCTGCCGATCCCGGTTCTGACCACAGCCCGCCTGACACTGCGCCCACCGCGTGAGGCCGACTTTGCCGCCATGCTTGCCTTCAACGACAGTCCCCGCGCCGGTTTCGTCGGCGGCGGGCGTGACCGGCAATGGGTCTGGCGCGGGCTTTTGGCCAATATCGGCCTTTGGGCCCTGCGCGGCTATGGCTTCTTTTCCGTTGACACCAAGGCAGGTGACTTTGTCGGCCGCGTCGGCGTGATCTTCCACGACGGCTGGGATGAACCGGAACTCGCCTGGCACCTTTACGACGGCTTCGAAGGCCAGGGCTACGCGCATGAGGCGGCGCTTGCCGCGCGTGCCGACTATCACGCCCGCATCTCCGGCCAGCCGCCGATCAGCTACATCGACGTGACCAACGCCCGGTCCGAGGCGCTGGCCCTTCGCCTTGGCGCGACCCGCGAGCGCACCGTGACCGACCCGGAAGGCGATTATCACGTCTACCGCCACCCCAACCCGGGGGGCCGCGCATGATCGACACCGCCCGCCTCCATCTGCGCCAACCCCTGGCCAGCGACTGGCCCGCCTATCTGGACTACCGCCAATCCCCGCGCAGCACCAACCATGCGATGCCGATGGGCGAGGCCTGGACCCATTTCGCCGCCTTCTTCGGCCATTGGGCCCTGCGCGGCTTTGGCCGCTTCATCGCAACGTTGGAGGGCCGCCCCATCGGCCATTTCGGCCCGTTCTTCACTGCCGCCCACCCCGAACCTGAACTGACCTGGACGCTGTGGGACGGCACCCTTGAAGGCCAGGGCTTCGCGCATGAAGCGGCCCTTGCCGTGCGCGACCATGCCTTTGGCACGCTCGGCTGGACCTCGGCCGTCAGCTACATCGACCCCGCCAATACCCGCTCGCAGGCGCTGGCTGCCCGGCTTGGCGCGCGGCGCGACCCTGCCGCGCCCAACCCCTATGGCGATGCGACCCAGGTCTGGCGTCATCCGGCACCGGGGGTCCCCGCATGACCGCCCTGCAGATGACCCGACCGTGGGAGGCCCCGCCGACCGGCCGCGCCGCCGCACTGGCCGACCGGTTGGCCGCAAGTGTCCCGGTGATCGCCACCGACCGCTTCCGCCTGCGTGCCCCCCGGATCAAGGATTTCCCGGTCTACGCCCGTTTCCTGACCGACAACGCCAGCATAGACGACCTAGCCGATGATGACCGCGAAGCAGCCTGGCTCGACTTCTGCCAGATCGTCGCCTCTTGGCCCCTGCGGGGCTACGGGTCCTGGACGGTTGAGGGCAAGGACAGTGGGGCAGCCGTTGGCGCCATCATCCTGAACCACGAATTCGGCGACCCGGAGGTCGAGCTTGGCTGGGCCGTCGCCCTTGGCCACGAAGGCCAGGGCATCGCGACCGAGGCCGCCGTTGCCGCCCGCGCGCATGCATTCGCAGCCTTCGGTTTTCCGACGCTGGTGTCCTACATCGACCCGGTCAATGCGCGGTCCGTCGCTGTGGCCACCCGCCTGGGCGCAACCCGCGACACCGCTGCCGAAGCCGCCCTTGGCGACGATATCCTTGTCTACCGCCACCACCCGAAGGTGACCCCATGACCGATTCTGCCACCCGCGCTGCCAGCCTGTTGAAGGACCACCGCGACGCCATTGACCGGCTGGACGCGATCCTGGTCTACACCCTGGCCGAGCGATTCAAGCAGACCCAGGCGGTCGGGCGGCTCAAGGCGGAACACGGGCTTCCGCCCTCTGACCCCGACCGTGAAGCGCGGCAGATGGCACGGCTCCACGAACTTGCGACCGAGGCCGACCTCGACCCCGACCTCGCCAAGAAATTCCTGACCTTCATCATCAGCGAAGTCATCAGGCATCACGAGAAACTGCAGAAATAACCGGGGCTTGCCCGGTTCCAACCAAACCAAGGAGACTACACTATGTCGATGAAAATCCGTCTGGCCCGTGGCGGCAGCAAAAAGCGCCCGTTCTACTCGATCGTGGCGACCGACAGCCGCATGCCGCGCGATGGCCGCTTTCTGGAAAAGCTGGGCACCTACAACCCGCTTCTGGCCAAGGATGACGCCACCCGCGTCGTCATGAACCTTGAGCGGATCCAGTACTGGCTCGGCCAGGGCGCCCAGCCCACCGACCGGATCGCCCGCATGCTGGAAGCCGCCGGCGCCCGCCCGAAAGCCACCCGCGCCAACGCCAAGTCCGGCGTCCCAGGCAAAGCCATGGCCGAACGTGCCGCCAAGAAGGCCGCCCGCGCCGCCGAACCGGCTGCCGAGTGATCTGGTGACCGAAGCCCCCGGCCAGTTCAGTCCCGCCTTCCGGGATGAACTGGCCAACCTGATGCGGTGGCGGCGCGATGTGCGCCGCTTCCGCACTACTCCCATTGCGCCTGACCTTGTTGCCCGCTGCCTGACCGCTTTCGCCAGCGCGCCCTCGGTCGGCCTGTCCGAACCCTGGCGGCTGGTGCAGGTGGAAACCCCGGCCGCGCGGCAGGCTTGTCTTGCCAACTACCAGGACAGCAATGCCAAGGGTCTTGCCAGTCAATCCGGCGAAAAAGCCCAACTCTATAGCCAACTGAAGCTGTCCGGCATGGCCGAGGCGCCCCTGCACCTTGCCGTGTTCTGTGATGACAGCACCCCAAAGGGCAGCGGCCTTGGCGCGGCCAGCATGCCCGAAACCCGCGCCTATTCGGTTGTCGGGGCCGTCACCCTGTTCTGGCTCGCCCTGCGCGCCGAGGGCCTTGGCCTTGGCTGGGTCTCGATCCTTGACCCCGACCGACTTGCGCGCGACCTTGCGGTGCCGCATCACTGGCGGTTCATCGGCTATCTGTGCATCGGCTGGCCGGAAGAGGAGGACATGGTGCCTGAACTTGAACGCTGCGGCTGGGAAACCCGCGCCGAAACCCTGCATCTGGACCTGCGTTGATGACCGACCGCATCTGCATCGGCGCCATCGCGGGCGCCTTCGGCATCGCTGGCGAAGTGCGCCTCAAGTCCTTCTGCTCGCAGCCTGAGGATATCGGCTCCTACGGCCCGCTCTATTCCGAAGACGGTTCCCGCCAGTTCCGCGTCACCCTGATCCGCCCGGTTGCCGGTGGCTACGGCGCCCGTATCTCCGGGGTCACCACTCGCGAAGAAGCCGAGGCCCTGCGCGGCACCTCGCTCTTCATCGACCGCGCCCGCCTGCCGTCGCTCCCGGATGATGAGTTCTATCATGCCGATCTTATCGGCCTCGATGCCGTCGATACGGGCGGCGAACTTCTGGGCAAGGTGATGGCCGTCCATAACCACGGTGCGGGCGATATCATCGAAATATCCTCCACCCGTCATAAATCGGCCCTGCTTTTGCCCTTTACGAAGCTGATCGTGCCTAATGTCGATCTTGCGGCTGGTCGTCTGATTGTCGATCTGCCCGAGGAAACGGACTAAGCTCCCGGTCTTTGCCCTTTTTGGCCGCCGGGAAAGACGGGGGAACACAATGCCAATCCGCTTGCGTTTGTTGAAAGGTGCGACGGCCCTTTTGTATGTCGGTCCGATGTTTGCCGGGATCAGTGGCATGGGCTTTGGGGTGCTTGCCCCCTTCGTGGCGATCTTTGTCGTCTGGCTTTTGGTCCTGCGCCCCGAACAATGGCCGGCGACACCGGAAGAGTGGCTGACAGCAGGCGCGCTTGGGGCCGTTGTTACGCAGGTCCTGTCGCAGATCCTCCTCGTCTGCGTCCTTTTGGGCATCGGACGCGGGATTGGCGCAGTGGCGGGCTTCCTGCCGGTGGTCAATCCGATTTTCCCGCTGGCCGTGTCCTTCCTTGCCATTCCGTTGTGCCGGGTCCTTTGGGACGCGCGCGCCGCTGCCGATCAGGGCCTGTTTCTGGATGACGAGGCCGCCGCCGCCGAAGCTCCGCGCGCTTTGGCCGAGGCTGGGGCCGCCATCGTGCCCTTGCTGAACCTGCCAGACAACGCGTCTGACGCTATGGTGTCCACGGCCCTTGCCAGCGCAATGACGCTGCATGGTGCCAGCCTTCGCCTCGAAGCGCTGGTTGCCGCCTTGGCCATGCCGAACCGCAGCCATGCAGCGCTGCGCCGTGGCCTTGTCCTTTGGACGTCCGAGCCCGAGATCGTCGCCTCGGGCGCGGTCCCGATGGGCATGGCGCATGGCTTTTCGATTGCGGCCGGAAACGGCGATCTGTTGCGGCTTTACGTGCCCAGGGCGCTGGCACTGATTGCCGCCTTCCCGGATCGCGCGTCAGACTTTCCGTCGGCGGACCAGCTGCGCAAGGCGGCCGCGGATGCTGGGTCCGACCCAGCCTCGGACCTGCCCGCCCATCTGCGCGCCGATTTGCGCGATGGCCTGACAGCCCTGGCCCGTGCGGTCGATCAGGCCCAAGGCGAAACCGCACAAGTATCGGGCACCGATCCTGTCGATCAGCGGCAAGCCGCAGTCGTCACCCCCTTCGCCCGCAGCGCCTGATCTGGCGGGCGGGCGACATTGCCGTTGACCGGGGCTTTCCCGTCGCAGCGTTTCCCGTTAAGCCCGGGGCATGTCTGACACCCGCGACCCCGCATCCTCTGACCCATCGCGCAGCCATGGCCGCCTGTCGATCCGGGCCAGCCTGAAACCGCGTGACCTGCTGGAAGAGCCGCGCATTGTCAAAGGTGCCTGGACGGCCAAGGTCATCACCCTCTTCCCGGAGGCCTTTCCCGGCACCCTTGGCCTTTCCCTGACCGGCAAGGCGCTGGACTTCGGCCTCTGGCGGCTTGAGGCGGTGGACCTCCGCCCCTTCGGCATCGGCAAGCATCTGAATGTCGATGACACGCCCGCCGGCGGCGGCGCCGGCATGGTCCTGCGCGCCGATGTTGTGGACGCAGCCCTCCGCCACACCGCCGAAGGCACCCCACCCGACCGCGCCCGCTGGCCGGTGGTCTATCTTTCCCCCCGCGGCAAGCCCTTCACGCAAGCGACCGCCCACCGCCTTGCTGCCGCCGATGGCGTCACCCTTCTGTGCGGCCGCTTCGAAGGCGTGGATCAGCGCGTGCTGGACCACCACCGCATCGAGGAAATCAGTCTGGGAGATTTCGTCCTGACCGGGGGCGAGATTGCCGCCCAGGCCCTCTTGGATGCCACGGTCCGGCTCTTGCCCGGCGTCCTCGGCAACGCCGCCTCGACCGTCGAGGAAAGCTTTTCCGACGGCCTGCTGGAACACCCCCAATACACCCGCCCCGCCGTCTGGGAAGGGCTAGAGATTCCGGCCGTCCTCCAATCCGGCAACCACGCCGAAATCGCCAAATGGCGCCGCGCGCAGGCCGAGGCGCTGACCCAGGCGCGTCGTCCGGATCTGTGGGACGCGAAGAAGGACCCGGCCCCGGATTGACAGGTGTTGCTACCAAGTGAAACGCTTGCGTCGCGCAACGGAAGGTTGCCACGCCCCTCCGGGAGGATCTGATGGACCGCCTTGCCGAACTTCGCCGCCATGTCACTCCAGGGGCCAAAGGCATTGAAGTTGCCCCCTATTTCAACCCCGTTGTGCCCAAATCTGCCGGATATGATGTGCTGATCGTCGATGTCTTCGACACCGACCGTCTGCGCCAGAATGCCAGCCTTGACCCCAAGATACCTGACGGCCGAATTGCTGAGATCGAGCCTGTGGACATTGTCTGTGACGCGTCAAACCTGGGCTCTGAAGTCGCCCGCCTAGGGCTTTCAGGCAAGATCGATTACATCATCTCTTCCCATAACTTTGAGCATCTGCCCGACCCGATCCGCTTTCTGAAGGGCTGCAGTGTAGCCTTGCGTCCTGGCGGAATGCTGACCATGGCCATCCCGGACTATCGCGCCTGTTTTGACCACTACCGGATGCCCACGCGGTTGACAGACTGGCTAAGCGCTTATCAGGAAGGCCGCTCGCAGCCTTCACCGGCAAGCATCTTTGACTTTCTGTCGCATTTTTCCCAGCGGTCCGCCGGTGGCCAGATTTGTGAAACATGCCGGATTGAGCTTGACGATCCCTCTGGCTTTGCTCCGACGCGGGATGTTGCCCAGCTTTACAGCGAATATCTCGGGCGCCTGAGTGAACCGAAAGGCTATGAAGACATCCATTGCAGCACGGTTTTCGGCGAACTTTTTGAACTTTTGATCCTGGAGCTTCGCTATCTTGGGCTGATCGACCTTGAGGTCGCGCAGGTGACCAGAACCACTGGCTTCGAATTCTTCGCCCATCTTTCAAATACTGCCCCGGGGGCGACTCCCATGCCGCGCGACGTCTTTGATGCCCGGCGGCTGGAGTTGCTGAAGATTGTAAATGCCAACCTTGGCTCAGCGGTCTTTGCCAATCGGCCATGGCAAATGCCACGTCTCTCTGCCGTCACCAAACGCGTGTTTGCGGCCGTTGTCGGGGCCGGTGCTGCCAACCGTCTGCGCAAATGGAATCGCGCGCGCAAGGCCCGCCGCAAACCGCCCGCCAGGGCGGCTTGACGGGCATACGCTGCCAGCCTATACGCCTCCGGCCTGGGGTCGTTATGACTTACGGGTCCGATTCCTTTTGCTTGCCCGTCTTCTTCGGCGGGGTCACTGCGGCGGGCCGGTCGAAAAACGCAGGCGCTACCTCCGGCGGGCTGGATCCTCAGGGACCGGGACCCGAGAGAAGACCGGAAGCTCTGGCGCGGCATCATCTTCGCGGGAAACAACCGCGAGCATTGGAGTAACTAGCGATGAACCTGATCGCCCAGATCGAGGCTGAGCAGATTGCTGCCCTCGGCAAGACCATCCCGGATTTCAAGGCCGGCGATACCATCCGCGTCGGCTACAAAGTGACCGAAGGCACCCGTTCGCGCGTGCAGGCCTATGAAGGCGTCTGCATCGGCCGCAAAGGGGGCGCGACCATCGCCGCCTCGTTCACCGTCCGCAAGATTTCGTTCGGCGAAGGCGTGGAACGCGTGTTCCCGCTCTATTCGACCAACATCGACAGCATCGAAGTGGTCCGCCGTGGCCGTGTCCGTCGTGCCAAGCTGTACTACCTGCGCACGCGCCGCGGCAAATCGGCCCGTATCGCCGAAGACGCCACCTACAAAGCCAAGTCGGAATAAGGAGCGGGACGATGAAAGCCGAGATCCACCCCGAATACCACACCATCACCATCAAGATGACCGATGGTTCCACCTACGAAACGCGCTCCACCTGGGGCAAAGCGGGCGACCAGATGTCGCTCGACATCGACCCCTTGGCGCACCCCGCCTGGACCGGTCAGCAAGCCAAGCTGATGGACACCGGCGGCCGCGTGTCGAAGTTCAAGAACAAGTACGCTGGCCTGGGCTTCTAAGACCCAACGCCGCGCACGAACGGAAAAGGGCATGTGGCAACACATGCCCTTTTTCAATTGCGGGTCTTCCTGCGGCGCGCGCAACCTGCCCTTGTGGAATTTCCGCAACAGACGCCCAAGCCGCGAGCCTCCGGGCCGCTTGCCCTTCCGCTTGTCGACGCCTGCGCATAAGACA
Organism: Rhodobacter sp.; assembly: GCA_027489175.1. Lineage (GTDB taxonomy): Bacteria > Pseudomonadota > Alphaproteobacteria > Rhodobacterales > Rhodobacteraceae > Tabrizicola. Next base: position 99,959 of record JAIYAE010000002.1, read on the forward strand.
AGGCCGGGAAGTCGCAAGGGATTGCTGCATATGGCGCGGATCATCGTCGTCGGGAACGAAAAGGGTGGCTCGGGCAAGTCTACCACCTGCATGCATGTGGCCACTGCGCTGTCCCGTCTTGGTCACAAGGTGGGGGCGCTGGATCTTGACCTCCGCCAGCGCACCTTTGCCCGCTACGTGGAAAACCGTCGTGCCTTCATGGCGCAGGTCGGCATCAGCCTGCCCACGCCCGACTACCGCGATCTTCCGGTCCTTGATCCGGCCACGCTCGGCTCTGGCGAAAACGCGCAGGACCAGCGCCTGACCCTGGCGGTCGAGGCGATGCATGCCGAGAAAGACTATATCGTGATCGACTGCCCCGGCAGCCATACCCGGCTTAGCCAGGTGGCCCACTCGCTGGCCGATACGCTGATCACCCCGATGAATGACAGCTTTGTCGACTTCGACCTCCTCGCCCGCGTGGATCCCGCCAGCGGCCAGGTCAAAGGCCCGTCGATCTACGCCGAGATGGTCTGGTCAGCCCGCCAGATGCGGGCGCAAGCCGGGCTGCCGCCGATCGACTGGATCGTGGTGCGCAACCGGCTTGGGGCGCAGGCCATGCACAACAAGAAGAAGGTGGGCGCGGCCCTGGAAGACCTGTCCCGCCGCATCGGCTTTCGCGTGCTGCCCGGCTTTTCCGAACGGGTCATCTTCCGCGAGCTTTTCCCGCGGGGCCTGACCTTGCTGGATCTGAAAGATACCGGGGTGGATCAGCTGAACCTGTCAAACATCGCCGCCCGGCAAGAGCTGCGCGATCTGATGACCGATCTCAGGCTTCCGTCTCTGACTGTCGGATTTTGAACACGGGGCCGCCAAGGCCCTGCTGGTTGACCACCCGCGCACGGTTCACCATCTTCAGCCGCTTTTCGAACGGCGACAGCACTTCGGCTTCCTCAACGGGCTTGGGCCGGGACACGCCCATTTTCTGCAACAGGCTGAGCTTCTTTTTCATCGGGAACATCCCTTTTTACAGTGCCCATTCTACGCGCAAGCAGGGCAGGACTATGGCAAAGAACGTGTCAAAGTTTGAAACGCTACGCCATTATTTGAACAGACTGTTTCCGTCCGAACAACAGCGTTCTTTCAGCATGTCGAATCTAGGTTAAGAAGCGATTACTCGAGTGTAGCATCCAGTTCAGTTTCCAGAAAGCGCTCGAACGCATCAAGATCAACCGGATCGAACTGGCCAAATCCTTGCATCCAGACCGAGGCTGCGCGCAACGCATCCGGCTCCAATCGGCACCAGATGACACGGCCCCGGCGTTCCCGCGTGACAAGGCCCGCATCGGCCAGCACCCCAAGATGCTTCGAAATCGCCGCCAGACTCATCGCGAAGGGCTCGGCCACGTCGGTGACCGCCATGTCATCTTCCAAAAGCATGGCAAGGATCGCCCGGCGGGTCGGATCGGCCAGGGCGGCAAAGACGCTGTCCAGCGGGTTTGTCATCCGGGCAGTATCAAGGCGCGTGCCCGGATCGTCAACCATCGGGTTGAATATGCCGGGCATCGGCCATGGCGCCCAAAGCCGGCCCACTTGCTGCAAGCGCGTTGGAAAAACGACGTGATTCCAATGCCTTCCGGCTGGTGATGACAGCTTGACTCTGGGCCGCCCTCTCCGTAGGTTCCGCCCGACTGAAAGGGGCTTCGCGATGGCGTCCGAACCCGATCCTGACCGGCTCCGTGCGCTTGAGGCGCGCCTTGCGAAGGTCAAGGATCAGGCCCCGCCGCCGCAGGGCTCCACGGCAAAGGGTTTCTCGCAGGGCGAGGTGGCCTGGAGGATGCTGATCGAGCTGATGACCGGGATGTTCCTGGGCGTCGGCCTCGGTTACGGGCTGGACGTGCTCTTTGGCACGCTGCCGATCTTCCTGGTGATCTTCTCGCTTTTCGGCTTTGCGGCGGGCATCCGCACGATGCTTGGCTCGGCAAGGCAACTGGCACAGAAGGCGGAGGACCAGTCCGACAAGGACCGGGCCGCGAACGACGAAGGGGCGTAACGGATGGCAACGACGGGAACAGAAGCGCCAAGCGGGCTGCAGATCCATCCGATGGATCAGTTCATCGTCAAGCCGTTGTTCGGCGACGGTCCGATCGAATGGTATACGCCCACCAACGTCACCCTCTGGATGGCCATCGCAATCCTTGGGGTCACAGCGCTTCTGGTCCTGTCCACCCGCCGCCGGGCCATCGTGCCCTCGCGCGGCCAGTCGGTGGCCGAGCTGTTCTACGGTTTCATCCACAAGATGGTCGAAGACATCGCCGGGCATGAGGGGCTGAAGTTCTTCCCCTATGTCATGACGCTCTTCATGTTCGTCTTCCTGTCGAACTTCCTTGGCCTGATCCCGATGTCCTTCACCACGACATCGCACATCGCCGTGACGGCAACGCTGGCCATTCTGGTGTTCCTGACGGTCACCATCGTTGGCTTCGTCCGCAAGGGCCCGGGCTTCCTGTCGATGTTCTGGGTCTCCTCCGCGCCACTGCTGCTTCGGCCGGTGCTGGCGGTGATCGAGGTCATCTCCTACTTCGTGCGGCCCCTCAGCCATTCCGTTCGTCTAGGCGGCAACCTGCTGGCCGGTCACGCGGTCATCAAGGTTTTCGCGGGGTTTGCTGGCGCCATGGGCGTTGCATCCTTCGTGCCGGTGCTGGCGATTGCCGCCATGTACGGACTTGAGGTTCTGGTCTCTGCCGTCCAGGCCTATGTCTTCACCATTCTGACCTGCGTCTATCTTCGCGACGCGGTGGGCGAAGCGCACCACTAAGGTCGGTCAACACACTTCAGCCAATTCCAGAAAAGGAGCTACCAAATGGAAGGCGATATCGCAGAAATGGGCAAGTTCATCGGTGCCGGCCTGGCCGCCATCGGTCTTGGCGGCGCCGGCATCGGCGTTGGCAACATTGCCGGCAACTTCCTTGCTGGCGCCCTGCGCAACCCCTCGGCTGCCCCCTCGCAGACCGCGAACCTCTTCGTCGGCATCGCGTTTGCCGAAGCTCTGGGCATCTTCTCGTTCCTGATCGCCCTCCTGCTCATGTTCGCCGTCTGATCCTTCGCACCTGATTTCCGGGCCAGGCCGCGCGTCTGGCCCCGGTTCCCAAGGCATAAGGACAAGACGACATGGCAACCGAGGCTCATGGCGAGGCTGAAGCAGCAGTGGGCATGCCCCAGCTGGACTTTTCAACCTGGCCGAACCAGATTTTCTGGGCACTTGTCACGCTGGTCGTGATCTACTTCGTGCTGTCGCGCGTGGCTTTGCCGCGCATCGGTGCGGTTTTGGCAGATCGTAAAAGCGCGATCACCAATGACCTTGCCGCAGCGGAAGAGCTGAAGCAACGCGCCGTCGCGGCCGAAAAGGCCTATAACGACGCGCTCGCCTCGGCCCGGGCTGAGGCTGCCAAGATCGTGGCCGCCGCCAAGGCCGACATCCAGAAAGACCTGGATGCCGCGACTGCAGCCGCCGACGCGCAAATCGCAGCCAAAGCGGCCGAGTCCGAAAAGACCATCGCCGCTATCCGTGACGGCGCTGCCGATGCGGTGGCTGAAGTGGCCCGCGACACGGCTGCCGAACTCGTGGCGGCGCTGGGTGGCTCGGCCGATGGCAAAACTGTTTCCGCGGCCGTTTCGGCCCGGCTGAAAGGGTAAGGCGATGACACGGCTTGCAGTGCTTTTGACGCTTGTCGCCTCGCCTGCTTTGGCAGCGACTGGCCCGTTCTTCTCGCTCTACAACACCGACTTCGTGGTTCTGCTGGGCTTCCTGACCTTCGTCGCGATCCTGGTCTACCTCAAGGTGCCCGGCAGGATCGCCGGAATGCTGGACGCCCGCGCCGTGGCCATCAAGGCCGACCTCGACGAAGCCCGCGCCCTGCGGGAAGAGGCGAAGTCGATCCTGGCCACCTACGAACGCCGCCAGAAAGAGGTGCAAGAGCAGGCCGACCGCATCGTCGCTTCCGCCAAGGATGAGGCGATGGCCGCCGCCGCCCAGGCCAAGGCCGACCTCAAGGCCTCCATCGCGCGCCGTCTGGCTGCGGCGACCGACCAGATCGCCTCGGCCGAAGCGGGGGCCATCCGTCAGGTCCGCGAACAGGCCGTTGCAGTTGCAATTGCCGCTGCCGGGGATGTGCTGGCCAAGCAGATGACCGCCGATGCTGCCGCCGCGTCCATTGACGATGCCATCCTGCAGGTCGCCGACCGGATGCACTGACCGCGCGTCAGGTCTGACACACCAGAACGGCGGCCCATCGGGCCGCCGTTTTCAGTTCCGGCTTATGCCTCAGCGGCTTTCCTCATGCTCCAGCCGCTGGCGGGCGATGGTTTCGTTCTTCTCGGCCCGGATCTGATCGACCAGCGCCTGTTCCACAAAGTTCAGATGCGCCTCGACCGCAGCCCTGGCGGCCGCAGGGTCGCGGGCCTGCACGGCCGTGTTCATCGCCCGGTGCTGGTCCAGCAGCTGGTCGCGCGTCATCCGGTTCTTGAACATCACCTGCCGATTGTAGAACACCCCCTGCCGCAGCAGATCGAACATCGACCGCAGCATGTGCAGCATGATGACGTTGTGGCTCGCCTCGATGATCGCCATGTGGAACTCGGCGTCCAGCTGCGCCTCATCGGTCGGGTCGCGTTTTTGATGCGCCAGTTCCATCTTGGCAAAGATCGTCGCAATCACCCGCAGATCGGTTTCCGACCCCAGCCGCGCCGCGCGTTCTGCGGCAAGCCCCTCCATGTCACGGCGAAAGGCGATGTAGTCGAACACGGCCTCTTCATGCGTGGCAAACAGCTGGATCAGCGCCGGCGAAAACGCCGATCCCAAGACCTCGGCGACAAACACGCCTGACCCCGCACGGCTGATCAACAGCCCCCGGTCGGCCAGATCACTGATGGCATCGCGCAACGACGGCCGGGACACGCCCAGCTTTTCCGCCATGTCCCGCTCTGACGGCAGCCGTTCCCCGGGTTGCAAGATCCCCCGCAGGATCAGTTGCTCGATCTGGCGAACCACGGATTGCGACAGCTTTTCGGGAGTGACTTTCAGGAACGGCATTTCGGACCCCTGCGATTGGTCCGAAATTATGACCGGTTGGCTGCCGACACAATGCCAAAAGGGGCCGGGAATGTCCCGGCCCCCTGAATTCATGTCGCCAAAGCTTAGCGCGTCGGGCGGATGATGATCTCGACCCTGCGGTTCTGGGCGCGTCCCTCGGGCGTCAGGTTCGACGCGATCGGCTGATCCTCACCCCGTCCAAAGGCCGCGATGCGGGCACCTGGCACACCGCTGTCACGCAGGACACCCGCGACCGAAACGGCCCGGCGCTGCGAAAGATCCTGGTTGTAGGCGGCGGCACCGGAGTTGTCGGTGTGGCCGATCACCTCGATCCGGCTGTTGGGGTATTTCAACAGGCTGGAGGCAACGGTCGACAGGTCGCGGCGCAGGTCGGGGCGCACGGCGGCGCTGTCGACGGCGAACAGCAGGTCCTGCGGCATGTTCACGATCAGGTAGTCACCCGTGTTCGTGACCGAGATGTTGGAGCTGAGCGACCCGCGCAGTTCGGCTGCCTGACGGTCAAGGTCAGCGCCGATCAGCGCGCCGGTGCCCGCGCCAAGCGCGCCACCCAGGACAGCGCCCTTCAGCTCGTCACCGTCGCGGGCCGTTGCAGCACCCGCAACCGCACCAACCAGGCCACCGATCACGGCGCCACTTTTGGTGCGGCCGTTCGGATCATCGGGATAGGCGTTCGGGTCCACGCAGGCCGTCAGCGCCAGAAGGCTGGCCGCAGCCAGAATAAGGGGGGTCTTCATCATCATTGCTCTCGCCTCGAAAAGGTCTCTGTCCCGCGGACCGGGCTCTGTGCACCTTATAGCAAGGGCCAGATCAGGATGACAGCCGAAGACATAACGCACGAAACATCGGCATGGTTCCGCGCATCACAAATTTGTTCGCGCCGCTTCCCAGGCCAGCATCGCGCGCTTGCGCGAGAGGCCCCAGTGATAGCCGCCAAGCCCCCCGTCGCGGCGCAAGGCCCGGTGGCAGGGGATCAGGAAACTGATCGGGTTCCGTCCCACCGCCGTCCCCACCGCCCGATGCGCCGTCGGGTGGCCGATGGCCCCGGCGATATCGGCATAAGTGGTGACATGGCCGGTCGGGATCGCCAGCAGCGCCTCCCAGACCTTGATCTGGAACGGCGCGCCGATCAGGTGCAGCTCGCTCGCCTTGCCATCAAAGGCCGCATCCACCAAGGGGCGCAGGGCGACCGGGTCCTCGACATACTCGGCCTTGGGCCAGCGGCTGACCAGATCCTCCAATGCGGCCTCGGCCCCCACCTCATCGGCAAAGCCGATGCCGCAGATGCCCCGGTCGGTGGCCATCACCAGTGCCGGGCCAAACGGGCTTTCGAACCAGCCCCAGCGGATGACCAGCCCCGCGCCCCCCCGGGCATAATCGCCCGGCGACATCGCCTCCCAGGTCAGAAACAGATCATGCAGACGGCCGCTGCCGGACAGGCCTGCCTCATGCGCGGCGGCAAGGGTGGTGTGGCGTTCGGCCAGAAGGCGGCGCGCATGGCCGAGTGTCAGGTATTGCTGATACCGCTTCGGGCTTACGCCGACCCATTGGCTGAACACCCGCTGGAAATGTGCCGGGCTCATCCGCATCTGTGCGGCCAACCCGTCCAGCGTCAGGCCGGGGCCGCCAGCGTCAATCGCTTCCAGCGCGCGGGCGATCACCTGGTAATGATAGGCGGGTGATTGGTCGGTCATGGCTGTCTCCTTGTCGCCATCCTAACTTGGCAGCGGCGGTCCCGCGACCCGCTTCCTGCGCATCCGGTTTTCCAGCCTTGAGCCTGTCCCGCCCCCGTGTTTCCCTTGTCCCACCCCATGCATGAGGCCCGAATGCTCCGCCTTGCCCTGATGACGACTGCGCTCCTCGCTGCCCTTCCCGCTGCCGCCGAAACCCGCTGCGGCTGGTACCACAACCCATCCCCCGCCAACGTGATCCTTGAGGATGCCGATGGTCAGTGGTGGCTGGCGATGCAGGGCAGCCCCCCCGTCCCCGGGTTCGACGACGCCTATACCCCTGAATTCGACAACCGCCTGCGGCTGGACTACCAGGGCCAGCCGACCGACCGCTACGGATCAAGCTGCGCCTGCGCCGAAGGCCGGTTCGATGCCACCCGCGGCCAGTACGACAACGTGCTGTCGATCAGCTCCTTGCGCGAAATCCCGCTGGAACGGTGCGAGGCCGATCCGAAGCTGCCGCCTCTGCTGGTCGGCGACCAGTAAGGTTGCACGACGGGCGCGGCGCTGGCACAAGGGCCGCATGGTCCCGCAGCTTCCTTACGCCACGCTGAAACAGATCTTCGCGCGCTTCGCCGAGATCGAGCCCGAACCGAAGGGCGAGCTTGAGCATGTCAACGCCTTCACCCTTCTGGTGGCCGTCGCCCTTTCGGCGCAGGCCACCGACGTGGGCGTGAACAAGGCCACCCGCAAGCTTTTCCAGATCGCCGACACGCCGCAGAAAATGCTCGACCTCGGCGAAGAGGCCCTGATCGACCACATCAAGACCATCGGCCTTTACCGCAACAAGGCCAAGAACGTCATCAAGCTCTCTCGCCTGCTGATCGACAACTTCGGGGGTGAGGTGCCATCCTCCCGCGCCGCCCTCGTCACCCTGCCGGGCGTGGGGCGGAAGACGGCGAATGTCGTCCTTTCGATGTGGTTTCACCACCCGGCACAGGCGGTGGATACCCACATCTTCCGCGTCGGCAACCGCACCGGCATCTGCCCCGGCAAGGATGAGACGGCGGTTGAGCGCGCCATCGAAGACCACGTTCCCGTCGAATACCAGCACCACGCCCACCACTGGCTTATCCTGCATGGCCGGTATATCTGCGTCGCGCGCAAACCCAAATGCAGCATCTGCCCGATCGCGGAATGGTGCCTTTACCCGGAGAAGACCGCATGAAGTCCTACCAGGTTGTCGGCATCGGCAATGCCATCGTCGATGTGTTTTCCACGGCTGACGACACGTTCCTTGACCTGATGGGCATCCAGAAGGGCATCATGCAGCTGGTCGAGCGTGAGCGGGGCGAGCTTCTTTACGGTGCGATGACCAACCGCCAGCAGGCGCCGGGCGGGTCAGTCGCGAACACGCTGGCCGGGCTTGGCAGCCTTGGCCTTGCCACCGCCTTTATCGGCCGGGTCCATGACGATGCGCTTGGCCGCTTCTACGCCCGCTCCATGGCGGATGAGGGCACGGAATTCGTCAACCCTCCGGTCCCGGGGGGCGAGCTTCCCACCTCGCGCAGCATGATCTTCGTCTCGCCTGATGGGGAACGGTCGATGAACACCTACCTTGGCATTTCCTCCGAGCTTGGCCCCGAGGATGTGTCGGAATCCGTGGCCGGCAGCGCCGAGATCCTGTTCCTTGAAGGCTATCTCTACGACAAACCCAAGGGAAAGCTGGCGTTCGAGCGCGCGGTTGACCTTTGCCACAAGGCAGGCGGCAAGGCCGGGATTTCGCTGTCCGACCCGTTCTGCGTCGACCGGCACCGCGATGACTTTCGCCGTCTGGTCAAATCGCTGGATTATGTGATCGGCAACGAACACGAATGGTGCTCGCTTTACCAGACTGACCTTTCCGCAGCCCTGGAACAGGCGGCACAAGATGCGGGCCTTGTCGCCTGCACCCGCTCCGGGGAAGACGTCATCATCGTGCGGGGGGATGAGACCGCCCTTGCCCCGGTCCGCCGGGTGGTGCCCGTCGATGCCACCGGCGCGGGCGATCTCTTTGCAGCCGGGTTCCTGTACGGCTATGCCACGGGTCAATCCCTGGCCACGGCCGGCCGGATGGGCTGCATCGCCGCGACCGAAGTCATCACCCATTTCGGCGCCCGTCCGGAAACCGACCTGAAGACGCTGTTCCGCAAGGAAGGCCTGATCTGACCGCGCCCCTTGCGGCATCCTGACACCATCTGACGGCAATTTTAACGGCTCTTGCCCGAAGCTTGCCCCAATTCCTCGGTAAAAACCCCCACGGGGTTGAACGAACGGAGTGTTCCGGTGCTGCGACTGATTGGCTTGCTTTCAATGTTCTCCATCGCGGCCGGGGGCTTCCTTGTGCTGGACTACAACATGGCCCGCCAGCTGGTCACCGCCGCCGATGAAGAGGCAGACCTGCCGATCCGTGACTATCTCGGCGGCCTTTCCGGCCGCATCGCCTCGCTGGCCCGCTCGGCCGACCCCTCGGGCCTGCCGCGCGATCTGGCTGACATGCTGCCCCGCCCGCCCGAAGGCTGGACGGTCCGCCCGGCGACGAAGGATGACACCCAGCCCTTCCTGCCCCGCGCCGCCGGCACGGGTGAGGCGCTGGCCCTCGGCCTTGTCGCCGACATGGTCAACGCCAAGGTTCCCGACGCGGCCGAAGTAGCGATCCTGACCTATGAACGCGGGGAACGCCGGGTCATCGTCAAGGCCGTGCGCTATCCCGATGTGATCTTCAGCGGTGTCATGGCCACCGACCAGCGCCTTGCCTTGCAAACCACGGCCGCTGCCTACCGTGGCCTCTTTACCATGACGGTCCGCGGTCTCGACATCACCGAAGACATGCTGCCCGATGACATGCGGGGCAGGCTTTTCATGGCCGATGTGGGCGGCCAGATTCACCTGCGCGTGCTGGCCTCGCGCCGGATGTCGGATGCCGATCTGGTCGACTTCTTTGAAACGCTGCACGTCAAGGCGATGAACGCCGCCGTGGTGAAAAAGCAGGATGGCCTCGGCGATGTACCGGTCATCGTGCTGGCCTCGGCGTTGGACCGCGATGCCCGCAACGCCTATGACAGCGACCGCGCCGCCCGGTCTGCGGCCCGCCTTGCCGCCCACCGCGCCGATTACGATGCAGCCCAGGCCAGCCTGGCCGCCGATGCCGCCGCCGATGCTGGTGACACCGAGGTTGAGCCCGCCGCCAAGGCAGCCCCGGCCATAATCTGTGATCAGGGCGCAGGCGGGATCAAGCGCTGCAGGGTCGGCGACTGACCGGCCTAGAACACCAGCCCGGAAAAGCGTGACGGCACCTGCGGCACACCGGGCAGCACGCACAGCATCTCATAAAGCAGGTTCGCCCCGATCAGCGCGGTGTTGCCCGTCGGGTCATAGGGTGGCGACACCTCCACCAGATCACCGCCGATGATGTTCAGCCCCGCGCAGCCCCGGATGATCTCCAGCGCCTGCCAGGTGGACAGACCGCCGGGTTCCACCGTGCCCGTGCCGGGTGCAAAGGCCGGGTCCAGACTGTCGATGTCATAGCTGATGTAGACGGGCGCATCGCCGATCTTTGCCCGCACCTGGGCCATGAGGCCGGTCAGCGATTTGTGCCAGCACTCCTCGGCCTGCACCACCGTCCAGCCCTTGTCGCGGGCCCAGTTGAAATCATCCGGGGAATAGCCGGTTCCCCGCAGGCCGATCTGGAACACCTTGTCGTTGATCAGACAGCCATCCTCCCACGCGCGGCGGAAGGGGCAGCCGTGGGCGACCGTCTCGCCAAACATCGTGTCGTTGATGTCGGCGTGGGCATCGATGTGGATCAGCGCGACCGGCCCGTGCCGTTCCTTCACCGCCCGCAGGATCGGCCAAGTCAGCGTATGATCCCCGCCCAGCGTCAGGGGGATCACGCCGTGGCCCAACACCTCGCGGTAATGCGCTGTGATGATGTCCACGGTCTTTTTCAGATCAAAGGTGTTGATCGCCACATCGCCGATATCGGCCACCTGCAGATGCTCAAACGGCGCCGCCCCCGTTGCCATGTTGTAGGGCCGCAGCATGCGGCTTTCGTCGCGGATCTGCCGTGGCCCCAGCCGCGTGCCCGGGCGGTTCGAGGTGCCGTGGTCCATCGGAATGCCGATGAAGGCCACATCCAGCCCCTTGGCCGAGGTCGCCGCCGGCAGCCGCATCATCGTGGCCGGCCCGCCAAAGCGCGGCATGTCATTGCCGCCCAGCGGTTGGTTGAAGTCCGTCATCGTCCCTTACCCCTCAGCCAGTCCAAGATCATCTCGCGGTGCCTTTCTCCCGAGTAACTCGGGAAATGCCCGCCATGCACCACCCGTGCCGGCAGCGCCAGCAGCCGCTCCATCGAGGTGACATACTGCGCCTGCTCCAGGTCAGATGTCCCCTCGATCAGGTCCCCGTCATAGACGATATCGCCGGAAAACAGGATGCCCGTCGCCGCCTCCCACAAGGCGATCCCGCCGGGAGAATGCCCCGGCGTATGGATCACCTCAAACTGCCGGTCGCCAAGGTCCACCACATCGCCATCCCAAAGCAGACGCGTCGCGGGGGCGGCCTGCACAGCATAGGTCTCGCAGGCGAAGGGCTCGGGCGGCAGGGTCGTGAAGATATCGTCGGTCACATACTTGTCGGCAAAGGTATTCTCCCGCGTCGGCGCGCGCATGAGGTGCGCTTCGGCCCCATGGCACAGACGGCAGGGAAACTCGTGGTGCAGCCCGATATGGTCAAAATGCGTGTGGCTTGCGACCGCCTGCAGCGGCCGTTCGGTCACCAGCATAACCTGGTCACGAAGGCTGACCACACCCATCCCGCTGTCCACCAGCATATCCGTATCGCGCCCCCGCACGTGCCAGACATTGCAGCGGTAGAACTCGCGGATATGCGGCTCGTCGATATGGGTGACCCCGTCACCCATGCCCCGCACCCGCCACCAGTTTTCCGGGTTAGCTCTCATTCGGTCAGCACCACAAAGGCCTCCGCCCCAAGGTCCAGCAACGTGCCAACCTCAACCGCCGCAGATTGCGGCAAATGCACCAAAAGCGCCAGGTCGGGTGCCGCCAAAGGGGTGACGTGCGCGCGGACATGGGTGCCGAAAAACGCGGCCTCTGTCACCCTGCACAGGCCGATATGCAAAGACCCCTTGGCCGAAATCGCCTCGGGCCGGATGCAAAGCGTGCCATCGGGTACCGCGACCGGGCCAAAGGGTGCATGGCCGCCGACCACGGGCACCCGGTTCACTTCCCCCATGAACCCCGCCGTGAACAACGTCTTCGGGCGCAGATACACCTCACGCGGCGGCCCGAAATCCTCCACCCGCCCGGCGTTCATCACCACGATCCGGTCGGCAATCGCCATCGCCTCTTCCTGGTCGTGGGTGACATGCACGAAGGTCGTCCCCACCCGCCGCTGGATCGCCTTCAACTCCTCCTGCATCTGCCGCCGCAGCTTCAGGTCCAGCGCGCCAAGCGGTTCGTCCAGCAGCAGAACCTCCGGCTCTACCGCCAGCGCCCGGGCAAGGGCCACCCGCTGCCGCTGCCCGCCGCTCAGCTCATGCGGCCGCCGGTCCCCGCGCCCCTCCAGCCCCACAAGCGCCAACATGGCATCGGCCTTGGCCGCCCGGTCAGCGCGGGAAATCCCCCGCATCCGCAAGCCAAAGCTCACATTCTCCCGCAGGCTCATATGCGGAAACAGGGCATAGTCCTGAAACACCGTCGTCGTCGGCCGGTCCTTCGGCGCCACGCCCGCCATATCGCGCCCGCCAATCAGCACGCGCCCCTCAGTCGGTTCCGCAAACCCGCCGATGATGTTCAGAAGCGTGGTCTTCCCGCAGCCGGACGGCCCGAGGAGAACCACGAACTCCCCCGCCTCGATTTCCAGACTGACCGCATCCAGCGCAGTGGCGGTGCCATAGCGTTGCGACACCCGTTCAATCGAGACGCCAGCCGTCATTTCGCCCTCCGGAACACGAAGATTTCGAGAAGGATCACCAACGTGACCGACACGAGGAACACCAGAGATCCCACGGCATTGGTGGCAGGGGAGAGGCCCGATTTCAGCATCGACCAGATTTCCACCGGAAGCGTGACGTCGAAGCGGGTGAGGAGGAAGGCGATGATGAACTCATCCCAGCTGAACGTCACCGACAGGAAGAACGCTGCGGCCAGGGGCGCCGCCAGCATCGGCGCAGAGACCAAAGCCAGTACCTGCCATTCCGCCGCCCCAAGGTCACGCGCGGCACGTTCGGCGGCCTTCTGGTGGTCGCCCATCGCCGCATAGCTGATGGCAAAGCAGAGGGGCAGGTTGATCACCACATGACCGATGCCGGTCGCCCAAAGGGACGGGCGGATGCCTAGGCTGTTGAACACCGTCAGAAGGCCAAGCGCGATGATCAGGTAACTGACCGCCATCGGTGCGATCAGGACGCCGCGCATCAAGACCGACCCTGGCAGTCGCACCCTGGCCAGCGCATGCGCCGCAAGGAACCCCAAGACCAGCGCCACAAGCGAAGACACCACCGCTACCATGAGCGAATTCAAGAGGGCGGCCATCAGGTCATCATCGCCCAATACCTTGGCATACCAGTCCAGCGTCACGCCCTTGAAGGGCGGTATCGGCAGGCGGCCATCCTGAAAGCTGAACACCACCAGCACGACGACCGGCAGGAAGACGAAGACATAGGCCAGCGCCAGATAGGTGTAGGACAGGACGCGCATCAGACCTGGCCCCATGGCAGTTGGACGCGCCCGGGCACGAAATTTCTGCGAAATTTCGGCGATTTTTCGCAGAAAAATTGTGCTGCCAGCATGGCTTACACCCTGTCCAGCCGCAACCAGCGGCTCGATGCAAAATAGGCCAGCGTCACCACCGCCATCAGGACCACCGACAGCGCAGAGGCCAAAGGGAAATTTCCGCTGCGCCCCAGTTGCAGCATGATCAGCTGCGGCAGCGTCAGCTCCGTGTTTCCCCCAAGGATCTGCGGCGTGATGTAGTCGCCGATGCAGAGGACAAAGGTCAGGAACGCCCCCGTGACCACGCCCGGCAGGGTCAGCGGCAGGATCACATGGGTGAAAGTCTGCCAGCGGCTGGCCCCCAGGTCTTGCGCGGCCCGGGCATAGTTCGGGGAAAGCTGGATCAGGTTGGCATAGATCGTCAGCGTCAACAGCATGACAAAGAAATGCACGAAGCCGATCACCGTCGCGGCGCGGGTTGAGGCAATCTCCAAGGGTTCAGCGATCACCCCCAGCCCCAGCAGCGCCTTGTTCACCACCCCGTTCTGCCCAAGGACCAGAAGCCAAGAATAGGACCGCACGACATAAGACGTCCAGAATGGCAGCACCGCCATGAGCAGCGCCAGCCGTTGCCACCGCGCGGGCACCCGAAAGGCGATGATCGCGGCCAAGGGGTAAGCGAGCAGCACCGATATCACCGTTACCACAACTGTGATCTCAAGACTGTTCCACAGCGCGCCCAGCATCGTGGGGTCGCTGAAAATGCGGACGTAGTTGCCCGGATCAAACCCCCGCACCACCTCGCGCCCGTCCATCGTGGCGAAGGACAGGGCGACCATCGCCAGAAACGGCAGGATGAAGAAAGCCGCCGTCCAGATCAGCGCCGGGGCGATCAGGCCCCAGCCCAGACGGCGGTCTTTTGCGGCAAGGCTCACTGTCCGGACTTACTGCGCCAGCATTTCAGTCCACAAATCCTGCATCGCGGTATCAAGGGCGGCATCCGGAATCGGATAGAGCTGCGCGCGGGCCAGGAATTCCGGCTGCTGGTCCCAGCGCAGGACTGCCTTCTGGTCCGGCGTCAGCGCGTCGCCCGCCTTGGCATTCGCCGGCATCCCCCAATAGCAGGAGGACGTCGCCAGCCGCGCCTGCCCCTCGGGCGACACGATGTAGTTGACGAACTCCAGCGCAAGGTCCGGCTGCGTGGACCCGGCCACGACGCCAATCGACTGCGCCCAGCGCAGCGCGCCTTGGGTCGGGATCGTCCAGTCCAGGTTCGGGTTCTCTGCCGCCAGCACCGCCGTCAGCCATTCGCCGCCGCCGACGATGATGTCCACCTCACCCGTCGCGAGTGCGGTCTGGGCCGACACCACATCCGCCACCTGCTTGGATGCCGCCCGCAGTGCCATCAGCGGGTCCTTCAGCGAGCCGAGGTTGTCAGCCGTGATGTCGGCGGTGTTGATCCCCTGGCCCAAAGCCACCAGCCCCAGCACCGGCAGGTAATAGTCATAGATCCCGATCCGCCCGTCATACTTGCCCGAGGTCAGCGTCGCCATATCCGCCATATCCGCCGGATCGACCTTGGACTTGTCGTAGGAAATGGTGTTGTAGCCGAACTTTTCCGTCACGGCATAGGTCTTGCCGTCCACCGTGTTGTTCTCGGCCATCACGAGTTCCGGGAAGAAATCCGCCGTCGGCAGCTTGTCCGCCGGGATTTCGGCCAGATGACCGCCCTCAACCGCGCGCTTTACATCGACCGCGTCAATCACCAGCACGTCCCAGTCGCCGGGCTGCGATTGCTCCAGGATGGCCAGCCCCGCCGCCGTGCCCTCATATTCCTTCAGGTTCACCTTCACCCCGAACTTTTCCTCGAACGGGGCGATCAGCGCCGGGTCGGTATGGTCGCACCAGACCAGCGCATTCAACTCTTGCGCAAGGCCAGGCGTCGCGGTCAGCAGAAGGGCAATGGCAGACAGCGTGCGGGTCATTCTCATCTCCATGTTGGGGGCCTCTGGTTGGGCGCTTGGAAAAAAGATTGAGTTCGTTCATTTTTGAAGTCAACATCAAATAATGGGCGATTTGGAAACCGCATGACCGGACTGCGCGAAAGACAGAAGGCGGATCGGACCGGGCGCATCCTTGATGCCGCCTCGCGCCTTTTCCGGGCGCAGGGGTATGATGCCGTGCGGATCGAGGATATCGCAGCGGCGGCCGAGGTGTCTGCCGGCACCTGCTACAACTACTTCTCCACCAAAGGTGATCTCCTCCTCGCCATCGTCTCGATGGAGGTGGAAGAGGTGGTCGAGGCCGGGCACACCCTTGTCACCACCCCCCCGCCGGACACCGCGCAGGCGTTGGGCAGCCTGATCCGCCTGTATTACGACCATTCCCTGCACTACCTCTCGAAAGAGATGTGGCGCAAGGCGATGGCCTTTTCGATCGAGGCGCCGGGCACCCCGTTTTCCCAACGCTATACCGAACTTGATGCGATGCTCTCGGCCCAGGTCTGCGACCTGATCGCCGCCTTGCAAAAGCGCGGCCTCGCCCGGCCCGACCTTGACGCAAAGGTCTTCGGCCAGATCGTCTTCAACACGCTGAACCAGATGTTCATCGAATTCGTGAAGCAGGACGCCATGCCTCTGTCCGACCTGCACCGCCTCAGCGATGCGCAGACCGCCAGCTTGGCCGGTCTGATACGCTGAAAAAAGTCTGATACGCTGAAAAAAGGGCAGCCCGCATTGAATGCGGGCTGCCCGGTCTCGTCACTTGTGGCCGTTTTCCGGCCAGGGGTCCCAGCTTAGCGCTGGTAGGTGTCCATCGTTTCCAGCTGTTCCTGGGTCGCAGTCACCACGAACTTCGGCTCCGACCCGTCCACACCGGGAACCAGCGACAGCATGGCCGAGGTCAGGACAACCTCTTTCTCGCCCATCCCAAGGAAGCCGCCGACATCGACGACCGCTCCGGCAACCTTGCCATCCGCGTCCAGCGACACGGCGCTGATTTCGCCCACGTCCTCATCGTTCGGACCGTAGACACGCTTGCCGACCAGATCGGCCTCGGCATAGGTCGTCAGGTCAACCATGTCGCCTGTCGCCATCGGCGCGGTCTCGGCCATGTCGGTGGCGGGTGCCACTGCCGGGGCCGTGGTGCCATCGGTGGCAACCGTGGCATCAGCGTCGGTGGCCGTGGCGGCATCGGTGTCGGTGGTCATCGTGGCGTCAGCCGCTGCGAAGACCATGTCCGGGTTGAACGCAGGCGCGCTCTCAAGCTCGGCATTCGTGCCCTTGAACACGATGAAGTAGTCGTCCGGGCTGTCCGCATCCGGCACCAGCGCCAGCTGCTGCATGTCCAGGGCGACGGTTTTCTCGCCGATCCCAAGGAAGCCGCCGAAATCGACCAGAACAACCTCGGTATCGCCCGAAAGGCTGATCATCATGTCGCTGATTTCGCCGGCATCCTGCCAGTTCGCATCTGCATCGGCGATCGCGGTGTCCGACATGCCGGTGGTATCGGCTTCGGTGACATAGACACGCTTGCCGATGAAGTCAGACGCACGCACGCCGTTCTCAACGCCTTCAAGGTAAAGCGGGCGGGCCTCCTGCGCAAAGGCAGTGGATGCGGCCACAAGGGCCAGCGCTGAAGAAGCAATGATGGTTTTCATGGGTCTTATCCTGTCGTTGTTTCGTGAATAGCCTTGCCGGGCCGAAAGCGCTGCAAAGCTGTGACAGGACGGAAACACTGAACGACCGTATTGGTTGCATGGATCCCGATCACAAAGGTTTCAACCCGCCCGTTGCAACCTGAACGGCGTCCCAGCGTTGCCTGCGGGGCAGGCCGCGCGTCCGCCGGTCCCCCCGGCTTCTGCGGCCGATCCCCGGCAATGTCGTTTTCTGACGCCAAAGGTCGGGTGGACTTGCCCGGTTTGCCCCGCCTCTGGCAGATAGGGACAAACCCTTGCCGGAGGCCCATCCAATGAAAACCCATGTCAAAGCCCTTGTCGTCGGCGGTGGCGCAGTGGGCACCGGGATCGCCTATCATCTCGCCAAAGCCGGCTGGGATACGATGCTGGTCGAACGGGATGAGCTGACGGCAGGCTCCACCTGGCACGCGGCGGGCCTTTTGCCGCTGTTCAACATGTCCTACGCCACGACCCACATCCACAAATACAGCGTGGATTTCTACAAGGGCTTGGAGGCTGAGACGGGCCTGAACCCCGGCTTCTACGTCGTCGGCAACCTGCGGATGGCGCAACACCAGCAGCGGATGGACGAGTACATGCTGTATTCCTCCGTCGCCGAGACCGCCGGGGTCTACCACGAATTCCTGACGCCGAAGGACATCAAGGACCGTTGGCCGCTGGTCCGGACCGAAGATCTGATCGGCGCGCTTTATCACCCGCAGGATGGCTACATCAACCCGGCGGACGTGACGCAGGCGATGGCCAAGGGCGCGCGGCAACTCGGGGCCACCTTTGAACGCAAGGTGCAGGTGGATGCCTATCGCTGGACCGGTTCGGAATGGATCGTGTCCTGCACCCGCATGATCGAACAGGGCGGCAACCTCGTCCCCTCAGATGACAAGTTCGACATCACGGCGGAACATGTCGTCACCGCCACCGGCAACCACGCCCAGCGCACCGCCCGCCTTTTGGGGATCAAGACCCCCGCTGTCGTGGTGGAACACCAGTACATCGTCACGGAACCCGACCCGGCCCTTGTCGAGTGGCGCAAGACCAACCCACAGCACCCCGTCCTCCGCGACGCCGACGCCAAGTGGTATGTCCGCGAAGAACGCGGTGGCTGGATCCTTGGCCCCTACGAGAAAGGCGCCCCCGCCCGCTGGCCCTACGGCGTCCCCGACAGCTTCCGCGCCGACCTCTTCCCGCTTGATCTTGAGCGGATCGAGCAGGAATACATGTCCTTCATCCACCGCATTCCCTCGTCGGAAACCGTGGGCCTCAAGGACGATTACAACGGCCCGATCTGCTACACCCCCGACGGCAACCCGCTTGTCGGCCCCGCACCCGGCCTGCGCAACATGTGGCTGGCCGAGGGCTTCTCTTTCGGCATCACCGCCGCGGGCGGCACGGGCTACTACCTCGCCCAGCTGATGACCGAAGGTGAGGCCGAGATCGACATGGCCTCCCTCGACCCCAAGCGCTTCGGCAACTGGATGACGACCGAATACGCCTCCCGGAAGAACGAGGAATGCTACGACCACGTCTTCATCCTGCACCACCCGGATGAGGAACGCGAGGCTTGCCGCCCCCTCCGCACCGCCCCCGCCTACGACCGCCAGAAAGACCTCGGCGCGCAGATGGGTCAGGTGAACGGCTGGGAACGCCCGAACTACTACGGCCCGAAGGACGCCCACGCCGACTTTGACCACAACTCCCGCAGCTTCCGGCGCGGTGACTGGTGGCAATACGCGAAGGCCGAGGCCGAAGCCGTCCGCAACACCGTCGGCATCATCGACGCCTCAGCCTTCACCAAGCATCTGGTGCGCGGGCCCGGTGCAACCGCCTTCCTCGACCACTTTACCTGCAACAAGCTGCCGAATGTGGGCCGGATCAACCTGACCTATGCCCTGACCGACCACGGCACAACCCGCACCGAATACACCATCGTCCGGCTGAAACAGGACGAATACTACCTGATCTCGGCGGGTGCATGGACGGCCTATGACTACGACTTCCTGCAAAAGGCCGCCGATGACTGGATGGCCGCAGGCAAGGGCCACATCGACATTCACGACATCACCACCCAGTGGGGCGTCTATGCCCTCGCCGGCCCGAACGCCCGCGCCCTTTTGAAAGACATCGTTAAGGACGCCGACCCCGACACCGTTCTGTCGAACAAGCGCTTCCCCTGGCTCAGCTACCGCGACATCGAACTCGGCATGTGCCCCGTCCGCGCTGTCCGTGTGGCCTACACCGGGGAACTCGGCTGGGAACTCCACTACCCGATCGAGTTCGGCCGCTACCTCTGGGACCTCCTCCTGAAAGCCGGCGAAAAGCACGGCCTCAAGCCCGTCGGCGCCCGCGCCCAGAACTGGCTCCGTCAGGAAAAATCCTACCGCGCCTTCGGCAACGAACTGGGCCGCGACGCAACCCCGCTGGAGGCAGCACTTGACCGCTTCGTCGACCTGACCAAGGATTTCCGTGGGAAAGAGAAGATGCTGGCCACCGGCATCCGGTCGAAATGCGTGACCCTCCTGATCGACGGGCCAAGCGGCACCGACCCATGGGGCAAGGAAGCGATCATCCACGACGGCATCAAGGTCGGCCGCCTGACCTCGGGCGGCTACTCCGTCGCATTCGGCAAGCAGATCGGCATGGGCTACGTCCCCGTCGCCCTTGCGACCCCCGGCCAGAAGCTGAAAGTGAAGATCCAGCTGAAGGAATGGGACGCCGTGGTCACCGAAGACAGCCCCTTCGACCCCACGAACGCCCGCATCCGGATCGACGGCTAGCTCACCAACCCAAAGTTCCCGCTCACCCGGATCACCCGCAGCCGTGTCTCCGCGATCCGCCACCCCGATGGGCTGCGCCGGAGAGTGTCGGTATTCTCGGCGTGCAGCTCGAACAGATCGCCGCCGGGGAAGTCCTTCCCCACATGCGTCCCGTGCAAGTAGGACCGGCAGGTCGCCCGGTCCCCCTCCACCTCCACGGTGATGGAGCCATAGAGCTGCTGCGTCCGCACCGCATCATGCCGGAACGCGTGGCGGAACATCGCCACCAGGTCGGCCCGCGCAAGGCGTGCCGCCGGGATGCCGAACTCCGACATGTCGGCATGAACCTCCGGCTCGAACAGCGCCTCTATTGCCGCACAGTCACGCGCGTCTGCGGCCTGGCCAAAGCGCGGGCGTATCGCCGCAATCTCCTGAACATCCGAAATCTGCTGGATCGTCTGGGGTGAAGTCATTACCGTCCTCCAAGGTTGCCTTAAGCCGCACCCTCGGCCGGCACGGCCGACAAAGAAACACCTACAAATGAGTAACCTTCCGGAGGAAATCATGCGCAAGGAGCGGTCCACGAACTACCGCAACGAGGTCGGGCTGATTGAAACCTGCCCCCTCGCCGCTGCCATGACCCTGATCGGCGGGCGGTGGAAAATCCTCCTCCTCTACTACATCGCCCATGGCCTCGACCGGTACGGTCAGCTTCAGGCCCGCATTCCCGGCATCAGCGGCAAGATGCTCTACCAGCACCTGCGTGAGCTGGAGAAGGACGGCCTCCTTCTCCGCGTCGTTGCCGGTCGCGCGACCTCCTACCGCCTTACTGCGCTGGGCCAGTCGCTCCTTGCCCCCCTGTCCGCGCTGGAAGGGTGGAGCCGCGACAACGCCATCAGCGCCCATATCCTTGACCGCCGCGCATCCAACCCAGCCACGGCGTCAAGCCAGCGTCACCTGCCTTGAAGCTGTTGCACGCCTGCCCCATCTTGCCCTCATGGAAACAGATTCGGCATGACGCGGCGCGAGCGCAGGTTTCAACGGCAGTTCATGGCACTGGAGCGGCTTTTTCCGCCCCTGCGCGGCCCCATGTCCACCCTGCGGCGTGACAGCTGGTTCCCGGTCCGCTTCCCGATCGCGCTTGTGCTGATCGCGGGCGGTCTCTTTTCCTTCCTGCCGGTCCTTGGCATCTGGATGCTGCCGCTCGGTCTCCTCCTCCTCGCGGTGGACCTGCCGGTCCTGCGTGGGCCGATCTCGGTCTTTGTCATCCGGGGCAGGCGGCTGACCAAGCGCTGGCTGCGCCGCTGGCGTGACTGGCGCAAGCCCAGGGCCTAAAGCGCGCGGGCCGCGATCCAGCCCGCCCAGGCCGCCTTTGAGCCCCCGAAGACGTTGATATCCACCTTGCCCGCAATCCCCGGCACCACCCCGGTCGAGGTGTACTGCCAGAAGCTCCACCCCGTGCCGTCATAAACCTCGCCCGGATGGTCGGCGACCGCGCGCAGCCAGAACTCCACCCCCTGCAGGCGCCAAAGCTCGGTGTCCTCAAAGAAATCCACCGTGGTATAGATCAGCGGGCGCTGACCGTAGTGGCGTTCCAGAATGTCCAAGAAGATCCGCGCCTCGTCCCGGATCGTGGCCCCATCGCGGCGGATCGTGCAGGTGGGCGAAAACGGCGTCCATTCCATGTCAAGCACCGGTGGCAGGGCGCCTGCCTCTTTCGGGACATGCCGGATGAACCAGCGCGCCTGCTCTGCCGCCGGGCGGCAGTGATAGAAGAAGTGATAGGCCCCGCGCTTGACCCCCGCTGCCCTGGCCCCCTGCCAATGGGCGTCAAACATTGGGTCAACCAGATCACCGCCCTCAGTCGCCTTGATGAAGGCGAAGTTCACCCCGTTGGCCCGGGCGGTTGGCCAATCCACCTCTGTCTGAAAGCGCGACAGGTCAATCCCGTGCACCGGATAGCGGTCGGGCGACCGGCCCGGCCAATCAGTCGGGTCCGCATCGCGGAAGTTCGACGTGGTGACCGTGATCTCGTCCGGCACCGCGGGCTGACGTGGGGCAGGCCCGCCGCAGGCAGCAAGGATCAGTCCGGCAACCAGGCAAAACGCGCGTTTCATGGGCCGATGCTGCCGGTCCCGCGCCCCGCTGTCACGCGCTGATTTCACCAGTCGGCGGAAACCGTCACCCGAACCGCGCGGGCGACAGCGCCGCCACCAGATCGGCCCCGATCTCGGGCGCCCGGCCACCGATCAGGTCCGCCGCCAGCTGGCTTGCCGCCGGGCAGGTCTGGAACCCATAGCCGCCCTGTCCCGCCAGCCAGAAGAACGACGGCTCGCGCAGATCCGCCCCGATCACCAGCGACCGGTCGGGCGAGAATGTGCGCAACCCCGCCCAACTGGCCAACAGCCGCGTCACCGGTTCGGTCACCATCTCCTCATAGCGCGCCAACCCCTCGGCCAGCACCATGTCATCGGCCCAGGCGTCATGCGGCTCCATCAGATGTTCTTCGGCAGGGCTGACGATCAGCGCCCCGGCATCAGGCTTGGCATACCAGTCCTCACCCGGACCGAACATCATCGGCCAGCGGCTGACATCATGCCCGCCCGGCGCCGGGATCCGCGCCATTGACCGGCGGTAGGGCGTGAACCCCAGGGGCTGCACCCCCGCCAGCGCGGCGATCTGGTCCACCCAGGCCCCCGCCGCGTTCACCAGCATCCGCGCAGTAAACTCACCCGCATCTGACGTCACCCGCCAGCCCGCCCCGTCCTTGGCAATGGCGCTGACCCGCGCCTTGGTCACCACGCGCGCGCCGCGCCCCTTCGCCTCACGCGCGAAACCCTGGATCAAAAGGTCCGTGTCCACATCCTCGGCATGCGCGGCATAGCCCGCCTGCGCCACCACCTCGGGGTTCAGGATTGGCACGATGGCCCGCGCCTCCTCGACGCTGATCTGGTCAAAGGCCATCGCCACCAGATCATGCGCGAAGGTCTCTTCCGCCCCGGCCTTTCCCACCAGCATAAGCCCGCGCGGGCTAAGCACGCCCGGAACCGACCGGAAATAATCGCCCGAGGCCATCGACAACCCCACCACCGGCGGCGCGCCATAACGCGGCTCATAAAGGGCCGCCGACCGGCCGCTGGCATGGTGCGCAAGGGCATCTTCTGCCTCCAGCAGGATGACCGAGCCCAGCCCCGATAACCGCGCCGCCGCCGAGATTCCGGCAATCCCGCCACCAATGATCAGAAAATCGCAGTCCATAAACCCTCCCACAAGAAAAGGGCACGGAAATCCCATGCCCTTTCTCTTCTCCAAATATCCCACAGGGGTGTGGGGGTGTGAAACCCCCACTTTTCGGCCCGGATCGGGGGGCTTGCCCCCTCGTCCGGGTCGAAAATCCCCTATCTGGCAAAGGTCACTGCGGGATCTCGCCGACAATGCCCTCGACGTAGAAGTTCATGCCCAACAGGTCACCATCCGGGGCAGTCACGCCCTCCGCCAGCCAGGGGCTGCCGTCCTGCTTGTTGATCGGCCCGGTGAAGGGGTGATAGGTCCCCGCCGCAATTGCATCGCGCATCGCTTCGGCTTCGGCCTTCACTTCGGCCGGCACCAGCGCGGTGATCTCGCCGATCTCCACCTCACCACCTGCGATCCCCTCCCAGGCATCGGCCTGGGCATAGGTCCCGTCCATCAGCGCGCCGACGCGCTTGATGTAGTAGGGCGCCCAGTTGTCGATGATCGACGACACCCGTGGCCCGTCCTTGTATTCCGCCATGTCCGACGCCTGACCGAAGCCGATCACCGCGCCATTCGTCTTGGCAGCCTCGGCCAGCGGGGCGGTCGAATCGGTGTGCGACGCGATCACGTCCACGCCCTGATCGATCAGCGCCTTGGCCGCGTCCGCCTCTTTCGCCGGATCGAACCAGGTGAAGGCCCAGACGATCGACAGCTCCACCGCCGGGTTCACCTTCTTGGCATGCAGGTAATAGCTGTTGATCCCCATGATGACCTCAGGGATCGGGAAGGACGCGATATAGCCGATCTTGTTCGACTTCGTCATCTTGCCCGCGATGTGCCCCTGCACCGCCCGGCCTTCATAGAACCGCGCGTTGTAGGTGGAAACGTTCGGATGCTCACGCTTGTAGCCCGTGGCATGTTCGAACTTGATGTCCGGGAACTTGGCGGCAACGGCGTTCGTCGCGTCCATATAGCCGAACGAGGTGGTGAAGATGATGTTGCAGCCCGACAGCGCCATCTGGGTCAGCACGCGCTCGGCATCCGCGCCTTCCGGCACGTTTTCCTGAAACGCGATCTCGACCTTGTCGCCAAAGGCCTCTTGCACGGCCAGTGCCCCCTGATGGTGCTGATAGGTCCAGCCGCCATCGCCAATCGGCCCGACATAGACGAAGCAGGCCTTCGTCTTGTCCTGTGCCATCGCCGCGCCGCCGAAGGCCAGCCCAAGGCCCAGCGCAGCGGTCGCAAGCAGAGTTCTGCGTTTCATATGGTATCTCCCCATCGTTGCGGGGGGTTTTCCCCCCAAAGTTATGCCCCTATCGCGAGGCGTGGAAATTCTGGCCCAGACAGGCCGGCGCAGCCAGTGCGGCTTTCCCACGTCCCGAAGACATGATGACCAGCACCAGGATGGTTATCAGATACGGGGCCATGGACAAGTATTCCACCGGGATGGCCGACCCGGCCGCCTGCAGGTTCAGCTGTAGCACGGAAATACCGCCGAAAAGATAGGCACCGGCCAGGACGCGCCAGGGCTTCCAGCTGGCAAAGACCACGATCGCCAGCGCGATCCACCCCGCCCCCGCCGTGATCCCGTCCGTCCATTGCGGCACCCGCACCAGGCTGATGTAGGCCCCGCCCAAGCCCGCCAGCGCGCCCCCGAACAAGACCGCGATGAACCGGATTCGCGTCACCTTGTAGCCCAGCGCATGCGCCGCCTCATGGCTTTCGCCGACCGCCCGAAGCACAAGCCCCATCCGGCTGTACTTCAGCGCCCACCACACCCCCGCCACCAGCGCGATTGAGGCATAGACCATCCAGTCATGGCTGAAGACCGCCACGCCCAGAAAGGGAATATCCGCCAAAGGACCCAGGGCCACGTCCCCCGTCGCGGGCGGCTTGATGCCCACATAGGACTGCCCGATCAACGACGACAGCCCCAGCCCGAACAGCGTCAGTGCCAGCCCCGTCGCCACCTGATTGGTCTGCAACACCTGCGTCAGCACCCCAAACACCGCCGACAGCGCCATCGCCCCCAAGGCCCCGCCCACAAACCCCAGATAGGGGTTCCCGGTGACGACCGCGGTCACAAACCCGCAGATCGCCCCCATGATCATCATCCCCTCAACCCCAAGGTTAAGGACCCCCGCCTTCTCCACCACCAGCTCGCCCGTCGCCGCCAGCATGATGGGAACCGAGTTCACCATCAGCGCCGCAATCAACAGCGCCGGATCAATGCCACCGAACATCACGCCCCCTCCCGCTTCGCCAGCCGCACGCGGAAGTTGGTCAACAGGTCCGTCGCCAACAAGAAGAACAGAAGCATCCCCTGAAACGCCTGGATCGCCGCCGACGGCAGCCCCAGCATCAACTGCGCCAACTCGCCGCCGATATAGGTCAGCGCCATCAACAGCCCCGCAAACAGGATACCCACCGGGTTCAGCCTTCCCAGAAACGCCACGATGATTGCCGTGAACCCGTAGCCCACGTTGAAATCAATGCTGATCTGCCCCGCAGGGCCTGTAACTTCAAACACCCCGGCGAGCCCGGCGAGCACCCCGGATATCCCCAGACACAGCACCACCAGCCGTGCCGGTGAGACGCCTGCAAACCGCGCTGCCCTCGGGGCCTGTCCGGCCAGCTTGATCTGGAACCCCAGGATATGCCGCTGCAACAGGATGTACCCTGCGATCACCGCCATGAAAGCCGCGACCACCCCCCAGTGCATCCCCGTCCCCGCAATCAGCTCCGGATTCGCCATCGACGGGATCTGGCTCAGGTTCCGGCTGCCCGGAAACCCACCGCCCTCCGGGTTGCGCAGGGCGCCCAATGCCATCATCGCCAGAATGTTCTGCGCCACATAGACCAGCAGAAGCGACACCAGAATCTCGTTCGTCCGGAACACCGTCTTCAGCAGTGCGGGGATCATCGCCCACAGAAACCCGCCAAAGGCCCCCGCCAGGATCATCACCGGAAAGATCAACCGGCTTTCCACCGGATAGACCGCCAGCCCCGCCGCCGCGCCAAAGATCGCGCCCATGATGTACTGGCCCTCGGCCCCGATGTTCCAGATTCCCGCCCGGAACCCCAGGGAAAGACCGATCGCGATCAGGATCAACGGCGCCGCCTTCACCAGCAGCTGCGGCCGCGAATAGGCCGCGAATTGGTCATTGAACAAGGGGTCCCAGAAGATGGTCCTGATCGCCTCGAACGGGTTCTTGCCCAGGATCCAGAACATGATCCCCCCCGCCACCATCGTCAGCGCAACCGCCAGAAACGGCGAAGCCCGCTCCCAGAAGACCGAAGGCGAGGGGCGTTTCTCCAGCCTCAGCATGCCTCCGCCCCCGCAGCACGATCTTTCTGCGAAAGATCGGGACTATGCCCCCCCCAGCGATTTTTCGCAGAAAAATCGTGCTCTTCACCCCGCATGATGTGCGACCTCCATGCCATGGGTCCCGCCCATCATCAGACCGATCTCGTCCACCGTCAGCCCCTGCACCGGTCGCGTCTTGGTCAGCCGTCCACCGTTCAGCGCCGCGAAATCGTCGGCGATCTCCAGCAGTTCATCCAGGTCCTGGCTGATCACCACCACCGCCGCCCCGCCCGAGGCGCGGTCAAGGATCGCCTGCCGGATCGCTGCCGCCGCCGCCGCATCCACGCCCCAGGTCGGCTGGTTGATGACAATGACACTTGGCGTCTGGCTCAGCTCACGCCCCACCACGAACTTCTGCAGGTTCCCCCCCGACAGCGCCCGCGCCGCCACATGCGTGCCCGGGGTCCGCACGTCGAAATCCTTCACGATCCCCGCCGCGAAACTCTCTGCCGCTGTCCAGTCGATGAAGCCCCGCTTCGTCAGCCCCTGCCGAACGACGCCCGACAACAGTGCATTCTCCACTAGGCTCATGTCTGGCGCCGCCGCATGGCCCAGTCGCTCTTCCGGCGCCGCCACCAGACCCGCCTTGCGCCGCTCATTCGGCCCGGCCTCACCCATCGCCACGCCGGCGATCTTCACCGCCCCCGGCTGGGATTTCAGCTCGCCCGACAGCGCCAGAAGCAATTCGTCCTGCCCATTGCCCGCCACGCCGGCAATTCCCAGAACTTCCCCCTTCCGCACCGTGAAGCTGACCTCTTTCAGCGAGGTTCCGAATGGGATCGGTGATGCAACCGACAGGCCAAGAACCTGCAACGCCACCTCCCCCTTCGCCCGCCCGGCGCGGACCGGCGGCGTCAGCACCGTGCCCACCATCAGTTCTGCCATCTCCCGCGCCGTCCGCTCGCGCGGGGTGCAGGTGGCCACCACTTTCCCCCGCCGCAGGATCGTCGCCTCGTCACAAAGGGCCCGGATTTCTTCCAGCTTGTGGCTGATATACAGGATCGCCGTCCCCTCCGCCGCCAACTGCCGCAGCGTGCGGAACAGAATCTCCACCTCCTGCGGCGTCAGCACGCTGGTCGGCTCATCCATGATCAACAGCTTCGGGTCCTGCAAAAGGCAGCGAATGATCTCCACCCGCTGCCGCTCCCCCGCTGACAAATCCCCCACCATGCGGGAAGGATCAAGCGGCAGCCCGTATTCCTCCGATACCTCCCGAATGCGCCCCGCCAGCGCCTTCATCGGCGGCGGGTTTTCCATCCCCAGCGCCACGTTCTCCGCCACATTCAGCGCTTCAAAGAGGGAGAAGTGCTGGAACACCATCGCCACCCCCGCCCGCCGCGCCTCGGCGGGCTTGGCGGGCGTATAGGGCTGCCCCCGCAAGGTCATCCGCCCGGAGTCTGGCCGCACAAGGCCATAGATCATCTTGACCAGTGTCGACTTCCCCGCGCCGTTCTCGCCCAACAGCGCATGAACCTCGCCCTCGCTGATCTGGAACGACACATCGCTGTTCGCCACCACCCCGGGATAGGCCTTCGTCACCCCTTCGACGCCCAACAGCAAAGTCATGCCCGCATCTCCCCCCGCACGGCCACAGCCCCGCGCAAAAACTCAGCTGCCACGCCCACCGCAATCGCCTGCGGATGCTTGCCAAGGCTCGGGTCCCCGATCGGGCACCTGATCCGCGCAATCGCCTCGGCCGAGTGCCCCAAAGCCCCCAACCGCGACCGAAACCGTGCCCATTTCGTGGCGCTGCCGATCAACCCACACGACCGGAACCCCCGCCGCAAAAGCCGGTGGCACAACTCCAGATCCAGCGCGTGGGAATAGGTTACCACCAGATGCTCCGCCCCCACCGGCGCATGATCCGTCAGCAAAGCCGGATCAGCCGCAGGAACGACGGTGATCCCCTCCGGCACCAGGTCCGGAAACCGCTCCGCGCCGATGTCGACCCAGGTCACCGCCACGCCCGGCAAGGGCGCGAGCACGGAAACCAAAGCCCGCCCCACATGCCCGGCACCCCAGACCCAGACCTGCCGCTGCACCTCTGCCACCGGCTCCACCAACCACCCCGCGACAAGCCCCGCTGCAGGCCGCACCCCTTGCCCCCGCGCCGCCGCCAGCACCCGCTTCACCGCCAAAGGCATCGCCCCCGGCCCCCGTGCCACCACGCCCGCTTCGGCCAGCGGAGGCGCCTCAAACACCTCCGTCCACAGCACCACCGCCCCGCCGCAGCATTGCCCAAGGCTCGGCCCCAAGGAAATCCGCTCCACCTTCGGCGCAACGCATGGGGCAGGGGGGCGCCCTGCCAACAAAGACCGCGCCGTCACCGCCGCCTCAAACTCCAGCGCTCCGCCACCGATCGTCCCCGATTGGCCGCCCTCCCAGACCAGCATCGAGGCACCAACCTCACGCGGGCTTGACCCCTCCACCCCGGCAATCACCACCCGGGCCACCCTGCCATGTGCCGTAATGGCCGCAGAAAGGGTGCCCAGGTCAAACATTCCCCACCCCCCGATTTTTCGCAGAAAAATCGTGCCCGGCTTCCGCCCGTCGCACGGCCATCAGCACCCGCTCTGCCGTCGCCGGAGCGTCCAAAGCCGGATAGACCGACCCATCCCCACAGGCCGCCACCGCATCGCTCAACGCCATCAACGCCGAGATTCCCAGCATGAACGGCGGCTCGCCCACCGCCTTCGACTTGCCCACCGCATCCTCACGGTTCGGCCGCCCCCAGAGGCTGACGTTGAACACATCCGGCCGGTCCGAACAGGCGGGGATCTTGTAAGTTGAGGGCGCATGCGTTGACAGCCGCCCCTTCCCGTCCCAGACCAGCTCTTCCGTCGTCAACCACCCGGCCCCCTGAACATAGGCCCCTTCCACCTGCCCAATATCCAAAGCCGGGTTCAGCGACGTCCCCGTGTCATGCAGGATATCCGCCCGCAAGATCCGGTTCTCGCCGGTCAGCCGGTCGATCACCACCTCGGTCACCGCCGCCCCGTAAGCAAAATAAAAGAACGGCCGCCCCGTGCCCCGCACCCGGTCCCACACGATCTTCGGCGTCGCGTAATACCCGGTGGACGACAGGCTCACCCGCGCCTGATAGGCCCAGGCCACCACCTGCGCCCATCCATAAACCTCGCCCGCCACCCGCACCGTGCCGTCCACAAACCGCACCGCCGCAGGCTTTGCCTGATGCTTGTCGGCGATGAACTCTGCCAGCCGCCCCCGGATCGTCTCTGCCGCCGCCTTCGCCGCCATCCCGTTCAGGTCCGCCCCCGACGATGCCGCCGTGGCGCTGGTATTCGGCACCTTGCCCGTATCCGTCGCCGTGATCTTCACCACGGACGCGTCCACCCCGAAGACCGATGCCGTCACCTGCGCCACCTTCTGGAACAGGCCCTGTCCCATCTCGGTCCCGCCGTGGTTCAGCGCGATGGAACCGTCCTGATACACATGCACCAGCGCCCCCGCTTGGTTCAGCCAGGTCAGCGTGAACGAAATCCCGAACTTCACCGGCGTCAGCGCAATCCCCCGCTTCAGCACCGGAGACCCGCGGTTCCATTCCGCAATCGCCGCCTTCCGCGCCGCGTAGTCCGACGAACGCTCCAACTCCGCCACCAGCTCATGCCCGATGAAATCCTCTACCGGCATCTGATAAGGCGTCGTCTGAACCGGCCCGTCCGCGGGCAGCGCATGCGACCCCACCGCTCCCCCGGCCCCGCGAGAGGTCAGGTCGACCTCCCCACTTCCTTGCGATTTCATTCTGGCAGAAACATCCCCGCCGGAGGCTCCAACCTCTCGACCCGCGCGATAGAAGTTGGCCTTCCGCACCGCCAGCGGCTCGCGGCCCAGGGCAAAGGCGATGTGATCCATCACCCGCTCGATCCCCACCATGCCCTGCGGCCCACCGAACCCCCGGAAGGCCGTGGCACTTTGGGTGTTGGTCTTCAGCCGGTGGCTCTCAATCCTGATGTTCGGCAGATGATAGCAGTTGTCGGCATGCAGCATCGCCCGGTCCGCGACCGGCAAGGACAGGTCCTGCGACCAGCCGCAACGGAAAAGGTGCTGGAACTCCAGCCCCAGAATCCGCCCCTCACCATCCACCCCCGCCCGGTACACAATCCGCAGATCATGCCGCTTGCCCGTGATGACCATGTCATCATCTCGGTCATACCGCATCCGCACGGGCCGCCCCAACCGATGCGCGACCACCGCACAGGCAATCGCCAAGGCGTTGCCTTGCGATTCCTTCCCGCCGAACCCCCCGCCCATCCGCCGCACTTCGACGCGCACCGCACTCATCGGCAGGTGCAGGGCATGCGCCACCTTGTGCTGCACCTCCGTCGGGTGCTGGGTGGAGGAGTGGACGACCATATCCCCCCCCTCTTGCGGCAGGCAGGCGGCAACCTGACCCTCAAGGTAGAAATGCTCTTGCCCGCCAACATCAAACGACCCCTCGACGATCTGCGCCGCCCCGCCAATCGCCCGCGTCGCATCGCCCTTGGCCCAGATGACGGGCCCCTGCTCGAACCGGCTGTTTGCCGCCAGCGCTTCATCGACCGTCAAAAGCGCAGGCAATTCGCGGTAGGTGACCTTGCCCAACCGCGCCGCCTTTCGGGCCGCAAGGTGGCTTTCGGCCACCACCAGAAACACCGGCTGGCCAACGTAATGCACGCGGCCCACCGCCAGCAAAGGCTCGTCGTGCGCCGACGGGCTGCAATCCGGCATCTCGGCGAAATCTTCCGCCGACAGCACCGCCACCACGCCGGGCGCGGCCTTCACGGCGCTCAGGTCCATTCCCGTGATCTCGCCATGCGCCACGGTCGACAGGCCAAAGGCCAGATGCAGCGCGTTCCCCGGCAGGGGGATGTCATCCACATAACGCGCCTGTCCCGTCACATGCAGGGGGGCTGCGTCATGGGGCAGGGGCTTGCCCATCGTCATGCCCGCACCTCCAGCACCGACACCGGCACCCCGGCAAGGTCATGGAAGTACCGGACCATCAGGTTCTGCGCGACCGTCAGCCGGTAAGCCGCTGACGCACGCATGTCCGACAAAGGCACGAAATCCCCGGCCATCGACTGCGCAGCAGCCTCGGCAGTCGACAGAGTCCACGGCTGCCCCACCAATGCCGCCTCGGCCAGCGCAGCGCGTTTCGGCACCCCCGCCATGCCGCCAAAGGCGATCCGGGCGCTGGTCACCAAGCCCCCCTCAACGCTGACGTTGAAGCAACCGCAGACCGCCGAGATATCCTGATCGAACCGCTTCGACACCTTGTAGCACCGCAGGGCAGGGGCCTGTTCGGGGAAGGAAACCCCCGCCACAAATTCCCCCGGCCGCCGATCCTGCTTGCGGTACTCCAGGAAGAAGTCTTCCAAGGGCAGCGCCCGCATCTCGTCGCCCCGCCGCAAATGCAGGGTCGCCCCAAGGGCGATCAGCGCAGGCGGCCCGTCCCCGATGGGTGAGCCATTGGCGATGTTCCCGCCAATCGTCGCCGCATTGCGCACCTGTTCCGACGCATAGCGGCGCAGAAGCTCGCCAAAGGACGGCAACCGCTCCGCCACTGCCCCGCGCAGGGCCGCGATGGTGACGCAAGCCCCGACATGAAGCTGCCCGCCCTGCACCTCGATGCCCTGCAGGTCCTTGACCCCGTTCAGGAACGCAACCGGCTGCAGGTCACGCAACTGCTTGGTCACCCAAAGCCCTACATCCGTGGCCCCAGCGATCAGCACGCCCTCCGGGTGCGCAAGATACCACTCAGCCAGTTCATCGCTGTCGCGCGGGCGGAAAGCGCCGGGGGCCTTCTGCCCCCGGACCCCCGAGGATATTTGAGCCAGAATGAAAGCCGCATCGGTTTTCATCCAGTCTGGCACCGGCTCGGCCTCTGCCGCCGTTGCTGCCCGGATGATCGGAGCATAGCCGGTGCAGCGGCACAGGTTTCCGGCCAGCTGGTCATCGTGGTCTGTGGCGCCGTTCAGATGCGCCACCGCCATCGAGACGACAAACCCCGGCGTGCAGAACCCGCATTGCGA
>JAIYAE010000006.1 GCA_027489175.1 Rhodobacter sp.
CTAAATAGGCCACTTCCAGCGAAACTTCCGGATTGGAGTTCCCTCATGGCCCGCGTAACGGTCGAAGATTGCGTTGACAAGGTTCCGAACCGGTTCGAACTGGTGATGCTTGCCGCCCACCGCGCGCGGGAAATCCAGTCAGGCTCGCCCATCACCATCGACCGCGACAACGACAAAAACCCCGTCGTCGCCCTGCGTGAGATCGCCGACGAAACCCAGTCGGCCGAAGTCCTGCGCGAGCGGATGATCGAAAGCCACCAGACCCAGATCGAGGTGGATGAGCCGGAAGAAGACCAGATGGCGCTTCTCATGGGTGGCGATATGGATCGGCCGATGGTCGACGACATGTCGGAAGAAAAGCTGCTCCGCGCGCTGATGGAAGCCCAGGGCGAGCTTTAAGGGCAGAAGGCCCATTGGTGGGGCGGTGATGATCGACGTCGAAGACCTCATCGCCCTTGTTCGCAATTACAACCCGCGCTGCAATGCCGAGATGATCCGCAAGGCCTATGCCTACGGGTTCAAGATGCATGACGGCCAGATGCGCAAATCGGGTGAGCCGTATTTCACCCACCCTGTCGCCGTGGCCGCGATCCTGACCGAACAGCGGCTGGATGACGCGACGATCGTGACGGCGCTTCTTCACGACACGATCGAAGACACGCGGTCCACCTATACCGAAGTCGCCAGCCTGTTCGGGGATGAGGTCGCCGAACTGGTCGACGGTGTGACCAAGCTGACGAACCTCCAGCTGTCCAGCACCGAAAACCAGCAGGCGGAAAACTTCCGCAAGCTGTTCATGGCGATGTCCAAGGACCTGCGGGTCATCCTGGTCAAGCTGGGCGACCGTCTGCACAACATGCGGACGATCAAAAGCATGAAGCCGGAGAAGCAGGCCCAGAAGGCGCGCGAGACGATGGAGATCTTCGCTCCACTCGCCGGGCGGATGGGTATGCAGTGGATGCGGGAAGAGTTGGAGGACCTGAGTTTCAAGGTCCTCAACCCCGAGGCGCGCAATTCCATCATGCGGCGGTTCGTGACGCTGCAGAAGGAATCCGGCGATGTGGTCCACAAGATCACCGCCGACATCCGGCATGAGCTGGAGAAGGCCCAGATCGAGGCTGACGTTTATGGCCGGGCGAAAAAGCCGTACTCCATCTGGCGCAAGATGCAGGAGAAGGACCTCGCGTTCAGCCGCCTCTCCGACATCTACGGCTTTCGCGTCATCTGCGGGTCGGTGCAGGACTGCTACCGCATCCTGGGCGTGATCCACCAACGCTGGCGCGCGGTGCCGGGGCGGTTCAAGGATTACATCAGCCAGCCGAAATCGAACGGCTACCGGTCGATCCACACCACCGTGTCAGGCCGCGACGGCAAACGAGTTGAAATCCAGATCCGCACGCGCGAGATGCACGAAGTGGCCGAGGCGGGGGTTGCTGCGCACTGGTCCTACCGTGAAGGCGTGCGCGCGAAGAACCCCTTCGCTGTTGATCCGGCCAAGTGGATCGCCACCCTCACCGAACGGCTGGACGAAGGCGATACCGACGAATTCCTGGAAAACGTCAAGCTTGAGATGTATTCCGACCAGGTCTTCTGCTTCACGCCCAAGGGTGACGTGATCCAGCTGCCGCGCGGGGCGACGCCCTTGGACTACGCCTATGCGATCCACACGCGGATCGGGAACTCCTGCGTCTCGGCCAAGATCGACGGGATCCGGGTGCCCTTGTGGACGCGGCTGAAGAACGGCCAGTCGGTCGAGATCATCACGGCGGAAGGCCAGCGCCCGCAGGCCAGCTGGATCGACATCGTGACGACGGGCCGCGCCAAGGCGGCAATCCGGCGGTCCTTGCGCGAAGAAGACCGGGGCCGCTTCGTGAAGCTCGGTCAGGAACTGGCCCGCGCGGCCTTTGACCATGTCGGCAAGAAGGCCACCGACAAAGCCCTGCGCACGGCTGCCAAGATGCTGGGCCTGGCGGATGAAAACGACCTTCTGGCCCGCATCGGATCAGCCGAAATGCCTGCGCGGCGGGTGGTGGAAACCCTCTACCCCGACCTTGCCCAGGCCACTGCCGAAGAGGTTGACGCCAAACGCCCCGTGGTCGGCCTGACCGCCGACCAGACCTTCAAGCGCGCGCAATGCTGCCAGCCGGTGCCGGGCGAACGCATCGTCGGCATCACCTATCGGGGACAGGGAGTCGTGGTCCACGCCATCGACTGCCCGGCGCTGGAAGAGTTCGAAGATCAGACCCAGCGCTGGGTTGACCTCCACTGGCATTCCGGCCGCCATGCGCCGGTCTTCACGATCTCGCTCGATGTGACCATTTCCAACGATGCCGGTGTCCTTGGCCGCATCTGCACCTTGATCGGCGAGCAGAAGGCCAATATCTCGGACCTGCGGTTCACGGACAGGAAACCGGATTTCTATCGCCTTATCATTGACGTGGATCTGCGCGATGTTGAACATCTTCATATGGTCATGACCGCGCTTGAGGCCGAGACGGATGTGGCGCAGATCTCGCGTCATCGGGATTTGACCAAGCGGCCGTAAGGCGGAACATCGGACCTTGGTCCGAGGCAGAGAGGCGGCAAGGTGGTTTTCAAGCGCAGGGATCGGTTGAGCTGGGGCGCATGGCTGCGCGAACAGATCTACCCGCGCAGTGGGTTCAAGCGGGCCACCCGCTATGTGATCCACCGCATGCGCCGCCTGCCGGACCAGCCACACCGGGTGGCGCGCGGCGTCTTCGCGGGGTCCTTCATCGGTTTTCTGCCCTTGCCGGGGATGCAGTTTCTGGCGGCCTGGGGGGCGGCAAGACTGGTGCGCGGCAACGTCCTTGCGGCCCTTCTGGGCACGTTCAACACCAACCCTTTGACCACGCCCTTCTTCGCCGTCCTCGCGATGAGCCTTGGCCATTGGATGCTTGGTATCGAGGCGCCGTTGAACGCCGAATACATCGGCCGCGCCTTCGCGCATGCCGGGCGTGACCTCTGGTTCAACTTCATGGCGCTTTTCGGCCCCGAAAAGGCGCGCTGGGACGGGCTTGTCCAGTTCTGGCATGAGATCTATCTGCCCTACTTCATCGGGGCACTTGGTCCGGCCATCCTGATCAGCGCCATCGCCTATTATGTGACGATCCCGCTGGTCGAAGCCTATCAGAAGGCCCGCGCCGCCACGGCCGTCGAACGCGGTGAGCGGCGCAGCCGGATGCGGGCGAAGCTGGCCGAAGCGGCGGCCAAGCTGAAACGACGCGGCGATGATGACACGGATCAGCCCGGGGATGACGGCCCGGGCGCTCCCTGACGGGCATATCCGGGCAGGGCAGACGGCAAGAAGGACGACGGCAAGAAGGACTGGGCAGGCAGCATGACACATCCAACCCGCACGCAAAGCAGCCTCCGCCTCGGCGTGAACATCGACCATGTGGCCACCGTGCGCAACGCGCGTGGGTCGGCCTGGCCGGACCCCTTGCGCGCGGCTTTGCTGGCCGAGGCGTCGGGCGCGGATGGCATCACCGCCCACCTGCGCGAAGATCGTCGCCACATCCGCGACGCGGATATTGAGGCGCTGATGGCCGGGATCAGCATCCCGTTGAACTTCGAATGTGCCGCGACGACGGAAATGCAGATGATCGTGCTGCGGCATCGACCACATGCCGTCTGTCTGGTGCCGGAAAAGCGGGAAGAGCGGACAACCGAAGGCGGGCTGGACGTGGCGGGGGACCAGAACCGTCTGGCCGATTACATCGCCCCCCTGCGTGAGGCGGGGGCCCGCGTCAGCATGTTCATCAGTCATGATCCCCGCCAGATCGACGCCAGCGCCCGCATCGGCGCTGCGGTGGTCGAGCTTCACACCGGACTTTATTCAGAACTGCTGGCGGACGGCCACGCCGAGCTTGCCGACCGCGAACTGGCCGCCCTGCGCAAGGGCGCCGAACATGCCGCCAGCCTTGGGCTTGAGGTGCACGCCGGCCACGGCCTGACCTATGACAACGTCGAACCCATCGCCGCGATCCCCGAGGTGAGAGAGCTGAACATCGGCCATTTCCTGATCGGCGAGGCGATCTTCCGGGGTCTGGGCCCCGCGATCGAAGAAATGCGCCGCCGGATGGATCTGGCCCGGGGCTGAGCGCGCCGCCGGGCCAGGTCTGCAGGCTCAGTCGATCCGGCCCGGCAATGACAGGTCTCCAGAGGCGATGTCGAACACATCGCTTACGCACAGCAGGGGCGCATGCAGGTTTGCGTTCACGCGCAGGGCTGAGGTGACACCGTCGAAAGATGCCCCTTCGGCCCCCGGCACAGCGATGGTAACGGCGACCTCGGGCCCGTCGAATTGCGGCTGCGCCGCGGGGCTGTCGATGAACAGCGGCAGGCCGGGCCAGGTGTCCGGCAGTTTTGGCGTCGCACCTTCAGGAATGTCGCGCACCGCGAGGGCCGCAGGCCCACAGTCCGGGGACGGCACAAGGACGACCCAGTGGCTATGCCAGTCCTGCCCGTCGTTGTCCGGGTCGCCATCGCCGTTTTCATCATAAAGCGGCGTGTCGTCAAAGTCCGGATGGCTGGTCGCCGCAAGGGCAAGGATGCCGGTTCCAGGCTCAAACCCGACCACGGCTGGGTCTAGGCTGGTCGGCCAGACATAGGCATGGACCCCGGCCCCGGCGAGGGCGCCGGTCGCAGCGGGGGTGTCGGCCCCGGCGGTGCCGGTAGTCGTCATCCGGAAGGTCAGGCTGTCGCCCTCACGGGTGACTTTGGCCGACAGGATGTCGAGGCTGGCGATCTTCGCACCATCGGCGGGTGAAGTGACTTCGGCGGCGACCAATCCGGGAAAAAGCAGGACGGTCAGAACAAGGATGGGTTTCATGGGTGCTCCTAATTGATAGCGAATCGAAACTATTGCAAAACTAATAGCGAGTCCATACTGTATTGTCATGACGCCTCAGACCGAAATTACGCTCCTTATGGACCGATTGGCCCGCCTGCATGCCGCGCGGCGCCGAGAGGTGGCCCTGACTGATGCGCAATGTGCCGCGCTGGAATATCTGGCGCGGGCGAACCGGTTCTCGCGCAGCCCCTCGGTCGTGGCTGACTATCTTGCGACCACGCGGGGCACGGCCTCGCAGACGCTGAAGGCACTGGCGGACAAGGGGCTGATCGCCGAGGAACCGGCCGAGGGCGACCGGCGGCAGCGGCGCTATGGGCTGACGAACCGCGGGCGTGCAATGATAGCGTCGTGGTTCGCACCCGACACGGACGATGCCGATAGCAAAGCTGCCCTGCAGGCGGCCCGCATGCTGTTGCGGACGCTGGTCGAATCCAGCGGGGCCAAGGTCTTTGGCCTGTGCAAGGACTGCCGACACCATGCCAATGGCGACGGGGTGGCCCCTTTCTGTCGCCTGCTGCAGATCAAGCTGGAACTGGAAGAGGCTGGGCAACTCTGCCATGAATTTGCAGCGCCGGGCGACGCAGCCTGACAGAGCAGAAAGGAAGACGGGCGGATGATCCTTGGCATCGGCAGCGACCTGGCCAACATCGAACGGATCGAGGCGACGCTGGCCCGCTTCGGTGACCGGTTTCGCAACCGCGTCTTCACCGACCGCGAACAGCGCAAGGCCGAAAGTCGCCCACGGGCCGTCGCCGCCACCTATGCAAAGCGCTGGGCGGCGAAAGAGGCGTGCTCCAAGGCGTTGGGCACGGGCTTGCGGATGGGGATTTCTTGGAAGGACATGGCGGTATCGAACCTGCGCTCGGGCCAGCCGGTGATGCATGTGACCGGCTGGGCCGCCGAACGCCTGCGGGCGATGACACCGGCGGGGCATGAGGCGGTGATCCATGTCACCCTGACGGATGACCACCCCTGGGCGCAGGCCTTCGTGGTGATCGAGGCGCGCCCGATCCTGCCGCTGCCGTAACGGCTGCGGGGGGCAAAGGTTGACGTTTCGTGAACGGCACCGCTAACCTATTGACGAGGCTTGGCTCTGTCGCCTGTCCCGGGCAGGGACACGCCCGCCCCGCCCGTGGCGCGGCGACGCTGACTTGACTCCTTGCGACGCTTGCCCCCAAGAAGCGCGGGCAAAAGCAAAGGGCAGGCAGGCATCATGGCGAAGGACAAGACCGAAGGCGGCATTCTTGAAACGATCAAGACCGTCTTCTGGGCACTTCTGATCGCAGGCGTGTTCCGCACCCTGTTCTTCCAGCCGTTCTGGATCCCCTCGGAGTCAATGAAGGACACTCTCCTGGTCGGCGACTTCCTGTTCGTCAACAAGATGGCCTACGGCTATTCCAAGTATTCCTGCCCCTTCGCGATGTGCCCCTTCGAAGGTCGCATCCTGGCGTCCGAGCCGGAGCGCGGCGATGTCGTCGTCTTCCGCCATCCGGTCAACGGGTCTGACTTCATCAAGCGGCTGATCGGCCTGCCGGGCGACCGCATCCAGATGCTGAACGGGGTCCTCTATATCAACGGCGTCGCCGCCCCGCAGGAACCAGCGGGCGTGTTCGAGGAAATCTACGAACCCCAAGGCCCGATGCGCAACCTGCCGCGGTGTGAAAATGG
Source organism: Rhodobacter sp. (assembly GCA_027489175.1). Classification (GTDB taxonomy): domain Bacteria; phylum Pseudomonadota; class Alphaproteobacteria; order Rhodobacterales; family Rhodobacteraceae; genus Tabrizicola. The sequence goes on from JAIYAE010000006.1 coordinate 6,542, forward strand.
CGCGGTCGGTGCCGGTGGGGTCTGCACCAAAAGCCGTTCCATCGAAACGTTGCCCGAGGGGCAAAAGCACAACATCCTGAACATCGACGCTTCCGGCTTTGGCGACAACACCGAGGTCTTCACGGTCCCCGCCGGCCACTATTTCTTCATGGGCGACAACCGCGACAACAGCCAGGACAGCCGCTATGCTCAGGCGGCAGGCGGCGTGGGCTTTGTGCCCGCCGAATACCTGATCGGCCGCGCCGACCGGATCATCTTCTCCTCAGCCGGAAGCCGGATGCTCTATTTCTGGACCTGGCGGTCAGACCGCTATTTCCAGGCGGTCGAGTGAGGCTTTCCGCCGAGCTCAAGGCCTTTGAAGGCCGCCTCGGGCACGCCTTCGCCAAGCCCGACCTCTTGCTGCGGGCGGTGACCCATGCCTCGATCGGCACGGCCACCCGGCCTGACAACCAGCGGCTGGAGTTTCTGGGCGACCGGGTCCTTGGACTGGTGATGGCCGAGGCGCTGCTGACCGCAGACACCGACGCGCGCGAAGGCCAACTTGCCCCCCGCTTCAACGCGCTGGTGCGCAAGGAAACCTGCGCCGCCGTCGCGCGCGAGATCGGCCTTGGCGATGTCTTGAAGCTGGGCCGGTCCGAGATGTTGACCGGTGGCCGCCGCAAGGAGGCGCTCTTGGGCGACGCGATGGAGGCGGTGATTGCCGCCGTCCACCTGGACGCCGGGTTTGAGGCCGCCCGCGCGGTGATCCTGCGCCTGTGGGGCGGCCGGATCTCCGAGGTCGCGACCGACGCCCGCGACCCCAAGACCGCCCTGCAAGAATGGGCCCAGGCCCGGGGCATGCCACCGCCGACCTATATTGAGGCTGCCCGAAGCGGCCCGGACCACCAGCCCCTGTTCACGGTCGCCGTGCAACTGGCCTCGGGTGAGACGGCCGAAGCGCAAGCCGGATCGAAACGCATCGCCGAACAGCAAGCCGCAAGGGCGCTGCTGGCCCGGCTGGAGAACAGTTCAACTCAGTAAGGCAGTTCGGGCGGCAGCCGCCCCTTTTGCCTAGCATCGCAACGCCAGAGCTTTTTCCGAATTCCTGGTGGTTCGAACTGGCGATACTTTCCTCCGGAGAACTTTGGCCAATCGATAGCCATCCCCAGCTTCACCATCTCTGCAGACAAGTCGCGACCATCGGCAAGGTAACAGGTAGCTACAGTACGGTCGTGGGACATAGCCCCTTCCAGTACCGCGTGGACGACTTGCCCTTTGCACAGCTTTACCAAGGCCCACTTGGCGTTCTTTCCGTAAGGGTGGTCCAATTCTGGCGCATCGATCCCGGAAAGGCGAATGCTGGCGTTGCCGATGTAGAGCGTATCGCCATCAACCACATAACACTGACCCTTGATGGTGACACGATGTGTCTCAGTCGGGGCTGAGTGAGCGAACTCTCTAACTTCCCGATGTCCTGCCGGGATCCTATTCGAAACTTCACGAAGCCTGCTCCAGTCGGGATCGGGAAGTCTTTCATGAACCACCTCAACTCTCTTTGGGCGACTGCGGGGAGATAGTGCGCGGAGAAGAAGTCGAATCAGGCCCATGTTCACGTTGTCCAGTTTTGCTCGACGCATGGTCTCTAGTGAAGGAGAACTGTTCAATAGGAATCCAGCTAGATAAGGGTCAGCAACTGGCGAACTGGCTAAGGCAGCCTGTTTGCTGTAAGCGACAGGCTTGGATGCAACGAGGCCTTGATGACTGACACACGCGCGGGCTTTGTTGCCCTGATTGGCGAGCCGAATGCCGGCAAGTCCACCCTTCTGAACCGGATGGTGGGGGCGAAAGTGTCCATCGTCACGCACAAGGTGCAGACCACGCGGACCCGGATCCGGGGCATCGCCATTGAAGGCGCGGCGCAGATCGTCTTTGTCGACACACCGGGGATCTTCCGGCCCCGGCGGCGGCTGGACCGGTCCATGGTCAAGGCGGCCTGGGGCGGGGCCTCGGATGCCGATGTAATCGTGCTGCTGATCGAGGCGACGCGGGGCCTTACCGAAGGCGTCAAGCTGATCATCGACCGGCTGGCCGATGAGATGCCGAAGGGTCAGCCGGTGGCCCTTGCCATCAACAAGATCGACCGGGTCAAGGCCGAAACGCTGCTGGCGTTGGCGGAAGAAGTGAACGCGGCCTATCCGTTCAAGAAGACCTTCATGATCAGCGCTGAAAAGGGCTATGGCGTGGCCGACCTCAAGGAATGGCTGGCCGGTGAGGTTCCGGAAGGCCCGTGGTTCTACCCTGAAGACCAGATCGCCGACCTGCCGATGCGGATGATCGCGGCGGAAATGACCCGCGAAAAGCTGACCCTGCGCCTGCATGAAGAGCTGCCTTATCAGCTGACCGTGGAGACTGAGAAGTGGGAGGACAAGCCCGACGGCACCACGCGGATCGACCAGATCGTCTATGTCGCGCGCGACGGCCATAAGGGCATTGTTCTGGGCAACAAGGGCGAGACGATCAAGGCCATCGGCCAATCGGCCCGGGCCGATATCAGCGAGTTTCTGGGCCGCACGGTGCACCTTTTCCTGCAGGTGAAGGTGCGGCCGAACTGGCTGGACGAGCCCGAGCGCTATTCCGAGATGGGTCTGGATTTCAAGGACGGCGATGCCTGAGAAGCCACGAATTTTCTGCGAAAATTCGGACAAATCTTCGCAGAAGATTTGTGCGGGACCGATCTGAATGGCCCCGCGGCTTGCCTCTGGTGTCTGGGTATCTGCCTACCTTGCCCGGCTGCGGCTGGCAGAGATTGCGGCCTATGTCACTGCCAAGGGCGATGCCACGGCGGGGGCGGTGGTGGTGAAGGTGGCGCTGCTGGACGGATCAGCCCGCGCCTTTGAGCGGCGGTCGGACCTGATGACCGGCGCGCGGGCCTGGATCCTCTTGGCCGAGGGGCCTGAGGCCGAAGTTGACGCGCTGGTGGCGCGGGCGCGGGGGCGTGACCCGGACCTTTGGGTGATCGAGCTGGAGGATCGTCAGGGCCGCACCCTGCTGGATCAGGACGGCTTAGCGGACTGACCGCCGTGCCAATAAAAGCATGACCAGCGCCAACGCAGCGAAGGCCAGCGTAATGATCGCGACGATTCCCGCGACCCGTGCCCAGCCAAGGGCGCCAACGTCAAGGAATGGGTAGGGCCAGAAGCCGGTGGCCAGACCGCGAACTAGCGCATAGGCCAGATAAATTGAAGGCCAGGCCAGCCAGAGCGGCAGATCCCGCAGGCCGACCCGCTTTGGCGCCTGCCCGAGCCACCAGATCAGCACCAGCGCCGGCACCGCCGTGTGCAACCCCTGATCGGCCCACCAGGCAAGGCCGGTCGGGCGCCATAGTCCGGCGAGAAGCAGGTGGTAGATCAGCGCGACCATTAGGATGGAAAGCGTCAGGCCGCCAGCAAGGCGCGCGCTGGTGCGGCGGCCCGCAACCTCGGCCAGCATGACGGCTGCAACACCGAGGTTGGTCAGGATGGTGAAATAGCCGGCCATCTGCCAGAGGGTTTCGACCAGCGTTCCACCGAGCAGAGCCTGTGATGCCCGCACTTGCAGGGCAAGCGCCACAAGGGCCGTGCACAGGATCACGAAGGGCAGGCGGATGCGCATGGGGCAAGCCTGGCCCCGGCAGTCTTTGGTTGCAAGCCTGCTTGCGGGGCGGCGGGCAAGCGCCGATAGTCGGGCCATGGAATGGCGTGACGAAGGGGTGCTTTTGTCCATGCGGCCGCATGGCGAGACATCCGCGATCATCGAGGTGCTGACGGCGGCGCATGGCCGCCATGCGGGCGTCGTGCGCGGCGGTGCCTCGCGCAAGATGGCCGCCACGCTGCAGCCGGGCACGCAGCTTGCCGTGACATGGCGGGCGCGGCTAGATGAGCATATCGGCAGTTTCACGGTCGAGCCTTTGCGCAGCCGGGCCCATGTGCTGGAAAACCAGCTGGCGCTGGCGGGGCTGCTTTCCACCTGTGCCCTGTTGCGCGTGGCCCTGCCCGAACGTGAGCCGCACCCGGCCCTTTGGGCGGAAACGCTGCCCCTGATGGATGCCCTGGGTGCCGAGGGCTGGACCAGCCGCTACCTGCGCTGGGAGCTGCGCCTTCTGGACGAGCTTGGGTTCGGTCTGGACCTGACCGCTTGTGCGGTGACCGGGGCGACGACGGGGCTTGCCTATGTGAGCCCGAAATCCGGCAGGGCGGTTTCAGATGAGGGCGCGGGCGCATGGGTGGACCGGCTGTTGCCGCTTCCCGAGGGGTTGGCCGGGACGGGTGTCCTCTCGGCGGAGGCGTTGCTGCAAGGCTTTCGTCTTACGGGCTTTTTCCTGGACCGGGGCCTTGCGCCCGTGTTGCAGGGCCGCCCCTTGCCAGAAGCGCGGGCACGGCTGGTGGATCTGGTGGCGCTCGGTCTGACCAAACCTCTGGCGTGAAATGACGCGACATGTCGCAGCCGCGACAGCCGGCACGGCGCGGTTCGGGCCAATGTCCGTGCATGGCCACCCGTTACCTTCCGCTGGCGCTGACCCACAGCCCGACCCCAAGGATCGAGCATTTCGCCCTTCTGTCAGGTCTTGATGCCGCGATCCGGGGGATCCTGATCTCAACCATGCCGCTGGTGGTCTATGATGCGCTGGGCGATGCGCAATCCACCTCGGTCATGTATTTTGTCGCCGGGATCGTGGCGCTGATCTGGGGGCTGATGGTGCCATGGGCCACCCGCCGCGTGCCGCGGCGCTGGGCCTACACCGGGGGCGTCTGTCTGTATCTGATCGGCAATACGCTGGGCGCGGTCGGGACCTGGTGGTCGGTGCCGCTGGCGCTGATGTGCAATGCGATGGCGACGGTGACGATCTTCGTCTGCCTGAACGCCTATGTGCTGGACTATGTGGAGCGGGTGGATTTGGGGCGCAGCCAGTCTACCCAGATGGCCTATGCCGCCACCGCCTGGACGTTGGGGCCGATGAGCGGGGTCTGGCTTTACCACCACTGGGCGCCTGCACCGTTTCTGGTGGCAGGGGCCTTCGCGCTGGTGCTGCTGGTCAGCTTCTGGGTCCTGCGGCTGGGCAATGGCAAGCAGATCACAAGGGCCAAGCGGCCGGCCGTCAACCCGTTGGGCTATCTGGGGCGGTTCTTCAGTCAGCCGCGCCTGATCGCGGGCTGGATGTTCGCGGTAATGCGCAGTTGCGGCTGGTGGGTCTATGTCGTCTACCTGCCGATCTTCTGCATTGAGGCGGGTTTGGGTGACAAGGTCGGCGGCATTGCCCTGTCGGTTACCAATGCGCTGCTCTTTGCGGCCCCTGCGCTGAACCGCCTTGGTCGCCGCCTTTCCGTCCGCCGGTCGGTGCGCACGGCCTTTGGCCTTTGTGGGGCGCTATTCTGCTTGGCCGGGCTGATGGCGGTGCTGCCCTGGGCGACGGTCGCGCTGGTGATGGGCGCGTCACTGTTCCTGGTGATGCTGGATGTCGTGGGCGGTTTGCCGTTCCTGATGTCGGTCAAGCCATCCGAGCGGACCGAAATGTCGGCGGTCTATTCCAGCTTTCGGGACGTGTCGGGCATCCTGACGCCGGGGGCGGCCTGGCTGGTGCTGTGGGTGGCCCCCCTGCCAGGGATATTCATCGCTGCCGGGGTGGGGCTTCTGGCATCATGGGCGGTGGCGGGGCGGTTGCACCCCCGCCTTGGCACCTTGCGCCCATCGCGGGGCGGCGGCTGAAGGGTCAGGCCCCATCCAGAAAACGGGCGGTGGCCAGGATCGAGTCTTTCGCCGGGGTGATCGCGATGCCCAGCTCGCGGCGGATCTTGCTGTTGTCAAGCTGTGCGGTCCAGCCGACCCAGGGCAGGATGGCCCGGATCTCACCATCAAACAGCGCCAGCACCCGCAGCACGAAGCGCGGCGCGATCCGGGTGGCAATCCGGCGCTGGGGGTAGGCAGCCCTGAGGATGCCGGTCATCGCGGGCATCGACAGGAACTGGTCTGACACCATGTAGCGCTGGCCGATGCTGGCCGGTTTGGTCAGTGCGGCGACATGGGCGGCGGAGACATCGGCCACATCCGTCATCGGAATGCTGACATCGGGCACCATCGGGTCTTTGCCGCTAAGGAACCGCTTGACCACGCCGACCGAGCTTCCGGTTTCGCGGTCCATCGGTGTGCCAAGTACCATGCCGGGGTTGATTGCGGTCAACTGCATCTCGGGGTGCTGGGCCACGAAATCCCAGGCCGCCTTTTCGGCGAGTGTCTTTGATTTCGTGTAGGCGGTCGCGGTGGGGGCGGTCAGGTCGCTCCAGTCCTTTTCGGTGATCGTGCCGGTGTGGCCATGCATCACCGCCTCCATCGAGGAGGTGAGGATAACCCGGTGCACGCCTGCCGCTTGCGCGGCCTTCAGGACGCGCAGGGTGCCATCGACAGCCGGGCGGATCAGGACGTTCTCATCCTTCGGCTGCGCGATCGGAAAGGGAGAGGCGGTGTGGATGACCGCGTTTACTCCCGCCATCGCATCGGTCCAGCCAGCGTCTGAGGTCAGGTCAAGTGACACAAAGCGCAGGCGGGTCAGTGTTGCAGCATCAAGGCCATTCGCTGCCAGTGTGGCGCGCACCTCGGCTTCGCGCGCGGGGGTGCGGACGGTGCCAGTGACGGCGTAACCCGCGAGCAGAAGGTCAAACGCGATGCGCTTGGCGATGAAGCCGGTGATGCCGGTCAGCAGAATAGTGTCAGGCATGGGCAGGCTCCTTCGGTCAGCGGAATGTTATTGCCTCTAACATACCGGCTTCCGCAGCGACCTCAAGCGCTTTCTGAACTCATCAGTCTAGAAGGCGGCGGGCGATGACCGTGGCCTGAATCTCGGCGGCGCCTTCGAAGATGTTCAGGATGCGGGCATCGCAGAGGATCCGGCTGATCCGGTATTCCAGCGCAAAGCCGTTGCCGCCGTGGATCTGCAGGGCGTTGTCCGCCGCCGCCCAGGCGACGCGGGCGCCCAGAAGCTTGGCCATCCCCGCCTCCAAGTCGCAACGGTGACCGTGGTCCTTTTGCCAGGCGGAATAGTAGGTCAACTGGCGCGCGATCATGATCTCCACCGCCATCATCGCCAGTTTCCCGGCGATGCGCGGGAAGGCGATCAGGGGTTTGCCGAACTGCTTGCGATCCAGCGCATATTGCATGCCGGTTTCCAGCGCCGATTGCGCCACGCCAACAGCCCGCGCACCCGTCTGGATACGGGCGGACTCAAAAGTCTGCATCAGCTGCTTGAAGCCTTGCCCTTCCACACCACCCAGAAGGTTTTCGCCCTTCACCTTGAAGCCGTCGAAGGCGAGTTCGTATTCCTTCATGCCGCGGTAGCCCAGAACCTCAATCTCACCGCCGGTCATGCCGGGGGTGGGGAAAGGGGCGTCGTCGGTGCCCGGGGTCTTTTCGGCCAGGAACATCGAAAGGCCGCGATAGTCGGTGCTGTCGGGGTCGGTGCGGGCCAGAAGGGTCATCACATGGGTGCGGGCGGCGTGGGTGATCCAGGTCTTGTTGCCGGTGATCGTCCAATCCGCGCCGTCCTTGACCGCGCGCGTCCGCAAAGCGCCAAGGTCGGACCCGGTGTTCGGTTCGGTGAAGACCGCCGTCGGCAGGATTTCCCCGCTGGAAAGCTTTGGCAGCCAGTGCGCCTTCTGCTCCTCGGTGCCGCCGCAAAGGATAAGCTCCGCCGCAATCTCGGTCCGCGTGCCAAGGGAGCCCACGCCGATGTAGCCGCGCGAGAGTTCTTCGCTGACGACGACCATCGCGGCCTTCGACAGACCGAAGCCGCCGTATTCTTCCGGGATCGTCAGGCCGAAAACCCCCATTTCGGCAAGGTCCTGAATGACCTCCATCGGGATCAGCTCATCCTTCAGGTGCCAGTCATGCGCGACGGGGATGACCTTTTCATCGGCATATCGGCGGAACTGGTCGCGGATCATCTCCAGCTCATCATCAAGGCCGGGGGCGCCAAAGGTGGCGCGGCCGTGGTTGTCTTGCATGAGGGCGACGAGATGCGCGCGCGCCGCTGCCGAGTTGCCTTGCGCGATCAGGCGGGCGGCGGCGTCTGACGGGGTCCAGCTGACCTCCATGTCCGACAGGCGGGCCGCTTCAAGCTGGCTCATCGGGATGCCACCCGCAATCTGCGCCAGGTATTCGCCAAAGCCGATCTGCAGGATCAGCGCCTCCATCGGGCCGAACTGGCCGGCGTCAGAGACCCGGCCCGCCCAGGCGCGCAGCTGGCGCAGGCCTTCCAGATAGGTGGCAAGCCAAGCAAGGGCATGTGCCTGATGCTGACGATCCTCCAACGCCTGGGACGAGAGCCGCCCGGCAACCGTGACCTCGGCCCGCAACCCCTCACGCGCTGTGGCGAACAGCGCCTCAACCTCTAGCAGGGCCGAGGCGGTGAGATCCAGGAGATCGGTCAGGATCGGGGCCAGAGTCGGGCTTTCGGTCATGGTCTGTCCATCATGCGGCATCTTCGCCCTCCGGTCACTGGATTCTGCACCTGCGAAGACCTATCTGCTTCGCAGTTGCAGAGCAATTAGATTTCGCTGGACGCCCGGCAAGCGAATGAAAGTGTCGCAGGCGAATTTCCTTGGCCCGGCGCGATGGTGCCTTTTCGGGCATGCGTCGAAGACGGTGTCACGCCTCGCCGGGCCTGCCGACGAGGGGAAGATGTCGAGCGAGGTGGATCGCCTAGCCGATTGCCGCTGCCTTCACATCGGCGTCGATGTACGGGACGTATTGGGCAAAGTTCTTCTGGAACATCTCGACCAGGCGCTGCGCCTGCGCGTCATAGGCGGCTGCGTCGGTCCAGGTACTGCGCGGATCAAGAAGGCCTTTGCCGACGCCGGGCACGTCGACGGGAACTTCGAACCCGAAGACCGGGTCGCGCCGGAATTCCACCCCGTTCAGCGATCCGTCCAGCGCGGCCGACAAAAGCGCCCGGGTGGCGCGGATCGGCATGCGCTTGCCCACGCCGTAAGCCCCACCGGTCCAGCCGGTGTTGACCAGCCAGCACGAAGCGCCGGTCCGGGCGATCTTGGCTTGCAGAAGCTTGCCGTAAACCTCGGGCCGGCGCGGCATGAAGGGGGCGCCGAAGCAGGTGGAGAAGGTGGGTGTGGGTTCAGTGATCCCGCGTTCGGTGCCCGCGGCCTTTGAGGTGAAGCCGGACAGGAAGTGATACATCGCCTGCGCCGGGGACAGCCGGGCAATCGGCGGCAGGACCCCGAAAGCGTCGCAGGTCAGCATCACCACATGGCGCGGCGGGCCACCCAGGCCGGTGGCGCTGGCGTTCGAAATAGCTTCAAGCGGATAGGCGCAGCGAGTGTTTTCGGTGAGGCTGCGGTTGGAAAAGTCCAAGACAAGGGTTTCAGGGTCAAAGACCATGTTCTCCACCACCGTGCCGAAGCGGTGGGTGGTGGCATAGATCTCGGGCTCAGCCTCAGGCGAAAGGTCGATGGTCTTGGCGTAGCAGCCGCCTTCAAAGTTGAAGATGCCCCGGTCGGACCAGCCATGTTCATCATCGCCGATCAGCGTGCGGTCGGGGGCGGCGGAGAGGGTTGTCTTGCCGGTGCCGGAAAGGCCGAAGAACACCGCTGCATCGACCGGGTTGCCGATAGCATGGTTGGCGCTGCAATGCATCGGCATCACGCCCTTTTCCGGCAGCAGGTAGTTCAGGACGGTGAAGACTGCCTTCTTGTTTTCGCCCGCATAGGCCGTGTTGGCGATCAGAACTGTCCGCTCATCAAAGTTGAGCGCGATCACGGTTTCCGTGCGGCAGCCGTGCCGGGCCGGGTCGGCCTTGAAGGACGGCAGGTTGATCACTGTCCAGTCCGGGGTGAAGTTGTCCAGCTCTTCACGTGCGGGGCGGCGGAGGAGGTGGCGAATGAAAAGCCCATGCCACGCCAATTCCGTCACCACCCGCACATCCAGCCGGTGCAAGGGATCAGCGCCGGCGTAGAGGTCCTGCACGAAGACCTCACGGCCCTGCAGATGGGCCAGCATGTCGGTCTTGAGGCGCGCGAAGGCCTCAGGCGTCATCGCGGCATTGTTGTCCCACCAGATAGTGTCTTCAGTCGCAGGCGTGCGAACCACGAACTTGTCTTTCGGGGACCGACCGGTGAACTGGCCGGTGCTGCACAGGAACGCCCCGCCCCGGCCCAGCCGCCCTTCGCCCCGGGTGACCGCCGCTTCGACCAAGGCAGCCTCGACATAGTTGTAATGCGCGGCAGCCACACCCGAGATGCCCTGATGCTCCAGCATGTGCCGGGGGTTCACGCGTCCTTGGCTGGGGCGGTCGGTCATCCTGCATCCTCTCCTGGCCGGGCCTTGTGGCGCAGCGGTTCCTGATGATGGGCATCCGGGTGGCGCGATGCCGTGACACGACTTTTGGCGTCAGGTCACGTCTGGCCTATAGCATGATGATTCTTGGAAAGAATAGCATGTTTTCAAAGCGTTAGCGCAATCATTTCCCCGTTAGCGCCACCATCGGCCCAGATCCGCCGCGCAGGGCCAAAAACGCCAGCCGGGTCGGCGAAATTGCCACCCTTTGCGGCAGTTCTGCCAAGGTGATTCGGTTTTCTGTTGATTATCGGGGACCAAACGGGAACACTGGCGAAAAATATGCTTGTGGCAGTAGAAGTTACAGGGAGACTTGCAGATGTCGCGCATTGCGCTTGTGGATGATGACCGCAACATCCTGACCTCGGTCGCCATGACGCTTGAGGCCGAAGGGTTTGAGGTCGAGACCTACAATGATGGCCAGTCCGCGCTTGAGGCGTTCAATCGCCGCATGCCTGACATGGCCGTGCTGGATATCAAGATGCCCCGGATGGACGGGATGGACCTCTTGCAGCGGATGCGGCAGAAGACCTCGATCCCGGTGATTTTCCTGACCTCGAAGGACGATGAGATTGACGAGGTGCTGGGCCTGCGGATGGGCGCGGACGACTACGTCAAGAAGCCGTTCAGCCAGCGCCTGCTGGTGGAACGCATCCGCGCGCTGCTGCGCCGTCAGGAAGCGATCAACACCGGTGAGGCTGCGGCCACCGAAGAAACCCGGATGATGGAACGCGGCGCCCTGCGGATGGACCCCCTGCGCCATTCCGTGACCTGGAAGGGGATGGAGGTCAGCCTGACCGTGACCGAGTTCCTGCTGCTGCAGGCCCTTGCCCAGCGGCCCGGTTTCGTGAAATCGCGCGATCAGCTGATGGACGTGGCTTATGACGACCAGGTCTATGTTGATGACCGCACCATCGACAGCCACATCAAGCGGCTGCGCAAGAAGATGCGATCGGTCGATGATACCTTTTCGGCGATCGAGACCCTGTACGGTATCGGCTACCGCTACAACGAAGAGTAACGGCCAAAAGGCATGACCGCGGCACCCCGGATCGGACTTGAAGACCCCCGGCCGAAACGGTCCGGTGACGTCCTTCTGGGCGAAGACTGGGTATCGCCGGAAGCGACCGTTGAACGGCTGAAGGACGGCCGCGGCGGGCGCAGCATCGTGGCGCTGAACAGGTCGCCCCTTGCACGCAAGATCATCGTCTTCAACCTGATGGCCTTGGTCATGCTGGTGGTTGGCGTGCTGTTCATGAACCCGTTTCGTGACAGCCTGGCCCTGCAGCGCCAGCAAGGCATGGCGCGGCAGGCCGAGCTGATTGCCAACATCTACCAAGGGCAACTGCGCCCCGGCACCTCAGGTTTCGACTTCCGCCAACCGCTTTCGGACATCAACGTTGACCCGATGGTCGAGGTGTTCCTGTTCGATCCAACCGGCCGGATCATCGCCTCCAAGGTGGGGCAGGGCACCGACAGTCTGCTGACCAACCGGGGGCAGCCGACCATCCTGACGGATTTCCTTGAGGGGGTCTGGACCTGGGTCACCGCGATCCTGCGGCAGGGGCGGTCGGTCACGACCGAGACCATCGATGCGGCCCAACAGGCAACGGTGTCCTTCGATGCCGCGCGCGGGGGCGAGACGGTGTCACGCATCGCGCGCGACAGTGAAGGGAGCCTTTTGTTCTCGGTGGGGACGCCGATCACCGTCTCGGGTGAGATTGTCGGCGTGGTGGTCCTGACCTCTACCTCGGCCGAGATTGACCGTCTGGTGCGCTATGAGCGCGAGCAAATCCTGCAGATGTTCCTGCTGGCGGTGGCGGTGTCGATCGGGCTTAGCCTGATGCTGGCCTCAACCATCTCGAACCCCCTGTCGGACCTTGCGGCGGCGGCAGAGCTTGGGCGCGACCGCGACTCGCGCCGTGTGGCGCCCAGCCGGGTGCGCATCCCCGACCTTGCCGCCCGCCCGGATGAGATTGGCCGTTTGTCGGTGGCCATGCGGGGCATGGTGTCAGCACTGTATGACCGGATTGATGCCAACGAACAGTTCGCGGCCGACGTGGCGCATGAGATCAAGAACCCCCTTGCCAGCTTGCGGTCGGCGGTGGGGTCTTTGCGGTTCGTCAAGAAGGATGACCAGCGCGAAAAGCTCTTGGACGTGATCGAACATGATGTGCGCCGTCTGGACCGTCTGGTCAGCGACATCTCCAACGCCTCACGCCTCGACAGCGAGTTGGTCAAGGAAGAGGAAGAAGAGTTCAACCTTCTGAAAACCCTGTCGAACCTGTGCCAGTACCTGTCCCAGCAAGCGGGCGAAAAGGGCGTCGATTTCATCATCGACCTGCCGGCCGATCCGATCAGCATCAACGGGCTTGAGGCGCGTCTGGCGCAGGTGTTCGTCAACCTGGTGACCAACGCGATTTCGTTCTGCGAGGAAGGCGACGCCGTCCGCGTCTGGGCGCGCCGCCGTGAGAACCGGGTGCTGGTCGTGGTGGAAGACACTGGCCCCGGCATTCCGGAGCAGGCGCTGGCCAAGGTGTTCAAGCGGTTCTATTCCGAACGCCCGCAGGCCGAGTTTGGTCAGCATTCCGGCCTAGGTCTGGCGATTTCCAAGCAGATCGTCGAGGCGCATGGCGGCGTGATCTGGGCAGAGAACATCCGCCCCACTGCCGCCGACCCCACGTCCGAACCCTTGGGCGCGCGCTTCGTCGTTGGTCTGCCGGTCTGACGGCCTTGCCGTGACCAGCCCAGTCAGCCAGACGATGCACGCCAGTTGCGTGGCGCTGGGGGATCGGGGGCTGCTGATCATCGGGCCTTCCGGGTCTGGCAAATCCTCGTTGGCGCTGCGGCTGATCTCGCTTGGGGCGGCATTGGTGGCGGATGACCAGACCACTTTGACGGTTGAGACGGGACGTCTGGTCGCGCGCTGCCCGGCGCCGATCCGTGCCCTGATCGAAGCGCGCGGCGTTGGCCTTCTGCGCGCGCCCAGCGTTGAGGCCGCCACGATTGCGCTGGTCGTCGACCTTGGCCAGACCGAAGACCAGCGCCTGCCGCCGACACGGCGGTTCACGATCCTGGGATGCAGCGCCGATCTTGTGCTGCAGTCGCCCCATCCCCATTTCCCCGACGCCCTGATGCTCTACGTCTCGCACGGAAGGCAGGCCTGAACCCTGCAGGACCAGACCCAGATGACGGCAAGCCCGGAACCTGACCACCGCATCGTCTTTGTCACCGGCCCTTCGGGCGCCGGGCGGACCACGGCGATCCGCGTGCTGGAAGACCTAGGGTTTGAGGGCATCGACAACATCCCCCTGTCGCTGGTGCCGCGGCTGATCGACGGCGCGCCCCTGGGCCATCCCATTGCGCTGGGGCTGGATGTCCGGAACCGCGATTTCAACGCCACCGCCCTGATCGAGTTGATCGATAGCCTGACCCGCGACCCGCGCGTCGCGCTGGATGTGCTGTATCTGGACTGCTCGCCCTCGGTCCTGATCCGGCGTTTCTCGGAAACGCGCCGCCGCCACCCGCTGGCCCCGGCTGAAACCCCGGCGCAAGGGGTAGAGCGCGAGATTGACCTTCTGGCCCCGATCCGCGTGCGGGCCGACCATCTGATCGACACCACCGACCTGACCCAGCATGACCTGAAGGGCGAGGTTGCCGCCCTGTTTGACACGGGCGCGACGGGCCGGCTGTCCGTCTCGGTGCAGTCCTTCAGCTACAAGCGTGGCATTCCGCGCGGGGTGGACATGATCTTCGACTGCCGGTTCCTGTCCAATCCGCACTGGCAGCCAGCATTGCGCGCGCTGGACGGTCGTGACCCCGCAGTTGAGGCCTTTGTGCGCAATGACCCGCGCTTTGCCGAATTCTTCCATAAGTTGCAGGACATGCTTCTGTTTCTGCTTCCGGCCAACGTTGAGGAGGGCAAAGCCTACCTTGCCATCGGCTTTGGCTGTACCGGAGGGCAACACAGGTCGGTCGCCGTAGCGGAACTGGTCGGGAACGCGCTTGCAGATGCCGGCTGGCCGGTGTCAAAACGACACCGGGAACTTGAACGCAAGGCGGCCACGGGGCAGCCAGACGCAACGAAGGTGGCAATCGTTTGATCGGTATCGTGATCGTGGCGCATGGCGGGCTGGCGCGGGAATATCTCTCTGCGGTCGAGCATGTCGTGGGCAAGCAGGACGGTGTCCGCGCCATCGCCATCGAAGATGACCATGACCGTGCCGCCAAGCAGCAGGAAATCTGCGTGGCCGCTGATGCGGTGGATACCGGGCAGGGAGTGGTGCTGGTGACCGACATGTTCGGCGGGTCGCCCTCGAACCTCTCGCTTCCCGCTTGTGCGACCAGCGGGCGGCGCATTCTCTATGGCGCGAACCTGCCCATGCTGATCAAGCTTGCGAAGTCGCGTGACATGACCGTTCCGGACGCCGTGGCCGCAGCCCTGGATGCTGGGCGCAAATACATCAACGCCCTTGATCTGGGCAGCGGGGCCTGACCCATGACCAGCCGGACCCTGCGCATCGTCAATGAAAAAGGCCTGCACGCCCGTGCCAGCGCCAAATTCGTCGAAGTGGTCGAAGCGCATGACGCCCGGGCCGAGGTTCTGAAAGACGGCCTCTCGGTTTCGGGCGACAGTATCATGGGGCTTTTGATGTTGGCAGCTTCACGCGGAACCACTATTGAGGTTCAGACATCCGGGGCCGAAGCGGGGAAGCTCGCCGATGCTCTGGAGGCGCTGGTTGCAGCCCGCTTCGGTGAGGAGTATTGAAGCGCGCTGGGGATGAAGGCAGTCGCTTCTTGACGGAACAGTCGCATATCGGGAAAGCGGGGGAACCGCTGGAGGGTCTGGCACCGGTTGCCCAGGCAGAGCCGGTCTATGACATGCGCCGTCTGTCCTATGCGGGCACCTTCAAGAACCCGTTCAAGGCCGGCACGATTCGCGCCATCGAATGGATGACGGCCAAGGTCCAGCTTTTGCGCCTGATCCGCAGTTTCGAAAAATCCGGTGCTCCGCATGGTGCGCCCTTCTGGCCCAAGGCGATCCGCCACATGGGCATCCGGATCGACACCCCGCCGGAAGAAATTGCCCGCATCCCTCCGACCGGCCCGCTGGTTGTGGTGGCCAACCACCCCTCGGGTCTGGTCGACGGCATGGTCATGGCCGAAATGATCAACCGCGTCCGGTCTGACTTCAAGATCCTGACCCGATCTCTCTTGACCGGGATCCCTGAGGTTGAGGAATTCATGATCCCCGTCCCCTTCCCGCACGAAGACAACGCGCGCGAATTGGGCCTGCAGATGCGGGATGAGACGATGAAGCACCTCAAGGCCGGGGGGGCCATCATCATCTTTCCGGCCGGCAAGGTCGCGATGAGCCCCGGCTGGTGGGGCAAGGCGGTTGAGGCTGAGTGGAACGTCTTCACCCACAAGATCGTCAAATCCTCAGGGGCGACGATCCTGCCGATTTACTTCCCCGGCCAGAATTCCCGCGCGTTCCTGATCGCCAACAAGGTCAGCGACACGATCCGCCAGGGCCTCTTGCTTTATGAGATCAAGCGCAGCCTCTTCAAACCCCAGCGGCCGGTGATCGGTGAGCCGATCCCGGCCGAAGAGTTGAAGAAGTGGGAGGGCAACCCGAGGGGGTTCCTCGCGTGGCTCCGGGAGCATACGCTGGCGTTGGGGCAAGCCGATTAGAACACGGTCGCTCTGGCGGCCGGCGCGCCGGTGATCGCTCCACCGGGGCTGGAGCTTGGGCAATCGGACAGCTAGCGTGGGTGGACCAACAGGCACGGCCAAGATCAGCCAGGAGCTCCGCCCAGAATGAAGAAGCGCATGAACCATTGGCTGCGTAAGGTCATGGAAGACGAGACGCACAAGATTGTGGCCGGATGGCCAGTGTCGTCGCTGGATGCCATCGAGATCTCGGGCAAGGGCTGGAGCGGTGCCGGGTTCAAGAGCTACGTCAGCCTGCAATATCCGGAATTCGACATTTGCACGCCGTCAGAGGACTGGTCCGAGGCGACCGCAGGCTATGCGCGCGGGTCGGCCGATTTGATCCTTGCGGAACAGGTCTGGGAACACTTGCGCTATCCCTATCGTGCAGGCCGAAATGTCCTTGGCATGTTGCGCCCGGGCGGACGGTTCCTGTTGACCACGCCCTTCCTGGTCCGGATCCACAACATTGAGTACTATTCCGACTGCACCCGCTGGACGGCCGAAGGGATGCAGTATTACCTGGAAGAGTGCGGGTTCGATCCTGCGGGCATCCAGACCTATGCATGGGGCAATCGGGATTGCGCGGCGGCCCACATCACCAGTCCCATCTGGTCCGAATATCGACGGGGCATGAACCTGGAGAACGAGCCGCTCTATCCTTGCGTCGTCTGGGCTGTCGCAACGAAGCGGGCTTAGCCTGCGACGGGCTTATCGCGTCGGCACCGGCACTTCGCCCCGGTAGTCATAGAAGCCCCGCTGCGTCTTTCGGCCCAGCCATCCGGCTTCGACATACTTCGTCAGCAAGGGACAGGGCCGGTACTTCGTATCCGCCAGCCCCTCATGCAAGACGTTCATGATCGCCAAGCAGGTATCCAGCCCGATGAAATCCGCCAGTTCAAGCGGGCCCATCGGGTGGTTGGCACCGAGCTTAAGCGATTCGTCGATGGATTTGACCGACCCGACGCCCTCATACAGCGTATAGACCGCCTCATTGATCATCGGCATCAGGATGCGGTTGACGATGAAGGCGGGGAAATCCTCGGCGCTGGCCGCCGTCTTGCCGAGTTTGCGGACGACCTCATGCAGGGTGTCCCAGGTCTCTTGATCCGTGGCAATCCCCCGGATCAGTTCCACTAGCTGCATCACCGGTACCGGGTTCATGAAGTGAAAACCCATGAACTTTTCCGGACGGTCCGTGCGCGAGGCGAGGCGCGTGATGGAAATGGACGAGGTGTTTGAGGTCAGGATCGTCGTTGGCTTCAGGTGCGGCAGCAGGTCCTCGAAGATCGCGGTTTTCACCGTCTCGCGTTCGGTAGCGGCCTCGATGATGAGGTCGCACTGGCCCAGATCGGACAGCTTCAGCGTGGTCTTGATCCGCTCCAGCGCGGCGCGCTTGTCGGCGGGCATGACCTTGCCGCGGGCGACCTGGCGTTCGATGTTGCGTTCGATCACCGCGAGCGCCTTTGACAGGCTGTCTTCCGAGATGTCGGTCATCAGCACGTCATAGCCCGCAAGCGCGAAGACATGGGCGATCCCGTTGCCCATCTGGCCTGCGCCGACCACGCCCACCTGTCTGACTTCCATCGCGCCGCCTCCTGCTGTTGCCCCGCTTATGCCTGCTGCCCCCCTTGCGTGCAAGGATGGGCGGGCAGGGGCAAAATACCTACACTTCTATCCAACCGCCCGATTTTAGCCATTCGACAACCACTGTCTGTAACCCTTGCGGTGGGTGAATGAAGATTGGGTGATGTGATGATGCCAGTTCAGGCGGGCGCGGGGGCGCTTGACTATTTCCCGTGCCGTTACGGGCTGTCGCGGGCCACGTTCCGCGGACCGGAGAGGGATCTGTCGGGGTCCTATATCGTGGCTCTGGGCGGGTCTCCGACCTTTGGCAAATACGTGGCGCGGCCCTACCCTGCGCTACTGGAACAGGCGCTTGGCCAGCCGGTGGCCAATCTGGGCGGGCTGAATGCTGGGCTGGACTTCTACCTGTCCGATCCGGCGGCGTTACGCGTTGCCTCCCGCGCGCGGGTGGCCGTGGTCCAGATCACCGGGGCGGATGCGCTGTCGAACCCGTTCTATGCGGTGCATGTCCGGCGCAATGACCGGTTCGTCGCAGCAACCCCGGCCTTGCGCGAGCTTTATCCAGAGGTGGATTTCACCGATATCCATTTTACCCGCCATCTGTTGCAGGTGCTGCAGCACTGCGACGCCACAAGGTTTGAGGTGTTGCGCCGCGCCTTGCAGGAGACTTGGCTGGTGCGGATGCGGCAGCTGATGGCGCATTTGCCGCCGCGTCGGGTGCTATTGTGGCTGGCGGATGCTCCACCGCCGCAGACTGCCGCTGAGGTTGATGCCGCTGCGGGCCCCATGTTGGTGGATGCCGGGATGCTGCGCGCGCTTGGTCCGATCACCACCTCGCTGGTTGAGGCGGTGGCCAGTCCCCGGGCGCGTGCGGAAGGCCTGGCGCGGATGCACGTTCCCCAGACCGAGGTGGAGCAGGCCCGCTACCTGCCCCCGTCAGCCGTCCATGATGAAGTGGCGGCCCTTCTGGTACCGGTGGTGGAGGGGCTGGTCTGACAGCGAAAGGGGGCCGCTGACAGCGACCCCCTGGCAGGAAAGCCTGAAGCCGGCTTACAGCTTTTCAATCAGTTCCGGCACGGCGGTGAAGAGGTCCGCCACCAGTCCATAATCGGCGACCTGGAAGATCGGAGCCTCTTCATCCTTGTTGATCGCGACGATGACCTTTGAATCCTTCATCCCGGCCAAGTGCTGGATCGCGCCTGAAATGCCGACCGCGACGTAAAGGTCGGGTGCCACGACCTTGCCGGTCTGGCCAACCTGCCAATCGTTGGGCGCATAGCCGCTGTCGACCGCTGCACGGCTCGCTCCCACAGCGGCGTTCAGCTTGTCCGCCAGCTTCTCGATCATCGCGAAATCCGACTGGCTGCCCACGCCGCGCCCGCCCGAAACGACGATGCCCGCGCTGGTGAGATCCGGCCGGTCAGACGAGGCGACGCGGTCTTCAACCCAGGCCGACAGGCTGCCGTCCGCGGCCATCGCCACCTTTTCAACCGGGGCGGACCCGCCCTTCCCGGCCGCATCGAAGGTCGCGGTGCGGATCGTCATGACCTTTTTCGCGTCCGAGGATTTGACCGTCTGGATCGCGTTGCCGGCATAGATCGGCCGGTCGAAGGTCGCAGCGTCATACACGGCCAGCACTTCGGAAATCACCATCACATCCAGCATCGCCGCGACGCGCGGCAGCACGGATTTGGACAGGGCCCCCGACGGCGCGACGATGTGTTCAAAGTCTCCGGCCAGCGACACGACCAGCGCTGCCGTCGGTTCGGACATGCCATGGCAATAGGCGTGATCGTCGGCAAACAGGACCTTTGCCACGCCTTGCAGCGTCGCCGCTTCGGCCGCCGCGGCATCGCCGCCGGTTCCGGCCACCAGCACCGTCACCGGGCCAAGGCTTTTGACCGCCGTCAGGGTCTTGGCCACCTGATCGGTTGCCAGTTGGCCCTCATTCACATCGGCAAGAAGAAGTACGGCCATCAGATCACCCCCGCTTCGTCTTTGAGTTTCGCAATCAGTTCCGCAACCGAGCCAACTTTGACGCCCGCCTTGCGGCCCGCCGGTTCCACCGTCTTCAGCACGGTCAGGCGCGGGGCGACATCCACCCCGTAATCCGCCGGGGTCTTCATCGCCAAGGGCTTGGCCTTGGCCTTCATGATGTTCGGCAGGCTGGCGTAGCGGGGATCGTTCAGGCGCAGGTCAACCGTGATGATCGTCGGCATCTTGACGGTGATGGTCTGCAATCCGCCGTCCACCTCACGGGTGACCTTGGCATGGTCGCCCTCGATGGCAACTTCCGAAGCGAAGGTGGCCTGGCTCCAGCCCAGAAGGGCGGCCAGCATCTGACCCGTGGCGTTCATGTCGTTGTCGATGGCCTGCTTGCCACAAAGGACAAGGCCCGGAGCCTCTTCCTTGACGACGGCGGCCAGCAGCTTGGCCACGGCAAGGGGTTCGATGTCGGTGTGCACATTGTCGGTCGCTTCGATCAGGATCGCCCGATCAGCGCCCATGGCAAGCGCGTTGCGAAGGGTTTCCTGCGCCTGCTTGACGCCAATGGAGACCACGACCACTTCGGTCGCGATGCCCTTTTCCTTGAGCCGGATCGCCTCTTCGACGGCAATCTCGTCGAAGGGGTTCATCGACATCTTGACGTTCGCAAGATCTACACCCGACCCATCCGCCTTGACGCGGACCTTGACGTTATAGTCGATCACGCGCTTGACCGGGACCAACACTTTCATGGCCGAAACTCCTCATCCGTTGGTAGGAAAGCGCTGCCCGTCGGCGCGCCCAAGCCTTGGCCCGCGTTTACCGCAGCAAGGGCCGCCGGAACAGTGCAAATGCGACCCTTCCCGGCGACACGACGCCGCGTTCTGATCGGTGTCTTCGATCAGATTGCCCCTATCGCGTCAGGCCTGGCACCCAAAGAACGTCATCCTTGCCGTCGTTGTTGGCGATACGGCCCGCGACAAAGAACCAGTCCGACAGGCGGTTGAGATAGCGCACCGCGTCGGGGTTCACGTCCTCCATCGTCGCGGTTTCGACAACCAGCCGTTCGGCCCGGCGGCAGACCGTCCGGCACAAGTGCAGCTGCGCTGCTAGCACCGACCCGCCCGGCAGAATGAAGCTGCGCAATGGCGTCAGCTTTTCGTTCATCGCGTCAATCTCACGCTCCAGCCTGGCGACCTGGCCTTCGATCATTCGCAGCGGTGTGTAGGACAGGCCCGCGTCCAGATGCCGGTCGGGGGTGCAAAGGTCTGCGCCAAGGTCAAAGAGGTCGTTCGAAATGCGTTTCAACGCATCAGCCATGTCACCTGTGGCATGCAGGCGCGCCAGGCCCACGGTCGCATTGGTTTCATCTACCGTGCCATAAGCGCTGACCCGGATCGAATGCTTGGCAACCCGCGCGCCATTGCCCAGTGCAGTTTCCCCGGCGTCGCCGGTTTTCGTGTAAATCTTCGACAGAACGACCATTTTCTTCCCCGTGGCGTGACGCGTCAGTTGCCGAGTGAGCGCAGCCAGGCAAAGGCTACGATGGCGATCACGGCCACAAACTGCACCCCGATGCGCCAGCGCATGATCTTGTTGGCGTTGCGCTTGTTGAACTCGCCGCCTTTGGCAAAGGTGCCGATCCCGAACAGAAGGATCCCCAACACCACAAGACATGCGATCGAAGCGAGAGCGAAAAGTGGATCGGAAAACATTGGCGCACTCCCTTTCCGGGTGATTTAGGTGCAGGCGCGACAAAAGCGAAGCCAAATTTCTTGAGCAAGAAATTTGCCAAGGATTTTACTCAAAATCCTTGTTCTCTCCGCCCCGACGGTCAGCCTTTCGCGATCAGCCAGTCAAGCGCCCGTGTCGGCAGAAGACGCCGGGCAAAGCCCATCAGGTAGGTCGGCACCGTCACATAGTAACGCGCCTTTGGACGCCGCGCCTCAAGCGCGTGGATCAGTTTGGCGGTCACGGCGGCGGGTTCCAGCTCGAACGCGTCTTTCTTGGTCTTCTTGTCGTAAAGCCGCCCGCGCAGTGTCAGGTACTGCTCGCGCCGGGCCGATTTCTCCCAGTCGATCCACTTCTCAAAATGCGGAATGGCGTTTTCGCGGATTTTCGTGGCGATGGGGCCTGGCTCGATCAGGATCACCTCGATCCCGGTGCCTTTCATCTCAATCCGCAGGACATCCGACAGCCCTTCCATGGCGAACTTGGTCGCGACATAGGCCCCGCGCCAGGTCAGCCCGACCAGGCCAAGCACGGAAGAGCAGTTGATGATCCGTCCATGGCCTTGCGCCCGCATCAGCGGGATCACCCGGCGGGTCAGGTCGTGGTAGCCGAAAAGGTTGGTCTCGAAGATTTCGCGCAGCGCGCCGCGGGGCAGGTCTTCCACAGCCCCCGGGCAGGCGAAGGCACCGTTGTTGAACAAGGCGTCCAGCGTGCCACCCGTGCGCGCAACCACCTCGGCCACCGCAGCGGCAATGCTGTCTTCGTCGGCATAATCCAGGCGAAAGCTTTCCAACCCTTCCCCGCGCAGCCGGTCGCAATCCGCCTCTTGCCGGCAGGTCGCAAACACGCGCCAGCCGCGAGCTTTCAGCGTCCGCGCCGCATCAAGGCCGATGCCGGAGGAGCATCCGGTGATAAGGATAGACCTGTCGGTCATGGATCAGGGGGCCTCGGGGCTCAGGTAGCGCAGCGCGACATAGCCTTCCAGCCCGTCGCCCTGGATGACGATCCGCGCCCATTCTCCATCAATGTCCGAAACCAACAGGGCCGCTTCGCCATTGGCCAGTTTGCCGACAACGTCAGCCTCGGTTGAAGGTTCGGCCCGCACGTTGACCGAGCTTGCGTTGACGTACCAGATCCCCCCTGCCGGGGCAGGCTGGTCGGCAATCGGGGCGGTTCCGTCTTCGCCCGGCACCAATTCGTTGCCCAGGGATGACAGGGTGAAGACCGGCTCTTCCACAGCCTGCACCACTTCACGCACCGGTTCGACGTAAGGTTGCGGGGCTGGTGCAGCAACCGGAAGTGCTGCGGGCTCTGCCGCTTCTTCAACCACCGGCACCGGCACGGGCTGAGGCGCGGCCGCGACGACCATCGGCGCCGCCTCGTCCGCCACAGCGGTCACCGGCGCGGGCCCTTCAGCCGCTGCCTTGGCCAGCCCCGGGCGCTTTTGCCCCCGGTCCTCGCCCAGAAGCATAAGCGCGCCAACCATGGCGGCACACAGGAACAACGTCAGACGCAGCATGGGTATTTCCGTTCTTGAGTTGCTCATGTGTTACCACAGGCATGGCCGGGGGGTTGAGTCCAAAACGCACTATTCGGTCAAAGGTTCCGCGGGCCGCATCGCAAGCCATCTGGACCGACGCGCCCGACCGTCATACACAACATGCATGACCACCGATGATGACGAACCCAAGATCGAGGGGCCGGCAGGCCTCACCGTCTCTGAACCGCTCTCCCGCGCGATCGGTGAGAGGTATCTGACCTATGCGCTTTCCACCATCATGCACCGCGCGCTGCCTGACGCGCGGGACGGTCTGAAGCCTGTCCATCGCCGAATCCTTTGGGCGATGCGCCGCCTGCGCCTGACGCCGACCGGGGGCTTCCTTAAGTCGGCCAAGATCGCCGGCGACACGATGGGGGACTTCCACCCCCACGGTGATGCCGCGATCTATGACGCGATGGCCCGCCTCGCCCAAGACTTCAACATGCGCTACCCGCTGGTCGACGGGCAGGGCAATTTCGGCAACATCGACGGCGATAACCCCGCCGCCAGCCGCTATACCGAAGCGCGGGTGACGGCGGCGTCCGAGGCGCTGATGGAGGGCATCGACGAGACCGCCGTCGACTTCCGCCCGAACTACGATGGCCGCCTGGAAGAACCGGTCGTCCTGCCCGCTGCGTTCCCGAACCTTCTGGCCAACGGGTCTAGCGGCATCGCCGTGGGCATGGCCACGAATATCCCGCCGCACAACCTGGATGAGCTGATTGACGGCTGTCAGGCACTGTTGGCCGACCCTGACCTGTCGACCGAGGCGCTGGTTGCCCTGATTCCCGGCCCTGATTTTCCCACCGGTGGTGTCATCGTCGAACCCCGCGACAGCATACTTGAGGCCTATGCGACTGGCCGCGGAGCCTTCCGGCTGCGGGCGAAATGGCAGGTCGAGGATTTGGGGCGTGGCACCTGGCAGATCGTGGTCACCGAGATTCCCTATCAGGTGCAGAAATCCAAGCTGATCGAGAAACTGGCCGAGCTTATCCAGATCAAGAAGGTCCCGCTCCTGGCCGATGTCCGCGACGAATCCGCCGATGATGTCCGCCTGATTCTGGAACCCCGCGTCCGAACGGTTGACCCCGATGTTCTGATGGGCAGCCTCTTCAAGAACTCGGACCTTGAGGTGCGTTTCTCGCTCAACATGAACGTGCTGATCGACGGGCGCGTGCCGAAGGTCTGTTCGCTGAAAGAAGTGCTGCGCGCCTTCCTTGATCACCGGCGTGAGGTGTTGCGGCGACGCTCCCTTCACCGGATGGAAAAGATCGATGCACGGCTGGAAATTCTGGGCGGCCTGTTGATCGCCTATCTGAACCTGGACCGGGTGATTGACATTATCCGATACGACGACGACCCGAAGACCGCCTTGATGGCCGAAGACTGGTCAAAATCCCACATTCGGGCCACTTCGGAGAAGGACTATAGAGCCCCCGCCAAAGGGCAGGGTGTGCTGACAGAAAACCAGGCTGAAGCGATCCTGAACATGCGCCTACGGTCGTTGCGGCGGCTGGAGGAGATGGAGCTGAACGCCGAACGCGACGCCCTGACCAAGGAGCGCGCCGATCTGGCCGATCTTCTGGCCAATGACCGCCGCCAGTGGAAACGCATCGGCGCCGATCTGAACGAGGTGCGCAAGCTTTACGGCAAGGCCACCGTCCTTGGCGCGCGGCGGACCCAGTTTGCCGATGCGGCCGAGATCGAAGATGTGCCCTATGAGGCGATGATCGAACGCGAGCCGATCACCGTCATCTGCTCAAAGATGGGCTGGATCCGGGCGATGAAGGGCCATGTCGATCTGACCGCCGAACAGAAGTTCAAGGACGGCGACGGCCCCCGCTTCGCCTTCCATGCCGAGACGACGGACAAGATTTTGCTCGTGGCCGAAAATGGCCGGTTTTTCACCCTGCTTGGTGCCAACTTGCCCGGCGGGCGCGGCATGGGCGAACCCGTGCGTCTGATGGTCGACCTGCCGAATGACACTGGCATCACCGATCTGATGATCTACCGACCGGGGGAAAAGCTGCTTTTGGCGTCCAGCGCCGGCGATGGGTTCATCGTCCCGTCCGAAGAGTTGGTGGCGCAAACCAAAGCGGGCAAGGCCGTGCTGACGGTCCGCGACGGCGTCAAGACAGCGGTCTGCGTCAAGGTGCAGGGCGATACGGTCGCCGTTGTCGGCGACAACCGCAAAATGCTGGTTTTCCCTGTGGTCGAACTGCCGGAGATGGCCAAAGGCAAAGGTGTGCGGTTGCAAAAGTACAAGGATGGCGGCTTGTCGGACGCGATCACCTTCAACCTTGCTGACGGTTTAAGCTGGAAAGATCCCGCCGGTCGCACCCGGACCGAGACGGCTCTTGCCGAATGGCAGGGTGCCCGCGCCAGTGCGGGCAAGATGGCCCCGCGCGGCTTTCCCCGCGACAATCGGTTCACCTGACGATCGGCTCGTCAACGAGACGAAGTCGAACGAGGCGCTTCCGCCCGTGCGGCCCGATCAGGCTTGAATTTCCCTCTCCCACGGGCTAAGTCGCCGCGCGTGTAACTTGGGGTCCGTCGCGGCCCGATCAGAACAAGGCGGAATGCGCAATGGCGAAGGCAAAGTTTGAACGGAATAAACCGCACGTCAACATTGGCACGATCGGCCACGTTGACCACGGCAAGACGACGCTGACGGCGGCGATCACGAAGTATTTTGGCGAATTCCGTGCTTATGACCAGATCGACGGCGCGCCGGAAGAGCGGGCTCGTGGCATCACGATCTCGACCGCGCACGTCGAGTATGAGACCGAGGCGCGTCACTACGCCCACGTCGACTGCCCCGGCCA
>JAIYAE010000005.1 GCA_027489175.1 Rhodobacter sp.
CGGTGATGTCGAACCAGATCAGCTGCTGGCGGAGGGGGTGCCAAAGCGGGCCTTCGCCAAGCTGGCAGGGGCGGTCATCGAAGATCATGCGAAGGCTGCGTCATGGGCGGCGACGATTGCGGCGGCGCGGGTGGTGATTTCTGCCGGGGTGGTGCCGGGGGTGTAAAGGGCGGTGCCGATGCCGAAGCCGGAGGCCCCGGCGTTGACCCATTGAAGGAAGTTTGTGGGACCTGCGCCGCCGACGGCATAGACCGGGAGGGCTTTCGGCAGGACGGCGCGGATGGCCTTGAGGCCTTCGGGACCGATGAGGGAGGCGGGGAAGATCTTGAGGCCCGTCGCCCCGGCCTGGATGGCGGCGAAGCATTCGGTCGGGGTCATTACGCCGGGCCAGCTGGCCATGCCGCGGTCCCGGGTGGCGCGGATCACGGCGGGGTCGCAGTTGGGCGAGACTATAAGGGTGCCACCGGCGGCCTGCACGGCGGCCACGTCGTCCACCGTCAGGACGGTGCCTGCGCCGATCTCGGCGGTGGGGAGGGCCGTGGCCATAGCGGCGATGGAGGTGAAGGGGTCGGGGGAGTTCAACGGCACTTCGATCCGCGTGATCCCGGCGGCGACGAGGGCCTGGGCCACGGCGACGGCATCAGCGGGGGTGATCCCGCGCAGGATGGCGATGAGGTTGCGGTGGGTCATCGGGCGGCCTCGGGCTGAAGGGCAAGGCTGGAGAGCCCGGCAAGGGTGCAGTCGGTGACGGACAGGCGCTGCGCGTCGATCCCTTGGGATTTCAGCGCGTGGGCGTAGGCGGACGAAAGCTTGGCCGCGCCGACCAGCGTGACGCGCTGGCCCAGCCAGTAGGGCCGGGCGGCGGCGAGTTCGGTGCCGATCAGAAGGCCCGAGAGCCGCGCGCGGGCGGCGGCGGGGGTGAGGTTGGCGATCAAGCCCTCGGCCCGCAGGGAAAAGAGCCGCGCGCCAAGGCGTTCGGGGCGGGAGAGGGCGTCGGACACGGCGGTGTCGAAGGCGGTGTCATCCCAGCCGTCGCCTTGAAGGCCGTGGCGGAGGACGGACGCCTCGGACAGAAGCGCGAACATCTCGCCGGTCATGAAGGTCTGGAAACTGACCACCTCACCTGCCGAGATCTGCGCCCATTTGGAATGGGTGCCGGGCAGGCAGAGGATGCCGTCATAGCCGGGCATAAGGGAGAGGGCACCGGCGATCTGGGTTTCCTCACCCCGCATCACATCGGCCGGTGTGGTCTGCTTCAGGCCGGGGGCGATGTAGACGGTCAGGCGGGGGTCATGCGTCGGGGCGGCCACGAGCGCTGCGGCGTCGAGGGGCGTGCAGGGCACGGCGCGATAGGGCGCCTCGACCCAGCCTTGGCGGCTGCCGACCATGCCGCATGCGTAGACCGGGACCGGGCCAAGATCCAGCCACGGGCCGATCAGGCGGAGGAGGGCGGGTTCGAAGCCGTCGCGCGACAGTTTGCCCATGCCGTCATCCGACTGAACCTCAGCCAGGATGCGCGCGCCGTCCATCGCCCAAGCGCGCAGGTTTGAGGTGCCCCAGTCGACCGCGATCCAGGTGGGGGAAATCAGCGCCTCGGTCATGCTGCGATGAAGCCTCCGTCCAGGACAAGCGTTTGCGAGGTCATCATGCGTGAGGCGTTGGAGGCAAGATAGAGCACCGCCCCCGACACGTCAGCGGGTTCGATCGGGTCTGGCAGGCATTGCTTGGCCAGATGGTTGGCAAGGCTTTCGGGGGTCACCCACAGCTCTTTCTGCCGGTCGGTCAGCACCCAGCCGGGGGCAATGGCGTTGACGCGGATGCGGTCGGGCCCAAACTCACGCGCAAGGGTGCGGGTCAGGCCGACGATCCCGGCATTGGCCGTGATGTAGGCGGCGTAACCGGTGTCGGCCATCATGAAGCTGATCGACGAGAAGTTGATGATGCTGCCGCCGCCCGCCGCCTGCATGCCGGGAATGACCGCCTGGCAGGCGAAGAAATAGGACCGCAGGTTGACGGCCAGCGACCAGTCCCAAAAGGCTTGATCGGTTTCCAGCGTCTTGTGGCGCTGGTCGTTCGCGGCGTTGTTGACCAGCACGGTGATGGGCCCATGCGCCTTGGCGGCGGTGGAGAGCGTCAGTTGCAACTGATCGGTCACCGAGATGTCGCAGGGCAGGAAGAGGGGCCGGTTGCCGGTTGCAGCCTCCATCTTGTCACAAAACGGGGTCGCGTCAGAGCGTTGGCAGAACGCCACCTTCGCGCCTTGGCGTAGGAAGGATTCGGTCAGCGCGGCACCGATGCCAGAGCCGCCGCCGGTAACAAAGACCGACTGGCCGTTGAGATCAGGGAAGGTGGGGTCAATCATAGCTTTCGTCCTTCGACGACCCACATCGTGGCGGGCCATGCCACGGGGAGCAAGAGGCCCCGCGTCATCAGCGCTTGTCCGGTCAGCGTCAAGGGGGAGGATTTGAGCGCTGTCGGACCGCGAGAGTGGCGAGGGGCATCTTCTGGGTTCAGAAGGCGAACGTCATAGCAGGCCCCCGGTTCCAGACCGGCCAGCCGCAACGGGCGCGGCAGGATCTGGCGGCTGGTCTCAGCCTGACCGGCAAAGGCCACGAAGCGGCTGCCATCCTGCGCCAGTTGCAACTCGGCCGTCACGGCGGGGTCGTCACTGTCCAGCCGGTGGATGGTGCCAGCCAGCGTCCAATCGCGGTTGTCTTTCCACCAGCGGGTGATTTTCGCGAGGGTAAGGGCTTCGTCTTCGGTCAGTTCCCGCAGGTCCATCTCGAACCCCATGTGGCGCTGGGCGGCGACCCAGGCGCGGAAGGCCATCGGCAGGACCCGGCCCGAGGTGTGGCAATGGCGCGGGCCGACATGGCTGCCGGTCACGGCGGCGGGCAGGAAGAGGGCGCCATCGTGTTGGATGCGCAGGCGTTCCAGCGCGTCATTGCTGTCAGACAGCCAGACGCGATGGGTATGGGCCAGGATGCCCGCGTCAATCCGGCCGCCACCGCTGGCGCAGGATTCGATCTCCACGCTGGGGTGGGCGGCGCGGAGGCGTTGGAGAAGGTCATAGATGCCGTGGGTCTGGGCGGTGTCGACCACGGGCAAGAGGCGGTTGTGGTCCCATTTGACATAGTCGATGGGGTATTCGGTCAGGATGGCCGAGACCTGCTGGAAGAGGTTGTCGCGCACTTCTGGCAGGGCGAGGTTCAGCACCATCTGGTTGCGGCCGGTGGTCTGGTCCGCTGGCCCCAGCAGCCAATCAGGATGGGCGCGGTAAAGGTCTGAGTTGGGGTTGACCATCTCAGGCTCAAACCACAGGCCGAAGGTCATGCCGAGGCTGTGGATATGCGCGATCAGGGGGTGCAGGCCATCGGGCCATTTGGCGCGGTCGATGGTCCAGTCGCCAAGCGAGGTGGTGTCGTCGTCGCGCTTGCCGAACCAGCCGTCGTCAAGGACGAAGCGTTCAGCGCCCAGGGCGGCGGCGCGGGTGGCGATTTCGGCGAGTTCGGGCAGGGAATGGCGGAAGTAGACGGCTTCCCAACAGTTGTAATGCACCGGGCGGGGGCGTTTGGGATCGGGCCACTGGACCACACGATCCCGCAGGTCCTGCTGCAGGGTCGCGGCGATGCCATTCAGGCCGGTGGTGGAGGCGGCAGCAATCAGGTCGGCGGATTCGAAATGCGTGCCGGGGGTGGTTTCGGCCCCCATCGGCGCGCCGAATTGCACCTGACGACGGCCATCGGGCAATTCCTCGGCCACCATGCGGTGCCCGCCGGACCAGGCGTAATGGAGGGCAAGGGCGGTGCCTTGGGTGTTGGTGCAGCCGTCGCCAGCAAGGATCAGGTAGGGCGGGTGTTCGTGACCCGACCGACCGGTGCGGGATTCGCGCAGGCGGATGCCGGGGGTCCAGGGGGTGCGGATCAGGTGAAACTCACCAATCCATTTGCCGTGGACGTCGATCATCTCGCCATCCTGCGGGGCGGGCAGGACGGGGGCGGCCAGCCAGTGGACGCGGATCGGGCGGTCGGCTTGCAGTGTGGTCTTGAGGGTGATCGTGCCGGTGGGGTGGGCGGTCAGGTGGTGTGACAGGGTCAGGCCATCGGCGCGGCTGTGCAGGGTCAGGTGGCCGGGCGTGCTGTCTGCATGGCTGAAGGTGAAGGCGGGCTGTAGGGGGGTGCCATCAGCCTCGGCCAGCATGTGCCCCGGCTGGCCCTGAAAGGCGCGGCCGGGTTCGGGCGAGAGGCTGAGGGCAGGCAGACGGTCCAGCATGCCGCCGGTGATGTCGTTCTGCTGGGCCAGGGCCAGTTGCGCCAGGTCTTCACACAGGGGCAGGGAAGGACCCCACCAGATCACCTGCGGGATGCCGCCCGAGGTGGCCAGGGCGATGGTCTGACCGCCCGCATCAATCCGCCATTGCATTACTTCACTGCCCCAAGCGTCAGGCCAGCGATGAAGTGCTTCTGCATCAGGAAGAACATGGCGACCGGGGGAAGGGCGGCGAGGATGGACCCCGCCGAGACCAGGTGCCACTGGGCGATCCACTGGCCGTTCAGGGACGACAGACCCGCGGTGATCGGCTGGCTGTCGACGCCTTGCGTCAGGACGGTGGCCCAGAAGAAATCGTTCCAGATGAAGGTGAAGACGAGGACCGACAGGGCGGCGATGGCGGGGCGCATCAAGGGCAGGACAATGTACCAGAAGATGCGCCATTCGGTGACGCCTTCGACGCGGGCGGCCTCGATCAGTTCAAACGGCAGGGCTTTGATGAAGTTGCGCATGAAGAGGGTGCAGAAGCCGGTCTGGAAGGCGATGTGGAAAAGCGCCAACCCATACCAGGTGTCATACATGCCCAGTTGCAGCGTCATGTCGCGGACCGGGACCATCAGGATCTGGAACGGCACGAAGTTGCCGGCGACGAACATGAAGAACACCAGGATGTTCGCCCGGAACCCGTAGACCGCCAGCGCGAAGCCGGTCATCAACGACAGGCTGACCGCGCCGATCACGGTGGGGATTGTCACCCAAAGCGAGTTCACCATGTACTGCCCGATGGGCGTTTCGGTGAAGATGTAGATGTAATTCTCCCACGCAATGCCGGAGGGCATGCCGAAGTAGTTGCCTTGCGCCAGGTCAGAGGCAGGCCGGAGCGACGTCAGCGCCACGCCGAGCAGCGGGAAAAGCCACAGCAGCAAGGCGACGGGCAGGGCGATGGAATAGAGCCATTGCACGCCGGTCGAGGACTGCTGGATGGGACGTGGGAACATGGATCGCCCCTTCCTTACCGTTGGGTTTCGTCGCGCCACATCTTCCAGATGAAGCCCGAGATGAAGATCATCATGATTGCAAAGAGGACCACCGCGATGGCCGCGCCATAGCCCATGCGCAGCCCGATTTCGCCAAGGGCCATCTCATA
The DNA here is from genome assembly GCA_027489175.1 of Rhodobacter sp. Classification (GTDB taxonomy): domain Bacteria; phylum Pseudomonadota; class Alphaproteobacteria; order Rhodobacterales; family Rhodobacteraceae; genus Tabrizicola. Next base: position 5,417 of record JAIYAE010000005.1, read on the forward strand.
CATGTAGAAGGACAGCACGCGAGACGATCCGAAGGGACCGCCGCTGGTCATGATCGACACAAGGTCGAAAGACCGCAGCGCGCCGATCACGGTGACGATCACCGCGATGAAGGTGGCGGGGCGCAGCTGCGGCAGGACGACATACCACAACATCTTCCAGCCCTTGGCGCCGTCCAGACGTGCCGCCTCGATCTGGTCGGGGGCGACGTTGTTCAAGCCCGTCAGATAAAGGATCATCACATAGGCGATCTGCGGCCAAAGCCCGGCGGCGATGATGCCATAGGTCACAAGGTCCGGATCGGCGAGGATGGCGGTCCCGTCGCCGGTGATCCATTCGGTCAGCAGGTAGAAGAGGCCGAAGTTCGGGGCGTAGAACCAGGCGAAGATCAGGCCGACAACTACCTGGCTGATGACGAAGGGAAAGAAGAACAGCGACTTGTAAAGCCGGATGCCGCGCACTGTCTGATTGAGAAAGATCGAGAGGAACAGGCCGATGGGCAGCGCCAGCATGTAGAGGACCAGCCATTTCAGGTTGTTCCAGAGCGAGATTTCAAATGCCGGATCGCTGCCAAGCTCGCGGTAGTTCTGCAGTCCGATGAACCGGCCGGTGAATTCGCCGTCGCGGTTGTAAAGGCCGTTCCAGTCATAGAACGACAGGGAGATGCTTTGGACAATGGGCCAGAGCACATAGACGGCGAACATGAAAAGGCCCGGCGCAAGAAACAGCCAGGGCGCAATTTTGCGCTGATTCCACCGGCCTGAGGCGCGCGGCATCGGGGCCGCCGCGACCGTGTCTGTTGCGTTCGCCATGTTTGCCCCCCCAGAAACAGAAAACGGGCGCCCCCAGGATGTGGGGGCGCCCGATGGATCAGATCACTGCGGGAAAAGGCGCAGACGAGCCTGCTCCAGCCGCTCGAGGATCGCCTCAAGCTCTTCCGGCTGGACGAGGAACTGCTGGAAGCCGTCCATGCCAAGGCTGGCGTATTCGGCGTCAGCGTCCCGGTCCCAGAACTGGGCAATGCCGCCCGTGGCCGTGGACAGCGCCTGGAAACCTTCGGTCAGGAAGGGATCAGCCGCATCGACGGTAGCGTTCTTGTTGGTGGGCAACTGGCCGACAGCCGCGTTCCACTTGGACTGCGCTTCTGCCGAGGCCATGAAGGCCAGGAACAGCTTGGCATCGTCCGGGTTCTTGGCACCCGAGGTCAGGTGGATGGTATCGGTCGGCGCTTCTTCAGCCCGCGCGATGCCGGGGGTGATTTCCGGGAACACCATGAAGCCAAGATTGTCGTTGGTCATGCCGCCTTCCTTGAAGACGCCAACCGCAAAGTTGCCCATGACGTAATGGGCGGCCTTGCCTTGGGTGAAGATCGCCGCCGCATCCTGCCAGTCGATCGCCGCGTGGTTTTCGGTGACGAACGGTTGCAGCTTGGCGAATTCGGCGAAGACCGCACGGGCTTCGGGCGAGGTCCACGAGATCTTGCCTGCGGCGAGATCGGCATGGAACTGGTAGCCGTTGGTGCGCAGCGACAAGTAGTCAAAGATCCCCGCGACGGGCCACTTTGCGACCGAACCGGTGGTCACGCAGTCGATGCCCGCGGCTTTGAACTTTTCGCAGTTGGCCAGGAAGGTTGCCCAGTCAACGGTCGCATCGGCGGCCGGCGGCTCAACGCCCGCAGCGGCGTAAGCGTCGCGGTTATAGTAAATGCCCCACTGATAGTAGGTGTAGGGGATCGCATACTGCTTGCCATCGATGGTGGACGACGGCACCGACGAGGCGAGCGCATCGATCAGCCCGTTGTTGGCCCAGACATCCGAGATGTCGGCAAAGAGGCCGGCCTCGACGAAGGGACGCATGCGGTTCGCGGCATACCAGTTGGCCAGATCCGGCGGATCGGCGGTCAGGAAGTTGCGGATCGCGTTCTTGTAGCCTTCGTGGTCGAAGTTGGTCAGCTGGACGTCAATCTCGGGGTTCGCTGCCTCGAAATCGGCGATCAGGGCTTCGGCAGCCGCCAGCGGAATCGGATCATAGTCCGCGTTCCAGGTTACAACGCGCTTGTCTTGCGCGAAGGCCGAAGTGGACAGCATGAGCGCCGCCACAAGGGCCAGCGCGCCCGCTTTCTTATGGACCATGGTTTCCTCCCGTTTGGTTCCATTATTTGAAACTTAGTCTTGAATATTGAAAACTATGTCGGCTATCGTCTACCCTGTCAACAACCTTGCAACGGAGGGGTCATGGGGGCCGAGGGACACGCGGATGGCACGGTCGGCAAGGCGCTGGATGTGCTGGACATGGTCGCAAGCCATGGCCGCCCGGTCCGCTTTTCCGACCTCCTCGCGCAGTCGGACTATCCCAAGGCGACCCTCTACCGTTTGCTGCAGACCCTGACCCATCAGGGCATGCTGGCGCTGGACCCTGATCAGGGCACGTATGCCTTGGGCGTGCGGCTGGTGCGGCTGGCCCATGCGGCCTGGGCGCAGTCGTCGCTCGCGCCGATCGCGCGGCCCTATCTGGATGAACTGGCTGCAAAAACCGGCGAGACGATCCATCTGGCGCAGATGGATCTGGGGCAGGTCCTGTACGTCGACAAACGCAACGCTGCGCGGCCGGTGGAGATGTTCGCACAGGCCGGAAAAGTCGGCCCGGCCTATTGCACCGGGGTGGGCAAGGCGATGCTGGCCTGGGCCACGCCCGAGGCTTTGGAGCAGGCCCTCGCCCGGCAGTCGTTCTACCGTCACACGGACCACACGCTGGACACGCCCGAGAAGCTTTTGGCCGAGCTGCAGGCGATTCGCGCCCGGGGTCATGCCTTCGACCGCGAAGAGCATGAGCGGGGAATCATCTGCTGTGCGGTGCCGATTCTGACCCGCTCAGGCCGGGTGCTGGGGGCCTTGTCGGTCACCTCGACCACGGCGCGGACGACATTGGCGGCGCTGGAGGACCAGGCGGGGCTGACCAAGGACATCGCGGCACGCATCGCCGCAGAAGCGGAAAGCTGGCGCTTTCCGGAACAGAATTAGGGGGAGGATAGAACCATGACAGGCGTGACGCTGGACAAGGTGACCAAGCGATATGGCGACGTGCAGGTGATCCACGGGGTCAACCTGCGGGTGGAGGATGGCGAGTTCTGCGTCTTCGTCGGCCCCTCGGGCTGCGGGAAATCCACCCTGCTGCGGATGGTCGCGGGGTTGGAGGAAACCTCGGGCGGGAAGATCCAGATCGGCGCGCGGGACGTGACGCAGGCCGATCCGTCCGAGCGTGGCGTGGCGATGGTGTTCCAGACCTACGCGCTTTACCCGCATATGACGGTAGCGGAAAACATGGGGTTTGGACTGAAGATGACTGGCCACCCCAAGGCCGAGATCGACAAGAAGGTCAACGAAGCCAGCCGCATCCTGAAGCTGGACGACTATCTGGCGCGCAAGCCCAAGGCCCTGTCGGGCGGCCAGCGCCAGCGCGTGGCGATCGGCCGGGCCATCGTGCGCGGGCCGGAGGTGTTTCTGTTCGACGAGCCGCTGTCGAACCTTGACGCCGAGCTGCGGGTGGAAATGCGGGTGGAAATCGCGCGCCTGCACCGCGAGATCGGGGCCACGATGATCTATGTGACACATGACCAGGTCGAGGCGATGACGCTTGCGGACAAGATCGTGGTTCTGCGCGCCGGGCGGGTGGAGCAGGTGGGCAAGCCGCTGGACCTTTACAATGACCCCGACAACAAGTTCGTCGCGGGCTTCATCGGCAGCCCGGCGATGAACTTTGTCGCAGGCGTGGTGGAACGGGCGGGTCTGGTGCAGGCCAAGGGGCTGGCACAGCCGCTGGCAACAGCGGTCGCGCTGCCGGGCGCGGGGGCAGAGGTGTCGGTGGGTCTGCGCCCGCAGCACCTGAAGATCGATCCGGCCGGCAGCACCCACCGGGTGGACCTGACCGAGGCTTTGGGCGGGGTGTCCTATGTCCACCTGAGCGCGCCCGGCGGGGAAAAGCTGATCGTCGAGCGGCATGACCAGATCAGCCTGGAGCCGGGCGCGATGGTGGGCCTGGGCTTTGACGGCAAGGATGCGATGCTGTTCGACACCGACGGCAAACGGCTGCGCTGATCCAGAGGTTGCGAAATTGAGCGCGCAAGCGCGCACGCCTCTTATCTCGCCTCTGCGCGCAAGCGCGCAACCGGCTCGGGCTGGCCTCCTGGGAGCGCGAGGGGCTGGCCCCTCGCCCGCCCTCATCTCTGCGCGTCTTCGCGCGGGGATGAGAGAACAGGTCTTCGCGCCGCAAGGCGCACATTTTGGTAAGCGTCAGTGGCCGGAGAGGAACTTTTCCGCGTCAAGCGCGGCCATGCAGCCCATCCCGGCGCTGGTGACGGCCTGGCGGTAGACGTGGTCGGTCAGATCACCGGCTGCAAAGACGCCGGGGATGGCGGTGCGGGTCGTGCCCGGTTCGACCACCACATAGCCGCCGTTGTGCAAGGGCAGCTGGTCTTTCACCAGTTCCGATGCAGGCGCGTGGCCGATGGCGACGAAGAAGCCAGCGCAGGGGATGTCTTGAGTGGCCCCGGTCAGGACGTTCCGAGCACGGACAGCGGTGACGCCAAGCGGGGTCTCATCGCCCAGCACTTCGGTCACCTCATGGTTCCACAGCACCTCGATCTTGGGGTTCTTGAACAGGCGGTCCTGCATGATCTTTTCCGCGCGCAGGAAGTCACGCCGGTGGATCAGGGTGACCTTGGTGGCGAAGTTGGTCAGGAACAGCGCCTCTTCCACAGCCGTGTTGCCGCCGCCGATCACCACCACCTCTTTGCCACGGTAGAAGAACCCGTCACAGGTGGCGCAGGCAGAGACGCCGAAGCCCTTGAACTTCTCCTCGCTTGGCAGGCCCAGCCATTTGGCTTGCGCGCCTGTCGCAAGGATCACGGCATCGGCCGTGTAGGTGGTGCCACTGTCGGCGCTTGCAGTGAAGGGGCGTTTGGAGAGGTCCAGCGCGGTGATGTAGTCGCTGATGATTTCGGCCCCCATCGCGGCGGCGTGGTCTTGCATCCGCAGCATCAGGTCGGGGCCTTGCACGTGGCTGTCGCCGGGCCAGTTTTCCACCTCGGTCGTGATGGTCAACTGGCCCCCCGGCTGCAGGCCCTGCACCAGAATCGGGTTCAGCATCGCGCGCGCCGAATAGACCGCAGCCGTATAGCCCGCTGGCCCCGACCCGATGATCAGAACCTTTGTGTGCCGCGTCTCGCCCATCTCTGCCCCCAATGCTTTGCACGCTGATATAGTCGGGCGGCGCGGGGGCGGAAAGCCCCTGCATGGCGGGGTTGCAGCCCGGTCAATGCCTGCGGCGATGCGTATTCTTGCGCGATGTTGAAATATTATTGCGCATAGCTGCCGCGCAACGTAAGTAAGGCCTGCAACGGAGGCAGGCATGGCCGGACACAAACTCGACCCGATCGACCGTCAGATTCTGGCCGAGCTTCAGGCCGATGGCCGGATGACGAACGTGGAACTGGCCAGCCGCGTGGGAATCTCTGCTCCGCCCTGTCTGCGCCGGGTGCGCGGGCTGGAGGAGGCGGGTTTCATCCGCGGCTACCATGCCGACATCGACGCGCGGGAACTTGGGTTCGAGGTACAGGTTTTTGCCATGGTGCGGCTGAATTCTCAGGCCGAGGCGGACCTTTCGGCCTTTGAGGCACGCTGCAGGGCCTGGCCGCTGGTTCGCGAGTGCCACATGCTGAACGGCGAGATCGATTTCATCCTGAAATGCGTGGCGCCGGATCTGTCCAGCTTTCAAAGCTTTCTGACCGAGCAGTTGCTCAAGGCCGATCACGTGGCGAATGTGAAGACCAGCCTTGTGATCCGCTGCGCCAAGGATGAGCCTGGCCTGCCGTTCGACGTGCTTGAGGCGCGGCTGGCGAAGAACGCCTGAGGCGGCTTAGCGGGCGGCGTCGGCCAAGGGGCGGGTGGCGGCTTTCAGGCGCATGGCGAACCCTTTCTGGCCGGGGTTCATCCGGTTGCGACCGGTGGTGCGGCGCAGGGTGGCGCTGACGGTGACCCGCGTGTCAGAGGATTCGGCGACGGCTTCCAGAACGGAAACGATCCAGCGGCGCTTTGTTCTCATCTCGATGATCATTTGCGTTCCCATCAGCCTTTGTATTTCACAAGCCTAGACTTGCCTTTGGAATACGGCGGGGGTTGGGAAAAGTTGCGCTGCAAACCGTGCATTTTCATGCCCGATTGCGCCGAATTAAAGCCTTATTGTCGAGATGAGGCGCCCATAGTCCACTTCCCCGGCATGAGTGGTGCGGCGGAAGGAATAGAACCGTTCAGGATCGCGGTAGGTGCAATGGCCGGTCCATTCGGCATGGCCCACCCCTGCGGCCCGAAGGCGGGCAAGCCCGTATCCGGGCAGGTCAAACAGCATCCGGTCCCCGGTGCCATTGGCGAAAAAGCGCAGGGAATCCGGGTCTTCGCTGCGGAAACGGTCCAGAAACTCGGGTCCCACCTCATAGGCGGCCTGGCTGATCGTTGGGCCGATCACGGCGTGGATGGCGCTGCGGCGGGCGCCCAGACCCTCCATCGCGTCAATGGTGGCCTCCAGCACGCCATCGACAGCGCCGCGCCAGCCGGCATGCGCCGCGCCGATCACGCGGGCGGTGGCGTCGTGGAAGAGGACGGGTTGGCAATCGGCGGTCAGGACCGAAAGCAGCACGCCGGGCGTGGCGGTGACGAGGGCATCCGCCTCAGGCCGGTGGGAGAGGGGGCCGGTCACCGCGACGGCGCGGGCGGAATGGACCTGATGCACGCCGACAAGGGCGGATGGGGGAAGGCCCATCGCCTCGGCCACGCGGGCGCGGTTGATGGCGACGATTTCCGCCTGATCCGAGGAGCCGGCGCCGCAGTTCAGCCCCGCGAAGATCCCCGATGACGCGCCGCCCTTGCGGGTAAAGAACCCGTGGCGGCAGGTCAGGGCGGGCGAGGTGATGATCTCCAGCGTCGATGGCATCAGGGGGCGAATCCCGGCGGCAGGGGGGCGTTGGCGCGGGTGAGGGCCAATACCTTGAACAACGAACCCATTTCCTGTGGGTCGGTCAAGCGGCGATGCGCGGCCAGGTGGCTTTCCAGGGCTGCGCCCGTCAGGTTCTGTGCCAGACGCGCGGCGCGTGCTGCAATTCCAAGCCGGTTCAGGACGGCGCCCTGGCTGTCGAAGGCATGGGCGGGGGCCAGCGCCGCAAGCGGTTCAAAGTCGACATGGGCGGTCAGGTCGGCCTCTCCCGGATGAGCGAGGGGTGGGTCGAAGGCATGGGCGCGCAGGGCCTGCAGCGTATCACCGCGTGAGCGCCAGTCGCCGTAGTCGACCAGGTAGGCAAGGCCGCCGTGCCGGGTGATCCGCGCCATCAGGGCCGCCACCGCATGCCGGGCCTGGGCGCAGTCTTCGACGATGGCCCCGGCGGGAGCGGTCTGGAAGGCCGGGGTGTCGGGAACCTGGGGCAAGAGGTCCGAGAGGCCGAAGCTCAACGCGCCATCGGCAAGGCCCACAAGGCGCTCACGCCAGCCATCCGGGCCGCGCTGGAACTGGCGGATCGGCAGGGCATCGAGGAATTCGTTGGCGATGAGGAAAAGCGGGGCGTCGGGCAGAGCGTCGACGGTATCAGCCCAGGTGAGGGTGACCGCGAAGGGCGCGAGGGTTGCCTGTTGCACTGTGCGCAGGCGGGGGGACGCTTCGACCAGCACCACCCGGGCTGCCGCGTGGAACCCCGGAACGGCGCGGGTGGCGCGCAGGATATCGGCCATGAGGGTGCCACGCCCAGGGCCAAGCTCAGCCAGCGTGAACGGGGCAGGCGCGCCCTGATCGACCCAAGCCTGCGCGAGGGCGAGGCCGAAAAGTTCGCCGAACATCTGGCTGATCTCCGGGGCGGTGGTGAAGTCACCGGCCGTGCCGAAGGGTTCGCGCGTGGTGTAGTAGCCGTGGGTGGGGTGCAACAGGCATTCGGCCATGTAGTCGGCAACCGTGATCGGCCCGCCTTCGCGGATGCGCTGGATCAGGAGTGCCGCGAGCGGCGTCATGCGACCCCCGGTCAGCGCGCCTTGGCGCGGGCCAGGAACCAGACCCCCGCTGCGATCATCGGCAAGGAAAGCAACTGGCCCATGGTTAGGCCGTACCCTCCGACCTGGAGGGCAAGGCCGACCGGGTTGCCTTCGCTGACGAATTGCGCGTCGGGCTGGCGGAAGAATTCCACGAAGAACCGCGCAAGCCCGTAGCCCAAAAGGAACAGGCCCATCAGCGCGCCCGGACGCCTTAGCCAGCCGCGCCGGAAGCCAAGCCAGATCAGGACAACTGCCAGCAGCGCCCCTTCAAGCGCCGCTTGGTATAGCTGGCTGGGATGACGGGCGCAGAGGCCCACGACACCTTCGCAGGCCTGTGCCGCCTCACCCGGGAAGATCACGCCCCAGGGAAGGGTGGTCGGGCGGCCCCAAAGTTCCGCGTTGATGAAGTTGGCAAGGCGCCCCAGCATCAGGCCGACGGGAACGGCCATCGCCAGAAGATCGCCCATCGACAGCATTGGGATCTTTTCGCGGCGGCAGAACCAGATGCCGGCGATGGCTACCCCGGCGAAGCCGCCATGGAACGCCATACCGCCCTCCCAGACCTGCGGGATCTTCCACGGTTCGGCCAGATAGGTGGCGGGGTCGTAGAAGATCACATAGCCCAGCCGCCCGCCGAGGATGATGCCGAAGACAGACCAGGTCAGGAAACGCTCGGCCTGTTCGGCGGTCAGGGGGGGCGTGCCGGACCAGAGGGCGGGATTGCGGACGGCGCGCACGATGATCCACCAGGCAAAAAGGATGCCCGCGATATAGGCCAGCGCATACCAGCGCAGGGCAAGGGTCAGGCCGAAAACCTCAACCTCGAACAGGGTGGGCGACAGGTCGGGAAAGGGGATCATGGCGTAAATCCTTGGGGGTGCGCCGCTTGTCGCGGTGGGGGCGCGCGATGTCAACCGGCGGCAATCGGTCGCCACTGTCTGCGGGGGCACCTGCTTGTGTCGGGGCGCGGCAAGGCCATATATGGCATGAACCCGCGAAGGAGAGGCCCCATGCAAAGCCGCAACAAGTTTCTGGACGACATGAGCCAGCTGATGACCAACGCGATGGGCGTGGCCCAAGGGGCCAAGACCGAAGCGGAGACGGCTTTCAAAAGCCTGGTCGACCGCTGGATGGCCGACCGCGATTTCGTGACGCGGGAAGAGTTTGATGCAGTCCGCGCGATGGCGCAGAAGGCGCGGGAAGAAAACGCAGTGCTTGAGGCGCGGATTGCCGCGCTTGAAGCCACGCCGAAGAAAAAGGGCTGAGGGCGCCGCGCGTCGATAACGCCGCTACGCGCTGCTTGTGCTGCGCGCCCTAGTCGACGCTCAGACGATGTTGCAGGACGAGGGGTCGTTCAGGCCCGCACCAGCCGGAAGGCAGCTGCGGCACCCCAGCCGGCGATGGCGGCCATAAGGAGCGAGACCAGCCCGTAGATCAACGGCCGTTCTCGGGCGAGGTTGAAGATGAAACGCTCCAACCCTTCCTTGCGGACGCCGATCAGCCGTTCTTGCGACGCGATCACCCGCTTGTCGCGCAGAAGGAACAGGCGAACCTTGTATTCCCCTTCGGTCAGGTTGGCGGGCAGCACCACGTCGGCGCGAAAGAGCGTGTCTTCGGTCAGCTCTACCCGGCCTTCCAGCAGGCGGTAGCGGTCTTCCTTGGACCGCACGCGCAGGAGGGCCAACAGGAATTCCCCTGACTGTTCCGCCTCGGCGGTGATGCCGACGGCGCGGATCACCCGCTCGATCGTGATGGCGTGGCGCAGGTTTTCGGTATCCGACAGGATGTGCCGCAGGGGGCCGGTCGTGGCCACGGCATAAAAGCTGGGGGCGGAATCCACCACCACGGCATCGGTGTTGACCCAGATGCCGGCAACGCGCGCCTTGCGGCGGACGGTGACCGGGGTCGAGGGTCCTTCGACGGTCACGATCACCTCAAGCGGGCCGCCGTCGGGGGCGGGCGTGTCACGTTTGACCGCGCCGTAGATCAGGATTTCGGACCCGTCAAAGTCTGCGGTGATGGACACGCGGTTCTGGCTGAGGCCGGAGACGATGGTTTCCTGCGCCAAGGCCGGGGCGGCGATGCAAAGCAGGGCCAGCAGCACCCGGATCACGGCAGCACCCCGGGCGCGACCGAGTAAAGCTCATCCGGGCGGACCAGAAGGTCAACCGCGATGCGGACGGATACCGCCAGCACGAGGAGGGACAGAAGGATGCGGAGCTGTTCCGCCTTCAGCCGAACGCCGACCCGCGTGCCGATCTGCGCGCCGACGACGCCGCCAAGGATCAGGATCAGCGCAAGCAGCATGTCAACCGTCTGGCTGGTCACGGCATGCATGACGGTGGTGAAAGCGGTGACGAAGATGATCTGGAAAAGCGAGGTGCCGATCACGACCTTGGTGGGCATGCCCAGAAGGTAGATCATCGCGGGCACCATGATGAAGCCGCCGCCGACCCCCATGATCGCCGCCAGAAAGCCCACGGCGGCGCCGATCAGCAGGGGCGGGATCACGCTGATGTAAAGCCCGCTGGCGCGGAATTTCATCTTCAGTGGCAGGCCATGGACCCAGGAATGGACATGGCTGCGCCGGATCGGCGCGCCGGGTTTACGGGTGCGGAGCAGGCTGCGCAGGCTTTCCTGCAGCATCATCGCGCCGATCAGGCCAAGGAAAACCACATAGGACAGCTGCACAAAGAGGTCGACCTGCCCGGCCGCCGTCATCAGCCGGAAGACCCAGACCCCGATGGCCGACCCGACCACGCCCCCCACCAGCAGGACGCCGCCCATGTGGAAATCCACGCCCTTCCGCTTCAGCTGCGCAAGAACGCCAGAGATGGATGACGCCACAACCTGGTTGGCCCCGGTGGCCACGGCCACGGCAGGCGGGACGCCGATGAAGAACAGGAGGGGGGTAATCAGGAAGCCGCCGCCGACCCCGAACATGCCCGACAGGAACCCCACGATCCCGCCCAATCCCAGAATGAGGAAGGCATTGACCGAAACCTCGGCGATGGGGAGGTAAAGCTGCATGCGGTGGCCCAATCAGGGGCGAAGATGGCGGGATCATCAAAGGCTTGCGCGCCTTTGCTGGTGAAGTCAAACCCGTAGTCGCCTCATCGGAGCGAGGTCAGGAATTCCCTGAGGATGCGTTCCAGTTTTGCCGCACCCAAGGGGGCCATGGCCTTGGTATGTTCGTGGCTGATCTTTTCGTCCGACATGCCGGCGGCCATGTTGGTGATGGTGGAAATCGCCGCGACCTTGAGGCCAAGGAAACGCGCGAGGATCACCTCAGGCACGGTGGACATGCCGACCGCATCGCCGCCGAGGGTCTTCAGCATCCGGATTTCAGCCGGGGTTTCAAAGCTGGGGCCGGAGTACCAGCAGTAGACCCCTTCGGGCAGGGGGATGTCGAGGCGTGCGGCGGCGGCTTTGAGGGCAGCGCGGAGGCCGGGGTCATGCGCGTCGGTCATCGGCACGAAGCGCGCATCAGTCTTTTCGCCGATCAGGGGGTTCAGGCCGGAGTAGTTGAGGTGGTCATTGAGCAGCATGAGGTCGCCCGGCGCGATGTCGGGTCGCAAGGAGCCTGCGGCGTTGGTGAGGATCAGGGTTTCCGCGCCGAGGGCCTTCAGGACCTGCAGCGGCAGAAGCATTGCCCGGGGATTGCCGTTTTCATAATAATGCTCTCGCGCGCCGAAGACGGCCACGCGGACGCCCTCCAGCGTGCCGATATGGAGGTTCGGGTTATGACCCGAAACGCCGACGTGCGGAAAGCCGGGCAGGTCGGCATAGGAGATCGCCACGCCGTCCACCTGATGCGCGATGTGGCCAAGGCCGGAGCCGAGGATCAGGCCAAGGCGCACAGGCGCATCCCCGGCGCGGGTGCGGATCTGGGCGGCAAGGGTCGTGGCATCAGTCATGGCAATCGCCTTCGGCTGGCCGGGAAGCAGGGGTTTCACACCCCCGCACCCCCGTGGGATATTTGGGCAAATGTGAAAGGGATCAGCGTTCTTTCACATAGGGCTCACCCCCGGCGCGGGGCGGGATTGCCTTGCCGATGAAGCCGGCAAGGACGACGACGGTCAGGATGTAAGGCAGCGCGTCAAGGAAGGGGACGGGGACCTTGACCTGCACCACCGCCTGGACCACGTCGGGCCGGAGCGCGAGGGCCTGGAAGAAGCCGAAGAGAAGGCAGGCCCAGAGGGCGGCGACCGGCCTCCATTTCGCGAAGATCAGGGCGGCGAGGGCGATGTAGCCGCGGCCTGCGGTCATCTCGCGCCCGAAGCCAGCTTGCAGGGCGGTGGCCATGTAGGCCCCGGCAAGGCCGCAGAGGACGCCGGTGATGGCGACAGCGGCAAAGCGGAGGCCGACGACCGAGACGCCCGCCGTATCAACCGCCGCCGGGTTTTCACCAACCGCGCGCAGGCGCAGGCCAAAACGGGTGCGGTTCAGGACCCACCATGAGAGCGGGACGAGGGCGAGGGCGGCATAGACGAGGAGGGAGTGGCCGGAGATCACCTCATAATACAGGGGGCCGATCACGGGCACGTCCTTCAGCGCCTCGGCGAAGGGGAGGGTCAGTTCGTCGAAGCGCGACCCCGCCTCAACCGACAAGGGGGGTGTGCGGCCACCCTGCTGGAAGAGGGCCGTCGCGATCAGGACGGTCAGCCCCGAGGCCAGAAAGTTCAGCGCCACGCCCGAGATGAGCTGGTTGCCGCGAAAGGTGATCGAGGCGATCCCATGGATGGCGGCGAAGACGAGCGAGGCGCCGATTCCCGCAAGGAGGCCGATCCAAGCCGAGCCGGTCAGAAACGCGACCGAGGCCGAGCCCATGGCGGCGGCGAGCATCTTGCCCTCAAGCCCGATGTCGAAGATCCCGGAGCGTTCAGAGAAGAGACCTGCAAGGCAGGCGAGGAGAAGCGGCGTGGCCAGCCGCAGGGTGGTGTCAAGAAGTTGCAGCAGCGTTGCGTAATCCATCACGCGGCCCCCAGTTGACGGCTGCGGAAAAGGCCGAAGATCCGGGTCAAGAGCATCCTGACCATCATGTCCAAGGCCCCGGTGAAGAGGATCACAAGGCCCTGCACGACGATCCGCATTTCAATCGGGATCGAGGTCCAGAGGCCAAGCTCGGCCCCGCCTTGATAGAGGAACCCGAAGAGAACCGCCGCCAGCACGACGCCAATCGGGTGGTTTCGCCCCATCAGCGCCACCGCGATGCCAATGAAGCCCGCGCCTTCGGAGGAGTTTTGCAGAAGACGCTCAGCCTCACCCATGACGTTGTTCACGCTCATCATCCCGGCAAGGCCGCCGGACATCAGCATGGCGACCATGATGATGAAGACCGGGTTGATCCCGGCATAGCGGGCGGCGGGTTCCGATTTGCCGAAAGCCCTAATCTGGTAGCCAAGCCGGGTGCGCCAGAGGATCGCCCAGACGACCACCGCCATCGCCAGCGCGATGAAGAGGGTGACGTTGGCAGGCACCGGTTTGGTGAAGATCAGGTTCAGGCCGGGAATGTCATTCAACGCGGGCAGGTTCGCGCCTTCGGGGAAGCGGGCAGAGGCCGGGTCCATCTGGCCTGCGGGGCGCAGGACGTCGACGAGGAGGTAGACCAGCAGCGCCGCCGCGATGTAGTTGAACATGATCGTGGTGATCACGATATGACTGCCGCGCTTGGCCTGCAGATAGGCCGGGATCGCGGCCCAAGCTGCGCCGAAGACGGCAGCACCAACGGTCGCGGCGGTCAGCGCCAGCGTCCAGTGCGGCCAGTCGATCGAGAGGCACACCAGCGCCACACCCAAGGCGCCAAGCTGCGCCTGGCCTTCGCCACCGATGTTGAAGAGGCCGGCATGGAAGGCGATGGTCACGGCAAGGCCGGTGAAGATGAAGCTGGTGGTGTAGTAAAGCGTGTAGCCCCAGCCGTAAGCCGAGCCGAGCGCGCCCTCGACCATGACGTTGAAGGCCTCAACCGGGCTTTGCCCGATGGAGAGCAGGACGAGGGCCGAGATGATCGCGGCGAGGAGAAGCGAGATCAGGGGCACAAGGGCGACATCGGCCCAGCGGGGAAGACGGTCCATCACGCGGCCTCCCCTTTACCGGTCATCCCGGCCATCATCATGCCCAACTCACGCTCATCGGTCTTTTCGGGGTCGCGGAAGCCCATCAACTTGCCGTCGAACATCACGGCAATGCGGTCAGAGAGGGACATGATCTCATCCAGTTCGACGCTGACCAGAAGGATCGCCTTGCCCTGATCCCGCAGGGCGACGATCTGCTTGTGGATGAATTCGATGGCGCCGATGTCGACGCCACGGGTGGGCTGGCCGATCAAGAGAAGCTCGGGGTTCTGTTCGATCTCACGCGCGACGACGATCTTTTGCTGGTTCCCGCCCGAGAAGTTCTTGGCGGCAAGCCAGGGGTCTGGCGGGCGGACGTCGAATTTCTCCATCTTGCGGCGGGTGTCCTGCAAGAGCGCGTCGTTGTCCATAAAGAGGGCATTCTTCTGGTATTCGGGCTCGTTGAAATAGCCGAAGGCGACGTTTTCCCAGGCGGTGAAGTCAAGGATCAGGCCATAATGATGCCGGTCCTCAGGTACATGGGCGATGCCCGCGCGGCGGCGGCTTTGGCCGTCGGAACCAGCGCCGGAGAGGGGCAGCTCCTTGCCGTTCAGCGTGATCCGGCCGGTGGCCCGCATCATGCCGCCAAGCGCGGCCAGAAGCTCTGACTGGCCGTTGCCGGCCACCCCGGCGATGCCAAGGATTTCGCCGGCACGAATGTCAAAGCTGACGCCTTTCAGGCGGTCGACCTTGTGTTCGTCGCGGACGGTCAGGTCTTTCACCAAAAGCACGACATTCCCGGGGTTGGCGGGCTTTTTCTCAACCTCAAGCAAGACTTTGCGGCCGACCATCAGTTCGGCCAGTTGTTCGGGCGAGGTCTCGGCAGTCTTGACGGTGGCGACCATGGTGCCGCGCCGCATGACGGAGACGTTGTCGGTCGCCTCCATGATCTCACGCAGTTTGTGGGTGATCAGGATGATTGTCTTGCCCTGATCCTTCAGGCCTTTGAGGATGCGGAACAGGTGGTCGGCCTCGGCCGGGGTCAGAACGCCGGTGGGTTCATCCAAAATCAGGATATCTGCCTGACGATAAAGGGCTTTCAGGATTTCGACGCGCTGCTGGTGGCCGACCGAGAGATCCTCGATCAGGGCGTCGGGGTCGACGTCCAACTCGTAGTCGCGGCTGAGGCTTTCCAGAACCTTGCGGGCCTTGGAGAGGCTGGTGTTCAAAAGCGCCCCGTCTTCGGCCCCGAGGATCACGTTTTCCAGGACGGTGAAGTTCTGCACCAGCTTGAAATGCTGGAACACCATGCCGATCCCGGCGCGGATGGCGCTTTGGCTGTCGGGGATCAGGGTGGGCTTGCCGCCGACGAATATCTGCCCGGCGTCGGCCTTGTAGAAACCGTAAAGGATGCTCATCAGCGTGGACTTGCCGGCGCCGTTTTCGCCGATGATCCCGTGGATCGTGCCGCGCGGCACGGCGATGTTGATGTCCTTGTTCGCCTGAACCGGGCCGAAGGCTTTGGAGATGCCCTTCAACTCGATGGCAAGGGTGCCGTCCGCCATAGTATCCCCCTGTCTTGCGCCGGATGACGCCGCTTCTGGTGCGCGGGTTTCAGATCATCCTTGCGAAAAGTGCCGCGCCATGGACTGGCGCGGCACCCGTTTTTCCTGAAGGCTGGGCTTAGAACGTAGCCGCCGGGCAGGTGTTGTCGGACATGTAGTCGTGAACGACCAGCTCACCCGACTTGATCTTTTCCGCAGCCGCATCGACCGCAGCCTGCATTTCCGGGGTCACGAGGGCGGCGTTGTTGTCGTCCATCGCATAGCCGACGCCGTCGGACTTGAGGTCAAGCACGTTGATGCCTGGGGCAAGGTCGACGCCTTCCTTGAACGCGTTGTAGACGGCGACGTCCACGCGCTTCAGCATCGAGGTCAGGACCTTGCCCGGGTGCATCCCGTTCTGGTTGCTGTCGACGCCGATCGAGAGGATGCCTTCATCCGCCGCTGCCTGCAGGACGCCCACGCCGGTGCCGCCAGCCGCCGCATAGATCACGTCCGCGCCTTGCGCTTTCTGGCCCTTGGCGAGTTCCGCGCCCTTGACCGGGTCATTCCAGGCCGCCGGGGTGGTGCCGGTCATGTTCAGGACGACCTTGGCATCGGGGTTCGCGGCGACGACGCCCTGGGCATAGCCGCAGCCGAAGCGGCGGATCAGCGGGATGTCCATGCCGCCGATGAAGCCAACGGTGCCGGTTTTCGAGGCAAGGCCAGCCATCATGCCGACGAGGTAGGACCCCTCATGCTCGGTGAACACGACCGATTTCACGTTCGGCTGATCGACGACCATGTCGATGATCGCAAACTTGGTGTCGGGGAAATCGGGGGCGACGGTGTTCAGCACGTCACCGAAGGCGAAGCCGGTCATGACGACCGGGTTGGCACCGGATTCGGCCAGACGACGCAGGGCCTGCTCACGCTGGGCCTCGGACTGCATTTCCAGCTCTTTGTAGGTGCCGCCGGTTTCCTTGGCCCATTTCTCGGCACCGTTGAAGGCGGCTTCGTTGAAGGATTTGTCGAACTTGCCACCCAGATCGAAGATGATCGCAGGTTCCGCGAGTGCTGCACCAGCGGTGAGGGCCATGGCAGTGGCGCCCATCAGGGATTTCATGAAGGTCATCGGATGCTCCCGGTCGGTTGTTGTTATCGGTCATGCCAGCTTGTGCTTACCAAAGCCCCGGAACGGGGCGAGAGTCGGCACTGGCACTCACCTCGGAAGTTGGGGGCAGTCGCTTGGGGCGGTCAAGGGATATTCGCGGGGCGGGCCCCGGAATTTTGACCGTCCGGTCAGGTTGGCGCGTTGACTGCCCCATCCGTCAGCACCCGCTGCAAGACCAGCGCATCGACGCTGCGGCCTTCGGGGGTGCGGTAATAGCCGCGCCTGCGGCCGGTTTCGGCAAATCCGGCGCGGGAATAGGTGGCGCGGGCGGGGGCGTTGTCTTCGGCCACTTCCAGAAAGGCGACCTCAGCACCGCGCAGGCGTGCCTGATAAAGAAAGCGTGAGACGAGGCGTTGCCCAAGCCCCCGCCCACGGGATTCCGGGGCAACGGCGACGGTCAAAAGCTCAGCCTCGCCCGCGACGGCGCGGCCAAGGAGGAACCCGGCATCGCCTTCGACGAGGAGGAAGGCCAGGGGGTCGGCCAGCCATCCGGCGAATTCCTGGGCGCTCCACGGGCGCGGCATGGTGAAGGCGCGGGCGTGAAGGGTGGCGAGGGCTTCGGGCGTCATGGCAAGATGACCGGCGGCGGGTCAGAAGGCGGGGCCGCATCCGCCCCGCGCAGGTAGAAGGGGGCTGGCCGCGGCTGCGGGGTCAGGGCGCGGATGGCCCCGATCCGGGCGATGGCTTCGGCTATCGGCAGGGCGGGGGGCAGCGCGTCAGCCCCGGCGGCTGATCCGGTGACTGGACCTGTGACCGAAACCTCGGTCATCGGGAAAAGTCCGGCAGGCCCGGCTGCTGTTTCGGTGAAGGCTTGCACATAAACCTCACCCCGCCGGGCGTCTTCGACCACGGTCATCGGGCGCGGCAGGCCGTGGGCCAGCGCCTCAAGCCGGGTGACACCGACCGCCGGGATGCCAAGGCCAAGCGCAAGCCCCCGCGCTGCGGCCACGGCAATCCGCACGCCAGTAAAGTTGCCGGGGCCGGTGCCCACCGCAATCGCCATGAAGTCGAGCCACTGAAGGCCGGCCTCGGCCAGCACCTCCTCCAGAAGGGGCATCAGCCGTTCGGCCTGGCCTTTTTCCATCGGCTCATGCCGCAGGATTAGGCCGCCGTCCCACAGCAAAGCGGCCGCGCAATGCGCGGCCGATGTGTCGAAAGCGAGGATCGGCAAAAGCACGGGAAATCAGGCCGCGACGGGGCGGACTTCCAGAACTTCGGGGATGTAGTGCCGCAAGAGATTCTCGATCCCCATCTTCAGCGTCAGGGTCGAAGACGGGCAGCCGGCGCAGGCGCCCTGCATGTGCAGGTAGACCACACCCCGGTCAAAGCCGTGGAAAGTAATGTCGCCGCCATCCTGTGCCACGGCGGGGCGGACGCGGGTATCCAGCAGTTCCTTGATCTGCCGGACGATATCGCCATCTTCGCCGGTGTGTTCGGCATGGCCGCCACCCGTGGCACCTTCACCTTCCATCACGGCGGCGCCAGACTGGTAATGCTCCATGATCGCGCCCAGGATGGCGGGCTTGATGTGCTGCCATTCGGTCGCTTCCGCCTTGGTGACGGTCACGAAATCGGTGCCGAAGAACACACCCGTCACGCCCGCAACCGCGAAGATCCGGCGGGCGAGCGGGGATTTCGCCGCCGCTTCAGCGCTGGGGAAATCGGCGGTGCCAAGCTCCAGCACGGTCTGGCCGGGCAGGAATTTCAGCGTCGCGGGATTCGGCGTGGATTCGGTCTGGATAAACATTCTGGGTCTCCGACTATTCCACTCGGATATGCGCCTCGCACTGGGCGCTGTCAAGTTTGGAACGCTTCTAAATCGTCAGGCGGCGAGGTCAGAGCCCCAGTAGGCGTACATCTGGTCAAGCGGTGTCAGGGCGCGCAGGCGCACGACCGGGGCAACTTCCGCAAGGTAGTAGACCTGGCCCGGGTTGGGCGCGGGGGTCGGTTTCAGCTGGATGGACATCGCAAGGCCTCTTGGTTGAAGGGCCCTCCCTCCGATCAAGGTAGGTAGTGGGGTGCCAGGTGAAAGCGGTCCACGCGCATGGCGGGGCTGCGCTGACCGCATGGCCGACCTAAAGGAAGACCACCCAGGCCGCGTAAAGCCCGGTCGCCGTCAGCGCGCAGGCCACGGCGAAGGACCCCAGATCCTTGGCGTTCTTGGCAAATTCCGACCAGCCGGGAGAAAGGTGATCGACCAGCTCTTCAAGCGCGGTGTTCAGCGCCTCAACCGCCAGCACCAGAAGGCCAAGGAGGATCAGCCCCAAAACCTCAGCCACAGTGGCGCGGATCAGCACGAAGAGCAGAAGAAGGGCGGCCAGGGCCAACACCTCTTGCCGGAAGGCCGATTCCCGCCACAGCCGCCGCGCGCCGGCCTGTGAATAGCTGGCGGCGGCGAAGAAATGGGCGATGCCGGTCTTTCGCGCGGGCTTTTGCGGGTCCAAGCTCATGCCCCCGGACGGCAGGGCGCTGTCAGATCAAGCGCCGGGTTGCGTGCGGTGGTCGACACGTCCACCAGCCCCAGCACGGTTGAGAACATGTTGTCGTGGCTCACCGCATCCCCCGTTTCCTTGGCCAGACAGGCCTGATCCAGCGCAAACCTTTCACGAAACCGGGCCGACATCCAGAGGACCATGGGCACATGGGTTTGTTCGGTCGGGGCCATGAAAGCCGGGGCGCCATGCAGGTAAAGGCCGCCCTCGCCCAGACTTTCGCCATGGTCGGACACATAGTAAAGGGCCGGGATCACGCGGTCCTGCGCGTCAAGCATGTCGATCGTCTCGGACAGGGTCTGGTCGGTATAGAGGATCGTGTTGTCATAGGCGTTGACGATTTCCTGCGCCGAACAGGCGGCAAGGTCGGGCGTCTTGCAGACGGGGGTGAAGACCTCACGCTCATCAGGGTAGCGCAGCCAGTAGCTTGGCCCGTGGCTGCCGATCTGGTGCAGGACCACAACGGTGTTCTGCGTCATGGTCTGTGAGAGTTCAGTCAGGCGCTTGAGGAAGACCCCGTCATTGCATTCGTTGCCCTTCTGGCAATGCTCTGGGCTGTCCTTTTCGGTCATGAACACGGGGCTGAACCGGGCAGCCACCGCCTTGTCGCCGGTGTTGTTGTCCCACCATTCCACCTTGAACCCGGCCCGGGCAAGGACGTCGAGGAGGTTCTCGTTCGACAGACCGCCGTTGAAGGAATATTCCGCCTGCGTCAGCGGTGAGAACATGCAGGGCAAGGATACCGCCGTTGCCGTGCCGCAGCTGCTGACATTGGAGAAATACAGGATATCGCGCGCGGCCAGCATCGGGTTCGTCTCGCGCCCGTAGCCGCCGAGGGACCAGTTCGCCGCCCGCGCCGTCTCGCCCGCGACGATGACCATCAAGACCGGCGGGCCGGCCTTGGACAGGAGCGGGCCGGGCTTGGCATCGGCCCCTGTCGTTGCCACCACGATGGTCGACGACTTCAGGATCATCCGCGCATAGCGCGCCGCCGCCGCCACTGGTGCCAATGGCTGGGCCGAGGCGAGAAGCTCTTTGCGTTCGCGCAGCACGGCACTGTAACCCTTGAAGTTGGCAAAAAGGATGCCGACCACCATCGCCGTCGCCCCGACCGTGACCAGCGCCCAGCCCGCCGCAGCCCGCCCGATCCCCGACCGCCGCACCGGCACCCACAGGACCAAGGCTGCGGGCAGAATTCCATAAAGCACCACATGGCTGATGAAGCGTAGGGTGATCAGGTGCTTTGATTCGGCGAAGGTCGTGGTCATCGCGTTCTGGATCATCTCGCGGTCCACGACCACGCCAAGCACGTCGACATAGTAGGACGACACAGCCGCGATGATCAGCAAGCCGATCAGCACCGGCTTTTGCAGCCGCCGCACCGCCAGAAGCGCGATCAAAAGCAGGATCAGTGCCCAGATCACCAGAACAAAGCCCGCTGCCGCCAGCACCCGCCCATCGAAGATGCGCATTAGGTGGCCCCAGAACGTCTTGTTGCAGGCGACCAGGAGATAGGTCGCGACAAGGGCGTTCAGGGCAAAGGGCGACAGAGCAAAGCGTTCGCCCGCGGGGCGAGAGGTCAGATCAGCAGACATTGGGGGGCTTTCAGCAAAACCGGGGAAAGCTGCCCCGGCCCCTGACCGCTACGCCCTTCGTTGCGGAATAGATATAAGCGGGCGCTTACTGGACCCGGCCTCAGCCCCGGCGCACGGGGTCAGGTGATCTCTTCCAGCCGTTCCTTCGACATGTCGCCGGGCACGATGGTGATCGGGATCGGCAGGTTGCCTGACGCGCGGCTCATCGCGTTGACGAGGGGGCCGGGGCCTGCCTTGTCGGTGCCAGCCCCCAGTACCAGGACGCCGATCGAGGGATCATCCTTCACCTGGGCCAGAATCTCGGTCACCGGGTCACCTTCACGGATGACGAGTTCCGGATTCACGCCCTGCTTGTCGCGCATCCACTTGGCGAAGACCTCGAAATGCGCCTCGATCCGTTCGCGGGCTTCGGCGCGCATCAGGTCGGCGACGCCCATCCAGTGCTGGTATTCCTCGGGCGGGATGATCGACAGGATCGTCACCCCACCGCCGGTGTGCGCGGCGCGCAGGGCTGCAAAGCGCATCGCGTTCAGACATTCGCGGCTGTCGTCCAAGACGACCAGAAACTTGCGCATGATGGCCCCCTTTTGGCCGGTCGATCATTCCCGCACTGCAGGCGGAAGGCAAGCCTGTGCGGCGACAAGCGGACTGCGCCACAGCATCAGCGCACTGCGCGCGGCGAAAAGGACCATCATCGCCGCCCAAAGCCCGTGGTTGCCGAAGGGCAGGAACAGGGCCAACGCCAGCGCGTAAAGGGCGGCCGAGATCAGCATCAGCCGCCGCATCTCGGCCGTCAGAAGCGCGCCGATGTAGATGCCGTCATAAGCCCAGGCGAGCGCGCCGAAGACCGGCGCGGCGGCGATCCAGGGCAGATGGGCGCGCGCCTCGGCCCGCACGCCGGGGTCGGTAGCCATCAGGTCAATCAGCCAGGGCCCCGCCACAACGAAGGCCAGCCCCAGCGCCAGCCCCCCCGCCACCGTCCAGATCAGGGACAGACGAATGGCCTGGCGCACCTCGCCCACCGCGCGCGCGCCGATGGCCTGGCCAACCAGCGTCTCAGCCGCAAAGGCAAAGCCGTCCAGCGCATAGGACAGGATACCAAGGAACTGCAGCAGCACCTGGTTCGCGGCAAGGGTCACATCGCCGAACCGCGCGCCAAGAAAGACAAAGCTGGTAAAGCAGGCCTGAAGCACGACGGACCGGATCATGATGTCCCGGTTGACCGCGACCATCCGGATCAGCGCCACCCGGTCGCCGATCCGCGCCCAGGCCGCGCGTAATGCCGGGCCAAAGGCATCACGGCAGAACCAAAGGCCAAGGGCAAGCCCGGTCCATTCCGCGATCAGCGTGGCCCCGGCGACGCCTGCCACCCCCCAGCCAAGCGCCAGCACGAACCACAAGTCCAGCCCGATGTTCAGCCCGTTGATCCATAGCTGCAGCAGGAACACCGCCCGGGTGCGTTCGACCGCGATCAGCCAGCCGGTGACGGCGTAAAGCCCGATGGTGGCAGGCGCGCCCCAGATGCGGATGGCCAGATATTGTCGGGTCAGCCCCTCCACCTCCGCACTCGCGGGGGCAAGGGCGAAGGCCCCGGCGAAAAGGGCGATCTGCAGGCCGATTAGCACGACCCCGGCCCCAAGGCCGACTATCAGCGCGCGCAACAGGACCGCCGTCCGCTCGGCCCCGTCGCCCGCGCCATGCGCCTGGGCGGCAAGGCCGCTGGTGCCCATCCTGAGGAACCCGAAGGCCCAGTAAAGTGTCGCGAGGATCACCGCGCCCAGACCCACGGCCCCAATCGGCGCTGCGGCACCCATTTGGCCGACAACCGCCGTGTCCACAGCCCCCAAGAGCGGCACGGTGGCATTGGACAGGACGATCGGCCCGGCAATGCGCCACAGCCGGGCGTGGGTGATATCGCTCATCCTTTCGGCGCGACTGGCGGCATCAGGAAATGCCCGGTGGCCTGGGCAAAAAGGCGGCTGCGGTTATCCTGCCAGGCCTCAACGTGAACGCTGGCATAGCGGCGGCCGGAGCGGTTGACGCGGGCGCGGGCATAGGCGTCACGCGGCAGGCCTGCGCGCAGGTAGTCCACGGTAAAGTCGATGGTCTTTGGCAGGCGCAGGGGGCCTGTGGGCAGGCTGCCTTCAGCCTCAACCCCTTCCCACAGCGATGACCAGGCAAGTTCGATGATCGCGGCCACCTCAAGGAAGGCCGCCGTCGCCCCGCCATGCAGGGCGGGCAGCATCGGGTTGCCGATCAGGCTGTCATGATAGGGCAGGACCGCCGTCAGCTCATCCCCCCGCCGGTCGAACTGGATGCCGAGAAAGCTGATGTAGGGGACACCTTCGACCAGCGAGCGCAAAAGCCCCTCGCGCCGCTGCTTGATGATCTGGACGGGTTCGGGGCGTTTCATGCGGTACCCCTGTCCACGGTGAAGGCCCCGGTGGCCATGGCGACGGGGCGGGTTTCATCGTCGTCGGTCGCGACGGCGCGGATGAAGGCCACGCTGCGGGTGACATGGTGACACTCGGCACGGGTGCGGATGGTCTGGCCGGGGGTGGCCGGGCGCATGTAGTCGATGCGCAGGTCAAGGGTCGCGGTGGAAATCCCCGCCTCTGGGTGGCTCATCACTGCGGCGCCGGCGGCGGTGTCCATCAGGGCGCTGACTGCGCCGCCATGGATCACCCCGGTTGCCGGGTCGCCGATCAGGCGCGTGTCATAGGGCATCGACACGATGGCGACGCCTTCGCGGATGTCGTCCAGCTGCATCCCCAACGCCTGGGAGTGGGGCAGGGCCGCGATGAACTGGCGGGCGATCTTCAGGGTGTCGGGTTTCGGGGTATCGGGCATGGGGCCTCCGGTCTGTGGGCATCAAACCGCCGGACCGGGGCAAGCGCAAGGGGCCGCGACCGTTGCACCTGCCGCCCGCGTCAGGCTAGGCTGTGGCGGGGAGGACTGCGCATGCCCGACACTCGCCTGACCTTCAAGGAGATGTGCGCCCGGTTCGACGTGACGCCGCGGACCTTGCGCTACTATGAGTATATTGAGCTTCTGGCCCCGGAAAAGGAAGGCCGCGCCCGATTTTATGGCCCGCGCGAACAGGCCCGGATGAAGCTTATCCTGCGGGGGCGGCGCTTTGGGTTCAGCCTGGAGGAAATCCGCCAGTGGCTGCTGATCTATGGCAAGAAGGGCGAGAGGCCGCAGCTGGAGACCTGGCTTGCGCTGGCCGACCGGCAGCTTGAGGCGCTGGAAAAGCAGCGGGCCGAGCTTGACCTTGCCCTGGCCGATCTGCGCGCGCTGCGCGAGACGGCGGTGGCGGAGCTTGAGAAGCTGCCCCAGGACTGACAGCGGCTGCCCACGCTGGACAGCTTTTTTCCCTTTGCAGAATCATGGGCTTGGGCAGGGTCATTTACCCTTTGGTAAGATCCAGCCACCCGAAGTCAGGGATCCGATTGCCTTCAGACCCACCAAATCGGCCGGGTCCGGCGGGCAAGGTGCGGGGGTCAGGCTGACTTCACGTCAGCGGGATTCATGACGTGACGTTACGCTGACGTTAACGTCAACCTCTCTGGTAATATCCACCTTGGGTGCGCATGTCACGCCGCGATGTAGGCACCCCTTTATGAGTTCAAGATGACACGACCAGACCAGAAACCGGCAGAGCCAGAGGCCGCTGCCATGACCCGCAAGCCCGCCGCAAAGGCCGAAGTGATGACCATCCGCGAGATGTGTGCCGCTTATGACGTGACGCCCCGGACCCTGCGCTTTTACGAAGCGAAGGAGCTGCTCAGCCCGATCCGTGAAGGCACGCGGCGGCTGTTCACCCGGCGTGACCGGGCGCGGCTGACGCTGATCCTGCGCGGCAAGCGCTTTGGCTTCAGCCTGGAGGATATCCGCCAGACGCTGGACCTTTATGACCGCGACGGATCAGACGCCGCCCAACGCCAGCGCGCCTGCGAGATTGCCCGCGAACGCCTTGCCATCATGGAGGCACAGCGCGCCGAACTGGATGTGGCGATTGCCGATTTGAAGGCCGAACTCGCGGCTTCGGCGACGAACACTGCAACACAGCGGGGGACGGCCCCCTCGCACGCGGCCGAATAAGAGCCGACCAAGACAGGAAAGGACGACCCCCGATGCCCAGCTATGCCGCCCCCGTCAAAGACATGCAGTTCCTGCTGCATGAGGTTCTGAAGATCAGCGAAGCCGATATTCCCGGCTATGTCGATCTGGACGCCAGCTTTACCGGGGCGGTGCTGGATGAGGCGGCGAAGGTGGCCGAAGATATCCTGACACCGCTGAACGCACCGGGCGACCGCGAAGGCTGCCGGTTGGAAAACGGCGTAGTTCGGACGCCCGAGGGCTTCAAGGCGGCGTTTGATACCTTGCGGGAAGGTGGCTGGATGGCCCTTGACGCGCCGGAGGAATTTGGCGGGCAGGGCCTGCCGTACCTTATGCACACGGCGGTGAATGAGACGTTTGTCTCGGCCAACATGGCGTTCAACATGTATCAGGGCCTGACGCATGGCGCGGTTTCGGCGATCCTGGCGCATGGCACGGATGACCAGAAGGCGCGCTGGCTGCCGAAGATGGTGTCCTGCGAATGGACCGGCACGATGAACCTGACCGAGCCGCATTGCGGCACGGACCTTGGAATGATGCGGACCAAGGCCGACCCGCAGGCCGATGGCAGCTACAAGATCACCGGGCAGAAGATTTTCATCTCGGCCGGGGACCATGACCTTGCGGAGAACATCGTGCATCTGGTGCTGGCCAAGGCCCCCGGCGGCGGTGAGGGGACGAAGGGTATCTCTCTGTTCATCGTGCCGAAGGTGATGGTCAACGAGGACGGCAGCCTTGGCGCGCGGAACGCCGTTTCGGTCGGCAAGATCGAAGAAAAGATGGGGATTCACGCCAACGCCACCTGCGTGATGAACTATGACGGGGCGACCGGCTGGCTTTTGGGTGACCTGCACAAGGGCATGCGCGCCATGTTCACCATGATGAACGAGGCGCGGTTGGGCGTTGGCCTGCAAGGCTATGCCGTGGCTGAGGCCGCCTATCAGAACGCTTTGGCCTATGCCAAGGACCGCCTGCAGGGCCGTGCCGTGACCGGGGCGGAAAACCCGAACGGCCCGGCGGACCCGCTGATCGTCCACCCTGATATTCGCCGCAACCTGATGGAGCAGAAAAGCTTTGTCGAAGGCGCGCGGGCCTTCACCTTTTGGGGGGCCACGCTGATTGACCGGCACATGCGCAACCACGATGCGGCGGCGGATGGGCTGATCGGCCTTTTGACCCCGGTCATCAAGGGGTTCCAGACCGACAAGGGTTTCGACATGGCGGTGCAGGCCCAGCAGGTGTTTGGCGGGCATGGCTATATCGAGGAATGGGGCATGTCGCAGTTTGCGAGGGATGCCCGGATTGCGATGATCTACGAAGGCGCCAATGGCGTGCAGGCGCTTGACCTTGTGGGCCGCAAGCTGGCCAGCGATGGCGGCAAGCATGTGATGGCGTTCTTTGACCTCGTGAAGGCCGAGATCAAGGCGCATGAGGGCGACGCGCGGATGAAGGGGCTGGTGGAGCCCTTGAAGGTTGCGTCCAAGCAGCTGCAGGCGGCGGGCATGTATTTCATGGGTCAGATGAAGACCCCGAATGCGGCGCTGGCAGGGTCCAACGACTTCATGCATATGATGGGCCATGTCTGCCTTGGCCTGATGTGGGTGCGGATGGCCGCTGCGGCCTATGCGGCGCTGGATGTCGGGGCGACCGACCGCGCGTTCTATGAGGCAAAGATCGCGACGGGCCGCTTCTACATGGCGCGGCAGTTGCCGGCCTGCGGGATGCACCTGGCGCGGATCGAGACCGGGGCGGAAACGGTGATGGCACTGGCAGCGGACGCGTTCTGACGCCGATGACCCGCCGAATCCGCCTGACCCGACGCTTTGCCACCGCGATGACCGAGGAGGGTCATCGCGCGCTGCGGCGGTTTTCAGCCGATACCGGGCTTGAGGAGGGGGAGGCGCTGTCCTTCCTCTTTGAAAACCTGGCGGCTGTGGTGGACGGCGATGAATTGGCCGCGCGCCTTGTCCAGTTCCAAAAGGACCTTGAGGCGCGCAAGACCTGATGCCGGTCGGCCCGAGGAGGGGCCAATCTGATGAGCCAGCCCATGAAACTGTATTCTTTCGGCGAAAGCGGCAACGCCTACAAATGCGCCCTGGCGCTGGTGATGACCGATCTGGAATGGGAGCCGGTCTTCGTCGACTTTTTCAAGGGCGAGGCGCGCAGCCCGGAGTTCAAGGCCATCAACGAAATGGGCGAAGTGCCGGTGCTGGTTGACGGCGACACCACGCTGACGCAGTCCGGGGTGATCCTGGACTACATCAGCTCCAAGACCGGAAAGCTGGGCGGCAAGTCGGCGGCAGAGCGGCGCGAGGTCTTGCGCTGGCTTTTCTGGGACAATCACAAGCTGTCGACGCAGATCGGGACCACGCGGTTCCTGATGAACTTCCTGCCCCCGGAAAAGCGGCCCGAGGCGGTGATTCCGTTCCTGCAGGGCCGTCTGAAAGCGGCTTATGGTGTCCTGAACGACCATCTGGCGGGCCGCAACTGGGTGGCGGGTGAAGCGGTGACGATCGCGGACCTGTCGTGCTGCGGCTACCTTTACTATCCCGAACCCTACGGCTTTGACCGCAAGGATTGGCCCAATATCGACCGTTGGCTGGACCGCATCGCGGCCCTGCCCGGCTGGAAACACCCCTATGACCTGATGCAGCGGGCCCTTCCCGCAACCTGAGGAGACCACCATGTCCGACGCCTTCATCTATGACGCTGTCCGTTCCCCCCGTGGCAAAGGGCGGGCCGATGGGTCGCTGCACGAACTGACCGCGGTGGCGCTGTCGGCCAAGGTGCTGAACGCGGTGAAGGAGCGGAACGGGCTGGAAGGCCACGCGGTTGAGGATGTGATCTGGGGGAACGTGACGCAGGTGGGTGAACAGGGCGGGTGTCTCGCACGCTCGGCCGTGCTGGCATCGGACCTTGATGAGCGCATCCCCGGCCTTGCGATCAACCGGTTCTGCGCGTCGGGCATGGAGGCGGTGAACCTGGCCGCCAACCAGGTGAAGGGTGGCGCGGGGCACGGCTATATCGCCGGCGGGGTAGAGATGATGGGGCGCGTCGCCATGGGGTCGGACGGGGCGGCGATTGCCGTTGATCCGGGGCTGGCGATGAAGACCTACTTCGTGCCTCAGGGCATTTCGGCCGACATCATCGCCACTGAGTATGGCTTCACCCGAGACGATGCCGATGCGCTGGCGGTGGAATCTCAGCGCCGGGCTGTGCTGGCCTGGGCCGAAGGGCGGTTTGCGAAGTCGGTGCTTACGATCAAGGATCAGAACGGTCTGACCATTCTGGACCGCGACGAATACATCCGCCCCGGCACCGACATGCAGGCGCTGGGGGCCTTGAAGCCCGCCTTCAAGGATATGGGCGAGGCGATGCCCGGTTTCGACAAGGTCGCCCTGCTGAAGTACCCACATCTGGAGCGGATCCATCACATCCACCATGCCGGAAACTCATCCGGGATCGTCGATGGCGCGGCGGCCGTGCTGATCGGCGATGCCGAGTTTGGCCGCGCGCATGGCCTGAAGCCCCGCGCCCGTATCCGCGCCACGGCCAAGATCGGCACCGACCCCACGATCATGCTGACCGGCCCGGTTCCGGCGACGCAGAAGATCCTGCACGACTCGGGTCTCAGCATCGGCGATATCGACCTTTTCGAGGTGAATGAAGCCTTTGCCTCGGTCGTGCTGCGGTTCCAGCAGGCGTTTGACGTCGATCCGGCGCTGGTGAACGTCAACGGCGGGTCGATCGCGATGGGCCATCCGTTGGGGGCAACCGGGGCGATCATCATCGGCACTTTGCTGGATGAGCTGGAGCGTCAGGACAAGGCCATGGGTCTCGCAACCCTTTGTATTGCAAGCGGAATGGGTGCCGCCACCATCATCGAGCGGGTGTGACCCGATGCGCGCCTGCGCCCGCACAACGGATCGTTGCCGGGCCATGCGGTCCGTGCAAGGCCGCCATGATGTCGCCATAAGAATATGGCATGTCGGTTCTCTACGCCGGTCTTGGGCTGATTCTCCCAAGGTGAATGCCGGTTCAAACTGGATTGATGGCTGCCGCCGTGACCTATTCACAGATCATCGCAGAGATGCGTCGCCGCGCCGATGGGCTGATGGCGGGCACGCTGGACGATCTGGTGAAGGATTACAGCTTTCCCTTGCCTGTGGACCTTATGTCCACCCGGGTGATCGTGCGCAGCCGGGAAGAAAGCCTTGCCATGCTGGCCCTGCAACGCAAGGTCATGCTGGAGCGGGGCATCACCGAATTGCAGCCGGATGTGACGGCGGTGGACCTGCCGCGCGCCGGGCGCTTCCGCGTCTGGGTGGACTGGCACGAAATCTCGCCCGGGCCCGAGGGCGGGCGCGTGTCATCGGCGGTCTATTTCTGCTCGGGCACGGGTGGGGCGTTGCGCATCCAGATGATCCAGTATCTGAGGCTGTCGATGCCAGAGTTGAAGCCGCAGTTTGCCGCGTTGGCGCTGACCGCCTGACACGCGGCGCGGCCTCGCGTTGGGGTCAGCCAGTCCCGAAGACTTGCCGGCATGAGTGGCGGGCTGTGACCAGCAACCGTCATCCGGTTTCGTGCCGGCACCCTTGGGCTTTGCCGCGATCAAGTGATGCAGGGCTTGGGTGGGGTGAACCTGCCGCGCTTTCCCCGATGGTGCAGCCATGATTGTTGATCCCGTCCGCGCGCCCGTCAGTGGTCAGGATGGCTTGACCACAGTTCATCTTTCCGTGGCCGGTGGCCTGACGCTGTTCGGGGCGTATCTGGACACGCTGGCCCCTGGTGCGTGGTCAAGCCACCGGCATTGGCATTCGGCAGAGGATGAGTTCCTTTTCCTTCTCTCCGGCACCGCCACCTTGCGGGATGACAGCGGTCTGACCGACCTCTTCCCCGGTGACGCCGTCTGCTGGCGTCATGGCGATCCGAACGGCCACCACCTGACCAACCGGGGCGATGTGCCTGCCCGCTGGCTGATCGTCGGATCGCGCTGCCGGGGCGATATCTGCACCTATCCTGACGATGGCCGCCGCCAGATCAACGAGGCCACCACCTGGCGGATCGAGGCCGCAGATGGCACCGTTCTGAAAGGTGGCGACCTGCCGGAGGAGCTTCTCGGCCTGCGCGCGCCATGGGGCAAGCCGTTCGACGGCACGCCGCGCCCGCACATCATCCGTGCCGGGACTGTCCCGGGGGAGTATCACCCAAGTTCCGCCCCGGCCGAGTTTGACACGCTGGGCGACTACCGCGCGCATGCGCTTTCAGACGCGGGCGGGTTGACCCAGTTCGGCGCCTTTACCGAAACGCTGATGCCCGGCGCACGCTCAAGCCACCGGCACTGGCATTCGGACGAGGATGAGTTTCTTTACACGCTCGACGGTGTTGTCACCCTGCACGAGAATGACGGCCTGACCGACCTGCCGCCCGGCACTTGCGTGTGCTGGCCTGCGGGCGTGGCCAATGCCCATGCCCTCGAAAACCGCACCTCTGACCCGGTCACCTATTTCGTCGCAGGCGCGCGCCTGCCCGAGGATGACGTGACCTACCCCGATATCGACCTGCATTACTCGCGCCGGAAGGGTCTTCGCACCTTGTCGCACAAGGACGGAACCCCCTATCCCGGCTGGCCCAAGGAGACGAACCGATGACTGATTTCACCATGAACACCGATGCCGATGGCGTCGCCACCATCACCTGGGATGTGGCGGCAAAGTCGATGAACGTGATGTCGACCGAGGCGTTCGGGCTTCTGTCCGACCTTGTCGATCAGGCTCTGGCCGATGCGGCGGTGAAGGGGATCGTCATCACCAGCGCGAAGAAGGATTTCGCGGGGGGGATGGACCTGAACGTGATCGCCCGGATGCGGGCCGGGGGCGCGCAGGCGATCTTTGACGGCGTGATGCAGATGCACAAGGTCCTGCGCAAGATCGAACGCGCGGGGATGGACCCCAAGACGCTGAAGGGGGCCAAGCCGATTGTCGCCGCCCTGCCGGGGACGGCGCTGGGGATCGGGCTGGAGCTGCCCTTGTCCTGCCACCGGATCATTGCGGCGGACAACCCAAAGGCCAAGATCGGCCTGCCGGAAATCATGGTCGGCATCTTCCCGGGCGCGGGCGGCACCACGCGCCTGTCGCGCAAGCTGGGCGCGATGATGGCGGCACCGTTCCTTCTGGAAGGGAAGCTTTCGGACCCGAAATCCGCCAAATCCGCCGGGTTGATTGATGAAGTTGTGGCGCCTGAGGCGCTGCTGGCCCGTGCCAAGGAATGGGTGCTGTCAGCCACCGACGCCGATCTGGTGAAGCCCTGGGATGCGAAGGGCTACAAGATGCCCGGCGGTGCGCCCTACTCGGCACCTGGGTTCCCGACGTTTGTGGGGGCCAGCGCGATGGTGCATGGCAAGACGATGGGCGTCTATCCTGCGGCCAAAGCGCTGCTGGCGGCGGTTTATGAGGGGTCGTTGGTGCCCTTTGACGTGGCGCTGAAGATCGAGGCGCGGCATTTCACCTCGGTCCTGATGGACCCGTCGTCGACAGCGATGATCCGCAGCCTGTTCATCAACAAGGAAGCGCTGGAGAAAGGCGCGAACCGGCCTGCCGCACCGGACCAGTCGGTGAAGAAGCTGGGTGTCATCGGCGCCGGCATGATGGGCGCGGGGATCGCCTATGTCAGCGCCAATGCCGGGATCGAGGTGGTGCTGATCGACAGCACGCAGGAAGCGGCGGATCGGGGCAAAGCGCATTCGGAAGGCATCCTCGACAAGGGGATGAAGCGCGGCAAGGTCACGGCGGCGAAGAAGGATGAGGTGTTGGGACGGATTCTGGCCACGACCGATTACGCGGCGCTGAAGGGGGTTGATCTGATCGTGGAGGCGGTGTTCGAAGATCCCAAGGTCAAGGCCGGCGTGATGAAGCAGATCGAGGCGGCGGTTGATGGCGGCACGATCATCGCCTCCAACACCTCGACCCTGCCGATCACCGGCCTTGCCGCTGCCACCTCATGGCCCGAGGATTTCATCGGCATTCACTTCTTCAGCCCGGTGGACAAGATGAACCTGGTGGAGATCATCCGTGGCCGCGACACCAAGGACCGCGCTGTGGCCAAGGCGCTGGATTTCGTCCGGCAGATCCGGAAGACCCCGATCGTCGTGAACGACGCGCGGTTCTTCTACGCCAACCGCTGCATCATCCCGTACCTCAACGAAGGTATCCGCATGGTCGCCGAAGGGGTGGAGCCTGCGCTGATCGAGAATGCGGCGAAGCTGGTGGGCATGCCACTTGGGCCGCTGCAGCTGGTCGATGAAACCTCCATCGACCTTGGGGTGAAGATCGCGAAAGCGACGAAGCAGGCGATGGGCAGTGACTACCCGGACGAGGCGGTGGACAAGGTGCTGTTCTGGCTGGCCGATCAGGGACGGCTGGGGCGGAAGTCGAAGTCCGGTTTCTACGCCTATGACGACAAGGGTGACCGTCTGGGTCTGTGGGACGGGCTTGAGGCGCGCTATCCCTTGGACAAGGCACAGCCCAGCCTGACCGACGTGCAGCACCGGTTGCTGTTTTCCCAGGTGCTGGAGGCGGTGCGGGCGCTGGAAGAAGGCGTGCTGACCGATATCCGTGAGGGCGATGTGGGAGCGATCCTGGGCTGGGGCTTTGCGCCGTGGTCGGGCGGGCCGTTCAGCTGGCTGGACATCATCGGCGCTGCCCGCGCCGTCGATATTTGCCGCAGCCTGACCGCCCAGTTCGGCCCGCGTTTCCACGCGCCCGCGCTGTTGCGTGAGATGGCCGAAAAGGGCGAGACGTTCTATGGCCGCTTCGGGGGCGAACGTCGCGCGGCCTGATCTGCCGGGCCAAAATTCTTCGCAGAAGAATTTTGGCCTGCTTTTGGGTGCGGAGTAAAATTCTTCTGCGAAGAATTTCGGCCCCCAGTCATGCCGGGCGTTTCAGGGATTCAAGAGGTTCGGCGGCACCTTGCCGTCGGCGAAGGCGATCAGGTTGGCCACCGCCATCAGACCCATGCCTTCCCGCACTTCAAGGCAGGCCGTGCCCAGGTGGGGGAGGAGGGTGACATTCTCCATGGCCATCAGTGCCTCGGGGACCTTCGGCTCGAATTCGTAAACGTCGAGCCCCGCGCCCGCGATCTTGCCCGCGTGCAGCGTGGCGATCAAAGCGGCCTCATCCACCACATCGCCACGGCTGATGTTCACGAAGAGGCCTGACGGCTTCATCATCGCAAGCGTATCTGCATTGATCAGGTGATGTGTGGCCTTGCCACCCGGTACCGCAACCACCACGACATCGGCGGCCATCGCTTCGGCCATTTCCACCTGCCGCGCGGGCAGGCCGGGGTCTGCGACGGGAGAGCGGTTGTAGAAGACCACCTCCATGTCGAAGCCGTAGTGGCAACGCTTCGCAATCGCCTTGCCGATGCGTCCAAAGCCGATCACGCCCAGCCGCTTGCCGGTCACATGGGTGCCCAGCATCTGTGTCGGATGCCAGCCCTCCCACTTGCCCGCCCTCAGCAGGCGTTCGCCTTCGCCAAGGCGGCGGGCGGTCATCAGGATGAGGGAAAGGGCAATGTCGGCCGTCGCATCGGTGACCGCGCCGGGGGTGTTTGTGACCTGCACGCCCGCGGCCTTGGCGGCATCGACGTCGATGTGGTTATAGCCCACACCGAAGTTGGCCAAGAGCTTCGCGCGGGGGGTTGGCACATCGCCAAAGACATCGGGCTGAAACCGGTCGCCCAAGGTGGGCAGTACCAGATCATAGTCGCGCAGCGCGATCCGAAGCTCTTGCGCGGACATCGGGTCTGTCCGGTCGCGCAGGGTCACGTCAAACCGGGCGCGCGCGGCGTCAAGCACACGGTCGGGCAGGCGGCGGGTGATCAGCAGCGTCTGCATCAGAAAAGTTTCCCCCCAAGTGGAACGTCATGGCCGGGGCCGATCAGCACGACCTGGCCCTCCTCATCCGGGACGCCAAGAACCAGCACCTCGGACATGACCGGGCCGATCTGGCGGGGCGGAAAGTTGACGACGGCAAGGACCTGACGGCCGACCAGCCCTTCAGGTGTATAGTGCCGGGTCAGCTGCGCGGAGGAGCGTTTTTCGCCGATCCCGGGGCCGAAATCGACCCAAAGCTTGATCGCGGGCTTGCGCGCTTCGGGGAAGGGTTCGGCGCGGGTAATGCGGCCGACGCGGATGTCGACGGCCTCAAACTGATCGTAGGCGATCATTTCCCAAGCTCCCGGCCCCGGTCGGCGGCGGACTTCACGGCGCGTTTCAGAAGGGCGGGGAAGCCGGTTCCTTCGTCCATCAGGACCCCAAGTGCTGCGGCGGTGGTGCCGCCGGGTGATGTGACGTTGATCCGCAACTGCGCTGCGGTCTCAGGGGACCGGAACGCCAGTTCCCCCGCCCCGCAGACCGTGGCGCGGGCGAGTTGCATGGCCACGTCCGCAGGCAACCCCTCAGCCTCACCGGCAGCAGCCATGGCCTCAATCAGGTGGAAGACGTAAGCCGGGCCGGAACCGGAGACGGCGGTTACGGCGTCGATCTGGTGTTCGCCGTCAAGGTCCACGACTTGTCCCACCGCAGCCATCAGCGTGCGGGCCAGGGAAAAGCCTGCATCTGAGACATGCGCATTGCGGCAAAGCGCGGTTATGCCGCGGCCCACCATCGCAGGCGTGTTCGGCATGGTGCGGACGATTGGGGTGCGGTTGCCAAGGGCGGCCTCAAACGTGGCGATCGTGGTGCCTGCGGCGATGGAGATGAAAAGCGTCGTGCCATTGCCCATCGCCTGCAGGGCGGGCAGGGCCTTTCCCATCATCTGCGGCTTTACCGCCAGCAGAGCCACGGCGGGGGCATCCGGCAGGCCTTCGTTCAGGTGAACCCCGGTCTGGATCAGCCAGTCGGTGGGATTGGGCTCGATTACCCAGACCGATCCGCTGGGAAGGCCAGCCTCCAGCCAGCCGGTCAGAAGCGCCGTTCCCATCTTGCCGCAGCCAAGCAGCACCAGCCCACCCTGGGCCACCACGTCCAATGTCATGAAACCCCCCGTACTTCGGGGGACAGGTTAGGCGCGGCCGTAAGCCTCGGCAATGGCGACTTTCATCGCTTCGGCGGGCGTTTCATTGCCCCAGGCGACCATCTGGAAAGCCGGGTAGAACCGTTCCGACGCCATGACGGCCGAGGCGATGAGCCGGTCGATCTGTTCCGGCCCGACCATCTGCCCGCCAGCGAGCAACAGGCCATAGCGCCAGACCATCAGCTTCTGTTCCGCCCACCACGTGAAGGCGCCGGTCCAGACCATGTCATTGCAGCGGTTCAGGACGTCATAGAGGGCCGAGACCTTCTCTTCCGGCGGCTCCATCTCGAACGTGCAGATCAGGCGCAGGGTTTCGTCCTGCGGGCTCCACGCGAGGGTGAGAGAGTAGGTGCGCCACTGACCTTCGACTGCCATGGCGATCTGGTCTTCCGTGACCCGGTCGAATTCCCAGGCGTGATGTTCGGCCAGGGTCTCGACGATGTCGATCGGGTGGAGATCGTCCATCGTTGCGTAGTCTTCGGAAAGCGACATTGCCCGGCCTCATGATGCTGCTTCAGGCGGGGCGAGACCCACTAGAAGCTGGGTGTCTGGCAAGGATCAGCGTCAGCCCGACGATGCCCTTACTAGATATGGTGTGGGCAAAGCGGAAGCCTGTAAAGCGTTTTCTGCATGAAATAGCTGTGGACAACCGGTTTTTCGCCTTGGGAGAGTCAAAAGAGTCAAAGACTTGGCGGTCAGCGGGGTGGGGTAGGGTCGGTTCCGCAACCGGCGGCAGAAAAAAGCCCCCATGCGGGGGCGCATGGGGGCATGTCGGGCGGGCCGCGGCCTCTCAGGGGACAGGTTGGCCGGGCCGGAGCGATGGGGACAGATCGCCATTCCGAACGCCTTTGGGTATAGGGTCCGCCGGAATCGGGAATGTGACAGCTGCGCGGCCCGGCGAAGTTTCCTGTGGATGGATTTGACGCGGGCTGCCGCCCTGCGTTTTGCGTGCCCCCAGCCTCTCCCTTCCCCCACGAGGGGGGAAGGGACGTGCCGGTCCTGTGCAGCGTCGGGTCCTAGCCCTTGCGGGAGCGGATCATGCCGGCGATCTCTTTCGTCTGCGCAAGGATCGGTTGCGCGATGGCATCGGCGCGGTCAGCGCCATTGCCGAGGATGCGGTCAATCTCGGCCGGGTCGGCCATCAGGCGGTTCATCTCTTGCGTGATCGGGGAAAGCTTGGCCACCGCAAGGTCGGCGAGCGCGGGCTTGAACGTGCCAAACTGTGCGCCGGCGAAGTCACGGATCACCTGGTCTACCGTATGCCCGGCAAGGGCGGCATAGATGTTTACCAGGTTCCGCGCCTCGGGCCGGTCTTTCAGGCCTTCCACCGTTTCGGGCAGGGGTTCCGGGTCGGTCTTGGCCTTGCGGATCTTGGCGGCGATGGTGTCGGCACTGTCGGTCAGATTGATCCGGCTTTGATCCGAGGGGTCGGATTTCGACATCTTCTTGGTGCCGTCGCGCAGGCTCATCACCCGGGTCGCGGCACCTTCGATCAGCGGTTCGACGACGGGGAAGAAATCGACGCCGTAATCGTTGTTGAACTTGATCGCGATGTCGCGCGTCAGCTCCAGATGCTGTTTCTGGTCTTCGCCGACCGGGACCATGGTGGCGTGGTAGACCATGATGTCAGCCGCCATCAGGGACGGGTAGGCGTAAAGCCCAAGGCTGGCCGCTTCGGCGTTCTTGCCGGCGGTCTTGTCCTTGAACTGGGTCATCCGGTTCATCCAGCCAAGCCGGGCGACGCAGTTGAAGATCCAGGCAAGCTCGGCATGCGCCGAGACCTGGCTTTGGTTGAAGAGGATGGACCGCGCGGGGTCAATCCCGGCGGCGATGAAGGCGGCAGCGCCTTCGCGGGTCTGCTGGCGCAGCTTTTCAGGGTCTTGCCAGACGGTGATCGCATGCAGATCGACCATGCAGTAGATCGTTTCGATCCCCTCATCCTGCTTTTCGACAAAGCGCTTCAGGGCACCAAGGTAGTTGCCAAGCGTCAGCCCGCCCGAAGGCTGAATGCCCGAGAAGATGCGGGGTTTGAACGGGGTCGGCGTTTGGACGGCCGAGGGGTCGGTGGTCATCTCAGGCTCCGGTCTGGAAATCGCTGCCGATCCCGCGTAATCCAAGGGGGCTGGGGCGTCAATTGCCCCAGACCATGGGGGACCAGATGCAGCCAGACATGAACGCGGCGCCGATCAACCCGTTGCCGGTGATCGTCTGGGTGCTGGCGCTGCCCCTGATCGCGATGGAAGTGGTGCTGGGGCTGGCGCAAGCCGGGCTGGTCGGCGGTACCGGTGGCATCGGTTGGCGGCTGCAGGCGGTGGAGCGGTTCGGGATGTTCCCGGAACTGCTGCGCTATCAGTTGGAAACCGGCGGGCAGCCCTATGAAGATCTGTTGCGGCTGGTGGCTTACCCCCTGATCCATGCCAACTTCACCCACGCCCTGTTTGCCGTCGTGCTGCTCCTCGCGCTGGGCAAGATGGTGGCAGAGATCTTCCGCTGGTGGGGCGTGCTGGTGGTGTTTTTCGGCGCATCGATCGCCGGGGGGCTGGTCTATGGCCTAGCTATCCCCGACCTGCGCGCACCGCTGATTGGGGCTTATCCTGCGGTCTACGGGCTGATCGGGGCCTTTACCTTCCTTCTGTGGACGAACCTGGCGCGAAAGGGGGCAAACAAGTACCGCGCTTTCAGCCTGATCGGGGCGCTGTTGTTCTTCCAGCTGGTGTTCGGTGTCCTCTTTGGCGGCACATGGGACTGGGTTGGTGATGTGACCGGCTTTGTGACCGGGTTCCTGCTGTCGTTCGTGGTCAGCCCGGGCGGCTGGGCCCGGGTGGTGCAAATGGTGCGTCAGCGCTGACGGCGGAGCGCGCTGCGCAGTTCCACCCAGCTCATCCCGCCGATCAGAAGGACCGTGCCGAAGTAGACGACCATCGCCGCCAGCACCATGCCGCCAAGCGCTGCGGTGCGGATGCCGGGGGTGGTCAGCGGCACGGCCAGCGCCAGCGATAGCCCCCAAAGGACCAGCCCCATCACGATTGAGGCCGCGATGATCCGGGGCAGGCGATAGCGGAAGCGGTCATCAAAGCGGGCGGCGTCGCCCATGGCCCGCGACCCGCGCCAGAGCTGCCAGACCATCGTCCAGGCGGCGGCAGAGGTGGCAATCGCGGCGGCCATGAAGCCGATCAGCGGCATCAGGCCGATGGCAAGCACGGCGTTCACCACCATGGACCAGACCGCAAAGCGGAAGGGGGACCGGGTGTCTTCCCGTGCGTAGTACAAAGGCTGCAGCACCTTGTGCAGCACAAAGGCGGGCAGGCCCACACCATAGGCGGCCAGCGCTATCGCGGTGTTCGCTGTCGCCTCGACCCCGTAAGCGCCGCGCTGGAAGAGGACCGAGATGATCGGCCAGGCGATCACCACCAGCGCCACAGCGGCGGGCAGGGTCAGAAGAAGCGCAAACTCTGTCCCACGGTTGAACGACGCGCGCGAGCCTTCCTCGTCCCCCGCTCGCAGGCGGCGGGACAGGTCGGGCAGCAGGACGATCCCGATGGCGATGCCGACGACGCCCAAGGGCAGTTGGTAAATGCGGTCGGCGTTGTAAAGCCAGACCACCGCGCCCTCGGTCATCGATGCGACCTGCCGGCCGACGATCAGGTTGATTTGCACCACGCCCCCTGCCAGCACGGCCGGGGCCGCGATGATGGCAAGGCGCTTCAGTTCCGGCGTCAGGACCGGCCAGCGGAACGGCAGGCGGTAGCCAAGGTGCCGGACGGCGGCCCAGGTGACTAGCAGTTGCAGGACGCCCGACAAGGTGACCGACCAGGCCAGCGTCTGCCCCATGTCCCAGCCCATGCGGTTGGCCAGCACCATACCGGCAATCATGGTGGCCGACAAAAGGATCGTCACGGCCGAGGTGATGACAAAGCGCCCGGCGGCGTTCAGCATCCCGGACAGAAGGGCGGTCAGCGAGATGAAAAGGATGTAGGGAAAGGCGATCTGGCCCAGGGTGACGGCAAGGCTGAACCGTTCATCCCCGACAAAGCCCGAGGCCATCAGCAGGACCAGAAGCGGCATGCCAAGAATGGCGAGGATGGAAAACACGGTCAGCAGCCCGGCCATGCCCCAGAAAGCGTCACGCGCGAAAGCCTCGGCCCCTTCATCCGCCTCAACCTTCTTGGCGAACATCGGGACGAAGGCGAAGTTGAAGGCGCCTTCGGCGAAGAAGCGGCGGAACATGTTGGGCAGGGATTGCGCGATGACGAAGGCCTGCGCCACGGGGCCGTCGCCCAGGTACTTCGCGAGGAAGATATCGCGGACAAGGCCTGCGACCCGGCTGATCAGGGTCCAGAAGCCAACGGTCAGGAAGCCCTTGACGATGCGGACGGGTTTCATGTGGGTGTGCCTTGTGCCCGTTCCGCGCCCTCGGCGATGGCGGCGCGCAATTTGCGGTCCAGCGCTTCTTGCCGGGGTTTCTGGTGCAGTTTCAGGCCAAACATGTCCTTGACGTAGAAGGTATCCACCACCTGCGCGCCATAGGTCGCGATCACGGCGCTGGCGATGTAGATGTTGTTGGCGGCAAGCGTGCGGGTCAGGTCATACAGCAGGCCGGGGCGGTCGCGGGTATCCACCTCGATGATCGTGTAGATCTCGGACCCTTCGTTGTCGAAGGTGATATGCGTGGGAAAGCGGAACTCGCGGTCACGTTTTTTCAGCTTGTCGCGGTCTTTCAGCGCCTCACGGGCTACCACTTCGCCGCGCAGGGTCTTGTCGATCATGCCGCGCAGGCGGGGCAGGCGGCTAACCTCATAGGGCTTGCCCTCGATGTCCTGCACCCAGAAGACGGCGGTCGCGTAGCCATCCTTTGACGTGTAGGTCCGCGCGTCAACGACGTTGGCCCCCACCAGCGCCAGCGCCCCCGCCAGACGGCTGAAGATGCCGGGGTGGTCCACCAGGGCAAAGCAGGCGCGGGTGGCGTCGCGGTCGGGATCGGGGTGGAGGTCGATGCGGATCTCGTTGTCGCCAAGGCCTTGCAGAAGGCGGGCGAAGACAAGATGCGTGTCGGTGGACAGGCCCTGCCAATAGGGCCGGTAGTGACGGCTGACCTCATGGTCCAGCGCGGCCTTGTCCCAGTCTGGCAGCCGGGCACGCAAGGCACTTGTCGCGTCATCCTTGCGGTTTTCGCGGTTGACGGTTTCAAGGCCGCCTTCCAGCGCCTCGGCCGTCTGCTTGTAAAGCTGGCGCAGCAGCATGGCTTTCCAGTTGTTCCAGGTCCCCGGACCGACGCCGCGAATGTCACAGACCGTGAGGACGGTCAGCAGGTCCAACCGCTTGCGGGTCTTCACGGCCTTGGCAAAGTCGCGCACGGTGCGCGGGTCACCGATGTCGCGTTTCTGCGCCATGTCGGACATG
Organism: Rhodobacter sp.; assembly: GCA_027489175.1. Classification (GTDB taxonomy): domain Bacteria; phylum Pseudomonadota; class Alphaproteobacteria; order Rhodobacterales; family Rhodobacteraceae; genus Tabrizicola. The sequence goes on from JAIYAE010000005.1 coordinate 45,934, forward strand.
AGGAGATGGTAGCGCACCAGCCATTCGACCGTCTCGCATTCCTCGGCGTCCAGCCCCAGCCGGGGGGCGATGCGCCGAGCCATCTGCGCGCCGAGGATCGAGTGATCTTCGGGCCGGCCCTTGCCGATGTCATGCAGAAGCAGGGCCACATAGATGACCCGCCGGTTCACGCTTTCCTTCAGGATGCCGGAGGCGACGGGGAGTTCTTCGACCAACTCCCCCCGCTCGATCTGGGCAAGGCAGCTGATCGTCTGGATGATGTGCTCGTCCACCGTGTAGTGGTGATAGACGTTGAACTGCATCATCGCGACGATGGGTTCGAATTCCGGGATGAAGGCGGCAAGCACCCCAAGCTCATTCATCCGGCGCAAGCTGCGTTCCGGGTTGCCGTGTTTCAGGAGAAGGTCAAGGAAGATGCGCCGCGCTTCGGGGTCGTCGCGCATGTCTTCGTCGATCCGGTCAAGGTTCGCCGCCAGCAGCCGCATGATGTTGGGGTGAAGGAGGTAGCCGGTCCGCAGCGCCTCTTCGAAGACGCGGAGAAGGTTCAGCTTGTCGGCCAGAAAGGCCTTGGGGTCGATCACGTCGATCCGGCCCTGCACCAGCTTGTAGCCGGGTTTCACCTGCTTCGTGCGCTTGAAGATGCCGAAAAGCGATGCCTCGCGCTTGGCGTGGCGGGCTTCCAGCTCGGTCAGGAAGATGCGCGTCAGCTCTCCCACGCGTGTGGCTTGGCGGAAGTAGTCCTGCATGAAATGTTCGACCGCCCGCCGCCCGGCGGTATCGCGGTAGCCCATGCGGGCGGCAACCTCGACCTGCAGATCGAAGGTCAGCACATCGGTGGCGCGGGCGGTGACATAGTGCAGATGGCAACGCGCGGCCCAAAGGAAATCTTCGGCGCGGGCAAAGCTGTCGAACTCATCTCGGCTGAGAAGACCCGCTGCGACCAACCCCTCTGACGATGGCACCCGGTGCAGATACTTGCCGATCCAATAGAGGGTCTGCAGGTCGCGCAACCCGCCTTTGCCTTCCTTGACGTTCGGCTCCAGCACATAGCGCTGGCCGCCTTGGCGCTTGTGGCGTTCGGCGCGTTCGGCAAGCTTCGCCTCGATGAATTCGGGGCCGGAGTTCTTGAAGAGGTCGGACCAAAGTTTCGCATCCAGTTCCGCCGCAAGGGGAGCGTGGCCACAGATGAAGCGGTGCTCCAAGAGGGCGGTACGGATGGTGATATCCTCTCGCCCCAGGCGAATGCAGTCCTTCACCGTGCGGCTGGAATGGCCGACCTTCAGCTTCAGGTCCCACAGGATGTACAGCATCGTCTCGATGACGCTTTCGGCCCAGGGGGTGATCTTCCACGGCGTCAGGAACAGAAGGTCCACGTCGGAATGGGGGGCCATTTCCCCCCGGCCGTAGCCGCCGACGCCGAGGACAGCGATCCGCTCAGCCTCGGTCGGGTTCGGGATCGGGTGCAGGTGGATGGCCGCGGCCAGCGCTGCCTGCACCAGCGCATCGGTCAGCACGGATTGCGCCGCGATCAGGGCATGGGCGCTGCGCGGGGTGGCAAGGAAGGTGGTGGCAAGTGCGGCCCCCACCTCGGCCTTGGTGGCGGCAAGGTGGCGCACGACCAGCGCCCGCGCGGTCTTGGGGTCGCTGACGGCGGTCAGCGCCTGCAGGATGGTGGCGGTCAGGGCAGCGGAATCGACAACGGCAGGGCCGGTTGGCCCCGCAGTCACCAGGGGGGTGGGCAGCGCCCCGACCCGGGCGGTCATGGGCCTTAGAACCCGGCGCCGGCAAAGCTGCGCGGGGCTGCGTCGACGACGACGACCGCGTTGTTGCGGATTTGCGCCACGGCAAGGCCACGCTGGTTCGTGCCGTTCGGCAAGAGGCGGAAGATGCCCGACACGCCGGCAAAGCCCGCGCTTTGGGTCAGCGCCTCACGCGTGATCGGTGCGCCATTGCTGGACCGGGCCAGCGCCCCGATGGCTGCGATCCCGTCATAGGCCAGCCCCGCGACTGGCGACGGGTTGGACCCGTAAGCCGCCGCATACCGCGACTGGAACTGCGCCTGCAGCCCGGGGTCGGGCAGGGCAAACCAGCCGCCTTGCACACCTGGCAGCGCCAACGTGGCAGGCGGGATGTCCCAGCGCGTCAGGCCGATGAACTGGGTCGTGGTGCGGTCGATGCCGTTGTCGACCAGAAGCTGCGACAAAAGCGGCAAGGCCCCGGCGGTATCCGCGGTCAGAAACAGCGCCGTCGCCCCGGTCGAGCGGGCCGTGCCCACAATGCCGGTTGCCGCCTGCACGATCCCGTTCTGCGAGAATTCATATGAGCTGATGCCCACGACCGACCCGCCTGCTGCGGCGACGCCACGCTCGATCGCGGCCTTGCCGACTTCGCCCGCGACGTTGCGGTCATGCACGATCAGGATCTTCGACTTGCCGTTGCGCACCGCATATTGGGCCAGGCGCTGGGCGGTGTTGTCGAAGGTCTGGCCCAGGACAAAGACATTGCCGCCCGCGATGGCCGTGTTGTTGGAGAAGGCCAGAACGTTCACCCCGGAATTGGCCACGGCCACCCCGGCGGCATTCGCCTCTTCCGAATAGAACGGGCCCAGGATGACCTGCGCGCCTTCGTCCACGGCCTGCTTGGCCGAAACGCTGGCCTGTGCCGGGCTGCCGCCGGTGCGGTAGACGCGAAGGTCAATCGTCACGCCGCTGAGGTCCGCCATCGCCAGCCGAGCCGCGTTTTCCAGGTTCTGGCCAAAGAGCTCATCCTGCGCCTGGCCCGAGCCTGAGGGGATCAGCAAGGCCACCTGCACGGCTCCACCTGCCCCGGTTGCCGGTCCCGTCGCCGTGCCCCCGGTCGGCACGCAAGCCGACAGCACCACGGCGCAAAGGATAAGGAAAGACCGACCCAGCGACTTGCGGGCCCGATGAATTGCGGACAACATGAACTTCCTCACTTTGCAGCGGCACACGGGGGACGCGGGCCAAGGGTAACACCGGCAAATATTGCCGGGGTCAAGGTAATTGGTTCGGAAAGGGAAGTAAACTTGTGAGGCAGCCCCCAGACCCGACCGAAACCCCGCACAAGCCGGCCCTGCGCGCGATTCCGCCCGGGCTGCATTTCGTCTCGACGCCCATCGGCTCGGCACGCGACATCACCTTGCGGGCGCTGGATGTGCTGGCGGGGGCCGATGTGCTGGTGGCCGAAGATACGCGGACCCTGCGCCATCTGATGGAAATCCATGGCGTGGCCTTGGGCGGACGGCCGCTGATCGCCTATCACGACCATTCCGGCGAAGGCACCGTGACGCGGCTTCTGGCGCTGATCGGCGAAGGGCGCAGCGTGGCCTATGCGTCCGAGGCGGGAACGCCCTTGATCTCGGACCCCGGGTTTGAACTGGCGCGGGCAGTGGCTGCAGCAGGGCTGCCGATGACGGCCGCCCCCGGCCCCTGTGCGGCAATCTGCGCGCTGACGCTGTCTGGCCTGCCGTCGGACCGGTTCCTGTTCGCAGGCTTCCCCCCCGCCGCCCAGGGTGCGCGGCGCAAGTTTCTGGCTGATCTGGCCCAGGTGCAGGCCACGCTGATTTTCTACGAAAGCCCGAAACGGCTGCGGGCGCTTTTGGCCGACATGGCAGTGGCGCTTGGTCCGGACCGTCAGGGCGTGATCTGCCGCGAGCTGACCAAGCGCTTTGAAGAGGTGTCACGCGGGCCACTGTCCGACCTTTCCGCCCGCTACGCCGAAAGGGATGTAAAGGGCGAGATCGTGGTGCTGGTCGACCGTGCGGCGCCCGTCGTGGCGGGGGCCGACACCGTGGAAACCGCGCTGGAAACGGCGTTGCAGACCATGAGCGTTAAGGATGCAGCAAGCTTTGTGTCGCAAACCTTGGGGGTGCCGCGCAAGATGGTCTACCAGATCGCGCTTGATCTCGGCCGGTCGGAAACGGGTGAGTGACACTGCTGAAGGGATGCCATGCCGATCAACCTTGTGTCCGATCCTGTCACGCAAAACCGCGCCGACCGCGGCAAGGTGAACTATCATGCGGGCATGGCAGCGGAAGACGCCGTTGCCCGCCACTATGAAAACCGGGGGGTTGTTATATGCGCCCGCCGCTGGCGCGGCATCACCGGTGAAATCGACCTGATCGGTCGGCGGGGTGATGAGGTGATCTTCATCGAAGTCAAGCAAAGCCGTACCCATGACCTTGCCGCCTCGCATATCTCACCGGCCCAGATCGCACGGATCTTCACGACTGTGGATGAATTTCTTGCCGGTGAACCGAAGGGTCTTCTGACCGATGTGCGCATCGATCTGGCGCTGGTGGATGGGCAGGGTCGGATTGACGTTCTGGAAAACGCTTTCGCCGGCTGAATTGCATCTTCGCGCGGCTTGGGCCATCACTCCCCCCTGAACCTTGGTGGAGACCATGATGGCTTTGAAAGTTGCCCTGCAGATGGACCCGATCGGGTCGGTCAACATTCATGCCGACAGCACCTTTCGGATCGGGCTTGAGGCGCAGACGAGGGGGCATGCGCTGTTTTACTACACGCCGGACCGGCTGGCCTTTGTTGAAGGGCGCGTCATCGCCCGGGGCTGGTGGATCACCTTGCGGCGCGAGGTCGGCAATCACGTCAACTTTGGTGAAGAGACCGAGGTTGATCTGGCCGATGTGGACGTGGTCTGGCTGCGCCAGGACCCACCGTTTGATATGGGCTATATCACGACGACGCATCTGTTGGAGATGATCCATCCGAAGACGCTGGTGGTGAATGACCCGTTCTGGGTCAGGAACAGCCCAGAGAAGCTTTTGGTGCTGCGGTTTGCAAGCCTCACCCCCCCCACAGCGATTGCGCGGGATCTGGCGACGATCCGGGCGTTCAAGGCAAGGCATGGGGATGTGATCCTGAAACCGCTTTACGGCAACGGCGGTGCGGGGGTGTTCCGGCTGGACCCGAACGACCGCAACCTTGCCTCGTTGCATGAGCTGTTCATGGGGATCAACCGGGAACCCTTGATCGTACAGAAGTTCCTGCCGGCGGTGGAGAAGGGGGACAAGCGGATCATCCTGGTTGACGGCGAGCCCGTGGGGGCGATCAACCGGGTGCCGCAGGCGGGGGAGACGCGGTCGAACATGCATGCGGGTGGTCGGCCCGAGAAGGTGGGCCTGACCGAGCGGGACCTGGAGATCTGCCGCACGATCGGGCCGGTCTTGCGGGAAAAAGGGCAGGTCTTTGTGGGCATCGATGTGATCGGCGACTGGCTCACCGAGATCAACGTGACCTCACCCACCGGGATTCAGGAGCTGGAGCGGTTCGACGGGACCAACGCGGCGGCGCGGATCTGGGAAGTGATCGAGGCGAAGCGGGCTGGCTGAGGGGTGTCCCGGGCAGGGACATGCCTTTGGGTCTTGTGAAATCAATGGGTTATCTTTTCGATTTCAGGGATTTTTAACGTTTGACGCTGGCCGTTATGGCTTTCGGATGGGGTGCCCTTGGCAAGCGTCGGTGGGGGTTTTGCACCCCCACACCCCCGCAGAGTATTTTTCAAAAGAGCAAGACATGGGTGGAGCGTTGGTCGGCGTTGGCCAGGCAGTGGAGTGCCGCGCGTGAAGCGCTGCCGGGATGTCGTGTCCGAGGCTTCGAGGCTTTGGCTTTTGCACCGAAGGCTACGCCGGGAAACGCCGGGGCGGTGTTTGCCCATGGGGCGGGCGTGGTCACGAAGACAGTGGCCGGTGGCCCGTGCCGATGGGTCGATCCGGCTTGCCCGGGTCAGAGGCCGCCGATGGCGGAGGAGAGGCGGAAGCTGATCGCCTCGGCGATATGGGGTTTGCGGACGTCCGGGCTTCCTTCGAGGTCGGCGATGGTGCGGGCAACGCGCAGGATGCGGTGGTAGCCGCGCGCTGACAGGCCCATGCGTTCGGCGACGCGGGAGATCAGCGCCTTGCCTTCGGCGTCGGGGGTGGCGAATTCCTCAAGCTGTGAGCCTTCCAGATCGGCGTTCACGCGGAGGTCGGGCGCGTCCTTGAAGCGAGCACTTTGGCGGGCGCGGGCGGTGGTGACGCGGGCGGCGATGGTGCTGGACGCCTCACCCGAGGAGGGCAGGTCAAGATCGGCAAAGGCCACGGGCGGGACTTCGACGCGGAGGTCGAACCGATCCATCAGGGGGCCGGAGATGCGGCCAAGGTAATCCTCGCCGCAGATCGGGGCGCGGCCGCAGGCGCGGTTCGGGTCGGAGAGATAGCCGCATTTGCACGGGTTCGCCGCCGCAATCAGGAGGAACCGGCAGGGGTAGCGGATGTGGGCGTTGGCGCGGGCGACGACGACGGTTCCCGTCTCGATCGGCTGGCGGAGGGTATCGAGGACAGTGCGGGGGAATTCGGGGAATTCATCGAGGAAGAGGACGCCGTTATGGGCGAGGCTGATCTCGCCGGGTTTCGCGCCCCGCCCGCCGCCGACGATGGCGGCCATCGAGGCGGTGTGATGCGGTTCCCGGAAGGGTCGGTCGCGGGAAATGCCGCCTTCGGTCAAGAGGCCCGCGAGGGAGTGGATCATCGAGGTTTCCAGCGCCTCGGGTGCCGAGAGGGGCGGCAAGATGCCGGGGAGGCGCGCGGCCAGCATGGATTTGCCGGAACCGGGTGTGCCGACCATGAAAAGGTGGTGCCGCCCGGCGGCGGCGATTTCCAGCGCGCGTTTGGCGCGTTCCTGGCCTTTGACTTCCGAGAAATTCCTTGGGTCGGCGGAGCGGGTTACCTCACCCGCCTCGGCCGGGATCAGGGGGGCGCGGCCGGTGTAGTGGTGGAGGACCTCTTCCAGCGAGGCGGCGGCGAGGACTTGCGTGGCGCCGACCCAAGCAGCCTCGGCCCCGCAGGCCTTGGGGCAGAGAAGGGCGCGGTCTTCGACGGCGGCGGCCATTGCTGCGGGGAGCGCGCCTGCAACCGCGATCAGGCGGCCGTCGAGGGACAGTTCGCCCAAGGACACCACGCCTTCGACATCCTCGCGCGGGATGATGTCGAGCGCGGCGAGAAGGGCGATGGCGATGGGGAGGTCGAAGTGGGAGCCTTCCTTGGGCAGGTCGGCGGGGGAGAGGTTGACCGTGATGCGCTTGGACGGGAGCGCGATGGAGAGGGACTGCAGGGCTGCGCGGACGCGTTCCTTCGCCTCGCTCACCGCCTTGTCGGGCAGGCCGACGAGGGTAAAGGCGGGGGCGCCGGGGGTGACGGCGCATTGCACCTCAACCAGGCGGGCTTCGACCCCTTCGAAGGCGACGGTGTAGGAGCGTGCGGTCATGGGTGTGACCGGCCTGCTGGGGTGGCGCGGGTTGGGGCGGTTTGGAAATTGAGCGCGTGCCGCGCAAGCCTTTTCTCTCGCCTCTGCGCGCAGGCGCGCAACCGGCTCGGGCAGCCTCCGGCGGGGATATTTGGGCCAATGTGAAAGGGGCTTGGCGGCGGGATGGGCCCGGTCGTGGTCTGTTGTTCTGGCCCCTGCATGCGCCCCACCCGATTCAGAATGGTTAACGGGTAGGGCGGAATGGTTTACGATTGGTAAAGGGCCATGAACTTCGGCCAGGCTTCGGGGTCGGCGACGGTCTTGTCGCGGCAGAAGGCGTTGCAGAAGCCGAAGCTGCGCCCGTAAAGCGAAAGCGTGTGGGTCACGGGTTTGCCGGAATAAGGGCAAGCGGTGTTTTCGGCCGTGGAGCCTTCGGTCGCGGTGGCGGGAAGGCGGACCGGGCCGGGCCAGTCGCGGCGGGGATAATCGCGGCGGTAGTAGTCCTGATCCGGGCCGTCGACCATACCCATGGCGCGCCAGCGGCGGAAGCTGGGGTGGGCGAGCTGGGCGTTGACGTAAAGCTGCGCCTGCGCGTTGACGGGCAGGTTGTAGGTGGCGATGCGGGCGGCGACGGGGGCGAAGAAGGCATCGGCGGCGGAATAGGGGCCGCAAAGCCAGGGCGTGGTGGAGCGGGTGGTTTCCCGCGCCCAGGCCCAGAGGGTTTCGAGGCGGGCGAGGTCTTGCAGCACATCTTCCGGCGGCTGGCAGTCGGTGTAGCTGACGCGCAGGTTCATCGGGCAGTAGCTGCGGAGTGCGGTGAAGCCTGCGTGCATCTCAGCCGCGAGGACCCGGGCGGTGGCGCGGGCGTGGGGGTCTTGCGGCCAGAGGTGGGCGTCGGGGTGGCGGGTGGCCAGTTCCTCGGCGATGGCGATGGTTTCGGGGACGACGCTGCCTTCGGGCGTGCGCATGGTAGGGGCGGTGCGGGCGGGGAAGTAGTCCTTGAGGATGGTCGCCAGTTCGTCGGTGTAAAGCCGGGCGCGGTGGGTTTTCACGGGCAGGTCGAAGGCGTCGAAGAGGAGCCAGCCGCGCAGGGACCAGCTGGAATAGGCGCGGTCGCCGATCACGAGATCATAGGTCATGGGGTCTTCCTTTTTCCCGGCATTTAGGCGGGGCGCGCGGGGGATGGGAAACGATGAATTGTGCGCCAGGGCATCACGGGCGGTGATTGATCGACAGGGCCTGCCAGCGGCCGTCGGTGAGGCTGAGGCAGGTGACGGAGAGGGGGTCGATGGTCTGCGCGAGGGTCTGGTAGGGCGTCTGGCCGGTGGCGCGGGCGAGTTGGGTCAGGATGATGCCGAAATGGGCGACGATGATGATGTCGCGGCCGGGGTGGGCGGTGGCGAGGGCGTCGGCGGTGGCGGTGGCGCGGGTGGCGGCGTCGTCCCAGCTTTCGCCACCGGGGGCGCGGTGGGGGCCGGGGTCCTCCCAGAACTGGCGGGAGAGGATGGGATCGGTGGTGGCGATGTCGGACCAGTGGCGGCCGTCCCAGTCGCCGAAGTGGATCTCTCGCAAGCTGGGGTCGGGGGGGAGGCGGGTGCGGGTCTGGGCAAGGGCGTCGGCGGTGGCGGTGGCGCGGATCAGGTCGGAGGAGGTGAGGAGGGCCTGCGCGGGGAGGTGTGCGTTCAGGCGCTGGAGGGCGGCGGTGTCGGACAGGTCGGCGGGGACATCGCGCCAGCCGGTCATGGTTTTCTCATGCGTCGGGCCGTGGCGGACCCACCAGAAGCGGGTCATTCCAGCACCGGAAGCTGGCCTTTCAGCGCAAGCGGCAGGCCGGCGATCACGGTGACGACCAGCGTGGCCTGAGCGGCGAGGCGCTGGTTCAGGCGGCCCTGGGCATCGCGGAAGCGGCGGGCGAGCGCATTGTCGGGAACGATTCCCCATCCGGTTTCGTTGGACACGATGACGATGGGTGCAGGCGTGGCGGCGCAGGCGGCCAGAAGGGCGGCGGTCTGGGCCGTCAGATCATGATCGGCGAGGAGATGATTGGTGAGCCAGAGAGTTGCGCAGTCGATCAGGATCACCTCCTCCGCCCGGGCGGTGGCGAGGGCGGAGGGCAGGTCGAGGGGTGCTTCGACCGTTGTCCAATCAGCGCCGCGGTCCTGCTGATGCTGGGCGATGCTGGCGCGCATTTCGTCATCCCAGGCCTCAGCCGTGGCGATGTAGCGGCGGGGTTTGGCGGCGGCGAAGATCAGACGTTCGGCATAGGCGGATTTGCCGGATCGGGCGCCGCCGATCACAAGCGTGAGAGGTGGCAATTCCACGGGTTGTTTCGCTGGGTCAAGTGATCCGGTCACGGGGACGCCTCGTATTACAGACATAAAAGACGCGAAAGCGCCGCAGGGTACCGATCTGGAGGTCAACATGGCACTTGACGGATATAACGACCAGACAATGTCGCGCCAAGCGATGAAGGCGGAACTTCTGGATGCGGAAACCGAGTTGCGGCTTGCCTATGCATGGCGCGATCAGCGCGATGAGCAGGCGCTGCACCGGCTGATCACGGCCTATATGCGGTTGGCGATCAGCATGGCGTCGAAATTCCGCCGCTATGGCGCGCCGATGAACGACCTGATCCAGGAAGCAAGCCTTGGCCTGATGAAGGCGGCGGACAAGTTTGACCCGGATCGTGGCGTGCGGTTTTCGACCTATGCGGTCTGGTGGATCAAGGCGTCGATCCAGGATTACGTGATGCGCAACTGGTCGATGGTGCGGACGGGGTCGACCTCCAGCCAGAAGGCGCTGTTCTTCAACCTGCGCCGGGTGCAGGCCAAGCTGGAACGCGAGGCGTCTCAGCGGGGTGAGACGCTGGACCAGCACCAGCTGCGCCAGATGGTCGCGGTCGAAGTGGGCGTGCCGGTCCATGACGTGGAGATGATGGAAGGCCGGCTGTCGGGGTCGGACTATTCGCTGAACGCCACGCAGTCTGCCGATGAGGATGGGCGCGAGTGGATTGACGCGCTGGAAGATGATGGCGTGCAGGCGGCCGAGGCCGTGGAAGGCGCGCATGACACCGACCGGCTGCGCGATTGGCTGATCAACGCACTGCAGGGCCTGAACGCGCGCGAACGCTATATCGTGGCCGAGCGGAAGCTGAAGGACGAAGGCCGGACGCTGGAGTCCTTGGGCGAAGAGCTGGGCCTGTCGAAGGAACGTGTGCGCCAGCTGGAAGCGGCGGCCTTCGCCAAGATGCGCCGCAGCCTGGAAGGCCAGTCGCGCGAAGTGCGCCACTTCCTGCTGTAACGCCTTTTGCCAGCAGTGATCTTGCGGAGCGGGCGCCCAAGGGCGCCCGCACTGCTTTTTGTCGCCTGCGCGCTGACGCGCTACGGCTCCGCAGCCTTTGGCGGGGATATTTGGTGCCAGGTGAAAGGGCTTTGGGGGAGTTGAGTTTGTGGGGCTTGGCCCCTACTGCTTGGGGGGTAACCTTTTGGGGGGCCTGGCGATGCTTGCGGGCAAGCGGATACTTCTGATCATCGGCGGCGGGATCGCGGCCTACAAGGCGCTGGAGTTGATCCGGTTGATCCAGAAGGCGGGCGGATCGGTTGTGCCAGTACTGACGCGGGCGGGGGCGGAGTTCGTGACACCCCTGAGCGTGGGGGCACTGGCAGGGTCGAAGGTCTATCAGGACCTGTTCGACCTGACCGATGAGGCGGAGATGGGGCATATCCAGCTTTCGCGCGCAGCCGATCTGGTGGTGGTGGCCCCGGCGACGGCGGACCTGATGGCCAAGATGGCCTCGGGGCGGGCGGATGATCTGGCCTCCACCGTGTTATTGGCGACGGACAAGCGGGTGCTGGTCGCCCCGGCGATGAATGTGCGGATGTGGGACCACCCGGCGACGCGGCGGAACCTTGGCGTTCTGCGCGGGGATGGCGTGCTGGTCGTGGGGCCGGATGAGGGTGAGATGGCTTGCGGCGAGTACGGGCCCGGGCGGATGGCGGAACCGGCGGCGATTGTCGCGGCCATTGGTGCGGCGCTGGGGGGCGGGCCTTTGGCGGGGCGGCATGTGGTGGTGACATCCGGCCCGACGCATGAGCCAATTGACCCGGTGCGCTACATCGCCAACCGATCCTCGGGTGCGCAGGGGACGGCGATTGCGGTGGCGTTGCGCGATCTGGGGGCGCGGGTGACGTTTGTCACTGGGCCTGCGGCGGTGCCTGCGCCTGCCGGGGTGGCGGTGGTCGCGGTGGAGACGGCAGCGGAGATGGCGGCGGCGGTGGCGGCGGCCCTGCCTGCGGATGCGGCCGTGATGGCGGCGGCGGTCGCCGATTGGCGGGTGGCAAATGCAAGCGGGCAGAAGCTGAAGAAGGACGGGTCTGGCAAGGCTCCTGCGCTGGAGTTTGCCGAGAATGTGGACATTCTGGCTGCGGTGTCGAAAGGCGCGATGCGGCCCCGGCTGGTGGTGGGCTTTGCGGCCGAGACCACGGATGTGGTGGCACATGCCACAGCCAAACGGGTGCGCAAGGGCTGTGACTGGATCGTGGCGAATGATGTATCCCCCGCGACCGGGATCATGGGCGGGGCGGAAAATGCGGCCGTGTTGATCACCGACGGCGGGGCCGAGGCCTGGCCGCGGATGGGCAAGGACGCGGTGGCGCGGAAGCTGGCGGCGAAGATTGCCGAGGCTTTGGCCTGAGGCAGGCCTGAGCCTCTGGCGGGGATATTTGGACCAGAATGAAAGGGCTTGCGATGGGGCCGGTGGTCAGCGTGATGTGGGAGGATTGGGCGGATCGGACCCTGGCCTTGCCGGCCTATCAGACGGCGGGGGCGGCGGGGGCGGACCTGTGCGCGAATTTCCCTGAGGGGGAGCGTGCTGTGGGGTTGGTGCTGCCGCCGACGGGGCGGGCGATTTGTCCCACGGGGATCAGGGTCGCGATCCCGGCGGGGTTCGAGATGCAGGTGCGGCCTAGGTCAGGCCTTGCGATGAAGCATGGGGTGACGGTGCCGAATACGCCGGGGACCATCGACAGCGATTATCGCGGGCCTTTGGGGGTGGCGCTGATCAACCTTGGGGCCGAGCCCTATACGGTGCGGCATGGCGACCGGGTGGCGCAGGTGGTCGTCGCGCCGGTCGTGCAGGCGGGGTTTGCGGTGGTGGACGCGCTGGATGAGACGGCGCGGGGGACGGGCGGGTTTGGCTCGACTGGCATGCGGTCATGATCGGGCTGCTGGGCTTCGCGGCGATCTGGGGGATCGGGCGCTGGCAGGGCCAGGGGACGCGGTGGTTTCCCTTCGCCGTGGGATGGTGGGTGATCCTGATGGTCGCGCACCTGCCGCAAATGGCGAATGGCCCTTTCGCGCGGATCACGGGGGGTGATTTGCGGGCCTGGGGGCTGTTTGGGTTTCTGGTCCTGCTGGTCCTGGCCTATCGCAAGGGCTTTCGGGCCGTGCAGGGGCAGAAGGTCGCGGCGCCGGTGGCGGTGGTCCCTTCGGGCAAGTTCCGTGAGGCGGAGTTGGAGCGGTATTCCCGCCACATCCTGCTGCGCGAGATTGGTGGGCAGGGGCAGAAGCAGCTGAAGGCGGCGAAGGTGCTGGTGGTGGGGGCGGGGGGGCTGGGGTCGCCGGTCCTTTTGTACCTGGCGGGGAGCGGGGTCGGGACGATCGGGGTCATCGACCCGGATGTGGTCGAAGGGTCGAACCTGCAGCGGCAGGTGATCCATGCCGATGCGCGGATCGGGATGCCGAAGGTGTTCTCCGCGGAAGTTGCGATGCGGGCGCTGAACCCGTTCATCGAGGTGCGGCCTTACAACCGGCGTCTGGATGAGGGGAACGCGGCGGCGCTGGTGGCGGAGTATGATCTGGTGCTGGACGGGACCGATGACTTTGACACGCGCTATCTGGTCAACCGGGCCTGTGTGGTGGCGGGGGTGCCGCTGATCTCGGGCGCGATCACGCAGTGGGAGGGGCAGGTGAGCCTGTTTGACCCCGCCCATGGCGCGCCCTGCTATGCCTGTGTCTTCCCGGTCAAGCCCGCGCGGGGGCTGGTGCCGACCTGTGCTGAGGCGGGGGTGGCCGCGCCTTTGCCGGGGATCATCGGGGGGATCATGGCGATGGAGGCGGTCAAGCACCTGACCGGGGCGGGGGAGACTTTGGCCGGGCGGCTGATGATCCACGATGCGCTTTACGGCGAGACGCGGGTGATCGGGGTCAAGCGGCGGGCGGATTGTGCGGTCTGTGGGGCGGGCGTGTCCCGGGCCGGGACAGAGGCACCGGCAGTTTGAGTTCAAGGGGTTGGCATGGGCGTTAACGGATTGTTAGGGCCGTGCCCCTGACCGCGCCGCAGCCGAGGGGACGGCGCTGGCGGATCATCCTTCACGGGGTGGCTGTTCTGGGCCTGACCGTGCTGACGCAGCTGGGTGGGCTTGCCTGGCTGGCGGCGCTGGCTTTTCGGCGGGGGCGGCTGGCATTCCTTGCGATCTTTATTCTGGCCTACGTGGCCCTGTGGGGTGGGGCGCAGTTTGCAGCACCTGTTTTCGGGCGGGTGCCATTGCCTTGCTCGGGCGAGGTCTTGCGGACGCAGTCGCGGCTTTACTGCGTGTTGCTGCGGAACTTTGTCACGCCAGAGATGGCCGATGTGGCGTTGGACGCGGCCCAAGCGGTGGCCGTCAGGTTTCCCGGCACGGTCACGCTGGCGCTGGATGGCGGGTTTCCGTTTCTGGACGGGATGCCGCTGGTGCCGCATCTAAGCCATGACGACGGCGAGAAGCTGGATTTCGCATTCTACTATGCGGATACGGTTCATGGCGATGGGGCCTATCTGCCGGGGCTGACCGCTTCTGCCATCGGCTACTTTTCCTTCCTGCGCTTGGGCAAAGAGACCTGCCCGCCGGTCTGGCCGACTTTGCGGTGGGAGATGCGCTGGATGGAGCCGCTGCATCGGTCCATCGGGTTGGAGCCAGAGCGGACGCGGGCGCTGATCGGGGCTTTGGCAAAGGACCCACGGGTCGGCAAGATCTTCGTCGAGCCACCGGTCGCCGCAGCGCTGGGCGTGGCCGGGGAAAAGATCCGGTTCCAGGGCTGCCGCGCGGCGCGGCATGATGACCATATCCACGTCCAGCTATGACGGGATCAGGGGGCTTCGTCGATCCGGGCGGCGACAAGGCGTTGCAGGTCCCATAGCCCACGGTCATGGATGCCGCGCGCCTGCAGGTGGCTGACGGTGTTCAATAGATACTCGGCCCCGCTGCCCCAATGGCCGCAGGCCTTTGCCAGCATCGCGGCCTGGTCAACCAGAGGCAGGCGGACGTAGGCGGGTGAGGCGCGGTTCATCACGAAGGCCAGCGCGGTGGCGGGGCCTGCACTGGTGCGCACGGTGATCCACTGCGGCATGGAATTGATCGGCTTGACCGTGAACTCTCGTCTGAAGAGCCGGTCCAGCGTGACGGGCAGATCGCCAGGCGGAAGGTCGTAGAGGACGCCCCTGCAGCTGCCGCCCCGGTCCAGCGCCATCATCAGGCCAGGGCAATCGGGCGTGGCGCGAAAGCGGATCATCTTGAGGCAAAAGCTGCGGTGCCAGCCATGCGCGGTGGCGGGGGTTTCGGCAGTATGCTCAATCTCGGGCTTCCAGATCAGCGAGCCGTAGGCAAACAGGCGCAAGGGGCCGGGTGGGGCGCAGCCCGCAATGCGGGTGACCCAGGCGGCGTAATCGGCGTCGGTCTGCATCTCCATCCCCGGGGGTGGGCCAGTATCGGGAACCTCACGGTGGATGCGGGCGATATGGGCCGGGGTGAGGGCCAGGGTGCGGGTCATGGGCTGATCCTGTTCAATGGCGATGGGTGAAAGGGGCGGTGGTTCAAAAGGCGGAAGGTCCGGTCAAGACGGGTGGCCTCGGGCCGGGTGTGGGCCGAGCGTTCTGAACGGAATTTGGGCACCCCTTATTGCCCAAATCCAGTAAATTTTGGCCGTTCTGACCACAGGAGGGAACTTTTAACCGGCTGTCTACGTTTCTTCGGTATCCGAACAAAGACCGGAGACGCCAAATGGTCCCGAACCTGACAAAGACTGCTGCCCTTGCGCTGCTGATTGCAGCTCCGCTTGCCTTGACGGTTGGTGCGGCACCCTTTCCGCTGGTCATCGGGCCCGAGGTCATGGACATCGGCCAGGACCTTGCGCTGACCGAAACCCATTGCGATGCGCGCGGCACGGTGCAAGCGACCCTTGGCCGCGACTTTGCCGAAACCCCACGCCTTGCCGCGCTGACGGAAACCGGCCTGACGATGGAGCTTTGGACATCCGATCACACCGGAAGCTGGACGGTGGTGCATCATGGTGGGGACGGGATCAGCTGCATCGTCTCGACCGGGATGGGTTGGGCGGCTGATCAGGATGCCGCTTTGGTGCTGGACACTGCGCTGAGCGAGGCGGTCTACGCCTCTTGATCCGGTCAAGGATTGGTCACGCCGGTTGGATGTGGCGACGCGGGGCGGCCAAACCGGCCCGACCCGGCCAGAGCGGCTTGCATCAGGCTTGGGGAATGGCATAGTCGGGGCTTCAAATTCAAACCGGAGCCTGACCGATGAAAGCCACCGCTGCCGCCCTTCTGGGACTTAGCCTTCTGACCCTGCCCGCCTTTGCGCAGGACCTGCCCGATCTGGCGGGACGCGAGGTTGTGGTGGTCACGGAAAACGCCTATCCGCCGCTGCAGTTCCTCGATGCCTCGGGCACGGCTGTGGGCTGGGAATATGACGCGATGGCAGAGATTGCCAAGCGGCTGAACATCACGGTGACCTATGAGAACATCAGCTGGGATGCGATGATCCCGGCGGTGGCGGAAGGCCAGTTTGATCTGGGGATGACCGGGATCACCATCCGCGATGACCGGAAAGAGCAGGTCGATTTCTCGGACAGCTACATGACCAGCGAGATGGTGATGATGGTGCGCGGGGATGAGACGCGGTTTACGGATGCCGCGTCGTTTGCCGCGAATGCTGATCTTCTGATGGCCGCGCAGCCCGGCACGACGCCGTTCTACGTGGGCGTCTATGAGGTGCTGGACGGCAATGAGGCGAACCCGCGGATCAAGCTCTTTGAGACGTTCGGGGCCACGGTCGAGGCGCTGAAGGCGGGCGATGTGGACCTTGTGCTGACCGATGGCACGGCGGGCGCGGGCTATGTCGACGCCAGCGCCGGGGGGCTGAAGATCATCGGCGAGAAGCTGGGGACCGAGGATTTCGGCTTTATCTTCCCGAAAGGGTCCGACCTTGTGGCACCGATGAACGCGGCGATTGCCAGCATGAAAGCGGATGGCACCATCGATGCGCTGAACAAGAAGTGGTTCCTTGACTACAAGATGGGCGGCTGAGGTTTGCATGGCCCCGGGTCTGACGGCCCGGGCCTTCGCACATGACCCCCAACCCTGAGCCCGACAAGGACTTTCCCTGGTGGCTGGTGATCGTGACGATCACCGGCCTCTGGCTGTTTTATGAGGTCTGGGCGAGCGAGGTCTATTCCGCCGCGCTGGCGACCTTGGCGAAGGGCATCTGGATCACGGTGCTGGTGACGCTGGTGGCCTATTTCGGCGCCTGTGTCATCGGGCTGGGCCTGGCGCTGGCGGGGCTGTCGCGGTTCGTGGTCCTGCGGCAGGCGGCGCGGCTTTACATCGAGGTGATGCGGGGGGTGCCGATCATCGTGCTCCTTCTGTACGTCGCATTCGTGGTGGCGCCGGGGCTGGTGGCGGCGTGGAACTGGATCGGCATGCCGCTGGGGTTTGACGAGGTGCGGGGGCGGGATTTCCCCTTGCTGTGGCGGGCGGTGATCGCGCTGATGCTGGCCTATTCGGCCTTCCTGGCCGAGATTTTCCGGGCGGGCCTGCAGGCGGTGGACAAGGGCCAGATCGAGGCGGCGAAGGCCTTGGGTCTGTCAGGCTGGCAGCGGTTCCGCCACATCGTCTTTCCGCAGGCATTCCGGATGGTGCTGCCGCCCTTGGGCAATGATTTCGTGGCGATGGTGAAGGATTCGTCTTTGGTGTCCGTGCTGGGGGTGAGCGACATCACCCAGTTGGCCAAGGTCACGGCGGCGGGGAATTTTCGGTATTTCGAGACCTATAACGTGGCGGCGCTGCTTTATCTGACGATGACGATTGGCTTGAGCCTTTTGTTGCGGCGGCTGGAAGCACGGTTGCGGGGGCAGGACGGGCGGTAAGGTAAAGGAGCGCGTTCCGCGCACGCCTTTTGTCTCGCCTCTGCGCGCAGGCGCGCAACCGGCTCGGGCAAATGGGGGCATTCTGCCCCCAAACCCCCTGAGAGTATTTGTCAAAAGAGCAAGCCCATGGGTGGACCTTGGGGGTGGGCGGCCTTAGGTTTTCAGGCAAAGGAGATTTGCCATGAATGTTCTCTTGCAGCCTTGGGACACGCCCTTCGGAATGCCGCCTTTCGCGCTGGTGCGGGATGAGGATTTCGGGCCGGCCTTTGACGAGGCCCTGGCGCGGGCGCGGGCCAATATCGCGGCAATTGCCGAGGGGCCAGGAGCGTCGTTTGCCGAGGTGATCGAGGCGCTGGAGCTGGCGGAGGGGGACCTCGACCGGGTGGCGGGGCTGTTTTACAATCTGGCCGGGGCCGACAGCACCGAGGCGCGTGAGGCGTTGATGCGGGAGCTTGCGCCGAAGATGTCGGCGTTTTCGTCTGAGGTCACCAACAACAAGGCGCTTTGGGCCAAGATCGAGGCGCTATGGGCGGGGCGTGACGGTCTGGGGCTGACGGCCGAACAGGCGCGGGTGCTGGAGCTTTACCGGCAGATGTTCGTGCGGTCCGGCGCAGCGCTGGAAGGGGCGGCGGCGGAGCGGTTGACGGCGGTGAAGTCGCGGCTGGCAGTGCTGGGCACAGCGTTTGGGCAGAACCTGCTGGCCGATGAGCGGGCCTGGTTCATGGAGATTTCGGACGCTGATCTGGCGGCCTTGCCAGGCTTTGTGCAGGACGCGGCAAGGGCGGCGGGGGCTGAGCGGGGCTTGGGTGCGGTGGTGACGCTGAACCGGTCGCTGATCGTGCCGTTCCTGCAGTTTTCGCCCAACCGCGCCTTGCGGCAACGGGCCTATGAGGCCTGGGTTGCGCGTGGGGCGAATGGGGGTGAGACGGATAACCGGGGCGTTGCCGCCGAGATTCTGGCGCTGCGGGCCGAGCGGGCGGCGCTGCTGGGCTATGCGGACTTTGCCAGCTTCAAGCTTGAGCCGGAGATGGCGAAGACGCCAGCGGCGGTGCGCGAGCTTTTGATGCGGGTTTGGGAGCCGGCGAAAGCCAAGGCCTTTGGCGATGCGGCGGTGCTGGAGGCAATGCTGGTGGCGGACGGGTTCGCCGCCCCGCTGGAGGCCTGGGACTGGCGCTATTACAGCGAAAAGCGCCGGAAGGCGGAGCATGATCTGGATGAGGCGGCGTTGAAGCCCTACCTTTCCTTGGAGGCCATGCTGGGGGCACAGTTCGATTGTGCCAACCGCCTGTTCGGCCTTGAGTTCCGTGAGATCGAGGGGCCGTTCTATCACCCGGATGTGCGGGGGTGGGAAGTGACCCGCAAGGGCGCGCATGTCGCGGTGTTCCTGGGGGATTACTTCGCGCGGGGATCGAAACGGTCGGGGGCCTGGTGTTCGGCGATGCGGTCGCAGCGGAAACTGGGCGGTGATCAGCGGCCCATCGTGGTGAACGTCTGCAACTTCGCCAAGGGAACGCCTTCGCTCTTGTCCTATGACGACGCGCGGACGCTGTTTCATGAGTTCGGCCATGCGCTGCATCAGATGCTGTCGGATGTGACCTATGGGTTCATCTCTGGCACCTCGGTCGCGCGGGATTTCGTCGAATTGCCAAGCCAGCTTTATGAGCATTGGCTGGAGGTGCCCTCAGTCCTGGAAGCGCATGCGCGGCACCATGAGACCGGAGAGCCGATGCCAGCTGACATGCTGGAGCGGCTCTTGGCGGCGGGGACCTATGACCAGGGGTTTGCGACGGTGGAGTTTGTAAGCTCGGCCTTGGTGGATCTGGAGTTTCACACGGGTGCGGCCCCGGCGGACCCGATGCAGCGGCAGGCCGAGGTGCTGGAGGGCCTGGGGATGCCGCGCGCGATCAGGATGCGGCATGCGACGCCGCATTTCGCGCATGTGTTCAGCGGTGACGGCTATTCGGCCGGGTATTATTCCTACATGTGGTCGGAAGTGATGGACGCTGATGCCTTTGCGGCCTTCGAGGAGACGGGCGATCCGTTTGACCCCGCAACAGCGGCGCGGTTGGAGAAGTTCATCCTGTCCGCCGGTGGGTCCGAGGATGCCGAGGCGCTGTACCTGAAATTCCGCGGCAAGATGCCCGGCGTGGAACCGCTGCTGCAGGGCCGGGGTTTGCTGGAGCCCGCATGACGCGCGGCGTGTAACACCGAGGGGCAAGATGGAACTGTTTCAGACCTGGAATGCGGAGGAAGCCCTTTCGCATCTGATCCATCTGGCCGTGGCCTATGCGCTGGCCCTGCCGATCGGCTGGAACCGCGAACGGGAAGAGCGGAGCGCAGGTCTGCGGACCTTTCCCATCGTGTCGATGGCGGCCTGCGGTTTTGTGATGATCGCGATCGAAGTCTTGGGGATTGAGTCTGAAGGCCAGGCGCGGATTCTTGAGGGGCTGATGACCGGCATCGGGTTCATCGGCGGCGGGGCGATCCTGAAGCAGGGCGACCGGGCGCGGGGCACGGCGACGGCGGCAAGTCTTTGGGCCACGGGGGCGATGGGGGCGGCGGTGGGCTACGGTCAGCTGGACATTGCCGTGATCCTGAGCGGGGTGATTTTCCTGACGCTGAGCCTTTTGTCGCCCATCGTGAAGGCTGTGCAGGAAAAGTCTGATACCGCTGGCGAGGATGTCTAAGCCTTAGCGCCGCAGCGCACCGGGGGGGTGGCCGAACCTTGCCTTGAAGGCGCGCGACAAGGTGGCCGGGCTGGAAAAGCCGGTGCGGAGCGCAATCTCGGCCAGAGGGTGCGCCGTGTCGGTCAGCATTCTGCGCGCGGCGGACAGGCGCAGGCCAAGGGCGTAGGCGCCGGGGGTCAGGCCAAGGGCCTGGCGGAAGAGGGATTCGAGGCGGCGGGGGGAGAGGTTCACCTGTGCCGCAAGGCTGGCGATGGGGGCGGGGGCGTCCAGCGTCGCCTCCATCAGCGCGACGGCGCGGGCGACGCGGGGGTCGAGGGCGGGGTCCTGGCCTTCGGGGGCGATCTGGGGTTCCTGGCCTTTGCGGACGGTGGCGAGGAAGCTGGCGGCGACTTGCCTTGCAAGGGCCGCGCCATGCCGGGCGCGGATCAGGTGGAGCATGAAATCGGTTGCCGCCGCGGCCCCGCCGATGGTGGCGCGGTTGCGGTCGATCACGTAGCGGTCAGGCAGGACGGTCGTTTCGGGGTGGGCGGCGGCGAGGTCCTCCAGATCCTCCCAATGCACGGTGGCGCGGTAGCCGGTCAGGAGGCCTGCGCGGGCCATGACCCAGGGGGCGGCGTCGATCCCGGCAACAAGCTGAAAGCGCGGGGCGATGCGGCGGAGGTCACGGATCAGGGGGCGGGTGGCGACTTCGTTCAGGCGGTAGCCTGCGATGACGATCAGGGCGTCGGCGCCGGTGGCGGCGGTCAGGTCCCCCGTTGAGGGGAGTTCAATACCGCAGGTCAGGGGGACGGGCTGGCCGTCGGGTGTGACGACGCGCCAGCGGTAAGCCTCAGACCCGAGGTGACGGTTGGCGTTTCGGAGGGGGTCGAGGGCGGAGGCGACCTCAAGGATGGACGCCTGGGGCAGCACGAAGAAGGCGATGGTCAGGGGGCCGGTCGCAGGGGCGAAGAGTGCGTTTTCCGTCATGGGGATTTCGTAAAGCGCAAAGCTTGGCTTCGCAAGCGGGGTATGGTGGGGGCAAAGGGAGATTGCCATGCCGCTGACCATGAACCGTGAGGTTTTCATCACTTGTGCCGTGACGGGGTCCGGGGGGACGCAGGACCGCAGCCCCCATGTGCCACGGTCCCCGAAGCAGATTGCCGAAAGCGCGATTGCGGCGGCGAAGGCGGGGGCGGCTGTGGTGCATTGCCATGTGAGGGACCCGGAAACGGGCAAGCCGTCGCGGAAGCTGGAATACTACCGCGAGGTGACGGAGCGGATCCGGGACAGCGACACGGATGTGGTCTTGAACCTGACGGCGGGGATGGGCGGCGACATCTACTTTGAGGGGACCGAGGATATGGTCGCCGGGCCGCGCAGCGACATGGCAGGGGCAGAGGAGCGGGTGGCGCATGTGGTGGAGTGCCGGCCGGAAATCTGCACGCTGGACTGCGGGACGATGAACTTCAACGAGGCTGACTATGTGATGGTCAACACCCCCGGCATGCTGCGCGACATGGCGCGGCGGATGACGGCGGCGGGGGTGCGGATCGAGATCGAGGCGTTTGACACCGGGCACCTGTGGCTGGCGAAGGAGCTGGTGAAAGAGGGGGTGATCCCCGATCCGGTTTTGGTGCAGCTGTGCATGGGGGTGCCGTGGGGCGCGCCGGATGATCTGAACACCTACATGGCGATGGTCAACAACGTGCCTGCGGGCTGGCACTGGTCGGCCTTTGCCCTTGGCCGTCACCAGATGCCCTATGTCGCGGCGGCGGTGATCGGTGGCGGCAATGTGCGGGTGGGGCTGGAGGATAATCTTTGGCTCGACAAGGGCGTGCTCGCGACCAACGCGCAGCTGGTGGAACGCGCCGCGACGATCATCGAAAACCTTGGCGCGCGGGTGATCACCCCGGCCGAAGTGCGGGCACGGCTGCGCTTGGAAAAGCGGGCGCCGGTGGCGAAGTGAGGGGATTGGCCGCCTGCCTTTGCCTGATCGGCCAGTCGGTTGCCGCCGAAACCTGCGCGACGCTGGGCAGCACAGGCCTCGCCTTGCCGATAAGTGAGGCCCATGAGGTGGTGGAGCAGGGCAAGGGCGTGGTCATCTTTTTCGAGCCAGAGGGCCGGTCGCCCCGGCTGATCGGGATCCAGCGGGCCGAGGGGGTGGACCCATCTGGGGGTGTCGTCCTGGCGAACGGGATGACGCTTGACTATGAGGCACGGACCGAAGGCGCCGTTGGCAGCGGCGGGGCAGTCGCGGGGCTTGTGGGAATCCTCAGCGGCACGTCGGTCTTTGGGGTGACATGCTCCATGCAGGCTGAGGTCCCGGATGCCGAATGGTGCCTGCCGGTTCTGGGCGCGCTTCGTCCGGCTGCGGACGGCTGTGGCGGAGAAAAGGGCTGAGATGGCAGGGAAAGCGCCAATCTTCGCTGGCAGCTTGGCGGCACCGAGATGATGGCCGCCGTGATTGCCGCCGTCTTTGCCCTGTCGGCCTACAACCAGGCTGCCGAGCCGCGATCCCGGCTTTGGCTTGGCGCTTTGCTGCTGGCGGCCTTGGCCTACGGCTATCTGGAATTTGCGATGCCGGCGGAGCTTTCAGGCAATGACGCGGCAGCGGACCGTCATCCGGATGCAATGAAGTTCAAGGCCGCAGGCTATGTCATGGTGGCCGCAGGACTGAGTTTTCTGGGCGCCTTGGCCGGGGGGTTGTTCCGGACGCGGGCCCCGGCGGCCAGGATCGGCGGTTATGCCTTTGTTGCCGCCTTTGTCGGGCTTTATGTCCTTGGCTTCTTTCTGGTGACGCCAAGATGACCGCTTGGCCGATGGGATCAGCTGGCTCGGTGCGAGACAGGATGCGGGCGCGGCCCGATGGCGCCAGGCGTTGCGGGGACTTTAATGGAAACACTTCTGACCCTCCTTTTGGTGATGCTGGGCCTGTACCTCGCACCTCAGGCAGCGGTGAACCTGCGCTGGCTGGCCGCTGTGGCAGCGGTTCTGGCAGTGGCTGGGCTGGTCGCGTGGTTTGGCTGGGTGGCGCGGCAACCCTCCTCCATCGGGTCGGGGGTGGCGGGGTTGCTGGTCCTTCTGGCCGCAGGGGCGGCGGGGCTGGGCGTTCTGGTGCGGGCGCTGGTGCTGTGGCGGGGCTGGCACGGTGGGTGGACGGCAACGGCGGTGATACTTGGGGCGGGCCTGATCGGGGCGGCGCTGGTCTGGATTTTCGAGGCGGTGTGACGCCCGACCACGGCATGAGGGGATGACGAACATGGCACGGAAAGCGGCAATCATCGGGGGCGGGGTTATCGGCGGCGGTTGGGCCGCGCGGTTCTTGCTGAACGGCTGGGACGTGGCGGTGTTCGACCCGGACCCGGAGGCGGAGCGGAAAATCGGCGAGGTGCTGGCAAATGCGCGGGCGGCCCTTCCGGCGCTGTCGGATGTGCCGATGCCGGCCGAGGGGCGCTTGAGTTTTTCGGGCACCATGGCCGAGGCCGTGGAGGGCGCGGAATATGTGCAGGAGAGCGTGTCGGAGCGGATCGAGCTGAAGCACAAGGTCTATGCCCAGTTGCAGCAATCGAACCCCGGGGTGCTGATCGGGTCCTCAACCAGCGGCTTCAAGGCCAGCGACTTGCAGAAATCCAGCCCCGCGCCGGAAAACATCATCGTCGCTCACCCGTTCAACCCGGTTTATCTGCTGCCTTTGTCCGAGATTTCAGGCAGCCCAGCCAACCCGCCCGAGGTGGTGGAGCGGACGGTGCAGATCATGAAGGACATCGGGATGTTCCCCCTGGTGATCCGCAAGGAGATTGACGCCTTCATCGGCAACCGGTTCCTTGAGGCGGTCTGGCGGGAGGCCCTGTGGATGCTGGTCGATGGCGTGGCCACGACTGGCGAGATTGACGATGCGATCCGCATGGGATTTGGCCTGCGCTGGGGGCAGATGGGCCTGTTCGAGACCTACCGCGTGGCCGGGGGCGAGGCCGGGATGCGCCACTTCATGGCCCAGTTCGGCCCGGCGCTGAAATGGCCCTGGACCAAGCTGATGGACGTGCCGGAGTTCAACGATGCGCTGGTGGACCTTGTGGCAGACCAGTCGGACGCGCAGTCGGGGGCCTATTCCATCCGCGAGTTGGAGCGGATCCGCGACCAGAACCTGGTGGGGTTCCTGCGGTCGTTGAAGGACCGGAACTGGGGCGCGGGCAAGGTCTTGCGCGACCATGACGAGCGGCGGCGCGAGGCGTTCCATGCGGGCGAGGCGACGGGTGCGCCCCTGCAGATGGCCGAGTTGCAGGTTTTGCCATCCTGGATCGACTACAACGGGCATATGACGGAAAGCCGCTACCTGTTCTGCGCGTCGGAAGTGGCCGATGCCTTCCTGCGGCTGATCGGGGCGGACATGGATTATGTGGCTGGCGGCCACAGCTACTACACCGCCGAAAGCCACATCCTGCACAAGGGCGAGGCGAAGCTGGGCGACCGGCTGACCGGGACGCTGCAGGTGATCCATGCCGATGCCAAGCGGCTGCACCACTTCATCACCTTGACGCGCGGCGAGACTGTTGTGGCGACCATCGAACAGATGTGCCTGCATGTGGACATGAAGGCAGGCAAGACTTGTCCGGCGCTGCCTGCGGTGCTGGAGAGGCTGATGCCGATTGCGGCGGCGCATGCAGGCCTGCCCCGGCCTGAGGGGCTCGGCCGCGCGATTGGTCAGGGGAGGGTGTGATGGATTTCGGACTGTCCGAAGAACAGCGGATGATCGTGGATACCACGCGCGCTTTCGTGGAGGCGGAGTTGTATCCGCACGAGGCCGAGGTGGAGCGGTCGGGCGTCCTGCCGCTGGAGCTGATCCGCGAGGTGCAGCAAAAGGCGATGGCGGCGGGGCTTTATGCCGCCAACATGCCGGTGGAGGTGGGGGGCGCGGGCCTCGATACGCTGTCCTGGCTTTTGTATGAAAAGGAACTGGGGCGGGCGAATTACGCGCTCCATTGGGCCTGCGTGGCGCGGCCGTCGAACATCCTGCTCGCCGGGAATGCCGAGCAGCGGGAGCGGTATCTGATGCCGTGCATCCGGGGCGAGACCTGGGATTGCCTGGCGATGACCGAACCCGGCGCGGGGTCGGACTTGCGGGGGATGAAGGCCAGCGCCCGGCAGGACTGCGGCGATTGGGTGCTGAACGGGACGAAGCATTTCATCAGCCATGCCGACCTTGCGGGCTTTGCCATCGTGTTCATGGCGAGCGGTGAGGAGGACACCCCGCGCGGGCCGAAAAAGCTGATCACGGCCTTCTTTGTGGACAAGGGGACGCCCGGGTTCACGGTGCGCGACGGCTACCGCAACGTCAGCCACCGCGGCTACACCAACGCGGTGCTGGAGTTCGATGACTGCCGGGTGCCGG
Source organism: Rhodobacter sp. (assembly GCA_027489175.1). GTDB lineage: Bacteria > Pseudomonadota > Alphaproteobacteria > Rhodobacterales > Rhodobacteraceae > Tabrizicola. The sequence goes on from JAIYAE010000005.1 coordinate 71,448, forward strand.
CGGCGAATGTGCTGGGCGAAGTGCACAGGGGGTTTGAGGTCGCAAACTCCTGGCTGGGGGCGACGCGGTTGCAGGTGGCAAGCACCTGCCTTGGCCGGGCCGAGCGGGCTTTGGGACACGCGATCAGCTATGCGGCGGAGAGGAAGCAGTTCGGTCAAGCCATCGGCAAGTTCCAGGGGGTCAGCTTCAAGCTGGCCGACATGGCGATGGAGTTGAAGGCGGCGGAGTTGCTGACGCGAGAGGCCGCGTGGAAATACGACCAGGGCACGGTGACCGAAGCCGACATGGCGATGGCCAAGCTGAAGGCGACCGAAGTGCTGGCGATGGTCGCGGATGAGGCGATCCAGATCCACGGCGGCATGGGGCTGATGGAAGAACTGCCGCTGGAGCGCATCTGGCGCGATGCGCGGGTGGAGCGGATCTGGGAGGGGACGAGCGAGATCCAGCGCCACATCATCAGCCGCGAATTGCTACGGGCAGTGGGTGGCTGAAGCGTCGGAGCGAGGGGTTTCACACCCCTCGCGCTCCCCGTGGGATATTTGAGGACAGAAAATGCAAGCTTTCTACGCTTCTGATAACCGAGCGTTAAGGTTAATCGGCGAATCTGGCTGCACGGTACAGGCGGGGACGCCGATGACCGTGACGGGAAATGGCACCTCGCTTCGTTCATCGGGGCGAGGTGTTCTCATTTTCTGTCCCCAAATATCCTCGGGGGTCCGGGGGCAGACAGCCCCCGGCGGGTTCAGCTGGGCCGGAGGCCGGAAATGAGTCGCCTCGACCGTCTCCTCCGCCCGCGCCATATCGCTGTCCTTGGCGCTGGCTGGGCGCAGAACGTCATAGAGCAATGCCAGAAGATGGGCTTTCAGGGCCCGGTCTGGCCAGTGCATCCAACCAAGACCGAGATCGGGGGACTGAAAACCTATGCCAGCCTCGCCGATCTGCCCGAACCGCCCGATGCGACGTTCATCGGGGTCAACCGTTTCGCTACCATTGACGTCGTGGCCGAGCTTGCGGCGATGGGGGCGGGGGGAGCGATCTCATTCGCCTCTGGCTGGGAAGAGGCGGGGGAAGCGGGGTTGCAGGACCGGCTGGTCGCGGCGGCGGGGGAAATGCCGATCCTTGGGCCGAATTGCTATGGGGTGATCAACTACCTTGACGGCGCGCTCCTCTGGCCGGACCAGCATGGTGGGGTGCGGGTCGGAAGCGGGGTTGCGCTGGTCAGCCAGTCCTCCAACATCGTCATCAACATGGGGATGCAGGCGCGGGGCCTGCCGGTGGCTTATGTCGCCTGTCTGGGGAACGCTGCCGTTGTCGGGCTGGCTGAATTGACCGGCGCGCTGCTGGATGATCCGCGCGTCACGGCTGTGGGCCTTTACATCGAGGGGATCGATGATGCGCCCGCCTTTGCCGCCCTGGCGGAAAAGGCGCGCCGCATGGGCAAAGGGGTGGTGGCGATCAAGTCGGGGAAGACGGAGCTGAGCCGGACGGCGGCGGCCAGCCACACCGCCTCGCTGGCCGGGGGCGGGGCGGCCTCCAGCGCTTTCTTGCGGCAGATCGGGGTGGCGGAAGTGAATTCGCCCAGTGAGTTGATCGAAACCCTGAAGATCTTTCACGTCCACGGGCCGCAGATCGGGACGCGGATCTGTTCGCTCTCATGCTCCGGCGGTGAGGCGGGGCTGGTCGCCGATCTGGGCGAGCCTTATGGGATCGACTTCCCCCCGGTGCCGCAAGCCACCCATGACCGGCTGTTTGCCGTGCTGGGGGAAATCCCCACAATCTCCAACCCACTGGACTATCACACCTTCATCTGGGGTGATGGGCCGAAGACGACGGAAGTTTTCAGCGCCATGCTGGAGGCCTATGACGGAGGGCTTTACATCATCGATACGCCTCGGACCGACCGCTGCGATCCGTCCAGCTATCAGCCCGCGCTGGATGCTATTGTGGCGGCGCAAAAGGCGACGGGGAAGATCGCCTTCCCGGTCGCCTCGATGGTGGAGAACTTTGGTGAGCCTCGGGTGCAGGCAATGATGGCTGAGGGGGTGTGCACCTTGCTGGGGCTGGAGACGGCCTTGGCGGCGGTGAAGGCGGCGCAGACGCCGGCGGGGGTGGCGGGCTGGCGGCCGGTCCGGGCGCTGCCCGAGCGTGACACGCGGCTTTTGAGTGAGGCGGAGGGAAAGGCGCTGATCTCCTCGGCCGGGGTTCCGGTGCCGGGGTCGGTGACGGGGGCGACCTTGGCTGACCTCGACGTGTCGGGCTTGCGCCCGCCGTTCGCGGTCAAGGGCCTTGGGTTTGCGCACAAGACCGAAGCGGGGGCGGTGCGGTTGGGGGTGACCTCGCTGGACGGCCAGGCGCCGATGCCGGGGGCGACGGGTTATCTGGTGGAAGAGATGGTGACCGGGGCGGTGGCAGAGGTGCTGGTCGGCCTGCGGCGCGACCCGGTTTACGGTGTGACGCTGACCTTGGGCCTGGGGGGCGTGACGGCGGAGGTGCTCGCGGATACGGTGACGCTGGTGCTGCCGGTGACCGAGGCGCAGGTGCTGGAGGCAGTGAAGCGCCTGCGGCTTTGGCCCTTGCTGGACGGCTACCGCGGGCGGCCCCGTGCGGACATGGCTGCGGTGGCGGGTATCGCGGTGCGGCTTGGGGCGCTGATGCTGGGCGACGGAAGCCTTGAGGAGATTGAGATCAACCCGGTCATGGTGCGCGAAACGGGTGCCGTGGCGGTGGATGCATTGGTGAGGAGAGCATGATGGAAATGCGGACCGAAGGCCCGATCAAGACCCGGCGGGAAGGGGCTATCCTTGAGGTCACGCTGGACGCGCCCAAGGCCAATGCGATCAGCCTGAAAACCAGCCGGATCATGGGATTGGTGTTCCGCGACTTTCGAGATGATGACAGCCTTCGCGTCTGCATCATCCGCGCGGCGGGGGAGAAGTTCTTCTGCCCCGGCTGGGACCTGAAGGCCGCGGCCGAGGGCGATGCGGTGGATGGCGACTATGGGGTTGGGGGCTTTGCGGGGCTGCAGGAGCTGCCGAACCTCAACAAGCCGGTGATCGCAGCGGTGCAGGGCATCTGCTGTGGCGGGGGGGTGGAGTTTGCGCTCAGCGCTGACCTGATCCTGTGTTCGACGAATGCGACCTTCGCGTTGCCGGAGATCCGGTCGGGCACGGTGGCGGACGCGGCCAGCATCAAGCTGCCAAAGCGGATCCCTTATCATGTGGCGATGGACCTTCTCTTGACCGGGCGCTGGTTTGACGCCGAGGAAGCGCATCGCTGGGGGATCGTGAAGGAAATCTGCTCGCCCGAGGAGTTGCTGCCGAAGGCGTGGGACCTGGCGCGCCTGCTGGAATCTGGCCCGCCGCTTGTCTACGCCGCGATCAAGGAAGTGGTGCGCGAGGCTGAAAACATGCGCTTTCAGGACGCGCTGAACCGGATCACCAAGCGGCAGATGCCGACGGTGGACCGGCTGTATTCCAGCGAGGATCAGCTGGAGGGGGCGAAGGCCTTTGCCGAAAAGCGCGATCCGGTGTGGAAGGGGCGCTAGGGGCGCACAAGGTAGCGTGACTGGACGAGGCCCGACAGAAAGGCGGTGGTCGCCTGATGCGTCAGCTCAAGATCGCCGTCCAGTGCGCCGAAAAGGCTGCGCCCCGTGCCAAGCAGCACCGGGATGCGCGACAGGATCAGGTCATGGACCAAACCCTCGCGCAGGAAGGCCTGCACGATCTGCCCGCCGTCGACATAGACCCTTGCGGCCCCTTGCGCGCCCAGATGATCCATCGCCGCCTGCGGGGTAAGGTCGGCGAACGTGACCTTGCCGCGCAGGGCGTCGGGCACCGGCGTTGCTGCAAGGCTGCGCGACAGCACCAGCACAGGTTTGTCATAGGGCCAGGCGTCAAAGCCCAGCACGGCCTGGTACGTGCCGCGCCCCATCACGATGGCGTCTATGTCCGACATGAAGGCGTCATAGCCGTGATCTTCGCCTTCGTGTTCCGGGCGGATCAGCCAGTCCAGGCTGCCATCGGTGCGGGCAATGAAACCGTCAAGGCTGGTGGCGATGAAGACATGTCCGGTGGGCATCGGGGCGCTCCTTCAGCGAGTCGGGGGGCGTTTGATGTCATGCCGCGCCGGATTTTCCAAGAGGATGTTTTTCCTTTGTTCCAAGCTGGCCCTCTGACGGCAATCGCACTAGCCTGGCCCTGAAGAGAAGGAGGCCGATGCATGCCCACCCATGATTATACCTCCCGCATCCTGTGGACCGGCAACCGGGGTGAGGGGACGGCGCATTACAAGGCTTATGACCGGACCTGGGATATTGCGGTGCCGGGGAAGGCTGTGGTGCATTGTTCAAACGATCCGCTCTTGGGCGGGGACCCGGGGAAGATGAACCCGGAGGACTTGCTGCTCAGCGCCCTCTCGGCCTGTCACATGCTGTGGTATCTGCATTATGCGAGTGATGCGGGAATTGTGGTGACATCGTATTCCGACAGCCCCCTCGGGGTGGGCGAGGTGGGGCGGGGTGGTGCGGGGCGGTTCGCGAAGGTGACCTTGCGGCCGCATGTCATTGTGAAGCCGGGGACAGACCTCAAGGCTGCCGAGGCGATACATCACCGCATCCACGACGTGTGCTTCATCGCCAGGTCGGTCAACTTTCCGGTGGACTATGCGCCGAGTTTTGATGTGGTTGCCTGACCGGACCGCTGAAGGCTGACCGCGTCGCTCCTTGCTGGACCGTCGCGGCGCGGCGACGGCGTCGCAGGAGAGGCCGCCCTGAGCGCGACATTTGATGTCGCAAAGCGGACGGTCCGAGGGCCCACCCCCCGCTAGGGTGCCGCAAGGTGCCGGGGGGCAACATGGACGAGACCGATTACATCATCGTGGGCGCAGGCTCGGCGGGCTGTGTGCTGGCCGAACGGCTGTCGGCCAACGGCAAGCATCGGGTGACAGTGCTGGAAGCGGGCGGGTCCGACCGGCGGTTCTATGTCCATCTGCCGCTGGGCTATGGCAAGCTGTTCTACGACCCCGCCGTCAACTGGCTGTACAAGACCGAACCCGACCCGGGCCTTGCCGGCGCGCGGGATCACTGGCCACGGGGGCGGGTGCTGGGCGGGTCCTCCAGCATCAACGCGATGGTCTACATCCGGGGGCACCGGGCGGATTATGACGACTGGGGCCGCGACAATCCTGGCTGGGGCTGGGATGACTGCCTGGCCGCCTACAAGGCGATGGAGCATAACGAGGCCGGGGCGGATGCCTGGCGCGGACAGGGCGGGCCCTTGTTCGTCTCGGCCAACCAAAGCGGGCTGCACCCCCTGGTGCCGCAGTTCATCGCGGCCTGCGGGCAGGGCGGGCTGGCCCCCACGCCGGATTTCAACGGCGCAAGTCAGGAAGGTGCTGGCGTCTATCAGATGACCATCAAGGGCGGGCGCAGAAATTCCGCCGCGCGGGCCTTCCTGCGCCCGGCGATGAAGCGGGCCAATGTGCGGGTCATCACCAATGCTTTGGCGACGCGGGTGCTGATGGAAGGCGGTCGCGCCGTCGGGGTGGAATACCGCAAGGGCGGCGCAGTGCAGGTTCTGCGCGCGCGGGCCGAGGTGATCCTGTCGGGCGGGGCCATCAATTCCCCCCAATTGCTGCAACTGTCGGGGATCGGGCCGGGGGGGCTGCTGCAGGGTCTGGGCATTCCGGTCGTGCGGGACAACCCGAACGTAGGCGACCATCTGAGCGATCATCAGGGCATCAACTACACCTGGTCGATGAACGTGCCGACCTACAATGACGAGCTGCGCCCCTGGTGGGGCAAGCTGCGCGCCGGCATGCAATATGTCCTGACCCGGAGCGGCCCCCTGGCCAAGTCGATCAACCATGCGGGCGGGTTCTTCCGGACAAGGCCCGACCTCGACCGGCCGAACATGCAGCTGTATTTCCAGGCATTCTCAACCCTCATCCCGCGCGAGGGGGAGCGGCCGGTGCTGAACCCGGACCCCTGGTCGGGGATGAGCATCGGGCTGTCGAATTGCCGGCCCACCAGCCAAGGGCATATCCGGCTGCGGTCTGCCGATCCCGGGGCGCATCCGGTGATCACGGCGAATGCGTTTTCCACCAATCACGACGTCGAAGAGATGCTGGCGGCGGTGAAATACCTGCGCCACATCGCGGCACAACCAGCGCTGGCACGGCTGATCAAGGAAGAGCTGCGCCCGGGGCCGGCGGCGGTGACGGATGAAGACCTGATCGCCGATTTCCGCGCCCGGTCCGGGACGGTCTACCACCCAAGCTGCACCTGCCGGATGGGGCCGGATGCGGGCACAAGCGTGGTGGATGCGCGGCTGCGAGTACATGGTGTGGACGCGCTGCGGGTGATCGACGCCAGCGCCTTTCCGACGCTGATCGCGGGAAACACCAACGCGCCTGCGATGCTGATGGGCTGGAAGGGTGCCGAGGCGGTGCTGGCCGACGCACGTTGACCTTGAACGGGCCGCCGTTGCCAGGGGCATCGAGCCCCTGGCAACGGCATTGCCATCGCAGGCCCGGGCCGGTCACTTTTGCCTGCAAGGTGGAGCGGCGGGCCAGGGTGCAGATGAGTTTTTTTGAAAAGAGCAAGTGCCGGGCCGGGGCCGGGTCTGGGGTCAGCGCTTGAGGTCGCGGTAGGGGCAGACGTCAGCGGCAAAGGGGACGTGGCGACGGCGAAAGCTGGTGCCGTTCAGCGGTTCGGGGGTGGTGATCCGGTCCATGCGGAAATGGCGAAAGTCGTCGCGGGCCGGGTCCCAGGCGACAAGGTACCAGAGCGGCGGCAGGATCAGCATCGCCTGCGGTTCAACGGTGCGGAGGGTCTGCGTGCCCTTGGCATCCAGGTAGCGAAACCGCAGGAGGAGGCCGGTCAGGAAGGCCGTCTCGAACGCGGGCAGGAGGGCGGCGTCCATCGGGCGCAGGTCTGACAGGTCTTGCTGGGGCGCAAGCTGGCCGACATGCAGGCAATCCAGAAACCGCCGCAGGTCACGCAGCTTGTCGGGCGGCAGGGCGCGTTCGATCTTGGCAAGGCCCGCATCGGCAAGGCTGGCAAAGGGCAGGTTGCCCGCCGCGCGCATCGCGGCGACGCTGATCAGGAGGGCAAACACCTCAGCCACCGTCAGGCGGGGGGTGGTCTGCACCGATTGCGGGTCAAGCTGCAGCCCGCCGCCACGCCCGGGGTCAGAGTGGATGACAAAGCCCTGATCCCGAAGCGCGCCGATGTCGCGCAGGATGGTGCGGCGTGAGGCGCCGACCTCGGCCGCAAGTTCGGCCACGGTGGTGGTGCCACTGCGGCGGAGGTGGCGGGCGAGGACGTCCTGGCGGGTGCGGCTGTTCATGCGGCAAGGATAGCAGTTTTGGTGACAGAATTTGGCACCGTTTGATCCTACCTCGCCCCGGCAACTGTCAGCAAGGAGTGAGACATGCAACGTACTGCTGTAAATCCGTGGGATTGGTCGCTGGCGCTGGGCTACAATCAGGGCGAGGTTCTGGAAGGGGTCAGCCGCCAGCTGATCTGTGCCGGGCAGACCGCTGTGGATGGGTCGGGCGCGCCGCAGTTTCTGGGTGACATGCGCGGCCAGATCGGGCTCGCCTTGGACAATCTGGAAGCGGTGCTGGCAAAGGCCGGGATGGGCCTTGGCCATGTCGTGCGGCTGGTGGTCTATGCCACCGATGTCGACGCGGCGCTGCGGAACTTTGACCTGATGGGCATGCGGTTTGGCCCGGCAGGGGTGCGCCCGCCGATGACGCTTGTGGGCGTGACCCGGCTGGCCGTGCCGGGGTTGATGTTCGAGATCGAGGCGACGGCGGCGGCCTAAGCGCTGAAAGGGCGGGTGCCCCGCCCGCCCTTATTCCCCCCTTGGGAAGCGTTTGCTTTCTTCCAGCACGTTCAGGTCCATGTGGTTGCGCATGTAGCGTTCCGATGCGGCGCGCAGGGGTTGGTGGTCCCAAGGGTAGTAGGCACCGTTCCGCAAAGCCTCATACACCACCCAGCGGCGGGCCTGGCTTTCGCGGACGGCGGCGTCATAGGCGGCGAGGTCCCAACGCTGGTCAGCGAGGGCGCGGAGGTGCGCAAGGGTTTCGGCGGCGGTGGGGTCGGCGGCGAGGTTGTGGCGTTCCTGCGGATCGGCCGCCAGGTTGAAAAGCTGTTCGGGGTCGGCCGGGCAGCGGATGTATTTCCAATCGCCTTCACGCAGGGCGACCATTGGGGTGATCGTGCCTTCGGCGGCGTATTCCATTGCGACGGGGGGGCGTGGCGCGCCGTTTGCCACGGGGATCAGGTTGACGCCTTCGGTCCAGGGGGCGACCTCTTCCATCGAAATCCCGGCCAATGCCGCAAGGGTGGGGGCAAGGTCGATCGAGGAGACCGGCGTGTTGATGCGGCCTGCCGGCATGTCAGGCGCGGCGATCATCAGCGGCACGCGGGCGGAGCCTTCGAAGAAGTTCATCTTGAACCACAGGCCCTTTTCTCCAAGCATCTCGCCATGGTCGGAGAGGAAGACGATGTGGGCATCCTGCCGGGTGGCGTCCAGCACTGCGAGGATCTCGCCGATCTTGTCGTCGACATAGCTGATATTGGCGAAGTAGGCCTGTTTGGCGCGGCGGATGTGGTCGGGGGTGATCTCCATGCCGCGCCAGTCGCAGGCGTCCATCAGGCGCTGGGAATGGGGGTCCATGTCGTCGTAGGCGAGGGGTTCGGGCGGCTCACATTCGGGGGCGCCGTCGTAGAGGTCCCAGTATTTGCGGCGGGCGACGAAGGGATCATGCGGGTGGGTGAAGCTGACGGTCAGGCACCAGGGGCGGGGGTCTGCGCCGCGTGAGAGGTCATAGAGTTTCTGGACAGCCTGATGGGCGACGTCATCGTCATATTCCAGCTGGTTGGTGATCTCGGCCACGCCCGCGCCGGTGACGGAGCCGAGGTTGTGATACCACCAGTCGATCCGTTCGCCCGGCTTGCGGTAGTCTGGGGTCCAGCCGAAATCGGCGGGGTAGATGTCGGTGGTCAGGCGTTCTTCAAACCCGTGCAGCTGGTCTGGGCCGACAAAATGCATCTTGCCACTGAGGGCGGTCTGGTATCCGGCGCGGCGCAGGTGGTGGGCGTAGGTGGGGATGGCCGACGCAAACTCGGCCGCGTTGTCATAAACGCCGGTCCGGCTGGGCAGTTGGCCTGACATGAAACTGGCACGGGCGGGTGCGCAAAGCGGCGAGGCGGTGTAGCAATTGGCGAAGCGGGCCGACCGGGCGGCCAGCGCGCGCAGGTTTGGCGTGTGCAGGAAAGCGGCAGGTCCGTCGGGAAACAGCGTGCCATTCAGCTGGTCCACCATGATGACAAGGATATTTGGGCGGGGGGTCATCGTCGGCCTTTCCGGCTAAGAATTGCGATGGCAGACTGTGCGCAGCGGGCCGGTCGGTCTGGTTCCGAAACGACGCGGCGCGGTCATATTCGCCGCGGATCCGTCAATCAAGGGCGCGCCATGCCGACAGTGAAGGAAGTGCCGGACCAGCGGATCGCCATGCCGGATGGCGTCCTGTTGTCGGCGCGGCTTTGGCGGCCCGTGGGCAGTGGCCGGGTGCCCGCGATTGTCGAGATGATCCCCTACCGCAAGCGCGATGGCACGGCGGCCCGGGATGAGGCGATTCACCCTTGGATCGCCGCGCAGGGTTATGCCTGCCTGCGGGTCGATCTGCGCGGAACCGGCGACAGCGATGGGCTTCTGACCGACGAATACACGCCTCAGGAGCTTGAGGACGCCTGCGCGGTCATCGCGTGGGTCGCAGCGCAGGGATGGTGCACGGGTGCTGTGGGGATGATGGGCAAAAGTTGGGGGGCGTTCAACGCGCTGCAGGTGGCGGCGCTGCAGCCCCCGGCCCTGAAGGCAGTGATCGCGGTTTGCGGCACGGTGGACCGGTTTGGCGAGGATATCCACTTCAAGGGTGGCTGCCTGTTGGCCGAGAATTTCGGTTGGGCGTCGGTGATGCTGTCCTATTCCTCACGCCCGGCGGACCCGGTCTTGCGGGCCGATTGGCGCGAGGATTGGCTGGCCCGGCTGGAGGCGAACCCCTGGCTTGCCCCCCGCTGGGCTGGGCACCAGACCCGCGACGGCTATTGGCGGCACGGGTCGGTTTGCGAGGACTGGTCAAAGCTGACGGTGCCGATCCTTGCCATCGGCGGTTGGGCGGATGGCTACATGAACATGGTCGGTGCCCTGGTCCGCAACGCGGCGGGGCCGGTGAAGGGGATCGTCGGGCCTTGGGTGCATCTTTACCCGCATATGGCGGTTCCCAGCCCCCGCATTGGCTTTCTGACCGAAAGCTTGCGCTGGTGGGACCGCTGGTTGAAGGACGAGGAGACGGGGGTGGAGGCTGACCCTGCCTTGCGCCTCTTCCTGCAGGAGGCGGACGCACCCGACCCCTCGGCGCAAAGCCGGGCGGGCCGTTGGATCGGCCTGCCTGACCGACCTGCCCTTGCCACGCTGACGCTGGCGCTGGGGCCGGGCGGCCTTCGGCCCGAGGTGCGGTTGCCGGCGCACATCGCTACTGCCCAGACGCTGGGCGCTGCGGCGGGGGAATATTTCCCGACGGGGGACCATGCCGAGATGGCGGGCGATCAGTCCGCCGACGACGCGTTGTCGCTGTGCTTTGACGGGTTGCCGGTGACAAAGCCGATGGCGTTGGTCGGGCGGGCCAATCTGCGGCTGACGCTGACCTCAGACCAGCCGACGGGCTTTGTGGTGGCGCGACTGTGCGACGTGGCGCCGGATGGCACATCGACCCGGATCGCGCATGGGATGCTGAACCTGTGCCACCGCGCGGGCAGTGCCGACCCTGTGCTGCTGGAGCCGGGCCAGCCGATGCTGGTGCTGTTGACGCTGGACGCGATGGCGCATCGGCTGGCACCGGGGCATCGGCTGCGGCTGGCGCTGTCAAACAGCTATTGGCCGTTCCTCTGGCCTTCGGCCCGCGCTGGGGTGCTGATGCTGTCGGCGGGTGCCGTGGGCCTGCCGATCCTGCCCGAACCCGCGCCGGACTGGCAGCCGCCGCCGCCCGAACCCCTGCCCGCCCCCCGCCAGCGCATGCTGCGTCCCGGGGCGTGGTCACGCCAGACGGTGGTTGACCCGGACACTGGCCGCCAGACCCTGACGATCACCGAAGACAGCGGCGACACGGTCGAACCGCATGGGTTGACCCATGGCGAGACAATGGAAGAGGTCTGGCAGATCACCCCTGACGACCCCCTGTCTGCTGTAGGCTCCATCCGTTGGGAACAGCGCCTGTCGCGGGGCGATTGGCGGGTGAGGACACTGGTGGAAACCGAAATGACCGCCACGGAAACCGATCTGCGGATGCAGGCCCGGCTGACGGCTTGGGAGGGGGACGTGCAGATTTTCCAGCGCGACTGGGATGATCTGGTGCCGCGCCGCTATGTCTGACCACCCGCCTTAGTTGGCGTAACCTGGGTCTTCGGCGTCAAGGATCGCGCGCAGTTCGGCCAGATGGGCGTCGGCAAAGCCGGGGTAGGCCTCCCATTCGCGCGCTGTCTTCTCGGCGATGGCGTCGGGCAGGACACGAAGGGGCCGGCCGGTCTGCAGGGCGCGGATGTAAGTCTCAGCCGAGCGTTCGAAGTAGTAAAGGCGGTTGAACGTCTCAGCCACTGTCCGGCCGATCACAAGGACGCCGTGGTTGCCCATCACCATGGTGGTGATCTTCGGGTCGGCCAGCAGGGTGGCGCAGCGGGCACCCTCCTCCTCAAACGCCATGCCGCCGTAATGGTCATCGACGACCACGCGGTTGTAGAACATGGCCGAGTTCTGGTCGATCGCGGGCAGGCGGCTGTCAGCCAGGCTGGCGAGGACGGTCGCGTGAATCGAATGGACATGCATCACGCACACCGCATGCGGGCAGGCGCGGTGGATGGCACCATGCAGGCCCCAGGCTGTGGGGTCGGGCGCATCGGGGCGGGACATGGTGGTGGGGTCGTTGGCGTCAATCTCGACCAGCGAGGTCGCGGTGATCCGGCTGAAATGCCGCCCGTTCGGGTTGATCAGAAAGCGCGTGCCCTCCGGATTCACCGCCAGTGAGAAGTGATTGGCGACCGCCTCATGCAGGTTGAGACGCGCGGTCCAGCGGAAGGCGGCCGCCATGTCCAGCCGTTCCGACAGATGCGACATGTTGGCGTGCTGGTTCATTTTCGTCCCTCAACCGCTGATAGAACTGCACGGCGCTGCAAATCAGCGGCTGCAATTTCGTTCAAAATAGGTTAACACCTTTCTCGGAACCATCCCAGATGCCTTGGGATCCGTGCCGCGCTGGGGGAGCGTGGCGGGCCTTGGGCAGACCTTGCACCCTTATTGAATGTGGCGGGCGTCCTGAATTTAACCTGTAAGTTTCCTTTTTTCCGGCGAATGCTGACCGCAATGCTGGCAAAGACTGATCACTCGGTGAAGGAGGTATTGCGTGCAGATTTCAGCCAGACCTGACCAGTTTCCCCCCAAGCGCCAGCCGATGGGCGTGCGCGTGATGCTGCTGACCAACCAGCCCGAGGGCCAGATTGCCACCCGCCTTGCCAGCTATGGCAGCCTTGTTGAAACCGAAGCCGCGCTGCCTGCCGCCCTGTCCAGCCTTTTGGAAGACCGGATCGGCTATGATCTTTTCGTGATGGATTGCGATGCCTTTGGCGGCATCAGTGCCGCTGAACGGGCGATTGCCACCCTGATCGCGGCTGATGCGCGGATGCGGGTGATGCTGGTCAGCGCCGAGTTTGACACCCCGGCCTATCCCTTGGGGCGGCGGTCGGCGGTCTGTCTGCCCGATGCGGTGCCGGAAGGCGATTTCCGCTACGGCTTTGACCATGTGCTGCGCGACCGCACGACAGCGCAGATGATGTAGCGGGTTTGGGGGGCGGCGCACCGCCCGCCCAAGCATCCAGGGTCAGGCGAGCGCGAGGTTCGTCGCCGACTCACGTCCGTCACGGCCGGCTTCGATGTCGAAGGTGACCGGCTGGCCATCCTTCAGGCTGCGCAAGCCAGCGCGTTCCAGCGCGGTGATGTGAACGAACACGTCCTTCTTGCCGCCTTCCGGGGCAATGAAGCCGTAACCCTTGGTTTCATTGAACCATTTCACGGTGCCCTTGGCCATCGTGATGTCTCCTGTCGCATAACCCGCCCGCGAGATTGCGGCGGTTTGGCCCCGTCAGCTTAGTGTCGATTGCTGTGGCCGATGGTCGGAGACAGTGGTCGAAAAGTTAACGTCGCTAGGAAACAATCGCACATTCTGGCGTTGATTCCAAGGGATTCGGGCGTTTTGGGGCCTGCGCCGGGTGCGCTCAGGGCTGGTCCGCTTTCAGGCTGTGCTGTCCCGCCAAATAGGTTTATGCTGCGCTGCAGCAAAAGTGAGGGAATCGCGATGGGCAAGGTTGTGACCGTGGCACAGCAGAAGGGCGGGTCAGGCAAAACCACGCTGGCGGTGAACCTTGCGGTGGAACTGCACGGCCGCGGGCTGAAGGTCGCCCTTCTGGACACCGACCCGCAAGGCAGCCTCGGCCGCTGGTTCATGGCCCGGCGGGCAGTCATGGCCACCGACGGGATGGAGTTTTCCACCGCTTCGGCCTGGGGGGTGGGGTATGAGTGTGAAAAGCTGAAGAAGGTCGCCGATGTCGTCATCATCGACACGCCGCCCAAGGTGGACGCTGACCTGCGCCCCGCCCTGCGGGAGGCGGATCTGGTGCTGGTGCCGGTCTCGGCCTCGATGATGGACCTTTGGGCCACCGATGGGGTCTTTGACCTGATCGGGCGCGAAGGGCGGCGCGCGGTCATCGTGCTGAACCGGGTCAAGGCGGGCACGCGGCTGGGCCTGCAGGTGGCAGATGCGGCGGCGGCGGTTGGTGGCGTGGCGGTGGCAACACTCGGCCAGCGGGTGGTCTATGCCGAAAGCCTTGGCGAAGGGCGTGGTGCCGCGGAAACCCGTGGACCGGCAAAGGCCGAAGTGCGCGCCCTGGCTGATGAGGTGCTGGCGCTGCTGGAGGGCTGAGGCTTTCCCCCCCTTCGGCCCTGCTTTAGGGTGAGCCTGCAACAGGGGGGCGGGATGGCCTGGGAATTCTGGATCGACCGGGGCGGCACCTTTACCGATGTCGTCGGCCGCGCCCCTGACGGGCGGCTGGTCACGGCCAAGCTCTTGTCGGAAAACCCCGAACGCTATGCCGATGCGGCCGTGCAAGGCATCCGGGATTGCCTTGGGCTGTCGGTTGGCCAGCCAATCCCCGATGGCGCGATTGCGGCGGTCAAGATGGGCACCACGGTTGCCACCAATGCCCTCTTGGAGCGGAAGGGCGAGCGGGTTCTGCTGCTGGTGACCGAGGGCTTCGCTGACCTTCTGCGTATCGGCACCCAGGCGCGACCGGCGCTGTTTGACCTAAACATCCGCCGCCCAGACCTGCTTTATGAGCGGGTGGTGGAGGTTCCGGGGCGGCTGGATGCCGAGGGGGCGGAGGTACGCCCGCTGGATGAGGGGGCGTTGCAGGCGGCGCTGGCTGCGGCGCGGGCCGAGGGGATTGCCGCAGTTGCCGTGGCGCTGATGCATGGCCATGTGAACCCCGCGCACGAGGCGCGCGTGGGGGTGCTGGCGGCTGAAGCGGGGTTTGCGCAGGTGTCACTATCGCATCAGGTCTCGCGTTTGGCCAAGATCGTGCCGCGCGGGGATACGACGGTGGTCGACGCTTACCTCTCGCCCATCCTGCGGCGCTATGTGGCGCAGGTTGAAGGGGCGCTGGACATGGGCCGCGCGACGGGGCGATTGCTGTTCATGCAATCGAATGGTGGGTTGACCGAGGCGGGGCGCTTTCAGGGCAAGGACGCCATCCTGTCCGGCCCTGCCGGGGGTATTGTCGGCATGGTGCAGACTGCTCAGGCGGCGGGGTTTGACCGGCTGATCGGGTTCGACATGGGCGGGACCTCGACCGATGTCAGCCACTACGCCGGTGTTTATGAACGATCGTTCGAGACGGAGGTGGCGGGTGTCCGCATGCGGGCGCCGATGATGGACATCCACACGGTGGCGGCAGGCGGCGGGTCGATCTGCAGCTTTCGCGACGGGCGCTTTCAGGTCGGGCCGGAAAGTGCTGGCGCAAACCCGGGGCCGGCCAGCTATCGCCGGGGCGGGCCGCTGACGATCACCGATTGCAACGTGATGCTGGGGCGGCTGTCGCCGGAGCATTTCCCCGCCGTCTTCGGTCCCGGTGGGGACCAACCTTTGGACGCTGACGTAGTGCGGGCAAAGTTCGCGGCCTTGGCGGCTCAAGTAGCTGCCGTGACCGGCAGGCTGGACCCGCCAGAGGTGGTGGCCGAAGGGTTCCTGCGCATTGCCATCGACAATATGGCCAATGCGATCAAGAAGATAAGCGTCCAGCGCGGGCATGATGTGACGGGTTACACCCTGCAATGCTTTGGCGGAGCAGGGGGGCAGCATGCCTGTGGCGTGGCCGATGCCTTGGGGATGCGCTCAGTCTTCCTGCATCCGCAGGCGGGGGTGCTGTCGGCCTTCGGCATGGGCCTTGCCGACCTGCGCGCGTTGCGCGAGGTGCAGTTTGATGCGCCGGTGACAGAGCCATCTGCCGCCAGCCGGATTGCGGCACTTGGGGCTGAAGCGGTGGCGGAGTTGGAGGCGCAGGGGATCACGGACCCCCGCCTGATCCTGACTGCGCATCTGCGTTACGAAGGCTCACACCAGCCTTTGCCGGTACCCTTCGGAACCGAGGCCGCGATGCGTCTGGCCTTCGCTGAAGCGCATCAGGCGCGGTTCGGCTTCACCTCGCCCGAGCGGGCCGTCCTGTTCGAAATGCTGTCGGCCGAGGCTGTCGGAGGGGGCGGGGCGTTGCCGAGGATGAACGTGCATTCACATTCCGGCCAGCCCGTGGCCACCCTGCGCCTTTGGGCGGGCGGCTGGCGGGACGTGCCGCTTTATCGGCGGGAGGACTGCGGCACCGCCACCCGCATTTCCGGCCCCGCTGTCATAGCTGAGGCGACCGGCACCGTCATCATCGAGCCCGGCTGGCAGGCCGAGGTCGATGCCCAGGCCAATCTGATCTTGACCCGGGTTGAAACAATGGCCCGACCCGCCGCCGCTGGGACCAAGGCCGATCCGGTGCTGCTGGAGGTTTTCAACAACCTTTTCATGTCAGTTGCCGATCAGATGGGCGCCACGCTGGCCAACACCGCCTGGTCGGTGAACATCAAGGAACGCTTCGACTTTTCCTGTGCCATCTTTGATGCGGCAGGCGACCTGGTGGCCAATGCCCCGCATGTGCCGGTGCATCTGGGGTCTATGTCGCATGCGGTGAAAACCGTCATCGCAGCGGTTGGTGCCACGGCGCGGGAGGGGGATGCGTGGATGCTGAACTCACCCTGGAACGGCGGCACGCATTTGCCGGATGTGACTGTAATCACACCGGTTTTCGTGGGCGGTCAGGCGGCGTTTTGGCTGGGGTCGCGCGGGCACCATGCCGATATCGGCGGGCGGACCCCAGGTTCTGGCCCGCCGGACAGCACGACGATTGAGGAAGAGGGGGTGGTGATCGACCTTTTCCCTCTCGTGGTCGAAGGTCAACTGCGCGAGGGCGAGACGCGCGCCCTTCTCGCCTCGGGCCGCTGGCCCTGCCGGTCGATTGACCAGAACATGGCAGACCTCAAGGCCCAGATCGCCGCGAATGAGACGGGGCGGCGGGAACTTCTTGGCGTCGTGGCCCGGCACGGCGCAGAGACGGTGGCGACCTATATGGCGCATGTCCAGAAGAACGCCGAAGAATGCGTGCGCGCGGTAATCGACCGGATACATGACGGTGCGTTCACTTATCCGATGGATATCGGCACGACCATTCAGGTCGAGGTTACCGTGGACCATGCCAAACGGTCAGCGGTGATTGATTTCTCCGGCACCAGCCCGCAGCACCGTGGCAATTACAATGCCCCCCAGGCGGTAACGCGGGCGGTGGTGCTGTATGTCTTCCGCACGCTGGTGGGCAAGCCGATCCCGCTGAATGAGGGCTGCCTTGCGCCGCTGACGATCATCGTGCCGGAGGGGACCATGCTGAACCCGCGCGCCCTGGCGGCGGTGATCGCGGGGAATACCGAGGTCAGCCAATCCGCCTGCAACGCGCTTTATGGCGCCTTGGGAGTGGTCGCTGCAGCGCAGGGCACGATGAACAACTTCATCTGGGGCAATGACCGGTTCCAGAACTATGAAACCATTGCCGGGGGCACGGGGGCCGGACCGGGGTTCGCGGGCTGTGATGCGGTGCAAAGCCACATGACCAACACGCGGATGACTGACCCGGAGGTGCTGGAAAAGCGCTTTCCCGTTCGGTTGGATTCCTTCGGAATCCGTCAGAACTCGGGTGGCAAGGGACAGTGGCCCGGTGGCAACGGCGCTATCCGCCGCTTGCGGTTTCTGGAGCCGGTGACCGTCACCACCCTGTGCGGCAGCCGGAAGGTCGCGCCATTTGGCGTGCTGGGCGGCGGGCCGGGGGCGGTGGGGGAAAACCTTGTCCACTGGCCTGACGGGCGGGTGGAAATCCTGCAAGGCAATGATGAGCGTGACCTGCCCGCCGGTGCGGTCTTTGAAATGCGCACCCCGGGCGGTGGTGGCTGGGGCGTTTGATCCCGGTCATTGCGCTGTGCCTTTTGGGTGCTCATATGACCGCCAGACAGCCAAAGGAGGCGACAATGCTGAACGCGAAATCCCTGCTGGACAGCCTGACAAACGGCCTTGGTCAAGTGACCGGCGGCCAAGGGGCCAAAGGCCTGACGGAAAAGGCAAAAGAGACGTGGAACGCGCAATCCACCCTGGGCAAGGGGGCGATTGCCGGGGGGCTTTTGGGCGTGCTTTTGACGCAAGGCGGGCGCCGGCTTCTGGGCACGGGCCTGCGGGTGGGCGGCATGGCGGCCATCGGGGGGCTAGCTTACAAGGCCTATGAAGATTGGAAGGCCGGCAAGAACGCGGATGACAGGGAGGGGCCGATTGGTCTGCCCTCACCCGAGGGCACCGCGTTTCTGCCTGATGACCCGGAGGCCGCCGATGACCTTGCCACCCGTATCCTGCAGGCGATGATCGCCGCCGCGAAGGCCGACGGGCACGTCACGCCCGATGAACGCGCCCGCATCGACGGGCAGTTGGCCAACCTTGGCCTTGAAGATGAAGCGGCCGCCCTGATCGCCGCCGAGCTTGATGCGCCGCTGGACGTGGGCCGCGTGGCAGCCCTTGCCCGCAATGAGCGGGAGGCGACGGAGATCTACGCCGCCTCGCTTCTGGTGGTGGATGAGGAGGCGCCGGCCGAGAAGGGCTATCTTGCCATGCTGGCGGCGCGGCTGGGGCTGGACCCGGCGCTGGTGGCGCACCTGCACGTCAAGGCGGCGCAGCTGGTCTGACCTTAAGGCCGGGTGCCGCCGGTCGCCTCGGTCACCCGGTCTGCGGCGGCGCGGACCAGCGCGCCGATCCTGTTGGCATCCGACAGGCCGACGCGGAAGGCGGGGCCAGAGACGGAGAGGCCCGCAACCGGCTCGCCGTAGGCGTTGAAGATCGGGGCGGCGATGCAGCGCATGCCTTCGGCGCGTTCCTGATCGTCGATGGCAAATCCGCGTTCCCGCGTCCGCGCCAGATCACGGATCAGCGCGCTGTCGCTGGTGATCGTCAGCGAGGTGAATTTCTGCAGGCCCTGCCGGGCAATGATGTCGCGCACCCGATCTTCAGGATACCAGGCCAAAAGCGCCTTGCCGATGCCGCTGGAATGCATCGGGCCTTTGGTGCCGGGGGGGAAGAAGGCGCGGATGGCTTCACTGGTTTCGACCTGGGCGAGGAACAGCACCTCACCCCGCACCTCGACTCCCAAATTGGCGGTCTCGCCCGTTTCGCGCATCAGCGCGTCCATCGGCTGGCGGGCGCGTTCCACGACCTTGGTCCGGCGCAGGAAGGCGGTGCCGATCCGGAAGGCGCCTGCGCCGATGTGCCAAAGCTGGCCCGGTTCCTCAACCTCAACCATCCCGTGCCCTTGCAGGGTCTGCAGCGCACGGAAGGTGGTGGCGACGGCCTGGCCCGTCTCCTCGGCAAGGTCCGAAAGCGTGCGGCCGGGGCCTTGGGCGAGGTGTTCCAGCAGGAATAGCGCCCGGTCCAGCGCCTGCACGGTGTTCTGGTCGGTCTTGTCGTTGAAGGCCTTCGGCCGGCCGCGCGGTTTTTGTGCCATCCCTGTTGCCCTTCCCAGCGCTGAAAAAGCGCAAGCCCTTGCTTGGGATAAGAAATAGCATGAGATGCGTGTTTTGAAAAATCTTTTCGAAAAAATTGTGAATGGGGGTTGGAGGGCCTAGAAGAGGGGACATTCAGTGGAGAGAACCCCGATGTCCTTCCAGAACCCCGTCTTCATCCCCGGTCCGACCAACCTCCCGGAAAGCATCCGCAAGGCTTGCGACATGCCGACGCTGGACCACCGCAGCCCCGCCTTTGCGCGGATCTTCAAGCCTGCGGTCGAAGGTGTGCGGCGGGTCCTGAAGATGGACGCGGGCGAGGTCATCCTGATCCCCTCCACCGGCACCGGCGGGTGGGAGGCGGCGGTGTCCAACACCCTGTCGCCCGGCGATACGGTTCTGGCCGCGCGGTTCGGCATGTTCAGCCACCGCTGGATCGACCTTTGCCAGCGCCACGGGCTGAACGTCCAGATCATCGAGACGCCTTGGGGGCAGGGTGCACCTTTGGCGGCGATCGAGGCGGCGTTGAAGGCCGACAAGTCGATCAAGGCGGTCCTCGCCACGCATAATGAGACGGCAACCGGCGTGAAGTCCGACATCGCAGGCATCCGCCGCGCGATGGATGCGGCGGGGCATGGGGCGATGCTGATGGTCGACGGCGTGTCCTCCATCGGGTCGATGCCGTTTGAGTTCAGCGCCTGGGGCGTCGATATTGCGGTGGCGGGCAGCCAGAAGGGTTTCATGCTGCCGGCGGGTCTGGCGATCCTTGGGATCAGCCCCAAGGCCATTTCGGCGATGGAGACGGCGACCCTGCCGCGCACCTTCTTTGATTTCAAGGACATGCTGACCAGCTATGCGCGCGGCGGGTTTCCTTACACGCCTCCGGTTGGCCTGATTGCGGGGCTTGCCCATGCCATCGAGCTGCTGGAATCCGAATGCCTCGACAATGTCTATGCCCGCCACCACCGCCTTGCGGAAGGCGTGCGCCGAGCGATCACTGCCTGGGGGATGACGCCCTATGCCGCGACCCCGGACCTTTATTCCGACACCGTGACGGCGGTGAAGGTGCCTGCGGGCTGCGACGGCACGGCTTTGGTGCAGCTTGCGGCCAGCAAGTATGGCGTCGCCTTTGGGGTGGGTCTGGGGGAAGTGGCCGGCAAGGTCTTCCGCATTGGCCACTTGGGAATGCTGACCGATGTCATGGTCCTCTCTGGCCTTGCCACGGCCGAGATGTGCATGGCGGATCTGGGTTGGCCAATCACACTCGGCTCCGGCGTGGCGGCGGCGCAAGACTATTACCGTGGCACCGTGCCCGCCCTGGCGATGGCCGCAGAATGAAGGACTTTGCCATGCAGATCCCCACCTTCGAAGATGTGCTGGCCGCCCATGCCCGCATCGCCCCCCATATCCACCGCACGCCGGTCCTGACCTCCAGCTACCTGAATGACCTGACCGGGGCTGAGCTATTCTTCAAATGCGAGAACTTCCAGAAGGCCGGGGCCTTCAAGGCGCGCGGCGCCTGCAATGCGGTCTTTGGGCTAAGCGACGAGATGGCTGCCAAAGGCGTTTGCACCCATTCCAGCGGCAACCATGCGCTCAGCCTCAGCTACGCCGCTGGTCGGCGGGGCATTCCTTGCAACGTCGTGATGCCCCGCACCGCCCCGCAGGCCAAGAAGGATGCTGTGCGCGGCTATGGCGGCGTCATCACCGAATGTGAACCGTCAACCACCAGCCGTGAGGCGGTCTTCGCCGAGGTCCAGGCCCGCACTGGGGGCGAATTCGTCCACCCCTACAACGACCCCCGCGTGATTGCCGGGCAGGCCACCTGCTCGCGTGAGCTTCTGGATCAGGTTGACGGGCTGGATGCCCTGATCGCCCCGATCGGCGGCGGCGGCATGATCTCGGGCACCTGCCTGACCGTGCGCTCCACCGCGCCCGGCGTGCAGGTCTATGCGGCAGAACCGAAGAACGCCGACGACGCCTACCGCAGCTTCAAGGCGGGCCATATCATCGCTGACGACGCGCCGGAAACGATTGCTGACGGGCTGAAAGTCCCGCTCAAGGATCTGACCTGGCATTTCGTGCAGTCGACCGTCACCGACATCTTCACCGCGACCGAGGATCAGATCATCGACGCAATGAAGCTGACCTGGAAGCGGATGAAGATCGTGATGGAGCCGTCTTGCGCCGTCCCCCTCGCCGCGATCCTGGCCAACCCGGAGGTGTTCCGTGGCCGCCGTGTTGGCGTCATCATCACCGGCGGCAACGTCGATCTGGACAACCTGCCTTGGATGAAAGGGTAACATCATGAACACGCATCCGAAATTCGAAGGCCTTGAAGTCGGCTATGACATCCCCGCCCTGCCGGGGATGGCCGAGGCCGATATCCAGACCCCCTGTCTGGTGCTGGACCTTGATGCGCTGGAGCGGAACATCAAGAAGATGGGCGACTATGCCAAGGCGCACGGCATGCGCCACCGGGTACATGGCAAGATGCACAAATCGGTCGACGTGGCGCTGTTGCAGGAACGGCTGGGCGGTTCGGTCGGCGTCTGCTGCCAGAAGGTGTCAGAGGCCGAGGTTTTCGCCCGTGGCGGTATAAAGGATGTGCTGGTCAGCAATCAGGTCCGCGATCTGGCCAAGATCGACCGTCTGGCGCGCATCCCGAAGCTGGGAGCCCGTGCGATCTGCTGCGTCGACATGCTGGACAACGTGGCCGATCTTTCGGCAGCGGCGGTGAAGCATGGCACGACCATCGAATGCCTGGTGGAAATCGACTGCGGCGCGGGGCGCTGCGGGGTGAAGACCACGGCTGAGGTTGTGGCGCTGGCCAAGGCGATTGATGCCGCCCCTGGCCTGAAGTTTGCCGGCATCCAGGCCTATCAGGGCGCGATGCAGCACATGGACAGCTATGACGACCGCAAGGCCAAGATCGCCATAGCCGTGGCGCAGGTGAAGGACGCGGTGGATACGCTGAAGGCCGATGGCATCGCCTGCGACATCGTCGGTGGCGGTGGCACAGGCAGCTACTATTTTGAAAGCACTTCAGGGGTTTACAACGAGCTGCAGTGCGGCAGCTATGCCTTCATGGACGCGGACTACGGCCGTATCCTTGACAAGGATGGCAAGCGGATCGACCAGGGCGAATGGGAGAACGCGCTGTTCATCCTGACCTCGGTGATGAGCCACGCGAAGGCCGACAAGGCGATCGTCGATGCGGGCCTGAAGGCGCAGTCGGTCGACAGCGGCCTGCCGGTGATCTTCGGCCGGACGGATGTCAAATACGTCAAATGCAGCGATGAACATGGCGTGGTCGAAGACCCGCAGGGCGTGCTGAAGGTGAACGACAAGCTGAAGCTGGTGCCCGGCCACTGTGACCCGACCTGCAACGTGCATGACTGGTATGTCGGCGTGCGCAATGGCGTGGTCGAGGTGGTCTGGCCCGTCTCGGCCCGCGGCAAGGCCTACTAGCCTTTCATTCTGGCCCAAATATCCCACGGGGGTGCGGGGGTGTGAAACCCCCGCTCCTGCGCCTGCAACAGGAGCCCACCCATGCTGATCGTCCCCGAGGCGCTGATTGCGTCGCTTGTATCCCCCGAAGACGCCTTCGCGGCCGTGGAGGCAACCTTTGCCGCCATGGCCCGGGGTGAAGCGTACAACTTCCCCGTCGTGCGTGAGGCGCTGGGGGAAGGCCGCCAATATGGCTTCAAGTCGGGGCTGGACCGGTCGGGGCACATGCTGGGCGTCAAGGCGGGGGGGTATTTCCCCGGCAATGCGGCCAAGGGGATCATCAACCACCAGTCCACGGTGTTTCTCTTTGACCCCGACACCGGGCGCCCGACCGCGATGGTCGGCGGGGGGCTTCTGACGGCGCTGCGGACAGCGGCGGCGAGTGCCATTTCCATCGATCGGCTGGCGCGGCAGGATGCGCGCGTGCTGGGGATGGTCGGCGCGGGGCATCAGGCGGGGTTCCAGCTGCGGGCGGCGGCGCGGGTGCGGCGGTTCGAGAAAGTCATCGCCTGGAACCTGCACCCGGACATGCTGCCCAAGCTGGGCGCGATTGCCGCCGAACTTGGCCTGCCATTTGAAGCGGTTCCGCTGGAGCGGATGGTCGAGGCGGATGTGATCGTGACCATCACCTCGTCGCCCGCCGCCAGTCTGATGGCGGCCCATATCAGCCCGGGCACACATCTGGCCTGCATGGGCACGGATACCAAGGGCAAGCAAGAGGTTGAGGCGACGCTGGTCGCCGCCGCCTCGGTCTTTACCGATGAGGTGGCGCAGTCGGTCAGCATCGGCGAAGCGCAACATGCCGTGGCCGATGCATCGCTGGACGCTGCCAGCATCACACCCTTGGGCGATGTGCTGATCGGCCGGCATCCGGGGCGGCGGACGGCGAGCGAGATCACGCTCTTTGACGGGACCGGGGTGGGTCTGCAAGACCTTGCCGTGGCTGCGGTTGCGGTGCAGCGGGCGCATGAGCGGAGCCTCGGGACCAGGGTTGAGGTCTGAGGCCCAAAATCCTTGCGCAAGGATTTTGACAAATTTCTTACTCAAGAAACTTGGGCCGAGGTGGATTGTGACGGGCACAAGAACCGCTGTTGCTGTGGCGCCCTGGTCGTGCTGAGACTGCCGCGACGGCAAGGGAGTGCGGGCGATGCGGGTCTTCATCAACGGCTTCGGGCGGATCGGGCGGTCGGTCCTGCGCGCCTGGGCTGAGCGGCCCGAGGCCTGGCCGGGGCTGGAGATCACCGGCATCAACGACATCGCGGCGCCCGAGATGTGCGCTTACCTCTTCAGCTATGACAGCACCTTCGGGCCCTGGCGCGGCACGGCCGAGTTGCGCGAGGGGGCGCTGGTGGTCAATGGCCGCGCGCTTCCCTTGCACCGGGTGGCCGATATCTCGACCCTCGATCTGGCGGGGGTGGATGTGGTGCTGGAATGCACCGGGCGGGCGGACAGGGTGGAGGTTGCAGGGCGGGGGCTGCAGGCGGGGGCGCGGCGGGTGCTGGTGTCGGGGCCTTCGGCGGCGGCGGAGGTGACGGTGGTCCTTGGCGCGAATGAGGGCGTGCTTGCGGGTCAGCGGATCGTGTCGAACGCGAGCTGCACCACGAACGCACTGGCCCCTTTGGTGCGGCTTCTGGACCGGGAGTGGGGGGTGGAAACCGGGTCGATGACCACGATCCACTGCTACACCGGCAGCCAGCCCACGGTGGACGCCCCGGCCGCCGACTTTGCCCGGAGCCGGGCGGCGGCCTTGTCGATGGTGCCGACCACGACCAGCGCCCAGCGGTTGCTTGATGTGGTCTTGCCCGAGGTGGCGGGGCGGATCATGGGGGCGGCGGTGCGGGTGCCGGTGGCGAGCGTCTCTTGCGTCGACCTGACGGTGGTCACCCGGCGGCCGGCGACGGCTGAGGCGGTGAATGCGGCCTTTCGGGCGGCGGGGGGGGTGATTGGGGCGACGGATCTGCCGCTCGTCTCCACAGACCTGCGGGCGCGGGGGGAGAGCATTGTGATGGCTTGCCCGGAGACCAGGGTCACGCCGCAGGGGCTGCTGCGGGTGTTTGGGTGGTATGACAATGAGTGGGGCTTTTCCAACCGGATGCTGGATGTGGCGCGGTTGATGGCGTGATGCGTCCACCGTGGACAGCGCGCAGATCCTGAGCCAATTCAATGGCTTGGCTCTGGAGATTCAGAAACAGTTAAGACTTGGAGCGGCAGCGAAGGCGGCCGCTTTCGGGACTGGAGGGTTTCACACCCTCCAGACCTCCCGTGGGATATTTGGGCCAGAATGAAAGTGTTTTTGAGGAAAATGCAGAAAAATCGGTAGGGCGTGTCGATTGGGGGCAGGGACAGGTGTCATGGGGGCAGAGGATGTCATCCCGGCATCGTCGTGAACCGATGGAGACCCCATGATGTCTGTTTCTTCCCCAACCGAAAGACCCACCCGCGCGCCGGTCTGGTTTCTGGCCGCAGCTTTGGGCGGCATTGCCTGGAATGTGTTCGGCGTGGTGCAGTTTGCCGGATCGGTGACGGCCACAGCGGAGAGCCTGGTCGCCAGCGGTCTGACGTCAGAGCAGGCGGCGGTGATGACCGGTTACCCCGTCTGGATGACGCTGGCCTTTGGCCTTGGGGTGGCGGGGGGGCTGGTGGGCAGTGTTCTTTTGCTGTTGCGCAAGGGGTTGGCGCGGGGGGTGCTGCTGACTTCGCTTCTGGCTTACGTCGCCTTGTGGATTGGCGATGCCGTCTATGGCGTGTTTGCCGCGATGGGCGCGCCGCAGGTGGTGATTCTGACGCTGGTCGTGGCAATTGCCGCGGCCCTTTACTGGGTCAGCCGGCTGCCCGCTGCAGAAGCCTGAGACCCGCCCGCAAAACCCATGTTACCTTTCAGCAAACGGAGAGACCCGATGCAATTCATGTTGATTCTGAACGAGACGCCCGAAGACTTTGCCCGCCGCGCCAACCCGGACGAGGCAGGGGCCTATTGGGGCGGCTGGAATGCCTTTATTGGCGCGATGGCGCAGGCGGGCGTGATCGTAAAGGGTGACGGGCTGCAGGCCCCGCAGATGGCCACGACGTTGCGGGTCCGCGACGGCAAGCGGCAGGTGGAGGATGGCCCCTTTGCCGACACCAAGGAACAGCTTGGCGGGTATTTCGTGATCGAGGTGCCCGATCTGGACGCGGCGCTTGACTGGGCGGCGCAGGCGCCGTCGGCGCTGACCGCGTCGGTCGAGGTGCGGCCTGTGCTTGTCATGCCCCCGACGTGAGGGCGGGGGACGATCCAGCCCGGGCGGCAGAAGCGGCGGCCCGGGCCAGCTATGGCAAGTTGGTGGCGATCCTGGCGGTGCAGGGCCGGGACATTGCGGCGGCGGAGGATGCGCTGTCTGAGGCGCTGGTGTCGGCGCTGACCGTCTGGCCCCAGCGCGGGGTGCCGGAAAACCCCGAGGGCTGGCTGGTGACCGCGGCGCGCAACCGGTTGAAGAACGCAGCGCGGGCCGGGCGGGTGCGGGCCGAGGGCGCGGCGGAGGTGGAGCGGCGGCTGGTCCTGCCGGAAGAGGACGCGACCCTGCCGGACTACCGGCTGCGGCTGCTGTTCGTCTGTGCCCATCCTTCGATTGACCCTGCCGCGCGCACGCCCCTGATGCTGCAGGCGGTGCTGGGGATTGACGCGGCCCGGGTGGCGCGGGCCTTTCTGGTAGAGCCTGCAGCAATGGCGCAGCGCCTGGTGCGGGCTAAGCTGCGCATCCGCGATGCGGGCCTGCGCTTTGCCGTGCCCGAGCCGGAGGAGATGGCTGACCGGCTGGGTGCCGTGCTGGACGCGATCTATGCCGCCTTCGGGCAGGGCTGGGACGGGCTGGACCACCCGGAGGCCGAAGGGTCCCTGACCGGCGAGGCGATCTGGCTGGCGCGGCTTTTGGTGCATCTGATGCCGAGCGAGCCTGAGCCGAAGGGGTTGCTGGCGCTGATGCTCTATTGCGCATCACGGCGCAGGGCGCGGCGTGATGCGGCGGGGGCCTTTGTGCCCTTGGCACAGCAGGACGCGCGGCTTTGGGACCGGACCATGGTGATCGAGGCCGAAGGGCTGTTGACCCACGCCGCGCAGGCCGGGCGCTTTGGCCGCTATCAATGCGAAGCGGCAATCCAGTCGGTGCATGTGCAGCGCCCGGTGACGGGCCAGCTGAACCTGGGCGCGCTGCGGGTGCTCTATGACCTTCTGGTCCGGCAGACCGACAGCATTGGCGCGCGGATTGGGCAGGCGGTGGTCATGGCAGAGGCGGGAGAGGCCTTGGCGGCGCTGGAGGCGCTGGACGCATTGGGGCAGCGCGCAGCGGGGCATCAGCCCTGGTGGGTCGCCCGGGCGCATGTGGCAGGGCTGGCGGGGCTGGACGGCGAGGCCGCGGCAGCCCGCGCGCGCGCTGTGGAGCTGACGGAAGATGTGGCGGTGCGGGACTGGCTTTTGCGGCAGGGTTAGTCGGCGCCGTCGTCGGGGATGTTCAGGATCGTGCCGCAGGCCTTGCAGTGGACGGCGTCGTGGTCGTGCCGCCGCAGGCCGCAAGTCGGGCAGGGGAAATGCGCCTTTACCGGACGCAAGAGCACCTGGATCAGGCGCAGGAACAGCGAGATGCCGAAGATCATGATCCCGACCGACAGAAGCTTGCCGGAATTGCCGACCAGCGTGACGTCGCCGAAGCCGGTGGTCGAAAGCGTGGTCACGGTGAAGTAAAGCGCGTCGAGGTAGGTTGTGATCTTGTCGTTCACCGTGCGCTGCGTCTCATAGACCAGGGCGGTCATCAGGAAGACGAAGATCAGAAGGTTCAGCGCCGCGCGGATCGTGGTCTGGTTGCGGTTGAAAACCGGCCAATCCTGCCGCAACTGCCGCAGGGTCTGGGGCGAGTGAAAGACGCGGTAAAGCCGAAGGACGCGGAGGAAGGCCAGCCCCTCGCCATCGCCGACGAAGGGGGCGATGAGCGACAGGATCACAGCGAGATCGGCGATGAAGTAGACGCTGAACACATCCCGCCGCGGGTCAGCCGAGGACCAGATGCGCAAGATCACCTCGGTCAAAAGGATAAGGCCGATGGCGAGGTCGGCAGCCTCGATCACCGGGGTGCGGTTGAAGAACGAGGTCGCGATCAGGAAGGTGATGGTCAGAAGGTCGAAGGCCAGAAG
Source organism: Rhodobacter sp. (assembly GCA_027489175.1). Taxonomy (GTDB): domain Bacteria; phylum Pseudomonadota; class Alphaproteobacteria; order Rhodobacterales; family Rhodobacteraceae; genus Tabrizicola. Next base: position 99,350 of record JAIYAE010000005.1, read on the forward strand.
CGCGTAGCGAAAGCGGTCGGCCGCCTCGCTTGGGCCGTCGTAAAGCGCGCGGAGGCGGGAGCGGAGACTGAACCTGGACATCGGGCGCCTTGGGGTTTGGGGAGGTGACTGTGGGTTGACGGGCGGGTTCGCGTCAAGGGTGTGGCTATTTGTTGAAAAGGGGTGCATAAGAGCGGGGCGAAAACACCTGCTGTCGACTTCTCTGTTTCCTTTTCGGCTTCAGACACTCGATCTAACGGATGAAAGCCAGGCCATCGCGTGTTGCGGATGGCGCTATGAGAAGGAATATCACGATGGCCAAGGGCACCGTGAAATGGTTCAACGCCACCAAAGGTTTCGGCTTTATTGCTCCGGAATCCGGCGGCAAGGACGTTTTTGTTCACGTGACCGCGCTGGAACGCGCTGGCATCCGTGGGCTGGACGACGGCCAGGCCGTGACGTTTGACGTGGAATCGGGCCGTGATGGCCGCGAATCGGCGATCAACCTCGCGCTGGCGTAAGTCTTACGCATCAGAAATAGCGAAGGGGGCGGCCTGAGGGCCGCCCCCTTTGTCATTGGCGGGCCTAGTGGTCGGCCATCGCGGCGGCGGCCTTGGCATCGTCGACCGATCCGCGGGCGCCGTTGAAGAAGGCGTTCAGTGCGACGGCCGTGATTGACGCAAGGAGAATGCCGCTTTCGATCAGCGGGTGAATCTCGTGCGGCATCCACTGTTTGAAGTTGGGCGCGACGAGCGGGATCATGCCCATCCCGATCGACACCGCGACGACGAACAGGTTGTTGCGATTCCGCGCGAAGTCCACCCCCGCAAGGATGCGGATGCCGGTGGCCGCGACCATGCCGAACATCACAAGGCCCGCTCCGCCCAACACCATCGTCGGCACGGATTCAACCAGCGCGCCCATCTTCGGCACGAGGCCAAGGACGACCATGATCAGCCCGCCTGCGACGCAGACAAAGCGGCTTTTGATCCCCGTCACCCCCACAAGGCCCACGTTCTGGCTGAAGGAGGTGTAGGGGAAGGTGTTGAAGATCCCGCCGATCAGGGTGCCAAGGCCATCGGTCCGCAGGCCTGCGGACAGCATCGGCCGGGTGACGGGTTTGCCGGTGATGTCACCCAGGGCCAGGAACATGCCGGTGCTTTCGATCATCACGACGATCATCACCAGAACCATCGTCACGATCATCACAAGGTCAAAGGTCGGCGTGCCGAAGTGGAAGGGCGTGATAAGGCCGAACCAGTCCGCCTCGGCCACCTTGGAAAAGCCCATCTTGCCAAGGGCCACCGCGATGACGGCACCGATCACGATGCCGAGGAGAACCGAGATGTTGGCGACAAAGCCCTTGCCGAAGCGCGCGATCAGAAGGATCGCCACCAGCACGATCGCCGAGATGGCGATGTTGCCCAAGGGCGCGTAGCCGGGGTTCATCTGGGTGGCGGCAAGGCCAAGCTTTGGCGGCAGTTCCGGCACGCCGGTGATGGTGCCGGCGGCGACGCCCTCGGTCACGGCTTTCAGCCAGTCGGCATGGGCGGGGTCGACGACCATGGGTGCTGTCGGGCCGACGGGGTTGCCGAAGATCCAGTTGATGCCGATCCGCATCAGGCTGACCCCGATGACCAGGATGATCGTCCCGGTCACGACCGGCGGGAAAAAGCGCAGCATCCGGCTGACCAGCGGCGCGATCAGGATCGAGATGATTCCGGCGGCGATGATGGCGCCGAAGATCGCGCGCGCGCCCTCGGCCCCCGGGGTGGCGTTGGCCATGGCAACCATCGGGCCGACGGCGGCGAAGGTCACGCCCATCATCACCGGCAGCTTGATGCCGAACCACTGGGTGGCCCCCATCGACTGGATCAGCGTGACGATGCCGCAGACAAAAAGGTCAGCCGAGATCAGAAAGGCGACATCGGCAGGGTCAAGTTTCAGCGCGCGGCCGACGATCAGCGGCACGGCGACGGCACCGGCATACATCACCAGCACATGTTGCAGCCCCAGCGTGAACAGCTTTGGGGGTGCAAGAATTTCGTCCACCGGATGGGTGGTTGTCATGGATCTGTCCTTTCCCTCGGGGCGTTTATGTTCGCGCCGTCTTCGCACTGCCCCAGGGGTGCGATCCGGTTAGGGGGCCCTGCTTTACGGGGCCAGAACCGTCCACGGTTGGGTGTAACGGTGTTCCTCAAGGTTCGGCGTGGGGCCGATCCGGTCGACCACGGCAAAGATGCCCGGCGCGTGGAGCGGAGTCAGCACGCCATGCCAGGTGCCGCGGTGCAGGTTTATCCCCTGCGCGCCGTTTGTAAGGAAAGCGCGGGGCTGTGCCTGCGGATCGGGCGCCACGATGACGAGGAACGGGTGTTCCGTCATCGGGATGAAAGCCTGGCTGCCCTCGGGGTGGCGTTCGATCAGGTCGAAGGCATAGGGCAGCGCGCGGGTTTCAGCGTGGAAGACGGACAGGCCCGGGCGCGCATCGGGGCCAAAGTCCAGCCGGGCGCGGTCATGGTGACGGTGGCAGAGGCCGTCGTTGATCAGGCGGAAATCACCGGTCGCGTCGAGCACATCGCCGAAGGGGGCGAAGGCGGCGGCGGTCAGGGGTTCGGGCTTCAGCGTCTTCATGGGTCGGCGCCTTTCGCTGGCGGCGGAAGCGAGGGGTTTCACACCCCTCGCGCTCCCCGTGGGATATTTGGAGACATAGAATGCTAGCGAGAGAAGGGGCCGCGCAGGGCGGCGTGGCGGTTCACGTCCTTGTAGAGAAGGTAGCGGAAGGGGCCGGGGCCGGCGGCGATGCAGGCCTGCGGGCAGTAGGCGCGGAGCCACATGAAATCCCCCGCCTCAACCTCAACCCAGTCCTGGTTCAGCTTGTAGGCGGCGCGGCCTTCGAGGACGTAGAGGCCATGCTCCATCACATGGGTTTCCTCAAACGGGATGCGGCCGCCGGGCTGGAAGGTGACGATGTTGACATGGGCGTCATGGGCAAGGTTATCGGGGTCAACAAAGCGGGTGGTTCCCCAGGTCTGGTTGGTGTCGGGCATCCAGCGGACGGGCACGTCGCGTTCGTTGATGACGAAGGGGGCAGGGGTCGGTGTGCCGGGGGCAGGGGCGTAGAGCTTGCGGAGCCAGTGGAAGCGCGCGGGGGTGCCGCCTTCGGCGTGCAGCGTCCATTGGGTGGCGGGGGGGATGTAGGCGTAGGAACCCGCCTCCATCTCATACCCCACTCCCGCGATGGTCACGGTGGCAAGGCCATCGGTGAAGAAGAGCCAATGTTCCGCGCCGGTGTCGGGGTCGGGGGTGTCAGAGCCGCCGCCGGGGGCGACCTCCATCACGTATTGGCTGAAGGTTTCGGCAAAGCCGGACATGGGGCGGGCGATCAGCCAGAGGCGGGTCTTGGTCCAGCCGGGCAGGTTGCTGGTGACGATGTCGGAAAAGCAGCCCCGGGGGATGAAGCAATAGGCCGGGGTGAAGGTGGCGCGGGCGGTCATCAGGGTGGTCTGTGACGGCAGGCCGCCGGTGGGGAAGTGGTAACCGGTCATGGAAGCTGGTCCTTTAGGCGCAGTTCGGCGATGCGTTCAACCTGCGCGCAGGCCATTGTGAATTCCTGTTCGCTATCGTTGGCGAGCCGGGTCTGGAAGGCCTGCAGGATGCTGGCCTTGGTGTTGTCGCGGACGGCGATGATGAAGGGAAAGCCATGCTTGGCGACATACTCTTCGTTCAGCCGCTGGAAGCGGCTACGTTCATCGTCGGTCAGGGCGTCAAGGGCGGCGGAGGCCTGTTCGGCGGTGCTTTCCGGGGTCAGGCGTTTGGCGGCGGCCAGCTTTCCGGCAAGGTCGGGGTGGGCGTTGAGGACGCTAAGGCGCTCGGCGTGCGAGGCGCTGCGGAAGATGCGGGCCAGCGCGTTGTGGAGGCCCGTGGCGCTGTCATGGGCGGGGCCGAGTTCGAGGTCAAAGGCGCGGTCGGCGATCCAGGGGGAGTGTTCGAAGATGCCACCGAAGCGTTGGATGAACCGTTCGCGCGTCATCTGGCTGGGGCGTTCGATGCGGGTGTGGGGGTGGTTGGCGGCCCAATGGGCGGCGATCTGGCTGCGGGTGGCAAACCAGACGCCGTCATGCTTTTGCGCGTGATCAAGGAAGCGGATCAGGCCCGCGATCTTGCCCGGGCGGCCGATCAGGCGGCAGTGGAGGCCGATGGAGAACATCTTCGGCGCCCCAGCTGCGCCTTCGGCATAGAGCGTATCGAAGCTGTCGCGCAGGTATGTGAAGAACTGTTCACCTTCGATGTAGCCGGGTGCGGTGGCAAAGCGCATGTCGTTGGCTTCAAGGGTGTAGGGGATGACCAGCTGGTCCCGCGCCCCTACTTCTGCCCAATAGGGCAGGTCGTCGTCATAGGTGTCGGAAATCCAGTCAAGCGCCCCGGTTTCCGCCGTCAGCCGCACGGTGTTGAGCGAGCAGCGTCCGGTGTACCAGCCGCGCGGGGGGGTGCCCACAACCTCGGTATGGAGGCGGATCGCCTCGGCGATCTGGGCGCGTTCGACCTCTTCGGGCATGTCGCGGTGATCGACCCATTTCAACCCGTGGCTGGCAATGTCCCAACCCGCGGATTTCATCGCGGCGACCTGTTCGGGGTTGCGGGCGAGCGCGGTGGCGACGCCGTAGATCGTGACCGGCAAGGCGCGGTCGGTGAACAGGCGGTGCAGCCGCCAGAACCCGGCGCGGGCGCCGTAGTCGTAGAGCGACTCCATGTTCCAGTGGCGCATGCCGGGCCAGGGTTGCGCGCCAGCGATGTCGGAGAGGAACGCCTCGGACTGGGCGTCGCCGTGGAGGAGGTTGTTTTCGCCGCCCTCCTCATAGTTCAGGACCAGGCTGATCGCGACCTTCGCGCCCCCCGGCCAGCGGGGATTGGGGGGGGTGGGGCCATGGCCATGGAAATCACGGGGGTAGCGGTTCACGGGTCTCTCCTGCATCAGGGCAGATTAGGGGCAAATGGCAGCAGATATTTTCAGGATTTCACGAAAGGTCATATGCGCGCAATGCGGGGTCGCGGCCTTTGGGGTTTCGTGGTCTGATGCCGGAAAATGGAGGGTCGGATGGGACGGTTGTCAACGCATGTGCTGGATACCGCGCTGGGCAAGCCCGCAGCGGGGGTGAAGATCATGCTTTACCGGATTTCCGGGCAAAGTCACCGCAAGATCAAGGAGATGGTGACCAATGCCGATGGCCGCACCGATGGGCCGATGCTGGAGGGCAAGGACCTGACCGAAGGCCGGTATGAGCTGGTGTTCTGCGCCGGCGATTATCTGCGGGCGACGGGACAGGCAGGCGACGGCGAGGTCCTGTTCCTGGACGAGATCCCGATCCGCTTTGGCGTGCCCGATGCGGGCCAGCATTACCATGTGCCGCTGCTGCTTTCGCCCTTCGCCTACTCAACCTATCGCGGGTCATGAACTTGCAGTGAAAATATCGCGAAAACAGGCTACTCTTCCCGAAGCTTGCAAAACGGTCCCTTGCGGTTGAACGCAAGAGAGGGTTTTGTGGCGCGGTAAAAAATTCCTTATAGGAGAATCGCATGTTTCGGATGACGTCTTGCTTGGCTGCGCCCGCTTTTGTTCTGTTGATGGGTGGCACCGCCCATGCGGCACTGACGGCGGATCAGATCTGGCAGTCCTGGAAGGACGCCGGAACGATGATCGGCCTCGAAATCACGGCTGCTACGGAAAACAATGATGGCGGCGTGCTGACGTTGAACGGCGTGTCGATCGCGCCGGCGGGCCTGCCGGGTGTCACAATCTCGGACATGGTGATGACCGAGGAGTCGGACGGGTCGGTGACCATCGTTCCGGGCGCGGACATCAATCTTGGCCTTTCGGGCGAGACCAAAGGCACTGCCAAGGTGCAGCATGAGGGTCTGACCCTGACCGCGCGCGAAGCTGACGGCGGCGTGGCCTATGACTATGCGGCGACCAAGCTGGACGTCGTGTATGACACGACCGCACCGGGCATGTCGTTTGACGGATCGCCCGCGCCGGACGTGGCGTCGAAAGGCACCGTTTCCTTGGGCGAGCTGTCGGGCACCTATTCCGACACTCCCGGTGCGAACCGGACCTTCGGGCTGGACATGACGGCTGGCCTTCTGGCCTATACCACCAGCCTTGACGACCCGAGCCTTGAGATCAAGCAGGAGACCACCAGCGAGACCGCCGATATCGCGGTGTCGTTCGATCTGGCGCTGCCGTCGTCGATGTCGGCCGAGGGTGGCGTGATGCCGACCGATTTCGGCGTGGCGTTGAACGAGGGGCTGAGCCTGACCTTCACCTCGACCCAAGGGGCGACGGCGGGGACGGTCAAGCAGGAAAGCCCCTACTTCCCGATGGACATGGCGATTGCGGCAGGGGGTGGCGAATCCTCGGGCGTGTTCAACAAGGACCTGTTCAGCATCAAGTCGACCGGTACCGGTCTGGACGTCGAAAGCACCTCGGCGATGATGCCGGCACCGATCAAGGTGACGATGGGCGCGATCGAGTTCGAGATGACCTCGCCCATCGTGGCGACCGATGCGGCGGGTGACTTCGCGCTGGTGATGAAGCTGAACCAGCTGAGCGTGAACGAAGAGGCCTGGGCGATGGTCGACCCGGCCGGTACGCTGCCGCGCGATCCGGCTGACCTGGCCATCGACATTTCCGGCAAGACGATCATCGACGTGCCGGCGATGATTGCGGCGGGTGACGCAGGCGGCATGCCGGTGTTCCCGGCGCCGGAAAGCCTGGACATCACGGAACTGACGCTGAAAGTCGCGGGCGCCGCCCTGGCTGGTTCCGGGGCCTTCACCTTCGACAACTCCATGGGGATGCCGATGCCCTTGGGCGAGGCGAACGTCACGCTGACCGGCGGCAACGCGCTGATCGACGGGCTGATCGCCATCGGCATCATCACCGAGGAAGACGCGATGGGCGCGCGGATGATGATGGGCGCCTTCATGTCGCCGGGTGCCAACCCGGATGAGCTGACCTCGAAGATCGAAGCCAAGCCGGGGTTCGAGATCTATGTGAACGGCCAGCGCGTCCAGTAAGCACTGCGGCCAAGGATGGGAAAGGGCGGGGCTTCGGTCCCGCCCTTTGTCATTTGCGGGCTAGGCCAAAGCCATCGCGCGGCGCAGGTCTTCGCGGATGTGCTGCGCCATGTAATCGGCGAAAAGCTGGACCTTGGGGTCTTTCAGCCGCCGATGCTGGCTGAGGGTGGAAAGTTGCACCGCAAGCGGCGGCGTGGCGGTGGCGACGGGCACCAGCGCGCCGCTGCGCAGGTGGTCGGCAACCTCGAACAATGGTTTCAGGACGATGCCGCGGCCGTCGAGCGCCCAGCCGGTCAGCACGTCCCCGTCATCGGATTCGAAGGGGCCGGTGATTTCGAACCGACGCGGGCCGTCCGGGGTGGCAAGCGTCCACTGGAATTCCTTGGCACCGGGAAAGCGCAGGTTCAGGCAGTCGTGGCGGTCGCGGACCAGCGCCTCGCCATCTGCGGGCATGCCCCGGCGGGCGATGTAGGCGGGGGCGGCGCAGAGGGTGCGCGGGCAGTCGGCGATGGTGCGGACCTTGAGGGTCGAATCCTCAAGCGTGCCAAGGTGAAAGGCCACATCGATGCCTTCGGTGACCACGTCGATCCCCCGGTCGGACAGGCGCAGGCGCACGTCGATCTGGGGATAAAGGTCCTTGAAGGCGGGCACACGCGGCGCGATCAGGCGGCGGCCAAGGCCCAAGGGGGCGGCAACAAAGATCGTGCCGCGCGGGTTTTGCGTGGCGTCCATCACGGCCGCCTCAGCCTCATCAATCGCTTCCAGCACGCGGCGCGCGCCGTCATAGAAGATGCGGCCATTCTCGGTCGGCTGCAGGCTGCGGGTGGTGCGGCTGAAAAGGCGGACGCCAAGGTGTTTCTCAAGGTCCGAAATCCGGGCCGAGGCAACCGCGGGCGAGGTGCGCTGATCGCGGGCAGCAGCGGACATGCTGCCCAATTCATAGACACGGACGAACATGCGGATGGTGTTGACGTAAGACATTCTTCGGCAGGTCTTGAAAGTGATGCGGGCTTTCTATGGATTAACAGAAAGGTGAGCGGCAGGATAGCCTTTCGGCAAAGCCAGGGGAGGGACGCGGATGTATGACGTGGTGCTGATGTGGGAATGGGTCGAGATCGCGGTGCGCTGGCTGCATGTGATCACGGCGATTGCCTGGATCGGGTCGAGCTTCTACTTCATCGCGCTGGACCTTGGCCTGCACCGCGACCGCAACCTGGCCAGTGGCGCCGATGGCGAGGAATGGCAGGTCCACGGTGGGGGGTTCTACCACATCCAGAAATACCTGGTGGCGCCGGGGTCGATGCCGGATCACCTGGTGTGGTTCAAGTGGGAAAGCTATGCGACCTGGCTGTCGGGGGCCGCACTTCTGGTCTTGGTCTACTACATGGGGGCCGAGCTTTACCTGATCGACCCGACGGTGCTGGAGCTGACAACGTGGCAGGCCATCGGCATCTCGGTCGCGTCGCTGGCCTTTGGCTGGGTGGCCTATACCACGCTGTGCAGGGTCTTCGTGAACGCCAACCAGACGGTGCTGATGGTGGCCTTGTTCGCGGTGCTGGTGGGGATGAGCCTGTTCTACACCAGCGTCTTCAGCGGGCGGGCGGCGCTTTTGCATCTGGGGGCGTTTACCGCCACGATCATGAGCGCGAATGTGTTCATGGTCATCATGCCGAACCAGCGGGTCGTGGTGGCTGACTTGAAGGCGGGCCGGAAGCCGGACCCGAAATATGGAAAGATCGCCAAGCAGCGGAGCACGCATAACAATTATCTGACGCTGCCGGTGGTGTTTCTGATGCTGTCGAACCATTACCCCTTGGTCTTTGCGACCCAGTGGAATTGGCTGATCGCGAGCCTTGTGTTCCTGATGGGCGTGACGATCCGGCACTGGTTCAACACCCGCCACGCGCGCAAGGGCAGCCCGTGGTGGACCTGGGGCCTGACGGCGGCGTTGTTTGTGGCCATCGCCTGGTTGTCGAGCGCACCGATGAAAACGGTCGAAGGCGAAGCAGCGTTGCAGGGCGACGCGCTGCGCCTGGCCAGCGCCGAAGGGTTCGAGGACGTGGTGGGCATCGTGCAGGGCCGCTGCAGCATGTGCCATGCGGCCGAGCCCGGTTGGGACGGCATCGCCTGGCCGCCGAAGGGCGTGGTGCTGGAGACGGAAGCCCAGATCGCGCATGAGGCGCGGCGGATCTACCTGCAATCGGGCGTCAGCCACGCCATGCCGCCCGGCAACCTGAGCTATATGGAGCCCGAAGAGCGGGAGGCCATCGTGCGCTGGTTCCGGGGGATTGGCGCGGACGATCCGGTCTAGGGCGCGCAAAACTTTTCGAAAAGTTTTGCAAATTCCTTCGAAGGAATTTGGTCACCCCTCGGTCCGGCCGTCGCTTTCGCGGTTCTTTTCGTAATGCCGGATGCCATCAAATTCCGGCAGCCAGCCTTCGCGCCGGATCGTCCACAGCTCGTAAGTCGGGCGGAACTGGTCGGGGGCGTCGAAGGCACCAAGGTTGATCCCGATCTCGTCGTCGATATGGGCAAAAACCGGCGAGCCGCAGGTCGGGCAGAAGCTGCGGTCGCGGTAGGTTTGCACCTCGCCGGTGATGGTCACGGCGGTTTCGGGAAAGATTGCCGAGGCGTGGAACAAGGCGCCGTGGTTCTTGCGGCAGTCCATGCAATGGCAGAGGCCGACGCGGTAGGGCTGGCCGGTTGCCGTGAACCGCAGCGCGCCGCAAAGACAGCCGCCGGTGACCGTATCCATCCTAGTCCCCCAGCTTGGCGTGCACTTCGTCCAGATCAACCGGGCCCTTTGGCAGCTTGTTCGCCGGGTTGTCGAAGTCATAGCGGAAGAGCTGGAAGTCGCGTTTGTAGATTTCCCACATCAGGTGCATCGAAAGATCGTCGAAATAGGCTTCAACCGGATGCGCCCGCTTTGGCCCGTGGCCTTCGCTTTCGTTGAAGCGCGGGATCTTCGCCAGATCAATCGGGTGCTTCACGGTGATCCGGTCCAGCACCGTCTGCATGCCGGGATTGAAATCTTCGGTGAAGAAGATGTGGTTGTAGCGCCCGCCATTGACGATGAAGGTCGAAACATGGCCCGCCATTGCTGACCAATGGATGTCCGGCTCCATCGGCTTTTTCCAGCGGATGGTGTCGCGGACAAAGAGGAGGAACCGGCGGAAGCTGGCGATCTGGTCAAAATCCTGCTTGCCATCGTCGCCGCCGACCTCGACCCCGTATTTCTGGATCAGAAGCGGCACCATGTTGCCGCGGTAGCGTTTGCCGTTGCGCTGGATGCCGCAGATCTTGTCGAAGAACGACGACAGGATGCGGGTATAGGGGTTGCGCACGCAGGTGAAGGCAAAGGTCTTGTGCCCGCGCACGGCGGCCTCGATCCGGGGCTGGCTGCCTTCCAGCGCCCATTTGTGCAGGCCGGTCTGCGCATCATGGATGTCGCCATCGAAAAACCGGCCATGGTCGGAATAGAACATGATCTGCCCGATGGTCGAACAGGCGCATTTCGGCACGACCCGGTAGACGACGCTTTCGCTTTCGGTCATCCAAGTACCGGGGAAACCCATACGTGACGTCCTTCCAAGAGTCAGTTTCAGCAAAAGCGACACAATGCCAAGATTGCGGCAATCAAGCAGACAAGTTCGGCCTTTTCAAGGAAGCTTGCCGCAGTTTACGAGGACGGCCATGACCCCCAGCCCGAAACCGCGTGCCCGATGACGACGATTGCCTTCATCCTCCTGTGCCACAAGGACCCGGAGGGGGTCATCGCGCAGGCGCTGCGCTTGACGGCGGCGGGGGACTGCATAGCCATCCATTTCGACGCCCGCGCCCGCGCGGCGGATTTTGACCGCATCCGGCAAGCCCTGTCCGGCAACCCGCAGATCACCTTTGCCGCACGCCGGGTCAAATGCGGCTGGGGCGAGTGGAGCCTGGTCGCCGCCACGCTGGAGGCCCTGCGGGCGGCGGCCGAGGCGTTTCCTGCGGCCACGCATTTCTACATGCTGTCCGGCGACTGCATGCCGATCAAGACGGCCGAGCATGTGCATCAGCGGCTGGAGGCGGAAGAAGCGGATTTCATCGAGAGCTTCGATTTTTTCACCTCGGACTGGATCAAGACCGGGATCAAGGAAGAACGGCTGATCTATCGGCACTGGTTCAACGAACGGCAGCGCAAGGCGTGGTTCTACCGGTCGATGGAGTGGCAAAAGCGGCTGGGACTGGCGCGCAAGGTCCCCTCTGACCTGCGCATCCGCATCGGTAGCCAGTGGTGGTGCCTGCGGCGGCGCACGGTGGAGGCGGTGCTTTCCTTCATTGACCGGCGGGCCGATGTGGTGCGCTTTTTCCGCACGACCTGGATCCCGGACGAGACGTTCTTTCAGACCATCGTCGCCCATCTGACGCCCGAGCGTGAGATCCGCTCACGCACGCTGACGTTCCTCATGTTCACCGATTACGGGATGCCGGCGACGTTCTATGACGACCACCATGACCTTTTGCTGGCGCAGGAATACCTGTTTGCGCGCAAGATCAGCCCGGATGCGCTGACGCTGAAGGCACGGCTGGGCGCGCTTTACATTGAAACCGGGCGCAGCTTTCAGACCACGGGCGACGGGCGGCGGCAGTTTGAGTTTCTGACCGCGCGCGGGCGGCAAGGCCGGCGGTTTGCACCACGGTTCTGGGAAACTGAAACCCGGCTGGGCCGCGACCGCACCCTCTTGTTGGTGACCTGCAAGAAGTGGCATGTCGCCAAGCGTCTGGTGCAGCGTCTGCGCGAGGTGACGCAGGTCCCGGCGGTGGACTATCTCTTCAACGAAGAGGCCGCTGCCTTGCCGGACCTTGGCGGTATCCAGACCACGCTGGACAAGCGCATGCGCCACCGTCGCGCGCTGGTCCGGATGCTGTTTGACTTCTGGGAGACGGATCGGCTGATCCTCTGCGTTGATCCGGCCAGCACGGAACTGATCCAGGACCTTTACAACGACCGCGCCGAAGTGCGCCTACTGGAAATCGACTGCGCGTTTTCGGATGAATACCTCGTGGGCCATGCGCGCCGGGTGGGGCTTGCCGGGCCGCACACGCCGCCTGCCGCGATTGACCGGCTGTTGCCGACGATCCGGTATGACGTGCGGTTTGAAATCGAGCGCTTGCGCGACCTGGGCTTGCCGGGCCACCATCGGATGCGCGAACTGGGCGACCTGAGCGAGAATGCGCGGGCGCTGGCGGCGTTTCTGGATATTCCTGCCGAAACCGCGCGCGACATTGCGGCAACCGATTACCTATTCGTGGATTGAGAAGCATGACCTGGACCTATGACCCCACCAACATCTTCGCCCGCATCCTGCGTGGCGAGATTCCGAACCGGACGGTGATGGACACGCCCCACACGCTGGTGTTCCACGACATTCGCCCCTTGGCACCGGTGCATGTGCTGGCAATCCCGAAAGGGGCCTATGTGGCGCTGGATCATTTCGCGGCCGAGGCGTCGGAGGCCGAGATCATGGATTTCCACCGCACGGTCGCCAAGACCTGTGCGATCCTGGGCCTCAGCGGCCCGGACGGCTATCGGGGCATCACCAATGCTGGGGTGCACGGGATGCAAGAGGTGCCGCATTACCATCTGCATATCCTTGGCGGCCGCGTTCTGGGCCGACTGGTAGAGCCGGAGTGACGCGGTAGCCCAATGCGCAAGCTTCGGGTCGCCCGGGGCGCGCGGTCGGGGCATCTTCCGGTAAAAACACGGAGGATGCGATGCGATTTGTGGCGATACCGACGGATGTGGTGCGGGCCTATCAGGCCGGGGGGCCTGATGCGAACGGGCAGGTGCCCGAGCGGCAGATCTCGGAAGGGGGCGGTACCCCGTGCCGGCACTGTCTGGGGATGATCCCGAAAGGGGCGGAGATGCTGGTTCTGGCGCACCGACCCTTCCCCGCGCCGCAGCCCTATGCCGAGGTTGGCCCGATTTTCCTTTGCGCCGATCCTTGTGATGCGGGGGGTGGCGAGGGGGTGCCGGACATGCTCGCCTCGCCCGACTATATCGTTCGGGGGTATGGGGCGGGGGACCGGATCGTCTATGGCACCGGCGGGGTGGTGGCGACCGGGGCCATCACGGCGCGGGCGGCAGAGCTTTTTGCCGATCCGCGGGTGGCCTATGTGCATGTGCGGTCCGCCCGGAACAACTGCTATCAGGTCCGCATCGAGCGGTGACCTTGCGGAGCGGCGTGCCGCCGCGAAGACCTGTTCTCTCGTCTCTGCGCGAAGATGCGCAGAGACGAGGCTGACGAGGGGCGCTGCCCCTCGAGCTCCCCGGGATATTTGGGCCAAAGTGAAAGGGCTTAGCGGCGGAAGGGGCTGGGGCGAAGGCCTTGCGCTGCGCTGTCGGTGACGTCGGCGATACGTTTGGCGCGGGTTTCGGCGGTCTTGGCGGTCTTGATCCATTCCAGCGTGCCGCGCCTTATGCTGCGCGGCAGGGCGGCCCAGAAGTCTTTGGTGCCGGTATCAGCCAACGCCTGGGTCAGGTCAGGTGGGTCGATCAGCGCGTCGACGTCGTTCAGGAAATCCCACATGCCGCTGGCTTGCGCGATGGCGATCTTCGCCTCACCCGCCGGGGTCATGGCGCCGCTGGAGCGGGCCCGGTCGACATGGGCCTTGTTGACGGCCGACCAGGCGGATTTCGGGTTGCGCGGCGCGATCAGGATCATAGAACGGTCGGCGTCCAGCGCGCGGGTGACGCTGTCGATCCAGCCCCAGCAGAGAAGCTCCTCCACCTGGGGCTCATAGGCGAGGTAGTCGGGGTGGTGCTTTTTGTAGCTGGCCAGCCAGATGGCCTTGGAGGTGGCGTGGTTTTCGGCCAGCCAGGCGCGGAGGTCGGCACGGCTGCGGACCGTCAGGATCGGGGCTGCGTCAGCTGCGGGCATCGTCCCAGGCCTTGAGCCAGCGTTTCGGGGCAGCGTCGCGCCATTGTTGGGTGAGGCGGGCGCGGGCCCAGCCTTCGTCGATGCGCCCCGCGCGGACGAGGATCAGGTTATGGGGCGCGCAATGGGGGTGGAGGGTGAAGGTGTCAGGGTCGGCGGCCATGAGCATCTCGCGTTCCTCCTTGCCGCATTTGAAGACGGCGGCATCAACGTAAGGCGACCACCAGCACCACATCTTGCCGTGGGCCTTGAGGCATTCGTTCCCCCAGGGGAAGTCCACGGTCACCTCTGGCAGGTCCAGGGACAGGGCGTGGGCTTTGAGCTGGGGCCAGGTGTGGATCATGGGTCGCGACGGGTGGTGAATTTTGGATCAAGCGCGCTGTAGACGACGTTGGCCATGCGCTCGTCATCAAAGGCGTTGCTGTTCGTCAGATGACCGTCGTACCCGCCGCACTTGGTCAGTGTCCGCCCGCCTTCAAAACAAAGCATCAAGCCGTGCTCGGGTTCCCAGTCGCAGTCGGCCTCGACGATGACATAGGCCTCGTTCGCGGGGCTGAGGCTTTCATCGTCGATGAAGAGACCTTTGGGATGGACCTGGGTCCAGATCGCGTCCGCTGTGGGGATATCCACGGTACCGTCGCCGGTCCACTCGATGAAATCGCGGCAATAGGCTTCGACATGCCGTGTCATGGTCTGCCGATCCTTTTGCGTCAAGGCAAGGAACCTGTCCAGGGCAGCTTGCGCTTCGGCTGTCTCAGGCGGGTCGAAGAGCGTGACTTCCTTCTCGTCGAAGAGGGGGACCCGAAGCGCGGTCAATGTGCTTCTGCCCAAGTCTTGCCCTGGCCACCCTCCACCGCGAGGTGGACGTTCAGGGTGACGGCGGGGTGGGAGGCGTTCTCCATGATCTCTTTCGCGATAGGGATCAGTTTGGGGGCGTCGGCTTCGCTGACTTCGAACAGGAGTTCGTCATGGACTTGCAGGAGCATCCTGGCGTCCAGCCCGGCGATGGCCTTTGGCATGCGGATCATCGCGCGGCGGATGACGTCGGCGGCGGTGCCTTGAATGGGGGCGTTGATCGCGGCGCGTTTGGCGAAGCCGGCGCCGGGGCCCTTGGCGTTGATCTCGGGTGTGTTGATCTTCCGACCAAACAGGGTTTGCACGTAGCCGTTTGATTGCGCGAACTTGACGGTATCGGACATGTAGGTCTTGATGCCAGGGAAACGCTCGAAATAGCGGTCGATGAAGCCTTGGGCTTCCGCGCGGGGAATCCGCAGGTTGCGGGCAAGGCCGAAGCCGGAAATGCCGTAAATCACGCCGAAGTTGATCGCCTTGGCCTTGCGGCGGATGTCGGAGGTCATCTCGGACAGGGGCACGTTGAACATCTCGGACGCGGTGAGGGCGTGGATATCGATGCCGTCCTGAAACGCCTGTCGCAGTTCGGGGATGTCGGCGATGTGGGCAAGGATGCGCAGTTCGATCTGGGAGTAGTCGAGCGACACCAGCACCCGGCCTTCGGGGGCGACGAACGCCTCACGTATCCGGCGGCCTTCTTCGGTGCGGACGGGGATGTTCTGCAGGTTCGGGTCGGTCGAGGACAAGCGCCCCGTGACTGCCCCGCTGAGCGAGTAGGAGGTGTGGACGCGCCCCGTATCCGGGTTGATCGCCTCTTGCAGGGCGTCGGTGTAGGTGGATTTCAGCTTGGCGATCTGGCGCCAGTCCAGAATACGCGCGGCCAGTTGCGCGGCCTGCGGGTGGTCTTCCAGTGTGGTGATATCCTCAAGAATATCCGCGCCGGTGGTGTAGGCGCCGGTCTTGCCCTTTTCGCCGCCGGGAACCTGAAGGCGATCAAAGAGGACCTCGCCCAGCTGTTTGGGAGAGCCCACGTTGAATTTCTCACCGGCGACTTCGTGGATCTCTTCCTCAAGCTGGACCAGCTTTTGCGCGAAGGCGTTGGACATGGCGCGCAGGGTGTCTCGGTCGACCTTGATCCCGGCCATCTCCATCTCGGCCAGGACGGGAACGAGGGGGCGTTCGAGGGTCTCGTAGACGGTGGTCACGTGGGCGCGGTGCAGTTGCGGCTTCAGGTGCTGCCAAAGGCGCAAGGTTACATCGGCGTCTTCGGCGGCGTATTTCACCGCGTCGTCGATGGCCACCTTGTCGAAGGTGATCTGGGTTTTGCCTGACCCGAGCAGGGATTTGATCGGGATCGGCGTATGGCCGAGGATGCGGTCAGAGAGTTCATCCATGCCGTGGTTATGCAGGCCCGCGTGCATGGCGTAGGACATCAGCATCGTGTCATCGAAGGGGGTGATGCGGATGCCGTGGCGGGCGAAGATCTTCCAGTCGTATTTCATGTTCTGCCCGATCTTCAGGATCGCCGGATCCTCAAGCACCGGTTTCAGGGCGGCAAGGGTGGCGGTCAGGTCAAGCTGACCATCGGCCAGCGCGGTGGCGCCGAAGAGATCACCGCCGCCGGTGGTGTGGCCAAGGGGGATATAGGCGGCTTTGCCGGGATCAACGCAAAGCGAGATGCCGACGAGATCGGCCTGCATTTCATCAAGGCTGGTGGTTTCGGTGTCGACGGCCACATGGCCGATGTCGCGGATATGGGCGATCCAGCGGGTCAGGGCCTCCATGTCGCGGATGCATTCATAGGCGGCGTGGTCGAAGGGGGGCTGCTCTTCCTGCGCCTGCGGCTTCTCATCGCTGGTGGCAACCTGCAGTTGCGAGGTTTCGGGCAAGGTGGGGGCACTGATGCCCAGCTTGTCGGCCACGCGCTTGGTCAGGGTGCGGAATTCCATCTTGGTGAGGAAATCCATCACCGTCGTCGGTTCCGGCAGCTGGATCGCCAGATCGTCCAGCGTCACGTCGAGGGGCGTGTCGTCCTTCAGCGTCACAAGGTCACGGCTGAGGCGGATCTTGTCGGCGTTGTCCACCAGCGCCTCACGCCGCTTGGGCTGCTTGATCTCGCCTGCGCGGGCGAGAAGGGTATCAAGGTCGCCGTATTCATTGATCAGAAGGGCGGCGGTCTTCAGGCCGATGCCGGGCGCGCCGGGGACGTTGTCGACAGAGTCGCCGGCCAGCGACTGCACGTCGATCACCCGTTCGGGGCCGACGCCGAACTTCTCCATCACCTCATCGGGGCCGATGGATTTGGTCTTCATCGGGTCGAACATGTCGATGCCGGGGCCGATCAGCTGCATCAGGTCCTTGTCGGAGGAGATGATGGTGCAGCTGCCGCCTGCCTTTACGGCTTCGCGGGCCAGGGTGGCGATGATGTCGTCGGCCTCATACCCCTCGGTCTCAAGGCAGGCGACGTTGAAGGCGCGGGTGGCTTCGCGGGTCAGCGGGAACTGCGGGCGGAGGTCTTCCGGCAGCTCGGGCCGGTTGGCCTTGTATTCCGGGTAAAGCGTGTTGCGGAAGGTGAGGGAGGAGTGGTCGAAGACCACGGCAAGGTGCGTTGCGGCCTTGCCGGCGCTGGCGCGCGAAAGCTCATTCCACAGGATGTTGCAGAAGCCTGCCACAGCGCCCACGGGCAGGCCGTCGGACTTGCGCGTCAGAGGGGGCAGCGCGTGGTAGGCGCGGAAGATGTAGGCCGATCCGTCGATAAGATGAAGGTGGTGGCCCTTGCCGAAAGTCATGTCATGCGCCCCCTGCGGTTCCGACGGGGTCAGTATTGTCATGAAGCCCGGCCGCGTGCCACCCGGTCGTTGCGCTAAGAGGATCGTCGCACCGGGGAGAGCGTGAAATCGGGCGGCGCGTCACCGCGCCGCCCGTTTGTCAGTCCCGGACCTTCAAAATGATCAGAGGCCCTGGATCGCAGCGCAGATCGGCTGCATCCGGACGTCGTCATCGATGAAGTTGGCATCAGCCATCATCGAAGGGGCCGACCCCGTTTCCGCAGCGCCGTCACCAGTGGCCGGACCAGTCGATTCATCGGACGAGCCGGAATCGACCGTGGCCCCGGCTTCTGCGCCGGTCGAGGGTTCGACACCTGCCGCATCGGCAGCGTCGTCTGCAGCGCCGTCACCGGTTGCAGGCCCGGTGGAGTCGTCGGACGAGCCGGTATCGGCGGTCGTGGCAGTGCCGTCCGAAGGAACGGCATCGGCAACAGCACCGTCGCCGGTGGCCGGGCCGGTCGATTCGCCTGACGCGCCGGTGTCGACAGCCGCGTTCACGATTTCGCAGCGCGCGCGGATCGCGGCCTGATCTTCGGCGCTGATCGTGGGCCACTGGGTCTGGATGTCAGCGGTGTCGCGCAGGGTCATCATCGTGTCATCGCTGTAAAAGCTGGTGCCCACGCGGGACGACAGGTCGCTGTTGTCCATTGCGGTCGTCTGAGCGAACACCGGTGCAGCAAGCAGGGTGACAAAGAGGGGAGCGTAGAGTTTCATCTGAAGTCTCCGGATCATCGGTTTGCGTTTCAAAACCCGGACCGTGAAGCAGGTTGCACCACGGCAAGTTTCACGGAGCAAACCCGGTGACGAGACGGACGTTCCGCATGATTTCCGGCCGTCGGCGTGATTGCGCCGGCCTAGTCGGCCAAGCCCGCAAGATGCCAGTCAAGCGACAGGGTGACCGACCAGTTGGCCGGTGTCCAAAGGCCGAAGGGGATGCCTGAGGCGCGCAAGGTCTCGCCCAGCCAGACGTTGCAGGTGCGAAAGGCGTGAAAGCGGCCGGTGGCGGGAAAGAAGGCGTCAAGCCCGGTAAAGCCGGGGTGGTCAAGCGCGGTCTGGCTGGCAAAGGCCGCAAGGACCTGTGTCAGCAAGGCCTGATACTGCGCCTCGGAAAGGGTCAAGAAGCGCAGGTTTTCCAGCGCGGGCAGGGGGCCGGTCACGTCCAGCCGGATCACCGCCGCATCGCCGGTGGCGGCGGTCAGAACGGCGCTGGGGGTGATGTCGGCGTAGGTGCCCGCGGTGGTGTAGAAGGCGGCCGATCCCCATCCGAACATCAGCCACTGCGCATCCGGGTGGGTGACGGGCACGCCTGCGGCCTCGGCAAAGACAAAGCGGGCGCGGGTATCTGGGGTCAGGGGAAAGAGGATGTCGGTGTGGATCGGGCCTTGCAGAAGGCCGATGGTATGGGCAGGCGGGCCGGAGAGGTCAGGCCCGGGGCCGGGGATTAGCGGCAGCCCAAAGGACGCCGCAAGGTAGAGGATCGGCACGGCAAGCGCCGCCGCCAGAAGGCGCAGGGCCTTGCGCATGGGTCAGGGGGCCGGACGCGGATCAGTGATCGTCGTGGGCGTGGTCACGGTCGATCACATAGCGCTTGTCACAGTAGCCGCATTCGACAAAGCCCGTGTCCTGCGGGATCGTCAGCCAGACGCGCGGATGGCCAAGGGCGCCTTCACCCCCGTCGCAGGCCACTTTCCAGGTGGTGACAACTTGGGTTTCCGGCGCGTCAATCGGCATGGGCAGGCGTCCTTGTGGTGGCTGGCGTCATTCTAGCGGTTGCGGCCCGGCGGGCACAAGGGGCGGAGCTTTGGTCTGGCGCGACTGGCACGGGTCTTGCGCCGGCAGCGCGGGCGCGTCCCCCAAGGGTGGGGGGCAAGCCCGCAGCCCCTTACCCGCCGATGGGCGTGCCGCGCGATTTCAGCGCTGTCAGCCAGCCCAGACCCTGCGCGGTGCCCTTGGCGGGGCGATACTCGGCCGAAATCCAGGTGCCGGGCAAATGGGCGTCAATCTCGTCGCACAGGTCAGGCAGGGAAAAGCCGCCGCCGCCCGGTTCATTGCGGGCCGGAAAGCCCGCGATCTGGACGTGGTTGATCCGGTGGCGATGGTCAGCCCAGACGGCCGCGGCATCCCCATGCAGGCGCGCTGCATGCCAGAGGTCAAACTGCAGGCCGATACGGGGGTGGGCGAGGTCATCCAGGATCCGGGCGGCCTGATCGTAGTCGTTCAGGAAGTAGCCCGGCATGTCATCGGGGTTCAAAGGCTCAATCGTCAGGGTCAGGTCCGGGGCCTCGGCCAGGGCCCAGGTCAGGTTTTCCGTGTAGCACTGTTCGGCCTGCGGCCCCTTGGCCACGCCCGCCATCACATGCAGCCGCCCTGCCTGCAGCCGGGTGGCATAGTCGGCGGCGCGCAGGAAACTTTCGCGAAAGCGCAGCTCCATCCCCGGGACGGCGGCGAAACCGCGGTCGCCACTGGCCCAGTCCCCCGGGGGTGTGTTGATCAGGGCAAGGGGTTGGCCCGCCAGCGCACGTTCCCAGTCGGCCATGGGAAAGTCATAGGGAAACAGCACCTCCACCCCGTCAAACCCGCAGCGCGCGGCCCAATCGGGGCGGTCCAGCATCGGCACTTCGGTGAAGAGCAGCGTCAGGTTCGCGGCGTATCGGGGCATGAAGGGCAGTGGCCTTTCAGGGCAAGTCGGGCGGCAGTTCAGACGACAGGATGACCGGAAAGAACTGACCCGAGGACCAGAGACCAAACCAATCCTGCCCCGCATAGGCGTGATGGCCCCCAAGATCAACCAGCCGGTAAAAGGATTTCCGGTCGATCAGCGCCCAGAGATTGGCGCGGATCAGGACATAAGGGGAAGGTTCGCCCGTGGTCGGGTCCCGCTCCACCCGCAAGGGATGGTCGGGGCCAAGGGTCGCGGTATCCTCGGTCAGGGTGGTGAAGGTGATGGTCTGGTCCGCGCCAGTACCCGTCACGGTGAAGTCGGTGGCCAGGAGGGGCGCATCATCAACGTTAATCCCCACCTTCTCGACCGGGGTGACGAGGAAGTAGGCATCGCCTTCGCGCTTGAGGATGTTGGAGAACAGTTTGACCAGCGGCGCGCGACCAATCGGCGTGCCAAGGTAATACCAGGTGCCGTCGCGGGCGATCCGCATGTCGATGTCGCCGCAGAAGGGCGGGTTCCACAGATGGACCGGCGGCGGGCCCTTCCGGGCGAAGGTCGTGGCGGCGGCGGCCAGCGTATCGGCGGTGGGCTTGGTCATCGGGCCAATGTAACGGTGTTGGGGCGGGGTGCAACGGGCAGGCGCGGGGCCAAATTTCTTGAGGAAGAAATCTGTCAAAATCCTTTCTTAAGGATTTTGGGCCCATGGGACAGGCGTTCAGCCCCCTGGAGAACCGGTTTCACGAGGAATTGTGTCAAGTCGCCTTTTGCCATTTGTGCCGGGCGGCATAGTTGGGTCTAATAACCACCGGACCTTTCTGAACGGAGCATTGCCATGGCCGATACCGCAGCCCTTGTTGCCGAGATCGAGGCGCTGGGGGCGACCCTGGGCGAGGCGAAGGCCTCGATCAACCGTCGTTTCATCGGGCAGGAAAAGGTGGTGGACCTGGTCCTTGCCTCCATGCTGTGTGGCGGGCATGCGCTTTTGGTCGGTCTGCCTGGCCTTGGCAAGACGCGGCTGGTCGATACGCTTGGCACGGTCATGGGCCTGAAGGCCAACCGCATCCAGTTCACGCCCGACCTGATGCCTGCCGATATTCTGGGCTCCGAGGTGCTGGACGGCGATGCCACGGCGCGGGCGTTCCGGTTCATTGAAGGGCCGATCTTCTGCCAACTGCTGATGGCGGATGAGATCAACCGCGCCTCGCCCCGGACCCAGTCGGCGCTTTTGCAGGCGATGCAGGAGAAAGAAGTGACGATTGCGGGCCAGCACCGGCCCTTGGGCAAGCCGTTCCACGTGCTGGCAACGCAAAACCCGATCGAGCAGGAAGGGACCTATCCCCTGCCCGAAGCCCAGCTGGACCGCTTCCTGGTGCAGGTCGATGTCGAATACCCGACCCGCGCGACCGAGCGGGACATCCTGATCGCCACCACCGGTGCCGAAGAGGCCGAGGCGCATCAGGTCTTCACCGCCGAAGGGCTGATCAAGGCACAAGGCGTGATCCGCCGGATGCCGGTCGGCGATCAGGTGGTCGAGGCGATCCTTGACCTGGTTCGCGCCTGCCGCCCGGGTGAGGCGGAGGGGCGCGATCTGGCGGATTCGCTTTCCTGGGGCCCCGGCCCCCGTGCCGCGCAGGCGCTGATGCTGACCGTCCGCGCGCGGGCGCTCCTGGACGGGCGGCTCGCACCGTCGATCAGCGACGTGGCCGACCTGGCGCAGGCGGTGCTGGTTCACCGGATGGCGCTGTCCTTTGCGGCGCGCGCCCGGGGTGAGACGCTGTCAGGCATCATCTCCCGCGTCACGGGCCGCGTCCTTGGCCTTGAGGCCGCCGCGTGAGTGCAGCGCCCGATCTTCGCGCCCGGGCCGAAGCCTTAGGCCAGACGCTGCCCCCGCTTTTGGCCGAGGCCGAGATGCTGGCGGCAACCGTCATGCTGGGCGAACACGGGCGCAGGCGGGCGGGGTTGGGCGATGAATTCTGGCAATACCGCCCCGCGCATCAGGGAGACAGCGCCCGGATGATCGACTGGCGCCGATCCGCCCGCAGCGATTCGCACTTTGTTCGGGAACGCGAATGGCAGGCGGCGCAGTCGGTGACGCTGTGGGTTGATCCGTCGAAGTCGATGACCTTCACCGGCGACAAATCCCGCGCGCCGAAGGGTGACCGGGCCAAGCTGCTGGCGCTGGCTTTGGCGGTTCTCCTGTTGCGCGGCGGGGAACGGGTGGGCATCGCCGGCATGGCCAGCCCCCGCGCTGGGCGGACACAGATGCTGCGCCTTGCCGCACGGCTGGCGGGTGAGGATGCGGGCGAAGACTACGGCGCGCCGGAGACCGACGGCATGGTCAGCCATGGCCGCGCGGTCTTCCTGTCGGACTTCCTGGGCGATCTGACAGCGGTTGAGGCGGGGCTGGCCCGCGCGTCAGACCGGGGGGTCAAGGGCGTGCTGATCCAGATCCTTGACCCAGCCGAGGAAGAGTTTCCCTTTGACGGCCGCACGATCTTTGAATCGATGGGCGGCACGATGCGCCATGAAACCCAGCGCGCGGGTGATCTGCGGGCGCGGTATCTTTCCAGGCTTGCAGAACGGAAGGACCGGCTGACCGGGCTGGCGCGCGCGGTGGGCTGGCATTTCACCACGCATCACACCGGGCATCCGGCGCAATCGGCGCTGCTTTGGGCCTACGCCGCGCTTCAAGGGGGCCGCTAGATGTTCATGATCGGCCCCATCGGTTTTGCAGTTCCGTGGCTGCTTCTGGCGCTGATCGCGCTGCCGATCCTGTGGTTCCTGCTGCGCGCCGTGCCGCCCGCGCCGATCCGGCGGCGGTTTCCCGGCGTGGCGCTTCTGCTGGGCCTGAAGGATGAAGAGACCGAGACGGACAAGACGCCCTGGTGGCTCCTCCTTTTGCGGATGCTGGCGGTGGCGGCGGCGATCATCGCCTTTGCCGGGCCGATCCTGAACCCCGATGTGCGGGCGGCGGGGTCGGGGCCGCTGATGGTGGTGGTGGATGGCTCTTGGGCCGATGCGCGCGACTGGCCGCGCCGGGCCGAAAAGGCCAGCGCCTTGGTGGCCGAGGCCGGGGCCGAAGGGCGCCCTGTGGCGCTGATCCGCCTGACCGACGCGCCCGAACGAGTGGAGTTCCAGACGGCCGAGGCTTGGGCCGGCCGCGCCGCGGGCCTGCAGCCGCAGGCCTGGGCCCCCGGCATGGACGGCTGGGCCGAAGTGCTGCCGGATGGCAGCTTTGAGACGGTCTGGCTGTCGGACGGTCTGGCCTATCCGGGGCGTGACGGTCTGTTGGAGGCCTTGGAAGCCAAAGGCCCGGTTCGCGTGATCGAAAGCCCCCGCCCGGTGCTGGCCCTGCACCCCGCGGGGTTTGAGGAT
This sequence comes from Rhodobacter sp., assembly GCA_027489175.1. Taxonomy (GTDB): domain Bacteria; phylum Pseudomonadota; class Alphaproteobacteria; order Rhodobacterales; family Rhodobacteraceae; genus Tabrizicola. Next base: position 123,040 of record JAIYAE010000005.1, read on the forward strand.
GGCAAGGTCGTCGTCGCCGCCAGTCGGATGCCGGTGGGCGATGCGGTGTCGGTCGAAGTGATCGCGCGCGGGCCAGACCCTGCGGGCATTGAACGCGAACTGGCCCGCGTGACGCTTGGCTTTGCCGCCGGAATGGAACGCGGCGAGGCCCTCTTGGACGTGCCGCCCGAACTGCGCAACCGCATCACCCGGTTTGAGCTTGAGGCCGCGCGGACGGCTGGTGCGGTCAGCCTGACCGATGACAGCCTGAAACGCCGCAAGATCGCGCTGATCGGCGCGGGGCCGGACCAGGAGGGGCTGCAGCTACTCTCGCCCCTCCACTACCTGCGCCAGGCGCTGGAGCCGGTGGCCGAAATCATCGACGGCACCCTGACCGAGGTTCTGCTGGCCAATCCCGATGTAGTCATTCTGGCCGATGTCGCCCGCCTGACACAGTCGGAAACCGATGCGACGCTGGACTGGCTGGAGGAGGGGGGGCTTCTCCTCCGCTTCGCCGGGCCGCGTCTGGCGGCCAGTGATGTCAGCCGCTTTGACGAAGACCCGCTGTTGCCAGTGCGCCTGCGCGAAGGCGGTCGTAGTGTCGGCGGCACGATGAGCTGGGGGGAGCCGAAGGCGCTGGCGCCGTTCACCGAAGGGTCGCCCTTCTTCGGGCTGGTGGCGCCGGATGACGTGGTGGTGCGCGCGCAGGTGCTGGCACAGCCGGACCCGAACCTGACCGAACGCACGATTGCCGCGCTGGATGATGGCACGCCCTTGGTCACCCGCAAGATCGTGGGCGACGGCCAGGTGGTGCTGGTCCATGTGACGGCGAATGCGGAATGGTCGTCCTTGCCGCTGTCAGGCCTTTTCGTGCAGATGCTGGAGCGGCTGGCCGTCTCCACCCGCCCGGCCTTGCCAGAGGCGACGGATCTGGCGGGGCAGACCTGGTCGCCCGAAGTGGTGCTGGACGCCTATGGCCAACTGTCCGACGCGGGTGAGTTGCCGGGGGCCGAGGGCGAGGCGCTGGCGGGGGCGATCACGACCGGGCCGACGCTGGCGATGCCGCCCGGGCTTTACGCCGGGGCGGATCGTCGCGTGGCGCTGAACATCATGTCGCCCGAGGCTGAGCTTCTGCCCGCCGTCTGGCCTGCGAGCGTCCCGGTTGAGGGGCTTGAGGGGCGCGAGGCGCAGGCCTTGAAGGGGGCTTTCCTGACCGGCGGCCTTGCGCTGTTGTTGATCGACGTGCTGGCGGCGCTTTGGGTGGCGGGCCGGCTGTCCGGCTTGCGGCGTGGGGTGGCGGTGTTGCTGGTGGCCCTCTTGCCGATGCAGGAGGCAAAGGCGCAAGACACCTCGCTTCCTGATGACGCGCTGGCGCTTGAGGCGACAACGGCGGTGGTTCTGGCCCATGTGCTGACCGGCGATCCTCAGGTCGATGAGGTGGCGGCGGCGGGCCTCTTGGGTCTGGGCGACCGGCTGTGGCAGCGCACCTCGATCGAGCCTGCCTTGCCGATCGGGGTTGACCTGGAACGCGATGAGCTGGCGTTCTTCCCTTTCCTTTACTGGCCGATCACCGCAGGGCAGGCGCAGCCCTCGGCTGAGGCTTATGGAAAACTGAACCAGTATCTGCGCACCGGGGGGATGATCCTTTTCGACACCCGCGATGCGGATGTCGCGGGCTTTGGCGGATCGACGCCCGAAGGGCAGCGCCTGCAACTCATCGCCTCGGGCTTGGATATCCCGCCGTTGGAGCAGATGCCGGGGGACCATGTCCTGACGCGGACCTTCTACCTTTTGCAGGAGTTCCCCGGCCGCCATGCACGCGGCGCGGTCTGGGTTGAGGCCGCCCCCTTGGCCGAGGCGGAAGCGGCTGAGGGTATGCCGTTCCGCAACCTTAACGACGGGGTGACGCCGGTGGTGATTGGCGGCAATGACTGGGCGGCAGCCTGGGCAGTGGATGACATCGGCGTGCCGCTGTTGCCGGTCGGCCGGGGCTTTGCGGGCGAGCGCCAGCGCGAGATTGCTTATCGCTTCGGGATCAACCTGATCATGCATGTGCTGACGGGCAACTATAAGTCGGATCAGGTGCACGTGCCTGCCCTTCTGGAAAGGCTGGGGCAATGACGCAGTCCATCGTCTTCGCACCGCTGGTCAACTGGCTGGTGATCTACGGGCTGGCCGCCGTTGCCGTGGCGCTGGTCGCCCTCGCGCTGTGGCGGGGTCTTGGCGGTTGGTGGCTGCGTGCACTGGCGCTGGGGGCGGTCCTGCTGGCACTGGCCAACCCGGCCTTGCAGGAAGAAGAGCGCGCGCCGCTGAACGACATCGTGCTTCTGGTGGTGGACGAAAGCGCCAGCCAAGGCCTGGGCGACCGGGCCGAACAAGTGGCCGACGCCGTGGCGGCGGTCGAGGCTGAGGTGGCGGCGCTGCCGAACACGGAACTCCGCATCCATCGCGTCGGCGATGGCGAGGAAGACGCCGGCACCCTTGCCCTGACTGTTCTGGCCGAGGCGCTGGCCGAAGAACCCCGCGCGCGGGTGGCCGGCGCGATCATGATCACTGATGGCCGGGTGCATGACCTTGGGCTGGTCCCCAACCTCCCCGCGCCGCTGCAGGTTCTGCTGACCGGGGAAGAGGCCGACTGGGACCGGCGATTGGTGGTCAAGGACGCCCCCGCCTTTGCCATCATCGGTGAGGAATTCAGCCTGACCCTGCGGATCGAGGATATCGGCGCGGTTCCCGCCAGCGCCGGGCAAGAGGTGGAGCTGACGATCTCCATCGATGCCGAGGAACCGGCGACCTACACGGTGCCGATCAACGAAGACCTTGATCTGCCCGTCACCCTGCCACATGGCGGGATGAACGTGCTGCAGTTTTCAGTGGCCCCGGTGGATGGGGAACTGACCGACCGCAACAACGCCAGCGCCATCCAGATCAACGGCGTGCGGGACCGTTTGCGCGTGCTGCTGGTGTCGGGTGAACCCCACGCTGGCGAACGCGTCTGGCGCAACCTTCTGAAGTCGGATGCAAGCGTTGACCTTGTCCATTTCACCATCCTGCGCCCGCCGGAAAAGCAGGACGGGGTGCCGGTGGACGAACTCTCCCTCATCGCCTTCCCGACGCGCGAGCTGTTCATCGAGAAGATCGAGGAATTCGACCTGATCATCTTCGACCGCTACCGGATGCGGGGCATCCTGCCGATGTCCTACATTGAAAACGTTGTGAAATATGTGCGCGAAGGCGGTACGGTGCTGGTTGCGGCGGGTCCGGAATATGGCGCGGTGGACAGTCTTTATCGCTCGCCCCTGGCCGAGATCCTGCCAGTCGCCCCCACGGCGCAGGTGGTGGAAGAAGGCTTCCGTCCGGCGCTGACCGACCTTGGCCGCCGCCATCCGGTGACCGAGGGGCTTGAGGCGAACGCCCCTGAAGGCGGCTGGGGCCGCTGGTTCCGCGCGATTGAGGTGGAGTATCTGGACGGCCAGATCCTGATGACCGGCCCGCGCGACCTGCCGCTTTTGGTCTTGAACCGCGTCGATCAGGGCCGGATCGCGGTCCTTGCGTCCGACCACGCCTGGCTGTGGGGCCGGGGCTATGAAGGCGGCGGTCCGCAGCTGGAACTCCTCCGCCGTCTGGCGCACTGGATGCTGAAAGAGCCGGAGCTTGAGGAAGAAACTCTGACCGCTGATGTGCGCGGCCAGGCAATGACGATCACCCGCCGGTCCCTGGCAGAAGAACCGCCCGGCCCGGTCACGATCACTGGTCCGGACGGGGCCGAGGTCGTGCTGGAAATGCCCGAGGCTGCCCCCGGCCGGTTCGAGGCCGCCTGGGAAGCGCCGATCCTTGGCCTTTACCGGCTGGAACAGGGCGATCTGACCCGCGTCATCGCCGTCGGTCCTGCCGCCCCGCGCGAGTTTGTCGAAACCATCGCCAGCGGTGATGACCTGGCCCCGCTGGCCGCCGCCACGCAAGGTGGTGTCACCCGGCTTGAAGATGGGATGCCCGACATCCGCCGCGTGGCCGAAGGCCGCCCCGCCACCGGGCGCGGCTGGATCGGCATCACCCCGCGTGAAGCCTATCTGACCGCAGATATCAACGTGGCGCCCCTCTTGCCGGCCTGGGCCTGGCTTATCCTTGCGGCGGGCCTTGCCGTCGCGGCCTGGTTGATTGAAGGCCGCAAAGGCGCGCGGGCGGCGTGACGCTGTCGGATCAGGGATCCTGCTGCAGAAAGATCAGGCGTGAGGCGCTGGCGAATTCCCGCCGCATCAGGACCCCGGTCGCCAGGGCCACGCCGACCAGCAACCCCCATGGCCCCAGTAGCCACCCCAGCGCCGCAAGGGCGAAATAGATCGATCGCAGCCCGCGGTTAAAGCTTTTCGCGGCCGTGATGTTGATCTCACCCGCCTGGGCGGCGCGGTGATAAGCCAGAGGATCCTCAGGATCATTCGGCACTGCCGCCATCAGGACAGAGCAATAGCCAAAGAGGCGATGCGCCCAGACGAACTTCAAGAGCGCATTGCCCAGAAGTCCGATGACCGGCAGCATGTGCAACGCCACCTCTTGGCTGCGGGTGCCGATGGGTAGGCCTACGGTCAGCCTTTCGATCATCCCGGCATTGCCGATCAGGGCGATGCCGCCGCCGATGGCGATCATCGAGGCCGAGGCGAAGAACGCCGTGCTTTGCCGCAGGCTGTCGATCAGCGTGGCGTCAAAGATGCGTGGCTGGCGGGTGACGAAGGTGCGCATCCATTCGCGGCGATACCCCTCCATCGCGACCGAGACCGAGGGGCGGCTTGCGGGGGGATGTTCGGTCAGCCAGCCCGACAGCAGCCAGGCAAGGACAAGAGTGCCCAGGGCCACAACGTCAAGCAGGGTCAGGGGGTAGAGCATCGCATCCATGCCCGTGACAGTAGGGGTGGGGATTCTGCTTGTCAGCCGCGAAAATTGGTTATATTTATTTACCAATCAGGGAGAGACCGCCATGGAAATGCCGCTGCCCGATACGGCCATCCTGTCCGCCAAGGCGCGGATCGTCGCGCGGTTGCGGGGGGTTCTGCCCCCCGATGCGGTGATTGATGATCTGGCCGAATTGCGCGCCTATGAATGCGACGCTTTGACCGCCTACCGTTGCCCGCCGCTGGCCGCCGTGCTGCCGCGCACGACCGAAGAGGTTGCCGCCGTCTTGCGGGCCTGCTGGGAAGAGGGCGTGCCGGTGGTGCCTAGGGGCTCGGGCACCAGTCTTGCCGGGGGGGCCTTGCCGACCGCCGACAGTGTGATCCTTGGCGTCGCGCGGATGAACGCAGTGCTGGAAACGGACTACGACAACCGCTTCATCCGTGTGCAGTCGGGGCGGACCAACCTTTCGGTTTCAGGTGCAGTTGAGGCGGAAGGGTTCTTCTATGCCCCTGACCCCAGCAGCCAGCTGGCCTGCGCGATTGCGGGGAACATCGCAATGAACTCTGGCGGGGCGCATTGCCTGAAGTATGGGGTGACGACGAACAACCTTCTGGGCGTGACGCTGGTCAAGATGGATGGGACGGTGCTCACCCTTGGCGGGCCCTGGGGCGAGGCGTCGGGGCTGGACCTTCTTGGCGTGGTCTGCGGGTCAGAAGGCCAGTTGGGCGTGGTGACCGAGGCGTGGCTGCGCATCCTGCCGAAGCCCGAAGGCGCGCGGCCGGTGCTGGTGGGGTTCAACTCCAACGAAGTGGCGGGGGCCTGTGTGGCCGACATCATCCGCGCAGGCCTTTTGCCCGTCGCGATCGAATTCATGGACCGCCCTTGCATCCGCGCAACCGAGGCCTTCGCCAAGGCAGGCTATCCGGATTGTGAGGCTTTGCTGATTATCGAGGTTGAGGGGTCGGAGGCCGAGATTTCCGAACAACTGGCCCGCATCCGCCAGATCGCCCTGGCGCATGACCCGGTGGAATTCCGTGAGGCTGCGGATGAAGCGCAGGCCAAGCGCATCTGGCTGGGCCGGAAAAGCGCCTTCGGCGCGATGGGGCAGATCAACGATTACATGTGCCTGGATGGGACGATCCCGGTCTCGTCCCTGCCGCATGTGCTGCGTCGGATTGGCGAGATGAGCGTGGAGTTCGGGCTGGACGTGGGCAACGTCTTCCACGCCGGTGATGGCAACATGCACCCGCTGATCCTGTTTGACGCCAACAAGCCCGGCGATCTGGAAAAGTGCGAGGCGTTCGGGGCGGAAATCCTGAAGCTGTGTGTCGAGGTCGGCGGTTGCCTGACCGGCGAACATGGCGTGGGCATCGAAAAGCGCGACCTGATGTCTGTGCAGTTTGCCCCCGCCGACATGGAGGCGCAGATGCGGGTCAAGGATGTGTTTGACCCGAAATGGCTGCTCAATCCCGCGAAGGTGTTCCCTCTGGCGACCAGCGCCACGCGGCGCGCTGGTTGAGAGCGCCGGGGGTTTTGCACCCCCGGACCCCCGCAGGATATTTGTGCAAATGTGAAAGGCGGGTCGATGCGACCGGTGACTGAGGCGGAACTGGCGGAAGCCATCGCGGGGGCGGCGGGGCCCTTGTTGGTGCGGGGCGGTGGCACGCGCACCATCGGGCGTGCGGTGGGCGAAGTGCTGGAAACCGGCGGTCTGTCGGGGGTGGAGCTGTATGAGCCGGGTGCCTTGACGCTGGTGGTGCGGGCCGGGACCCCGCTGGCCGAGGTGGAGGCGACGCTGGCAGGTGACCGGCAGCGCCTGGCGTTTGAGCCGCCGGATTTGCGGGGCCTCCTCGGGCGCGAAGGGGTGTCGACCATCGGTGGGGTGGTCGCTGCCAATGCCAGTGGCCCGCGCCGGGTGCAGGTGGGGGCCTGCCGCGATGCACTTTTGGGCGTGCGGTTTGTCGACGGGGCCGGGAACGTCGTCAAGAACGGCGGGCGGGTGATGAAGAACGTCACCGGCTATGATCTGGTCAAGCTTCTGGCTGGGTCGCATGGCACCTTGGGCGTTCTCAGCGAGGTCAGCTTCAAAGTGCAGGCCCTGCCTGAAGCGGAGGCGACGCTGGTCATCGAAGGGTTGGACGATGCCACAGGGTTGGCGATGCTGCGCAAGGCGCTGGGGTCGCCCTTCGACATTTCGGGTGCTGCTCGGGAGGGCGGGCGGTCGCTGGTCCGGGTTGAGGGGATGGCGGGGTCGGTCGCCTATCGCACCGGGCAACTGAAGGCGCTCATGGCCGGGGATGTGACGGTGGTGGAAGGGGCGGAAAGTGCCGCCCTGTGGCGCCGGGTGCGGGATGTGACTGCCTTTGCCGGGCGGCCGGGCGCGGTCTGGCGGCTGGCTTTGGTGCCGACGGCTGCGGCCGGGGTGGTGGCGGCGATAGGTGGTGAGGCGGTCTGGGACTGGGGCGGTGGCCTCGCTTGGCTGCTGGTGCCCGAAGGCCAGGCTGAGGCGGTGCGCGCCACAGTTGCCGGGTCCGGCCATGCGACGCTGATCCGGGGGGAAGGCGCTGTGGTCTTTCCACCCGAGGCGGCCGAGGTGGCGGCCCTGGGCGCGGGTCTGCGGGCGCGGTTCGATCCGCGCAACATTTTGAACCGGGGGATGATGGGCTGATGCAGACGACCTTCACGCCTGAACAGCTGAAAGACCCCGGCATCCAGCGCGCCAATGAAATCCTGCGGTCTTGCGTGCATTGCGGGTTCTGCACGGCGACCTGCCCGACCTATCAGGTGCTGGGCGATGAATTGGACAGCCCACGGGGCCGGATCTACCTGATCAAGGACATGCTGGAAAAGGGCCGCCCGGCCGACGAAAAGACGGTCAAGCATATTGACCGCTGCCTGTCCTGCCTTGCCTGCATGACGACCTGCCCGAGTGGCGTGCATTACATGCATCTGGTCGATCAGGCGCGGGCCTATATCGAAAAGACCTACAAACGCCCCTTTGGCGATCGCATGTTGCGCGCAGTGCTTGCGCGGGTCATCCCTTACCCCACCCGCTTCCGCCTGGCCCTTCTGGGCGCCAAGATCGCGCGGCCGTTTGCCTTCCTTGTGCCCGACAAGCGGCTGAAAGCCATGCTGGCGATGGCACCGAAGCAGATCCCCCCGGTCAGCCGCAATGACGACGCGCAAGTGTTTCCTGCGGTAGGGGAGCGCAAGTTGCGCGTGGCGTTGATGACCGGCTGCGCACAGAAGGCGCTGAACACCGATATCAACGACGCGACGATCCGGCTTTTGCGGCGACTGGGCTGCGAAGTTGTGGTGGCCAAGGGCGCAGGGTGCTGCGGGGCCTTGACGCATCACATGGGCAAGGAGGACCTGTCCCATACCTCGGCCGCCGCCAATATCCGCGCCTGGATGGCCGAGAAGGCCACCAGCGGGCTGGATGCGATTGTCATCAACACCTCCGGTTGCGGGACCACGGTCAAGGACTATGGCCACATGTTCCGCCTTGACCCCCTGGCCGCCGATGCGGCCACGATTGCGGGGTTGGCCAAGGATGTCAGCGAGGTGCTGACCACGCTGGGCTTGCCTCAGGGCGCGCCCAAGGGCCTGCGCGTGGCCTATCATGCTGCCTGCAGCCTGCAGCACGGCCAGCAGATCAAGACCGCGCCGAAGGACCTGCTGAAGAAGGTAGGGTTTGAGGTGGTGGAGCCTGCCGACAGCCATCTTTGCTGCGGGTCCGCCGGGACCTACAACCTTCTGCAGCCCGAGATCAGCCAGCAATTGAAGGCCCGCAAGGTCCAGACACTGGAGGCGAAAGCGCCGCAGGTGATCGCGGCCGGGAACATCGGTTGCATGATGCAGATCGGATCAGGGACCGGGGTGCCGGTGGTCCACACGGTGGAGCTTCTGGACTGGGCAACCGGCGGACCACAGCCCCGCGCTTTGCAAGGGCAGGACTAAGCGGCCACCTTGCGCCCATGGACAAAAATCCGCCAAACTTCCCCCGTAGCGATGGGCGCCAGCGGCGGGCTCGGGCAAAGGGGGGAAGGGATCCATGCGTCATCTGTTCCCCGGTCGGGTGATTGCCTGCCTTCTGGCGCTGATGCTTTCCTTGGGCGGCCTGGCCCGGGCGGAGGATGCCGCGATGGTCAGCCTGCAGACGGCGGACGATTCGCGCGGCTGGGATGCGGTGGGCAAGCTGATGCTGGGCGACCGGGGCTTTTGCACCGGCGCTTTGATTGAGCCGCAGCTTGTGCTGACCGCCGCGCATTGTCTTTACGACAAGCAGACCGGCGTGCAGATGCGCCCGGACGAAATTCAGTTCTTCGCAGGCTGGCGCAATGGCCGCGCCGTGGCCTATCGCAGCGTCAGCCATGCTGTCACGCACCCCGATTACCGCTTTGCAACCGGTGACAAGCTGGGCCGCGTGACCGCTGATCTGGCCCTGCTGGAGCTGAGCCAGCCGATTCGCCTGCCCTCGCTGACGCCCTTCGAAACGGGTGCCACACCGGTCGAAGGCGACAGTGTCGGTGTCGTCTCTTACGCGCAGGACCGGGCCGAGGCCCCCTCGATCCAGGAGTTTTGTGAGGTCCTGGCCGGACGGCGTGAAACGCTGATCCTGTCCTGCAACGTCGATTTTGGGTCCTCCGGCGCGCCGGTCTTTGCGATCACCGATGGCGTGGCCCGGATCGTGTCGGTCATCTCGGCCAAGGCCGAGGTTGACGGGCGCAAGGTGGCACTTGCGGTGCCGCTGGCCGCGCCCTTGGCGGTTCTGCGCGAAGCACTTGCCGAAACGCGCGGCCCCGGCCGCACGGGGACGGTCAGCGTGCTGTCAGGCGGCCAGGGCAACGGCGCCAAGTTCATCAAGCCATGATGCGCGCGCTTGCCGTGCTTTTGCTCTTGGCGTTGCCGGTGGCCGCGCAGGACAACTCGGGCCTCAGCCGCCTGGAAACGCGCGACGATCTGCGCGGGTGGGAGCCGGTCGGCCGGGTGGACATCGACGGCGGCGGGTTCTGCACCGGGGCGCTGATCGCGCCAAATCTGGTGCTGACGGCCGGGCATTGCGTGGTCAATCCGGGCGGCATTCCGGTGGATGCCGGGCGCATCACCTTCCGTGCCGGTCTGGCAGATGGCGTGGCGATTGCCGAATCCGGGGTTGCTCGCACCGTCGTGCCAGAGGGGTTTGAGGCCCTGCCCCAAGGACCGCCCGAACAGCTGGCATTGGACGTAGCACTTCTGGAACTGGCAACGCCCATCCCGACCAGCGTGGCCGCCCCCTTCACCGTTGCCCGCCCGGGAACCGGTGACAAGGTCAGCGTGGTGTCCTACGCCGAGGGCCGGGAAGAGGCGCTGTCCTGGCAGCCGGTTTGCACTGTGCTTGCCCAGCAGGACGGTCTGATCGCGGTGGATTGTGACGTGACCTATGGCTCCTCCGGCGCGCCGGTGCTGGACCGGTCAGGCTACCGCGCGAAGATCGTCTCGATCATCTCATCCGGGCGGCGGGAAGAGGGGCGGACCGTGGCCTTCGGCATGGAACTGCCGGGCGTGGTCGACATGCTCAAGGCCCGCCTGCGCGCGGGGCGGGTGACCAGCGAAGCCACCCGCACGGATGAGGCCACGCGCCCCGGGGTGAAGCGGATCACCCTTGGCACCGGCAACGACACCGGCGCGCGCTTCGTGAAACCGTGAACGGCTCCACCGGCCCTGGGGCTTGAAACCGGCGCGGGGCTTTCCCAAATCAGCGCTATCCGGGTGCCATGACGGGCCCGGACGACCGCCCTGCCCCGGATGGGGAGGGCCCCTGACATCGCTTCCAGGAGGATGACAATGCGTAACCTTGATTTCGCCCCGCTGTACCGTGCCACCGTCGGCTTTGACCGGATCGCCGACCTCATGGACCGGGTCCTGACCAGCGACGTGGCCCAGCCGACCTACCCCCCCTACAACATCGAAAAGACGGCGGAGGATGCCTACCGCATCTCCATCGCCGTGGCCGGTTTCGCGCCGGAAGACCTGACGGTCGAGGTGAAGGACGGCAACCTGCACATCACCGCCCGCAAGGCGACCGAGGACGGCGACCGCACCTACCTGCACCGCGGCATCGCGACCCGCGCGTTTGAGCGCCGCTTTGCCCTTGCCGACCACGTCCGCGTGTCGGGTGCCGTGCACGAGCATGGGATGCTGCACATCGACCTCGTGCGCGAAATGCCCGAGGCGCTGAAACCCCGCCGGATCGAGATTGCCCGTGCAAACGGCGCGACCCCGGTGCTGGAAGGCAAGGTCGAAACGGTCAACTGATCCGGTATCGGCCAAGCAAAAACGGCGCGTCCCGAAAGGGGCGCGCCGCAGTCATTTCAGGACAGTTCGAATTTTCGCAGAAAATTCGTGTGCCCTTGTCAGTTCGCCGCCATCACCTGCGCCAACCGCATCAGGTTGACCGCTTCGGCGCGATAGCCAAAGGCGTCTTCGCCGCGTGAAGCTACCGCGAGCGCAATCGCCTCATCCCAGCCCCAGTCGTTCAGGTAGACGGAGCCCTGCAAAAGCTGGCCAAAGCCCGCGACGGCGGCGGCAAAGCGGGTTTCATCTGTGGCCGCTTCCGCCCCGGTGATCGGCGTTTCGACCAGGGTCGAGGCATCCTCGCCCGGGGCCTTCCAGCGCAGGCGCAGGAAGCCAAGCTCAGCCGCCGCAGTCTCGGTCGCGGCAGCGCTGCCATACCGCAGGGGGTCATTCAGCAGGGCGTCAGACCCGGGCGCCGTCACCTCATAGATCGCGGTGACTTGGGTGCCTGCGCCAATCTCACCGGCGTCCACCGCATCGTTGTTGAAATCCTCCCGCCGCAGGGCGCGGGTCTCGTAGCCGATCAGCCGGTATTCCGCGACGGCGGCCGGGTTCCATTCGACCTGGATCTTCACATCATCGGCAATCGGGAACAGGGCCCCGGTCAACTGATCCACCAGCACCTTCCGCGCCTCGGACAGCGTGTCGATATAGGCCGCCGTCCCGTTGCCGTTCTGCGCCAGCGACTGCATCACCGCGTCATCAAGGTTCCCCCGGCCAAAGCCGAGGACTGAAAGATAGGTCCCCGTCTCACGCTTCTTCGCGACGTAGGCCTCCAGCCCGTCTGGGTCGTCGATGCCAACGTTGAAATCGCCATCGGTGGCCAAAAGGATGCGCGTGACCTCACCGTCGGCCTTCATCCCTTCGGCGACCTGATAGGCCAGTTCCAGCCCCTCGGCCCCGGCGGTAGAGCCGCCCGCCATCAGGTTTTCCAGCGAAGACAGGATCGTCGCGCGGTCCTTGGCGGCGGTCGGCGGCAGCACAAGGCCCGCCGACCCGGAATAGGTGACGATGGACACCTGATCCTCGGGCCGGAGTTCCGACAGCATCAAGGACAACGATTGCTTCAGTAGCGGCAGCTTGTTGGCATCCTCCATCGACCCTGAGGTATCGATCAGGAACACAAGGTTCAGGGGCGGGCGCGCGGCGACTTCCGGCATCGCACCTTGAATACCGATGGTCACCAGCCGCGTGCCGGGGTTCCAGGGCGTCTGCATCACGCTGACGGTCGAGGCAAAAGCCTGATCCCCCTCGGGCGCGGCGTAGGCGTAGGGGAAGTAGTTCACCATCTCCTCGATCCGCACCTGATCGGGCGTCGGCAGCACACCCATGTTCAGCGTCGACCGGATCACCGCCCAGGACGCGGTATCCACGTCGATCGAGAAGGTCGAAACGGGCTCTTCCGCCGTCACCTTAACCGGGTTCGCCGGGGCGTTGGCATAAGCCTCGGTATCTTCAAGCTGCGGTTGGGCAATCTCGGGCAGCGGGGCGATGGTCGGCTCGGGCAGCAGATAACCAACGGCGCCGCCTTCGGGCACAGCCTCCATCCGGGTGCGGGCGTCGGCAATGCTGCCGGCGGGGGCGGCGGGCAGAGTGAAGGCCTCTTCCGCCAGTTCGACCACTTCGGCGTCGGCCATCGGCTCGGCTTCGGCGACGCTTGACAGGCTGTCGGCTTCAACCGTGCGGGAAAGCTCGGCAGGCGCTGCGCCGGTGTTGGCGGCAAGACCGGTATCGGCAGCCTCAGGGGCGGTGGTTTTCGGGGTTGCGGTCTGGGGCGCTTCAACCGGTAGGCTGGCGCGGCCGGGCAGGCGCAGGTCGGCCACCGGCAGGATCACCATGACGCCGACCACAAGCGCAGCGGCCGAGGTGGACACGGCCAGGGCCGGGCGGGAAGTCAAGAAGTTCAGCATGCGACGCACTCCGTTCAAGGGGGCCGCCGGGGATTGGCGGTCCTCACTGGAACGGGGCGCATCGGTTGATCCTTGGAGACGGTCGTAGTTTTCCATCGCAAGGGCGATGGCGCGGGCCTTGGCGTCCGCTTCCGGCATTGGAGCGGTCTTCAAGAGTTTGCGGAGGTCGTCGAGATCGTCGGTCATTTCGCGTCCTCCTGTGCCATGGCCCGGAGGCGTTTCTTCACTTCGCTCATCCGCCAGGCGATGGTGCCCTCCGACAGGCCAAGGACCAGCCCGGCTTCAGATTGCGTCATCTCTTCGCCCAGAACCAGCGCCACGGTGTCGCGTAACTCGGGCGGCAGGCGGGTCATTGCGTCGGCCAACCAGTCTTGCGCTTCGGCTTGCGTCGCGATCTCGTCCTGACGCGCAAGCTCCCAGTCGCCCCAGCCAAGGGCGGCGCGGCTGCGGGTGGCCTGCCTCCGGCGCTGGTCGTGCGCCGCATTGACGACGACGCGGTAAAGCCAGGTGGTGAACTTCGCCTCACCCCGCCAATGGCGCAGCTTTTGTGGCAGGGCGGCGCAGATATCCTGCGCCAGATCCTCAGCCTCGGTCCGGCTGCCGGTAAGCCGCCAGGCCAGCCCATGAATCCGGTCGTAATGCCGTTGCACCAGCGTGGCAAAGGCCGCGCGGTCGCCGTCAGCGGCGGCAATGGCAAGGGAGTCATCGGGCGTGTTCATCAGCATCACGTTATCTGTGACGCGGGCCGGGGGGCAATCCTTGGCGAGGGCCTCAGCACCCTTGGGCCGCGCCCGGAAATCCTTACCCCGGACAAAGAAACCCCCGGTCCGGGACTGATCCGGACCGGGGGCTTCGGGCTTGTTCAGATGACTGACCACTTGGGGAAGGGGATCAGAAGATCAAGCCGTCGTAGACCGCGAAGGCCCCGCTGGTGGAGCTGAGGTTGCCGACAGCCCCCTCATCGCGGGCATAGGCGACGATCGCGTTGTAGGTGCCGGGGCCGAACGACCCGTCAATCCCGCCGCGATAGTAGCCCCAGGCGCGCAGGTTGCGCTGGATCGCCTTACGCTCGGACGCGGAATAGCTGTTGAAGGCGCGGGCGGCAGGCGTGCGGTAGATCGAGGTCGTGCTGTAGGTCGGCTCGACATAGACGGTCCGCGGCGGGACATAGACCGGGGCAGCGGTTGCGCCGCGGTCATAGGCCCGGGCCTTGCGGTTGTTCTTCAAAAGCTCGTCAATGATGACGGCGGTGGCAACACCGGCCACAAAGCCCTTTTCCTTGTCCCCCAAGGCAAGCGCCGGGGCAGGGATGGCAGCGATGGACAGGGCCGTGATGGCCGCGACCAGCGAGGACTTCATGGTCATGACAGTGGGCAGCATGTCGTTTCCTTTCAATGGTTGGCCCCGCTTCGTTGGGGCGATGCATAAAGGAATGGGGCTTCGGGCCGCGCTAGGCAAAATCAGCGCGGTGTTATCGGATAACGTCATATATTTCAGTCGGTTGCGTCAGTCCTGCCAGGCGCGCAACAGGGCGGAGAGGCGCCCTAAACCTTCGTCCAACCGCGTTTCCGGCCCGCCGCCGACGCCCAGGCGGATGTGGCTGGGGCAGCCATAGGCCGATCCGGGCAGAACGAAGGTCCGATAAGGGGGCTGCAGCAACCGGCGCGCCAGCGATTCCCCGTCAATCCCGTCCAGCCGCGCGAGGCCGATCAGCCCCGCCTCGGGCCGTGCCCAAGTCAGCCTTGGTTCGGCGGTGACGAAAGCGTCCATCTGGTCCAGCGTGGCCCGCCCTTCCTCCCGCGCGCGGGTCAGGGCCGCTGCCAGCCGGTCGGGCCGCAGGGCGATCTCGGCGATCTGTTCGCCAAGGATGTTCATGATCTCGGACGAATTCTCCCGCAGGATCATCGCATCGCGGATCACACCCGGCGTCTGGCAGATCATCCAGCCGGTCCGCAAACCCTGTAGCCCCAGCGCCTTGGAGACGGAACCCGTGGTGATCCCGAACGGCGTCAGCCCGGCGATGGAGGGTGGCCTTGGCCCGGACCATTCGAGGCCAGCATAAACTTCATCGACGACAAGCCAGACGCCATGCTTGTCGGCGAGGGCTGCCAGCGCCCGCAAGTCCTCCTCAGGGATCAGGCGGCCAGTCGGGTTGTTCGGGTTGGTAAGGAAGATCATCCGCGTGCGCGGGGTGATCGCGGCAGCCACGGCATCGGGGTCAAGGTGCCAGCCGTTCGCCTCATCGCGCGGAACCTCAACCAGCACCGCGCCGATGGCACGCGCCATGACCCCCGCCTGGGGCCAGCCGGGCGCTTCGGTGATGATCTCATCCCCCGCCTGCAGCAATTGGCGAAACAAGAGATAGTTCGCCTCTGCCGTCCCGGCGGTAATGAGGACGCTGTCCGGCGAGAGCTGAAGCCCCGCCTGATCGAGCACCCTTTGCCGCAAGGTCGGCAGGCCCAGAAAGCTGACGCCGTTCCAGTCCAGCGACAGGTCCGGGTCAAGGTCGGCCAGAAAATCCCCAAGACGCGGTGAGCGGGCGAGGGAAAAGCCGATGAAGCATTCCGGCGGGTCCTGGGCCGTGGTTTCCAAAAGGTAGTCGAACAGCTTGTGGATGGTGACCTTCATCGGCCACCAACGCGCAAAAGTTTTCGAAAACTTTTGCAAATTCCTTCGAAGGAATTTGGCCCCGTCACCGGACGTCGCGCCCTTGGTTCAGGATGATGATATTGCCCGATGACACATCCCCGGCGGCTGAGATCAGGAACCCCACCCAAGCCGCTATCTGATCCGGCTGCATCGCCACCCCATGCGGCATGGCGGATATCGCCCGCGCCAGCACATCCTCGGTCAGCACGTTGAACAAAGGCGTTTCCGTCATCGCCGGGGCAATCGAGTTCACCGCGATCTTTTCCCGCGCGTAGCGGCGGGCAAGGTCCTTGGTCAGCGTGTCCATCGCGGCTTTTGAGGCGCGGTAGTGCGGCGGGTCGAAAACGTCGAAGTTATAGGCCCCGTTCGACGAGATGTTGACGATCTTGCGCACCCCCGGCCTGCCCGCCATCGCCTTTACCGCCTGCTGGCAGCAATGGAAGGCCGAATGGAAGTTGATCTCCATCTGCCGGGTCAGCTCCTCCGCCGGGATGTTGGGGAAGTCGGACATGAAGCAGGTCCCGGCGTTGTTCACCAGCGCATCCACCCCGCCATATCGGCTGGTGATGCGGTCAAAAAGGTCTGCAATCGCCTCGGGGTCGGTCAGGTCAACCGCCTCGGGGGTAAAGCCGTCGCGGTCTGCAGCCATGGTCAGCAGGGCCGCGCCGTCGATGTCGACGCCCACCACCTGCAGCCCATCGGCGAGAAGGCGGTCAGTGAAGGCCCGGCCCAGACCACCAGCGGCCCCGGTGACGACGGCGATACGGGGCATGCTCTCTCCTGTCCTGTGTGGCTTCAGCCTAGGCGATCCGGCGGCCACCCTCAATCCCGCAAGACTGGGCGGCCGGCGTCGATATGGCCCTGCCCCCAGGTGCCAATCGCCTGCAGGATCGGCTCCAGCGTGCGGCCGTATGGCGTCAGCGCATAGTCCACCCTTGGCGGCAAGGTGCGGTAATCGTGGCGCTGGACCACGCCCACCTCCACCAGGTCTTTCAACTGGCGGATCAGCACGCGTTCCGAAATCCACGGCATCTCACGGCCAAGCTGCGACAGGCGCATCGGGCCGCGTTGCAGCCGGAAAAGGATGCCCGCTTTCCACTTGCCGCCGACGATGCCGATAGCGGTCTGAACCGGACAGGGGGACATGGCGCACCTCACGCTGACAAAAATGACGGTACTGGACTGAATGGCAGCTTAAGAGGGATGATCCACCCAAGGCAACCGGGTGGGGTGAAGCATGGCACGGATCGTGATGGTGACAGGGGTGGGCAAGGCGACGGGCCTTGGCTTTGCGGTGGCCCAGACGCTGGCCGCGCGGGGAGACAGGGTCTGGATCGCGGCGCGGACAGCGGCGCAGGCCGAGGCGATGGCCGCCGCCATCGGCGCTGACGTGGTCCCGCTGGCGCTGGACCTTGCCGACAGCGCGGCGATTCGACGGGCGGCAGAGGAGGTGCAGGCGCGGGACGGGCGGCTGGACGTCCTGATCAACAACGCCGCCGCCGTCGCCCCTTGGGGCGAAACGGCGGCAGGCGCCGATCTTGGCCTTGCGCGCGGGGTGATGGAGGTCACGCTTTTCGGCACCTGGGCGATGTGCGCGGCGTTCCTGCCGCTTCTCCGCCTGTCGCCTGCGGGGCGGCTGGTCAACGTCTCCAGCGGGGCGGGGTCACATGGCGACACGGGTTTCGGGCTGACGACCGGCAACGGGATGGGCACCAGCTATGCCGTCGCCAAGGCGGCACTGAACGCCTTGACGGCCAAGCTTGCGCGCGAGGAGACGTCGGGCGTGAAGATCAACGCGGTCTGCCCCGGTTTTACCGCGACATTCGAGGGTGGTGCGCAGATGGGTGCGCGCCCGGTGGCCGAAGGTGCGGCCAGCATCCTTTGGGCCGCAGACCTTGACGCCAACGGCCCGACGGGCGGGTTCTTTCGGGATGGCAAGCCTTTGCCGTGGTAGCGGTCAGCCAACCACGAAGTCAAAGTGCTTGCGCACGTCTTCCTCGATCTTCCAGGTGCCCTTGAAGTCCTTTTCCACCACAAAGGCATCACCCGCCTGCACGGTTACGGGCGTGCCGCCATCGGGGGTGATGACGATCCGGCCCTTGATCAGGACCACGTATTCATAGGCGGTATAGGTGGCGTGGTAGCTGCCCTTGGAGCATTCCCAGATGCCGCTGACCATGCTGCCATCTGATGCCGTGTGCAGCACCCAGGTCTTCATCGACGGGGTGCCTTCGGTGACAACCCAGCCGTCCAGATCGCCGGTGGCCGGTTCGATCCCATCGGTCGGGGGCAGTTTGGTGATGGTCTGCATGCGTTTTCCTTTCGCAGGGTCAGGCGCAAAGATCATGCCTTGCGCCCGCCCTGTCCGTCCAGCCCGCGACGGCGGCGGGCCTGATCCCGTCACGCTTTGGGAAAATCCGCTGCCGAATGGCGTTCCGGCAGCTGCTCCTGCGGCTCACCCCACGAGCGGTTGACCATCCGGCCCCGGATCACCGCAGGGCGGGCGTCGATCTTCTTGGCCCAGGCGACCACATGGGTGTAGCTCGCCACGTCCAGGAATTCCGCAGCGTTATAGGCCCGGCCAAGGACGAGGTTACCGTACCAGGCGTAGATCGCCATGTCGGCCAGCGAATATTCGCCCGCCATCCACTCATGCTGCGCCAGATGCCGGTCCAGCACGTCAAGCTGGCGCTTCGATTCCATTGCATAGCGGTTGATCGCATATTCGATCTTCACCGGCGCATAGGCGTAGAAATGCCCGAACCCGCCGCCAAGGAAGGGCGCAGAGCCCATCTGCCAGAACAGCCAGTTGAACATCTCGGCGCGCTGCGATGGGTCTTTCGGAATGAAGGCGCCTCCGAACTTTTCGGCCAGGTAAAGCATGATCGAGGCGCTCTCGAACAGCCGCTGCGGCGGATTTGCCCCATGGTCCATCAGGGCGGGTATCTTGGAATTCGGGTTCACCTCGACGAACCCGCTGCCGAACTGGTCGCCCTTGTTGATCTCGATCAGCCAAGCGTCGTATTCGGCGTCGTGTCCGGCCTCCAAGAGCTCTTCCAGCAGAATCGTGACCTTGACGCCATTGGGCGTGGCCAGCGAATAAAGCTGCAACGGGTGCTTGCCGACCGGCAGGGCCTTGTCATGCGTGGCCCCGGCGATGGGGCGGTTGATGCTGGCGAACTGGCCGCCGTTTTCCTTGTCCCAGGTCCAGACCTTCGGCGGAATGTAGTCTTCAGCCATGACGCGTGCCCCTTCATGCCAAGGGGCGGCACCGCCGCCCCTGTTCCAGATATAGCGCGCCTGCCGTCAGATCGAGAGGCAGATGTATTTCAGTTCCATGTAGTCATCGAGGCCATGACGGCTGCCCTCACGGCCAAGCCCCGACTGCTTGACCCCACCGAAGGGGGCCATCTCGTTGGAGATGAGGCCGGTGTTCACCCCCACCATCCCATATTCCAGCTGTTCCTGAACCCGGGTGATGCGGCCGATGTCGCGGGCATAGAAATAGCTGGCAAGGCCAAAGATCGTGTCATTCGCGCGGGCGATGACCTCTTCCTCGGTGTCGAACTTGAAGAGCGGCGCGAGGGGGCCAAAGGTTTCCTCATTCGCCACTTTCATGCCCGGGGTCACGCCGGTCACGACCGTTGGCTGGAAGAACGTCCCCCCCAGCTCATGCCGCTTGCCGCCGGTGACGATCTTGCCACCCCCGGCCAGCACATCGGCGATGTGCTCTTCGACCTTCTCCACTGCCGCTTCGTTGATCAGGGGGCCGGTGGTCACCCCAGCCTTAAGCCCGTCGCCAATCGCCAGCTTCTTCACCGCCACCGCCAGCTTTTCGGCGAAGGCATCATAGACCCCAGCCTGCACGTAGATCCGGTTGGCACAGACGCAGGTCTGGCCGTTGTTGCGGAACTTGGAGATCATCGCCCCTTCGACCGCCGCATCCAGATCGGCGTCGTCAAAGACGATGAACGGAGCATTCCCGCCCAGCTCCATGCTGCATTTCAGGATCTGGTCGGCGGCCTGCTTCAGCAGAATGCGCCCGACCTCGGTGGACCCGGTGAAGGTCAGCTTCCGGATCAGCGGGTTCTCGCAGAACTCTTTCCCGATATCGGATGAGCGCTTGGAGGTGATGACCGAGAAAAGCCCCGCCGGAACCCCGGCCCGTTCGGCCAAAAGCGCCAGCGCCAGCGCCGACAGAGGTGTCTCCGCCGCAGGCCGCGCCACGAACCCGCAGCCGGCGGCCAGGGCCGGGGCCACCTTCCGCGCGATCATCGCGTTCGGGAAGTTCCAGGGCGTGATGGATGCCGCCACACCGATCGGCTGCTTCAGCACCTGGATCCGCTTGTCACGCTGGTGACCCGGGATGATCTCGCCATAGGTGCGCTTGGCTTCTTCACCGTAGAATTCGATGTAGCTGGAGCCATAGGCGATCTCACCCTTCGCCTCGGCCAGGGGTTTGCCCATTTCGGCGGTCAGGATCGTCCCCAGGTCATCCTGGTTGGCCATGCACAGGTCAAACCACTTGCGCATCACCTGCGCGCGTTCCTTTGCCGTGCGGCCAGCCCATTCGCGGTGGGCTTTGTGGGCGGCGGTGATCGCGCGGGCGGTCTCGGCCCGGCCAAGGTTTGGCAGATGGCAGATCACATCGCCCCGCGCGGGGTTGGTGACGGGGAACGTCGTCCCGTCATCTGCCCCCACCCATTGTCCCGCCACATAGGCCTGGGTCACCAGCAGCGTGGGGTCTTTCAGCAGCGACGCAAGGTCGGTCACGGAATCGAGCATGGGGGCCTCCAATGAATTGCCAAAGGGGGTGCCATGCGCCGCGCGGGATGTCCAGTTTTCCGGGTTCGATCAGGCCAGAGCGTGATCAAATCGACCAACGGCTGGACAGATGCAGTGGGTGCAGGTCCGTTGCCTTCCGATCGCCGCATCAGTTTTCTGCGAAAACTGCCAACGAACCTTCGCAGAAGGTTCGTGCCTGACGATGTCCTACCCGTTCGCGTGCATCCGTTCGATGTAGGCGCGCATTTCCTCGGCCTCGTGCCTCGCGTCGCGTAGGCCCTCCATCGCGGCTTTCAGTTCCGCTTCGGTCTGGTTGATATGGGTCATCAACTCGGATTCGCGGGCTTCCATGTAGGCCAGCGCCTGATCGCGCAGCTCTTCCGCCTCGTGCAGGGATTGCGCCAGACGGTCCATTTCGCCCATGTCGCCACCCGCCACGCGGGTGAAGCGATGCAACAGCCAATGGGTGAACCAGCCCACCGCAAAGGCGACAAGCAGGATGATCGCCGTGGCGATAACAAATTCGGTCCGGTTCATGGGCTTTCCTGGGGGGCAAGGCCTTCGGGGCGCGGCAGCGGGCGGATGGTCTTTTCGGTCGGCGCGACCGAGGGTCTGGTATCGCCGGAAAAGTCCGGCCCGGTGGCGGGGGCAGGGGCCTCAGCCACCGTTTCAGCCGGGGTCGCCGCATCCGGTGTGGCCGGGGCCGCTTCGGCGCCGGGCGCGGGGATGTCCTCGGCGGCCACGGCCGCCACCTCTGGCACGCCCTTCAGCACGAATTCGATCCGCCGGTTTGCCTCGCGCCCTTCTTCGGTGGCGTTGTCGGCAATCGGCGCCGCCTCACCAAAGCCGACCGCCGTCATGCCGGACGTATCGACCCGCCGCCCTTGCAGCGCCACCAGAACCGCTTCGGCCCGCGCTTGGGAAAGCGCCTGATTGCCGCCTTCGGACCCTTGCGCATCGGTATGGCCGCCGATTTCCAGCTGCATCGGCGGGCAGGCCACCAGGATCGCCGCCAGCGCATCCAGCACCGGCCGCGCGCCCGTGGCAATTTCGGCCGAGGCGGGGGTGAAAGTGATCTTGTTCTGCGCGATCACCGCGTTCACATCCGCAGCACACTCTTCGGGCGTCGGAAGCGAGGCGATGGGGTCCAGCGCCTCGTCATAGCGGACATTCACCCGGAAGGTCTGGCCCTGACCCAGCTTGCCCGACAGGATCTGCGTGATCCGCCCGCGCGCTTCCTGTGACCCGGTGACGCCCGTCACCTCGACCGTGTCGGCGCGCACCAGAAGGCTGCCGTTGTCCACCTCGGCCAGGGCCTCAAGCCCCGCCAGCACCCGCACTGGCCAGCCATCGGGCAGGCTGTCATCCAGCCGCGTGGCGGTCACAACTTCGGCCCCCTCGAATGCGGCGCGGGCAAAGGCGTCCACGGCCTGGCGCTGGATCTCATCGGTCAGGCGGCCGCGCAGGGTGACGTCACCCGCTTCGGACACGGTGGCGGTGAATTCCGCCGGGCCTTGTGTTGCGGTTTCCTTCTGCTCCAGCGTCGAGGTGAGGGAGAACGCGTCGGGCAGACCCGTCTCCAACTCTCCCACCACCTTGTCAAAGGTGGCTTGGCTGACCTCGCTCCCGGCAAGCAGCGTCACATCCGCGTCGGAAAACGTGACCGAGGCTGACCCCAGTTCCGCCACCGCGCGGATCGCCAGCGCCACAGCTTCGGACCAGCGCGGCGTCGGGGTGCCAAGACCGATGGTGCACAGCGGCCGCCCGCTTAAGCCGGCAGCGGTCGCAGCGGCCAGGATCTGGCTTTGGGCACGCGCGGTGTCGGCGGAACAGCTGTCAAACCGCGCGCCTTCGGCATCAATGACAAAGCGCAGCGTGAAGGGCGTGATCACTGGCCGTGGGGCCGAGATGTCCAGCACAAGCTCCACCCCCGGTGGGGCGATGGCGCGCAGATCGCTTTCCAGCCGGCGTTTCTGCGCCTCGCTGTCCGAGATTGCCGTCACTTCCACCCGGGTCGCGGCGACCGAAACCTTGGACCGCTCCAGCCGCCTCAATGCCTCAAGCCCGAAGGCAAGCGCCGGTCCCCAGGTTTCAGGCGCCGGGTAATTCGCTGATTCCAGCATGTTGGTAAGCTCGGTGCCGGGCGTCAGCGCGGCGGCGGCATCGGCCAGCGCAAGTTCGGTCATCACGCCGTCGCCGGGAGTTTCGGGCATCAGGCCGATCAGCTGGATGCCATCTTCCGTCCGCAGCATCTGCACCGAAAAGTCTGGCGCCCGGATGGCTGAGGCGGGGGTCACGTCCAGCCCGTCGCGGATGCGCGACGAATCGACCAGCGACCCCACCATGTTGACCGCGCGAAACCGTGCCGCCTCATTCGGGGCGGTGCCGGTCAGTTGCACCTGCAGGCCATCGGCCTGCACCGTGACCCAGTCGATCTTCGCCTCGACCAGCCGGTCGGTCACCACCTTCCCGGTCCGCGCCTCGATCACAAGGGCTGCGGCATAGGCCACGGTGACCATCAGCATGCCCGCCAGAAGAAAGGCCAGCAGGGCAAGCGTGGTCGGGGACAGTTGGCGAATGCGTTGGGGCAAGGACGGGGGACTCAGGGTTCAGGCGGTTACCCGATGCTTCCTAGGGCTTTGGGCGGGCAGGTTCAACCAAGCCAGGCGGCGGCGGCAAGAAACGGCACAGGGATGAGGCCAGCATCCCGGTTCGCCCGGAAGACCTTCAGGCATGAGGCCGGGTCGTCAAGGTCCAGCTGCCGCAGCTGCCAGGCGATGTGCCAGCCCATCGCCCAGACCCCCGCAAGGGCCGTGACCAGCGCCAGAACCCGGCCCTCCTCGACATGGGCCAGCACCACGGCCGCGCCCAGAAGCAGGATCGTCGCGGCGAAAAACGCCCACAGCCAGCCCCGGCTTTGGTCACCAAAAAGCCGCGCCGTGGACTTGACGCCGATCAGCGCGTCATCCTCGCGGTCCTGATGGGCGTAGATTGTGTCGTAGTATAGCGTCCAGGCGATCCCTCCGGCGTAGAGCAGGACCGCCGCCATGGGAACCTCACCCGCATGGGCCGCCCAGGCCAAGAGGACGCCCCAGTTGAACGCCAGCCCCAGAAACACCTGCGGCCACCAGGTGAAACGCTTGGCAAACGGGTAAACCGCGACCAGCGCCAGCGAGGCAACGCCAAGGCCAACCGCCAACCAGTTGTAGGTGAACAGGATCCCTGCCGCCAAAAGCGCCTGCACCACCATCCACACCAGCGCCCCCCGCACCGTCACCTGGCCCGACGGGATCGGCCGGCTGCGGGTGCGGGCGACGGCGGCGTCAATCTCGCGGTCGGTGATGTCGTTCCAGGTGCAGCCCGCGCCCCGCATCAGAAACGCCCCCACGGCGCAGCTGACCACCAGCCAGACATCCCACCCCCGGAACCCCGACACCCCCCCCGCCAGCGCAATCGCCCAGAGGCAGGGGATCAAAAGAAGCCAGGTCCCAATCGGCCGGTCCGCCCGCGCCAGCCGCAGGTAGGGCCGCGCGCGGGCCGGGGCATAGACATCCACCCAATTGCCGCGCGGCGCATCGGCGACGACGCCAGCAGGCTCAACCTCTGGCAATTCGGGCGGCAGGGACATAGGGTCACGCTCATGTCGGATGCGAAGATCAGGCTTCATGTAGACCACCCCTTGGGCCACGGGCAAGCCGTGCCCCTGACGGAAGGCCAGACCCATTACCTGACCGGCGTCATGCGGCTGGGCCTTGGGGCGGCGATTCTTCTCTTCAACGGCAGGGATGGCGAATGGCGCGCCACGCTGACTGCCGCCGGCAAACGCGGCGGCATCGCCACCTGCGGCGTGCAGACCCGGCCCCTGCACATGCCACCCGACCTGTGGCTTCTGTTCGCCCCCATCAAGAAGGCGCGCACCGATTTCATCGTGGAAAAGGCCGTGGAACTGGGCGCGGCCCGCATCCTGCCGGTTCAGACCCGCCACACCAACGCCGACCGTATCCGGCAAGACCGCCTGCAAGCCCACGCGATGGAGGCGGCTGAGCAATGCGGGGCCACCTACGTGCCAGAGGTGGCCGAACTGGTGGCGCTTGACCGCCTTTTGTCCCAATGGCCCGCGGATCGCCGCCTCTACTGGTGCGACGAAACCACGCTGGGCCAGCCCGCCCGGCTGACACCTGAATCCGGCCCCGCCGCCATCCTGATCGGCCCCGAAGGCGGGTTTTCGGCGGATGAGGCGAAGCGCCTGCGCGCCCTGCCCATGGTCACCCCCCTGACCCTCGGCCCCCGCATCCTGCGCGCCGATACCGCCGCCGTGGCGGCCCTCACCCTGTGGCAGGCCACCTGTGGGGACTGGACATGAGCTTTATCCGCCCCGAAATCACCGCCACCCTAACGACCCACCGCGAAACCATTGCTGCCGGGCTTGTCGGCGGTCTGGGCCTTTGGCTTCTCGCCTTTGGCAGCGGCTATGTCGTGCCGACGCTTGGCCTCATCCTGCTGGTCTTCGCCCTCGCCTGGGGCGCGCAGGCCCTGCGCCGCAGCCGGTTCCAGCAGGACGGTGAGGCCCCCGGCATCGTCCGCGTGACCGAGGCGCAGGTGGCCTACCTTGGCCCGCGCACCGGCGGCTTTGTCGGTCTGCCCGACCTTGCCGAGATCCGGCTTCTTACGCTGCGCGGCCGCCGGATCTGGAAGCTGAAGCAGGGCGATGGCCAGCTTCTGCACATCCCGGTTGAGGCGGACGGGGCCGAAGCGCTGTTCGATGCCTTCGCCAGCCTGCCCGGCATGGACACGGCCGCCCTTGTCGCCGCCCTGTCGGCAGAAGGCTCCACCGACAGCAAGGTCATCGCGCTGAACGCGGTTGACCGGCTGATCTGGGCGCGCGCGGGTGCCGGGGTCGTTGTGCGCTGATCGCCTGATCACGGTGCCGAAAGGGGCATATCGGGGCCTTGACTTGGGCCTGCGCAGTTGACACCCATGGGCCTCGGTCCACCCTTCGGACCCCATCCGCCAGCTCCGGAGCCAAGGCCATGTCAATTCCCCAGTCCGGCGGCGGACCGATTGAAAGCTTTGACCAGCTGGCCGCCTACATGGAATCGGGCAACAAGCCGCGGGACCAATGGCTGATCGGGGCCGAGCATGAAAAATTCGGCTGGCTGACCGACACCCATGCGCCTTTGCCCTATGCCGGGCCACGCTCGATCTCGGCGCTCTTTGACGGGCTGGCGCAGCGCTATGGCTGGACCCCGGTGCGCGAAGGTGAGCATGTCATCGGCCTGACCCGCAATGGCGCGAATGTCAGCCTGGAACCGGGCGGGCAGTTTGAACTCTCCGGGGCACCCCTTGCCAGCACGCTGGAGGTGGCAGCGGAACTGCAGACCCATCTGGATGAGGTGCGCTCGATCGCCGACCCGATGGGCGTGCGCTTCATGGGGATCGGGGCCGCCCCGGAATGGTCACACGACCAGATGCCGGTGATGCCCAAAGGCCGCTACCGGCTGATGACCGATTACATGGGCCGGGTCGGCACCCATGGCACACAGATGATGTACCGCACCTCCACCGTGCAGGTGAACCTCGACTACGCGTCCGAGGCGGACATGGTCAAGAAACTGCGCGTTTCGCTGGCCCTGCAGCCGGTGGCGACGGCGCTGTTCGCCTCTAGCCCGTTCTTCGACGGCAAGCCCAATGGACACCGCAGCTGGCGCAGCCGCATTTGGCGGGGGCTGGACAACAGCCGGACGGGGATGCTGCCCTTCGCCTTTGACGAAGGAATGGGCTTTCAGGCCTATGTCGATTGGGTCCTCGATGTGCCGATGTATTTCGTCTACCGCGATGGCAAGTATATCAACGCCTTGGGGCAGTCCTTCCGCGATTTCCTGGCCGGAAAGCTGCCCGCGCTGCCGGGTGAAAAGCCCACGCTCAGCGATTGGGCCGACCATATGACGACTGTTTTCCCTGAGGCGCGGGTGAAGAAGTACATCGAAATGCGCGGGGCGGATTGTGGTGATCAGGCGCATATCGCGGCGCTGCCGGCCTTCTGGGTCGGCCTCATGTATGACCAGACCGCGCTGGATGCCGCCTGGGATCTGGTCAAGGGTCTTGACGGCGAAACGCGTGAGGGCCTGCGCGTCGCCGCTTCCGTGTCCGCCCTCAAGGGCGAAGCGGGCGGCGTCAAGCTCTGGGACCTTGCCCGCGCGGCCGTGGGGCTAAGCCATGCCGGCCTGGTGGCGCGCGGCCTTGGCGAAGAGGTGCAACTGGCACCCCTCGTCGAAAGCCTGAAGACGGGTGAGGTGCAGGCCGACCGCTGGCTGGCGCTGTACGAAGGGGACTGGGGCCACAACCTGTCCCCACTGTACGCCGCCGCCTCTCTTTGATCCGCCGCCAAGCGGAGCGCGTTCCGCGCGAAGACCTTTGTCTCGCCTCTGGCGAGCAAAGAGGCGCGCCAACCGGCTCGGTCAATGGGGGCAGTCTGCCCCCAAACCCCCTGAGAGTATTTGCGAAAAGAGCAAGCGCTTCCACCGGTTAAGGGTTGGTGAACGCAAGCTTGCAAGCATTTGATTTCGTTAGGGTCCAAGATCTGCCCAGCATGGACAGTCAGACCTGCGCATCGCCCTGCTTTTTCCCGATGCGCGGCTCGGTCCCCGCCTTGATCCGCTTCAGGTTCCCGGCATGGCGGATGTAGACGAGGCTGGTCATCAGCACGACCAGGAACAGCATCCGCCCTTCCTCGAAATAGTAAAGCCACCCCGCCGTGCTGGCCGCCGCCGTCAGCGCCGCAGCCGAGGAGATCCGGCTGATCGCCGCCGCCACCAGCCAGGTGGCGCAGGCAGCAAGGCCGACCGGCCAAGCCAGCGCGATCAGGGTGCCAAGGAACGTGGCGACACCCTTGCCACCCTTGAACCCCAGCCAGACCGGAAACAGATGCCCGACAAAGGCCGCAAGCCCCGCCAGCTGCGCCGCATCCTCGGCCAAGAGCGCCCGCGCGATCAGGACCGCGACCCCGCCTTTCGCGGCGTCCAGGACCAGCGTTGCCAGCGCCGCCCCCTTGTTGCCGGTCCGCAGGACATTGGTCGCCCCGATATTGCCCGACCCGATCTTGCGCAGATCGCCAAGGCCAAGCGCCCGGGTGATGACGATACCGAAGGGGATCGACCCCAAGAGATAGGCCAGCACCGCCGTCAGGATCATCAGGGTCTGGCTGGTCACTAGGTCAGGCATGTCTCAGTCTTCCGCTGCAAAGACCTGCGCCCCGCCGACCCAGGTGGCCAGCACCTTACCCTCCATCCGCGCGCCGTCAAACGGGGTGTTCTTCGACTTGGACCGCAGTTTGAAGCGGTCCATCAGGAACGGCGCGTCCGGGTCGAACAGGACAAGGTCCGCCGGGGCCCCGATCGCCAGACGGCCCTGCGGCAGGCCAAGGCGGTTGGCGGGGTTGAGGGCCATCGCCCGAAAGAGATCTGGCAGGGTCAGGTGCCCGGCGTGGTAAAGCCGCATCGCAGCCGGCAGGAAGGTTTCCAGCGCCACCGCCCCCGGCGCGGCCTCTTCATAGGGCAGGCGCTTCGATTCCTCGTCCGCCGGGGTGTGCATGGAACTGATGACATCGATCGCCCCCTCGGCCACCGCCGCGACCATGGCCAGACGGTCCACCTCGGACCGCAAGGGGGGCGTGAGCTTGAAGAAGGTGCGATAGTCGCCCACGTCGAATTCGTTCAGCGTCAGATGGTGGATCGAGGTGCCGGCAGTCACGTCCAGCCCTGCCGCCTTGGCCCGGGCCAGGGCGGGCAAGGATTTCGCGGTGGTGATCTGGTCGGCGTGATAGGCCACGCCCGTCATCTCGACCAGCGCCAGATCCCGCTCCAGCCCCATCCGTTCGGCCATTGGCGACACCGCGGGAATGCCGCGCAAGGACGCGAACTTGCCTGAGGTTGCTGAAGCCCCCGCCGACAGCCCTGGGTCCTGCGGGTGGCAGACGACGAGCGCGCCAAGCGACCGCGCATAGCTCATCGCGCGGGTCAGGGCCTTCGCCTCGGTCGACACGCGGGCGGCATCGGTGAAGGCGATGGCCCCGGCATCGCGCAGGAAGCCGATCTCGGTCATCTCATGCCCGGCGCGGCCCTTGGTCAGGGCGGCCATGTGGCGGATGCGGACCGGGCTTTCGGCGGCACGGCGGGTGACGAATTCCAGCGTTTCCGGCGTGTCGATGGCTGGGGTCGTATCCGGCCGGGCGATGATCGTGGTCACCCCGCCCGCCGCCGCCGCAAGACCTGCCGAGCGGAAGCTTTCGCGGTGCCGCTCGCCCGGCTCCCCGATCTTGACGCCGATATCGACGATTCCGGGCGCCAGGCATTTGCCGCCGCAGTCGATGACAGTCGCCCCTTTCGGCGCCTTTGCATCGCGGGCCAGGATCAGCCCGTCCTTGACGGTGAGGCTGCCATGGTCATCGCTCCCGGCCTCAGGGTCGATCAGGCGGGCGTTCTGGAAGTGAAGGATCATGCGGTGCCCGTCTGGATGCTGCGGAGAAGGCGGTATACCTCTTCCCCGTCGGCGATGTTGTCAAAGCTTATGCGGGTTGTGGACAGGTCGCCATCGGAATCCTTTTCGTTCCGGACGTGAAACCAGACGGTGTCCGCCTTGCGCCCCTTTTCCAGCCCGAGGGCCGAGCTTTTCAGGATCGGATAGCTTTCGATGCTGCGCGTCCACCCGGATTTGGCGATATAGGCGCATTGAGTACTGACGGCATAGCGCAAGGTGCGGTGTGCTGTGGCAGTAGCGTAAAGCTGGCCAAAGACCATCACCCCACCCGCGCCGACAAAAATCAGCGAAAAGGCCAGCAGGAAGAAGCCCATGCCGAAACTGCTCCAGTTTTCGGGGAAAAGGGCCATGCCAGCCCCGGTGACGAACGCCCCAAGACCCACAAGCAGGAAGGGCATGCCAAAGATTGCAAGGCTGATGATCTTGGGCCAGCCATGCACGCCGTGTTTGGGGGTGCCTTCCCAAAGCAGCGTCTCACCGGGCTGGAAGAAATGCTGCCAGCTCTCAGCCATGGCGCCCCCTCGCGGCAAGAAGCCGGCCAGCCGTGGCGGCGGGGTCGGCCTGATACTTGATCAGGTGCCGGTCTCCGGTTGTGGTCGTGACCTGAACCGCCCCAAGAAAGGGCCGCGCTGAGTGCAGCTTGGCCAACACCACCACCCGGCCTGCGGGGCCAAGCAGGCGGCGGTCGGTCAGGTGCCAGACTTCGGCCATTGCCTCGGACTGCACAAACGCCGCCCGCGCCCCGATGGCAAGCACGGCCGCCACGGGGCCGACCACCGGATAGGGGTTGCCCTGCAAAAGCAGGATCAGCCCTGCCAAGATGCCAAGGATCACCGCCATCACCAGATGCGCCCGCCAATATACCGCGCGGTCGGGGGCGAAGGCCTGCACCACCCGCTCACCCTCTTGCAGCGGGGCTGGGTGACCCATGATGCTGTCAGGCTCGATCCGCGCCATCAGGCGATCCAGACGATCAGGGTGGTGAAGACGGCCAGAAAGACAAGGACGACCGCAGCCACCATGCCGCCAATGCGGGCATCGGATTTCGGGGGTTTGGGGGTGGGGTTGGGGTCCGAATTTGGGGTCATGCGTCAGTCTTTCCCTGCAAGTTGCGGATCAGGTGAAAGACCTTCTCACCCTCCGCAATGTTTTCAAAGCCAGCCTTGGTGGTCCCAAGGTCGCCGTTAGAGTCCCGCTCCTGCCGGGCGTGCAGCCAGACGGTGTCGGCCCGATTGCCCCGCTCCAGCTCCAGCGCGGTGTGGGGCAGGATCGGGTAAACCTTGAGGCTGGGGAAAGGGCGTAGGCGCTGGACATAGGCAGCGCGGGTGGTGAGGGCATAGCGGACATCGCGGGCCGTAGAGCGGGCGTCGATGAAGGGGCCGAAGACAAGGAAAGCCCCGATCCCGCCAAAGGGCACCGAGAAGGCCATGAGTAACAGCGCAAGACCGGCATCCGAAAGGGTGGCGGCCTTGGGCAACTGGACGAAGGAGAAGATCATCAGTGCCACCCCGATGACCAGAAATGGCGTGCCGAAGGCCATCAGGAACAACGACTTGCCGCGCTGATGCCAGCCGGGCACGGGTGCGCCTTCCCAGAGGAGGGTTTCGTCGGGGCGGAAGTGGGCCGACCACGGAAGCTCTGCCGTATCAGCGGTCATTTGACCCGTCCTTCGGGATGTCGGCGCTCTGTGCCGCCTTGAGACTGTGGATCATCTCAATCAGCCGGTCAGCCTCGCCCTGGGAGAGGTGGTCAAAGCAGATGGGCTTCTCACCGATCCCGGTGAAGCGCAGACTGTCGCCCCGCCGTTCGACGCTGACATAGGCCAGCGGTTGCACCTTGGTACTCGTCAGCGGCCAGCCCGTTTGCAGCCTGACTTCGGTGGCTGTCACAGTGTAACGTTGGTAGGGAAAGCCAAGCGCGGTCCTGATAATCACCGCCAGCGCCGCCAGGGCCATGACGGTGAGGACTATGAACACGACCTCGGGACCTTTGCGCCTTGGGCGCGTGCAGTCTTCCTGAAGGATCAGGTCGACGCAGGTACCGGTCAACACCATGTAACTGTAAAGTATGGCAAAAAGACCAAGGTTGATCGCCAGAATGCCGGTCCAGACCAAAAGTGCCGGCCCCGGCGCGGGGGTCCCTTGCCAGACGACACTGGCGCCGTCGCTCACGCCATCATCCCTACGATCTTCCGCCCCCGCTCCGCCCGCAGGTTGCGCGCCAGAAGGTCCATGCAGGCCATCCGTACGGCGACGCCCATTTCCACCTGGTCCTGGATCACCGACCGGTTGATGTCGTCGGCAAGGTCGCCGTCAATCTCAACCCCCCGGTTCATCGGTCCTGGGTGCATGACGATGGCATCCGGGGCGGCGTAGGCCAGCTTTTCGGCATCGAGGCCGTAGCGGTGGTAGTATTCGCGCTCGGAGGGGATGAAGCCGCCGTCCATCCGTTCCTTCTGCAGGCGCAGCATCATCACCACGTCGGCGCCTTTCAGCCCTTCGCGCATGTCGTCGAAAAGCTCACAGCCGAAGTCTTCGACGCCGGAGGGCATCAGGGTCGGTGGCGCGATCAGGCGGAGGCGGTTTTCCATTTTGCCAAGCAAAATCAGGTTGCTGCGGGCCACGCGGGAATGGGCGATGTCGCCGCAGATCGCAATCGTCAGGCGCTGCAACCGGCCCTTCGCGCGGCGGATGGTCAGCGCATCCAGCAGCGCCTGGGTGGGATGTTCATGCCGCCCGTCGCCCGCGTTCAGGACGGCGCAGTTCACCTTGGACGCCAGAAGGTTCACCGCCCCGGAAGACCCGTGCCGGACGACCAGAAGGTCCGGGTGCATGGCGTTCAGCGTCATTGCGGTGTCGATCAGGGTTTCGCCTTTTTTCACGGATGAATTGGCGACCGACATGTTCATCACATCCGCGCCAAGCCGTTTTCCGGCGAGTTCGAAGCTGGATTGGGTGCGGGTCGAATTCTCGAAGAAGAGGTTGATCTGCGTCATCCCCGCCAAAGTGTCGGACTGTTTGACCGTGCGGCGGTTGAGGTCGACATAGCGCTCGGCCAGGTCAAGGACGGTGGTGATCTCCAGTGGCGAAAGCTGCTCGATCCCCAAAAGGTGGCGGGCGCGGAAGGCCATGTCTCGTCCCCTTGTCGTTTCACCTCTCTATCGCAAACCGGGGGGTGCGGGGCAAGCGATGGCCGTTGCGGTGGCTGGTTAAGGAGGGATGAAGGCGCGGGGCGCGCAACGGGTGGGCCTTGCGGCCGGGGTTTCAGGCAAGCCGCTGGGAACGCTGGCTTAACCGGCGCTAGAACCGATCTTTCCCGGCTCTTCTTTCCGTCTTCCTTCTGTCTTTCTTTCGTCTCTACGCGCCGTGGGGTGACCGCCGGTTAACCAGACGCCGCGAATCGGTTCAGGGCGCGCCGGGCAGTTCGCTTTCCCAGATGTCGATGCCGTCCAGAGTGTAGGTCATCCAGGTCTGATCCTCGCCCACCGGGGCCATGTCGAAGGCCACAAGCGCATCCATCGTCAGGCGGGGGTTCAGGATCGCCTCGGAGCAGGTGCCGAAGGTGTTCGAGACCTTCGCCCCGGCATCAGAAGTGACGACCACGGCCCAAAGCGTCGGGCAAGCGTTGCCGCCCCCGGCGAGGGTGACGAAGACCAGATCCTCGCCCGCGAACTCGGGCCGGGGGATGACGGCCTGAATGGCGACATAGGTATCGGCCAGACCAAGCGGTGCGCCGTTGAACATTAGCTGCTGGCCCTCATAGCCGGCTTCGAACGCATAGGGCGCGACCGACAGGGTACCGCCCGCGACCTCGGCGCTTTCCAGGTAGGGCGGGTTCGTCAGGTCGATGGGCAGGGGCGTTTCGGCCAGGGCAGGAAGGGGCAGGGCAAAGCTCAGGGCGGTCAGGGCGCGCATGCAGGTCTCCGTTCTGACGTGACCGTTAGGCTGGGTGCAGGGCGCGGGCAAGGCGGGGTTTCGTGACCCGGTCAGGGGCAGGGTCCGCCGCCGTAAGAGTCGTAGGACCGGAATGCGAAGGAACGGTAGGACCAGCGGAACGACTCTGGACCTGAGGGGCCCATCACGGTCAGGACCAGATTGGGGTGACGTGGACGAGCCCTTGGCAGGGTCAGAAGGCGCATCTGGTCCATCGTCGGGGCCATGCCGTCGGGCGTGCGCAGGCAGCGCGGGGCGCCGGGCAGGATGCGTTCGGCCTGTGACAGGACAAGTCGAGGGTACAGGTAGCCGCCTGCCAGGGTCAGGCTGGTGGCGGTGACCAAAAGGGCGACAGAGAAAGCGCGGGCAGGGCCGGCAAGGCGCAGCGCCGGAAGGCAGATTGCAGCCATAAGCGCAGCAATGCCAAGGTGCAGGGACAGGCCCCCTGCCCAGCCGCGCAGGGCCGTGGCAAGGGCCAAGGTTCCCGCCGTGCCCGCCGTGACACCAATGCAGGCGGCCAGCAGGCGGTCCGTTCGGGACAGGACGGTGTTCCGCGGGGGCTTCAAGTGCAGGCTGGATCCGATGGCAAGTGCGGATGACACGCGGATCGCCACGCCCAAGGCAGCAAGGGCCAAAAACCAGAGCATGAACGCTGCTTTGAGATCGCTGAACGGTCCTTGGTATTGCCAGGGCGTGACCGGGGAAAACGCGACCAACCAGACAGAAAGCGTGGCCGTGGCCGCCAATGCCCGCAGGCCCCAGGGCGCAGGCAAAGCGGCATAAAATAATGCTAGGAGAGCGGGCAGGATCAGTTGGGTCATCGACCCTGTTGATAGGTTCTGGCCCCTGACGCGTCCAGCGCCTAGTCTTCTTTGCATGGGAATCGCTGCCGACATTGCCGGGGACTGGGAGGCTGCGCTTGCGGCGCTGTCCTGGCAGGTCGATGCGGGTGTGGATGAGGTGATCGGCGATGCGCCGGTCAACCGCTATGAGTTGGCGGCGGAGGTTCGCAAGCCCGCCTCCTCGCCCGCCCCGTTGGTGCCGGTGCAGGCGGCAGACCCGGTGGCTGAGGCGCGGGCGATGGCGGCCGCTGCGCCCTCATTGGACGCCCTGCGCGAGGCGATGGCATCCTATGACCATTGCGAGTTGAAGCGGGGCGCGCGGAACCTTGTCTTTGCCGACGGCAACCCTGCGGCGCGGGTCTTGGTGCTGGGCGAGGCTCCGGGTGCCGAGGAGGACCGCGAAGGGCGGCCTTTCGTGGGCCGGGCGGGGCAGCTTCTGGACAAGATGTTTGCGGCCATCGGGCTGGGGCGGACCGCGCCCGATCCTGCGCAGGCGCTTTACATCACCAACGTCCTGCCCTGGCGCCCCCCCGGCAACCGTGACCCGGAGCCGGGCGAGATTGCGATGCTGTTGCCCTTTGTCGAGCGTCACATCGCGCTGGTGAACCCCGAGGTGATCGTGGTCATGGGCAACACGCCGCTTTATGCGCTGACCGGGGGCAAGGGTATCCTTCGGGCGCGGGGGACCTGGACGACGGCGCTGGGCAAGCCGGTGCTGCCGATGACGCATCCAGCCTATCTCCTCCGCAACCCGGCGGCGAAGCGCGAGGCTTGGGCGGATTTGCTGAGTCTGCAGGCGAGGCTGCGGGGATGAGGGGGCTGGTTCTTGCAGCCCTCCTTTCCGCCACTTCAGCGGTGGCCGATCCGCTGGTCGATCTGCCGACGCTTTTCGAGGTGCATGCGGACAAGGTGATCCGCAAGGACAACGGCAGCACGGTCTTTCGCGAGCTTTCGCTTGGGGACGGTGTGGTCACGCGCTGCCAGGGCGAAGGTTACGACACCTGCAACAGCATCGATATCAATGATCGCGGCGAGACGACCGATTGTGCGCTGCTTTATGCGACCCGGACACTGATGCTGACGCGCCAGTGCCAGATTGGCGGGGCGGCGTCGCGTTTCATGCTGGCGAAGATCCTGAACGATCTGGGCGTGCATGTGGCCCGCAACGCTGTGCCGTCCCGGGATTGGCCGACCCTTCATGCGCTGGTGATGGAACGCGCGCAGCGTGACCCGCTGCCCACTTGCGCACAGTTGGATGAGGTTGGGACCAGCTTCATCGCCAGTCGGCTGGGGCTGAAGGATCTGCAAGAGCTGCAGGCCATGACCGCCGCACCCCGGCTGCCGGTTGGCAAGTGTCTGGATTGACCATGCTGCCCGTAGACCCCCTCACCCTCCTCGCCTTTATCCCAGCGGGCCTTGCGCTGAATCTGACGCCGGGGGCGGACATGATGTTCTGCCTGGGGCAGGGGTTGCGGTCGGGGCGGCGGGCGGCGATGGCGGCGAATTTCGGGATCGCGGTGGGGGGGATGGTGCATACCACCCTTGCCGCTTTGGGGTTGGGCGCGCTGGTGGCGGCGCATCCGGCGGCGTTTGAGGCGATCCGCTGGCTCGGGGTCGGGTATCTGCTCTGGCTGGCGGTGGGGGCGCTGCGGGCATCCCCCTTTGCGGGGGGGGTGGCGGTGGTGCCGACCTCTCCGGCCCGGGCGTTCTGGCAGGGGTTGATGGTGAACCTCTTGAACCCGAAGGTGATCCTCTTCATCCTTGCCTTCCTGCCGCAGTTTGTGGACCCCGCGCGGGCGATCCTGCCGCAGTTCCTGACGCTGGGGCTGGTGTTCAGCGCGGGCGGGCTGATGGTCAATGGCGCGGTGGGGATGTTCGCGGGGTCGATCGGGCAAAGGTTGGCGCGGTCGGCGGGGCTTTCGCGCTGGCTTTCCCGGATCAGCGCCACCATCTTCGGCGCGCTGGCCCTGCGGCTGGCCCTTATGCCACGGAGCTGAAGATGAGCCGGATTGACGAAAGCCTGCCCTTCCACCCGGTCCGTATTGCCGTGCTGACCGTCAGCGACACGCGCACGCCCGAGACGGACCGGTCAGGCGATACGCTGGTGGAGCGGTTGACGGCGGCGGGGCATGTGCTTGCCGCGCGGGGGATCGTGGCCGATGACCGGGGGCTGATCGTGGACCGGCTGCGGAAATGGATCGCGGACCCCACGGTCGATGCGATCTTGACGACGGGCGGCACGGGCCTGACCGGACGCGATGTGACGGTCGAGGCGCATCGGGACGTCTATGAAAAGGAGATCGAGGCCTTCGGGACCGTCTTCACCATCGTCAGCATGCAGAAGATCGGGACCAGCGCGGTGCAAAGCCGGGCTTGCGGCGGCGTGGCGGGGGGGACCTATCTTTTCGCGCTGCCCGGCAGCCCCGGGGCCTGCCGCGATGCCTGGGATGAGATCCTGGCCTTCCAGTTCGACAGCCGCCACCGGCCCTGCAACTTTGTGGAAATCATGCCGCGGCTGGAAGAACATCTGCGACGGAAATAACCGGGCCCCGCGTAACATCTGCGTGGTCCGGGACTTTGCCGACTGGCAGGGCGCAGCATCCGCGCTACACCTGAAGCCAACAACCAAGGGGCAGCCATGCGGTTTCTGAGACGCAGTCTGACGGGCCTTCTTCTGCTGGCGGTGACGCTGGGGCTTCTGGGCCTTGCGGCCATCACCATCGGCAACGCCCTGCGCGCATCCTTGGGTGACGATGGCCCGGGCCGCGCCCCGCAGGAACGGGTGGTGGCGGCGAATGTCACGATGCTGACCCCGGCGTCCATTGCGCCGCAGATGACCGCCTTCGGCAAGGTCGAGGCGCGGCGGACGCTTGACTTGCGGCTCAAGACCTCGGGGACGGTGGTGTTTGTCGCGGACAGCTTTCGCAATGGCCTGACGGTGACTGAAGGCGAGGTTCTGGTCCGGCTTGACCCCGCCCCGGCATCCGAGGCGCTGGCGCTGGCGCGGGCGGGCCTGACCGAAGCCCGTGCCGCGGCGGATGAGGCGGCGGCGGCGGTCCTTCTGGCGCAGGATGATCTGGCGGCGGCCGAGGCGCAGGCCACCTTGCGCCGCCAGGCGCTGACCCGGCAGGAAGACCTTGCCGCGCGCGGCGCCGGGTCTGCCCAGGCGGTTGAGACGGCAGAGCTTGCCGTGTCCTCGGCCGATCAGGCGGTGCTGTCGCGGCGGCAGGCCCTGGCCTCGGCCAAGGCGCAGGTGGATCAGACGGCGGTGGCGGTGACCCGCGCCGAGATTGCGCTGACCGAAGCAGACCGGGCGCTGGCGGATACGGAACTGCGCGCGGGCCTTGCGGGCCGCGTCGACGGCGTGACGCTGGTGCCCGGCGCCGTCGTGTCGGCCAATGAGGCGGTGGGGCGGATCGTTGACCCCTTGGCGCTGGATGTGGCGGTGCGCCTGTCAACGGCGCAGTTCGGGACGCTGCTTGGCCCCGATGGCAGCCTGCGTGGCGGTGCTGTGACCATCCTGCCCAGCGGCGGCAGCACAGCCCGCCTGAGCGGGCAGCTTGACCGCGTCGGCGCTGCGGTGGCCGAAGGGCAGACCGGGCGGCTGGTCTATGTCGCGGTGGAGGCAGCACCGGGCGTGGATACCCTGCTGCAGCCGGGCGATTTCGTGACCGTCAGCATTGACGAGGCCGCATTGCCCGATGCGGCCATTCTGCCCGCGACCGCAGTCGGCAGCAACGGCACCCTCCTCGCCCTTGGTGCGGAAGACCGGCTGGAGGAGGTTCCCGTCGAGGTGCTGCGCCGGCAGGGCGATGACGTCATCATCGCGGTCGGCCCCCTGGCCGGGCGGGAGGTGGTGACCGAACGATCAGCCTTTCTGGGTGACGGCATCCGCATCCGCCCGATCCGCCCCGAGGCGGCGGCGGTCACCCTGACCCCGGAACGCCGCGCAGAGCTTGTGGCGCTGGTCGAGGCACATCCTGCGCTGGCCGAGGCGGAAAAGACCGCGCTTCTGCAGGCGTTGAAGGCTGATACTGTGCCCGCCGCCGTCGTGGCCCGGCTGGAAGAGCGGATGGACGGCTGAGCATGGACCTGATCCGCTACTTCGCCCGTCATCGCACCATTGCCAACCTGCTGCTGATCCTGATGGTGGTCGCCGGTGTGGTGGCCGCCACCAACATGCGGGCGCAGTATTTCCCCGATGTGGTGCAATCCGAGGTCAATGTTTCCGTCACCTGGACCGGGGCCGGGGCCGAGGATGTGGACCGCGCCATCGTGCAGGTGCTGGAGCCGGTGTTCCTGACCATCGATGGCGTAGCGGGCGTGTCGTCGCGCGCCAGCGAAGGCCGTGCCAGCATCGATCTGGAGTTTGAGCCGAACATCGACCTTGCCGCCGCCGAAGAAGAGGTTCAGGCCGCCGTCGATGCGGTCAGCACCCTGCCCGAAGGCGCGGAGGAACCTGAAGTCGCCTCTTCCGCCTGGCGGGACCGGGTGACCGATGTGCTGATCAGTGGCCCCGTGGGCGTGGATCAGCTGGCCCGCTTTGCCGATGAATTCACCAGCCGCCTTTTCGCCGCCGGGATCAGCCGGGCCACGATCACGGGTCTCGCAAGCCCGGAAATCACCGTCGAAATCCCCTCAACCGCCCTGATGCGCCATGACATCACCCTGGCCGAGGTGGCCGAAGCGATTGGGGCCGCTGTCGCCACCTCGCCCGCAGGCGAACTTGGCGAAGGCGCGCGGCTGCGCACCGGGGCAGAACGCCGGACCGTGGCCGAGATTGCGGCGATCCAGCTGCGATCCGCCGCCGATGGCAGCACGCTGACCCTGGGCGACATTGCCACGATCCGGGCCAACAGCGTCAATTCGGTCCGGGCGGCCTTTGTCGGCGACAACCCTGCGATGGCGATCCGCGTCGACCGCGCCGATGACGGCGACGCCATCCGGATGCAGGCAACCGTGGCCGAGGTGGCCGCCGAAATGCAGTTGGGCCTGCCGCCCGGCGTGACCGTGGAACTGGTCCGCACAAGGGCCGAGCAGATCAGCGACCGGCTGACGCTGCTGATCGACAACGGCGTGACGGGCCTTTTGCTGGTGCTGGTGCTTCTGTTCCTGTTCCTGAACGCGCGGATTGCATTCTGGGTCGCCGCTGGCATTCCAGTGGCGATGATTGCCGCCCTTGCCGGGATGTGGGCGCTGGGCCTGACGCTGAACATGATGTCACTTTTCGCGCTGATCATCATGCTGGGGATCGTGGTCGATGACGCCATCGTGGTGGGCGAACATGCCGATTTCCGGGTGCGCAAGCTGGGCGAGCCGCCCGAGCTTGCCGCCGAAAATGCCGCGCGCTGGATGGCGGCGCCGGTCTTTGCGTCCTCCATCACCACGATCATCGCGTTCATGGGCCTTCTGGCGGTGGGCGGGCGGTTTGGTGACTTGATCCTGGCCATCCCCCTGACAGTGGTGGTGGTCCTGCTTGCCAGCCTGGTGGAGTGTTTCCTGATCCTGCCGAACCACCTGAAACATTCGCTGACCGCAACGGGTGATGACCGGTGGTACGATTGGCCGTCCCGTCAGGTGAACCGGGGGA
Source organism: Rhodobacter sp. (assembly GCA_027489175.1). Taxonomy (GTDB): domain Bacteria; phylum Pseudomonadota; class Alphaproteobacteria; order Rhodobacterales; family Rhodobacteraceae; genus Tabrizicola. Next base: position 162,485 of record JAIYAE010000005.1, read on the forward strand.
TGGCCTGGTTTGAAACCTGGGTGATCCGCCCGGTGATGCGCCTTGTGATCTTTGCCCGCTACCCGGTGCTGGCCGCCACGCTGCTGGCCCTGGCGCTGCAACTGGCGCTCTTCCTGCGCGGCGATGTGCAGTTCCGCTTCTTCGCGCCGCCGGAACAAGCCTCGGTCAGCGGCAGTTTTGCCATGCTGCCGGGGGCCACGCGCGAGGACACGCTGGAGATGCTGCGCGAATTGCAGCGCGCGACCGATACCGTCATGGCAAGGTTCGAGGCCGAGCATGGGGAGAACCCCGCTACCTTCGTGCTGGCTGAAATCGGCGGCGGGGCTGGCCGCAGCCTGGCCAGTGCCGAAACCAAAAGCCCGGATCTGATCGGCTCCATCTCGATGGAACTGATCAGCCCAGACCTGCGCAGCTATCCAACCTCGGCGGTCATCACCGCCTTGCAGGAGGAGGTGGCCCCGCATCCGATGCTGGAGGAACTGAGCTTTCGCAACGCGTTTTTCGGGCCGGGCGGGGCATCGCTGTCGGTGGATCTTTACGGCGGCGAGGCGGCCACCCTGAAAGCCGCAGCTGAGGCGCTGAAGGCCGAACTTGCCGTCTACCCCGAGGTTTCGGGTCTGGAAGACAGCCTGGCCTATGACAAGGAAGAGCTGATCCTGACCCTGACCCCGCAAGGTGAGGCTTTGGGGTTCGACACCGCGAGCCTTGGTCGCAGCTTGCGCGAACGCCTGGGCGGGATCGAAGCCGCCACCTTCCCCGATGGCCCGCGCGAGGCGTCAATCCGAGTCGAACTCCCGGAATCAGAATTGACGGCGGATTTCCTGAGCACCAGCCTGATCCGCGCGGCGGCCGGGGTCTATGTGCCGCTGTCGGATATCGTGCAGGTCGAAAGCCAGTCCGGTTTCTCGACCGTCCGGCGGGAAAACGGGCTGCGTATGGTCAGCGTGACCGGGGCATTGGCCGAAGACGACCCCGCCCGCGCGACCGAAGTCCAGCGCGCCCTGCAAGAAGAGATCCTGCCCCGCGTGGCCCAGGATTACGGGCTGGAATGGCAACTCTCGGGCCAAGCGGCAGATGAACGTGAGTTTCTGGATGGCGCTGTGGTGGCGCTGGTCCTGTGCCTGTTGGGCATCTATCTGGCACTCGCCTGGATCTTTGCCCACTGGACACGGCCTTTGGTGGTGATGTCAGTCATCCCCTTCGGCCTGGTCGGGGCGGTCTTTGGCCATTGGGTCTGGGGGATGCCGCTGTCGATGTTCTCGATCGTCGGGCTGATCGGCATGGCCGGCATCATCATCAACGATTCCATCGTGCTGGTCAGCACCATCGACGAATACTCCGAACGCCGGGGCCTGGTGCCCGCGATCATCGACGGGGTTGCCGACCGGTTCCGCCCGGTTCTGCTGACCACCTTGACCACGGTGCTTGGCCTTGCCCCCTTGCTTTACGAAGGGTCCTCGCAGGCCGAGTTCCTGAAGCCCACGGTGATCACCCTGGTCTTTGGCCTTGGCTTCGGCATGGTGCTGGTGCTGATCGTGGTGCCCGCGCTGATGGCCGCGCAAGCCGACGGGGCGCGGGCGTTCCTGGCGCTGCGGCGGGCGTTCCAGGGCGGCCCGCGCTCTTTGCGTCTGGTGGTTGGCTTTGGCGGGGTGGCAATGCTGGCACTGGCCTTGGCCCTGCCGGTCTGGGCCGCGCTGACCGGGGCGTTGCCGGGCTGGCTGCTTGGCGTCTGGCCCGGGCTGGCCGACGCGCCGGTGGCCCTGACTGCGGTTGGTGTGTTTATGGCCGGCGCGCTGGTCTTGTGGCTGATTTCGGCCCTGGCGGCCTTTGTCAGCCTGCGGCAGCCGCGCGGGTAAGGTGGGCAAGCTTGGGGGGCATCGAGCCCCCGCGCGCTTGCGTTGCCACGGGATGCTGGGCAGTCGGTGTCAGACCCTCAAGGCGCGGGGCAGCCCCGCACCTCAACCGCCTGACCTTGCGACAGAATGGTGATGACGACACCCGACCGATCCAGCATGAACGGCGCACCGTCCGGCGGGACAAGTTCGGTCATCGTGACCAGATCGCCGCCCTCGCGCTGCGTGACGGATGCCGCCACCCAGACGCTGGGATCGGCGGTCTCGAACGCGACCACCTCCGGCGCGCCGGGGTCCGGCAGGCGCAGGCGGGCGGTCAGGCGCAGCCCATCAGCAATTGGATCCACTGCGCAGGAGACTTGGGTCACCCCCGCCTCGGACGCCGAGGTTGCCTGTTGGGCCAGGGCTTGGCGGATCTCGTGATCCGGGGCGCCGGGGGGCGAGAGGTCCGCCCCCAAGGCAAGGCTGGCCGGAATGCAGATCTCGTCACAGACCCCAAGATCGACCGAGATCGCCAGCTTGACCGGCAAGGCCGGGTCCACCGCCATCACCTCGATCGGCAACAGCAGGCGGTCATGGTAGCCGATGGTCTGCAAGCCATTGCTTTCAAACACGGACGGAGCGGGCCAGTGCAGCCGCACCGACTTTACGTTCTGCGATCCCGACCAGTCAAAACTCGGCGGGATCCCGGCATCGCCCGGGCTGCGCCAATAGGTCTTCCACCCGGGCGCCAGCGTGAGATCCAGCGCCGCCATGTGGGCGCCACTCTCGGTTTGCCAGCCGGGCCTGAGCGTGCCTTGCAGGACATCATCCTGCGTGGTGGCAAGGGCGGGGGTGGTCATGAGGAGAAGGGCGGCAACACGGATCATGCCGGGAAGATAGGAAAGCCCGGGGCAGAAGGAAACACCCTTGCGGCAACATGCCGAGAGCGTGACCTGCGGTGAAGGGGGCTTGAGGCGCGGCGGGTCAGGGGGCATGTTGAGGGGATGGACCTTGCAGGACAAATCCTGATCGCGATGCCGGGGATGGCGGACCCGCGCTTTGACCGAAGCGTGATCCTGATGTGCGCCCATTCAGGTGAGGGGTCGATGGGGATCATCGTCAACAAGCCCTTGGAAGATATGACCTTTTCCGGGCTTCTTGACCACCTGAAAATCCCCCGAGCACCCGAGGGCCGCGATATCCGTGTGCACCTTGGCGGCCCGGTGGAGCGGGGGCGGGGGTTTGTCCTCCACTCCCCTGACTGGCAGGTGGGCCGGGGCACGATGGCGGTGCCGGGCGGGTTCGGGATGACAGCGACGACGGATATCCTGGAGGCTTTGGCCAAGGGCGGGGGGCCGGCTAACGCCCTGCTCGCGCTGGGTTATTCCGGCTGGGGGCCGGGGCAGCTGGAGGCCGAGATCGCGCGGAACGACTGGCTGACTGGTGATCCGGCGGAGGGGTTGGTGTTCGGCCCGGACGACCGGGTGAAATGGTCGGCCGCGCTGCGGGGGATGGGGATCGATCCTTTGACGCTGAGTGCGTCGGCGGGGCGAGCGTAGGGGCCGCAAGGGCATCCGTTCGCTGTGTTAGATCAAGGGGTTGGCGGGAGGTTCGGGGTCTTTATCCCGTCTTCTTTCTGTCTTCCTGCCGTCTCTACGCGCGGGGAGAGGGGAGGGCGTTAAGGATTGGGGGCGAATCGGGATCGTAACGGCTGGGAATGGTGGGTTGGCACCCACCCTACGAAGATGGAAAGGTTCGGTTAACCTTGCTTGCTTAGCATCCCGGGATGCCAAAATACATCCGACCCAAAGTGCCCGGCGCGTCAGTTTTCTTTACCGTAGCCTTGGCTGACCGGAAATCGAACCTACTGGTTCGCGAGATCGATGTGCTTCGGTCTGCGGTTCGGGCGACGCGGGCTGATCTGCCGTTCTATATCGACGCCTGGGTCGTCCTGCCGGATCACTTGCATTGCATCTGGACTTTGCCGGAAGGTGATGCAGACTTCTCGGTGAGGTGGAAGGAGATCAAGACGCACATCACCAAGGCGGTTGGTCAGTTCGGCCCGCGTAGCGTTTCAAAGGTATCGAAAGGTGAGTCCGGGATCTGGCAGCGCCGCTTTTGGGACCATCATATCCGCGACGAACGCGATTTTGCGACGCATCTAAGGTATTGCTGGTGGAACCCGGTGAAACACGGGTTGGTCGACAGGCCAGTGGATTGGCCGCATTCGTCGATTCACCGGGATATACGCTTGGGGCAAGTCGAGCCGGAATGGGCCGGGATCAAGATCGACGGTGCGTTTGGAGAGTAGGGTGGGTGAAACCCACCGTTTGCGCGGATTGTGTTGGGAGCGGTGGGTTGGCACCCACCCTACGACTACTGCATGAACCCGAAAAATGGAGGTCGGATCGACAGCTCAATTGAAATGATCACTTCTTTCAATGTTCGAGGCATACCCTGCGATTCCTGGTCGGCCGTCGGTTGCATTGTTAGTGTGTTCTACAGCCCAATGTCGGATGGTGCGCTATAGCGCACCCTACGGCGACCGCGACTCATCCGTTGCCTTTCTGTCTGTCTCCTTCAAACGCGCACGTTCTCGCCAGATATCGAATATCGTGGCCGCAAAGATTAGGAACGGGGCAACGTAAAGCAGGATAGAAAAACGCTGTGCCAAAACGCCGTCTCCAGAGACCGGGCTTAGTAAATTGAGTAAGACGACTAGCAGGTAAATTGCCATCGAAAGGACAAATGCCTTTGTTGTCGTGGCAGAGATCCATTTCGACATCACACGCTCCAATCAGCAGACCATGCTGCGTAGGGTGCGCTACAGCGCACCGTTGAATGGTGCGCTGTAGCGCACCCTACGATTGCGGCGTCACTCCCCATACGGCACCCAGATCGTCTTGATCTCCGTGGCCTGGGACAGGAACGTTCGGCCTTCGCCCTCGGGGCCGAGCCAGTTGCGGGCGCGGCCGTGGTTGACCCAGGTGCGTTTGAGGTTGCCGGCCGCTTCGCGCTCGATGAGGGCGGAGAGTGGGTGGGAGGAGAAGCTCCACACCGCGTCGACGTCCATGTGGCCGGCGAGGGATTTGGCGAGGTCTTGCGGGGGGCCGGTGACGATGTTGACGACCCCGGCGGGGACGTCGGAGGTGTCGAGGATCTGGTAGAAGTCGGTGGC
>JAIYAE010000021.1 GCA_027489175.1 Rhodobacter sp.
CGGCGCTTCCAGAAGATCGACGTGAACGAACCTTCGGTGCCGGATGCGATCAAGATCCTGATGGGTCTGAAGCCGCATTTCGAAGAGCATCACGATCTGAAATACACCAGTGAGGCGATCAAATCGGCCGTCGAACTGGCCGCACGCTACATCCATGACCGCAAACTGCCGGACTCGGCGATCGACGTAATTGATGAGGCTGGTGCCGCCCAGCACCTGCTGTCGGACAGCAAGCGCCGCAAGTCGCTGGGTGTGAAAGAGATTGAGGCTGTCGTCGCCAAGATCGCCCGCATCCCGCCGAAAACCGTGTCGAAGGACGATGCCGAAACCCTGCGCGACCTTGAGAAAACGCTGAAGCGCGTCGTCTTCGGGCAGGACAAGGCGGTTGAAGCCCTTTGCTCGGCGATCAAGCTGGCCCGTGCCGGCCTGCGCGAACCGGAAAAGCCCATCGGCAACTACCTTTTTGCCGGTCCTACGGGCGTTGGCAAAACGGAAGTGGCCAAGCAACTGGCATCCAGCCTTGGGGTGGAGCTGATCCGTTTCGACATGTCGGAATACATGGAGAAACACGCCGTCTCCCGCCTGATCGGCGCGCCTCCGGGCTATGTCGGCTTTGACCAGGGCGGCATGCTGACCGACAAGATCGACCAGCACCCGCATTGCGTCCTCCTCCTGGACGAAATGGAAAAGGCCCACCCGGATGTCTACAACATCCTTCTGCAGGTGATGGACCACGGCAAGCTGACCGACCATAACGGCCGCACGGTGGATTTCCGCAACGTGATCCTGATCATGACCTCGAACGCTGGGGCGCGCGAACAGTCGCAATCGGCCATCGGTTTCGGCCGCGAACGCCGGACCGGGGAAGATACCGCCGCCATCGAACGGACGTTCACGCCGGAATTCCGCAACCGTCTGGATGCGGTGATCAACTTCGCGCCCCTCGGTCGCGGGATCATCCGGCAAGTGGTGGAAAAGTTCGTGCTGCAGCTTGAGGCACAGCTTTTGGATCGTGGTGTCCATATCGAGCTATCGACCGAAGCCGCCAACTGGCTGGGCGAAAAAGGCTATGATGACAAGATGGGCGCGCGACCCTTGGGCCGCGTGATCCAGGAATACATCAAGAAGCCGCTGGCAGAAGAGCTGCTGTTCGGCAAGCTGGTGAAGGGCGGCGTGGTCAAGGTTCTGGTCAAGGATGATGCAATCGTCCTCGATATCGAAGAGCCGCAGAAACCCCGCCTCACCGGCCAGAAGCCGCCGCTGCTGACGGCTGAGTGATCCTGACCCCCTGACAAAACCCCCGCTTCGGCGGGGGTTTTTCTTTGGCGGGACGTCTGGGGCCACAAGTCTGACCAAACGTCTGGCAGCATGCCCCCGTTGTGAGGATGGGATAGGGGCCATCCGTTGCAAATCCGGCGGGCAGGAAATTGGCTAACCAACCCCTAACCGCCGCCACAACCCTTTGAAATGATTTAGGTTCGCAAATGTCCCTGCCCGGGACAGCGCCGCGCTTAGCGCTCGGTCAGCTTCAACTCGATCCGCCGGTTCAGCGCCCGCGCTTCGGGGGTGTCGCCCGCAGCCACCGGCCGATACTCGCCAAAGCCCGTCGCCGCCATCCGGTCGGGGGGAAAGCCCAGCTCCTCTTGCATGAACCGCACCACCGACAAGGCCCGCGCTTGGCTTAGCTCCCAGTTGTCGGCAAAGGCCCCGTCGCCGGACAGGGGCACGTTGTCGGTATGGCCATCGACCCGGATGATCCAGTCAATCTCAGCCGGGATTTTCTGGCGCACCTCGTCCAGCGTGCGCACCACCCCGGCAATCTGCGCGCGGCCTTCCGGGGCAAGATCGGCAGAGCCGGGGTTGAACAGCACCTCGCTGGAAAAGACGAACCGGTCCCCCACCACCCGCACGCCCTCACGCCCGGCCAGAAGGGTAGACAACTCCCCAAAGAACTCCGACCGAAACCGCGCCAGATCGCGGTTTTCGGCCTCCAGCCGTGCCGCCTCAGCGGCTTCCAATTCCGCCCGGCGGCGCTGTTCCGATGCGACCTGTGCCAGCGCGGTGTTCAGTTCCGACCCCAGGCTTTCCAGCTGCACCTGCGCCGCCTCGTCCCGCGCCTGCGCCTCGTCCAGCACCTGCTGCAGGCTGCCAAGCTGGCTGCGCAGCGCGGCGATCTGCTGGTTCAACAGCTCCACCTCGCGCGCGGCGGCAAGCGACTTTTCCTGCTCTGCCAGAAGCGCCGTCTCAGCCGCCGCCAGAGCGGTTTCCTTTTCGCCCGCCGTTTCCGCCACCGCCCGCGCCCCGGCCAAGAGGGTCAGCGTCTCCTCGGCCCGCTTGCGTTCCGCCTCCAGCGCCAGCGTCATCGCGGTCAGTTCCGTATCCGCCCCCGCCAGCCGGTCACGCAGGGCGGCCAAGGCGGCCGCATCGGCCAGGCGGGTCGCCTCGGCTTCGGTGATCTCGGCCTCGGCGGCGGCCAGGGCGGCAGCATTAGCCGCCCCCTTCTGCCGCAACTCGGCCAGCAGCGCCTCCAGCGCCTCACGCCGGGCGGCTGCCAGGCGGGCGGCCTCGGCCCCGGCGTCAATCTCCTCGCGCGCCTTGGCCAGCGCCAGGGTCATCGCCTCGGCCTCGGACAAAAGGCGCGTCTGTTCGGCCTCTAGCGCTGCCACCTGGCCCCGCGCGCTGTCCCGCTCCAGCAGCAGGGCCGCCACCTGCGCCTCGAAATCCGTGATCCGCCCCGTGGCTTCGGCAAGCTCGGCCTCCCGCGCGGCAAGGTCACTGGTCAGCGAGGCGATCAGCGCCCCCTGCCGTTCACCCTCGGCCTGAGCCGCCGCAAGACCCGTGCGCAGGGTAGCGATCTGACCCTCCAGATCCGTCGCACGCGCACGCTCCAGCCCCAGGGCCGAGGCAAGGTCGGCCACCTGCGCGGTCAGCGCGTCAAGCTCGGTGTCCTGCGTGGTGATCTGGTCGCGCAGCACCGACTGCATGATGGTGAAGATGGTCAGCACGAACATCAGCACCATTAAGAGCGTCGTCACCGCATCCACGAACCCCGGCCAGATGATCGAACTGTCACGCCGCCGGGCACTGCGCATCGCTTAGCCCCGCCCCGTGCTGCGGCCAAGCTGCCGGATCGCCGCCGTCAAGGCCGAGATATCGGCCCGCAGGTCTGCGAGGGTTTCCTGCCGCCCGGCCGCCATCTCTTCCAGGATGCGCAGCAGCTGCACGTCGATCGACCGCAGCCGCATCCGGGCCTCGGCATCGCCCCCGCCGCCGCCGCCTTCGTCCGAGGCCAGCGCCGCGATCATCCGGTCCTGGCCTTCGGCGATGCGCGTCAGGCTGGCGGCCTGGCCTTTCTCAGCCTCAAGCTGCGTCGCCAGCCGGGTCAGCGCGGTTGCCAGATCCGCCATCCGGGCGTCTGACTGCGCGCGGGCCTCCTCGGCCTGGACCTGCATAAGCTGCAGCTGCTCCATCTGCTCAGCCATGTGGTCGATGACCGCGCCAAGCCCGGAGGCATCGCCCCCCTCACTCTCTCCGGCAAAGCCAAGCCGGGTGATCGAAGACAGCCATTCCTCCAGCTCCCGCGTGAAGCGGTTCTGCCCGTGGCCCGCGAAAAGCTCCAGAAGCCCCAGCACCAAGGACCCGGCCAGCCCCAGAAGCGAGGAGGAGAACGCCGTCCCCATCCCGCCCAGCTGGCTTTCCAGCCCCCCCATCAGCTTGCCGAACACGTCAAGGCCGCTTTCGCCCTCTTGCGGCGCAAGGCTGCGGATCGTTTCCACCACCGCTGGCACCGTGGTCGCAAGGCCCCAGAACGTGCCCAGAAGCCCCAGGAAAACCAAGAGGTTGATCAGATAGCGGGTAATGTCCCGCGCCTCGTCGATCCGCTGGACAACCGATTCCTGGATCGACCGGGATGAGCTGGCCGAAATCGCCGTCCGCGCCGAACGGGACCGCAACAGCGTGGCGAGGGACGCCAAAAGCCGCGGCGGCGGGTCATCCTCGGCCCCCGGCATGCCACGCACGAAATTCTCGATCCAGTAGACCGACTGCGCCAGAATCCACACCTGCCAGAAACAGGTCAGCACCCCGACCCCAAAGACCAGCGCGATCAGCCCATTCAGCAACGGATTGGTGCGCAGGATGTCGATGATCTGGCCATGGATCAGCCAGGCGCCCGAGCCAACCAGCAGGCAGACCAGAAGCATCGTGGTAATCGCGCGAATCGGCTGGCTGAAGGTGGTCGGAACCTCTGCCGCTCGTTGATCCGAAATCCGTTGATCCGTCATTCGTCTTTCCGATCGGGACATGACTGCCCTCTGCTCCTGCCTCGGCGGCAGAGTAGCAGGCCAGCGCCATCTGCCAAGCAAAAGGCACCGGTTGCGCAAAAAGGATGCGTCAGATCAGGCGGCGCACTTCCTGGGCCAGCCATTCCAGATCCGGGTCGGCGATCCCAAGCTCGGCCAGGTGGCTGGCGGTGGCCCAAAGGTAATCACGGTTTGCCCCGCGCCCGCCCGTGGCATGGGCGATGATGCGGGCCTGTTCGTCCAGCGGCAGGTGGCAATACTGCACATGGTCCGGATCGATGACATAGGTCAGCGCCTGCAACAGGCCGTCGTCGGTCTGCACCGGCAACGTGGTTTCCAGATAGGCTGACGAGACCAACTCACGCGCCCGCAACATGCCGATGGTCTCTGCTTCGGCCCCCGGGGCCACGCGGAAGGCAACGCCGTCGCAGGCCGCGCCCTCCGCCCGGTCCAGCGCCAGCACAAGGCCCGGCACCTCTGGCGTGCCGCGATGGTGGATCGACCGCATGCAAAAGCTGCGGTGCCAGCCCTGCACCCGGGCAATGCGGCGTTCGGCGACGGGAAAGCCCGGGTCCCAGATCAGTGATCCGTACCCGAAGACCCACAACGTTGCTGTGACTGGCTCTTCATCCATCGGCCCTGTAAACACTGGCCATGTCGCAATGAAAAGGCCCGCCGATGCGCAAGCTTATGTTCCTGCTGGTCGTCGCCACGCTGCTTTGGTCGGGCTACTGGTTTGTCGGCTCTTCCGCGCTGCGGCAGGGGGCGGAACAGTGGTTCGCCGATCAGGCCGCAAGTGGCATGACGGCGGAAAAGACCGCGCTGCGGGTATCCGGCTTTCCCAACCGCTTCGACATGACGGTTGAAGGATTGCGCCTGGCCGACCCGCAAAGCGGCATCGGCTGGCAGGCGCCCTTCGCTCAGGTCTTTGCCATGACCTGGAAGCCCTGGCACATCATCGCAGCCCTGCCACCGGAACAAACCGTCACGCTGCCCGATCAGGCGGTCACCCTGACGGCTGAAGGCCTGCGCGCCAGCCTGCGCGCCAAGCCCGCAACTGCCCTGCCGCTGGCGGCGGTGATCGTGGAAAGCGGGCCTTTCACCGCCACCTCGACTGCGGGTTGGACTGTGGGGGCAGCGAAAGCGGTCACCTCGGTCAGCGCCGATGAAGAGGTGCCAAATGCGGGCGACCAGCCCAACGCCTATATCCTGTCGCTGGATATCGCCGGGCTGGCCCCCGACCCTGCAGCAATCGAAAGGATCGTGGCCGAGGCGGGCCTGCCCCCGACCGTCGCCGTCCTGCGCGTGCTGGCCACCGCCACCACGACCGCCCCGCTTGACCGCTTTGCCGGTGACGCTAACCCCCGGCTGTCAGCACTGGACCTGACCGACAGTCTGGTCACATGGGGGGACCTGTCGGTCACCGCCAAAGGCCGGCTCGCCCCCGACGATCAGGGCTTCGCCGCTGGACGGATCGAGATTGCGGTGACCAATTACCAGCGCCTTGTGCCAGCCCTTGTCGCCGCCGGGGTCATCAAGCCGGAACTCTCACAGACCGTCGGCAACATGCTGGCCGCCCTCGCGCAAGACAGTGGCGACCCGAACCTGCTGCAGATGCCGCTGTTGTTTGACAGCGGGCGCGTGTCGCTCGGCCCTCTGCCGCTTGGCCCGGCGCCCCTGATGTTGCCGCCAAGCGGCTAACGGCAGTAGGCCCCGCCAGACCGGGCCGAGGTGTCGAAGTGGAAGTGATCTTCGTGATAGCCGTCTGACCCGGGGCCAAGCGTCGTCTTGAAGATGCCACAGGCCGCCTTGTAAATCCGGCGCAGCGTGCGGTTGTAGTTGTCCGACACGGTCAGCAACCGTCCATCCGTCAGGATGAAGCCCGAGATATCGATCGCCCGGCCCTTGCCATGCTCGCTGATCTTGGCACCCTTCACGTTGTTGCGGCTGCGGCAGATGTAATGCGCGGCGATCTGCAACTCGGCCAGTTTGCCGTCGAAAGCGGGTTGCGCCACGTCGCTTACCCATGTGTTCAACGCCGTGGCAACGCTGCAATCCACCGTCGCCGCCTGGCTAAGCCGCACGCCCGAGATTGAAGTGACGCGCACCGCCTCCTCCACCCCGCAGCCACCAACCTTGGATTGGATCGGCGCAATCACCTCACCCTTGATCGCGGACACCCCGCAGACCGCACCCTCCATCGAGGCCGCCTCCCGCGCCTTCTTGCGCCGCTCCTTGCGGGTGGGCGGGGCGACGGCGGCAAGGTCCACCTCAGCCGCGTTCGGCGCAGCGGCCTGCCCGCTTGACAGATCCAGCCCCGGCGCGTTCGAGGCAGCCTTCAACGCAGCCAGCCGTTCGGCCAAGACTGCAGGTCGTGCCATGGGCCGGATCGACCGCGCCAGCCCCGCCGGACCCGGGTCCACCGCCGCAACCTCGGCTTTTGGGGCCTCTGCGGGCGGGGTTTCCACCGCCACAGGCGCCACCAGCAGCTTCGGGTTTTCCGGCGGTCGCGGGGATTTCTCGACCGTCTGCGCGGCCAGGCTACCGGCCAGGCACAGAACCACCGCTGCAATCACCAGCCGCACCGGTCAGCCGCCCTTGGGGGCTGGGGCCACGCGGCCAAAGTCCGGCGCAGCGGTATCCTGCCCGGCCTCGATGATCCCGCGCCGGATTTCCCGCGTGCGGGTGAAATAGGCGTGCAGATGCTCGCCATCGCCCATCCGGATCGCGCGCTGCAACACAAACAGTTCTTCCGCAAAGCGGCCGAGGATATCCAGCACCGCGTCCTTGTTCGTCAGGAACACATCGCGCCACATCGTGGGGTCACTGGCCGCAATCCGGGTAAAGTCACGGAACCCCGCGGCGGAATACTTAATGACCTCGGACTGCGACACCCGGCGCATGTGATCGGCCACGCCCACCATCGTATAGGCGATCGCATGGGGCACATGGCTGACCACGGCCACGACCAGATCATGGTGACCCACCTCAAGCAGGTCAACCTTGGCCCCCATCCCCTCAATCAGCGACCGCAACCGCGCGAGCGCCTTCGGGTCACAACCCTCAGGCGGGGTCAAAAGCCACCAGCGGTTCTGGTACAGCGTCGCAAACCCTGACCTTGGGCCAGAATACTCCGTCCCCGCCATCGGGTGGCCGGGGATGAAATGCACGCCTTCCGGCAAATGCGGGGCAACGGCATCCACCACCGCCTGCTTGACCGACCCCACATCCGTAACCGTAGCACCCGGTTTAAGATGGGGTCCGATTTCGGCGGCAATCGCCCCCATCGCGCCCACTGGCACCGCCAGCACCACCAGATCGGCCCCCTGCACCGCCTCAGCCGCCGAGGCGGTCACCCGGTCGCAGAACAGCTCCTTCGCCACCGCCCGCGTTTCGGGCGACTGCGCGTAACCCACGATCTCGCCAGCCAGCCCCCCCGCGCGCATCGCATGCGCCATCGACGACGCGATAAGTCCAAGACCGATCAGGGCAACGCGCTGGTAGATCATCGCACACCCTTGAACTGCGCCACCGCATGCGCCACCTGCCGGCATGAGGATTCGTCGCCGATCGTGATCCGCAGGCAATGCGGCAGCTTGTAGCCCGCCACCCGCCGCACGATCAGCCCCTGCGCGTTCAGGAAGGCGTCACAAGCCTCGGCCTCCTCACGGCTGGCGAAGCGCGCCAGGATAAAGTTCGCCATTGATGTGTCGGAGGGCACGCCCAACTCGGCCAGCGCATTGGCCAGCCAGCTGCGCATCCGGGTGTTCTCGCTGCGGCAACGCGCGACGAAATCCTGGTCCCGCACGGCTGCCTCGGCTGCTTCCAGCTGCGCCGTCGACAGATTGAACGGCCCCCGGATGCGGTTCAAGACGTCGATCACATGGCGGGGCCCATAGCCCCAGCCAACGCGAAGACCGCCCAGCCCGTAAACCTTCGAAAACGTCCGCGTCATCACCACATTGTCGCGCGCATCGACAAGGGACGCACCGCCGTCATAGCCTTCGACATATTCGGCATAGGCCCCGTCCAGCACCAAAAGCGCCTGCGGCGGCAGGCTTTCGGCCAGCCGCGCCACTTCCGCGGCCGAGATCATCGTGCCGGTCGGATTGGCCGGATTGGCAAGATACACAATCTTGGTGCGCCGATTGCAGGCCGAAAGGATCGCGTCGACGTCAACAGTGCGCTCGCGCTCGGCGACCTCAACCGGGGTCGCCCCCGCCGTCATCGAATAGATCGGGTACATCAGGAAGCTGTGCTCGGTGAACAACACCTCATCCTTGGGTCCGGCATAGGCCTGGCAGATCGATGCCAGAACTTCGCCCGACCCAGCACCACAGATGATCCGGCCCGCGTCCAGTCCGTGAACCTCGGCAATCGCGGTGCGCAAAGACAGATGGTCGGTTGACGGATAGCGGTGCAGCGCATGCACCGTCCGCGCAAAGGCCTCTTTCGTCCTGTCCGAGGCCCCGAAAGGGTTCTCGTTCGACGAAAGCTTGACCACATTGGCCACGCCCGCCACATGCGACTTGCCCCCCTCGTAAAGGGCGATGTCAAGAATGCCGGGCTGCGGCTTGATCTGGTCGCTCATCTTGGCCCCCGAAACGTCTAGGGTTCTTAGCTTTCCCACGCGCCCATGGCCAGAGGCTTCCACCCAGACCAATGGTCGCAAAGCGGAGCGGCGCAGCCGCACGCCTTTTTCTCCCCCACTGCGCGCAAAGCGCGCGCAGCGGGCTCGGCGATGGGGGTTTCAACCCCAAACCCCCAGAGTATTTTTGAAAAGAGCAAACGCCATTGCGCTTTTTTCAAATACTCCACGGGGGTGCGGGGGTGTGAAACCCCCGCTTGACCGAGCCGGTTGGCGCGCTTGCGCGCCAGAGGCGAGACAAAAGATGTGCGCGGAACGCGCTCCGTTTGAGAGGCGCCGGTCGGCCCCGCTCAGACGGCCAGGAAGTTGGTGAACTGCCAGGGGTCGGCCTCGTCGCGGTCTTCGGCAAAGCGGTTGATCCGGTTCTGCAACGGCGTCCAGTCGGTGTAATGACACTCCACCCGGCCCAGATAGGGGCGCTGGACCTCAAGACAGCGGACGTGGTCCATCTCATCGGCCTCGACAAAGCCCATCGCCGGGTTTTCCGCCGCCCAGACCATCGCCGCCAGCACCGCGCTGGTCACCTGCATGCCGGTCGCGTTCTGATAGGGCGCCAAGGCGCGCGCCTCTTCACAGGACAGGCGAGAGCCGTACCACATCGCACCCTTGGCGTGACCATAGAGGAACACGCCCAGATCATCGCCCCCGGCCACAATCTCATCCACCGTCAGGATATGCTGGTCGGGTTGCCGTGTGCCCGCGCCATGCATTTCATGGATCGACAGGATCGCGTCATTGCTGGGGTGGTAGGCGTAATGGCATGTCGGCCGATAGGCGGCGCGAGGGCCGTCCCACACCGTGTAGTAATCCGGGATCGACAAGGCCTCATTGTGGGTGATCACATAGCCGAACTGCGGACCAACCCCCGGGCACCAGGACCGCACGCGCGTATCCACGCCGGGCCGGTCGATCCAGATCGCGTAGCCCGGGCCATGGTCAAAGGCATGGCCATCGGGTGGCAGCTTTTTCTCATGTGTCCCCCAGCCAAGCTCTGCCGGCTGATAGCCTTCGGACAGAAGCCCATCGACCGACCAGGTGTTGACGAACACCCCCACCGGCTTTGGCCGCGCCGACACTTGCGTATCGCGCTCGGCGATATGGATGCCCTTGACGCCCAGGCCCTGCATCAGCGCCGCCCAATCCGCTTGCGACTGTGGGGCCGCCTCCACCCCGGTATCCGCCGCCAAGCGCAACAGCGCCTCTTTCAGCAGCCAGGACACCAAGCCCGGATTCGCGCCACAGCAGGACACTGCCGTCGGCCCGCCCACATAGCGCTTGCCCAAGCTGCGCACCTTTTCCCGCAAAGGGTAATTCGTCCGCTCGGCATTCGGCAGGGTGGATCCGAAGTAAAACCCCGGCCAGGGCTCCACCACCGTATCAAGGTATTGGACGCCGATCTCCTGCGCCAGTTTCATCAGCTCGATAGAATCCACGTCCACGGACAGGTTGACGATCATCCCCCGGCCCTCCGGGAACAGCCCGCGCAGCACCTCGGCAAAGTTGTCGGGAGTTAGGGCAACTTGCAGGTGCCGAATGCCGTGGTCGCGCAGGATATGCGCAAATTCGGCCGAAGGCTCGATCACCGTAAAGCGATCCCGCTCAAACCCGATATGGCGTTCGATCAAGGGCAGCACCCCCCGCCCGATCGAGCCAAAACCGATCATCACCAGCGCGCCGTCAATGTGCGCCTGCACCATATCCGTCATCGGGGGTCCGCCTTACTTGTAGGATCTGGCCTGGAGGTAATCCATCAGCGCCATGAACACACCTGAGATCACGAATGTCAGGTGGATGACCACCAGCCAATACATCTCGGTTTCGCCAAAGTTGGTGGCGGTATCCAGATCGCTGATCTCCATGAAGCGCTTCAAGAGATGGATCCCCGATATCGCCACGATCGAGGCAATCAGCTTCATCTTCAGCCCGCCGAAATCCACCTTGCCCATCCAGCCTGGTCGGTCGGCGCCCGCATCGAAGTCAAACTTCGACACAAAGCTTTCATAGCCGGAAAACATCACGATCAACAGAAGGTTCGCCGCCAGCGTCAGGTCGATCAGGGTCAGCACGACAAGGATCATCTTCTCGGCCGACAGCTCCAGAACCTGCGGGATGTAGTAAAGCAGCTCTTTCAGAAAGATTACCGTCAGCATCCCCAGTGCGACGGCCAGGCCCAGATACATCGGCGCCATCAGCCAGCGGCTGGCGAACAAGCCACGCTCGAAGCGGGCTTCGATGCCGTTGGAGTCTTCGGGCATGGTCCTCTCCTCATGCAAGCGTCACCCTTCGGAGATACGGACTGGGGGCGGAAAAGGAAAGTCCCAAGGCAGTTTCAGCCTGCTGAGGCATTGGCATGCGGGTATTTCCCTGCCCAATTGGCTGCAAAGGTGCGCAGATGGCGGCACACAAGGTCTTCAAGGCTCTGGGCGATCCGACCCGCCGCAAGGTGCTTGATCTCTTGTGCGAAAAGAACGGCCAGACCCTGGGCCAGCTTTGCGAACATCTTGCCATGACCCGGCAATCCGCGACCCAGCACCTTGACCTCCTGGAGGAAGCGAACCTCGTCTCCACCGTCCGCCGGGGCCGCGAGAAACTGCATTTCATCAACCCCGTGCCCTTGCATGACATCTACGAACGCTGGGTCCGCAAGTTTGAAACCCAGCGCCTGACCCTTCTGCATGACCTGAAACGCGAACTGGAAGGAAATCCCGAATGACCCCTGCCCCCAAAACCGAACGCACGACCTTCGTCTACACCACCTTCATCGCTGCCCCGCCGGAAAAGGTGTTTGACGCCATCACCAGCGCTGACATCTCCAGCCGCTACTGGGGCCACGCCAACGTCTCCGACTGGCAGCCCGGCTCACGGTGGGAGCATGTGGCCAACGCCAGCAAGACCGCCGAACTTGTCGGCCGCGTGGTCGAACACACGCCCCCGTCCAGACTGGTGATCTCCTGGGTGAACAGATCGCAAGAGGCCGACCCCGAGGCCTATTCCCGCGTCACCTTCGACGTCATCCCCTATGACGGCATGACCAAGCTCATCGTTACCCACGATGACCTGATCAAGGGCAGCGGGATGGAGCAGGGCGTCACCAAAGGCTGGCCCATTGTGCTCTCCAGTCTGAAATCCTACCTGGAGACCGGCACCGGCCTGAACGTCTTCGCCAAGCCAAAAGCCGCGTGACGCAAAAAGAAAAGGCCCGCCAAACCGGCGGGCCTTTCCTAGACTGCGCCTCAGCGCACCTTAGTTCTTTGCGTAGAATTCGACGACCAGGTTCGGTTCCATCTGCACCGGATAGGGCACATCGCCCAGGCCCGGAGTGCGGACGAACTTCACCACCATCTTGTTGTGGTCGACTTCCAGGTAATCCGGCACATCGCGCTCGGTCAGCGCAATCGCTTCCAGGATCAGCCCCATCTGGCGCGACTTCTCGCGGACCGAAATCACATCCCCTTCCGCCACGCGGTAGGACGCGATGTTGACCCGCTTGCCGTTCACCAGCACATGGCCGTGGTTCACGAACTGACGCGCCGCGAAGATCGTCGGCACAAGTTTCGCACGGTAGACCACCGCATCCAGACGGCGCTCCAGAAGGCCGATCAGCATCTCGCCGGTGTCACCGCGCACACGCTCGGCTTCGCCATAGATCTTGCGGAACTGCTTTTCGGTCAGGTCGCCGTAATAACCCTTCAGCTTCTGCTTGGCGCGCAGCTGCGTGCCGAAGTCCGAAAGCTTGTTCTTCCGGCGCTGGCCGTGCTGGCCGGGGCCATACTCGCGCTTGTTCACCGGGGATTTCGGACGGCCCCAGATGTTTTCGCCCATCCGGCGGTCAATCTTGTACTTGGCAGAGGTGCGTTTGGTCACCGCTGATCTCCTTCTATGTTACGAAGGGCGTTGTCCTTTGCGAGCTTCCCCGCCGACAGGCATCCCCTTGCGGGGGCCACCAACACCAATGAAAAACCCCGGAATCGCTTCCGGGACTGGGGCGGCTTATACAGGGCAAACCGGGGGAGTCAACAGCACCCCCACCGTAGATCGGGGCCTGCCCCGACTCTCTGTCACCCGTTCACCCCCAAGACACTGCCCGTCATCTCTGCGAAACGGCGGCCAATACCCGGCCACCCCAACCGGACCCCCGTCTGCGCAAGAATGACATGCCCGTAGGGTGCGCTACAGCGCACCAAACCTCTGTGATCACCCGGCACCAAAACAGGCCCGTTTCCGCCCTCCGTCGGGCGCGCCACCACTCGACCGAAAAGCCTTCTCAACCACCCTTGCTCCGTCCGCTCGAGGGATCGGGAGTGGACTATCTGTTTGCGGGTTAAGTCGGTGGATGTAGGAATAGTCTGACAAACATGCCGCCTCAGGGTCCATGCCGATGACTGACAAGATCTGGGTTTCCTACGCGCCGCAAGAATCCCAGCTCGTGCGAGGCTTCTGGGGCGCCCTTCGGCATGAAGAGCCGCCAAACTCGGTAGAATTCAAGGCCCGCGAAGAAACCTGGAAGCAAAACGACTTGGGCCTTCCTTTGCCCGCCGAAAAGTTTCCTAGAAGCCTCTTCCATGTCAATCCGTGGAAGTTCAAGGAGACAATTCAGCCCCACATGCATTCGGGCTACCAGTTTGTCCGCGCAGATGCAGCAGAGATTCTGCAACGATACGACTTGGGGCAAGGTGCCCTCTATCCTTGCGCCTTTTATGAGTATGACAAGACCCGACTGGTGACAGACCAGGTTTTCTGCCTGAACTACGGCACCGCGAAGGATACGGTTGTCATCGACAAGTCCAAGGTGGATGAGATGTTTGCCGGAGCGGGCCAATACTTTGCTCCAAACGCACCCTTGAAAGGTGACGAGATCATCGTCCGACGCTCTGTCCTTGAAGGGCCCGATCTCTGGGTCGATCCCAAGATGAATCGATGCTTCTTCATCAGCGACCGTCTGGCGCGGGCCCTGCAAGCGGCCAAGATGAAGCGGGCCTTCAGGATTTATCCTTGCACCATTGATACCGAGTGAGAATCAGACCTGCAGCGGCAGTTGGAAAGGATGCCCCTGTAGCCACACGGGAGAAGACCATGCCCCATCCCCTTAACAAACCCCTAACGCCCACTTCTAACCCATTGGAATCCCTTGCGGCCTACACCCTGTCCTGCGTGGACAGACCTCACCCGTTCACGTCCACCACCACCCGGCCCTGAACGCCCCCCTTCAGGATCGCCGCCCCGAGCGCAGGCAGATCCTCCAGCCCCACCTCCCGGACCATCGCCTCCAGCTTCCCCATCGGCAGGTCGGACACCACCCGCCCCCAGGCCCGCACCCGCCGCTCGTAGGGGACCGTCACCGAGTCGATCCCCAGCAAGTTCACCCCCCGCAGAAGGAACGGGATCACCGAGGCCGGCAGCGCAGCCCCGCCCGCCAGCCCCACCGCCGCGACCGACCCGCCGTGCTTCATCTGACCCAGCACCCGCGCCAGCATCGCGCCGCCCACCGCATCCACGCATCCCGCCCAGGTCTCGGCCTCGAGCGGCCGCTTCACCGTCTCCGCCAGCTCCTCGCGGGCCACGATCCGCGTGGCCCCGAGGTCCCGCAGATACCCCTCCGTCTCTGCCCGCCCCGTCACCGCCGCGACCTGATAGCCAAGACCAGCCAGCAAGGCGACCGCCACCGACCCCACGCCACCCGAGGCCCCGGTGACCAGCACCTCGCCCTTCGCGGGCGTCAGCCCATGCTCCTCCAGCGCCATCACCGCCAGCATCGCCGTGAACCCCGCCGTCCCCACCGCCATCGCCTGCCGCGTGGTCAGGCGGGAGGGCAGCGGCACCAGCCAGTCCGCCTTGACCCGCGCCTTCTGGGCATAGCCGCCCCAATGCACCTCACCCACCCGCCAGCCGGTCAGCACCACCTTGTCACCAGGCCTATACCGCCCATCGTCCGACGCCTCGACCACCCCCGCAAAGTCGATCCCACCAACATGCGGCCAGGCCCGCACGATCCCGCCCCCATTCGGCGACAGCGCCAGCCCGTCCTTGTAGTTCAGCGTCGAATACTCCACCGCCACCGTCACGTCCCCCGCAGGCAGCGCGCTGTCCTCCAGCTCCCGCAGATGAGCCACGGCAACATCGCCCTCTTTCTCCAGAACCAGTGCGCGGAACATGATCGCCTCCCTGTTGATTGGCCGCAGTCGGCCCGGCGGAAGGCGGATTGTCAACCCGACGCCGCTGCCCCACTCTCCGCCTAAAGGAGACCCCCCATGACAACAGAACATATCGGTTTCATCGGCACCGGCCTGATGGGCCACGGCATGGCGAAGAACATCGTCGAGAAGGGCTACCCCCTCACCGTCACCGCCCACCGCAACCGTGCGCCGGTCGATGACCTGATCGGGCGCGGTGCTAGCGAGGCCACAATCGAAGACCTCGCCGCCCGCGCCACGATCATCTTCCTCACCCTCCCCGGCTCACCCCAGGTGGCCGAGGCCGTGGCGCGGATGACCCCCCACCTGAAACCCGGCACGGTGATCGTCGACTGCTCCACTTCTGACCCCACGGTCACCGAACGCCTCGCCACCGACCTTTCCGCCAAAGGCATCCACTTCGCCGACGCCCCCCTGTCCCGCACGCCGAAAGAGGCCTGGGCGGGCACGCTTGACTGCATGGTCGGCGCAGACCCGGAGGTCTTCACCCGCATCCAGCCCGTCATCGCCACCTGGGCCGGAAAGATCGTCCACATCGGCCGGGTGGGCGACGGGCACCGGATGAAGCTTCTGAACAACTTCCTCTCGCTCGGCTACGCCGCGATCTATGCCGAGGCGCTGGCCGTGGCCGCCAAGGTCGGCATCTCCACCGCCACCTTCGATAGCGTCATCCGTGGCGGCCGCATGGACTGCGGCTTCTACCAGACCTTCATGGGCTACGCGCTGGAGGGCAACCGCGAGGCCCACCGCTTCACCCTGTCGAACGCCTACAAGGACCTGCGCTACCTGGAGAGCATGGCCAACGCCGCCACCGTCACCACCACGATGGCGAGCGCGGCGAAGAACAGCTTCGCGGGGGCGGTGGCGCAGGGTGGAGCGGGGCCAGAGGACTATGTGCCCCACCTAACGGATTTCGTGGCGCGGGCGAATGGGGTGAAATAGGCCACAGCCCAATCTGGCAGGGGCCATCGCCCCTGCCACTCCCCACGCCAAGCCGAAGGGATCGGGCGGAGGCCCAAAGCCTCCGTCCAGCCCCCGCCCGCCCCTCGGCGGGGGCTTCTCCCCCGCCCGGGCAGGGGCCGGACGGTGTTGCACTTGGTTGAACCGGTCTTGCGTCACCGTGGTGCAAGAGCGCGGGGAAAGGCAGTGCCTTTCCCTTTCCGCGCTTACGGTGGTTGGGACAGATCGCTATGTGCCCCAGCGTGTGGATTTCGGCGCGCGTGCTACGGGATGGACCGTCGAACCGGCCCTAAGGCAAATACTCGGGAGCGAAGAGCTGTAAGAGGCCCGCAATAAGGAACAACGCAGCGTAGCTAGCAACAACGTAAGCGATAGCTTTCAGCCACTTTCGACGGAGTTCGGGAAGGACCTCGCCAGCAATGAACCGGCCAAAAGCGTGCTTCCAGTCCGAGCTTCCGTAAAGCGTCAGTATGACCTTAACTTGCCAAAAGAAGGCAAAGCCGAACGCAACGACAGCGTTGACGAACAGCACTGTCATGAGAATGCCGATCGCCAAAGTCATTGAACTGGCTCACCAAGCACCGAACGTTGTCACCCGCACTTCGAATGCCCACAAGACCCGCAGGTGAGGCACCCCTCCACCATCCGCAGGTCATAGCTCCCGCAGGACGGGCAGGCCTTCCCCCTCGGAGCCTCTCCGACCCGCAAAAGCTCAGCCTTGGGGTCGGACTTCAGGCCCAGCCCCTCGCCCTCGATGAAGCCGATGTCGATCAGGTGGCGTTCGATTACCCCGCCGATGGCGGCGAGGATGGACGGGATATACCTCCCCTCCATCCAGGCTCCGCCGCGGGGGTCGAAGACGGCTTTCAGCTCCTCGACCACGAATGAGATATCGCCGCCCCGCCGGAACACCGCCGAGATCATCCGGGTCAGGGCCACGGTCCAGGCGAAATGCTCCATGTTCTTGGAGTTGATGAACACCTCGAACGGGCGGCGGTGGCCGGCGATGACGATGTCGTTGATCGTGATGTAAAGCGCGTGTTCCGAGCCCGGCCATTTGACCTTGTAGGTCTGGCCTTCCAAGGCGGCGGGCCGGTCCAGCGGGTCGGAGAGATACACCACCTCACCCCCCGTCACCGGCTGCGAGGACACGGGGGCGGTCTGCTTTTCGCTGACGGTCAGGACCGAGCCGGTCACATCGTTCGGACGGTAGGTCGTGCAGCCTTTGCAGCCCTGATCCCAGGCGGCCATGTAGACCTCCTTGAAGGCGTCAAAGCTGATGTCCTCGGGGCAGTTGATGGTCTTGGAGATCGACGAATCCACCCACTTCTGCGCCGCCGCCTGCATCCGGACATGGTCCAGGGGCGGCAGGGTCTGGGCGTTGACAAAATGGTCAGGCAGGGGCGCGTCGCCATGTTTCTCGCGCCAGAGGCGGACGGCGTAGTCTACGACCTCCTCCTCAGTGCGGGAGCCGTCCTTCTGCAGGACCTTGCGGGTGTAGGCATAGGCGAAGACCGGCTCGATCCCGGAACTGACGTTCCCGGCGTAGAGGGAAATCGTCCCGGTGGGTGCCACCGAAGTCAGAAGGGCGTTGCGGATGCCGTGCTTGGCGATGGCCTCGCGGACGTCCTTGTCCATCTGCTGCATGTTGCCCGAGGCAAGGAAACCCTCGGCGTCGAACAGCGGAAACGCGCCCTTTTCCTTCGCCAGATCGACCGAGGCGAGGTAAGCCGCCCGCGCGATGGCGTGCATCCAGATCTCGGTGACCTTCGCCGCTTCCTCGGACCCGTAGCGGAGGCCGACCATCAGAAGCGCGTCGGCAAGGCCCGTGACCCCGAGGCCGATCCGCCGCTTGGCCTTCGCCTCGGCCTGCTGTTCCGGCAGCGGAAAGCGGGAGGCGTCGACAACGTTGTCCATCGCCCGCACGGCGACGCGGACCAGATGGTCAAGCGCCTTCATGTCCATGCTGGAATGCGCCTCGAAGGCGTCCTTCACCAGCGTCGGCAGGTTGATCGACCCCAGAAGGCAGGCGCCATAGGGCGGCAGGGGCTGCTCGCCGCAGGGGTTGGTGGCGGCAATCGTCTCGACATAGAGGAGGTTGTTCATCGCGTTGATGCGGTCGATGAAGATCACGCCCGGTTCGGCGTAGTCGAAGGTCGACCGCATGATCTTGTTCCACAGGTCCTGCGCCTGGATGGTCCGGTAGACGCGGCCCCCGAAGACCAGCTCCCACGGGCCATCGGCCTTGACGGCGGCCATGAAAGCATCGGTGACGAGGACCGACAGGTTGAACATCCGTAGCCGGGCGGGGTCGCGCTTGGCCTCGATGAACGCCTCGATATCCGGATGGTCGCAGCGCATCGTCGCCATCATCGCCCCGCGACGAGAGCCCGCCGACATGATCGTCCGGCACATCGCGTCCCAGACGTCCATGAACGAAAGCGGCCCCGAGGCATCTGCCGCGACACCCTTCACCTCGGCCCCCTTCGGCCGGATGGTGGAGAAGTCGTAGCCGATCCCGCCGCCCTGCTGCATCGTCAACGCAGCCTCTTTCAGGCCGGTGAAGATGCCCTCCATCGTGTCGGGGATTGTGCCCATGACGAAGCAGTTGAACAGCGTGACCGACCGCCCGGTCCCGGCGCCTGCCGTGATCCGGCCCGCCGGCAGGAACCGGAAGCCTTCCAGCGCGGCGTAAAACTCCGCCTCCCACTTTGCCGGGTCTGCCTCAACCTCGGCCAAGGCGCGGGCGATCCGTCGCCAGGTGTCTTCCACCGACCCATCCAGCGCCGTGCCATCCGCCGCCTTGAAGCGGTACTTCATGTCCCAGATGGCTTCGGCAATGGGGGCTTGGAATCGCGACATGGGGCGAATCTTCCTTCAACTTGTGGATAAGTCCGGGCGAACCCACAAGATACGCCCCGCACCGGCCCGGGTCAACTTGAAGCCGCCACGCGGGGGCCTATGATAAGCGGCATGATCAACATCCTGAAACTATGTGTCGGCGCGGATTCGGTTGAGGACCTGCTTGAATGGCAAACCTCGCAACGCCGTCACTGGCCGCCGGGCAAGGCGGTCCACGTCACCCGCATGTGGCCCAAGCGCGAGGCTGAGGTGCTGGAGGGCGGGTCCCTCTACTGGGTCATCAAGGGCGTGATCCTGGCGCGGCAGCGCATTACCGACCTGCAGCAGGTGGATATGGGGGACGGCATCAGCCGCTGTGCCCTTGTGCTGGACGCCGAGGTGATCCGCACCGAAGCCGCCCCCCGCCGCCCCTTCCAGGGCTGGCGCTATCTTGATCCGGCGGACAGCCCGCGCGACCTGCCAAAAGGGCGGGCGAAGGATGACCCCCTGCCCGCCGCACTGGCCCAGGCGCTGGCCGAGATCGGCCTGCGCTGACCGCCCGCGTCAATGCGCCAGAAGGACCGGCAACCGCAGGTCCGCAAAGACCCCCTTCGTCGCCCCGCCAAGGATGAAATCCCGCAGCCGGGAATGGCCGAAGCCCCCCATCGCCAAGAGTTGCGCGCCACTGGCCAGCGCGGTCTCTTGCAACGCTGTCGCAATCGGGCGGCCGTCCAGATTGGTGTTGGCCGCAGTGGCCGCATAGCCCCGCCGTTCCAGCGCGGCCACCAGGGTCTGCGCGATCCCCGCTTCGCCCAGCGACTTTTCGCCCTGCACCGTCACCACCGTGACCTGCCCGCCCGCAGCCAGGAGCGGCAAGGCATCGCACAGCGCCCGCGCGGCAACCCGGCTGCCATCCCAGGCAATGGCGATGTGGGTGAGGGCGGCAATCTTTGCCGACGGCGACACCAGGATCACCGGCACCCCGGCGCCGAAAACCACCGCCTGCGCCAGGTCCTGCGCCGAAAGCGTATCTGCCGACCACGGCAGCAGCGCCAGATCATAGATCCGCGCCTCGGTCGCGGCGGCCTCAAGCGCCGCCCCCATCATTGCCTTGTGGTTCGTGACCGACAGGTTCAGGTCCGGCGCCGCAGCGCCCCGCACCAACGCTTGCAGGCGCGTGCATTCAGCCACGCTCCGCTCTTCTGCGGCGCGGGCCATGCCTTCAACGTTGATGAAGAAGCCCCCGATCGGGGATGCCGTCGCCGGTACATCCACCGCGAAGGTCGAGAGTTGCACCCCGCACCCCAGCGCCGCCGCAAAGACGACCGCAGCAAGAATTGCCGGATCAGGGGCCGCTTCCGGGTAGGTGTTCAGCGGCAGATAGGCGATACGTTTGGGCATGATGTCTGTCCTTGTCTGAGGGCGGCGAACCTGGCTGCATCGCGCGGCGGCAAACCTTAGGACCGCACGACTTTGCCCCTTCAGCTTTCAGGAAAATCGCCAGACAATCTTTGATCGAAATCAACCAAACCCAAGCAAACGTCGTTATTCTGTGGCCATCTGCCAGGGAACCACGCCATGCCGCAAGATCGCTACCAGACCGTTCAAGAGGTTGCCGAAAGGCTTGACGTGGCCGAGGCCACCGTGCGGCAATGGATCAAATCGGGCGCGCTGCGGGCCATCGACATCGGCAAGGGCTGGCGGATTTCGGACACCGACCTGCAGCACTTTCTGACCTCGCGCGAAACCGCGCCGCGGCCCGGTACCGGGTCAGACCACAAGGCCTGACGGCCCCATGTCATACGGGTGCACTTTATGTCACTTCGGCAGCTGCAAAGACCGACGCTTTGCCGAAAGGCAACCAGCGCAGACGCGGCAGGCGTCCCGCCCGCGCTGGCTCACACCTCCTGACCGTCAGTAGTTGTTCGGATTGCCCGCAACGATGGTGCCGGTGCCGCCATCGACACCATCCTGAACCCAGGTGACCGTCTCACCCTCGATCCGGACGTTCCAGCAATCCGGCGCTTCGCCATAGCTGAAGCACATCGTGTCACCCTCGACCGTCCAGGCGCCCGCATAATCGGCGCCCTTGATCGTGCCATCGGCGGCATAGAACTCGGTATAGGCGCCTGAGGCGGTCATGCTGCCCTGCACCGTATTGCCGCTGATCGCGGCGGTGATCTCAGGCCCAGTGGCAAGCGTCTGGGCAAGGCCGGGGCTGGCGACGGCTGCCAGAAGAAGGGTCAAGGTCAAGCGGTTGAACATGTGGGGTCTCCGTGTGGGTTCCCGAAAGGACATAGGCGGCCAGATCACAGGTCAACCGCCCTTTTCATTCCCGGGCACAAGGGCCATGACTGGTCCCATGCCGCGCCCCTTGATCCTTGCCGCCCCGGTTGTCTTCCTGATCCTCTGGTCAGCCGGTTTCGCCATCGCCAAGCTGGGGTTAGAGCATGCCCAGCCGCTGACCCTTCTGGCCCTGCGCTACATTTGCGTGCTGGTCCTGCTGGCCCCGCTGGCGTTGATCCTGCGGCCGCCCCTGCCTTCGACCGCCCGCGCCTGGGCCGATGTCGCCATCGTGGGATTTCTGATCCAGGTGGTCTATTTCGGGCTGTGCTATGTCGCCTTCAAATCCGGCGTCTCGGCGGGCGGGGTGGCGATCATCGTGTGCCTGCAGCCGATCCTTGTCGCCCTCGCCGCCCCGGCCTTTGTGGGTGAGAGGGTGTCACCCCGCGGCTGGATCGGCCTTGGTCTGGGGCTGGCCGGGGCGGCGCTGGTGATCCTTGGCCGATCCGGCATCGCCGCCGAAAACGCCTTTGGGATTGCTTGTACCGTGCTGGCGCTTCTGGGCATCACTGGCGGCACGCTCTGGGAAAAGCGCTTTGGCGTGACGCATCACCCGGTCACCTCGAACCTGATCCAGTATGCGGTCGGCGCCGCCTTCTGCCTGCCCGCCGCCTGGGCGACCGAAAGCATGGCGATCAGCTGGAATGTCGAATTCGCGGTGGTTCTTGGCTACCTTGTGATCGGCAACTCGCTGCTGGCGATGACGTTGCTTCTGGCGATGATCCGCGCGGGTCAGGTGGCGCGGGTCTCGGCCCTTTTCTACCTGGTGCCAGCACTTTCGGCCCTGTTCGCCTGGCCCCTTCTGGGCGAAGTGATGCCCCCCCTTGGCTGGGCCGGGCTGGCCTTGGCGGGCCTTGGCGTGGCAATGGTCAGCCGGGCGAAAGCTTAACGCTTCCTGAAACGCGAAGGCAAGCTATTGATTTCATTGTGGTGGTAAGGGTGTCCCTGCCCGGGACACCGCTAAAGCCCCAGCTTCGCCAGCAACGGCCCCAGATCCGCCCGCGACCCCTTCGCCCGGAACAGCACCGCCTGCGACTGCAGGATCAGCCCGTCCGACAGGATCTTCAGGTGGTTCGCCCGCAGCGTCTCGCCTGAGCTGGTGATGTCGGCAATCGCCTCGGCAGTCCCGTTCTTCACGGTGCCCTCAGTCGCGCCCAGACTGTCGACCAGCTGATAGTCGGCCACCCCGTTTTCCGTCAGAAAGTCCCGCACCAGCCGGTGATACTTCGTGGCAATCCGCAGCCGGAACCCATGCGCCGCCCGGAACGCCGCCGCCGCCGCGTCCAGATCATCCAGCGTGTCGACATCGACCCAGACCGACGGTACCGCGATGATCAGGTCGGCCCGGCCGAAGCCCAAGTGGGCGACCTCTTCGACCACCGTCGCCCAATCAGCCAGCTCCTCACGGACCAGATCAGTGCCGGTCACACCCAGATCAATCCGCCCCGCCTCCAGCTCACGCGGCACTTCGGACGCGGCCAGCAGCACCAGCTCCACCCCCGCCATGCCCTCAACCGCGCCGGAATACTCGCGCTCGGCCCCGGTACGCCGCATGGTCAGCCCGCGCTGGCCGAACCAGTCAAAGGTCTGCTCCATCAACCGACCTTTCGAGGGCACCCCGATCTTGATCATGTCACCCTTGGTCATGCTTGGCCCCGCAGCCGCGCGACAAGGCCGGGCCGGATCACCCCCCCCACCGCCGGGATCGAGGCCCCCGCCCCAAGAACCGCCGTCAGGGCATCATAGCGCCCGCCGCTGGCTACGGGGGGCAGCGACGCATCCGCCGCGTGGAAGCTGAAGACGAAGCCGTCATAATATTCCAGACTGGTGCGGCCATGGCTTGCCGCAAAGGGCAAGGTCGCCACCTCCACACCCTTTGCCGCCAAAGCCTCAAGCCGGGTGGCAAAACGGTCCACCGCCGGGGCAATTGCGGGCAAGAGCGGCGTGATCCCCCGCAAGTGCGCAAGGGCCGCCGCCGCCGGGGCCTCCAGCGTCAGAAGGTCATAGAGCAGGGCCGCTTCAGGGGCCGAGATCGGCTTGGCCTCTGCATCCTGCAGCAAGGCCTCGGCCCGCGCGGCAATTTCCGCGGCCGAGCGGATGCCGACAAAGCTGCCCGCTTCGGCGATCAGCGACTGCAAAGACCCCTTGGCCAGCCGCTCCAGCAGGTCTGCCCGCGCCGCAGGCACCGGGGCGCGGCCCGAAAACCGGTCCAGAAGCGCGCGAAACCGTTTTGGCCGCCAGATGTGTCGCAACAAGGCCGCGCGGCGCTGCGGGGTCGTGTCCAGCCCCCGCACCGCTGCCATCAGAATGCCGATATCCCCGGTGGCAGGACGCAGGGCCAGGTCAGCCAGCATGCCTTGGATAAGCGCAAAAACCTCGGCATCTGCGGCTTCTGGTGCGGCGCGGTCAAACACCTCGAACCCGACCTGCAGATATTCCGACGCCCGGGCAGACTGGCGGTCTTGCTTGCGGAACACTTCGCCCAGATAGGCATAGCGGGCCGGGTCCGCGCCATGGGCCATATGGGCCTGCACGACAGGCACGGTGAAATCCGGACGCAGCATCATCTCGCCGCGCAGGGGGTCACGCGTCACATAGGCGCGGGCGCGGATGTCCTCGCCGTAAAGGTCCAGCAGGGTTTCGGCGGGCTGCAGGATGTCCGCCTCGACCGGAACGGCCCCGGCGGCGATGAAGGCGGCCAGAAGTCGCTCACCCTCAGCGCGGATGGTGGCCTTGGGCGTCATGCGCGGCCCCCAATGCAGCCATTGGCGGTCCACCCGCCCCCTACCGGGGCTAAAGGAGCGTACCCAATCCCCCGCTGAACCCCAAACTGTCCAATGCACGCCCAAAGCGCCTCCCCTCCTGCCACTGGGGCAGGGGATTGGGGGCCGGCCATGGGCGGCACGGCTAAGGTCATTGCCCCAGCATCCGCTTGACCGCTGCCACCAGATCGGCGCGGGCAACCTCAACCTGCGCGGGGCGGTCTTTCCATTCTTCCAGCGTGGCACTCTCGGCGATCTTCGCGCCAAGGATCAGGTCCTTGAGGATGACCATCCCCGTTGCCGCCTCATTGCCACCCTGGATGACGGCAATCGGCGCGGCCCGCTTGTCTGCATATTTCAGCTGGTTGCCAAAGTTTTTCGGGTTGCCCAGATAGGCCTCGGCGCGGATGCCCGCCTGCCGCAACTCACCCACCATGGCCATGTAATCCGCCATCCGGTCCCGGTCCATGACCGTGACAACCACCGGCCCCGCCAGCGTGGCATCGACCCGCCCCTTGGCCTGCAGTGCCGCAAGCAGGCGGTCCACTCCGATCGACACCCCTGTCGCCGGTACGTCCTGCCCGGTAAAGCGCTTGACAAGGCCATCATACCGCCCGCCCCCCGCGACGGACCCGAACTGACGCTTTCGGCCTTTTTCATCAAGGATTTCAAAGGTAAGCTCAGCCTCATAGACCGGCCCAGTATAGTAACCAAGCCCACGGACGACGCCGGGGTCGATGACGATGCGGTCGGGGCCATAGCCCTGCGCGGCAAGGAGAGAGGCGATCTCCTCCAGCTCCGCCACCCCCTCACCCCCGATGGTTGAGGCGCCCACCAGCTCGCGCAGGCGGGCGACGGTCGCGGCCCCGTTGTCGCGCTTGGCGGTGGTAAAGCCCATGACGACCTCGGCCTGTTCTGGCGCAAGCCCGGCACCTTTGGTGAAGTCGCCGCTCTCGTCCTTGCGGCCCTCACCCAAAAGGGCGCGGACACCCTCTGGTCCGAGGCGGTCAATCTTGTCGATGGCGCGCAGGACGATGCCGCGTTCGGCCTCCCGGCCATCCCCCGCCAGACCCGCGACCTCCATCACGCCGTTAAGGACCTTGCGGTTGTTGACCTTCACCACATAGTCGCCGCGGGGGATGCCGACGGTCTCGAGTGCGTCGGCCAGCATGGCGCAGATCTCGGCATCCGCGGCGACCGACGCTGACCCCACCGTATCCGCGTCGCACTGGTAGAACTGCCGGAACCGCCCTGGTCCCGGCTTTTCGTTCCGCCACACCGGCCCCATCGCGTAGCGGCGGTAGGGGGAGGGCAGGTCGTTGCGGTATTGGGCGGCGACCCTTGCGAGGGGGGCGGTCAGGTCGTAGCGCAGCGCCAGCCAATCGGCGCCGTCCTCTTGCCAGGCGAAGACGCCTTCATTCGGGCGGTCCACGTCGGGGAGGAACTTGCCGAGCGCCTCGACCGTTTCAACCGCGCTCGTCTCCAAGGGGTCGAAGCCGTAGCGGTGGTAGACGGCGGCGATGGCGTCGAGCATGGCCTTGCGCATCGTGACCTCGGGCCCGAAGTAATCCCGGAATCCCTTCGGGGTCTCGGCGCGGGGGCGGCGGGGTTTGTCCATGGCTTGGCCTTCGCTTTTGATCGGGCTCCGTGTATCGGATGGGGGCAGAGGCGGCAAGGCATCGGGATGAGGGGGCAAAGGGCAGGATGGACCGGATCGACAGCCTGGAGGAACGGGTGGCCCACCTGATGCGGGCGGTGGAGGACCTGTCGGACGTGGTGGCCGCACAGGGCCGCGAGATCGACCGGCTGACCCGGCTGGTGGGGATGCTGGCCGAAAGGGAGGCCGAGCGGGAGGCCGCAGGAGACTCCGCCCCCGCCAACGTCCGCCCGCCGCACTGGTGAGAGGTGTCCACGCAGGACAGGGTGGAGGCCGCAAAGGATTCCAAGGGGTTAGTGGTGGGCGTTAGGGGTTTGTTAAGGTATTAGACGTATGATTAACACCATCACCAAACTGCTTTAAGTTGTTCGCGCATCGCGCTACAACACCGTAACGAACATGCACCTAGGGATCGCGAATGACCATTGAGCTCTTTATCTCTTATAGCCATGAGGATGAATGGCTTAAACTTGAGTTACTTCAGCATCTGAGTGCACTAAAGAGATCTGGGCATGTCGACATCTGGCACGATCGGAAAATACTTCCTGGCGCACCCTTAGATCCTGCTATTCAACAACAGGTCGAGAGCGCAAACATCTTCCTATTTCTAATTTCGCCGGCGTTCCTTGCTTCAGACTACTGTGTGGAAAGGGAGTACTTGCGCGCTTTAACACGGTGCCAAGCTGACGAAGCGGTGATCATTCCAGTAATTGTCCGTGAGTGTGACTGGGACGTGCACAAACTTCGCTCATTCCGTGCGCTTCCAACAGACGCGATTGCAGTAACAAAAAGGGCAAGCGCAAGGGACAATGCTGCTGAACGGGATAGCAAATGGACTGACGTAATTTCTGGCATACGAGACGTTGTAACTGATCTTAAAAAAAAACTAACCCCACCTAGCCTAACGGAAGAGTATGCTCAAAAGCTCTTTAAAGTAAGCTTTGTACACCACCCCGCTCTACCAGAGTTCGACGAACTCGAGGTCTATGTTGATCCCGAGATTTACTTTGAAAAGCACAAGCGACAAATCAACACCACCTCTGCTCTCCTCGAACTCGTCAAATCGGAACGTGTAGTAGTTATTAGCGGCCAAGATCGCAGCGGAAAGTCTCTTGTTGCGAAGAAAATTCAGTACGGTCTAGACCACGATGCAATGCCAGCCGTCATCGTCAAGGGCGGAGAGATCACGAATGCAGACATTCTCTCTATCGTGAAGAAAGCGACGCTGCAGCAGTACGGAAGCACCGGATTTCCCACTAATAGAACCACCATAATAATTGATGACTTCGACGAATGCAGCCTTAGGGACAACATAAAAGAAAAGATTGCCCGCGACCTAGCTAGTAACTTTGAGCGCACTGTTATCTTATCCTTCTCCTTGGCACCGGCTGTCCTCTATTCTGCGGACGATCTAGCGGACCCAGCTTGCTTGTCTTTGGGCCCACTTGGAAAAGAGAAAGTCCTTCAACTCGTCCGCAAATGGCGCTTTGCTGGTTCCAACCGAGTCGAAGTCGTATCCGATAGCGTCATAATGACCATGTATGAGCGCATCGCCGTCTTGTTTGAACAAACAGAGGCGGAGCGTTACGCATACAATGTCGTCACCTTCCTTGAACTCCTAGAGTCCTCTACCGGTGGAGATATCGCGCCGTCATCTTTTGCGGCGTGTTTTGAAACCGCTCTCAATGCACGACTGACACGAGCTGGGTGCCATCATCGCCAGTTTGATGAGATTAAGAATTTTCTAGCTTTGATTGCCTATACGGGCTTTGTTGACTCTGAGGAAGGCTTCATTTCTGAACGCCGATACCGAGAATGCATCGATCTTTTCGTCAGCCAACATCTTTCAAATGAGAAATTTCTTCGAGCAATGACCGACGAACATTTCGTAGGTCGAGAACGAGATGGGTATGTGTTTTTCGAGGACTATCTATGGTTCTACCTTTGCGCAAGGTACGTCGGAAAACGACTTGTTCGGGACGACCAAGAAAAATACAAAGACTTTGTAGCCAAGTGCGCAGCGAATGTATTTCAAAAGAAGTACGCAAATATCGCCATATTCATTGCTTACTTTACGGACGACAATCTTGTTGTACGCGAACTCATGTCTATTCTTGACCGCCTTTTTTCAAAAGCGGAAGATTGGGTTCTGTCTGATCGCTCGCGCTCAGTGATTCTTGGACTTGGGAGCGGCGACAATCTGGCGATCTCTGCGTCTAGTAATGTGGAAGAGAATAGGCAGAACTTGCTGAAGGATGACGGCAAAGACATTATTGAGAATGCAGAGAGCCTAGTTGCCAAGTATACCTTACCGTTTCTTGATCCGCAGATTGACGATTCTGAACTAGTGGATGGAATTAATTCTCGTGAGGTCAACGGAGATTCATACATTAGAAGTGTGAATGCCTTGTTAAGAACGCATTCAGTGATCGGGCAGATCCTTAATGGGCGGTCCGGCACTTATGGCGCTGAGTTGGTAATGAACTGCATCACAAAGATGGTTCAGGCAAGCGGTCGATACGCATCCCTTAACCATGCCATTGCGACACTCATGATGTATGACCCGGAAATGGCCCTTAAGACTGCGGGTGGCGTACTTCGGCACGAGGGCCTGTCGGATGCTGAGAAGCACAAGAGAGTTATGAGAATTTTTGGCTTTTGGTCGGTCTTTATCTCGCAAACTGGGCTTGCGCGCTACCTCGCGCAACCGCATTCAATCACAGCACTTGAGAGGCTAACCGAGAAATTTGAGACTCAGCCGGATGAATCTGGGAATATTCCCTACAACTTCAGGAGTGTTCATCTCATAGCCTCACTGTACCATGATCAAGTTGTCGATCGACAGGCAATTGAGAGGGCGCTGCAAGTTCTTGGGCCGGACAGTGCTTTATTTGCTATCTTACGCGCAACTTTTCATATCTATTCTTACTACATGCCGCTTTCTATTCAGGACAAGCAATGGCTTTCCAACAAACTTAGAATGCCGATTAAGAGATTTGAGACGCAGCAACTGAAGGCAATAACGGGAAAGGCTCTCTCCAAGCGCGCGCTTCTGGATACCCAGCTCTCAGAGACTTCGGACGAAGAATAGCTTTTCATGCCTCCCCAAACCACTCCTCCACCTTGTCCAGCACGTCGTCGATCAGCCCTGACCGCGCCTGAGGTCCGGTGAACCGCAAGATCCAGCCGGAGGGCGTCGGCTCCCGTGTGATCGTCAGGCCCTGGCGGAGCTTCAGGAGCCTTCGGGGGCGGCGGGTGGTGGGGTTGGTGGGCTCCTTCAACACATCTTGGAGGACGGGGCGGAGGGTGGACCATTGGGTCTCACTCCCCAACCCCGTGACGGGGTGGAGGGTGGCGGTGAGGAGGTCCTCGTGCCCCGACTGGATTGCGGCGGCGAGGGTGTCGAGTTGGCGGGTTGTGAGGCCTGTCGCGTCGGTGAGGAGGGGGGCGAGGGCTTCGACCACGCTCACATGGTTGCGGATGCGGGTGCGGGTGGTGCGGGGGGCGCTGGGGAAAAGGGCGGCGATGGCGGCGTCGGGGGTGTCGAAGTGGCCCTCCTCCACCGCCTTGAGGATCAGGGTGGCCTTTTCCCAAGGGCTGACGGGGGCGCGGACCTCATTTTCGGTCACCATGGCGGCGAGGGCCTGGGCGAGGCTTTGCGGCGTGCGCAGGAAGGCGGGGATCGTCTGGTGCCCAAGGGCCGCGCAGGCGGTGAGGCGGCGGAGGCCGGAGATCAGGCCATAGCGGTAGGGGCCGGTGGCGGGATCGGGGCGGGGGGTGGACAGCTGCCAGACCTCGACCGGCGTGCGGAGGCCTTCGGTGGCGATGGAGTGCTGGAGTTGGGCGAGGGCCTCAGGCTCCAGCGAGAGGCGGTCGCGCAAGAGGGCGGCGGGGTCGATGGCGGCGAGGGGGAGGGTGTGGAGGGGGTCCATGCGCGTGCTCCTGGCGTTTGCGGGGAGGAGACGCGGGGAGGGTTGGGATTTGGTAAGGGGGGCGCGCGGGGGTCAGATCTCCTCGACCGCGAGGACGCCGTGCATGGCTTTGATCGCGCCCTTGATCTGGGGGGTGACGGGGTAGGTGTCGGGGAGGGTGACGTCAACCTCACGGCCCTGGGGGTCGGTGATGCAGAGGGTGACCTGCGCGCGGGAGCGGCCTTCGACGCGGGCGAGGAGGGAGGCGAGGGAGGGGACGGCTTCGGGGCGGGCGAGGTGGATGCGCAGGGCCTGGGCGCCGCCCTGGGCTGCGACAGAGTCGATGGGCTGGATGGCTTGGGCGAGGAGTTTCAGCGTCTCGCCCTCAAGCTCGGCCTTGACGGTGAGGACGATGTTGGAGCCGGGGTCGAGGTGGTCGCGGGAGGCTTCGAGGACTTCGGAGAAGCAGGTGACTTCGTAAAGGCCGGTGGGGTCGGAAAGCTGGACGAAGGCGAAACGGTTGCCGCGGGCGGATTTGCGTTCCTGGCGGGAGGAGACGGAGCCGGCGAGTTTTGCAGTGATGGGGCCGCGTTCGGCGGCGATGGTGACTTCGGCCAGGGTTTTGACGTTCTGGCGTTTCAGAGCGGACATGTAGTCGTCGAGGGGGTGGCCGGAGAGGTAGAAGCCGATGGCGAGGTGCTCCTGGCCAAGGCGTTCGACGGGCAGCCAGTCATCGCGGAACGGGAGGCGGGGTTCGGGGATGTCGGTGCCGGATGCGCCGAAGAGGGAGACCTGGGCGGAGGCTTTCGCCTCATGGATAGCGGCGGAGTAGGCGACGAGGGGGTCAAGCGCTTCGAAGACGCGGGCGCGGTTGGGGTCAAGCTGGTCGAAGGCGCCCGCGCGGGCCAGCATTTCCAGCGGGCGCTTGCCGATGCGTTTGAGGTCCACGCGGCGGGCGACGTCGAAGAGGGTGGCGAAGGGTTTATCCTGCCGGGCCTGGACGATCAGCTGCATTGCATCGACGCCGACGTTCTTCAAGGCACCCAACCCGTAGACCAGCGCGCCGTCGCGGACGGTGAAGGTGGCGAGGGAGGCGTTGATGCAAGGGGCCACGGTCTTGAGGCCAAGCTTGTCCACCTCACGCTTGTAGACTGCCAGCTTGTCGGTGAGGTGAAGGTCGCAGTTCATCACGGCGGCCATGAATTCGGCCGGGTAATTCGCCTTGAGATAGGCGGTCTGGTAGCTGACCACAGCATAGGCGGCGGCGTGGGATTTGTTGAAGCCGTAGTTGGCGAATTTCTCCAGAAGGTCGAACACCTCACCGGCTTTGGCGGCGTCGATGTTGTGGGTCTTCTTTGCGCCTTCGATGAATTTCGGGCGCTCGCGGGCCATTTCTTCGGGGTTCTTTTTCCCCATCGCGCGGCGCAGAAGGTCAGCGCCGCCAAGCGAATAGCCCGCCATGACCTGGGCGATCTGCATCACCTGTTCCTGATAGACGATGATGCCCTGGGTCTCGGCAAGGATGTGGTCGATGGTCGGGTGGATCGACTCCAGCGGTCGAAGGCCGTTCTTCACCTCGCAATAGGCCGGGATGTTCTCCATCGGGCCGGGGCGGTAGAGGGCCACAAGGGCGACGATATCCTCGATGCAGGTTGGCTTCATCCGGCGCAGGGCGTCCATCATGCCGGAGCTTTCCACCTGGAAGACGGCGACGGTCTTGGCGGCGGCGTAGAGGTCATAGGCGGGCTGGTCGTCCAGCGGGATCAGGTTGATGTCAAAGCTGATGCCGCGCAGGGCCAGCAGGTCCATCGCGTTCTGGATCACGGTCAGGGTTTTCAGGCCAAGGAAGTCAAACTTCACCAGACCCGCCGCTTCCACCCATTTCATGTTGAACTGGGTGGCGGGCATGTCGGAGCGGGGATCGCGGTAGAGGGGCACCAGCTGATCCAGCGGGCGGTCGCCGATCACCACCCCGGCAGCGTGGGTGGAGGCGTTGCGATAGAGGCCTTCGATTTCCTTGGCATAGTCGAGAAGGCGCCCCACGACCTCTTCCTTCGCGGCTTCGCGCAGGCGGGGTTCATCGGCCAGCGCCTTGGTAATGCTGACTGGCTTCACCCCTTCGACCGGGATCATCTTCGACAGCTTGTCGACCTGCCCGTAGGACATTTGCAGCACGCGGCCCACGTCGCGCACGGCAGCTTTTGACAGCAAAGCGCCGAAGGTGATGATCTGCGCCACCCGGTCGCGGCCGTATTTGTGCTGGACGTAGGTGATCACCTCTTCCCGCCGGTCCATGCAGAAGTCGATGTCGAAGTCGGGCATCGAGACGCGTTCGGGGTTCAGGAAGCGTTCAAAGAGAAGGGCGTAGCGCAGGGGGTCAAGGTCGGTGATCCGCAGCGCATAGGCGACAAGGCTGCCCGCGCCTGAACCCCGGCCCGGGCCGACGGGAATGTTGTGATCCTTGGCCCAGTTGATGAAATCGGCCACGATCAGGAAATAGCCGGGGAAGCCCATCTTTTCGATGATGCCCAGTTCGAAATCCAAGCGGGCCTGGTATTCTTCGGGCGTGGCGGAATGGGGGATGACGGCAAGGCGGGCTTGCAGGCCTTCGTTGGCCTGACGGCGGAGTTCCTGCACCTCATCATCGGCGAATTTCGGTAGGATGGGGGCGTGTTTCTTGACGGCGAAGGCGCAGCGTTTGGCAATCTCGACGGTATTCTCCAGCGCCTCGGGCAGGTCGGCGAAGAGGGCGGCCATCTCGGCTTCGGACTTGAAGTAATGCTGGGGGGTCAGGCGGCGGCGGGGCTGCTGCTGGTCGACATAGGCGCCTTCGGCGATGCAGATGAGGGCATCATGCGCCTCATACATCGAGGATTTCGGGAAGTAGACGTCATTGGTCGCGACGAGGGGCAGGCCAAACTCATAGGCCAGTTCCACCGCGCTGCGTTCGGCCAGCGCTTCGGGCTCCGACAAGGCGCCGCCGGGGCCGGGGTGGCGCTGAAGTTCCACATACAGGCGGTCGGGGTAGATCTGGGCGAGGCGTTCGAGGAGCGCGCGAGCCTTGGCGGTCTGGCCAGCGGCATGAAAGCGGCCAAGGGGGCCTTCGGGGCCGCCGGTCAGGCAGATGAGGCCCGCGGCGTGGGTGGCAAGCTCGTCCAGCGTCACCTGCGGCAGGTTGGCCGAGGTGGACATGGCCCCGTCGATGTAAAGCCGGGTATTGAGCTGCATCAGGTTGCGATACCCGCCCTCATCCTGCGCCAGAAGGACGATTGCGGCAGGTGCGCGGGCCTTTTCGCCGGTTTGCGCCGGGTCATGGGCGATGGAAATCTGGCAGCCGACGATGGGCTGGACGCCTGCACCCATGGCGGTGACGGAAAACTCCAGCGCCGCGAACATGTTGTTCGTGTCGGTCACGGCGACGGCGGGCATCTGGGCGGCCTTGCACAGGTCAACCAGCTTTTTCACCGGCACCGCGCCCTCGAGAAGCGAGTGTTCGGTATGGGTGCGAAGGTGGATGAATCGAGGATGTGCGCCGGGCATGGGCTAGGGTTACCCGGCCCGGCGCGTGCTGTCTATGCCAGGCGCGGCATCGGGCGCAGGGTCGCAAGGGCGGCCAGCGCGATGATCGCGCCAAGACCGGTGAAGACCGCGAAATCTTGCCAGCCGGGCTTTACCACCATCAGGAAGACGATGGCGAACTGGACGGCATAATCCATCGCCGCCAGCCGGTAGACCCGGCGCAGATTCGGCATGGCCGCGGGGGCGCCATGGTCGTCACCGATCTTGACCGCGCGTTCGCAGGACGGGCCGATCACAAGGGCTCCGAAGCCTGCGGTGAAGATCACCCCGGCAAGGCCAAGGATGGTGAAGGGCTGCCAGCCCCACCCCGCCACGAACAGGAGGACCACGCCAGAGGCTAGAGTCAAGACGCTGGTCGGGATGAAAAGCCGGGGGGCAAGCAGGGTCGTCGCGCGCACCACGGCCAGCCGCGTCTCGGCCGTGCTGCGGCGGGCCAGAACGATGCCGGCGATGATCATGGCAAAACCGCCGCCGACCCAAAGGACGGCGGCGATGACGTGCACAAATTTGAGGAGGGAGGTAAGGTCCATGGGAAAATCCATTGTTTGTATGCGAACAGTGGCGGCCGTATAGTGCTCCGGGCTGCGGGGATGAAGTCAGGGAGTCCTTACCCTGCGTCACTGCCTGCAATGCAGGCGCGTGCTGACGGAATTGTCGGCAAAAGGCGAAACTGCTTTCGGGAAAGCAGTAAAGGTATGTCTTGCCTTGTGGCCAAGCCCTGCGCTTCATGGTTTGAAGAGAGCACGGGCGAAAAGACCCGTGGGGCGCGTGGCCCGCTTTACGCCGCATCGGGCGGCCACGCAGGATGCCTCAACCGGGGAGACCGCGGCGGGTTGATGGATGACCATAGCGTTTCTGTTGAACGGAACGCCAGTGCGGGTTGAGGGCGCGGCCCCGACCCGGACGCTGCTGGATTACTTGCGCGAAGAGCGGGGCCTGAGCGGCACCAAGGAAGGCTGCAACGAGGGCGATTGCGGCGCCTGCACGGTGATGGTGACGGATGAGGGTGGGTCGAAGGCGCTGAACGCCTGCATCCTGTTCCTGCCGCAACTGGACGGCAAGGCCGTGCGGACGGTTGAGGGGATCGCGGGACCCGAGGGGCAGATGCACCCGGTGCAGGCGGCGATGGTGGCGCATCATGGGTCGCAATGCGGGTTCTGCACGCCGGGGTTTGTCGTCTCGATGGCGGTGGCGCATCTGAACGGCGCCACAGACCACGATGACCAGCTGGCCGGAAACCTGTGCCGCTGCACCGGCTATGC
>JAIYAE010000038.1 GCA_027489175.1 Rhodobacter sp.
CCCGCTCAGCGGAAAGCCCACCCATCAAAACCGCCACTCTGGGGGACATCCTGCTCGATGCGCCCGCCATTTACTGCCTCATCCGGGTCTTATGTGACCCGTGATATTGTTAGTCCTGCGTGGTTTCTCCGACCCGCATGATTTCCCACTCTAACGTGATACCGCTTGATTGGAAAACCTTTTTTCGCACTTCCTCACCCAGATTTTCCAGATCGGCGGCGGTCGCCCCTCCGGCGTTGATCAGGAAGTTGGAATGCATCGGCGACATCTGCGCGCCGCCAATCCTGGCCCCGCGCATGCCTGCGTCGTCAATCACCTTCCAGGCCTTCAGCTCATGCGTGTCGTCCGCCGCCCCGGTGCTGCTGCGCCCCAAGGGGTTGCGGAAGGTGCTGCCAGCGGATCTATCCCTTGTGGGTTGGCTGGCATCGCGCTTGGCGATCTGGTCCAGCATCCGCGCCTCAAGCGCCGCCGGGTCGCCCGGTTTTGCCCGGAAGGTCGCCCCGACGATCACGGCACCCTCAGGCAGATCGCTTTGCCGGTAGCGCAAGGCAAGGTCCGAGGCGGGCATCGCCTGCACGTCGCCCGCGCGGGTGACGATCTGCACCTCCTCCAGCACATCCGCCACGTAACTGCCGTAACAGCCCGCGTTCATCCGCACAGCGCCGCCAATGCTGCCCGGGATGGTGCGCAGAAAGGTCAGGTCCAGCCCCGCCTCAGCCGCGCGCTTCGCGACATGGGCATCCAACGCGGCGGCCCCCGCAGTCACCCGATCGCCTGCCACCTCAATCCCGTTGAAGCCCCGGCCAAGCCGGATCACCACGGCACGAATGCCGCCATCGCGCACGATAAGATTCGACCCGACCCCCATCGGAAAGACCGCAACCCCAGGGTCCAGCGCCGCGAGAAACGCCGCGAGGTCGGCCACATCCGCCGGCTGGAACAGCCAGTCCGCGGGCCCGCCCACGCGCAGCCAGGTCAGGTCAGCCAAGGGGCGGTTCGGCGTCAGCACGCCGCGCGGGGTGGGTAAGCTGGTCATGCCGCGTGGATACAAGGCCACCCCGGCGCCCGCAAGAAAAAGCCGGGGCCTAGCGCCGCCGCCCCCCGACCAGAAGGCCAATGACGGCACCGACCAGCCCAGGCGCCGCCATCACCAGCGCTGCCCAGAAAAGCTGCAGGACATTGCCACCGCCCGGCCCGGCCTTGCGCCAGACGAGGGCAGCAGCGCACAGCGCTATGACCACCGGCACCCAAAGGGCCGACCTCCAGCCATGGCGCCGGGCCATCAACCAGGCGCTGCCCCCGGCCACCAGCGCGGTGGCCGCAGCAAGGCCCAGAAGCGAAAGGATCAGATCACTGTCGGCACCGAACATCGGTCACCCAAGTTGTCGCCGCAGCCAGCGCCAGAAATAGACCACCGGCCAGCGCAGGATCGACGCGCCCGCCGCAAGGATCACCATGCCGATGATCGGGCCGCCCTCATAGGTGACCCAGCCCAGAAGTGGCACGCCGACCGCGATCATCACATAGGCCGCGCGCCAGTGGTAATCGCGCGACGGAAACATCGCAATGACATTCGCCGCCACCAGCCAGACCAGACACAGCGCAAGGGGGAGCATCATTTCTCAAGCTCTTTCGGCAGTGGGGCCGGCAGACCAAGGGCGCGACGGATGAAATAGCGCAACGGGTTGCGGAACATCGAGATGAAGGCGAACAGACCGAGGGCAAGCCAGAGCCAGCCATGCACCCAACCGATCCAGACCAGCAGAACCGGTGCCGCGATCAACAGCGCCACGCCCGGCACCATCTGCCGCTTCATCGGCAGCATCGCGACGATGGCCGAGGCGAGGACCCAGAAACAGCCAAGGATCAGCGGCGTGCTCATCTTGGGCGCTCCGGGTCAGCCAAAGCGGCGCCCCAAAATTTTCGCAGAAAATTTTTCCCGCTCACGCCGCAGCGCCCATCAGCTTGGCGGGCAGCGCGTTGGCCCAGGCGCTGATCGTGCCGGCCCCAAGGCAGACAACCATATCCCCCGGCCGCGCCTGTTCCTTTACAAGGCGCGCAAGGTCCGCCTCATCGATCAGCGCACGGGCGTGGCGGTGGCCATGGGCGATCAGCCCCGCCACCAGATCATCCCGCGCGGCGCCGGGGATCGGGTCTTCGCCGGCGGAATAGACATCAGCGATGGCCACCACATCGGCATCGTTGAAGCAGGTGCAGAAGTCCTCGAACAGGCTGGAAAGCCGGGTATAGCGGTGCGGCTGATGAATGGCGATGATCCGGCCCTTGGTGGCTTGCCGCGCGGCCTTCAGCACCGCAGCGATTTCCACCGGGTGGTGGCCATAGTCGTCAATGATCGTGACACCGTTCACCTCGGCCACCTTGGTGAAGCGCCGGTTGACGCCGGCGAACCCGGCCAGAGCCTCGCGGATCTCATCCTTTTTCATGCCAAGGTGCCGCGCCACGGCTACCGCCGCCAGGGCGTTCGACACGTTGTGGTCCCCCGGCATCGGCAAGGTGCAGCCCTCAATCAGCGCGTCTTCGCTTTGCAGGGCGATGTCGAAATGCGCGACCCCATTCTCATAGGTCAGGTTCTGCGCCCGCACATCGGCCTGCGCGTTGAAGCCGAAGGTCACGATCCGCCGGTCGGTCACCCGGCCGACCAGCGCCTGCACCTCTGGGTGGTCGGTGCAGCAGACAGCAAGGCCATAGAATGGGATGTTCGACACGAAATCGAGGAACCCCTTCCGCAGCGCATCGAAGGTGCCCCAATGCTCCATGTGTTCGGGGTCGATGTTGGTCACGATGGCAATCGTCGCGGGCAGGCGGTTGAAGCTGCCGTCGCTTTCATCCGCCTCGACCACCATCCATTCCCCCGCCCCGGCCCGCGCGTTCGATCCATAGGCATGGATCACCCCGCCGTTGATCACCGTGGGGTCAAACCCGCCCTTGTCCAGCAGCGTCGCCACCATCGTCGTGGTCGTCGTCTTGCCATGCGTCCCGGCAATCGCGATGTTTGACCGCAGGCGCATCAATTCCGCCAGCATCTCGGCCCGGCGGACGACGGGCAGCTTGCGGCGGCGGGCCTCCTCCAGTTCCGGATTGCCCTTCTTGATCGCCGAGGAAATCACGACCACCGCCGCCTCGCCGATGTTTCCGGCTTTCTGGCCTTCGAAGAACACCGCCCCCAGCTTCACCAGCCGGTCGGTGATCTTCGACGCCTTGGCGTCCGACCCCTGCACCCGGTAGCCCAGCGTTATCAGCACTTCGGCGATCCCGCTCATCCCGATGCCGCCGATCCCGACAAAGTGGATGGGCCCCAGCTCCAGCGGCAGTTTGGTGGCGGCGTTCATGCGGGCTCTCCTCCCAGGGCTTCGACCAGCGCCACAAGGCGGGCGGTCGCATCGGGTTTGCCTTCGCCAAGTGCTGCGCGCGCCATGGTCTCGGCCTTCATCGGGTCTTCAAGGATCGCGGCGATGTGCCGTGCCAGCGTGCTTGCGTCAAGCGCCTTTTCCGTCAGCATGACCGCGCCCCCGGTGTCTACCAACCCTTTGGCGTTGGCGGTCTGATGGTCCCCTGTCGCCGCCGCGAAGGGGATCAGGATCGCGGGCCGCCCGATCACGCTGATATCGGCGACCGAGGATGCGCCGGATCGGCTGATCACCAGCTGAGCCTCGGATAATCTGCGCGGGATGTCGGTAAAGAAGGGCGCGATTTCGGCCCGCACGCCCGCGGCCTCATAGGCCTCCGCGGCGCGGGTGGCGTCTTCGTCCCGCGCCTGATGCGCAATCCGCAGGTTGGCGCGCAAGCCTTCAGGCAAGAGCGCCATGGCGCCGGGCACCACATCCGACAGGATGCGCGCGCCCTGACTGCCGCCGATCACCACCAGCGCCATCGGGTAATCCCCCGGCGGAATGTAGGGGGCCGAAGCCCGGTCCAGCACCGCCTGGCGCACCGGGTTACCCACGGCTTCACCCGTCACCCCTGCAGGCAGCGTCGTGGGCCAAGTCCCGCAGGCCACCTTGTCCACCCGGCGGGCGAAGATCTGGTTCACCCGGCCAAGGACGCCGTTCTGTTCATGAATCATCCGTGGCCGCCGCAAGACCCATGCCGCGGATAGCGCCGGGATCGACGGATAGCCGCCGAACCCCACCACCACCGAAGGCCGGTCCCGCAACTGCGAGATCAGCGCGCCGATGACACCGCCCAGAATACGGAACGGCACCAGCAGCTTGGCCGCAGCCCCGCCCCGCGCAAAGGTGGCGCTGGCCACCCGTTCGATCTTCACAGCTTCCGGGAACCCGCCCGCATAGCGCGCGCCCCGGTCGTCGGTGGACAGCTTTACCCGCCAGCCGCGCGCCAGCATCGCCTCGGCCAGGGCCTGGGCGGGGAACATGTGCCCGCCCGTGCCGCCCGCGGCGATGAGAAGAAGCTTCGCCATCACCGACCCCGCCGGAAGACGTCGCTCATCTGGCCGCGTGGGCGTTGGCGGGTCAGCGCCAGCAGCATGCCCATGGTGATCCCGGCGGCGATGACCGACGATCCGCCATAGC
Organism: Rhodobacter sp.; assembly: GCA_027489175.1. Lineage (GTDB taxonomy): Bacteria > Pseudomonadota > Alphaproteobacteria > Rhodobacterales > Rhodobacteraceae > Tabrizicola. The sequence continues at coordinate 4,551 of JAIYAE010000038.1, forward strand.
TGACGAAGGGCAGTGTCATCCCCTTTGCCGGCAGAAGCCGCACGGCCACACCCATGTTGATCATCGCCTGCACCCCGAAAATGCAGGCCAGCCCCGCGCCCGCCAGCCGGGCAAAGGGGTCACGCTCGGCCAAAAGGCGGCCAAGCGACCGGACCACGATCACCCCGTAAAGTGCCAGGATCACCAGAACCAGGATCAACCCGTATTCCTCGGCTGCAACCGCGATGATGAAATCGGTATGCGCGTCCGGCAGTGACCATTTCACCTGCCCCTCACCCACGCCGACACCGAAGAACCCGCCCTCCTGAATGGCGTTGGCGGCGTAGCCAAGCTGCGTGCGCGGGTCCACATCCGGCGACAGGAACCCGTCAATCCGGCGGGCAAAGTGCTCGGACGCCTCATAAAACACCAGCCCGGCCACACCCACGACCCCGCCCACCACGACGATCAGCGTCATCGGAGCGCCGCCAATGAAATAGATCACGCCCCAGGCGAAAATGATCAGCGCCGACTGGCCGAAGTCCGGCTGCATCGCCAGAAACGCGACCACGACCAGCGTCAGCGCGAAAGAAATGGTCTTGCCCGGCGGTCCGTTCAGATCCTGGGCCGAGGCGATCAGCCAGGCCACGACGATCACAAAGCCGGGCTTCAGAAACTCGGACGGCTGGACCGAGGCGAAGCCAAGGCTGAACCAGCGCACAGCGCCTTTGCCAAAATCCGTGCCAATGACCGGCAACAGCATCAGCGCGACCAGAGACACCGCAAAGCCCATGACGCCCAGCCTGCGCACCATGGCGGGCGACATCATCGAAATCGCGATCATCACCACCAAGGCGATCCCGCCGAAAAAGGCCTGACGCTGGACGTAATAGAACGGCTCCAGCCCGTTGCGCGTGGCCAGGGGCACCGAGGCGGCAAGCCCCAGAAGAAGCCCGATGCCAAACAGGACAAAGACCGAGGTCAGCGTCCACTTGTCGATGGTGCGCCACCAACGGGGAAGTACCGGCTCGGTCACCCGTATGGGATTGGAGCCATAGACCATTTCAGTCATGGGAAAACCGCCTGGAAAACGCCTGCTCTGCCTTTACGCCCGGATGTGTCCCCCGGGTCTGGCAAGCAGAGTAGCGGCAAATCCGCTCTCTGGCCAGTGTGAATGCATGACAGAGCGGCGGCATGATCAACCAGCGTTCGCAAGAATCATCACGCACAGGGCCGGCTATCCGCCACCTTCGTTTGTACGACTTGCCTGTTTGAAGAATCAGTTATATAAGATGTTTGTTACATAAAGGATTACTGATATGCCAAGTCAAGTTGCCGACCTCCTCCACGCTTGGGCCGACCGCACCGCCCATGGGCAATCGGACGCCATTCTCCGCGACCACGCCCCCGACGCGGTGATCTTCGACGTTCTGCCGCCGCTCCAACATCGTGGCACAGCCGCCTACCGTGCAACCTGGGACGATTGGCAGCCGCAGACGGTAAACGCCCTGACCTTTCGGCTTGAGGACCTGCACGTCACCGAAGGCCCCGACCAAGCCTTTGCCCACGGCCTTCTGCACTGCGGTGGCACCACCGCCGATGGCCGCAGCTTTGCGGATATTGTCCGCGCGACCTTTTGCCTTGTCCGCACGTCCGACGGCTGGCGCATTGTCCACCAGCACATCTCTGCCCCGAAAGCCCCCCAATGACCCAACTCGACAGCGCCTTTGCTGCCCTCGCCGACCCGACCCGCCGCGCAATCCTTGCCCGGCTGGCAACCGGAGAGGCGACAGTCCAAGACCTCGCCCGCCCGTTCCCGATCAGCCAACCCGCGATCAGCCGCCATCTGAAGGTGCTGGAGGATGCCGGCCTGATCGAAACCCGCATCGACGGGACCTCACGCCCCCGTCGCCTGAAACCGGACGCGGTAGAGGAGCTTTGGGATTGGCTTGGCCAATACCGCGCCCTCTGGGAAGCGCGTTATGCCCGGCTGGATGACGTGCTGGCGGACCTCCAGAAGGATGACACCCCATGACCGCCCCTGTTCAGTTGACCCTCGACGGTGACACAAGGATCATCGTCACCCGGTCCTTTACCGCCCCCCCAGCGCTCGTATTCCGTGCCCACATTGAACCCGCACTGATCCGGCGCTGGATGATCGGGCCCGATGGCTGGACCATGCCGATCTGCGACTGCGACCCCCGCCCCGGCGGCAGCTTTCGCTTCGGTTGGACAAACGGTACCGACACCAGCTTCCACGCGACCGGCGAATACCTTGAGGTGACGCCAGAGCGGATCATCCACATCGAACGGATGTTCCTGCCCGACCCCACCCCCGACAATCACGTCGACACCCGCTTCGCCGCCGATGGCACCGGCACCCGCATGACCATGGTGATGACCCTGCCCAGCCCTGAGGCCCGCGCCGCCGTCATCGCCTCGGGCATGCCGGACGGATTGGAAGACAGCTACGCCCGCCTTGAAACCATCCTTGCAAAGGCCTGACCATGCTTGCCACCCTTGCCATGACCCTGTCGGGCGACACCGATCTTGTGCTCAGCCGCCAGTTCAACGCCTCGCCCGCGCTGCTGTGGCGCGCACTGACCGATCCCCTGATCCTGCCGCGCTGGCAATGGGCGCAAGACTGGCCGATGGTCACCTGCGAGATGGATGTCACCGTCGGCGGCAGTTTCCGATGGGTCTGGCGCACCGCGCCTGACCGCCTGATGGGCGTAAAGGGTCGCTTCCTGACGGTGGATGCCCCCCGCTGCCTGATCCACACCGAAACCTTCGACGAAGACTTGACCGGCGGCGAAACCACCGTCACCCAGACCCTGACCGAAGTCGCGCCGCAGACCACCCGGCTGACCATGACCGTGCGCTATTCCACCGCTGAGGCCCGCGCTGCCGCCGTTGCCAGCGGCATGCTTCCGGGGATGGAGGAGGCTTATGCCAAGCTTGATGCCCTCCTGCCCCGCCTGATCCCCGAACTCGCCCGCACAGACTTTCGCATCGTGGGCACCGGTGACCGGCAGATCACCGTCACCCGCAGCTTTGCCGCCGCCAAAGCCACCGTCTTCCGCGCCCATACCGAAGCGGCCCTCCTCTCCCGCTGGATGGGCAGCACAGAGATGCCGCTTGCGGTCTGCGAGATGGACCCCCGCCCCGGCGGCCACTACCGCTATACCTGGATCATGCAGGACGGCACCCGGATCACACTGTCCGGCACGATCCAGACCCTGACCCCAGACCGCATCACCGCGGTTGAGGTGTTCGACCCCGACTGGACCGGCGGCCCCGCAACGGTGGAAACCACCTTCACCGAAACCGCCGGCCGCACCATCGTGCAGGTGACCATCACCTATACCACCGCGCCGGCGCGGGATCAGGTCCTTGCCTCCGGCATGGGGGAAGGCATGGCCGGGTCCTACGACCTGTTGGACGCCCTCCTGGAGCGGATCCCCGCGCGCTGACCGGCAACCACGCCCTTGCGCGCCGCCCCCGACCGCGCCACCCTTCGCCATGGCATAGGGAGAGCGCGCATGAAGGTCGGCATCATCGGCACCGGAATGGTCGGCAGCGCCGCAGGCTTCGCCCTCGTCCTGAACGGCGGCGCAAGCGAGGTGGTGCTGGTCGACCAGAACCCCGCCCGCGCTTTGGCCGAGGCCGAGGATATCTCGCACGCCGTCCCCTTCGGCCGCCCGGTGACGGTGCGCAGCGGCGACTACGCCGATCTGGCCGGCGCTGGCGTGGTGATCCTCGCCGCAGGCGTCAGCCAAAAGCCCGGCGAAACCCGCCTGCAACTTCTTGAGAGGAACGCCGAGGTCTTCCGCGCGATCATCGGCGCGGTCGCCCGCGCCGCCCCCGATGCGATCCTCTTGGTCGCAACCAACCCGGTCGACGTGATGACCCATGTCGCCACAAGGCTTTCCGGCCTTGACCCCTCGCGCGTGATCGGGTCCGGCACCATCCTCGATACCGCCCGCTTCCGCAGCCTTCTGGGCCGCCATCTTGGCATCGCGCCCCAGTCCGTGCACGCCTATGTCCTTGGCGAACATGGCGATAGCGAGGTTCTAGGCTGGTCAGCCGCCCGCGCGGGGTCCGTCCCCATCGCCAGCTTCGCAGCCCAGGTCGGTGCGGCCATCACCGACAGCGTCAGGGTTGAGATTGACGCAGGCGTCCGCCGCGCCGCCTACCGGATCATCGAAGGCAAGGGCGCCACTTGGCACGGCATCGGCGCGGGCCTTGCCCGCATCGTCCGCGCCATCGCGGCGGATGAAGGGGCGGTTCTGTCGCTGTCCTCCCGCACCACGGACATCGGCGGGGTCGCTTCGGTCACCCTGTCCCTGCCCCGCGTCCTGACCCGCAACGGCATCACCGCCGAACTGCGGCCCGAGTTGGATGCAGCAGAAACCAAGGCCCTGACCGCCTCGGCCCAGCTTTTGGCCGCGACCGAGGCAAAACTCCACTTATAGTCCTTGGGCCGGATAGGCTGCGCAATATCATTCCTTCAAAGCTTTTGGCCATCCAGACATGTCAGTCCTAGGAACTTCCGCCATTTGATGGCGAAGCGGAAATCTCATGCAGGATCTGGATCGCATAGACCGCGGATGCCCAACATGCAAAGGCCAGCATGTACCGCAGGACGTCATTCAGGAATGGGTCCTGCATCGCCGTTAGTCCGCCGAAAGAAAAGATCAGAAGACAAATCCCGTAAAAGCCTCGCGTCGCGGCAGCAGGGTCATTTCCGGCAAAGAGACGCTTGAACCTTCCCAGCCGAAGCAGAGCATGATCCAGGGCGAGCACGAAGAAAAGCATCAGCGTCACAAGACCGATCCAGTTGCGCTCGGTACGCCACTCAATCGCCACCAGGAAAGTGCCCAGGCAGGCAGTCAATAAAATGATTGCTGGCCGCATTGCAGGGCCTCCTAATTTCTGTCGGTTGGATCCGGTGCGATGATTTATTTCAGAGTCAGTTTAGGGGTACTTGTCGGACCCTGTAAACTCGCGTTGCCGTCCCTTGCGCGATGGCATCCTGCTCATCCGCTGATAGACCGCTCAGCAATTCCTTCGTCATCTCGATCCAGCCCGGCAAACCCACCCCAAGGTTCACCACCGGCCAGTCGCTGCCCCACAGCATCCGGCCCGGCCCGAAGACCTGCAACAGATGGTCGACATAGGGCCGTAACAGCGCCGCTGTCGCTGTCCCCGGCGCGCAATAGGCGGTGATGCCAGAGAGTTTGACGACCACGTTCGGAAAAGCTGCGACCGCCTCGATCCCGGCCTTCCACACTTCCCAATCACCCGCCGCCACATCGGGCACGCCGCAATGGTCAAGGACTAAGTTTTGGTCCGGGCAGGCGCGCAAGAGGGGCACTCCAACCGGGATCAACTGCCGCGACAGAAAGTTCAGGTCGAACGGCAGCCCCGCGCGCCCGATCTTGCGCAGGTTGGCGCGGAAGGTTTCCGTCTCAGACACCCCATCCGGCACCACATGCAGGATGCGGCGAAAGCCCACCACGCCAAGCCCCTGCGCCTCTTCCAGCCAGGCGTCAAAACCAGCGTCAGCCTCGGGCCGGATGCTGGCGATCTGGCCCAGCATCTTCACTCCCCCGACGGAGGTCCCGATCATCCCCGCCACCAGCCGTGCCTCGGCCTGGTAATCGGCGTCATCAACCCCGGTTTCCATGAAGATCGTCGCCGCAACCCGGCCCGCAACCAGCCCGGCGTAGTCTTCCCGCGTGAAATCCCCGGCAAGGGCGGGCACCCCTTCGGTCCAAGCATAGCCGATCCGGTCGCGCAGGATCAAATGCTGGTGTGTGTCGATCAGGTCCATCGCCCCCCCTCAGCCGTTCGCCAGACGGTAGTCCGGCGTCACCGACCCGTCCCGCACCAGCCGCCCGTTAGGCAGGTCGTTGTCTTCCAGCTTGGCGATGATCTCGGCCTCGGTCAGGCCAAACCCGACCCAGCGGTCGCGAAGCCGCGCGCGCAAGACGGATTCGGGCACATCCGCCATCACCGTCAGGTCGAACATCGGGCGCAGCCGGTCCCAGGGTGACTGGTTGAGGAGAAGCCAGTTCCCCTCCACCACGATCACCGGGATATCGGCGGGGATCAGACGGGCACCGGCACGGGCAATCTCGATCTTGCGGTCAAAGACGGGGACGGCAACCTCAGCCTCATCCCGGGCGCGCAGGCGCTTCAGCGTGTGGTAAAGCCCGCCCACGTCAAAGGTCTGTGGCGCGCCCTTGCGGGGGCGCAGGCCTGCGGGGACAAGGTGAAGGTCGTCATAATGATAGCCGTCCATCGGCAGGACCATGGCCATCGCTGGGGTGTCGGCATTCAACCGGTCAACCAGGCTGTCGGCAAGGGTCGATTTCCCAGACCCCGGCGCGCCCGCAATGGCCAGGATCAGCCGCCCGGCCCCGGCCCTTGCCTGAACCGCTGCCGCCAGTCCCGCCAGATCGGTCACCACCCCCGCCATATCACCACTCCCCCTGCCCGGCCCAAGGATGGCCGAAGCCCCCCACCCGATGCAAGGACGACCTAGCCAAGCAGCGCCTTGATCTGCGCGGTGAAATCCTCACCCCGCTTTTCGAAGTTCGGGTACTGATCGAAACTCGCCGCTGCGGGGGCCAGAAGGATCACCTCCCCCGCCACCGCCTCAGCCGCCGCGCTGGCGACAGCACGCTCCATCGTCTCACAAATCTCATGCGGAGTGTCGCCCAGCTGCAACGCGAAATCGCGGGCAGAGTGACCGATGAGATAGGCCTTCACGACCGAAGGCAGATAGGGCTTCAGCCCGGCAATCCCGCCCTCTTTGCCCAAGCCCCCGGCGATCCAGCGGATCTTCGGGAAGGCCTGCAGCGCCTTCGCGGCACTGTCCACATTGGTGGCCTTGCTGTCATTGATGAACCGCACCCCGGCGCGTTCCCCGACCAGCTGGCTGCGGTGCGGCAGGCCCGCGAATGAGTGGAGGGCACCCTCGATCAGCTTCGGTGCCAACCCCAGCGACCGGCAGGCGGCATAGGCGGCGCAGGCGTTCTGGTGGTTGTGCGCACCGGGCAGACCCTTCACGTCCCGAAGGTCAATCGCGGCCACCTGCCGCCCGCGCCGCCATTCGGCAAGGAAGCCCTTGCGGGCAAAGACCGACCAGCCGAACCCTTCAAGCTTCTGGCCTGAGGAGATGCGGATCACCCGGTCATCCATCGGCCCTTGCGACAGTTGCCCGGCCAGAAACCGCCCCTCCGCCTCATCCGCGCCGATGACGGCGCGGTCGGGGCCGCCTTGGGTGAAAAGCCGCGCCTTGGCAGCAAAGTAGCCGCCCATCCCGGCGTGCCGGTCAAGGTGGTCCGGCGAAAGGTTGGTGAAGACTGCCACATCCGGCGTCAGCGCGCGGGCAAGTTCGGTCTGGTAGCTGGAGAGTTCCAGCACCACCACCTCACCATCCACGGGGGGGTCGATGGAGAGGACACCCTTGCCGATGTTGCCGGCCATCTGGGTGGGGCGACCGGCCACCTCAAGGATGTGATGGATCAGCGCCGTGGTGGTGGACTTCCCGTTCGACCCGGTGACCGCGATCACCTTGGGCGGGGTCTCCATTTCGGCCCATTCCGAGGAGGCGGCGCTTTGGAAGAAGAGGCCGATGTCATTGTCGACCGGCACCCCAACCTCAAGCGCGCGGGCGATCACGGGGTGGGGTGTGGGGTAAAGGTGCGGGATGCCGGGCGAGGTGATGAGGCATGCCACCCCCTCCAGCGCGCCTTGGCGGGTCAGGTCGGTGAGGGTGAACCCCTCGCCCTCGGCCTTGGCCCGCGCCTCGGGGCTATCGTCCCACATCAGGGTCTCGGCCCCACCTGCGGCAAGGGCCGCGGCAGTGGCCAGGCCGGACCGGCCAAGGCCGAGGATAGCGACCTTCTGGCCTGAATAACCCTTGACCGGGATCATGGCATGCGCCCCTTCCTGTTGACCCCGGCAGGGATAGGCGAGGATGGGCAGAAGGGGAAGGGGTCAGCCCATGTCCCGGGCGTGGACATGACATCCAACCCAGCGATTTCAACGGCTTGGCTTCGCAGTTTTATCTTTTGTTAACGGTTGGCCCCCCGCAGAGCCCGCCGGAAACCCGACCGATCCCCCGACCGCACCCCAGCCCGGCGGGGCCCGGGCTTACCCGGCTTTCCCAAATGGAACGGGCCAGCCCGACGAGGGGACGGCCCGTTGCAGGTGCATGGCAAACCTCAGTTCGTCGGCGCGTTGTATTCGGCAAGGCCGGTGGCGACGACGTCATACCATTCGCCCGAGGCGCGCATCTCTTCGATCCCGCGGTTCATCATCGCGATGTATTCGCGCCCGCGCGGGTTCGATTTCGACGTTACGAAGTGATGGGTGTTGAACGTCGCCAGCGCCGGGTTCAGTTCCACCCGGTCCGTCGCGTCCAGCTCTTCAAAGTTGGCGGTCGAGGTTTCAACCTCGATCGAATAGAGGTCAACTTCACCGGCCAGCAGCATCTCGGCGCATTCCTTCGGGCTTTTCGGGCGAACGAAGGTGACCACCGGCTCGGCGAGACCTTCGACTTCAAGGTCGCTGGTTGGCCAGCCTTCCGGGCGGCAGATGCGCGCGCCGACGTAGTCAGAGAAGGCCCGCGCCCCGGCAAAGGGGCTGTCGATCAGGGTGTGGTAGGAATAGGCCACTTCATAGATCGGGACAGAAAACTCAAACTCCGTGCACATCTTGACGGCAAACTCGCCCAGTTTGTCGATTTGGGTGCAGTCAGGCTTGGACCAGGCGATCGAGATGTCGAAGGCGTTCGTCGGCAACAGGATGTCGATATGTGACCCCCAGTCATCGACGAAGGAAATCTTGTGCTCGATGTCATTTCCTGCGCGGTTCAGCGCGGTGGTCGCCATGCGGACATAGATGCCCCCGCCCATCAGGGTTTCATCGGCAAAGGGTTTCCAGTCATTGGCGGTGACCAGCTTCATCGGCGGGCGGTACGGCTGGTCAGCGCGCGGAGCGCTTTCCTGGCGTTCGGTTTCCTGCTCGATGATCGCGCTCAACTCGGTATCGGGGGTCAGGCGGCCGTCCTCACAGGGAAGGATCAGCTGGAGGCCCACCGGCAGGTTGTTGGTGTTGTTCGCAATCGCATCGCGGTTGGCGTTGAAGATCATCTGATAGTTGTAGGACCCGTAGGCGGTAAAGGCGATCTCACCCAGCGTGTCACCGTCCTGGACGGTATAGGTGGTGCAAGCCTCTTGGGCGGCGGCGGCAAGCGGGGACAAAGCAACAAGGGCAATCGGCATAAAACAACGGATGGAGCGAGGGACGGAAATCATTGGGGTTTCCCTTTCTGGTTGTCGCCCGCAGGCTGGCACAAGGAATCCGGCCAATCTGTTGCGGATTGGTGGCAAAACTGTGATCCGCCCAGCCACCATTTCCTGACAGGAAACGATTTCCCGTCAGGTTGGCAGGTTAACGATAACCGTGTTGGTGCGTCGATTTTCGACAGGCCTTGCAGCGCCCAAGAAGCCCCGTAAGCCGGGTTTAGCGCACCTTCAGCGTCGCCAGCCCGATCATCGCCAGAATCAGGCTGATGATCCAGAAGCGGATCACGATCTGCGGCTCGGCCCAGCCCTTCTTTTCGAAATGGTGGTGGATCGGGGCCATCAGGAATATGCGCTTCTTGGTGCGCTTGTAGTAAAGCACCTGGATGATGACGCTCAGCGCCTCGACCACAAAGAGGCCGCCGACGATGGCCAGCACGATCTCGTGCTTGGTGCAGACGGCGATGGCGCCAAGCGCACCGCCAAGGGCCAAGGACCCGGTATCGCCCATGAAGACCGCCGCAGGGGGCGCATTGTACCACAGGAAGCCAAGGCCGCCGCCAAAGAGGGCCGAGGCGAAGATCAGCAACTCGCCCGTGCCGGGCACGAAATGGACATCAAGATATTCGGTGAAGTTCGAGTTGCCGACGACATAGGCGATGACGCCCAAGGTGCCGGCGGCGATCATCACCGGCATGATGGCAAGGCCGTCCAGACCGTCCGTAAGGTTCACCGCATTGGCGGCGCCGACGATGACGATCATGCCGAAGGGCACGAAAAAGAGGCCAAGATTCAGCAGGGCATCCTTGAAGAACGGAAAGGCCAGCTGGTTGGTCAGCGCCTCGGGGTGGAACATCGACGCGGCATAGGTGGCAAGGGCCGCGATCAGAAGGCCAAGCCCCATCCGCAACCGGCCCGAGACGCCCTTGGTGTTCTGTTTGGTGACCTTGGCATAGTCATCGGCAAAGCCGATCAGGCCAAAGGCCAGCGTCACCAGCACAACGATCCAGACATAAGGGTTGTCCAGCCGCGCCCAAAGGAGGGTGGATACCATCAGCGCCGACAGGATCAGAAGGCCGCCCATCGTGGGCGTGCCGGCCTTGGACAGGTGCGATTGCGGCCCGTCATCGCGGATTGGCTGGCCCTTGCCCTGTTTTCTGCGCAGAAAATCGATCAAGGGACGGCCGAAGATGAAGCCGAAGATCAGCGCGGTGACAAAGGCCCCCCCGGCGCGGAAGGTGATGTAGCGGAAGAGGTTGAAGAAATCCCCGCCATCAGAAAACTCGGTCAACCAGAAAAACATTCAGGGGCTTCCTTCTATCGGCTGCGTGCCCTGCCCCATTTTGCGCAGGGCGTCAACGACCAGGCTGACCTTTGACCCCTTGGAGCCTTTCACCAAGAGGATGTCTCCCGCGTCGATCAGATGGCGGGCGCGGGGGACAAGGTCGGTGGCGGCGGCGACCCAGCCGCCGCGTTGCGCGCGGGGCAGCGCATCGTGCAGCGCCTTCATCCGGGGGCCGACGCAGTGGATGACATGGACGGCAGCCAGCCCGGGATGGGCGGCGATGGCAGCATGAAGGGCGGTTTCGGTGGGCCCAAGCTCCAGCATGTCGCCCAGGATGGCGATGCGGCGGCCACCGCCCACGCGGCCGATGCCGTCGGTGGGTTTCGCGGCAATCAGGACATCCAGGGCCGCGGCCATCGAGGCGGGATTGGCGTTGAAGGCGTCGTCGATCAGGTCGAAGAAGGTTTCATCCACCTGATCAAGGGTGATGCGTTCGCGCTGGCCCCGGCCGGGCGGCGGTTGCCAGTGGCCAAGGTCGCAAGCCGAGATGGTGGGATCGGCGCCCAGCGCCTCGGCGGCGGCAAGGGCGGCAAGGGCGTTCAGCGCGAAATGGCGGCCGGGGCTGGCGACCTTGAAGAGGATCGCCTGCCCGGCATGTGCGGCGCGCACGACGGTGGTGTCGTCGGTGAGGCGGGTCTCAACCAGATGCCAATCGGCCCCCGCTGTGGTGCCAAAGGACAGCGCGCGGCCAGCAGTGGCGGCCTTGGCGCGCAGGATCGGCGTGGTGGCCACATCGGAGTTGAAGATCGCGGTGCCGCCGGGGACGAGGCCGTCGAAGATCGAGGCCTTTTCATGGGCGATGCCGTCGATGCTGTCGAACGCCTCAAGATGCGCGGGGGCGACGGTGGTGACCAGCGCCACGTCAAGCCGAGCCATCCGGGCGAGGGGCGCGATTTCGCCGGGGTGGTTCATCCCGATCTCGATCACCGCAAACCGGGCGTCGGCGGGCATGCGGGCCAGCGTCAGGGGCACGCCCCAGTGGTTGTTGTACGAGGCCTCGGCGGCATGGGTCTTGCCTTGGCCCGCCAGGATCGCGCGCAGCATTTCCTTGGTCGAGGTTTTGCCGACCGATCCGGTGATGCCCACCACCCGGGCCGTGGTCCGGGCGCGGGCGGCGACCCCGAGGGCGGCGAGGGCCTGCAACACATCCGGCACGATCAGGAGGGGGGCTGTCGCAGGCACACCGTCCGGGACATGGCTGACCAGCGCTGCGGCGGCCCCTTTTGCCAGGGCCTGCGCCACGAAGTCATGGCCGTCGCGAACGTCCTTGAGCGCGACGAACAGATCCCCCGGCTGCAAGGTGCGCGTGTCGATGGAGACGCCGCTGGCCTGCCAGTCGGCGGTCAAGCGCCCGCCGGTGGCTTTTGCGGCGTCGGTTGCGGTCCAAAGCGTCATCGGCAGCGCCCCTGGCTGGCCCGGGGGGCTGTCTGCCCCCCGACCCCCGAGGATATTTGGGCCAGAATGAAAGGCTTACGGGGCATCAGATCACTCCATCCAGGGCAGCGACGGCGACGGAGGCCTGTTCGACATCGTCAAAGGGATAGACATCGGTGCCGATGATCTGGCCGGATTCGTGGCCCTTGCCGGCGATCAGAAGGGCATCACCGGGCTGCAGGGCATCGACGGCGCGCAGGATGGCTTCGGCGCGGTCGGGAACCTCATTCGCGTCGGGGCAGGCCGCAAGGATCGCGGCGCGGATCGTGGCCGGGTCTTCGGTGCGGGGGTTGTCGTCGGTGACGTAAAGCACATCGGCATGGGCCTCAGCCGCGGCCCCCATCAAGGGGCGTTTTGTCCGGTCGCGGTCGCCGCCCGCGCCAAAGACGATCAGGATGCGCCCCATGACATGCGGGCGCAGCGCCTTCAGCGCGGTTTCAATCGCATCGGGCGTATGGGCATAGTCCACGAAGACCGAAGCCCCGTTCTTCCGCGTTGCCGCCAGCTGCATCCGGCCGCGCACGCCGGCCAGTTGCGGCAGCACTGAAAACACCGCCGAGGGGTCTGTGCCGGCCGCGATGGCCAGCCCCGCCGCCACGGCCACATTCTCGGCCTGAAAGCCGCCGATCAGGCCCAAGCGCAGCTGTTGCGGCTGGCCCTGCCAGATCAGCCGCAGGTCCTGGCCGCGGGCGTCAAAGCGCTGGCCTGCAATGTGAAGGTCAGCCTCACCATGGCCGATGGTCAGGACGCGGAGGCCGCGCGCCTCAGCCAAGGCGGCCATCTCTGGCCCCTTGGCGCCGTTCAGGTTGACCACCGCCACGCCGTCATCGGGCAGAAGCCGGGTGAAAAGCTGGGCCTTGGCGTCGAAATAAGCCGCCATCGTGCCGTGATAATCCAGATGGTCCTGCGTCAGGTTGGTGAAGCCCGCCGCTTTCAGACGGACGCCATCAAGCCGGCGCTGGTCAAGGCCGTGGCTGGACGCCTCCATCGCGGCATGGGTGATGCCGTCGGCGGCGGCGGCGGCGAGGAGCTTTTGCAGCGTCACCGCATCGGGCGTGGTGTGGCTGGACGGGGCGGCCCAGGCGCCTTCGATCCCCGTGGTGCCGATGTTGATCGCCGCTTCACCCAAAGCCGCCCAGATCTGGCGGGTGAAGGTGGCCACGCTGGTCTTGCCATTGGTGCCGGTGACCGCGACCACGGTTTCGGGCTGCGGGCCGAACCACAGCGCCGCCGCACAGGCCAGTGCCGCGCGCGGGTCTTCGGCGACGACCAGCGCGGTCTCGGTCTCTGCCAGCACATCTGCCGCAAGTTTTGCGCCGGTGGCATCGGTCAGGATGGCGGTGGCCCCCTGCTCCAGTGCCGCCGGGATGAAATGCGCGCCATGGGTGGCGCTGCCGGGAAGGGCGGCAAAAAGCATCCCCGCCCGCACGGCGCGGCTGTCGGCGGTCAGGCCCGAAAGTGCCGGATCACGCCCGGCCCGGGCCGTCAGCCCAAGGTCCGATAGCCGTGTCACGCGCGCTGTCATACCCAATCCCCGTCAGTTGCTGGCGGCTGTTACCGCATCCGGTGCGGGGGGTTCAAGCTTGGGTCGCAGACCCATCAGCGGGGCGGTGCGGCGGATGATCTCGGCCGCCACGGGAACGGCGGTCCAGCCCGCGGTGCGGCGGGGTTCCGACCCGGCGGTGTCCAAAGGTTCGTCCAGCGTGACGATCAGCACATATTGCGGGTTCGAGGCCGGGAAGACCGAGGCGAAGGTGTTGATCACCTTGTCCTCATAATAGCCGCCCGTGCGCTTGGGCTTGTCGGCGGTGCCGGTCTTGCCGGCAACCTCATACCCGGGCACTTCACCCAAGGAGGCCGTGCCTTCGGTGACGACGCGGCGCAGCATCTTGATGGATTCAAGGGCGGTCTTCTCGCTCATCACCCTGACACCGGTGGTGGGGCCTTCGCGTTTCAGAAGCGTGGGCTTGATCATCACTCCGCCGTTCGCAATCGCGGCATAGGCGGCGGCTAGATGCATCGGGCTGGCCGACATGCCATGGCCGTATGAGGTGGTGATCGTCACGATCTCGGGCCATTTCTTCGGGATCAGGGGCCGCGCGCCGGGGGCTTCGATCAGCTCAACCGGGGTCGGTTCAAAGAACCCGAGCGATTTGAGGAACGCCTGTTGCCGCAACGGGCCGATCATCAGCGCGATATGCGCGGTGCCGACGTTCGAGGATTTGGCAATGACATCGGTGACGGACAGGAGGGGCCCGTAATTCTTGCCCTCAAACTCCTTGATCAGGTGGCGACCCCAGCGCATCGGCGCATTGGCATCCACCAGCGTTTCGGGGGCGACAAGGCCAAGCTCCATCGCCTGGGCGGCGGCGAAGATCTTGAAGGTGGAGCCGAGTTCGTAGACCCCCTGTACCGCGCGGTTGAACAGCGGGCTGTCGCCGGGCTCGGCGGTCTTGTCGACCAAGGGGTTCGGCCGGTCGTTCGGGTCAAAGGTCGGAAGCGAGGCCAGCGCCACGATTTCCCCGGTGCGCACATCCATCAGGATGGCGGCAGCGCCCTTGGCGTTCAGCATGGTCATGCCGGCGCCCAGCACCTCTTCGATGGTGGACTGGACCGTGAGGTCGATCGACAGCGTCAGGGGCTTGCCGCCCTGCGCGGGGTCACGCAGGCGGGCGTCCAGCGCCTTTTCGATGCCAGCAGTGCCGATCACCTCGGCCGAATGCACACCCTCGGCCCCGAAAGAGGTGCCGCCAAGGACATGGGCGGCAAGGGTGCCGTTGGGGTAAAGCCGCATCTCGCGCGGGCCAAACAGAAGGCCGGGATCGCCGATTTCATGCACGAGCTGCATCTGTTCCGGCGACAGGACCTTGCGGATCCAGACAAAGCTGCGCCCGTCGGTGAAGCGACGCTCAAGGTCGGCAGCTTTCAGGTCGGGGAAGATTTCGGCCAGTTTCGCCGCCACGCCCTTGGGGTCCACCATGACCTTGGGATGCGCGTAGAGCGCGTGGGTGGTCATGTTGGTGGCAAGGATGCGGCCGTTGCGGTCGGTGATATCGGCACGTTGGGCGATGATCTCGGCCCCGGGGGCGCTGGCGCGGGGTTCGACTGGTTCGGTCGCGGCCATCAGGCCCATGCGTGCGCCGATGGCGCCGAACGCGAGGACGAAGCTGGCGCACAGGATCAAAAGGCGAAACTCGGCCCGGCCCCGCGCCTTTTCGCGCATCGCTTCATGGCGCAGGCGCAGGTTTTCCTTTTCGATGCTGTCGGGGTTCAGCCCGTCTTCGCGGGCTTGCAGGATGCGGGCAAGGGGCCGCAGGGGGGTGCGCATGTCAGAGACCCTCCTCAACCGGTTGTTCGCCCTGGATGTCGACCGGCATGTCGATCTCGGGAAAGGCGCTGCGCGGGTAGGCGATTTCGTTCGGGGTGCCGAATTGGCCGGGTTCCATCGGCAGAAGGCCCAGCCGGTCGAAATTGGCGGTCGCCAGTTCGCGCAGCCGGTCAGGGCGGTTGAGGTAGGCCCATTCGGCGCGCTGGAGGGCCAGCGCTTCCCGCAGGCCGACGATCTGGCGCTGCAGCGTCTGCACCTCTTTCAGCGCGGCCTGGGTGGTGTAATTCTCACGGTAGGCCCAGAAGCCCAGCGCGATCAGGGCGAGGAAACTGAGGACATAAAGCACAGGGCGCATCAGCGGCGGCCTTTCTTGACGATCTGCGGCACGCCCATGTCAGCGGGGTCAAGCGCCAGCGCTGGGGCACCCGTCCGCCGCGCCACCCGCAGCTTGGCGGAGCGCGAGCGGGGGTTTGCGGCCTGTTCGGCGTCATCGGGGCCAACGGCGCGGCGGGTCACCAGATCAAACCGGGCGGTAGTGTCGGTCTTGGCAGGGGCATAGCGGTTGGCGTTCGCCTCATGCCCGGAGGCGAGCTGGAAGAAGCGTTTGACGATGCGGTCTTCGAGGGAATGGAAGGTCACGACGGCCAGCATCCCCCCCGGCTTCAGCGCGCGTTCGGCGGCGGCAAGACCTTCGGCAAGTTCGGTAAACTCGGTGTTCACGGCGATACGGATCGCCTGAAAGCTGCGCGTCGCGGGGTGGCTTTGCCCGGGCTTCGGGCGCGGCAGGCAGCGGGCGACAATCTCGGCCAGCCTTGCCGTGGTGGTGATCGGCTGCACCGCACGCGCAGCGACGATGGCATGGGCAATCCGGCGCGAGGCGCGTTCTTCGCCGTAGTTGTAGAGGATGTCGGCGAGGGTGGTTTCGTCGGCCGTGTTCACAAGGTCTGCGGCGCTGTCGCCAGACTGACTCATCCGCATGTCGAGGGGGCCGTCCTTCATGAAGGAAAACCCACGCTCGGCCTGATCCAGCTGCATCGATGACACGCCGAGGTCCAGCACGATCCCGTCAAGGGGTTCGCCCGCCAGCGTATCAAGGTTGGAGAACGTCCCCTGCACCAGCCGGACGCGATCCCCAAAAGGTGCCGCCCAATCGGCCATCTGCAGGGCCAGGGGGTCGCGGTCGATACCGATCACGCAATCGGCCCCAGCCTCAAGCAGGCCACGCGTATAGCCGCCTGCGCCCAGCGTCCCATCAAGCCAAAGCCCCCGAACGGGGGCGACGGCGGCAAGAAGCGGCTGCAGAAGGACCGGAATATGGGGGTCGCGCGCGGCGATGTCGGAACGCGGCTGCACATCGCGGGGATGCATCACATTCCCCGCTCCTTCTTGGCGCGGCCCAGAAGCGCCAGCGCATCCAGCCCCGCATTCGGCCGCTGCGCCACGGCGCTGTCATAGGTGTCCCGGCGATACAGGCGAAAGCGGTTGTTGCGGCCCTGAAACGCGGCCTCATCCCCGGCGAAATCAGCGCCGGTCAGGCCGATCTTTTCCCGCACGCGAGGCGGCAGGACGATACGGCCGTCGGGTTCGACTTCAACCATGACCGAGCAGGAGAGAAGGTCGAACTCGACCTGCTCGCGCTCGTCTGAGCCTTCGTCCATCAGGCTGATCTCATCGGCCAGCGCATCGGCGCCCGCCTTGGTATAGCATTCGACGAAATTCCGGTTCGCGCCACCATAGATCATGTAGACGCGCGGGCGGGGAAAATCACTGCTTGGCGGATCATCGGATTCAAGAATGCGGCGAAAGGCGGCGGGGATCGAGACCCGGCCCTTGGCATCTACCTTCTGGTAGAACTCGCCTCTGAACGCCTCTGCCATCGCCTTGCGGCCTTTTCAAAACCTGCACCACCCCCGACCGTCAAACCCATGCGATGAAATGAAAAAGGCGGATCGGGTTGCTGCCACTACCCGATCCGCCGCTGTCCCATCGCTGGGCGTCCAGCTGCGCGTGCCACCTGGGGGAGATGTCTGCTCGCTCGCGCGCCGGATCTCTGTCGTCCGATCAAATGGGGCTGCCTGTATGAAGCTGCCTATCGCCTTCGTTTCGGGGTCTTGTAGCTGCCCCTGCTTAGTCTTTCCCATCTGCCGTCCGTGAAAGAAGGGATGCCATGGGATCACATGGGAATCAACGGAAATCTTTGGGGAAACGCCAATATGTTGTTTTGCGGCATCGTCAAAAGCAGGATGTAGTTGGGCCCCGGTGGGGCCACACTCCCAGCTGTAGACAGGTCCCGTCACATCAGACGCAAGATGTTGTGTCTGGCGCGTGATCGGGACGTGACTTGGCTGTCAGGAATTAAACGGCGCCGCCCCGCCGCTGACGCGCGCAAGGGGGCGATGTCCAGGAAAAATCCAGCTTGATGGGGACCGGAAGGCCCTGAAACTGCGGGTTTGGGGCGGCTTTCCCATCCGTTCCCATACCAAACTGATTCGGATCAGGCCGGGCGCTGGAACAACAGCCGCAGATAGCGTTCAAGGTGATCAAAGGCCTCACGCGCGGGGGTGGGGTCATTGGCGGCCTTGGCCAGGATGATCCCGCCCTGGGTTGCGACCTGAAACTGCATGGCAAGGCTGTCGGCCGTCACGCCGGGCACCGGGTGGCGGGCCAAAGCCTCGGCCAGATGGGGGCGGACATGATCGGCCCCGGATTGAACGCTCTGCCCCGCCGCGGTGCGGATCAGGGCTGAGGTTTCAAACACCTCTTGCACCGTGGTGCCCGCAACGCAGGAGAAATCGGCCACCGACTGGTTCAGAATCGCGCGGCGCAGGTCCAGATAGGCAAAGACCCGGTCCAAGGGATCAGCAGCGCGGTTATAGTCGTGCGCGGCAAACATCGCGCTGGTGGTGACGGTCCAATCCTCGACCAAAGCCACGCCAAGCGCCTCTTTCGTCGGGAAATGGTGGAAGAAGGCGCCCTTGGTCACCCCGGCGGCGGCGCAGAGGTCATCGACGCTGGTCGCGGCAAAACCCTTGTGCCGGACAAGATCGCGCGCGGCTGCAAGCAACCGCGCGCGCGCTTCGCCCCGGGGCGGGCGGATTGTCTGGGTCAAGCTGGTACCGAAGGTGTCATTCCTCCTTGTCCCAAAGGGCCGGGTCCGGTGTCAACACCGCCCATTTCAGCCCGAAGGGATCGGCCAAAAGGCCCCAGGTATCGCCCCAGAACTGCCGCTCCAACGGGGCAATGATCGTGCAGCCCGCCGCCAGGGCGCGGTCCCACCAGGCCGGGGCATCGGGAATAACCAGTTGCAGATGGCCATGCGGCATCGGCGCTTCGCCTGGCTGGACGCTGGACATGGTGTGGTCGGTCAGCATCAGGGCGCCGCCGTTGATTTCAAGCTGGACGTGCATGAACTGGCCGGGTGCGTCGTCCATCGGCATCCGGCCAATGTCCTTGGCACCGAAGGCCTTGATATAGAAATCCGCCGCCGCCCCGCATTGGCCGGCAAGGCAGATATATGGGATCACACCTTGCATGATCCGGTCATCGGGGCGGTAGCGCTGGTCGGGGGGAATGTCGGCGGGCATGCGGGTCTCCTCTCTGGTTGGGGTCAGGCAAGGGCTGCCTTCACGGTGGCAATGTCGATCTTGCCCATGGTCATCACGCTGGCCAAAGCCCGCGCCGCGAGGGTCTGGTCAGGTTGGGTCATCCATTGCATCACTTGCGCGGGCACGATCTGCCAGGACAGGCCAAAGCGGTCCTTCAACCAGCCGCAGGGGCCGTGGCTGCCGCCGCCTTCGACCAGTTGCTCCCAAAGACGGTCGGTTTCGGCCTGATCCGGGGTCTCGACCATGATCGACACGCATTCCGACAGCGGAAACATCGGCCCGGCCTCCAGGATCTGGTAGGGTACGCCGTTCAGGGTGAAATCGATCACCTCGAAATGGTGGGTGCCATCCGGCCCGCCGTTGTCGCTGCTGTAGCCACGGGTGACATGGCTGTTCGGGATGAGGCGGCAATAGAACTCGGCAGCCTCACGGCCACGGTCGTTGAACCACAGGACGGTGCGAACGGAATGGGTCATCGGGTCATCTTTCTATAGGGGGCTGGTCGGATTTCGGGGCTGCGAATGTGAGGGTGCGGACGGACCCCGCCGGTTCATACCGCGCGATGATGACGCCGCTGCTGGAGATCTCGCCAGAGACATGGCGCAAGGCTAAAGCGGGGGTTCCCGGCCCGAAAAGGCGCTTGCCCGCGCCCAGAACCACGGGAAAGGTCATGACCAGAAGCCGGTCAACCAGACCTTCGACCAGGAGTTGCGGGGTAAGGGTGCCACTGCCCCAGACAAAAAGGTCAGGCCCCGCCGAGGCTTTCAGCGCGCGAACCCCGGCCATATCGGCCAGCGCATGGCTGTTGTGCCAGGGCAGCGGGTCGGGGCGATGGGTCAGAACATGTTTTGCCGCCGGATTGACCGCCGCGGCAATCGGGTTGTCAGTGCCAACCTTTGGCCAGTAGCCGGAAAAGATGTCATAGGTCCTGCGGCCCAGCAAAAGCGCATGCGGGCTGGCAAGGAACGCCTCCACCGCCGCTCCCGTCCGTTCATCGGAAAAGGGCTGCATCCAGCCGCCAAGGGAAAAACCGTGGCTTGGGTCTTCGGACGGGCCGCCCGGAGCCTGCATCACGCCATCCAGCGATTGATAGACGGCGACGACAATCCTGCGCATCGCGACCTCCCTGCGGTCCAGCCGGGCTATCGCACAAGGCTTACATACCAAATGGTATGTAAGCAAGTCCTAACTGCAGAGGCGGGGCCTCAGGCCATCCCACCTTCGATCAGCCGGCGCGCAAGGCGGGCATAGGGTTCGGCGAGCGGGCTGTCCGTCGCGGCAATCGGCGTGCCGCTGTCGCCGGCCACCCGCACATCCAAGGCCAGGGGCAATTCGCCCAGGAACGGCAGGTCCAGCTTGGCCGCCTCAAGCGCCACGCCGCCATGGCCGAAGATATGCGCCTCATGCCCGCAGTTGGGGCAGATGTAGGTCGACATGTTCTCGATCAGCCCCAAGACCGGGGTCTTCAGCTTGGAGAACATGTCCAACGCCTTCCGCGCGTCCAGCAGGGCCACGTCCTGCGGCGTGCTGACTACCAGCGCCCCCGTCAGGTGCGTGCGCTGGCACAGCGTCAGCTGGATATCCCCCGTTCCCGGCGGCAGGTCGATGATCAGGATGTCCAGCTTGCCCCAGGCCACCTGCCCCAAAAGCTGTTGAAGCGCGCCCATAATCATCGGCCCGCGCCAGACCACCGCCTCATCCTCTTTCAGCATCAACCCGATCGACATCATGGTGACGCCGTGCGCGACGAGGGGTTCGATGATCTTGCCATCAGGGGACGCTGGCCGCTTGGACACGCCCATCATTTTCGGCTGGCTGGGCCCGTAGATGTCGGCGTCCAGAAGCCCCACCCGCCGCCCCTGGCGCGCGAGCGCCACAGCCAGGTTCGACGCCACGGTCGATTTGCCCACCCCGCCCTTGCCAGAGGCAACGGCGATGATCCGGTCGATCCCCGAAATCCGCTGCGGCCCGCCCTGTTGCGGCGTCGGGTGCTGGCCGATCTTCAGGCTGGGTGGCTTCGCCGCCGGGCCATGCGCCGTCATCACCACCTGCACGCCCGTGACACCCGGCAGCGCCTTCAGCCGCGCCTCGGCCATCGCCTGCGCGTCGCCCAAGGCGCGGGCCTCTTCGGGGGTCGCCGCCTCGATCACGAAGCGAACCAAACCGCTTTCAACCGTCAGCGCACGAATCAGGTCCCGGCTCACCAGGTCCCCCCCGCCAGGGTGCGGAACCCCGGCCAGAACCTGCATCACCGCGTCCCGATCCACAGTCATCGTTTCCTCCACCGCACAAGATTTCCTCTAACGTTGCGATCTTTGCGCAGAAGGGCAAGGGCTGTTGACCAAACGCTCAAAAAACCAGCGAAGACGCTGAGAAATCATGACAATTTCGTGACCACAGCCATGCGGATGCTGCATGGCAGCATTGCAGCGGGTCGGTATTGTGCACCTGCAGCATCTGCCCCATGTTACCCCTAACAGCGAGCCGACAACGCTGACCAAATCGAGAGGCTTGAGAGACATGGCATACGTCAACACCAACCGCGTCGCCAGCAAAGGTCTGATGGACCGGGTTCTGGTTCTGAAAGACGGCGTTCTGGCCGCATGGCAGCAGCGCCGCGTCTACAACCGCACCGTGGCCGAGCTGAACGCTCTGACCGACCGCGAACTGGGTGATCTTGGGATCAGCCGTCTGGGCATCACCGACATCGCTCGGGAAGCTGCCTACGGCAAGTGAGTTTTCGTGAGGCCCCTCTCCTCCTCCCTGGGGCCTTTGCGATCAGCGGCGATACCAACCTCCTCCCTGGTATCGCCGCATCTTTACACCGGGCCAAACGGCCTATCTGAATTGGGCACCCTCTCCTCCTCCCTGGGTGTCTGATACTGCGGCGGTGCCTCTCCTCCTCCCTGGCACCGCCGCCACAGATTCCGGACCACGCGGTCCACCAAGATTGAGCGGCCTCTCCTCCTCCCTGGCCGTTCGATACTGCGGCGGTGCCTCTCCTCCTCCCTGGCACCGCCGCCACAGATTCCGGACCACACGGTCCACCAAGATTGGGCACCCTCTCCTCCTCCCTGGGTGTCTGATACTGCGGCGGTGCCTCTCCTCCTCCCTGGCACCGCCGCCATTCCTTTCCGGACCACACGGTCCACCAAGATTGAGCGGCCTCTCCTCCTCCCTGGCCGTTCGATACTGCGGCGGTGCCTCTCCTCCTCCCTGGCACCGCCGCCCCTCTTCCCCCCCCCTTGAACATCTGCGCGCGCCTGCCGATAGTCCGCCACCGGTGGAGTGACGGCGCATGCGCGTTTCGATGATTTCGGCAGCTCTTGTGGCCTCGCTGGTCGGGTTCGGCTCTACCGTGGCGCTGGTGCTGTCAGCGGCCCTGGCACTGGGGGCGACACCGGCGCAAACGGCAAGCTGGCTGCTGGCCGTATCGCTGGCCAAGGCGCTGGGGTCGGCGGCCTTGTCCTGGGGCACGCGAATCCCGGTGGTGCTGGCCTGGTCCACCCCGGGGGCCGCGCTGATCGCGGCCACCAGCGGGGTGACGATGCCGCAGGCCGTGGCGGCCTTCGCGCTGGCCGGGGTGCTGGTCGTGCTGACCGGGGCGATCAAACCCCTGGGAAAGCTGGTCGCGATGATCCCTGACGGGGTGGCAGCGGCGATGCTGGCCGGCGTCCTTCTGCCCTTCTGCCTGAAAGGCGCCTTGACCGTGCAGGCGGCGCCGGCACTGATCCTGCCGATGGTGGCCCTGTTCCTTGCTGTCCGGCTCTTCAACCCGGCGCTGGCGGTGCTTGCGGCGCTGGCGCTTGGCCTGGCGCTGGCCTTTGGAACCGGCGTGGCAATCCTGCCGGAGCTGACGCTGCCCCTGCCCGCCTTCACCCTGATCGCGCCCGAAGTGGATCTGGCGGTCCTGCTTGGTCTTGGCGTGCCGATCTACCTTGTGACCATGGCCTCGCAGAACCTGCCGGGCTTTGCCGTGCTGCGCGCGGCGGGGTATGAGCCGCCGGTGCGCCCTGCCCTCCTCGTGACCGGGGCCCTGTCCACGATCACCGCCTTTGTCGGGGCGCATATGGTGAACATGGCGGCGATCACGGCGGCGATCTGTCTGGGCGACGACGTCCATCCCGACAAGCGAGAGCGTTGGAAGGTCGGGCTGGCCTATGCGGGGTTCTGGGTGCTTTTGGGGCTGCTCGCGCCCCTGATCATCACGCTGATGGCGGCCCTGCCGCCGCAGGTGATGGTGGCGCTGGTCGGGCTTGCGCTTCTGTCGCCGCTGATGGGCGCGCTGGCGGGGGCCTTTGCCGTGCCGGACCAGCGCTTTGCGGCCACAGTGACCCTGGCCGTCAGCGCCTCGGGCGTGGCCGCGTTCGGGATCGGGGCCGCGTTCTGGGGGCTGTTGGCAGGGCTTGCGGTCCATGGTTTGGAACAGGTCCGCCGATGAATTTTCGCAGAAAATTCATGCTCCGGGCGCACGAATTTTCTGCGAAAATTCGAAAAGGTCAGAACGGCACGTCATCCACCTGATCCGCCGGGATCACCCAGCGCGCGACGACCTTCTTTGACCCGGCATGGTCAAATTCGATTTCCAGCTTGTCGCCCTCGATCGCCATGATCTCACCGTAGCCGAACTTCTGGTGGAAGACCCGGTCGCCCAGCACATAGGGCGACACCGCCTCGGCATCGATGATCATGTTCCGCGCCTCACGCGGCTGGGCCATCGGGCGGCTCTGGGTCTGTTCCTGCATCCGGCGCCAGCCGGGGGAATTGTAGACATCGGCCTTCGACACCCGCTCCTCAAGATGAGAGCCGAACCCCACCTGCGCCGCCGCCCCGTAGCCCCCGCCATATAGGCCGGGGGCGGTGAGGACCTCGACGTGGTCGGCGGGAAGTTCATCTATGAAGCGGCTGGGCAGCTGGCTTTGCCATTGGCCATAGACCCGGCGGTTTGAGGCGAAGCTGATCGTGCAAAGTTCCTCGGCCCGGGTGATGCCGACATAGGCAAGGCGGCGTTCTTCTTCGAGGCCTTTCAGCCCGCTTTCATCCATGCTGCGCTGGCTGGGGAACAGGCCGTCTTCCCAGCCGGGCAGGAAGACGACCGGAAATTCCAGGCCCTTGGCGGCGTGCAGGGTCATGATCGTGACCTTTTCCTCCGCGCCCTCCGTCTCGTTGTCCATGATCAGGCTGACGTGTTCAAGGAAGCCTTGCAGGTTGTCGAACTGTTCAAGCGCCTTGACGAGTTCCTTGAGGTTGTCCAGGCGACCCGGCGCTTCGGGCGTCTTGTCGTTTTGCCACATTTCGGTGTAGCCGGACTCCTCAAGGATCGTTTCGGCCAGGCGGATGTGGTCGTATTCGGGGTGCAGTGTGGCGATGTGCCAGCGGTCCACGCCTTCGACAAAGCTGCGCAGTTGCGCGCCGCCCTTGCCGCCGAAGGTGGATTTCGCCACCGCCTCACGCGCGCCGTCGAGGAGGGAAACCCCAGCGGCGCGGGCCATGCGCTGGATGTCGGCCTGCGCCTTGTCGCCAAGACCGCGCTTGGGCAGGTTGATGACCCGTTCAAACGCCAGATCATCGTCGGGCGAGACGGCCAGCCGGAAATAGGCCATCGCGTCGCGGACTTCCTGGCGTTCGTAGAACCTCGGGCCGCCGATCACGCGGTACGGCAGGCCGATGGTCAGGAAGCGGTCTTCGAATGCACGCATCTGGTGGGACGCGCGGACGAGGATCGCCTGACGGTTCAGGTCGATGGGGTCCATGTGGCGGGTGCCGCGCTGGATCGCCTCAACTTCCTCGCCGATCCAGCGGGCCTCTTCCTCGCCGTCCCAATGGCCGATAAGGCGGACCTTTTCGCCAGGCTCTCCCGCCGTCCAGAGGGTCTTGCCAAGGCGACCCTTGTTCGCAGCGATAATCCCGCTGGCGGCCGCAAGGATATGGGCGGTGGAGCGGTAGTTCTGTTCCAGCCGGATCACCTGCGCGCCGGGGAAATCCTTCTCAAACCGCAGGATGTTGCCCACCTCGGCCCCGCGCCAGCCGTAGATCGACTGGTCATCATCACCAACGCAGCAGATGTTCTTGTGGGCTTGGGCCAGAAGGCGCAGCCAGAGGTATTGGCAGACGTTGGTATCCTGATACTCGTCCACCAGGATGTAGCGGAACCAGCGTTGGTATTGCTGGAGGACATCCTCATGCTTCTGGAAGATCGTCACGCAGTGGAGGAGGAGGTCACCGAAATCGGTGGCATTTAGGGTTTTCAGGCGGTCCTGATAGGCCTCATACAGTTCGGTCCCGCGGTTGTTGTAGGCGCTGGCGTCTGAGGACGGCACGCGGTCCGGCGTCAGCGCGCGGTTTTTCCAGCCGTCGATGAGGGAGGCCAAAAGCCGCGCAGGCCAGCGCTTTTCGTCGATGTTGGCGGCAGAAATCAGCTGTTTCAGGAGGCGGATCTGGTCATCGGTATCCAGGATCGTGAAGTTGGGTTTCAGGCCGACCAGTTCAGCGTGGCGGCGCAAGATCTTCACCGACAGCGAGTGGAAGGTGCCCATCCAGGGCATCCCCTCGGCCACTTCACCCAGCAGGCGGCCGACACGCAGCTTCATCTCGCGCGCGGCCTTGTTGGTAAAGGTCACGGCCAGAATCTCGTTCGGGCGGGCTTTGGAGAGGTTCAGAAGGTGCACGATCCGCGCGGTCAGGGCCTTGGTCTTGCCCGTGCCTGCCCCGGCCAGCATCAGGACCGGGCCATCCAAAGCCTCAACCGCCGCCCTTTGCGCCGGGTTCAGGTCATCCAGATAGGGCGCGCCCCGCCCCGCCAGCGCGCGTTGCGACAGCGGAATCGGGGCGGCGGCGGCCGAGAAGGCCTCATCTTCATCCCAAGCGTTCATGGGGCTTAGTATATATGGATCGTCCGGCAGGAAAAGCCCTGCGTTCGCGGAATGTTCGGGCCGGCGGACCCGTGCATGTTTGCGCTAACGGCAGCCTGCGGCGGCCTGTCGCATTTCTGTGCATAAACGGCGGCAATCCCTCTTGCGCTGCAATGCAGCACCCCTAAGGTGGACCCGTCTGCCCTGGGGAGTGCCGCCGATGCCCGAGTTCAAGAAGATCCTGATCGCCAACCGGGGCGAGATCGCCATCCGCATCATGCGGGCCGCGAACGAGATGGGCAAGAAGACGGTGGCGGTTTACGCCGAAGAGGACAAGCTGGGCCTGCACCGCTTCAAGGCGGATGAGGCGTACCGGATCGGCGAGGGGCTTTCCCCGGTGGGGGCATACCTCTCGATCCCCGAGATCATCCGCGTGGCCAAGATGGCCGGGGCGGATGCGATCCATCCGGGCTATGGTCTTCTGTCCGAGAACCCCGATTTTGTCGATGCCTGCGATCAGGCGGGCATCACCTTCATCGGCCCGCAAGCCGATACGATGCGCGCGCTTGGTGACAAGGCCAGCGCCCGGCGCGTGGCGATCGAGGCGGGCGTCCCGGTGATCCCGGCAACAGAAGTGCTGGGCGAGGATATGGCGCTGATCAAGCGGCAGGCGGCCGAGGTGGGCTATCCCCTGATGCTGAAAGCCTCTTGGGGCGGGGGCGGGCGGGGGATGCGGCCGATCCTGAACGAAGAGGAATTGGAGGCCAAGGTCCGCGAAGGCCGGCGCGAGGCGGAAGCGGCCTTTGGCAACGGCGAGGGCTATCTGGAAAAGATGATCCTGCGCGCGCGGCATGTCGAGGTGCAAATCCTGGGCGACAAGCAGGGCAATGTCTGGCACCTGTGGGAACGCGACTGCTCGGTCCAGCGGCGAAACCAGAAGGTGGTAGAGCGCGCGCCCGCCCCCTATCTGACGCAGGCCCAGCGTGAGTCGGTCTGCGAGATGGCCAAGCGCATCTGTTCGCACGTGAATTACGAATGCGCGGGCACGGTCGAGTTCTTGATGGATATGGACACCGAGCAGTTCTACTTCATCGAAGTGAACCCCCGCGTGCAGGTTGAACATACGGTGACCGAGGAAGTCACCGGGATCGATATCGTGCAGGCGCAGATCCTGATCGAGGAGGGCAAGTCCTTGCCCGAAGCGACAGGGGTTGCCAGCCAGGCCGACGTCAAGCTGAACGGCCATGCGCTGCAGTGCCGGGTGACGACGGAAGACCCGCTGAACAACTTCATCCCCGACTATGGCCGCCTGACGGCCTACCGGTCGGCCACCGGCAACGGCATTCGCCTTGATGGCGGTACGGCTTATGCCGGGGGGGTCATCACGCGGTATTATGACTCGCTCTTGGTCAAGGTCACGGCGCATGCCCAGACCCCGGAAAAGGCGATTGCCCGAATGGACCGCGCGCTGCGTGAGTTCCGCATCCGGGGGGTGGCGACGAACATCGAATTCGTCATCAACCTCTTGAAACACCCGACCTTCCTGAACGACACCTATACGACCAAGTTCATCGACACGACGCCGGAACTGTTCAACTTCAAGCGGAGGAAGGACCGGGCGACGAAGATCCTGACCTATATCGCCGACATCACGGTGAACGGGCACCCCGAAACCGCTGGCCGCCCGAAACCGCATGCCGAGGCGAAGGCGCCGAAGCCCCCGGCGCTGAAGGCCGAACCCGCGATGGGGACGCGGAACCTTCTGGAGCAGAAGGGCCCGCAGGCGGTGGCCGACTGGATGAAGGCACAGAAGAAGGTGCTGATCACCGACACCACGATGCGCGATGGGCACCAGTCGCTGCTGGCCACACGGATGCGGTCGATTGACATGATCCGCGTGGCACCGGCCTATGCCGCGAACCTGCCGCAGCTTTTCAGCGTGGAATGCTGGGGCGGGGCCACGTTCGACGTGGCCTACCGCTTCCTGCAGGAATGCCCCTGGCAGCGCCTGCGCGACCTGCGGGCCGCGATGCCGAACCTGATGACGCAGATGCTGCTGCGCGCGTCAAACGGAGTTGGGTACACAAACTACCCTGACAACGTGGTGCAGGCTTTCGTGAAGCAGGCGGCGGAAAGCGGGGTCGACGTGTTCCGCGTGTTTGACTCGCTCAACTGGGTTGAAAACATGCGCGTCGCGATGGACGCGGTGGTTGAGGCCGGGAAGGTCTGCGAAGGCACGATCTGCTATACCGGCGACCTCCTTGACCCTGCCCGCCCGAAATACGACCTGAAATATTATGTCGCCATGGGCAAGGAGCTGAAGGCGGCGGGTGCCCATGTCCTTGGCCTCAAGGATATGGCGGGGCTGCTGAAACCCGCCTCGGCCCGCGTTCTGGTGAAGGCGCTGAAGCAGGAGGTCGGCCTGCCGATTCACTTCCACACCCATGACACCAGCGGCGCGGGGGCGGCGACGATCCTTGCCGCCTGCGATGCCGGGGTCGATGCGGTCGATGCGGCGATGGACGCGTTCTCGGGTGGCACCTCGCAGCCCTGCCTTGGGTCGATTGTCGAGGCGCTGAAAAACACCGAACGTGACACCGGCCTTGAGATCGGCGCGATCCGCGAGATTTCGAACTACTGGGAAAAGGTTCGCGCCCAGTATGCGGCCTTCGAGTCCGGCATCCCGGCCCCCGCGTCCGAGGTTTACCTGCACGAAATGCCGGGGGGGCAATTCACCAACCTGAAGGCGCAAGCGCGGTCCTTGGGGCTGGAGGACCGCTGGCATGAGGTTGCGCAGACCTATGCCGATGTGAACCAGATGTTCGGCGATATCGTGAAGGTCACGCCGTCATCGAAGGTCGTGGGTGACATGGCGCTGATGATGGTGGCGCAGAACCTGACCCGCGCGCAGGTGGAAGACCCCGCCGTTGAGGTGGCTTTCCCTGACTCCGTCGTCGACATGATGCGCGGCAACCTTGGCCAGCCCCCGGGCGGCTGGCCTGCGGGCATCCTGAAAAAGGTGCTGAAGGGCGACACCCCGATGACTGACCGGCCCGGCCTGCGCCTGCCGCCCGTCGATCTGGAAGCCGCGCGCCGCAAGCTGGCCGAGGACCTGCGCCTTGGCGATGATGAGGCCGAAGGCGAGACGGTGGATGATGAGGACCTGAACGGATATCTCATGTATCCCAAGGTGTTCATGGATTACCGCGCCCGGCACCGGCTTTATGGCCCGGTGCGGGTCCTTCCGACCAAGGCCTTCTTCTATGGCATGGACCCCGGCGAAGAGGTGACGGCAGAGATTGACCCCGGCAAGACCCTGGAAATCCGCCTGCAGGCCGTGGGCGAAACCACGGATGAGGGGGAGGTGAAGGTCTTCTTCGAGCTGAACGGCCAGCCCCGCGTCATTCGCGTGCCGAACCGCGCGGTGAAGGCCAAGACTGCCGCCCGGCCCAAGGCGCTGGACGGCAACCCCGGCCATGTCGGGGCGCCGATGCCCGGCTCCATCGCGTCGCTGGCGGTGACGGTGGGGCAGAAGGTGCGGGCGGGCGATCTTCTTCTGACCATCGAGGCGATGAAGATGGAAACCGGCCTTCATGCCGACCGCGCGGCGGTTGTGAAGGCGCTGCATGTCCAGCCCGGCGCGCAGATCGACGCCAAAGACCTTCTGGTCGAGCTGGAGTGACGCCCCTCGCCCGACATCGAGCAAGGGTTTTGGCATAGGAAAAAGGCCCCGCAAGTCGGGGCCTTTGTCGCCGGC
Organism: Rhodobacter sp.; assembly: GCA_027489175.1. Taxonomy (GTDB): domain Bacteria; phylum Pseudomonadota; class Alphaproteobacteria; order Rhodobacterales; family Rhodobacteraceae; genus Tabrizicola. The sequence continues at coordinate 34,170 of JAIYAE010000038.1, forward strand.
GCATCGGTCAGAAGGGCCGCTGTCCGGTGTCAGAAGACATCAAACAGATAAAGCAGGATGATGATCGGGATCGGCAGGCCAATGGCCCAGGCGATGATGCCTTTCATGGCGGTCTCCTTGCTGGACGCGCCCGGGATGGGCGACACAGCTGGCAAACGCCACCGCCAGCGCAGTGGTTCCCCATCGTGGCGGATTTCCCGATCTTCAGTGCTGCGATTGTTTTTTCCCCTTGCAGCCGCGCGCGGGCTTTTATAGAGGATGCGCACCGAAACGGAGTGCGGGCGTAGCTCAGGGGTAGAGCATAACCTTGCCAAGGTTAGGGTCGTGAGTTCGAATCTCATCGCCCGCTCCAATCGGACCGCTTGAAAGGCCGCCCCACCCGGGCGGCCTTTGGCATTTTCCCCCCGGCGCCCGTTGCGCCCTGAGCCTGTCATGAAACCTTCACTGGACGGGCGATGATATTTCCTGATTTATGGAAATATGGATCAGCACCACGCCACCCTTGCCTTTGCGATGCTTGGCCACCCAGGCCGGCTGGCGGTGTTCCGCCTTTTGATGCGGTTCGCGCCACAGGGCGTGCGCCCGACGGAAATCGCCGGCGCTCTCAGCCTCAAGCAGAACACACTCTCGCATCATCTGGCGGACCTGCAGTCGGTCGGCCTCGTGCAGGTCCGGCGCGAGGGGCGGTCGCTTTACTACGCCGTCGATCTGGAAACGGCCGAGGGGCTGATCGCCCATCTGGCGCTGGATATCGGCCGGGCGCGGCCGGACCTGCTTTCCCCCCTGCTTGCAGCAAGACAGGAGCCTTTCATGCAAGACACCGATTTTGACGTCCTGTTCATCTGCTCTGGCAACTCGGCCCGGTCGATCTTTGCCGAAGCCCTGCTGCGCGACCTTGGACGCGGCAAGTTTCAGGCGTTTTCGGCGGGCACCCGCCCCGGCACCGCGCTGAATCCGATGGCGCTGGAGGTGCTGCAGCGCAATGGCCATGACATCACCGGCCTGCGGTCCAAGCATATCGAGGAATTCCAGCGGCCCGGCGCGATCGTGATGGATTTCGTCTTCACCGTCTGCGACACGGCCGCCGCCGAGGAATGCCCGCCCTGGCCCGGCCAGCCGATCACCGGCCATTGGGGCCTGCCCGACCCGGTGAAGGCCACGGGGACCGAGGCGGAACGTGCGCTGGTCTTTGCCCAAACCTATGCCGCCTTGCGGCGCCGGATCATGGCTTTCGTGGCCCTGCCCTTCGACAGCCTGACCCGCCTGTCGCTGCAATCGCGGATCGATGCCATCGGCACCGACGCAGCCCCTTCGGAAAAGGCCTGACCCGATATGCCTCGTATTGCGCTGAACGGCCTTGGCCGCATCGGAAAACTTGCCCTGCGCGACCTGATCGACACCGGTGCCGGGGGTGAGATCGTTCTGGTGAACGACCCCGCCGGAGATGCGGAACAGCACGCGCTGCTGATGGAGTTCGATTCGGTCCATGGCCGCTGGTCCACCCCTGTGGCCGCTGCCGATGATGCGCTGATCCTGAATGGTCACCGGATCCGACTGACCCATGAAAAGACCATCGAGGCCCTGCCCTTGGCCGAGATGGGGGTCGATCTGGTGATCGACTGCACCGGCGTCTTCAAGACCGCCGCCAAGATCGCGCCCTACTATACCGCCGGGGTGAAGAAGGTCGTGGTCAGCGCCCCGGTCAAGGATGGCGGGGCCTTGAACCTGGTCTACGGGGTCAACCATCACCTCTACGACGGCAGCCAAACCCTTGTGACAGCAGCAAGTTGCACGACGAACTGCCTCGCCCCCGTGGTCAAGGTGATCCACGAAAACTTGGGCATCCGCCACGGGTCGATCACCACGATCCATGATGTCACTAACACGCAAACCATCGTCGACCGCCCCGCCAAGGACATGCGCCGCGCGCGCTCTGCCCTTTTGAACCTGATCCCCACCACCACCGGATCGGCCACGGCGATCACGCTCATCTACCCGGAACTGAAAGGCCGCCTGAACGGCCACGCCGTCCGCGTGCCCCTCCTCAACGCCTCGCTGACCGATGCGGTGTTCGAGGTGGAGCGTCCGACCACGGTTGAGGAGGTCAACGCCCTCTTCGCCGCCGCCGCCGAAGGCCCCTTGAACGGTATCCTTGGGTATGAGACCCGCGCCCTCGTCTCCTCCGACTTCACCAACGACCGCCGCTCCGCCATCATTGACGCGCAATCGACGATGGTGGTGAACGGCACCCAGGTCAAAATCTACGCCTGGTATGACAACGAATGGGGCTATGCGTGCCGCCTCGCCGACATCGCCCGCATGGTGGCAGGCTCGCTTTGATGCCCCATTCTATGTCCCCAAATATCCCGGGTGGGTCCGGGAGGGCAGCGCCCTCCCGGGGGCAGCCAAGCAGATGACCGCCAACCCCTTGCGCGCCTATGCCGCCGTCACTGCCGCCTATTGGGCCTTCATGGCCACCGATGGCGCACTCAGGATGCTGGTCCTCCTCCATTTCAACAGCCTTGGTTTCTCACCCATCCAGCTGGCCTGGCTGTTCCTCCTTTACGAACTCGCCGGGATTGCCACCAACCTCTGCGCGGGCTGGCTCGCCGCCCGCTTCGGCCTTGCCGCCACGCTGTACGCAGGCCTCGGCCTGCAGGTCGCAGCCCTCGTAGCATTGGCGCAGCTTGACCCTGCTTGGGGTGTCGCCGCCTCGGTCGTCTTCGTGATGGCGGTGCAAGGCGTGTCGGGTGTGGCCAAGGACTTGGCCAAGATGTCCTCCAAATCCGCCGTCAAGCTCCTCGCGCCCAGCGAAGGCGGCGGCCTTTTCCGCTGGGTCGCCCGGCTGACGGGATCGAAGAACGCGGTCAAGGGTCTGGGCTTCTTCCTCGGCGCCGCCCTCCTTGCGCTCGCAGGCTTCCAGACCGCCGTCCTCGGCATGGCCGGCGCGCTGGCGCTGATCCTTCTGGCCGTCATCCTGTTCCTGCCCGCAGGCCTGCCCGGCCGGATGAAGGCGGTTGAGGCCTGGGGTGGCTGGCGCTCCCCTGACCCCCGCGTCAACCGCCTCTCTCTGGCTCGGCTCTTCCTTTTCGGGGCGCGGGATGTCTGGTTCGTCGTCGGAGTCCCGATTTATTTCCAGATGGTCCTCTCCGATGGCACCTCCGAAGGTCGGCGCGAGGCGTTCTTCCTGATCGGCGGGTTCCTGGCCCTCTGGATCATCGCCTATGGCGCGGTGCAGGCCATGGCCCCCCGCATCCTTGGCGGCAAAGACCAGCCAGAGGACGCCACCGTGAACAAGGCGATCCGCTGGGCCGGATACCTGGTGCCGATCCCCTTTGCGCTGGCAGCCGCGGCACTGTGGGCGGGCCAGCCCTCCCCCGCCCTCAGCCTCACCATCGTCGCGGGCCTCCTCGTCTTCGGTTTCGTCTTTGCCGTCAACTCTTCGGTCCATTCCTACCTGATCCTCGCCTTCGGATCGGCCGACCGCATTACCCGCGACGTCGGGTTCTACTACATGGCCAATGCGGCGGGGCGGCTCATCGGCACGCTCCTCTCCGGCTTAAGCTATCAGTTGGGCGGGTTGCCCCTGTGCCTTGCCACAGCCGGGATCATGGCCACACTCGGCTGGCTTGCTGCCCGACGCCTGCGCGAACCGCCTTCCCCTCTGGCCCCACGCGGCCTATAAGGCCGCGAACGCCAGGAGAAAGCCCATGCGCCGCGCCGAGGTCAGCCGCAAAACCGCCGAGACCGAGATTTCGGTCACCGTCAACCTGGACGGCACCGGCACGCATGACTGCAAGACCGGCGTCGGTTTCTTTGACCACATGCTGGACCAGTTGGCCCGCCACAGCCTGATCGACCTGACGGTGCGCGCGACAGGCGACCTCCACATCGACGACCACCACACGGTTGAGGATGTGGGCATTGCCCTAGGCCAGGCCCTGACCAAGGCGTTGGGAGACAAGGCGGGGATCACCCGCTACGGCCACTTTCGCCTGGCGATGGATGACGCGCAGGTCGCCTCAGCGCTTGACCTTTCCGCCCGGCCCTACCTCGTCTGGACCCTGCCCTTCCCGACGGCGAAGATCGGCACCTTCGACACCGAGCTTGTGCGCGAGTTCTTCCAGGCGCTGGCCACCCATGGCGGCATCACGCTGCATGTCGATCTGATCCACGGGCTGAACAGCCACCACATCGCCGAGGCCGCGTTCAAAGCCGTCGCCCGCGCCTTGCGCATGGCGGTTGAACCCGACCCGCGCAGCCCGGGCATCCCATCCACCAAGGGCGCGCTGTGACCAGCGATCCCCAATTTTTCGCAGAAAAATTGTGTCACTCCCGGGGTCTGGGATGGGCCTGACCGTCCTTGTCGACTACGACAGCGGCAATCTGCACTCCGCCGAAAAGGCCTTTCAGCGCATGGCGGCGGAAGGCGACGGCGGGGATGTGCTTGTCACCTCGCGCCCCGAGGATGTTGCCCGCGCCGACCGGATCGTTCTGCCCGGCGACGGCGCGTTTCCGGCCTGCCGCGCCGCCCTTGGCAGTTATGGCGGGCTTTTCGAGGCGATCGAAGAAGCGGTGAGCACCCGCGCCCGGCCGTTCCTTGGCATATGCGTCGGCATGCAGATGCTGGCCTCCCGTGGGCATGAATACCGGCTGACCGAAGGTTTCGGCTGGATTGCGGGGGATGTGGAACGCATCACCCCGGCGGACCCTGCCATGAAGGTCCCACACATGGGCTGGAACGATCTGGTGATCGAACGGCCCCATCCGGTGCTGGAGGGCATCAAGACCGGCGACCACGCCTATTTCGTCCACTCCTACCACTTCCACGTCACCGATGCGGCACAGCGGCTGGCCTTCTGCGATTACGGCGGACCGATCACTGCCATCGTCGGGCGTGACACGATCATCGGCACGCAGTTCCACCCGGAAAAAAGCCAGGCCGCGGGCCTGCGCCTGATCGCCAACTTCCTGCGCTGGAAGCCTTAAGCCGCGCTCCGGGGAAACACTCGCCCGTCGATGGCCAGAAGCCCCGCCGCGATCAGCGCGAACCCGGCCAGATGCTGCGGCAAAAGCCGCTCACCCAGGATCAGCGCACCCAGGGCCGTGGCACTGATCGGGATCAGGAAAGTGGTTAGCGACAGGTTCGTCGCCCCGGCCGAGGCGAGCAGGCGGAAGAAGATCAGATAAGCCAGCGCCGTCGAAAGCGCCGCGAGTCCGACCACCGCGCCCGCCGCCTCCCACCCCGGCCAGCCAAGGGCCCAAGGGGTGTCGACCCAAAGCCAGACCGGCAACAGGATCAGCGTCGAGGACGCCACTTGCCCGAAGGCCGTGGCCAGCGGTGCCACCCCCAGCCGCCGGAAGCGCCGCCCCCAGACCCCGGCAAAGCCATAAGACAAGGCGGCACAAAGGCAGGCAAGTTTTGCGGCCAGCGCGCCGCCCATTTCCGCGCCCGCCATCATCACCACCACCCCGGCAAAGCCAAGGCCGAGCCCAATCGCCTTGGCCGGGGTGATCCGTTCATCCCGCGTCGCCAGATGCGCGACGAGCACGGTGAAGAGGGGCGTGGTCGCATTCAGGATCGACGCCAGCGCCCCGGTGATCTGCCCCTGTGCCAGCACGAACAGGGTGAACGGGATGGCGTTGTTCAAGAGGCCCATCACCAGAAGCGCGGGCCAGACCGCGCGATCCGGAAACGCCACGCCGCTTGCCTGCAAGACCGCCCCAAGCAGCACCGCCGCCAGTGCCACCCGCGCCCAGACGATGGTCAGGGCGGGCAGGCCTGTCAGCGCGACCTCGACAAAAAAGAACGATCCCCCCCACAGGATGGAGAGGATCATGAGACGTAGCCAGTCAGCGCGGGTCATGCGGGTCTCCTGTCAGAAGACCATCGCACGGGTGAGGCCGCGCCGCGACCCGAAGCTTGCGCCTTAGTTCACGCGCTTCCAGGTGCCACCGTCGCGGCAGATGCCCAGAACGCAGCCACGGACGGCAAGGTTGTTGCCGTTCAGCGTCATGTCGCCGTTGTATTCCTTGTCACGGTCGGGCGAATAGATCCGGCCGTCATCATAAAGCCCGTCCGGGTAGGCCACCATGTCCCAGACGATCTGGCGGCCGATGTTGTCGCTGGCGATCTCGGCGCCGCTGCTGTCAAAAGCCTTGACCAGCGTGCCACAGAAGGCCGGACCGCAGGGCTTGATCTCGACATGGCCATAGTTGCCATTGTCATCGGCGCGGGTCTGCCAGGTGCCTTCTACCGGGTCGGCGAAAGCGGCGGTTGCAGAAAGGGCCAGGGCGGCCGCAAGGATCAGGGTCTTCATGGGTGTCCTCCTCCCAAAGGTGTGACAATCCATCGCGCCAGTCCGGTTTTCGATCAAGCGTGACGTGGGGTCGCGATGCGCCATCTTTTCATCCGCGCCCCCCCGTGCCAAAGACCGCGCAGCAAAAAACGGGGGCTGCCGATGATCCTTTATCCCGCGATCGACCTGAAGGATGGCCAATGCGTTCGCCTGTTGCGCGGCGAGATGGAAGCGGCCACCGTCTTCGGTGACGACCCCGCCGCGCAGGCACTGAAGTTTCAGGCGGCAGGCTGCGCGTGGCTTCACCTAGTGGACCTGAACGGCGCCTTCGCGGGCCAGCCGGTCAACGGTGCTGCGGTCGAGGCGATCCTGTCGAAGGTCGACGTGCCCTGCCAGCTTGGCGGTGGCATCCGCGACATGGCCACCATCGCGATGTGGCTGGAAAAGGGCCTCGCCCGGGTGATCCTTGGCACGGTCGCCGTGGAAAACCCTGCCCTGGTGCGCGAGGCCGCGAAGGCGTTCCCTGGCCACGTCGCTGTCGGGATCGACGCCCGGAATGGCCGCGTCGCCACCAAGGGCTGGGCTACGGAAACCGAGGTCATGGTCACCGACCTTGCCCGCAGCTTTGAAGACGCCGGGGTGGCCGCGATCATCTACACCGACATCGACCGCGATGGCGCAATGCAGGGCCCGAACATCGCCGCGACCGAGGCCTTGGCCCGCGCTGTCACCATCCCCGTCATCGCCTCGGGCGGAGTGTCGTCGATGGCCGACCTTCTGGCGCTGCGCGACACCGGGGTGATCGCCGGGACCATCTCGGGCCGGGCGCTTTACGACGGGGCGATTGATCTGGCAGCGGCGCTACGGGCGCTTGGCGGCTGACCAGATCAGGCGGCCAAGCCAGACCACCGACAGAAGGCAGGTTATCAGCGCGACGACGATGTTGGACGACAGCGTCCCCCAGCTTTGCGCCCATAGCTGCGGCGCAAGAAGGACCGCCAGCCCCGGCGCGATCAGCAAGAGCGCGTGCTGCCAGACCGGCACTGGCGCGCCAAGGCTGACGCGCGCGCCAGGCTGGCCCAGCCGCCGCATCACCCACCACAACAGCGCCAGCACCACGGGCAACAGCACCCGAAGCGGGTTCAGATCCGCCACCGTCTGCGCCACCCACACCAGCGCCGCAATTCCGGGCGCGATCATCAGCACCGCGTTCGGGGGTCGCGGCAGATGGCCCAGCCGGTCCATGCCCAGATGCGCCAGCACCACCAACCCCGCAAAACCCATGAGATAGAGCGCCAGCCCCTCGCCTGCGGGCAGGGGGCCCTTCGCCTCGCTTGGCCAATACTGCGCCCAGAAGGCCGAGGCGACGCCCAGCGCCACCCAAATCAGCGCCATCCGGGCCGGGCCAAGCGCCTTGCCCGCCCGACCAAGGCCCAGAACCAGACCGCCGCTGATCAGCGCGTGCCAGGCAAGCGGGGTCCAGACCCAGAAGAACGGCAACGGGTTGTAGATCGTACCGACGATCACCCCTTCGGCCATGTAGCCCATGACCGCACCACCCAGAAAGGCCGCAGGCAGACCCTGGACCCCGGACAGGATCACCAGCGTCAGACCCACGCCACTGGCGATGGAATAGGCGATGACGGTCAGGGCCAGATCCAGGGGACGCAGATCTGCGGGCGGGATGAACCAGAACATGTTCTCTCCCGCCCAGACGGCAATCAGCCCAAAGGCAAGGCAAAGACCCGCATAGCGAAGACTTTCCACGGCACCTGCCCCTCTTTGCTTTTATCGGACCAACATAGCCAAGGATTTCATTCTTCGGGAGAAAGTTTGCAGCGGACCGAAAGCCAAACGGCCCGCGTTGTCCCCTGCTGGCTGCCAGCGCCCCGCGACGCTGCAGCGCATTCCCTTCCCGTGGCTTTGGGCGCAGTATTCGGCCATGTCACGGGTTCGCACCGATCGTCTGCCCCTTGCCTCAACCCTTTGGTCGATACACCGGCCGGGGGATTTCCTTGACTGCTATTCCGTCGCGTCGACCCTTTCGCCGCAGGAAGCGGCAAAGCGGGGGCTGGCCCTACCCGGCTGGGCCCGCGCCCTTCTGGGGCTGCGCAATCTGCTGGTGCAGCCGTTCGGGTTGAAGACCGGGGCGGCGGAAATGGCCGAGGATGGCCCGATCTTCCCCGTCTGCCACGCCAGCGCAGAAGAAGTCGTCCTTGGGACCGATGACCGGCATCTGAACTTCCGGATCGGACTTCTGCGGAAGGACGGGCGGCTTTACATGTCCACCTGGGTGCGCCCCCATAACGTCTGGGGGCGGGCCTATCTGCGGCTGGTCATGCCGTTTCACATCCTGATCTCACGCGGGGCGGTGGCGCGGATGGCCAGCTAAAGGCTTGCCTTTTGTCCCCCTCCGCGCGATGTGGGGGCATGCTGAAGACCCGGATCATCCCTTGCCTTGATGTCGCCAATGGCCGTGTGGTCAAGGGCGTGAACTTCGTCGATCTGGTGGACGCGGGCGATCCGGTCGAGGCGGCAAAAGCCTATGACGCGGCTGGCGCGGATGAGCTGTGTTTCCTTGACATCATGGCGACCGAAGACAACCGCGCCACGATGTTCGACCTGGTCACCCGCACGGCCGAGCAATGCTTCATGCCGCTGACCGTGGGGGGCGGCGTCCGCACGCCCGAGGATGTGCGCAAGCTGCTCTTGGCGGGCGCCGACAAGGTCAGCTTCAACTCCGCCGCCGTGGCGCGGCCCGATGTGGTGGCCGAAGCGGCGGATCGCTTCGGGTCGCAGTGCATCGTGGTGGCGATCGACGCCAAGACCGTTGCCCCCGGCCGGTGGGAGATCTTCACCCACGGCGGCAGGCGCGAAACCGGCATCGACGCGGTGGAGTTTGCGCGGACTGTCGCGGCCAAGGGCGCGGGCGAGATCCTGTTGACCAGCATGGACCGTGACGGCACCAAGGGCGGCTACAACATCCCCCTCACGCGCGCGATTGCCGATGCGGTGGACATTCCGGTCATCGCCAGTGGCGGCGTCGGCACGCTGGACCATCTGGTCGAAGGCATAACGGAAGGCCACGCCAGCGCCGTCCTCGCCGCCTCGATCTTCCATTTCGGCACTTTCACCATCGGTCAGGCCAAGGCCCATATGGCCGCCGCCGGTATTCCCGTGAGGCTGACATGACGCTTGAACGCCTTGCCGCGACCATTGCCGCCCGCAAGGGTGCCGATCCCGAAACCTCATGGACGGCAAAGCTACTGGCCAAGGGGCCAGAGAAATGCGCCGAGAAGTTTGGCGAAGAGGCGGTTGAAGCGATCATCGAAGCGGTCAAGGGTGACCGTGCAAGGCTGACATCAGAAGCGGCGGATGTGCTTTACCACCTTCTGGTGATGCTGGCCGCGCGGGATGTGACGCTGGCCGATGTGCTGGCGGAACTGGATCGGCGCGAGGGCACTTCGGGCCTTGCCGAGAAGGCCGGGCGCTAGCCCGATTTCTTCACAGAAATCGGACCGGAGCCTTTGAAGGCTCCGAACCGGAATTTTCGAAAATTCCTGTGTCCTTACAACCCCAGCCGCGGAATCTCGATTGCGGGGCAGCGGTCCATCACGACCTGCAGGCCCGCCGCCCGGGCGCGCGCGGCGGCGGCTTCGTCCACCACGCCAAGCTGCATCCAGACGACCTTTGCGCCCACCGCGATCGCCTCATCCACCACGGCGCCCGCCTCTTCGCTGCGGCGAAAGATGTCGACCATGTCGACAGGTCCCGCCTCGGCCAGGGTCGCCACCACCGTTTCGCCCAACGCCTCCTGACCGGCTTGCCCGGGGTTGACCGGGATCACCCGGTAGCCCTTGGCGGCAAGGAAGGCGGCCACCCGGTGGCTGGGCCGGTCAGGTTTCGGCGACCACCCCACGAGGGCGATGGTCTTCACGCGGGTCAGGATGTCGCGAATGTCAGCATCGGTCGGCATGGAAAACCCCATCGAAAACCCCCGACAAAAAGGCGCCCATGGGCCAGGCCCAGGGCGCCAAGTGCGGAACGAGGGACAGTGAAGTCAAGGACGGGGTTCCGGCCCGTGCCTCCACTTTTAAACGTAGGAACGTTGGGACAGCGTTAAAGACCTGTCTCGGATTCGTGATCACGCGCGGGTCGCGGCATAGAGCGAAACTGCCGCCGCGTTCGACACGTTCAGGCTGCCAAACCCGCCGCCAAAGGGGATGCGGGCCAGCACATCGCAGGTCTCTTTCGTCTTCTCGCGCAGGCCCGGCCCTTCGGCACCAAGGACAAGGCCGATGGCCCGGCCGCCAGCTTTGGCCACAGCCTCTTCCACCGTCACTTCCGCCTCACCATCAAGGCCAATAAGGACGTAGCCCATGGCCTTCAACGCCTCCATCGCGTCGGAAAGGTTGGTCACCCGCAAATAGGGCTGCCGCTCCAAGGCGCCACTGGCGGTCTTGGCCAAAGCCCCGGTTTCGGGGGCCGAATGGTGGCGGGGGGCGATCACCGCACGGGCGCCGAACACCTCGGCCGAGCGCAGGATCGCGCCCACGTTATGGGGGTCGGTCACCCGGTCCAGAAGAACGACCAAGGGCAGGCCCGTGCCAGAGATGCAGACCTCTTCGAGGCTGCCCCAATCCAGACTGCGCACCTCCAAAGCCGCCCCCTGATGGACCGACCCTTCGTCGATCGGCACGTCAAAGCGGCGGGGGTCCACCACCTCAGGCTCCATCCCCGAGGCGGCAACCGCCGCCTCAAGCTTGTCCAGCGCGTTCTTCGTCACCACGAGGCGCAGCTTTTCACGGGCAGGATTTTCTAGCGCGTCGCGCACGGCGTGCAGACCGAAAAGCCACAGCGTTTCCCGCGCCTCGCGCTTCTGGCCGCGTTCTTTGTCGACCACCCAGGAGGGCTTTTTCGCACCCGTTTTCATTGGCAAACCCCCTGGAAATTCCGGGCAGACCTTGGGACAGGACGGCCTTCGGATGCAAGCCGAAAACGTTGCCTTCGGCCCTTGACGCCCCCCGCCCCCTTGGATAGACCCACCCCCGGCGGGCGACGAGCTGCAAGGTGCGGCAGGGGACTGTAACTCCCCCGGGGCGACCCACGCCTGGTTCGATTCCAGGGTCGCCCACCATTATCCTTCAGATAGTGGTGCTTGCAGGGGTCCGGGTGTGCTGCCGGCCGTCACCGTGTTGTGCAAGTGGTTGCGCGCGAAGGGCCCTGCACCCCTCCGGACCTTGCAGAGTGGGAACGCCGGGAAGGCAGCCCAAGGCCGGGTGTCCGGGACGTTGATTTCATTATCCATTTCGCCCGAGAAGCGGGCCGACTTCACCGGAACGCGGGTCTGGGACTCCCTGGCAACATGCCTGCCTCAAGCCGCAAAACCAAGCGCGAGGGCGCCAGGCTTCGTCAACCTGGCCCCGGATCCTTCAATCCAAGGGAAGACAGTCGTCAAAAAATGTGCCTACACCGATTGGGCGTTGTCAGCCCGGCGTGAATCGACCCCTATGGCAGATGGAACGGAGGCGCTGGATGAACAATGGACGAACCCGGCGAAGACGCGGCGGTCGGGCAGACTGCGTGGCCAAGCGCGCCCTGCAGCGTGAAATGAACCCTTGCCGGCCCGGCCAAGGCTGCGGGCAACTCAGCTGGCCCTTGGCTGACCTGCGGACCGGGTCTTTCCTGGGCGGTGCGCGTAGCGGCACGGCCATGCAGTGCGATTGCGCCTACCCCACCACCGCTGACCGCGACGCGCCGGTGACCTTGGGCGAAAAGGGCCGGCCAAAGGCCTGTGGCCGGGCAAACCTTGCCGCCCGCCCTGTACAGGAAACGCACCACCCCGCCGATCTATCGCCCGTGGCCAAGGCCCGGATGCGCGGCACCTTCCCGATCCGGCTGGAGGCAGCATGACCCTGACCTATCTCAAGCGTGGCGCGGCCCCTGCCCCGGACCATGCGGAAAGCCTTTCCGGCTCTGTCGCGGCCCTGTTGGCCGAGTTGGAGACGGGCCGCGAGGCTGTCGCCCTGCGCTTGTCGCATGAGCTTGACCACTGGCAAGGTGACATCGTGGTGTCGGATCAGGCCATTGCCGAAGCCTGCACGCGGGTGCCGCAGCAGCTGAAGGATGATATCGCCTATGCCCATGAAAACATTTCGCGCTTTGCCGAAGCCCAGCGGGACAGCATCCGCGAGACCGAGGTGGAACTGCGTCCAGGGCTGACGGCGGGGCAAAGGCTGATCCCGGTCAATGCGGCGGGCTGCTATGTGCCGGGCGGGCGTTACAGCCATATCGCCAGCGCGATGATGACCGTGACGACGGCCAGGGTTGCGGGCGTGCGCCATATCGCCGCCGTGTCGCCGCCCCGCGCCGATGCGCCGGCCGGGATCCCGGATGCGATCCTTTACACCCTGCACCACTGCGGCGCTGACCGGATCCTGGCGCTTGGCGGCATTCAGGGCGTGGCAGCCCTGGCCTTCGGACTGTTCGGCCTGCCACCTGCCGACATCCTTGTCGGCCCCGGCAATCAATATGTGGCCGAGGCCAAGCGCCTGCTTTACGGCCGTGTCGGCATTGACATGGTGGCAGGTCCGACCGACAGCATGGTGATTGCGGATGCGACCGCCGACCCGGTCATCGTCGCCTGGGACCTGATCGGCCAGGCCGAGCATGGCACGAACTCTCCGGTCTGGCTGGTCACCGACAGCCCGGCCCTGGCGGCAGAGGTTGCCCGCCTCGCGCCGCTTTGCGCGGCCGAGCTGCCAGAGCCGAACCGCACGGCGGCCGAAGGGGCCTGGACCGCTCTGGGCGAGATCATCCTCTGTGACGGGCCCGAGGCGATGGCCGCGACCGCCGACCGCATCGCGCCCGAGCATCTGCATGTGCAGGCCGCGAATCTGGATTGGTGGAAGGCGCGGCTGTCGGCCTATGGCAGCCTGTTTCTGGGGGCCGAAAGCACAGTGGCCTTTGGCGACAAGGCGGCGGGGACAAACCATGTGCTTCCCACGAGCGGTGCCGCGCGCTATACCGGAGGCCTCTCGGTCCACAAGTTCCTGAAGACCGTGACCTGGCAGCGGGTGACGGTCGAAGCGCTTCCGCGCCTGGCCGCCGTCACCGCCTCGATCAGCCGGTATGAGGGGATGGAGGGCCATGCCCGCACCGCCGACATCCGGCTGGAAAAGTTCCTGCGCTGAGTTTCTGCGCTTTGCGCCCCTTGGCCGCGCGCCCGGGGGTTTCACACCCCCGGACCCCCGTGGGATATTTGTCGACGAAGAATGGCAAAGGATACCAGATGCAGCTTTCCCGTTTCCCCCGTATCCGCCTTGGCCATCTGCCAACGCCGCTGGAGCACATGCCACGCCTGTCGGCGCTCTTGGGACCCGAGATCTGGATCAAGCGCGACGATTGCACGGGGCTGTCAACCGGCGGCAACAAGACCCGGAAGCTGGAATTCCTGATGGCCGAGGCGGTGGCGATGGGCGCGGATATCGTGCTGACCCAAGGCGCGACGCAATCCAACCACGCCCGCCAGACGGCAGCGGCGGCGGCGAAGCTGGGGATGGATTGCCATATCCTTTTGGAAGATCGCACGGGCTATAACGAGCCGAACTACCGGCTGAACGGCAACGTTCTTTTGGACGTGCTGCATGGGGCCACGATCGAACACCGGGGCACGGGCCTCGACATGAATGCCGAGATGTTTGCCGTGGCCGACCGGATGCGCGCCGAAGGGCGCAAGCCCTATGCCATCGTCGGTGGCGGGTCGAACGCCACCGGGGCGCTTGGCTATGTCAATTGCGCGCTGGAACTGCTGGGGCAGATGGTGGAGCGGGGGCTGGTCTTTGACCAGATGGTGACCGCAACGGGATCGGCGGGCACGCAAGCCGGGCTGATCGTCGGGTTGAAGGCCTTGAACGCGCAGCTGCCGCTTCTGGGCATCGGGGTCCGGGCACCGAAAGAGGTGCAAGAGGGCAATGTCTTCCGTCTGGCACAGGCGGTGGAAGAGAAGATCGGCGTGCAGGGCGTGGTGGCGCGCGAGGATGTGGTGGCGAACTGCGACTACATCGGCAAAGGCTATGGCATCCCTGCCGACGGCACGCTGGAGGCCATCGACATCTTCGCCCGGCAAGAGGCGATCCTGCTGGACCCGGTCTATTCGGGCAAGGGCGCGGCCGGGCTGATCGACCTGTGCCGCAAGGGGCATTTCCGGAAGGGCCAGCGGATCGTCTTCCTGCACACCGGCGGGGCGATCGGGCTGACCGGCTATACCCACGTCCTGCCCCACGCATGAGAACGGTCGGCATCCTGGGCGGTATGGGGCCGGAGGCGACGGTGCTGCTGATGCAGCGCCTGTTGCAGGCCGTGGATGCGCGCGACGATGCCGACCATATCCCGCTGATCGTCCACCAGAACCCTGCCGTCCCCAGCCGGATCAAGCGTCTGGTCGAGGGGGTCGGCGACGACCCCGGCCCGGTGCTTGCCGGAATGGCCCGAGACCTGCAGGCGGCAGGGGCACAGGCGCTGGCGATGCCCTGCAACACCGCCCATGCCTATGCGCCGCAGATCATTGCGGCCACGCCCCTGCCCTTCCTCGACATGCGCGCAGCCACGGTGGCGGCGCTGCCGAAAGGCCGGGTGTCCATGCTCGCCTCACCCGCCGTGCGGATCACCGGGGCCTTCGATGCGGCCTTTTCTGCGGCTGGCATCACGCCGGTCTGGCCGGAAGACGAGGCCCCGGTCCTTGCCCTGATCCGACGCGTCAAGACCGGCGACACCGGGCCAGAGGCGCATCAGGCGATGGCCGCGCTGGCCGAGGCGACAGACGGGCCTCTGCTTGTCGCCTGCACCGAGCTTTCGCTGCTGACCGGGGCGTTGCGGCGGCCCTTTACCGACAGCCTTGACTGCCTTGTGGCTGCCATTCTGACCTTTGCACGCGGCTAGGCTGCATCTTCGGCTAGCTCGATTGCGCCATCGAACCCAGGCGTGGTCGAATTGGGCGTCGCTGCGCCCGGCAAAGCGGGGGTCAGGCCGTCGTCCATCAGCGGACTTTCCGGATGGCCAGAAGCAGGCGGTCCTTGGTGACAGCCCCGGCGGGCTGGCCGGCCTCATGGATGATGACTGGACGGGTGGACCCAGCAGACAGGCCGATCACCGGGTCTGCCATCCCCGGTCACAAGGACGGTCCGCTTCAACGGCTTTCGGGCCAGATCAAAGGAATCAGTCGCAAAGGCCCTGGTTTCGTGTAATGTTAAGCTTATTAACACCGAAGGAGGGCGCCCCGATGGATCGTCGCAGCTTCACCCTTGGCCTTGCGGCCGGGCTGGCCAGCCCCCTGACCGGCTTGGCGCAAACTGCCCCCGGCTACCGCGGGCCAAACGTCATCCTGGTGCGCTTTGGCGGCGGGGTGCGGCGGGCAGAGACGATAGATGAGGCGGCGACCTGGGCCCCCTATCTGCGCCACACCCTCGCTCCGCGGGGCACCTTCATCCCCGACCTCAGGATCGACAAGCTGGAGGGGGTCAATACCAGCCATGCCGAGGGCACGCTGAACCTTCTGACCGGCCGCTACCTGGCCTACCGCGATGCAAGTGCCCTTTTGTCCGACCGGCTGGAGCCGACGGAGCCCACCCTCTTCGAATACCTCCGCCGCGCCTTCGACATCCCCTCGCATGAGGTCCTTCTGATCAACGGTGAGGACCGGCCGCAGGAGGAATTCTTCACCTTCGGCGCGGGCGACCATTTCGGCATCGATTACCGGTCCGAGATGCTGTCCTTGCACCGCTTCAAGCTCTACCGCACCCGGATGCAACTGGCCGAGGGTAGGCTGACGGATGAGGCGCGCCTGGCGCTGGAGGAAGAGCAGACCCGCCTTCTGACTATCGACCCACGGGGTGCGACACCCGACCCCTCACCGCAGGTTGAGGCGTTCTGGGCCCGCTGGCGCAAGGGCTTTGGCGACGACGGCCTGCGCAATCCGCGCGGTGACCGGCTGCTGACGGAACTTGCCACCCGCGCGATGACGGAACTCAAACCGCGCTTCATGATGGTGAACTATCAGGACCCCGATTACGTCCACTGGGGCAACCCAAGCCACTACACCCGCGCCATTGCGGTGATCGACGAAGGTCTGCAGCGGCTGGTGTCCCTGGCCGACGCGGACCCGTTCTACCGCGACAACACCATTTTCGTCATCACCCCCGATTGCGGCCGCGATGCGAACCCCTTGGCCGAAGTGCCGTTCCAGCACCATTTCAACTCCCGCTCTGCGCATGAGGTTTGGGCGATGATCTTCGGCCCCGGCATCGCGCGCGGGGTGATCGACCGCCCGGTCGACCAAAGCGCCATCGCCCCGACCATCGCCGCCGCCATGGGCTTTGCCGCCACCCGCGCCGAAGGGGATGTAATCGAGGGGGCCTTCCTGTGACCGCCCTGACCCGCCCCGCCTATGGCCCGGGCCGCCTGTCGCGGCTGGGGCGGCTGATCGCCAACGCGGGCATCGGCACGCTTCTCTGCACCGGCCCGGTGACTGCTGTCATTGCCCTTGGCTGGCTGGCCCGCCGGTCCGGCCACTTGTCGCGCGACCGCTTTGGCGCGGCGGAAGAGGCACCTGGCTGGCTTATGGGCCCGCGCGAATGGCAGGGCCGCCCTTCGGGCCGGATGGCCCGCGCGCTCGGGGGCCTTGGGGCGAATATCCGCGCCGGGCTGATGGCGCTGACCGCCCTTCTGGTCTGGACGCTGCCCTTCACCGTCCTATGGCTCGGGGCATGGTGGGCGGGTTGGGAAAACTCATTCAACAAGGGGTATGAGCAGGCCTTCGTCGGCCCCTCGGTCTTCTTCATCGGCGTTTTCGCGGCAGCACTGGTCTTGCCGGTGCTGCCTTTGGTCTTTGCCCATCTGGCGGCTGAAGACCGCCTGTCCGCCGCCTTTGAACTCCGCCGGTTGCGATCCGTCGTGGCACAGGCCGGCTGGCGGGTTCCCGCACTGGCGGTGCTGGTGGCCGCCCTGGCCCTGCCCTTCGCCGGCGCACGGGGCCTGATCACCACCGCCACCGCCTGGGCACCCCAGCTGGAAACCATGCCGCCGGAACAACTGGCCGATCTGCAAGGCTGGATCACCCTGGCTTTGGCCGCCCTGGCCTTCACCAGCGTCTGGCTGACCCGCAGCCTTGCCGCCCGCATCTATACCCGCGCCGCCGCCCGGGCGGCGGGTCTGAAACCCGGCCTCTGGGACGGCACCCAAGCGGCTGAGGGGGCGATGCCCGCCACACCGCGCAGCCGCGTCATGGCCAGCCTCTGGTATGCCATCGCCATGGCCGCCACGCTGGCCTTCAGCTTCCTGATCCTCGCCGGGCAGTTCCTCGACTATGCCTGGTGGCGCTGGATCTTCCACCCGGCCTTGACCCTGCCCTGGGCAGGCTGAGACCCTTGCGAAACCTGCCCGGGGGTGCGACTAAGGCGCAAATTCCCCGGGGTCGCCCATGTCCTTTTCCACCCATTTCACCCATGCCATCACGCGCAAACCCGCGCCGTCGATCATCGCCGGTCTCCGCGCCGTCGATACCGGAATGCCCGACCTTGCGGTGATGGAGGCCCATCACGCGGCCTATATCGCGACGCTTCGCGAGACCGGCGCCACCGTGGTGGAACTGCCCGCGCTAGACGCCTATCCCGACAGCGTTTTTGTCGAAGATACAGCGCTTTGCCTGCCGCAAGGGGCCGTGGTGATGCGCCCCGGCGCGCCCTCGCGTCTGGGGGAGGCGGCCGAGATGGCCCCCCACCTGCAGGCACTTTACGGGCAGGTCGTGGCGATCAGTGGGACGGACAGCTTCATCGAAGGGGGCGATATCCTGGTGACGGAACGCGAGGTCCTCGTCGGCCGCTCCGCCCGCACCAACGCCGCCGGGATTGCCGAACTGACGCGCCTTGTCGCCCCCTGGGGCCACACGGTGCGAGAGGTTCACACCCCACCGGGCGTTTTGCATTTCAAGACCGATTGCTCGCTTCTGGACGCTGACACGATCCTGTCTACGGACCGTCTTGCTGCCTCAGGCTGCTTTGACGGCTACCGGGTGATCCCGGTCGCTGACGGGGAAGAGCCCGCCGCCAACACCATCCGCTTCAATGACCTTGTGCTGATGCCCGCAGGCTTTCCCCGCACCCGTGACGCAATCCTTGCGGCGGGGTTCAAGGTGCGCGAGATCGGGAATTCCGAATGCGCCAAGCTGGATGGCGGCATGTCCTGCCTCTCGCTGCGCTTTACCCCCCGGTAGCGGGCTATGGCCTTCAACATCCTTGCCATCGGTCAATCCGGCAGGCTGGAGTTTGAGGCGATCCTGCTCGCGGCCTCGCTGCGCCAGTCCGATCCGGGCTTTGCCGGCACCCTGTTCATCGGCGAGCCGCAGCCCGGCCCCCTGTGGAAAACAGATCCACGGATGTCAGACCGGGGAAAGGCCGTGCTGACCGACCTTGGCGCGCAGATCTTGCCGTTTCAGAACAAGGCCTTCGGCGGCCCCTACCCGCACGGCAACAAGATGGAGGCGTTGGAGACCCTGCCCGACGCGCCCTTCCTGTTTCTCGATACCGACACGCTGATCACGGGCCCCCTGTCCGCCATTCCCTTCGATTTCAACCGCCCCTCCGCCTCGATGCGGCGCGAAGGGACCTGGCCGCAGATCGAACTTTACGGGCCAAGCTATGCCGAAACCTGGGGGGCGCTTTATGACCGGTTCGGGCTGGACTACCCGTCCACCCTCGACCTCAGCCAGCCCGAGGAATACTGGAAACGCCACCTTTATTTCAACGCGGGCTGGTTCTTTCATCACAGCCCCAAGGCCTTCGGCGCGCGCTTTACCGCTTGGGCAAAGTCGATCTGCGATGATCCGCCCGAGGCGCTGATCTGCCAGGAACTCTTCCCCTGGCTGGACCAGATCACCCTGCCCCTGGTCATCCATTCCTTCGGCGGGGGCAGGCCAGGCCCTGACCTGGCCGCTCTGGACGGGACGGCCACCTGCCATTACCGGACCCTGCCGCTTCTCTACGCCCGCGAAAGCGACCTTGCGGTGGCGGTGCTGGAGGAGGTGGCGCGTGACAAGGCCATCCGCCCCACCTTGCGCGACTGGGAGGCGATGAAAGCGATGGTTTACCAGAACCAGGGCCGCAAGGCGCGCGCTCTCTTTGACCGCGACCGCCTGCCCCCGCGCGAACAGATGATCCGCAACACCTTGAAACGCGAAGGGTTTTGGCTGCGCTAGGCTAAAGCTCCATCGTCACCACGGGCCACAGCGACAGGACCAGCAGCACCGCCATGGTCCAGTTGAAGACCTGCAACCGACCTGGCCCCTCCAGCCACCGCCGCACCGCCTGCCCCGCAGCCGCCCAAAGGGTTACCGAAGGCAGATTGACCGAAGAAAAGACAAGCGCCACAAGGGCATAGGCCTGTAGCGACGGGGTGGGCACATAGGCTGCGACCGCCCCCAGCGACATGGCCCAGGCCTTGGGGTTCACCCATTGAAACGCGGCGGCCTGCAGGAAGGTCATCGGCTGCGCGCGCCCCCGCCCCTCACCCGGGGCGCCGGAATTCGCGATCTTCCAGGCCAGCCACAGCATGTAGGCGACCGACACCACCTTTAGCACCGTCAGCGCCGGGGGCCAGGCGGTGAAGATCCCGGCCAGGCCGAGGCCCACCAGAACCACCATCAACGAATGGCCAATGCTGATCCCCAGCATATGCGGCACCGTCCGCCGCAAACCGAAGTTCACCCCGCTGGCCAACAGCATCATGTTGTTCGGCCCCGGCGTGACCGAGGTGACGAAGGCAAAGCCCAGAAGGGCAAGGAGAAGGTCAACTGTCATCGGTCCAGCCTGCCAGATCGCGCGTGGCGAGAGGTTGCAAAGATGCGGCCAATAGGCCATCCTTTGCAACAAATGACCGATCTCGACAAGATAGACCACCGGATATTGCGCGGCTTGCAGCGCGACGGCCGCCAGTCGAACCTGGCCTTGGCCGAACTGGTGGGCCTGTCGCCCTCGGCCTGCCTGCGCCGGGTGCAGGCGCTGGAGGCCTCTGGCGTGATCCGCGGCTACCGCGCCGTGCTTGATGCCGGGCGGATGGGGGTGGGGTTCGTGGCCTATGTGACCGTGGGGCTTGGCACCCACACCAAGGCCGCACAAGAGGCGTTCGAACGCGCCATTTCCCGCGCGCCGGAGGTGCGGGAGTGTCACAACATCACCGGCACGGTGGAGTACCTTTTGCGGGTCGAGGCCGCCGATCTGGCCGCCTACAAGCACTGGCATACCGAGATCCTGGGGGTCCTGCCGCAGGTCCGGTCGATCACGACCTTCGTGGTGATGGGCAGCCCGAAGGATGAGCGGGCGTGATTTTCAACTGGTGGAGGTCCTTGCGTTAACCCGTTGGTTTGGCGGTGTTTTCGGGGTCTTTATCTGGTCTTCCTTGCGTCTTCTTTCCGTCTCTACGCGCGGTGAGGTGGTGGGCAGTTAACCATTCGGGGCGAATCGGTCGGGGCGGGGAGAGTCGGGGTGAACCCCGACCTACACTCGCATCGCCAGGGTGCAAAGCTGACCGCGACCGGCACGCGGGGGTGGGGGCGATACATCGCGCCCGCCCCCGGGGGGCGGGTCGGGCGCGGTCAGATTTGCTTTGGGCAAATCTGACGGAGTCGGGTAGGTGGTGGTGGGTTGGCGCCCACCCTACGCTTCCTAGAATGAAACTCGAACCTGCTTCGCGTAATCTATATAACTTGCCAAGTTGATTGCGATGGAATTGTAAGCGGCCTTACTGTCAACTTCGCCCGGATCAATAATCGGGACAAATCTATCCATACTCACACCATTCACATTGAACTGTGCGAACGGATTGTTTCCGCGATACGATTGATATCCGTTATGGTCTAGCAGGCGATGTATCCGGACGCCAAGCAGGGCTTTGCCGCGATTCCAACCGTTCAGAATTTCATAGTTAATCCATCTCCGTCCGAAGGTTTCGGAACCAATCATGACAATCACTGTGGACTTACCCTCCATCTGGGAATCAATCCACCTTGCAATAGCTGCATCACCGCCGCGCTTAATTGACTCCCAATCATTGTCAGAAGCTGGTCTGTTACCGTCTTCTAAGCGAATGTTTCGGATCTGGCTTACTCTCCAGGCATCGTTTGCGTAGTGGAAACTGTAGAAGCACCGAGCAGCCACCTGTACCCTCCCAACTCTAAAGCGGATGTTGCGACGATCGAGAGCAGAATAACCCCATGAAATGCCACAAGCGTCGTTGAAAAGGTTGCCTTTAGCCAGCCACCTGTATCAACGACTAGGTCACTGACATCCATCGAAAAATCAACAGGTGCATCCAGCCCTTTTCTTACCCTGTCATAGTGTTTTCTATACTTTCTCTCTTCCCAAAGGAAGTAGCCGTCCAATCCCCAAAAGATAACGAGTGGAAGTATGGAAAAGCCAGCGAGGATTCTACTATTCTCGCTTAGGGAGAACGACAAGAGTGCAGCGACGATTAGGACCGTCCATCCCTTCAAGAGGAAGGAGTTTGTTGACAGTCTATTTATTACCCCCTGAATGAATTCGAGATGCTTAACGCGGTAGTCATCAAGTTTGCTCATCACACATCCAACTCCTCCACAAACCGCGCGTTCTCCTGGATATACTGGAACCGTAATTCCGGCTTCTTGCCCATCAGGCGCTCGACGAGGTCGCCGGTCATGCCCGGTTCGTCCTCATCAATGCTCACCCGGATCAGCTTGCGGGTCGCAGGGTTCATCGTGGTGTCTTTCAGGTCCTTGGCGTCCATCTCTCCCAACCCCTTGAAGCGCTGGACGTCGATCTTGCCTTTGCCTCCCAACCCCTTGGCCATCCAGATCTCTTTCTCCACATCATCGGCCACATACATCCGTCGCGCGCCTTGGGTCAGCCGGTAAAGGGGCGGGCAGGCGAGGTAGAGGTGGCCCTTGTCGATCAGGGGGCGCATCTGGGTGAAGAAGAAGGTCATCAGAAGGCTCGCGATATGCGCGCCGTCGACGTCGGCGTCGGTCATGATGATGATCTTTTCATAGCGCAGGTCATCGACCTTGAAGCGGGTGCCCATCTGGACGCCCAGCGCCTCACAGATATCGCGGATCTCAGAATTGTCGTTCAGCTTGGCCGAAGCCGCACCTAGGACGTTCAGGATCTTGCCCTTGAGGGGGAGGAGGGCCTGCGTCTCACGGCTGCGGGCGCCTTTGGCTGACCCCCCGGCGCTGTCGCCTTCGACGATGAAAAGTTCGGTGCCTTCGCGGGTCTTGGAGGAGCAGTCGGTCAGCTTGCCGGGAAGGCGCAGCTTCTTGGTGGCGGTCTTGCGCTGGGTTTCCTTTTCTTCGCGCCGACGCAGGCGTTCTTCGGCGCGGAGGACGAGGAAATCGAGGATCGCCCCGGCAGAGCGGGGGTCGGCGGCAAGCCAGGTGTCGAAATGGTCACGGACGGCGTTTTCGACCCATTTAGCGGCTTCCTCGGTGGAAAGCCGGTCCTTGGTCTGGCCGACGAAGCTGGGTTCGCGGATGAAGACCGAGAGGAGCGCGCAGCCGCCGGTGAGGAGGTCGTCGCGGGTGATGAGGTCGGCCTTGCGGTTCTTCACCCGCTCCCCATAGGCCTTGATGCCCTTGAGGGTGGCGGCCCAGAAGCCGGATTCGTGCGTGCCGCCTTCGGGCGTGGGGACGGTGTTGCAGTAGGAGTGGAGGAACCCATCCTGCGCGGGGGTCCAATTGATCGCCCATTCGACGGAGCCGGGGATCTGGTACTTCTCCTCGAAGCTCACCCGCCCGGCGAAGGGACGTTCGGCGTAGGTGGTGATTTTCGACAGCGTGTCGGACAGGTATTGGGCCAGGCCGCCGGGGTAGTGGAAGGTGGCCTCTTGCGGGGTTTCACCGTCGGCCACGGCGGATTTCCAGCGGATTTCGACGCCGGAGAAGAGGTAGGCCTTGGACCGCGCGAGTTTGTAGAGGCGCGCGGGTTTCAGGGTCTGGTGGCCGAAAATCTCGGGGTCCGGGTGGAAGGTCACGGTGGTGCCGCGGCGGTTCTGGATCGGGCCGAGTTTCTGGATCGGCCCGCGGGGGATGCCACGGGAGAAGCTCTGTTCGTAAAGCTCCTTGTTGAGCGCGACCTGCACGGTCATCAGGTCGGAAAGCGCGTTGACGACCGAGGAGCCGACGCCGTTGAGGCCGCCAGAGGTGGAATAGGCCTTGTTGGAGAACTTGCCCCCGGCGTGGAGGGTGCAAAGGATCACCTCCAGCGCGGATTTGCCGGGGAACTTGGGGTGGGGATCGACGGGGATGCCGCGCCCATTGTCGCGGACGGTGACGGAGTTGTCGTCGTGGAGCTCCAGTTCGATCCGGTTGGCGTGGCCGGCGACCGCCTCATCCATCGCGTTGTCGAGGATTTCGGCGACCATGTGGTGGAGCGCACGCTCATCCGTGCCGCCGATATACATGCCGGGGCGCTTGCGGACAGGCTCCAGCCCCTCAAGCACCTCGATCGAGGAGGCGTCATAGGTCTGCGAAGCGCCGGAGAGGAGGTCGTTCATGGAGGATCACCCTGTTGTTGCAGCCATTAGACCACTCGCAGGGGGTGGGGCGCAAGATGTGGGGGGTGGTCGGGCGGGACGCGGCGGCCTAGGTATGGGGAAACCTTGGGAGGATTTGGCGATGCGGGTGCTGTTCACGGGCGGATCGGGCAAGGCGGGCAAGCATGTGGTGCCGTATCTTGTGGCGCAGGGGCATAAGGTGCTGAACTTTGACCGCGTGCCCCTGGGGCTGCCGGGGGTGGCGGACCTGCTGGGGGACATCTGCGACGCGGGGCAGGTGTATTCGGCGATGCGGACCCATGCGGGCTATGACGAGATGGAGGACGGGGCGGCACGGCTGTTCGATGCGGTCGTGCATTTCGCGGCCGTGCCCCGGTATGGCATGGTGCCGGATACCGAGACCTACCGGGTGAACACGGTCGGTACCTACAACGTGCTGGAAGCGGCGCTGAAGATGGGGATCCGCAAGGTCATCATCGCATCCTCGGAGACGACCTATGGGGTGTGTTTCAGCGACGGCGAGGTCGATCCGAAGGTCCTGCCGCTGGAAGAGGACTACGACATCGACCCGATGGACAGCTACGGCATGTCGAAGAAGGTGAACGAGGTCACGGCGCGCAGTTTTCAGCGGCGGTTCGGGGCGGATGTCTATGCCCTGCGGATCGGGAATGTGGTGGAGCCGCATGAATATGCGACGTTGTTTCCGCCCCTGGCCAGCGATCCGGGCCTGCGGCGGCGGATCACCTTCAGCTACATCGACGCGCGGGACCTGGGGCAGATCGTGGACCTTTGCCTGAAGAAGGACGGCCTCGGGTTCCAGGTGTTCAACGCGGTGAATGACGAGAACGCGGTGCCGCAGCCGAACTCGGAACTGCTGCCCCGGTTCTTCCCGAACGTGCCCCTGTCGCGGCCGGTGGGGGAGCGGGAGGGGCTTCTGTCCAACCGGAAGATCCGGGAGGTGCTGGGGTTTGTTGAGGAGCATCCCTGGCAGAAGTATGTTCCCTGAACGGGCGGAGGACCGGGGGGTTTCACACCCCCCGGACCCCCTGTGGAGTATTTCTGAAAAGAGCAAATCAGGACCTCAGTAAGGGGCTTCTAAGGTTCATGCGGCGTTGAGGACGGTTGCGCCACTGATGCGGCAGAGGCAGCGGGTGTCAGTGAGGGGTTCGCGGTGCCACTGTCACGCCCACAAGGTGCGCGTTGGCGTTTATCGGGTGTCGCGCACATTGTTGCAGGTTGGTTTGGCAGTGCTGGCGGGGAAGGCGATGCCCGCGAAGGGCAACACGCTGCGCAGATTGGGCTTCTGCAGGGCGTTGATCTTGCGGGGCTGGGCAACGTAAGAAACAGCGTGACGTTCCCGACCAGGCAATAGGCACCCAAGGGGGCGAAGGACGGCCATGCGCAAAATCGCAGCGTTGATTTATCCAGACTTCGAGCTGCTCGACCTGTTCGGCCCGCTGGAAATGTTCGGTATGCTTGGCAGCGACTACGCTTTGACACTTGTCGCTGAGGCGCCGGGACCGGTGCGCAGCGGTCAGGGACCATCCGCCTTCGCAGACAAGACCATCAATGATGGGGCGGACTACGACATCCTGTTTGTGCCGGGCGGAATGGGCACGCGGCGAGAGGTTGGAAACCCGGTCCTGCTTGACTGGATCGCCCGCACGTCTGAGCAAGCAGAGTTCACTCTAAGCGTCTGCACCGGAAGCGCGCTCTTGGCCAAAGCAGGGGCATTGGATGGACGCCGCGCCACGACAAACAAGATGGCCTTCGATTGGGTGACGGCACAGGGGCCAAATGTGCGCTGGGTCCGGCAGGCGCGCTGGGTCGAAGATGGCAAATTCATCACGTCATCTGGCGTGTCAGCCGGCATGGACATGGCGCTGGGTGCAATCTCCCTGATGCACGGTGATGAAACGGCGGAAAAGGTTGCCAGGTGGAGTGAATATGCTTGGCAGAAGGATCGACATTTTGATCCTTTTGCCAAGCTGCATGGACCAACGTGATGGGGTCTTGCGAACTGGGCAACACTCGGCGTTTGCCACACTGGCACCCCTGACGAAGGGGCCACGGGCTTTCAGCTGTCTCCAAATATCCCACGGGGGTGCGGGGGTGTGAAACCCCCGCTCCTGTGAGGTCAAACCTCACGCAGGTTCGGCCATCCTCGCCGCCCACATCTTCTTGAACGCAGGCCGCGCCTGACAGCCCTCCAGCCACGCCTTCACCGCCGGGAACTCGCCCAGCAGCGTTGGGTGGCCCTGAGCGTAGCGCAGGCATTCGGCGAGGTTGAGGTCGGCCACGGTGAAGCGGTCGCCGACGAGGTGGCTGTGCTGGCCCAGGTGCGCCTCAAGCCGTTTCAGCGGGCGGCGGAGTTTTTCGGCGCAGATCGCGATGGTGGCCTGGCCTTCGGGGGTCTTGTCGCCCCCTGCCCCGGTGATGTTCAAAATCTCCAGCGCGTGGCCTTCGACCGCGGTGACGGCGAGGAGGGTCCATTGGTCGATCAGCGCCGCCTCGGCCGCGGTTTTGGGGCCAAGATCGCCGCCGCGGGTACGGGCAAGGTGGTTGGTGATGGACAGCGATTCCGTCAGGGTCAGGTCACCCTCGACATAGGCGGGAATCTGGCCTTGCGGGTTCACGGCCAGGAACGCCGCCGAGGTGGTGTTCAACGGCGCATCCGGGGCGCTGGCTTGCGGCAGGCGGTAGCTCTGGATCACCGGAACATGGGTAAAGGGCAGATCCAATTCATATAAAAGCCAGATCGGGCGCGAGGCGCGGGACCGGAAGACGCCGTAAAGGGTAATCATCGGGGGGTTCCTGCAAAGAGGGTCAAGCGGGGCGCTGGCAAGGCAAGGGGCCTGGCTGGCTTCGATCAGGCTAGGCCGTCTTTCAGCCGAGAAAAAGGGGGGTCTGCGGCATGGCGGCGTCTTGATGTGGCCCGCTGCCTGACGCAGGGTCACCGCATGACCGAGTCAACGCCGCACACCCTGACTGCCACTTTCGCCGATCGCGACCACCGGGCCGAGATCGTTGAACGCCTTTATGACGTGGCGGTGGACCCGATCCGCCTGGAAGAGCTGTTGGAGGTCTGGGAAGGCCGGGCCGGCCCGTTGCGCGTCGGGCCGGTCGAAAGCGCGATCCCGCTGGAAGACCCCGAGATTGAGGCGCATCTGGCCCGGGCCACGGTGTTTCTGGACCGGCTTGAGGCGGCAGAGGACCAGACAGCCGCGCGGTCGGTGCTGGAAGACATCCCCCGGTCGGCCGCGTTCCTCAGCGATGGGGGGGCGGTGCTGGTCGGCTGCAACCGGGCGGCGCGGGTGGCCTTTGGCGTGGCCGAAGGCGGGCCATTTGCCGATCTGCCGTTCGAGGCGGAAGACCGCGCGCTGCTGGCGGGCGTGGTCCGCAGGGTCGCCTCGCGCAAAGCGGAGAAGGTGGTCACGTTGCGCATCCGGTCCACGGTGACCGGCAGTCCGGTCATTCTGCGGGTCAGTCCGGTGGACGGGGGGGACGCGCGGCCGCTGGCGCTGGTCGTCTCGACCGAGCTGGTCTGGCCGGAAGGGTTCCAGACCACGGTGCAGGAAGCCTTTGGCCTGACCACGGCCGAGGTCGAAATCGTGCGCGGCGTGACGCTGGGCCTGCCCTTGCGCGACATTGCCGAAGCCCGCGGCAGATCGCTGGAGACGGTGCGGACGCAGGTCCGGTCGGTCCTGGCCAAGACGGAAACGCACAGCCAGTCGGAACTGGTGCGGGTGGTTCTTGGGCTGATGGATGTGGCGCTGATCCCGGTGCGGGGTGGTGCCGCACTGCAGGGTCGCAGCACGCTGGTGCCACGGGCCTTGCGAGAGATGCGGACCTCGGACGGGCGACGGCTGACCTGGATCGAGTTTGGCGATCCGCAAGGCATGCCGGTCCTGTACCTGCACCTCGATTTCGGGCTGATCCGCTGGCCGGCGACGGCAGAGCGGGCCGCGGCCAGCCGGGGGATGCGCGTCATCGTGCCGGTGCGCGCGGGCTATGGCCGGACCGACGCCTTGCCCAAGGGCGAGGACCATCTGGCGGGCGTCACCCGCGACTATGCGGCGGTGCTGGACCATCTGGGGGTCAAGGGCGCGGTGGCCATTCCCCTGGGGGCGGACCTGCGCTTTGCGATGAACCTGTCGATCCAGCGGCCCGACCTTGTGCGCGCCATCGTGGGTGCGGCCTGCCAGTTGCCCCTGCGCAGCGCCGCGCAATATGAGCGGATGGACAAGTGGCAGCGCTTCATCCTGGCCAATGCGCGCTATGCGCCGCGCGTCCTGCCATTCCTGGTGCAGGCGGGCTTCAGCCTCGCGCGGCGGCTGGGCAAGGAGGCGTTCTTTCGTCAGGTGAACGGCGGCAGCCCCGCCGACATGGAAACCTTCGACCGGCCCGAAGTGCGGGCGGCGGTGCTGGAAGGGTCCGACGTCTGCCTGGCGGCGAAATGGTCGGCGCATGCGGCCTTCACGGCGGAATGCATCGGGTCGGAAAAGGACTGGTCGGCGGTGGTGCGCGCGGTGCGGGTGCCGGTCCTGCTGTTGCAGGGCGACCAGGACCCGCAATCCCCCGTCGCCACGATTCGGGAACTGGCCGTCGATTACCCGCATCTGGAGGTGCGCTTCTTGCCGGGAACGGGACAGCTTCTGTTCATGGCGGAATGGCCGCAGGTGCTGGATGCGGTTCAGGCCATGGCCGGCGCACGCGCCGCCTGACGGAAATCCTGCAGCCCTACCGCAGATGGGGTATGTGCCGCCACGCAGCCCTCGCTAGGCTTTGGGTGCTGCGGTGGATTGGCAGCAAAGGCTTTCTTGGAAGAACATTCGAAATCAGGGGCGGCAGGATCTGGAAACCTGCTGCCCCGCTTCTTTTTTTTGCGCCCGCGTTTGACAGGGATCAATGCGATGGCCCGACGGCTTTGCTGATCTGTTACAAGGACAAAAGGAACACGATCACGGGGGCAAAGATGGACGGCAGCAAAACAGACACTCCCCAGACCGCCGCTGACACCGGGGCCACGACGGGGCCGCGGACCTTTCCGGCGGTGAACGCCCCGCCGTTGCGGCAGGCCTTTGAATCTGGCCGCTACCCCTATGCACGGTTGATGGGCCGCGCCACCTATGAGGCGGAAAAGGCGCGGCTACAGGCCGAGCTTCTGAAGGTCCAGATCTGGGCGCAGGAGACCGGGCAGAAGTTCGTCATCCTGATGGAAGGCCGCGATGCCGCCGGCAAGGGCGGCACCATCAAGCGCTTCATGGAGCATCTGAACCCCCGCTATGCCCGGGTCTGCGCGCTGTCCAAACCCTCGGACGTGGAGAAAGGCCAATGGTTCTTTCAACGCTACATCGCGCATCTGCCGACAGCGGGGGAAATGGTCTTCTACGACCGCAGCTGGTACAACCGCGCGGGGGTGGAGCGGGTGATGGGCTTCTGCACCCCGTCGGAGTACCTGGAATTCATGCGCCAGGCGCCGGAGCTGGAGCGGATGCTGGTCCGGTCCGGCATCCGGCTGCACAAATACTGGTTCAGCGTCACGCGGGAAGAGCAGCGCACCCGCTTTATCGCCCGCGAAACCGACCCGTTGAAGATGTGGAAGCTGTCGCCGATCGACAAAGCCAGCCTTGACCGCTGGGACGATTATACCGAGGCGAAGGAGGCAATGTTCTTCTACACCGACACCGCCGATGCGCCCTGGGTGATCGTCAAATCCGATGACAAGAAACGCGCACGGCTGAACTGCATGAAGCATTTCCTGTCGACGGTCGATTACCCGAACAAGGACCACGCGGCCATAGGCACCCCCGACCCCCTGATCGTGGGGCGGGCGGCGCAGGTGCTGGGGGCCGTGTCCGACATCTATGACGCAGCCACCCACCCGGCGATGCAACGCGGCTGAGGGCGGGTTACAGGTGGAGCGCTGACGCGCAAGACTTTTGTCTCGTCGTCGGGCATGCGCCCTCCTCCTCGGCGAAGGGGGCGGGGCTTTTCGCCGCCGAGCACCGGCCCCCCTTGGCGAAGGCCGTGCCGACGCTTACGTTGCGCGCCATGCGTGGCATTGCAGCGATCCTTGGCGTTCTGACGGCGGGCCCGGTGTTGGCCCATCCGCATGTCTTCATCGATACCGGGATTGAAGTGCTGATCAACGACCGGAACGAGGCGACCGGGCTGCGGATCAGCTGGACCTATGACGATCTCTATTCCCTCTTCATCATCGGCGACATGGGGCTGGACCCCGATTGGGATGGCGTCCTGACGCCTGAGGAATCGGCGCGGCTGGCCGGGTTCGACATGCAATGGGACCCAAGCTTTCTGGGCGATACCTATGCCTTGGTCAACGATACCGAACTGGCCCTGTCGCGGCCAACGGACTTTGGGGCAAGCTATGCCAAGGGGCGCATCACCTCGACCCACCTTCGGACCTTTGACAAGCCAGTGCCGCTGGGGGCGGTGCCCTTGATCGTGCAAGTCTATGATCCGGGCTATTACAGCGCCTATACCATCGTGGGCGACGCGGTGCTGACCGGTGGGGCGGGCTGCCTGGCCGAGACCTTCGTCCCCGACATTGATGCCGCGGACGCGGCGCTGCTGGCCGCATTGCAGGAATTTACCCCCGATGTGGACCTTGAGATGAGCTTTCCCGCCGTTGGCAAGAACTATGCCGAAGAGGTTCGCGTGACATGTCCGGCACGATAGCCCGTCGCGCCATTGGTCTTCTGGGGCTGGCGCTGGTGCTTGGGATTGGGGTCCTGTGGCTGTCTGGCGGGCTTGACGGGCTGGCCCGTGCCCTGCAGGGCGCGCAGGAAGCCGCGCAGAACCGGCTGGCCGGGGCGATCCGCGCCTTGCGCGGCGGCGAGGCAGGGGCACTGGCGGCGTTCTGGGCGGTCTGCTTTGGCTATGGCGTCCTGCATGCGGCGGGGCCGGGGCATGGCAAGCTGTTGATCGGCGGCTACGGCGTTGCCCGGCGGGTGCCGATGGTGCCCCTGGCGGGGCTGGCGCTGGCCTCCAGCCTTGCCCAGGCCGCCGTGGCGGTGGCGCTGGTCTATGCCATTGTGGCGGTGCTTGGCCTGTCCCGGCAGGCGGTGGAAGGGGCGGCGGACCGCTGGATGACCCCGGCGAGCCACGCGATGGTGGCAGCCCTTGGGCTATGGCTGGCCTGGCGCGGGGTGCGGGGGCTGCGGCGGCAAAGCGCGGCACAGGTGACAGACGGGCATGACCACGGGCATGGACACCGGCATGCCCACGGGCACGACCACGGGCATGGGCATCACGACCACAGTCATCACGCCCACAGCCATGACGCCCACAGCACTCACGCCCATTGCGACACCTGCGGCCATGCGCATGGCCCGACGCTGGACGAGGTCAGCCGCCTGACCGGCTGGCGCGACGCGCTTGCCTTGGTGGCGGGCATTGCGATGCGGCCCTGCACGGGCGCGCTTTTCGTGCTGATCCTGACCTGGCAGCTTGGCATCGGCGCCACGGGCATTGCCGGGGCTTTCATCATGGGGCTTGGGACCGCGCTGGTCACGGTCGTGACGGCGGCCCTGGCCGTCTGGGCGCGCGAGGGGGCGCTGCAGGGACTGGGTGGCGGCAGCCTGGCCCGGGCCCTGCCCTTGCTGGAGCTTGCCTTCGGCGCGCTGATTGCCGTCGCGGCCTTGTGGTTGCTGGCGGGCAGCGTCTGACGCTGCACTGCGGCGACGACAGCGGCTTGTGAACGCCCGACCGGCAGCGTAATCGGCCAGCATGTCCAGCACCCTGCCCCCGATCCCCCGCCGCATCCACGCCCGCGAGACGCTGGCGCTTGGCCTGCCCCTGGCGGGCTCATCCCTGGCGCAGATGGCGCTGCATGTGACGGACGTGGTGATGATGGGCCGCTACGGCGTCTTGCCACTGGCGGCGGTGGTCCTTGGGGCCTCATCCTTCTTTGTGGTCTATGTGCTGGGGTCGGGCTTTGCCAAGGCGGTGATGCCAATGGTCGCCGCCGCCCTTGGCCGCAAGGATGAGGCGCAGGTCCGGCGCGACACGCGGATGGGGCTGTGGCTGTCGATCCTGTTCGGCCTTCTGGTCATGCCGGTCTTCTGGTGGTCGGGCGCGATTCTGCTGGCCCTGGGGCAAGACCCGGAGGTTTCGGCCATCGCGCAAAGCTACCTGCGCATCGTGGGCTTTGGCCTCGTGCCCGCGCTGTGCGTGACGGTGCTGCAAAGCTATCTTTCGGCTTTGGGGCGGACACAGGTGGTCTTGTGGGTCACGATCCTTGCCGTCCTTCTGAACATCGCGGTCAACTACGCGCTGATCTTCGGGAACTGGGGCTTCCCCGAGCTTGGGGCCCGTGGCGCGGCGATCGCCACCATCTCGACCCAGGTGATGTCCTTGATCGTGCTTGGGCTTTATGCGGGCTTACTGCCCAGCCTGCGGCGTTACCACCTGTTCCAGCGCTTCTGGCGGCCGGACTGGCAGGCGATGCGGCAGGTCTGGCGGCTGGGCGTGCCGATCGGGCTGACCGGGCTGGCCGAGGGCGGGCTTTTCCAGGCTTCGGCCCTGATGATGGGCTGGATCGGGACGGTCGAACTTGCCGCCCATGGCATCGCGCTTGAGGTGGCGGCGCTGACCTTCATGCTGCATGTCGGCCTTTCAAGCGCCGCCACCATCCGCATCGCCCGCTTTGACGGGCAGGGCAACCGGGTGGCGCTGCGGCAGGCTGCGAAGATGGCGATCCTGATCTCGCTTGGCGTCGCACTGGCCTCGGTCACGCTGTTCTTGTCGATGCCTGAACCGATCGTGTCGCTGTTTCTGGACCTGGAGAAGCCCGAGAGTGCGGCGATTGTCGCCTACGGATCGGTCCTTCTGATGCTGGCGGCGCTGTTCCAACTGGCCGACGGGATGCAGGTCATCGCCCTTGGCCTGTTGCGCGGGGTGCAGGACACCCGGGTGCCCATGCTGCTGGCCACGGTCAGCTATTGGCTGATCGGCATCCCGTGCAGCTATGTGCTGGCCTTTCCGCTGGGCTATGGCGGGGTGGGCCTGTGGCTGGGGCTGGTCGTGGGGCTGGTCTGCGCGTCGGCCAGCCTGATGTGGCGCTTTTGGCGGCTGGTGCGCTAACGCCAAAGGTGGGCAAAGCTGGCAAACCGGCCCTGCAGCTTGGCGACCAGCCGGTTGCCTGGCCCCGGGGCCGGGACCCTGCCGCCGGCCAGCCGGTCCAGCACCACCTCGGGCGGGCACGGGCGGCGGCTGACGGGGTCCCAGTAGCGCGGGTAGCCCACCAGCGCGGCATGGACCAGCCTGGCAAGGTCTGCCTGCCCCCGGTGGGCGGGGATGGGGCCAAGGTCGGTCGTCAGCCCCCAGCCAGCATAGAAGGGCGCGCCAAGGCAGGTCACGCGCACACCGCGCACCAGCGCCTCGAACCCCAGAAGCGAGGTCATCGTCCAGACTTCGTTGACCGCTGACAGCACGGTCGCGGGGTCAGCCTGGGGCAGGATCACATCGGCCAGCCCCTCGGCCTGAACGGCCCCGGGGCGCAGGCCTGCCACCACATCAGGATGCGGTTTGTAGATCACCACGGCCTGCGGGTGGGCCGCCCGGACCGCCTGCAGAAGGCCAAGGTTGGTGTTGACCACCCCTGCCCCTTTGGTGATTGACGCGTCGTCTTCCACCTGCCCCGGCACCAGAATCCGGTGGCCCTTTGGCAAGGGCGGCAAGGGGGTTGCGGGCAGGTTATATTTCGACAGGCCTGTCGCTCGCAGCCGCGCGATCAGCGCTTCGGCCCGGTCGTGCCCGCCCGGCGGCAAGGGGGCAGCAATCAGCGCCTCAAGCCGCGAGGGGCGGCTGGGGTCATAATAGATGCCAAGGTCATCGGTCACGAGGGACAGGGGCGGGATCAGATCAGCGCCCAGCCCGCGGGACCGCAGAAAGCCATCCTCAACCCGCAAGCAGGGGGATTTGGGGGTGAAGCCGTCCGGTTCTTTCCCCGCCCAGATCAAAAGGCTACGCCCGCTGGCCACAGCCTGCGCATCGGCCTGCACGGGATCATCGCGAAAACGCAAGGCGCGCTCCGTGCCGAAAAACGCCTGCAGGCGCGCGCGCTTCCACAGCCGCATGCCTGCCGCGACATGGCCGCGCCGGTCTTGCCGGTAGGCCCGGGTTTCGGCCTCCAGCTGGTCAATCACGTCCTCCAGCGGGCAAAGCCAGTCTCGGCAGGGGTCGTACCAGACAGGCGCAAGGATCATCGCCCCGGCGAAAAGCTGCTCTACCGTCAGGTGACGGGTGCGGCGGGGGATCGGCTGGGCATCCTCGGTCAGGCCCCAACCGGCGTAGAAGGGCTGGCCAAAGACATGCGGGCGGTGGCCGTGCAGGATCGCCTCAAACCCCAGTTGCGATGAGACGGTATAGACCGCCGCCGCCGCCGACAGCAGGTGATGCGGTGAGACGGGGGTGGTGAGGAGTGTGACGCGGCCGCCCGCATCAGCCGGGCCGAAGTGGCCAGGCCGCAGGCCAGCGGCGGTTTCGGGATGCGTGCGGATGACGATGCGCGCCTGCGGGTGGTCGCGCAGGGCCGCCTCCAGCATGCTGCGGAAGGTCGCGGCGCTGGCCCCGGCATGGCGGATGGCGGCATCGCCTTGGGTCTGGTCAATGACCAGAACGAAGCCGGGGTCCGGGCTGGCCAGATCTGGGTCAAAATTGTTGTATTTTGAAAGATGAAGATGCTTGATCCGGCTGATTGCAGCATCCGCCCTCACCAGAATGTTCGAATTCTGCAAGTCAGCGGATTGCAGAATCTCCTCCAGCCGGGAGGCGGCCGCGCTGTCGAAGTGCACGCCGACGGGGTCGATCAGCAGACCCAGCGGCGCTTCGCCCCTAGCGCGGCCAGGGTGAAGCGAGCGCAGGAAGGCATCTTCCACCCGGATCAGCGGCAGGCCGTGGCGGGCGGCAAGCGCCTCACCGCGCCAGGCGGTGGGGCTGCGGCCCCAGACCAGCACACCATCGCCGGGGCGGGGAAGGCCGAAGCGCAGCTCATGGCCGGATAGCTCCAGCATGCGGTGAAGGCGGCGGTTGCGCAGGATCGACAGGTTCTGGTGCAAAAGCCGCCGGGGGACCCCAGCCAGACCGTCAAGGTCCGGTGCTGCAGGGCCCGGCGCCGGGACCAAGGCGGTCAGTCGCCGGCGTTGGCAGTGTTGGCGATGTTGCTGGCCGCACCGGTGGTGCCGGTGATCGCACCCAGCGTCTTTTGCCACTGCACGAACGGCGCCTCGGTCACGTAAAGCGTGTCACCATCGCGGATCTGGAAATCCCGCGCCTCAAAAAGGCCGGTGGGATCGGTCAGATCAAGCACGTAGATCATCCGCTGTTCACCGACCAGATCCTTGCGGCCAAGGACGGCATTGGCGACGGCCTCATCCTCATCACGCAGGACGAACACCCCGGTCGGGTCAGCCTGCGAGGTGGACAGGCCGCCCACAGTGGCAATCGCCTCGAGTGCGGAGAGGGTTTCGGATTCGAACGGAACCAGGCTTTGCCCGCCCGTCGCGCCAAGCGCGATGAAGCTGCGGCTGTCCTCTTCGACGACGATCTTGTCGCCAGGGCGCAGCGCGATGTCGAGCGCGGGGTTCTCGTACAGGTCCTTCAGCCAGACCTTGCCGGTATGGCCCGCCCGCGTCACGCGGATGATCGCCACGTCCGGGTCAATCGACACGCCGCCGGCCTTGGCCAGCATCGTGGCAAGGGTCCGGGTCGGCGCCTCGATCGGGAAGACGCCGTTGCCGGCCTGGCCCGAGATCGACACAGTCGCCCCATCGCCCGCCACGCGCCCCACTGAGACCTGCGGGTCTGGTGTCTGATCCTCAAGCTGGCGGGTGATGGCCTGACGCAGCCCTTCGGGCGTCTGCCCGGCCGCCTTGATTCGTCCGGCATAGGGGATGAAGATGAAGCCTTGCCCGTCGATCTGCACATCCGTCAACGCCGAGACACGCTGCCCGGTATTGCCCAGCAGCGGATCATCCTTCACGTTTTCATAGACGCTGATCGACAGCAGATCGCCCGAGGCCAGCGTATCGGACCCCATCAACCCGGCATTCTGGAACGCGGCGCTGAAGCCGAAGGTCGGCTGGACCGCCGTCGCCCGCGACACGGCGGGGGTGACGTTGACGATATATGCATCACCCTTCTTGTCCACCGACCCGGCCAGAATCTCGCGCTTGGTGGGTCCTGAGCGTGGCAACCCGCAGGCGGCCAGCATGGCCACCGATGCCAACAAAGCCACCACCTTTACCGTCCTGGAACCTGTAACCCGCACGAATGGAACCCCTGCCGAACCTGATTATTTGTTCGGAAAACTAGCGAAACCACAGCCGAATGGCCAGCATCCATTGCGCCAATCAGCGCACAAGCCGCAACTGTTGCCGTGGTGCCGCTTTGCCCGACTGCAGCGCCTGATAGGGATCGTCGGGCGCAAGCATCATGTCGGCCACCTGACGCAACAGCGCCCGCCGACCCCCGGCGGAGTAGAATCCGCCCACCACCTGCGAGGTTTCCAGAAGGAAATGCCGGTAGTCGCGGTAGGCGCGGGTATCGGGACGTTCAGCCGCGGCGAAGAAGGTCTCCAGCGGTTGCGAGGATACGAATTCGGGCTTGGCATAGACCGCGGCACCAAAGCTGCGCAGCGGCAGACCGCGCCACAGCGCCTGCTGCCCGGCGGTGGAATTTACCGTTACGGCGGACCGCGCGTCGTTCAAAAGGACCGCAAGCTTGCCACCGCGCACGAAATGCACCCGCTGCGCCAGACCGTGCTGCGCCGCAAGACGCCGGATTTCCTGTGCAAGGGGGACGCGGCCGTCTTCAAGCGG
Organism: Rhodobacter sp.; assembly: GCA_027489175.1. Lineage (GTDB taxonomy): Bacteria > Pseudomonadota > Alphaproteobacteria > Rhodobacterales > Rhodobacteraceae > Tabrizicola. The sequence continues at coordinate 70,891 of JAIYAE010000038.1, forward strand.
ATGGGCCTTGAAGACCAGATGGTGATGCCGGGGCGCGCCCTTGGCAAAGCCGTCCATCACCAGTTCCAGAAACTCGGTCATCGTGGTGAAGGGGGAATGGTCGCGAAAGCTGGCATCATGTTCCAGCTGAAGGATCGCCAGGTGATAGGGAAAGCCGCCACGCCGGATGCGGCGGGTGGCAAGGCGACGTTCCAGCCGGTGAAGCGGCATCAGAAGGAAGCGCTTGAGATACAACAGGAATTCCTGGCCCACCGTCAGCGTCCGATGAGGGCGGAAGTTGGCATAGGCCCGCAAGCCCAGCGCCACGCAGCCATGATACATCGCCCCCCAGAACATGTGCTGGCGCATGTCGCCCCAGGTGGCGGGGGTGTCGGGCAGATCAAGATCGACCCGCGCCAGCGCTTCTTGCATCTGGGGGACGGTCAGATCCATCAGCCGCGAATGACCATTCGCGCCGCCGCGTTCATAGGTCACCCAATAGGGCCGCAGATAGCCTTCCTCAAACACATGCACGGTGATGCCGCGCGCCTGCGCCAGGGCAATCGCCTCGGCATGGATCGGCCGCGTGTCGCCGTAAACCACCAGATCGGTGATGCCATGGCGCGCCATCAGGTCGGCACAGGTGGCAGGCCAGGCCTCATGCCGGTCCTTGAAGGCGATGTAGCCCGGGCCGGGCCAAAAGACCCGGTCGCCGAAGTTGAACCCCACGCGCCAGACCTGGCCACCCGCCGCCCGCAACAGGCCCGCCAAGGCATGGAACCACGGGCCATGCGGCCCCTGCAGGAAAAGGAACCTGCGGCCGGTCGGGACAGCGGTGAACGTGGCGGGCATGGTCAAGCGGATCGTCCTTGGACTTTGTCTTATCTGCGCCAGGTTGCCACAAAACTACAGCGGAATTCGTATCAAAGGGTGAAGAGTTCATGGCATCCCGCGTGCTTTGCCCCCAACCGGGCAGGACCGCGCCACCGCATCGCGGGACGGGATGGGCAAGCGAGGCATTGCAGGACTGGGCTTGCAGGCGGGGGCTTCGGGGGCTACCTCGGCAAGGACACGCAACAGGGGGCTGCCATGTTCACCGGAATTGTCACCGATATCGGCCGGATCATCGACACCAAGGTCACCGGCGACCTGCGGGCGCGCATCGGCACAGGCTATGACACCACCCGCATCGACATCGGCGCCAGCATCGCCTGCGACGGGGTCTGCCTGACGGTGGTGGCGCTGGGGCCGGAGGGGTGGTTCGATGTCGAAATCTCGGGTGAGACGGTGTCGAAGACCAACCTTTCAACCTGGGCGCCCGGCAAGCGGATCAACCTGGAACGCGCGCTGAAGGTCGGGGATGAATTGGGCGGGCATATCGTTTCCGGCCATGTCGATGGCCTGGCCGAAGTGGTCGCGGTGCGGCCCGAAGGCGGGTCAGTCCGGGTGACGTTTCGCGCGCCGGAAGGGCTGGCCAAGTTCATTGCACCGAAAGGGTCAGTGGCGCTGAACGGGACATCCCTGACCGTGAATGAGGTGGCGGGGCGTGACTTCGGGGTGAATTTCATCCCCCATACCCAAAGCGCGACCACCTGGGGTGAGGTGGCGGTCGGCGACCTTGTGAACCTTGAGGTGGACACGATGGCCCGCTACGTGGCGCGGCTGCGGGAGTATGACTGAGCGCGGCGCTTGTGGCCGGCCCCGGGGGATTTCACATCCCCCGGTCCCCCTGTGGGATATTTGTGCAAATGTGAAAGGCAAGTTGAGTCAAAAGCTGCGAGGGTTGCATGGCTGAGATCGGGCATAACCGGGGGCCGTCTCTGGAGGGCGGGCTGAGTTGGCGGCGGCACTGCTGGACGGCCGCGCGAGAGCAGTTGTTGCCGACTTTGCCGATCGAGGTGGTCCGCTTGCGGGTAAAGCGGGCGCAGGCGCTGGGGCTGGACTACAAGACCTATGCCGGAGTGCGGGCCGCGACGGGGCATGATGTGGTGGCGTTCCTCTTTTCCTCCAATGCGTTGCGGGCCAGCGTCCTGCGGCCGGCAATGCCGGAGGAGCGGGCGGTAAAGCTGGCCGACGTTCAGGGCAGACGGCTGGCGCTGGCGGTGGCGCCGCTGACACCGGGACTGCTGGAGGCGGCCAATCCGGTGCTGGATGGCGCTTGGCCTGCGCCCTACGCCCTGGCCGGATTTGCCGAGATGCGGGACAAGGTTCGCGCGGCGCTGGGGAAGCTGCCGTCGGATCAGGTGATCCTGGTGGGTGACATGGGCCTGGAGCGGGACTGGTGCGCGGCGGGGCGGCTGGCCGGGTACCTGCCGGCGGAGCGGTATTTCGGGTGAGGCGGATCGGGGACATTGCGCTACTGGTTGTGCAGTGGGGGCTGGTCGCTTGTGGCCTCTACCTGATGCTCAACTCTGTGCACCTCTTTGCGCTTGGGGCTTTGTCAGACGGCGACTTGCCGCTGCCAGGGACCGATTACTATGTCATTCCTGTCTATCAGCGACTGGTGCAATCGCTGACGTCAGGATTGATTGCCTTAGGCTTGGGCGCTGGTCTTTTCTACCTTCGCCGCATCTACTTGGCGCGCAGCTAAACGAAAACGGCGGCCCTTGGGGCCGCCGTCTCGGTCGTCACAAAACAGAACGCTCAGGCCGCGACACGACCGACGAGAACCGAGTCGACCTGCTTGGCCGCACCGGCTTCATCCACACCCGACACGGCCGCGACTTCGCGGGTCAGGCGTTCGAGGGCGGCTTCATAAAGCTGACGCTCGGAATAGCTTTGCTCACGCTGGTCGTCGGTGCGGTGCAGGTCGCGGACCACTTCGGCAATCGAAAGCAGATCGCCCGAGTTGATCTTCTGTTCGTATTCCTGGGCGCGACGCGACCACATGGCGCGCTTGACCTTGGCCTTGCCCTTCAGCGTATCCAGCGCCTTGGTCACCACGTCGGGGGCCGACAGGGCGCGCATGCCGATTTCGGTGGCCTTGTGGGTGGGCACGCGCAGCGTCATCTTGTCCTTTTCAAAGGAGATGACGAAGAGTTCCAGCTGAAGCCCGGCAATCTGCTGCTCTTCGATCGAGATGATCTTGCCCACGCCATGCGCCGGGTAGACCACGAAATCGTTCGGACGGAATTCAGGCTTCTTCAGTTTGGTCATTCAGTGCGTTCCCCAGATGGGAAACCTGTCTTTGCGACAAACCGCCCAGAGCCAGACCGCAAGGGTCCGGAGCAAAGCGCAGATATGTCACAAAAAAATGGGCTCAGACGCGTTGCGCTAAGCCGTGTGTCAGGCTTCCATGCTTGTTTGTAAACAAACCATAACACAAAAACGCGGTGATTCCAACTGGCACGGCGCGGCCGAATCTGCCGCCAAGCCCATGGAATTCCGCACTTTTCGGCCGCTTGCCGCTTTCGTCACGGCAGGCATGCGCGAATCGGCATGCACCTGCCGGGGTGGTCAGCCCCCTGCCCCGGGCGTTTCAGAGAAGTATTTGTCCAGCTTCCCCGTCTCGCCGTCACGCTCTTCATAGCCGGGCAGCGGGTCTTTCTTGGTCACGATCACCGGCCATTGCACGGCATACTTGCGGTTGAAGGTGACCCACTTTTCCATGTCCGGCTCGGTATCCGGGCGGATCGCGTCGGCGGGGCATTCAGGTTCGCAGACGCCGCAGTCGATGCATTCATCCGGATGGATGACCAGCATGTTCTCGCCCTCGTAGAAGCAGTCCACCGGGCAGACTTCGACGCAGTCGGTGTATTTGCAGGCGATGCAGTTGTCGATGACGACATAGGTCATGGGAAGGCCCCGAAAGAAAAGGTTGCTGCGGTAGCTAGAGCAGGCGCGCGGATCATTCAAGCGGGTCCGGCATCGCAGAGGGCGGTTCAAGGTCGAAGTACAGCGCCTGCGCCTCGGTTGCAGGGCCGCGGCGCAGGCCAAGGGCAAGGATGCGCACCACCCGGATCCGCGGACCTTGCGGGAAGGTCAGCACGTCGCCCGCGCCGACATCGCGGCCCGGGCGGCTGACGCGGGTGCCGTTCACCCGGACAGCACCCGCCTCGATCAGCTCGGCGGCAATAGCGCGCGTCTTGAAGAAGCGCGCCTGCCAAAGCCATTTGTCCAGCCGCAGGCCCGGCGGGGCGGAAGGGTTCGCTTTGCCCGAAGGCCCGGCCAAGCCTTAGACCTTGCCCTTCAGCGCCAAGAGGGCGGCGAAGGGGTTGTCGGGATCGATCGGCTTTTCGGCGCGGGGGGGGCGGGCCTCATACGACTTCTGACGGTCGTCGCGCTGCGGCTTGCCACCCTTGAAATCGCCCTTGCGGTCGTCCTTGCGGTCGGGGCGCGCGCCATCCTTTGGCCGGTCGCCACGCGGGCGGTCGCCTTTCGGACGATCACCCTTGGGGCGGTCACCTTGGGGGCGGTCGCCTTGCGGACGGTCGCCTTGCGGGCGGGGCGCGCGGGCCTCACCCTCGGCCTGCGGCTTGCGTTCAGGGCGGGGGCTGCGTTCGGGGCGCTGGAAGCGGGGCTTCGGGGCCCAGGTGAAGGTGTAAAACGCCTCCATCTCGGGCGCGGCTTCGGCGGCAGCGTCAGCCTCAGGCTCTGGCGGCGGGGCCAGGATCGAAACCTCTTCGGGGATCGGCTGACCAGCAGCAATCGCCGCCGCAGCCTCGGCCGAGATTTCGGGCGCTTTCGGTGCCTCAACCGTCTTGGCCTTCACGCGTTCGGCCTTTTCACCCTTGTAGCCAAGCCCTGCCATCAGGTCGGCGAACTGGTCCAGCGTCATGCCGGTGATCGACAGCATGTCCGGCGTCGCCTCAAACCCGGCGCGGCTGTCTTTCTGGCGCAGGATATCGGCCAGGCGTTCCAGCATGTCGATGCGGATCGCACGGGTGCCCGCGGGGTGATACCCGGCGAGCGTGTAGTGCTGCTTTGGCACCTCGGCCATGTTGGGGATGGTCACAAGGCCGGGCGGCGGGCTTTCGGGGAATTCCTGCAAGCCGTTCCAGAGTGACCACAGCACCAGCCGCAGACGGGTGGGCGCGGGCTTCAGAAGTGCTGGCAGGAACACGGTGAACTGGCCAAACCGGACGCCATGCTTGCGCAAGGCACCACGCGCTTCCTGATCCAGCTCTTTCACCTCATTGGCGACAGAGTCGCGCGGCAGAACGCCCATCGCTTCGCTTAGGCGGAAGGCAAACCCGCGGGCAAGGCCGGTCAGCGCCTCATCCCGGGCCATGGCGAGAAGCGGCTCGAACTGTGCAGCGACCTTGCGGTCAATAAAATGCTGCAGGCGGCGGCGGACCTTTTCCACCACCTCCGGCCCGGCCTCTTCATCGACAAAGGCCTCAACCGACGGCTTCGCGGCCTCAGCGCCCTTGACCAGCTTGCCGATGGCCGAGTTGCCCCACATCAGGCCGCCCTGTTCGGTGAAGTCCAGCTCGGTGTCCGGCGCGTTGTAGAAGCGGTCGGCGCGCAGATGAAACTCCGGCTTCAGCGCCTGAATGGCAGCCTGCGCCAGCGTCCGCGCCGCATCGGGCGTGGCACTGGCGTCCTGCTTGAAGCGGAAGCCCTCCAGCTTGCCGGCGAATTCGCCTTCAACCGTCACTTCGCCCTTGTCGTTCACTTCGGCCACCAGAGCCTCCTTCTGCTTCAACCGGCGGAGCAGAACTGACGTCCGCCGGTCAACAAATCGTTGCGTCAGCGCCGCGTGGAGCGCATCTGACAGGCGGTCTTCTACAGCGCGGGTCTCATCGCGCCAATGGCTTTCGTCTTCAACCCAGTTTTTCCGTTGGGTGACGTAGGTCCAGGTACGGATATAGGCCAATCTGCGCGATAATGTGTCGATATCGCCTTCGGTCTTGTCGATCCGCTTGATGGCGGTGGCCAGCCAATCGGCCGGGATGCGCCCACCGCCCAAGCCGCGACCGACCAGAAACTCGAAGATCCGGGTCAAAAGCGTGGTGTGCTCCGCCCCGCCGGTCGACCGGAAGTCGGGAATGCGGCAGACGTCCCACAAGAGCTGCACGCGTTTGGGTTCGGTGAGGCGGTCCTTCACCTCGGGCAGGGCCGAAAGGGCCTTCAGCGCCAACACGTCATCCGCGTCGCGGGCGCGGGTCAGCCAGTCGTTCGAGGTGGGGAATTCCAGGCTGCGGATCAGCCGGTCGGCGCTGCCGAAATCCATCTGCTCATTGCGCCAGTGCAGTTTCTTGACCGGGGCAAAGCGGTGGTTCTCGATGGCCTCGACCACGTCCTCGTCAAAGGGCCGCGCCTCGCCGGTGACGCCAAAGGTGCCGTCCTCGGTATGCCGCCCGGCGCGCCCGGCGATCTGGGCCAGTTCCTGGGGGTAAAGCTGGCGCATCCGGCGGCCGTCAAACTTGGCGGTGGCGGAAAAGGCCGCGTGCTTGATGTCCAGGTTCAGGCCCATGCCGATGGCATCGGTGGCCACCAGATAATCCACATCGCCATTCTGGTAGAGCGCGACCTGCGCATTGCGGGTCCGGGGGGAAAGCGCGCCCATCACCACCGCGCAGCCACCCTTCTGGCGGCGGATCAGTTCGGCGATGGCATATACATTTTCAACCGAAAACCCCACGATTGCGCTGCGCGGGGGCATCCGGCTTATCTTTTTCGAACCTGAATAGGTCAGGGTCGAAAAACGGTCGCGCTTGACGAAGGTCACATGCGGAACAAGGCCGGCAATCGCCCCGCGCATCGTGTCGGACCCCAGAAACAGCGTCTCGTTCAACCCGCGCGCCCGCAGCAGGCGGTCGGTGAACACATGGCCCCGGTCGGCATCGGCGCACAGCTGGATCTCGTCCACGGCGACGAAATCGGCGCCGATCTCCAGCGGCATCGCCTCGACCGTGCAGACCCAGTACTGGGTGCGCTCCGGGACGATCCGCTCTTCCCCTGTGACCAGCGCCACGACCGAGGGGCCGACCTTGGCGACGATACGGTCATAAACCTCACGCGCCAGAAGCCGCAGCGGCAGGCCGATGACGCCGGTGCGGTGGGACAGCATCCGTTCAATCGCGTGGTGGGTCTTGCCGGTATTCGTCGGCCCAAGGACCGCCGTCACCCGCCGGGTGGCGTCCATGACTTAGAGCTCCTGGCCCTCGGCCTGGGTTTCAAGGCGCGAGACGGCGTCAAGCACGCCCTCAAGATGCGGGTGGATCGCCAGCGCCGCCTTGTAGACTTCCAAAGCCTGTTCGGTCTTGCCGGTTTCCTCAAGAATCGAGGCAAAGCCGGTCAGCGCCCCGAAATGCTTTGGGTTCAGCGCCAGCACCTGGGCGATATCGGCGACTGACGGCCCGTAATCGCCGGAATTGTAATAGGCGGTGGCGCGGGCATTCCACGCTTCAGCAAACGACGGGTCCTGATCGATGATCGCGGTGAAATGTTCGACCGCCAGCCCAAATTCCCCGACCGCCATCGCATCGCGCCCGCGCTGCAGCAAGAGATCCAGCGCCGGAGAGCCGGATTTCGACCACTCGATCCAGATTTCCGTCTCGATCCGCCCAGCCTCTTCGGCGTCGGCTGACTGCAACCGGGTCAAGAGCCCGTCCAATTTTTCCTGGTCCAGCGCCATGACCATGGTGCAAGTCAGGAAAAGCGGCAAAACTGCCGCAACGATACGGTTGAGAATACGGGGCCACGCGCTCATATCCCTAAGGTAGACGATCCCCGCAGAAATGCCAGAGCCCGCAGCGTCACGAAGGAGAGACTGATGACCGAGATGATCGACCATGCCGTGAAGGCGCTGACTGCCAAGCTTTCGGGCGGTTTTGATGGGGTGGCGAAGTTTGTCATCGAAGGCGAAGGCGCCATCATGCTGGACCATACCGGCGTGCGCGCCGCCGATGAAGAGGCCGACGTGACCCTGACCGCCAATGCCGACGTCTTCCGCGCGATTCTTGAGGGCGAGATGAACCCCGCCTCGGCCTTCATGACCGGCAAGCTTGCGGTCGATGGCAACATGGGCCTTGCCATGAAACTCGGCTCGGTCCTGGGGTGAGTGACGCGCCCTTCCACGCGGGTCTGGCTGATGCGCCCCCGGGCGTGGTCTGCCGCTGGCTGAAGCCGGGGGCGATGCGCATCCGCGTCGCCTGGTGGTCGGCAGGGCCAAAGGGAACCGTGTTTCTGCTGCCCGGCCGCACCGAGTGTATCGAGAAATACGGCCGTGCGGCGGGCGATCTGGTCCAGCGCGGCTATTCGGTCATCAGCATCGACTGGCGGGGTCAGGGCCTTGCCGACCGGGCGCTGCCGGACCGCAACAGCGGCCATGTCGAGGATTTCGCCGAATATCAGCAAGACCTTGATGCGATGCTGGCCGAAGCTGAAGCGGCATCCCTGCCAAAGCCCTGGTTTCTGATGGGCCATTCGATGGGTGGCTGCATCGGCTTGCGCGCCCTGATGCGTGGCGTTCCGGTGCAGGCGGCGGTGTTCTCGGCGCCGATGTGGGGCATCTCGATGGCGGCATGGTTGCGTCCGGTGGCGCAGATCATCACCGCAATTGCCGCCCCCATCGGCCTTGGCACGCGCTATGCGCCGACAACCGGGCCGGACTGCTATCTGTTGCAGTCGCCCTTTGAGGGCAATGTCCTGACCACGGACCGCGATATGTGGGCCTATATGCGCGATCAGGTGAAAGCCGTGCCCGAGTTTGCGCTTGGCGGGCCGTCGCTGGTCTGGCTTGGGGCCGCGCTGCGTGAATGCTCGGCACTGGCCGCGATGCCCGCCCCCCCCCTGCCCGCGATCTGCGCGCTTGGCACGGCGGAAAAGGTGGTCGATGTCGGCCCGGTCCATCTGCGGATGGCGGGGTGGGGCGCGGGCCAGCTGGACCTTTACCCCGGGGCCGAGCATGAGATCATGATGGAAGGCCCCGCCACCCGGAAGCGGTTCTTCGACCGCGCGGCCGCCCTCTTCGACGCCAACCGTTAGCCCTTGGCGCCAAGCTTTCTGTCAATCTCGTCCAGCCGGGCAAGAACCTTGGCCTCGAAGGCTTCGGTCACGGCACGCTCATCCTCGGACGCGGCTTCCTGCATCGAGTTCACGATCAGACCGACGATCAGGTTCAGGACGGCAAAGGTGGTGATCAGGATGAAGGGCACGAAGAAGGCCCAGGCGAAGGGGTAGACCTCCATGATCGGGCGCACGATTTCGCCGGACCAACCTTCCAGCGTCATGATCTGGAACAGGGTGAAGGCGGTCGCATCCAGCGATCCGAACCATTGCGGAAAACTTGCGCCAAACAGCTTGGTCGCCATCACCGCGGCGATGTAATAGATGATTGCAATCAATAGGAAGACCGACCCCATCCCCGGCAGCGCGCGGCCCAGCCCGTCGACCACCCGGCGCAAGGATGGCGTGACCGAAATCACCCGCAGAACGCGCAGCGCCCGCAGGACCGAAAAGCCCCCGGTGGCTGGCAAAAGCGAGATGCCGACGATGACGAAGTCGAACACGTTCCAGCCCGACCGGAAGAACCGCAACCCCTGCGCATAAAGCCGGGCTGACAATTCGGCGACAAAGATCGTCAGGCAGATCCGGTCAATGGTCAGGATCAGCCCCCCTGCCCGGGCCATCACCTCGGGAAAGGTCTCCAGCCCCAGCGTGACCGCGTTGACCAAAATGACCGCGATCAGGAAACGGGTCACGGTTGGACGGTCAAGAAAATCGGCAACGGCTGCGCGGCTGGACATGAATTCTCCCCGGATGACGACGCCTTGCGCATATGGCGTGCCGGTCCGGCCTGGTCCAGTCCCGGGCCTCCGCAAATTTACGGCCTCAGTCGCCGTCTTTGCAGGTCTTGCAGGTGGTCAGGCTGTTCATCAGGTCACTGACGAATTCCATGCTGCGCCCATCCGGGCCCGTGAGGATAAGATTGTGGTTCCCCTCAGGCGCAAGGCTGGTCATTGCGGCCAGGGCGTCGAAGAACACCTGCTCATCTTCCAGGCGGTCACAGGCCATCCGCGTCGCCCGGATCGCCGCAAGGGTCAGCGCCGGCAGGGTATTGCCGTTCATCGCCGACCAGCGGTTGCAGGGGGCCTGGCCCGAGACCATGCCATCGTCAGACAACCGCAGCGTGGCGCGCATGTCGGTCACGACCCCGTCAATCGCCAGAAGCTGCCAGTCGATCGGGGCGGCGGTCTGGGCTTGGGCGGTCAGGGGGAACACGGCAATAAGGACGGCGAACAGCGGACGCATGGCAAGCTCCTTTTCCAAAGACTGATCTTTGGACGCATCAGAACGCCTCAGGCTTGGCCTCACGCGCCATATGGTCAAGGACGGCGTTGACGAACTTCGGTTCCTTGCCATCGGGGAAGAAGGCCTTGGCCACATCGACATATTCGGTGATGGCCACTTTGGGCGGGGTCGCGGTGTCCACGATCTCGGCCCCCGCCGCGCGGAACAGGGCGCGGAGGACCGGGTCGATCCGGTCAATCGGCCAGGCGGCCACCAGCGCGCGGTCGGTCATCTGGTCGATCTTGGCCTGCCAGTTGACCGCCCCACCGACGACGGCGCGGAAATGGTCCACGTCGCCCTCGGCAAACTCACCCTCATCATAGGTCGCGCCGAAACGGTGGGTCTCAAACTCACGCGTGACGGCCTCAACCGTCTGGCCTGAGGTTTCCATCTGAAACAGCGCCTGCACCGCATAAAGCCGGGCGGCGGATTTCATCTGGCGTTTCTGGTCGCGTTTGGCGGTGGTCATGGGCGAAAGCCGATCCCTTTGGAAGCTCCGGCCCATTTGCGCGAAAGGGCGATCAGGTGCAAGGCGGCCGCTGCGGCACCGCCGCCTTTGTTCTGCCCGGCCGGATCCGCCCGCACCTCGGCCTGGGCGCGGTTTTCCACCGTCAGGATGCCGTTGCCGATGCAGGCGCCCTGCAACCCCAGAAGGCTGAGAGCGCGCGAGGAATCATTGCACACCGTGTCGTAATGCGTGGTTTCACCCCGGATGATGCAGCCAAGGGCGACATAGCCGTCAAACTTGGCCAGCCGTTCGGCCATGGCGATGGCCGTGGGCACCTCAAGCGCGCCCGGAACCTCGACCAGGTCCACCTCGGCCCCGCAGGCCGCCGCCACGCCCCGCGCCCCGGCGATCAGCTGATCGGCGATGTCGCGGTAATAGGGGGCCACCACGATCAACAGTTTCACCGGCTTGTCAAAGCTGGGCAGGGGCAGCGTGTAATGGGATTCTGCAGAAGCCATGGCTTACTCCTTGATGGGCTTCGTGCCCGCGATCGACAGGCCATAGGCCTCAAGCCCCACGAACCGTGGCGCGGCCGAGTTGGTGACGAGCGTGATCGCCGACAGCCCCAACGTGGACAGGATCTGCGCCCCAAGCCCGTATTGCCGCAGCGTTTGCGGCGAATGTTCGCCCGGTGTCACCATTTTCATCGTGGTGTCGCGCAAAAGGACGACGACGCCCCGCCCTTCGGCCGCGATGATCCGCATCGCCGCAGGCAACTCGCCACCGCCACCGACGCCCAGCACGTCCTCCAACGGGTTCAGCGCATGGACCCGCACCAGGACCGGACCAGGCGCCGCAAGGTCACCCTTGGACAGCACGATATGCTCATCCCCATGCGTCTCGTCGGCGAAGACACGCATCAACCAGTCGCCGCCATGCGATGAAGCGACGGAACTAACGGCTTTTTCGGTGATCAGATTGTCGTGCCGGCGGCGATAGGCGATCAGGTCGCTGATTGTGCCGATCTTCAGCCCGTGCCGCTGGGCAAAGCTGATCAGGTCCGGCAGCCGGGCCATCGTGCCGTCATCGTTCATGATCTCGCAGATCACGCCCGAGGGGTTGAGGCCCGCCAGACGGCTGACGTCCACCGCTGCCTCGGTATGGCCCGCCCGCACCAGAACGCCGCCGTCGCGCGCCCGCAGCGGGAAGATGTGCCCCGGTGTCGCAATGTCGGCCGGGCCCTTCGTCGGATCAATTGCCACCGACACCGTCAGCGCCCGGTCCGCCGCGGAAATCCCGGTCGTGACCCCTTCACGCGCCTCGATCGACAGAGTGAAGGCCGTTTCGTGCCGGCTGGAGTTCTTCGGGCTCATCAGTGGCAGACCCAGCGCCTCGATCCGAGTGGCGGGCAGCGCAAGGCAGATCAGGCCCCGCCCGTGCGTTGCCATGAAGTTGATCGCCGACGGCGTGCACATCTGCGCCGGGATCACCAGGTCGCCCTCATTCTCGCGGTCCTCATGATCCACCAGAATGAACATCCGCCCGTTGCGGGCGTCTTCGATGATATCCTCGGTCGAGGAGATGGCGTCCGAATAATCGGTCATGGCACGGCTTCCCAAGGGGCTTTGTCAGGGGGCTTTGGCACAGCGTTTATCGTGGCCCGCCCCCAAAGGCCAGAGGGCGGCTGTGTGCATCCCGGCAGGCTCAGCCTGCGCGGGACTAGGCCAGACGGGCGGCCAGCACGGCAAGGCAGGCCGCTTCGGCAAGTTGCTGAGATGCGCCAAGGATGTCACCGGTCTGCCCACCAATCCGCGCCTGTGCGGTCCGGGCCAGCAAGGCCACCGCCAGCGCCGCCGCCGCCAGCATGGGCATGGTCGCCCAGCCTGCCCCCAGCAAGGCCAGGGCCAGCGCCAGAGCAAGACCAACCAGCGCCACCTGCGCGCTTGGCCGCCCCGTCGCATGGCTTAACCCCGTCGCCCGCGCATTGGGCAAGGCCGCCATCACCAGCCCCATCGGCGCGCGGCTGACGGCCCCAACGGCGATCAGCGCTCCCCAGTGCCCGCCCGCGGCCAGCACCGTCGCCAAAGCCGACCAGCGCGCCAGCGTGACGAGGACCAGCGCCAGCACGCCGTAGCTGCCGACGCGGCTGTCCTTCATGATCTCCAGCCGCCGCTCACGCGTCCAGCCGCCGAAAAGCCCGTCCGCCGTGTCAGACAACCCGTCCTCATGCAGGCCCCCCGTCATCAGCGCCATCAGGCCCAGCACGCCCGCCGCCACCACGCCCGGCGTCAGGCCCAGCCACAGGGCCGCGCTGGCAAAGCCTGCCGCTATCGCCCCCAGCACGGCGCCCACCAAAGGCCAGGCCCAGGCACTGCCCGCCCCGCGCGGGGCATGGTCGGGCACCGGCAGCCGCGTCAGCAGCGCAAAGCCCGACCAGAGGTCCGGCAGCAGCCGTGGTGCAATGTCGCGGAGGGTGGTCAAAGCGGCTTATCCCGGCTGGCGTTCCTTCGGCCTCTGGGGTAGCCCGGGCAGCGCCAAGGATCAACCGGGAGACAGACCAAGATGCCGTTCCAGACCCTCGCCCAGTTTCGCAGTCTGTTGAGCAGCCTCCCCGCCCCGGATCAGACGGCAATTGATGGCGCGATGGCCCGCAACGGCCAGCTGACCAAACCCCCCGGCGCCCTTGGCCGGTTGGAGGATCTTGCGATCTGGATGGCCGGCTGGCAGGGCACGGACAAGCCCCGTGCCGACCAGCCGCAAATCGTGATATTTGCGGGTAATCATGGCGTTACCGCCCGCGGTGTCTCGGCCTTCCCGGCCGAGGTGACGGTGCAGATGGTGGGCAACTTCACCCATGGCGGGGCGGCGATCAACCAGCTGGCCCGCGCCTTCGGGGCCAAACTTGACGTCCACGCGCTGGACCTTGACCGCCCGACTACCGACTTCACCGAAGGTCCAGCAATGACCGAAGCTGAGGTCGTTGCCGCCCTGCAGAAGGGTTTCACCTCAGTCGATCCCGCAGCGCATCTTCTGGTGGCGGGCGAAATGGGCATCGGCAACACCACTGTCGCCGCGGCCCTTGCAGCAGCCCTGTACGGCGGCACTGGCTGGGCTGGGCGCGGCACCGGCGTGGATGACGCAGGCCTCGCCCGGAAAGAGGCCGCCGTAGCCGCAGGCCTTGCCCGCCATGCCGCCGTGCTGGGTGACCCGCTTGAGATCCTCCGCTGCCTTGGCGGGCGCGAGATTGCAGCGATGGCCGGCGCGATCCTTGGCGCGCGGCTGGCCCGCGTGCCGGTGATCCTTGACGGCTTCATCGCCTGTGCCGCTGCCGCCGTGCTTGACCGCGCCGCGCCCGGCGCGCTGGACCACTGCGTGGCTGGGCACCTGAGCGCAGAGGGCGCGCATGGCCGATTGCTGGAAAAGTTGGGGAAAGAGCCACTTCTGTCGCTGGGCCTCCGGCTTGGCGAAGGCTCGGGCGCGGCGCTGGCGATCGGGGTGCTGCAGGGGGCGGTCGCCTGCCACTCCGGCATGGCTACCTTCGCTGAAGCGGGCGTTGCCGCCGGGGGCTGACCAACCCGCCATAATCCTTAACGGATCATGAATGGGAAACTTAAGACCTTGTTTTATTTGGGTAACTCAGACCGTCCCTGCCTGGGACAGCCCAGACTCAGGCCTTCGGCATCGCCAATGAGATCAGCTTGCCGCCCTTCTGATAGCGCACCTCGGTCTCGGTGATCGCCTTGATGGTCCCGCCATCAATCTTGTCGCCGACCTTCACCTTCTTGTAGCGCCCGTTCGACTGCCGGACGAGGGCATAGCGCCGCGAGTCGGTGCCGTAGGTCCCGATCAGGTTGATCCGCGACAGGTTGATCGCGTTGGCAAAGGTCGCCTGCTTGGCCACGCTGGCCTTGGACGGGATCGACGGGGCGGCGACGGCCACCTCGGGCTCGTTCAGCTCGTCCAGCTCCTCGGGCTTGAGGTCGGCGGGTGGTGCTGCGGCGGTTTCGATCACCTCCGCCTCCGGCTCGGGCGCGCGGACGGCGGCGGCGACCGCAGCCTCGACCGCATTGCTCAGGTCGCTGGGCCGCGGGGCGGGCCGCATGGAGATGGCGACGATCGAGGGGTTCTCGGCCTCAAGCGCCGCGGCGGCCGCAAGCCGCGCTTCGGCCTGTGCCGCAAGCGACGCGCCCTGCGCGCCAAGGTCACCCGTGGCAAGGCCGGCTGCCCCTTCCGCCGGGCGCGAGGCTGAGGCGGCCGCAAGCACGCTGTCCGGGCGCGGCAGCGGCCGCAGGGTGGCAACCGCGGTTTCGCCTTCGACCGCCAGGCTGGCATCATCTTCGGGCGCGGCCTCGGGCACCAGACCTTCGGGCCGGGC
Source organism: Rhodobacter sp. (assembly GCA_027489175.1). Classification (GTDB taxonomy): domain Bacteria; phylum Pseudomonadota; class Alphaproteobacteria; order Rhodobacterales; family Rhodobacteraceae; genus Tabrizicola. Next base: position 85,932 of record JAIYAE010000038.1, read on the forward strand.
ACGGGGCCGGAAGCCGGCCATCGCCGGGTCAGCGGGGGCTGGCGCAACCGTGGGGTCCACCGCAGGCGCTTCCCCGGCCGTCACCAGCGAGGCATCGGCCGCGGTCGCCCCTGCCGCAGGCGCGGGCGCGGCTGCCGGGGCAGCCTCCAATGCGCGGGCAGCGGCGGCGGCGGCGGCAACCTCGGACCGCGCGGGCGGCACCAAGGGCGGCGGGCCGGCGATCAGCATCACCCCGTCAGGCGACAGGATGCCTTCGGGCGTCGGCACCAAAAGACCACGCGCATCAAACTGATAGACCGTGCCAAAGGCCGGGGGCGGCATCGGCGCTTCGGGGGCCGCATCGGTCACAAGGACAGGCACCGGCAAGGCGAGTGCATCCAGCGCCGGGGGGGGCGCGTCCATGGCCGACAGGAAAATCTCATCCTGATCCTCAACCGGGGGGGCCGCGACGGCAAGATCGGTGGTGACGGCCGTGTCGGGGGCAGGTTCTACCGGCAGCAGGGGTTCGGCAGCGGCAGGGTCTTCGGCTGCAACCGCTTCTGGCGCTGTCCCCTCGGGTGCAGGTTCTTCGACAACCGTCTCTGGCGCGGCCCCGGCGAGGGTGCCTTGCGGCAGGTCGGTGGCTTCCTCCGGCGCAAGGTTGATCGGCGCTGCGTCTTCGTCAAGCTGCGTCAGGTCCAGGCTTTCGGTCGCCAAGGCCCCTGCATCCCCAGCCGCAAGGGGAAGACCTTCGGCTTCGGGAAGGGGGTCGGTCAGACCTTCAGGGTCCTGCAGATCGGCCAGCATCTCATCTTCGACGCCCGGCGCGGTAGGTGTAACCTCACCCTCAGCGGCTGAGGTGTCTGCCAGTTGGGTCTCGGACGCGTTCTCGGTCGCGTTGCGGGTAAGGTAGAAGGACGACCAGGCCGCGATCAACGCAAGGCACAAAAGCAGTAGCGCCACCAGAACCATGAACACCACGCCCGTGCGGTTGCGGGGCGGGGCAGAGGTGCCGAATGTGCCGCCGGGCCGCGCCGGCGAACGAACACCAGACGCCGTTTGCCCCGCGACGCGGCCGGGTTCCGAAATCGGCGGCTTGCCTTTCGGCTTGGCCCGGGTGCCCGGGATCGAGGGCGCGGTCACAAGGCCCGCAAAGCCCTTGGCCGGGGCCATCCGGGGCTGGCTTGCCGCAGGTCCGCCAAACTTGGCCGAGGCTGGAGCGGGTGGCGGGGTCACTGGCCGCAGGGCACCATCGACCGCCGGGGCAGTGCTGGTCCCAGCCGCCGCGCGGCGGCTGGCAAAGGCCACCATGGCCGCCGAGGGTGGGGCGGGCGGGATATCATCGCCATCCACCAGCGACGGTCCGGACCCGGCGGATGCGTCACCCGCCTTGGCCGCACCCCGCGATACCGGGGCAAGATCGGCGTCGGTGTCGGGGAAGGCTGTGGTATCGGTGACATGGGCGAAGGGCGCTTCATCCGCCTCGGGGTGATCGGGCTGGGGCTGGTCTGCCGCTGCGGGCGCAACCGATGCCGCCGCTGCGGCAGGACGGGCAACCGGCGAGGCAATCCCGGTATCGGCCACATCGGCCAGGGCCGCCGACAGGCTTTTTTCCAGATCGTCAGCCGCGTCCGCGGCCTTGGCATCATCCGCCGTCGCTTTGGCAAAGAACTCGGCAAAAGACTGATCTTCCTGGGCTTTTTCAGCCTTGTCTGCGGGCGCGGCCGTAGCGGATGCCGGTTCTGGTGGCGTCGGGGCCGGTGCCGGAAGATCGCCGTTCAGCGCTTCTTCCAGACCGGGCAGGGTGTCGTCATCCCCCCCGGCCACGCCGGCCGCAAGCTCGGGTTCCGGCCCGGCGGCGGGCGTGTCTTCTACAACCGCGACCGGTTCCGTCTGCGCAGGTGCCGCTGGCGGCGGATCCCGCTGCAGCATCACCACCGCCTCACGGTCACGATCAACCGTCTCACCCTCAGCGAGAAGCGAGGCGGCAGCGGCGGTCGGGCCGAACCAGGGTTCGCCGACAAAGGCGCCGTCTTCGGGGATCGCAACCGTTGATACCGGGTTCAACCGGTGGGCCACGGCAAATGCCTCAGCCTCATCCAGCGTTTCGCGCGCGACGACCGCGACCTTGACCGTGGCCCCCTTGCCGGACCAGTCGAACACCAGATCCTCAACCGCGTAGGGGGTGCGGCCTTCAAGGGCGGCGGCGATCTGACGGCGCTTTTCCTCACGGCTGGGGCCGGGGGCGTGCACCTCGGTGTAAAGGATCTGGCTGGCGGGCAGGATGATCTTGGTGGTCATCCCGAGCGGCGACAGGCCCAGCGCCGTCGTGCGCAGGTAGGACAGGCTGGCGTCAAGGTCAGGCGCGTCGAAGGCAACCTCGCCGATCGAGAGCCAACCTTTGGGCGTCCGGTGCAACAGCGCGATCAGGTCGCGGCTCAGGTCTAGTGCGAATGTCGGTTTCATGACGCGGGTCTAGCACGAATTGTGAAAGCGCGGGAACGTGCCCCGGACGGTTGATGGCGGTTTATAGCAGCTTTTCGCCGAAAGAAAGAAAAACGGGTAAAGAGCCGCCAAGGAAGGACTTGTGGCGTGCGTCCCAATCCCTGAAACCACGCGGCAATTGCCCGCGCCCTTGAAGGAGAACCCGATGCGTATCCTGCCCGCCCTTTTGCTGACCGCCAGCCTTGCCATGCCCCTGCCCGCCCTTGCCGAGGATGCCATGCCCCCGATGATCACCGTAACCGGCACCGGCACGGTCGAGGCTGTGCCCGATATCGCCACCCTCTCCATCGGCGTGACCACCCAAGGCGAAACGGCCGCTGAAGCGCTGACGGCCAACTCCACTGCGCTTGACGCGGTGATGGCCCGCCTGACCGCCGCCGGGATCGAGGCGCGGGACATGCAGACATCAAACCTGTCGCTGAACCCGAACTGGACGGGCTATGACAGCTCCTCCGTCGCGGGGCCGACGATTGCGGGCTATGTCGCGTCCAACATGCTGACGATTCGCGTTCGCGCGCTGGACGGTCTGGGCGCGGTGCTGGATGCGGCGGTGGCTGACGGCGCCAACACGCTGAACGGCCTGACCTTCGGGCTGGCCGATCCGGAACCCGCCCTGAACGCCGCCCGGCAAGAGGCGGTGGCCGATGCCCGCGCCCGGGCGGAGCTGCTGGCCGCCGCCGCCGGGGTCAAGCTGGGGCGCGTGTTGTCGATCAGCGAAGTCAGCGCCCCGACCGACCCGGTGCCGATGTTCCGTGCCGAAGCCTCGGCCGCGCCGGTGCCGGTCGCGGGGGGTGAGTTGGGCCTGTCAGCCAACGTGACGATCCTTTTCCAGATCGTCGAATAACCCGCTGAAAAACGGCGGAAAGCGCAAGTGTTCCGCCGTTTCGGCCATATTTTGCCCAAGTTGTGGAAGATGGTGTAAATGGTACGACCATGGGCAAGGGGCAGTAGGCAATAATGCGCGGTGCGTTCAGTTTGGTGGTGGTTGGCGCCACCGTGCTGGCAGCGGGTGCGCTGGTGGTGCTACGGCCACAAATGGTTGAAGGGTTTCTGCCACCGGTCGCCATTTCTGCACTGACGGGCCTTGGCGCATCTGGCCTGCGGGACGCGGATGCCACGCCGGCCGATTTCCTGGTCGATTCGCCCGAGGGGCTTTTGGCCACCGGCCAGATCGCCGCGCAAGAAGGCAACCGTCCGGTCTTCATCGATGCGGTCGTCACCGGCTACACCACCCGCATTTCCGCCGACATTCCGGCCGAGATCACCACGATCCGGCCGATCCTTGGCTGCATGCCGACCCCGCCGCAACCCGGGACAGTGGTCGGCCACGCAAGCGCCGGCAACAGCGGTCTGGCGCTTGCGCTGTCCACCTACAACGACAGCCATCTTGCCGCCGCCGTGCAGACCTTCGTTGACCGGTATCGCCGCCTTGGCCCCGACATGACCTTTGATGCCGGCGGTCCGCCCTATGAAGCCTATGACATCGCCGTCACCGAAACCGAGGCTCCGGTCTATCTTGTGCTTGAGACCGGTGCCGGTAACCGGATGTGGAACCTGCATCTGGCCCCCGGCGCGCGGATCGAACGGGTGATCCTCTTGGGCGGCGATCAGGCGGGCATCGCCAATCTTGACCCCGTCATTCCGGTCGAGGTGATCCTGAACGAGGGCTTGGCCAGTTGTGGCATCCAGCCCGCCCATGACCTGAACCCCGGGCATCGGCTGGTGCAGGTCGCCCAAGGGTCAGTGCGGGACCCTGCCCTGTCGCGGCAGGACGCCGAGGCGCAACTGGCCGCGCTGCGCGATGCGGCGGATGCCTATGACGTCTGGTTCCGTGACAGTTTTGGCGTGCTGGCTGGGGAAAGCCGCATCGGATTTGACGCCGGTACCCTGTCGGTGATTGGCCCGGTTCCGACCGGGGCCGACCCGAAGGCCGCCTATGACCCGATCGCCGGCGCCCGGATCCGCACCACACAAGACCAGTTCTTCGAGATCAAGGGGCAGGTCGCCGCTGGCCAGGACTTCACCGCCCGGGTCCGCGCCATTGCGACCGAGTTTGCGCTGGGCAATCTGGCCACGCTGTCGCAGGGGGTGGATTTCTGATGCTCCGCCTGCTGATCGGAACCGGCCTTGCGCTCATGGTCCTCGGCTTTGGCGCGGCGGGCTGGCAATACTGGGCCAGCCTTCCCGCGGCCCCTGCCACACAGGATCCCTCGGCCCAACCGGCTGATGCAGCCCTTGCGCAAGGCGGGTGGCTGGTCTCGCCAACGGGTGGGTTGATCCCGCGCGACGATGTCCGGGCCTATCTGGCACAGGATCGGCTGGTGCCGGGGCGCAGCGTGACGGTGACCCATACCGCCCCCCTGACCGCCCTGCTGGCCGAGGGTCAGACCCTGCCTGCCCAGCCCTATCTGCAGGTCTTCGCCGATATCCGCGCGCCGCGCATGGCCGAGGGTCTGTGCCCGGTGCTGCTGGCCAGCGTCGCACAGGATTGCGCCATCCACAGCGCCCGCGTTGTGCCTGACAGTGTAGATCCCGTCCGCGGCACCGCCCGCTTTCGGATTGAGCTTGCCTACCGTCTGAAACCCGAAGCCGACCCGCTGCCCGATCTCGGCGCGCATGTCTTCCTGTCCGAAATCCTTGCCGTTGGCGATGACCCGGCGGCAGTGACGGTCCCGGCCCCGGAAGAGGCGGCCGAACCAGCGGAAGACGACGCCGCACCGGCCGAGGTCGCCAATCCCTTGGCCGCGGCTTCAGTGACCGATGCCCTTGCCGCCCTTGTGGCCACGGTCGTGCAGACCTGCAGCGATGCGGAAGACCGGCAGGCCTGCCGTCTTCTGTCGCTGTCACTGGACTGGGCACCCGGCACCCCGGGCTTTGGGCAGGGCCGGGTCGGCTGGCTGGAACCGCTGCCCGAGGGCATGCTTCTGGCCCCATCGCTTGACCCCGCGCCCGAAGCCCCCCAGGGCTGATCGCCCCGGGGTTGGCCTTTTGGCGGCGCTCAGGCCGTCGCTTTGGTCAGCGCCTGATCCAGATCGGCGATGATATCCTCGACATTCTCGATCCCGATGGACACCCGCACCACATCGGGTGCCGCACCAGCCTTGATCTGCGCCTCTTCCGTCAGCTGGCGGTGGGTGGTTGAGGCGGAATGGATCACCAGCGACCGCGTGTCACCAAGGTTCGCGACGTGGCTGAAGAGCTTGAGGTTGTCGATCAGCTTGACGCAAGCCTCATACCCGCCCCTGACGCTGAAGGTGAACAACGCGCCGGGACCCTTGGGCGTGATCTTCTGCGCGAGGTGGTGATAGGGCGAGGATTTGAGGCCCGGATAGGTGACCTTGCCGACCCTCGGATCTTGCTCAAGCCATTCGGCGACCACTTGGGCGTTCTCAACATGGCGCTGCATCCGCAGGCCAAGCGTTTCGATCCCCATCAGGGTGTAATGCGCGCCTTGCGGGTTCATCGTCATGCCAAGGTCACGCAAGCCAATGGCGATGGAGTGGAAGGTGAAGGCCATGTTGCCCAGCGTCGGGTGGAAGACGAGGCCGTGGTAAGC